>JAXMFO010000005.1:0-357426 GCA_046347715.1 Burkholderiales bacterium
AACCGGCAGGGCTACTTCCCCTTCACGCCCGCCACCAACCTGCTCTACGGCCTGCACGAGGCGCTCGCGATGCTGCGCGAGGAAGGCCTGCCCCGGGTCTTCGCGCGCCACACCCGGCACGCGGAAGCGACCCGGCGCGCCGTGTGGGGTTGGGGGCTCGAACTCCTCTGCCGCCATCCGGAGGAGTACAGCAGTTCGCTGACCGCCGTGCTGGTGCCGGAGGGCCACGACGCCGACGCGTTTCGCCGGACCGTGCTCGAGCGCTACGACCTCTCGCTCGGCACCGGCCTCGGCAAGGTTGCGGGCCGCGTGTTCCGCATCGGTCACCTCGGCTGGTTCAACGACCTCATGCTGTGCGGAACGCTGTGTGGCGTCGAGATGGGCCTGGCGCTCGCCGACGTGCCGCACCGCGGCGGGGGCGTGGCCGAAGCCCTGGCTTACCTGCGCGAGGCATCGGGCAGCGACTAGCTCCGGCGGCCGCCGCGCCGCATTGCTCCACCGGCAACCCGGTTGTGCCGGGCGCCGCTAGCGGACCGGGAAGTCCCGCGCCACCCCGGCCACGTACGCGCCCAGTTCGTCCAGTTGCTCCCGACCGAGCCGCGTGGTCGGCGCGGCCAGCCCGACGGCCGCGATCACGACCCCCTCCGCGTCCCGCACCGGCGCCGCGACGCACCGGATGCCGGGGGCGAACTCCTCGTCTTCCGTCGCGTAGCCCCTGCGATTGACGCGGGACAGCGCCTCCGCGAGCGCCTCCCGGCTGACCGGCGTGCGCCGGGTGAAGCCCGCCAGCGCCTGCGGCGGAGGGGCGGCGCCGAAGGCCAGAAGCGCCATCCCGAGGGCGGTGCAGTGCAGTGGCGCCAGCGTCCCCACGGGGCGGTCGACCCGCAGCGGGTGCAGCGTGTCGATCCGGTCGAGGTAGAGCACCTGGTCGTCGGCGCGGATCGCGAGTTGGGCCGTCTCCCCGGTCGCCTCGAAGATGCGCACGAGCAGCGGCCGCGCCCGCTCGCGGATCGACGGACCTGCCGCGGTTGCGGCCGGACGCGCCTGCAGGAGCGGTCCCGCACGGAAGCGCCGCCCGACGTCCTGCACCGCGAAGCCCCCCAGCACCAGCGTCTTCAGGATCCTCGAGGCCGCGCCCTTGTCGATCTGCAGGTGCCGCGCGAGGTCGAGGGTGCCAACGTCCGGATTGCGGATCAATAACTCTATTGCCTTCAGTCCTTTGGAGAGACTTTTTACAGTTCCGGATGAGCTCGCGGCAGGGCTCGAGGGGTCCGCGATGGAGACCGGGGGAGCGACGGACGGGGACATGGGCCGGGCAGCGGGCGCAACTTGACCGCCCGAGGATAGCCACGACTTGCGCAAGGCGCAATGTGACGAATGATCACGCAACTGCTGGTTGCGACTCCACGGTCCGGGCGCCGAGTCGCCGCCCGGCACCCTGCAGCGTCAGGCGGCCGGGGACTCCGTCGACCCGGACTCGGCAGTCGGGCGCAGCGCCTGCGCGCCGCGGGTGACGATCGCGTTGCGCACGAGGTCGACGTGCTCGCGGAGGGTATAGGCCTCGCTCGCGAAGCTCGCCGGCATGCGGATGCCGGCCACCGCCCGCTCGATGCGATCGAGCCGCGCGACCCAGTTCTCGAGCGGGACCACGCCTTCGTGGCGGGCGACCTCGCGCTCGAGGAGCGCCAGTTCGCCGTACCAACGGTACACGCGGGAACGCACCCGCCAGCGCACGATCTGGGGCAGGAAGTTGATGAGCGGGACGAGGACGACCAGCAGCGGCACGATCACGATCGCGGTCCGCTCGACGAACGCGGCGACCCAGAACGGCAGCACGCGGTAGAGGAAATTCTGGCCGATGCGGTGGTGCCGGACGGCATCCGGGAGCACGGGGATGTCGACCTGGTTGGCGTTCGGGAACTCCCCCGCCGCCTCGAAATAGCCCTGGTCGTCGTGCTCGTCGCGCACCGCCTCCAGCAACAGCGTCGTAAGCGCGGGATGCAGCGTGTCGCGGGCGACCAGCATCGCCTTGGTGCCGATCAGGTCCACCTCGCTCGCGGGGATGTTGCGTGCGAGGTCGATGGTGCCGGCAGGCAGCGTGAGCCGGGTGATGTAGGGGAAGCGGCGCGCGTAGGCGGCGGTGCGCGACAGGCTCATGAGCTTCAGCGCCGGGTCGTGCAGCGCCTCCTGGACCGCGTGCATCGCCCCGCCGCCGACCAGCATCGCCACGTCCGCGCGCCCGTCACGGACCAGCGCCAGCGCGTCGTCGCCGCCGGCCTCGATGAAGGTGGCGTCGCCATCCTGCAGCCCGTTGACGCGCAGCAGCGGCATGGCGAACGCCTGCGTGCCGCCGCCCTTCGGCCCCACCGCGATGCGCAGGCCCTTCAGCTGGTTCATCTGCGTGAACGCCGCGTCCGCGCGGTGGAAGATCCACAGCGCCTCGTAGTACAGCGCCGCGACCATCGCGAGGTGCTCCGCCTGGGGCATCTGCGCAAGGCCGCCCTGCACGAACGCGAGGTCGACGCCCGAATTGGGGTCCTGCAGGAGCTCGATGTTCTCCGCCGCGCCGCGGGTCGGCCGGATCTCGAGGGTGACGCCGTCGCGCGCGAGGATGGTGCGGTAGCGCTGCGCGAAGTGCGCATACAGCCCGCCCTCGACGCCGGTGGCGATCACGATGCGCCGCGGCGGTATGGGCTGCAGCCACCGGAACGACAGCCAGAGGCAGGCGCCGATCGCCACCCCGAAGATCAGCACCGTGCGCAGGAGCTCGCGCCGCGTGAGAAAGGCAAGGTGGTCGAGCGCCATGGCCGGCGGATCATCCCCGGGGCGCCACCCCGCGTCAACCTCGGCCGCGGATCTCCCAGGTGCGCGCAGCCACGTTGCGGCGACGGCGCATTGACCGCCGTCAACGAACCCTGCCGCCAGCGGCCCACAATGAAGTCGCCGCAGGGCCGCCGCGGCACGTTGCCACGGCGCACGCACGAAACGCCGACCATGCCAACCCGTTCCGCCCTTCTCACCGGAGCCGTTGGGATCGCGTGCGCGCTCGGGGTGCCGGGTGCGCTCGCCGCCGACAAGGTGCCGTCGCTCCTCGACCAGTACCGCTGCACCATCTGCCACGCCGACCGCCAGCCGCAGGCCGGCCCGTCATGGGCGGACATCGCCACCCGCTACCGCGACCAGAAGCAGGGCGAGGCCATCCTCACCGCCAAGATCCGCGCCGGCGCGCGGGGCGGCGGCCTGTGGCACATGCCGCCGCATCCGGAAGTGCCGAAAAAGGATGCCGAGGCGATTGCCGCGTGGATTCTCGCGTTCCGCGCGTGACGCGGGCCGCAGTTTGGGGCGACACTACCGCCGGCCGCCGGTTGATCGGCGTCAAGAGCGTTCGCGCCGCGCATGGACCATAGTGAAAGCATGGCCGGCGCCGCCGCCGGCCGCGCCGTGGGGACGGCGACCATGGAGGCAACCGGCATGAGCATCAGCGAATTCTGCGTTCGCGACGTCGTGTGCACGACGCGCACCGCGACCATCGCCAAGGCCGCCGCCCTGATGCGGCAGCACCACGTGGGGGACGTGCTCGTCATCGACGAGGACGGCGACCGCCGGGTGCCGGTCGGCATCGTCACCGACCGCGACATCGTCATCGAGGTGGTGGCGGCCGGGGTGGACCCACGCCTGCTCAAGGTCGGCGACCTCCTGCAGAGGCCGATCGTCACGATCACCGAAGACAAGAGCTACGGGGACACGATCCGTCTCATGACCGTCAACGGCGTGCGGCGGATGCCGGTGGTCGACCGCACCGGCAACCTGGTCGGCATCATCTCCGTCGACGACATGCTCCGCCAGCTCGCGGTGCCCCTCGCCGCGCTGGCCGAGTTGCCCGACCGCAGCCGGCACCTCGAGATGCAGGCGCGCAAGTAGCGCGTCAGTCGACCGTCAGCACCGCGGCGCCGGTGAGCCGCCCGTCGCGCAGCGCGGCGAGCGCGGCGTTGGCCTCGCGCAACGGGTAGCGCACGACCTCCGTGCGGATGGGCACGCGCGCCGCGAGCGCGATGAACTCGAGCCCGTCCTGCCGCGTGAGGTTCGCCACCGAGACGACCCGCCGCTCGCCCCACAGGAGCGCATACGGGAACGACGGGATGTCGCTCATGTGGATGCCCGCGCAGACCACCGCGCCGCCGCGCACGACCGCGCGCAGCGCCGCGGGCACCAGCGCGCCGACCGGGGCGAAGAGGATCGCGGCGTCGAGCGGCGCCGGCGGAACCTCGTCGCTGCCGCCGGCCCACGCGGCACCCAGCGTGCGTGCGAAATCCTGCGCCGCGGCGTCGCCGGGTCGCGTGAATGCGTAGACCGTGCGTCCCTCGTGGCGCGCGAGCTGCGCCACGATGTGCGCGGCCGCGCCGAACCCGTAGAGGCCGAGTGTTCGCGCGTCGCCGGCCATGCGCAGTGCACGGTAACCGATGAGGCCGGCACACAGCCACGGTGCCAGCTCGTGGTCGCCGAATTCCGCGGGGAGCGCGAAGCAGTAGCGGGCGTCGGCGACCACGCACTGGGCATAGCCGCCGTCGAGCGTGTAGCCGGTGAAGCGGGCGTGCGCGCAGAGGTTCTCGCGGCCGCTCGTGCAGTAACGGCACGTGCCGCAGGTGAAGCCGAGCCAGGGGACGCCGACGCGCTCGCCGAGCGCGAAGCCTGCCGTGCCGGGCCCCAGCGCCGCCACGGTGCCGACCACTTCGTGACCGGGGATGACGGGCGATCGGGGGTCGGGCAGCTCGCCGTCGACGACGTGGAGGTCGGTGCGGCAGACGCCGCAGGCCCGGACGCGCACCAGCACCTGGCCGGGACCGGGCGTGGGATCGGGAACCTGGGACCACTCGAGCGCCGTGCCCGGCGCCCGCAGCTGCATGGCGTGCATGGAGGCTCGCTCCCCGCGGCGGCGCTCCGCCGCGGGGGGAGGAACGCGCGGTTACTGGCTCGTGTCGACCAGCCGCTTCAATTCTGCCGCATCCAGGAGCTTGATGATGCGTCCCTGCACCTGGATCAGACCTTCGCGGTGCATCCGCGACAGCAGGCGGCTGACGGTCTCGAGCTTCAGGCCGAGGAAGCTGCCGATCTCGTCGCGCGTCATGCGCAGCACGAACTCGCTCGCCGAGTAGCCGCGCTGGTGGTAGCGCGCCGCGAGGTCGAGCAGGAAGGCGGCCAGGCGCTGGTCGGCGCGCATCGTGCCGAGCATCAGCATCACCTGGCGCTCGCGCGAGATCTCGCGGGCGAGCATGCGGTTCAGGTTGCGCATCACGCGCGGGTTGTCGTGCGCGAGTTCCTCGACGCGCTGGAACGGCAGCGCGCAGACTTCCATGTCCTCCAACGCGACGGCCTGGCAGTCATGGTGCTCGGTGCCGATCCCGTCCGCGCCGATCACGTCGCCGGCCATGTGGTAGCCGGACACCTGGTCGCGGCCGTCCTCGGACAGCAGCACGGTCTTGCAGGAACCGAGGCGGATCGCGAAGAGCTGCGCGAACTTCTCGCCCGGGCGGAACAGCGTCTCGCCCTTCTTGAACTTGATGCGCTTGCCGATCAGGCGGTCGAACTGGCCCAGGATCTCCGGTTCGAAGCCGAGCGGCAGGCAGAGCTTCTGCATCTGGCACGTGTCGCAGTGCGTCCCCGAGCGGACTTCCTGCAGCACCGGCCGGCGCACGATGGGAATGTCCTCGTAACCACGGGCGACTTGGCGTTCGGCGACAGCGTGCATGGAACTCTCCCTAGTGGTGAACGACATGTGTTTTAGTGTGCAGCGGGCATGGTCGACAGCACCTCGCGGATGCGGTCGAATTCGGAAGACTTGTCGAGGAAGTAGCTCGCGCCCGCGGCCATGCAGGCCTGGCGGTACGGCCCGATCGCGTGGTTCGTCAGCATGATGAAGACGATGTCCGGCGACTGCGGATGGACGCTCTTCAGCACGTCGAGGCCGGTGCCGCCCTCGAGCTGGTAGTCGAGCAGGACGCAGTCGGGCTGCGCGCTGGCGATGCCGGCGACGGCGTCGCGCGGGGTGCCGGCCTCGCCGACGATGGCGACCCCGTCGATGTCCGCGAGGATCTCGGCGAGGCGCACCCGCATCGACGGCGAGTCGTCGACGATGAAGACCTTGTTTGCTTGCGTGACCATGGATCGCATTCTGGGCGCGCCACCCCCTGCCCACGCATAGGCGTGCGCTGAATGCAGGGATCAGGCAAGTCCGGTTCGGGGGATCGGCCGGCCCCCAGCCGGGGTAGGAATAGTCCTACGGGTACCGGGTGCGTCCCCGGGGGCGCCGGAAGGCGTGGTGGCGGCGTCCGTGCCCCAATCCGGGGTCTGGCCCCTGATCGCTCGGGGTGCCCACGCCTCCTGCGCGGGAGAGCGATGGGGTGAGGGGCGGCGTCCCCGGCCCCAACCCGCGGTCGGAACCCTGGCGCTAGCCCGCCTCGTTCGGATCGTCGGTCAGCCCGTGCTTCAAGGCGTAGCGCACGAGGTCGGCCGCGTTGTCGATGCCGAGCTTCTCCATGAGCCGCGCCTTGTGCGTGCTGACGGTCTTGATCGAGAGGTTGAGCTTGCCCGCGATCTCCGACACCGCCGCGCCGTCGACCAGCAGCCGGAACACCTGGTACTCGCGGTCGGAGAGCGTCGCGTGCGCCGGGCCCTCGGCATGGTGCGGCATCGACGACAGCGCGAGCTGCTCAGCGACTTCCGCGCTGATGAACGCACCGCCGTTCGCGACCTTGCGGATCGCCGTCACGAGCAGCGTGCCGGCGCTTTCCTTGGTGAGGTACCCGGACGCGCCGGCGCGGATCGCCCGCACCGCGTACTGGTGCTCCTCGTGCATCGACAGCACGAGGATGCGCAGCTTGGGCTTCTCCGCCTTGACCTGCTTGATGAGTTCCATGCCGCTCTTGCCCGGCATCGACATGTCGAGCAGCAGCACGTCGAACTCGCGACCGCGCACCTCGCGCAGCACCTCGTGGCCGTCGGCTGCCTCGCCGACAACGGCGAGGTCGTCGCTCGCCTGCAGGAGCTGCTTCAGCCCCTCGCGCAGGATCGTGTGGTCGTCGGCGATGACCACGCGGATCACGCGACCCCCGTCTCCGCGGCGAGCGGCAGCCGCACCTCGACGGTCGTGCCCTCCCCGATCGCCGACGCGATGTTCACCTGCCCGCCCAGCATGGCCGCGCGCTCGCGCAGGCCCACGAGGCCGAACGACATCGGCTTGCGCGGGTCGACGGTCGCGAAGCCGACGCCGTCGTCGTGCACGCGCACGACGAGGTCGGGCCCGTCGCGGCGGATCGCGACGTCGGCGGCGGAGGCCTCTGCATGCTTGGCGATGTTGGTGAGCGACTCCTGCACGATGCGGTAGACCGCGCTCGACCGCGCGCCGTCGAGCGTGAGGTCGGGATCGCCGATGGTGAGGTCGCACGGCACGCCGGTGCGCTGGGAGAAGTTTTCGACCAGCCACTCGACCGCCGGCACCATCCCGAGGTCGTCGAGCATGGTGGGCCGCAGGTCGGCGGCAATGCGTCGCGTCGAGGCCACGGTGGTCTTGAGGAGTCCCTGCATGCGCTCGAGTTTCGCCGCGACCTCGGGCCGGTCCTCGCACTTGTGGCGGCACCACGTGACGTCCATCTGCAGCATCGTGAGCGCCTGACCCAGCTCGTCGTGCAGCTCGCGCGAGATGCGGCTCTTCTCGTGCTCGCGGGCGACGTGCGCGGTCGAGCCCAGTTCCTGCAGCTCCGCCTTCGAGCGGCGCAGCTCGTCCTCCGCGCGCATGCGCTCGGTCACGTCGCGCAGGATCACGGTGTAGTAGCGCGTGTCGCCATCGCGCACCTGCGAAATGGAGGCGTCGATCGGGAACTCCTCGCCGTCCCGGCGCAGCCCCGTGACCACGCGCTGGCCGCTCATGCGGCGGGAGGCGACGCCAGTATCGCCGAAATTCGCGACGTGCCGCCGATGCGCCTCGCGGTGCCGCTCCGGCAGGAGCCATGTGATGGGCGCGCCGATCGCCTCCTCGCGGGTGCAGCGGAACATCGCCTCCGCGGCCGCGTTGAACATCACGATGCGCTGCGCCTCGTCGATGGTGATGATCGCGTCCATCGCGGAGTCGAGGATGCCGCGCAGCCGCGCCTCGCTGCGGGCGAGCCGCGCCTCCGCCTCGACCCGCTCGCTGACGTCGCGCAGGATGACGGTGAGGAGCTTGCGGTCGTTCTCGACATGCTGCGACAGGGAGGTTTCGATCGGGAACTCGGTGCCGTCGGCCCGCAGCGCGCGCAGGACCTGCCGGCCGCCCGCCCGGCGCGCGCCCGGCCCCTCCTGCGCGAACCGCTCGATGTGGCGGCGGTGCTCGTCACGGTACCGTTCCGGCAGCAGCATGTCGAGCGGCTGCCCCTCCACCGCGGACCGTGGCCAGCGAAAGGCCGCTTCGGCAGCAGGGTTGTAGACGAGGACCCGCTGGTCCTCGTCGATGACGATGATCGGGTCGAGCGCGCTCTCCACGATCTGCGACAGTTGGGCTTCCGCCCGGCGCAGCGACTGGCCGGTGGCCTCGCGCTGGCGGGCCTGGCGGAACACCTGCAGCGCCGCCAGCAGGCCCGCGACGATGATCAGGATCTCGGCGACGCTGTGCAGCGTCCCGTCGCGCCCTTCGCCGAACGCGGCCCACAGCAGAAGGGCCACGGCGAGGGCGAGCAGCGCCGCAATCGGCGCGACGACCATGGCCATGCGACCTGTGCCGCCGCCGCTGCGCCAGCGGGCATTGGCGTTACGGCCGGAGCGAAGGGGGGTGGGTCGTGGGCGCGGGCTCATCCAGCGGAACCGCAACTGCGTTCGCGCCACGACGATGGCGCGTACGGGCTGCGGCGGGGCCTCGCTCCAGCATGGGGCAAACGCGAGGCGGGGCGATTATAGCCTCGGGACACGGGAAAACGTTGGGGTCCCGGATGGACACGCGCAGGGCCGGGGATTGCCCGGGTGTGCACGCGGCCGGGCCCGGCCTCGCCCCGCCCGCTACCATCGCGGCATGACGCGCCTGCGCCGCCTTCGCCGGTCCGAACTCCCCATCGACTGCGCGACGCTCGCGCGCTGGCTGATCGGCAAGCACCTGCTGCACGCCACGGCCGAAGGGACGGCCGGCGGCCGCATCGTGGAGACCGAGGCGTACGTGGACGGCGATGCGGCCGGCCACGCCTTCATCGGGCCGACGGCGCGCAACGCGTCGCTGTTCCTGCGCCGGGGTCACGCGTACGTGTACTTCATCTACGGCATGCACACGTGCGTGAACGTCACGGCGGAGACGCCCGGCGTGGGCGCGGGTGCACTGATCCGCGCGCTGGAGCCGCTCACCGGCGTGGCGCTGATGCAGGCGCGGCGGGGGACGCTGCGCCACACCGACCTCGCGCGCGGCCCCGGCCGGCTCGCGCAGGCGCTGGGCATCACGCTGGCGGACGATGGGCACGACCTGGTCGCGCCGGGGCCCTTGTGGCTCGCCACCGGCGGGGACGCAGCGCGGGACGTCGGCACCAGCGTGCGCATCGGCATCTCGCGCGAGGCGCACCGGCCGCTGCGCTTCTACGAGCGGGGCAACCCGCACGTCAGCGGACCGCCGGCGCTGCGCCGCTGACCGGCGTCAGGCCCGGGCGAACGCCTTGTCCAGCGCGCCGATCCAGCGTTGCCGGGCGGACGCCGGGGCGAAGCTCGCGGTGAAGCTGTTGCGCGCGAGGTCGTAGGCGTCGCGCGCGGTGAGCGGCAGCGCGGCGAAGGTCGCCTCGAAGTTGCGGGCGATGTAGCCGCCGAAATACGCGGGGTCGTCGGAGTTCGCGGTGGCGCACAGACCCGCGTCGAGCAGCCTCTTCAGCGGATGGTGCGCGAGGTCCGGGAACACGCACAGCTTCACGTTGGACAGCGGGCACACCGTAAGCGGCACCCGCTCGTGCGCGAGGCGGGCGACCAGGGCCGGGTCCTCGAGGCAGCGCACGCCGTGGTCGATGCGCTCGGCGCGCAGCACGTCGAGCGCCTCGGCGATGTACGCCGGCGGGCCTTCCTCGCCGGCGTGCGCGACCACGTGCAGGCCGAGCTCGCGGCACCGGGCGAACACCCGCGCGAACTTCGCCGGCGGATTGCCCCGCTCGCCGCTGTCGAGGCCGACGCCGATGAAACGGTCGCGGAACGGCAGCGCCTGCTCGAGCGTCGCGAACGCGGCCTCCTCGGAGAGGTGCCGCAGGAAGCACATGATGAGCGACGCGTCGATGCCGTACTGCGCGGCCGCCTGCGCGCAGGCGCGGGTGAGGCCGTTGATGACGGTGGCGAACGCGATGCCGCGGTCGGTGTGCGTCTGCGGATCGAAGAAGATCTCCGCGTGGACGACCCCATCGGCAGCCGCGCGCGCGAAGTAGGCCATCGCCATGTCGCGGAAGTCGTCCTCGGTGATGAGGACGCTGGCCCCGGCGTAGTAGACGTCGAGGAAGCTCTGCAGGTCGGTGAACGCATAGGCGGCGCGCAGCGCATCCACGCTCGCGTAGGGCAGCGCCACGCCGTTGCGCTGCGCCAGCGCGAAGATGAGCTCGGGCTCGAGCGAGCCCTCGATGTGCAGGTGCAGCTCGGCCTTGGGCATCGCGCGCAGCAGCGCGGGCAGGCGCTCGGCGCCGATGCGCGCGAAGTCGTGCGTCATGCCGCGGCCGCCGGGAACATCAGCGCGTTCAACCGCCGCACGAACGCGGCCGGGTCCGGCAGTTGCGCGCCCTCGGCCAGCATCGCCTCGTCGAGGAGCAGCGCCGCCCAGTCTCCGATCCGCTCGTCGCCCTCGGCTTCGAGGCGCTTCACCAGCGCGTGCTTCGGGTTGATCTCGAGGATCGGGGTGACGGTCGGCGCCTTCTGCCCGGCCGCGCGCAGCAGGCGCTCGAGGTTGCCGGAGAGCTCGCCTTCCCCCACCACGAGGCACGCCGGCGAGTCGGTCAGCCGGTGCGTGACCCGCACCTCCTTCACCTTGTCGCCGAGCGCCGCCTGGATCCGCTCGACCAAGGGCTTCAGCGCCTCCGCTTCCTGCGCCTGCGCCTCCTTCTCCCCGGCGTCCGCGAGATCGCCGAGGTCGAGCGCGCCCTTGGCCACCGAGTGCAGTGGCTTGCCGTCGAACTCGTGCAGCGAGGACACGACCCACTCGTCGATGCGGTCGCCGAGCACCAGCACCTCGATGCCCTTCTGGCGGAAGATCTCGAGGTGCGGGCTGTGCGACGCGGCGGCGAAGCTGTCGCCGGTGACGTAGTAGATCGCCTTCTGGCCTTCCTTCATGCGCCCGACGTAGTCGGCGAGGCTCACGTCCTGCACCTCCGTGCCGCTGGCGGTCGACGCGAAGCGCACGAGCTTCGCGAGGCGCTCGCGCTGCGCGTGGTCGTCGACGAAGCCCTCCTTCAGCACGTTGCCGAAGGTCGTCCAGAACGTGGCGTACTTGTCCTTGTCGTTCTCCGCGAGGTCGGACAGGAGGTCGAGCACGCGCTTCACGCAGCCGCCCTTGATCGCCTCCACGTCGCGCGAGTGCTGCAGGATCTCGCGCGAGACGTTGAGCGGCAGGTCGTTGGAGTCGACCACGCCGCGGACGAAGCGCAGGTACGGCGGCAGCAGCTGCTCCGCGTCGTCCATGATGAACACGCGCCGCACGTAGAGACGCACGCCATGCCGATGATCGCGGTCCCACAGGTCGAACGGCGCCACCGCCGGGACGTACAGCAGCAGCGTGTACTCGGTGCGGCCCTCGACCCGCGCGTGCACGTACGCGAGCGGCGCCTGGCCGTCGTGCGCGACGTGGCGGTAGAACTCCTCGTACTGCTCGGCGGTGACCTCGGACTTGGGCCGCGCCCACAGCGCCGACGCCTGGTTGACCGTCTCGTCCTCGTCGGCAACCTTGTACGCCTGCGCCTCCGCGTCCCACATCTCCTTGCGCATCACGATCGGCAGCGCGATGTGGTCGGAGTACTTGCGGATGATCGACGCCAGGCGGAAGCGCGACAGGAGCTCGTCCTGGTCGGCGCGCAGGTGCAGCGTCACCTCCGTGCCGCGCTGCGGGCGGTCGATGCGCTCGATAGTGTAGTCGCCCTCGCCGGCCGACTCCCAGCGCACGCCCTCGCTCGCCGGCAGCCCGGCGCGGCGGGTGACGAGCGTCACGCGGTCGGCGACGATGAACGACGAGTAGAAGCCGACGCCGAACTGGCCGATGAGGCGCGCGTCCTTGGCCTGGTCCCCGGACAGGGACGCGAAGAATTCGCGGGTGCCGGACTTGGCGATGGTGCCGATGTGCTTCACCACCTCGTCGAACGACATGCCGATGCCGTTGTCGCGCACGGAGATGGTCCGGGCTTCCCTGTCGTACGTGACGACGATCGTGAGGTCGGGGTCGTCGCCGTAGTAGCCCGGGTGCTCGAGCGCCTCGAAGCGCAGCTTGTCGGCGGCGTCGGAGGCGTTGGAGATCAGCTCCCGCAGGAAGATCTCGGGGTGGCTGTAGAGCGAGTGGATCATGAGGTGGAGGAGCTGCTTCACCTCCGCCTCGAAGCCGCGGGTCTCGCGCGCGGCTTCGGGAGTCGTCGTCGTGTCGGTCATGGCAGTGGTCGGATCGCTGTCGCTGTCGCTGTCGCTTTCGCGCAATCGTTGTGCAAGAATCGCCCGGCCGGGCGGGCCGCGGGAGAAGTGGGGACGCGCTCGGCGCGTTTCAATCCCCGATTCTAAGTCACGCCCGGATCGGCCATGGCGAGGGTTGGCGATGGAGCGGAGCCGCGAGGGCACCACCCGGACGCTCGCCGGCGCCGCCGTCAACCGCAGCGCCGGCCGGAAGGCGGCCCCCCGCTGCCCGAGGCGCCGGGGGGCGGCCGCTTCGACAACCCGGGCGGCGCGCCGGTGGCGCCCCCCCTGACTTTCCCGGAATCCAGCATGCACATCGACACCTTCATGGCGGGCTACCAGCGGGCGTGGGAGACCAGCGACGAGCACGCGCTCGCCGCGCTCTTCGCGCCCGATGGCGTCTACCGCAACACCCCGTTCGCCGCGCAGCGCGGGCACGACGCGATCCGCGCCTACTGGCAGCGCACGAAGCTCTGCAGCGACATCCGCGTGACGTACGAGGTGCTGGAGCGCGGCCCCACGCGGGGCATCGCGCACTGGCACACCACGTACCAGGTGACCTCGGAGGACCTCTTCCGCGCGTGGGCGGCCTCGACCGGCACCAACGTCATCGCCCGCGCCCCGGGCGCGCCGCTGCCCCGACTTGCGCTCGACGGCATCGCAGTGGCGCAGTTCGAGCCGTCGGGACTCTGCCGCGACTTCGCGATCTGGTGGCACAGCCGCGAGGACACGTAGGCCGCATCCGCAACTCCACCGTCGCCCCCGGCAAATCCCCCTCTCCCCGCCTGCGGGGAGAGGGTTGGGGTGAGGGGCGGCGCTGGCGAGACCAACCGGGGTCAGACCCCGATGAGGCCGGGGTCCGGCCCCTGACAATCACCGCGGCCGCATCGGCGACACGTTGCGCCGCAACGCCGCAGCGGGCGTGCCTCGCGGCACAATAGCGCCCTCGCATCCCTCCGGCGCCTGCCATGCCCGACCTGTTCGACAATCCCATGGGCCTCATGGGCTTCGAGTTCGTGGAGTTCGCCTCGCCCACGCCCGGCGTGATCGAGCCCGTGCTGGAGCGCCTGGGCTTCGTGCACGTGGCGCAGCACCGTTCCAAGGACGTCGCGCTGTTCCGCCAGGGCGACATCAACTTCATCGTCAACCGCGAGCCCAAGAGCGTCGCGTGGTACTTCGCGGCCGAGCACGGGCCGTCCGCGTGCGGCATGGCGTTCCGCGTGCGCGACTCGCATGTCGCGTACGAGCATGCCATCGCGCAGGGCGCGCAGCCGGTCGACCTGCCGCCGGGGCCTATGGAACTCAAGCTGCCCGCGGTCAAGGGCATCGGCGGCGCGCCGCTGTACCTCATCGACCGCTTCGGCGACGGCGCGTCGATCTACGTCGACTTCCGCTTCTTCGACGGCGTCGACCGCCTGAAAAGGGCCAACTCACGACCATCGACCACCCCTGACGCGCAACGTCTACCGCGGGCGCATGGCGTACTGGGCGGCGTTCACTACGAGCGCATCTTCAACTTCCGCGAGATCCGCTATTTCGACATCAAGGGCGAGTACACGGGACTCACCTCGAAGGCGATGACCGCCCGACGGGCTGATCCGCCCGTTGAACGAGGAGGCGTCGAAGAGCACCGGCCAGATCGAGGAGTTCCTGATGCAGTACAACGGCGAGGGCATCCAGCACATCGCGCTCCTCACCGACGACCTCATGGCGTCGATCGACAGCCTGCGCGCGGCGGGCGTCCCGCTGATGACCGCCCCGCCGGCCACCTACTACGAGATGCTGGAGGAGCGGCTGCCGGGCCACGGGCAGGACGTCGCGGGCCTCCAGGCGCGCGGCATCCTGCTCGACGGGACGACCGAAGGCGGACGCCAGCGCCTGCTGCTGCAGATCTTCTCGCAGACGCTGCTCGGCCCGGTGTTCTTCGAGTTCATCCAGCGCAAGGGGGACGACGGCTTCGGCGAGGGCAACTTCCGCGCGCTCTTCGAGTCGATGGAGCGCGACCAGCTGCGCCGGGGCGTGATCCAGGCCGCGTCCGCGTGAGGCCCGCCCGATGACCACGCACCTCGACGACACGCACGACCCGGACCTCGTGAGCTGGGTCGACACCGCCAACGACCCGCAGTCCGACTTCCCGCTCCAGAACCTGCCGTTCGGCCGCTTCCGCCGCGCCGGCGAGGCACGCTGGCATCTGGGCGTCGCCATCGGCGACCAGGTGGTCGACCTCGGGCACGCGCGGCTCGTTCCCACCGACGACATGAACGCGCTGATGCGCGCGGGCGCCGGGCTGCGGCAGGAGGTGCGGCGCACGCTGTCGCACCGGCTGCGCACCGGCAGCCCGCACGCGACCACGCTGGCGGACAGCCTGGTGCCGATGGCCTCGGTCGAGCTGGGCGTCCCCTGCCACATCGGCGACTACACCGACTTCTACACGAGCATCCACCACGCGACGAGCGTGGGCCGGCAGTTCCGCCCCGACAATCCGCTGCTGCCCAACTACAAGTGGGTGCCGATCGGCTACCACGGGCGCGCGTCGTCGATCGTGGCGAGCGGCACGCCGATCGTGCGCCCGTGCGGGCAGGTCAAGCCGCCCGATGCCGACGCGCCGACACTGGTGCCGACGCGGCGCCTCGACTACGAACTGGAGATGGGCCTTTTCGTCGGGCCCGGCAACGCGCAGGGCGAGCCGGTCGCGCTCGACGCCGCCGAAGCGCACCTCTTCGGCTTCACGCTCTTCAACGACTGGACCGCGCGCGACGTGCAGGCGTGGGAGTACCAGCCGCTCGGGCCGTTCCTGTCCAAGAACTTCGCGTCCACGGTCTCGCCGTGGCTCGTGACGCCGGAGGCGCTCGCGCCGTTCCGCGCGCCGTTCACGCGGCCCGCCGGCGATCCGGCGCCCCTGCCCTACCTCGCCTCGCCGGCGAACACGGCGCACGGCGCGTTCGACATCGCGCTCGAGGTGTGGCTCGCCACCGCCTCGATGCGTGCGGCCGGGCTGCCGCCGCAGCGACTCATGCAGTCGAACTTCCGCGACAGCTACTGGACCGCCGCGCAACTCGTGGCGCACCACACCGTGAACGGCTGCAACCTCGCCCCCGGCGACCTCCTGGGCTCGGGCACGCAGTCCGGCCCCGAACCCGGCCAGGGCGGCTCGCTGCTGGAGCTTTCGCAGGGCGGCAAGGCCCCGCTGATGCTCGCCAACGGCGAGCGGCGCAGCTTCCTCGAGGACGGCGATACCGTGATCCTGCGCGGCCACTGCGCGCGGCCGGGGTTCCGCCGCATCGGCTTCGGCGACTGCGCGGGCACGATCGTGCCCGCCCGCCCCTGACCCGGAGTTCTCCCATGTCCGACGTCGTGATGATCACCGGCGCGAGCGGCAATCTCGGCCATGCGCTCGCCGACGCGTTCCGCGAACGCGGGGCGCGCCTCGTGCTGCTCGACCGGCAGCGCGAACGGCTCGACGCGCAGTTCGGCGCGCCCGACGACAACCGCCTGCACGTCGCCTGCGACCTCCTCGACGCGGCACAGGTCGAGGCCGCGGCGGCGGCCGCGGTCGCCGCCTTCGGCCGCATCGACGTGCTGTGCAACATCGCGGGCGGGTTCCGCATGGGCCCGCCCGTGCACGAGACGAGCGACGCCGACTTCGCGTTCCTGCTCGACATCAACGCCCGCACGCTGCTGCACACGGCGCGCGCCGTGGTGCCGCGAATGCTCACGGCCGGCGGCGGCCGCATCGTCAACGTCGGCGCGTACGCGGCACAGAAGGGCGTCGCGCAGATGGGCGCGTACGTCGCCGCCAAGAGCGCGGTGATCCGGCTCACCGAGGCAATGGCGGCGGAGCTGCGCGACCGCAACGTCAACGTGAACTGCGTGCTGCCCACCATCATTGACACGCCCGAGAACCGCAAGGCGATGCCCGACGCGGATCCCGCGCGCTGGGTCGCGCCCCGCGACCTCGCGAGCGTCATCGCGTTCCTCGCCTCGCCGGCCGCGCGCGCCGTGCACGGCGCGGCGGTGCCGGTCACGGGCCTCTCCTGACCCGGGGGGCGTCGACGCGCGTCGGCGCCCGGTGGCATCGGGTGGCCGGCGGACCGCAGCCGGTCCCGCGGCCGTCAGTCGAGCCGCTCGAGTTCGGTGAGGTAGTAGCCCCGGCGCAGGATGTAGGTCTCCGCGGCATGCCGCAGCCGCGCGAGTTCGTCGTCGGTGAGCGGGCGCTTCACGGTCGCCGGCGCCCCCATGATGAGCGAGCGCTCGGGGAACACCTTGCCCTCGGTGACGATCGCGCCCGCGGCGACCAGGCTCTCGCGGCCGATCACGGCGTGGTTGAGCACGATCGCCTGGATGCCGATCAGCGATCCGTCGCCGATCGTGCAGCCGTGCAGCATCGCCTGGTGGCCGATGGTGACATGCTCGCCGATGGTCATGGGCACGCCGGGGTCGACGTGCAGCACCGCGCAGTCCTGCACGTTGCTGCCGCGGCCGATGACGATCGGCTCCGAGTCGGCGCGGATCACCGCGCCCGGCCACACGCTGGTGTCTTCGCCGAGGATGACGCGGCCGATGACCGAGGCCGTGTCGGCCACGAAGGTGGAGGCGGGAACCTGCGGCGCATGGCCGCGGAAACGGTAGCGAGGCATGGACGTTCGTCGAGGGCAGTGAGGGCCCGATGGTCGCACGGGCGGCGAAGCGCCGTCCAATCCGCGGCCGGCGTTTGTCCATGCTCGACAAACGCAGCCCCGTTGCGGCGGCAGGTCCGCGCGTCGTGCGTACGCCTTACAATGAGCTTCTTTGCCTCTCCGCGATGCGTCCGCTGCATCGCCCCCGCTCCCCATGAAGAAATCCGCCTCCCGGCGCGCCTCCGCGCCGACCCGTCCCTCGCGCGAGGAAGCCCTCGCGGCCGTGCGCACCCTGCTCCGCTGGGCCGGCGACGACCCGACCCGTGAAGGTCTCCTCGAGACGCCGGACCGCGTCGTGCGCTCGTACGAGGAGTTCTTCGCCGGCTACGCGCAGGACCCGAAGGAGATCCTGGCCAAGACGTTCTCGGAAGTCGACGGCTACGACGAGATGATCGTGATGAACGACATCCGCTTCGAGAGCCACTGCGAGCACCACATGGCGCCGATCATCGGCAAGGCGCACATCGGCTACCTGCCCAATCACCGCGTCGTGGGCATCTCGAAGCTGGCGCGCTTGGTCGACGTGTACGCGAAGCGCCTGCAGATCCAGGAGAAGATGACGGTGCAGATCGCCGACACGCTGCAGGACGTGCTGCAGCCGAAGGGCGTCGCGGTGGTGGTGGAAGCCGCGCACCAGTGCATGACCACGCGCGGCGTGCACAAGCCGGGCACCACGCTGGTGACGAGCCGCATGCTGGGCGCCTTCCGCAAGGACGCCGCCACGCGCCGCGAGTTCCTCGCGATGATCGCGCGCGCCGGCAACGTGCCGCCGTTCAAGTAACCGGCGGCGCCGGCCGCGCGCCGTGCCCTACGGCGCGCTGGCCGTGTCCAGTTCGCGCATCGCGTCCGCGTCGAGGACGAGCGCGAGCGCGCCCATGATCTGTTCCAGCTGGCCGAGCGACGTCGCGCTCGCGATGGGCGCGGTGACGCCGGGGCGCGCCATCAGCCACGCGACGGCGACCTGCGCGGGCGTGGCGGCGACGCGCGCCGCGACCGCGTCGAGCGCGGCGACGATGCGCAGGCCGCGCTCGTTGACGTACTTCTTCATACCGCCGCCGCGCGCGCTCTTCGTGAAGTCCGCCTCGCTGCGGTACTTGCCGGTCAGGAAGCCGGCCGCGAGCGCGTAATACGGAACGACGCCGATGTCCTCGCGCACGCACAGATCGCACAGCGCGCCCTCGAAGTGGTGGCGCTCGACCAGGTTGTAGTGCGGCTGCAGCGTGAGGTAGCGCGGGAGATGGTGCGTGTCGCTCGCCGCGAGCGCCTGCGCGAGCCGGGTGGCGTTGAGGTTCGACGCGCCGATCGCGCGCACCTTGCCCTGCGCGATGAGACGCGAATAGGCCTCCAGCGTTTCCTCGAACGGCGTGGTCTCGTCGTCCCAGTGCGACTGGTAGAGGTCGATCGCGTCGACCTGCAGGCGGCGCAGCGAGTCCTCCGCCGCCCGCATGATGTAGTCGCGCTTCAGGCAGCGGTAGCCCAGCCCCATGTCGGAGCCGACCTTGGTCGCGATGATCACGTCGTCGTGGTGCCCGCGCCGGGCGATCCAGCGACCGATCACCGTCTCCGATTCACCGCCCTGGTGGCCGGGCGCCCAGCGCGAGTAGCTGTCGGCGGTGTCGATGAGGTTGCCGCCACCCGCGACGAAGGCGTCGAGCAGCGCGAACGAGGTCGGCTCGTCGGCGGTCCAGCCGAAGACGTTGCCGCCGAGGGCGAGCGGAGTGACGCGGTAGCCGGTCTTGCCGAGCGGGCGTTGGTTCATCGCAATCGTGGGTCGCGGGGACGATCCGGGGATTGTGCCACGCGGGGCGCCGTCACCCTATGCAGTGCACGCCCATGGGGCTGACGCGGGGTTCTCGCGGCCGCGCAGCCCCTCACCCCAACCCTCTCCCCGCAAGCGGGGCGAGGGAGCACCGCGCGGATGCGCGCAGCGCACAGCGCATGGCGCGCACCGGCGCCCGCAGGACACTCGTTGTTTGGTTGCCCTTTCCCTCGGCCGGCGACGGGCCGCCCCAAGCCGGCCGACTGACCCGCAGTGAACGCTGCGTGTCACGAAAGAGCCGCCCCTGACCCCGGCCCTCTCCCCGCCCACGCGGAGAGCGAACTCACACCCGGTGACGGTGTGGCGGCCGCGAAAGGCGCGCCCCTGGCGTCACGTCATGCGCTGCCGCCGCGAACGCCTTTTGCGGACGTTACCCGTTACAGACTGGGCGTAGCCCCATGCGCGAAGAGGTGCTCGCGCTTGCTCTGGCACGTCGTGCAGCGCGTGGCGGTCGGGAAGGCCTGCAGCCGGGCGAACGGAATCTCGCCACCGCAGTCCTCGCAGATGCCGAAGTGCGGATCGCGCACGTGCGCGAGCGCCTGGTCGATCGCGCCGACCTCGTCGAGATGCCGGCGCGCGAGCGCGTTGTTGAGGTCGGTGAGGTACATCGCGGTGGCCTCGTCCCCGGTGTCGCGGACGTCGCCGATGACATTGGCCGGGGCCTCGTCGTGCACGCGCGCGAGCTCGACCTCGGCTTCCTCCAGCGAGGCGCGACGTTGCGCGAGCAGCAGCGCCTCGATTTCGTGCGTCTTGTTGCGGGAAAGTCCTGCCATGATCGTCTCCGTGGCGCGCCTCCCGCGCGCATGGGCGCGCGTGGATCGCGGCCCTAGCGTAGCCCATGGCAAACGACCCGGATTGACGAAGGTCAAGCGCCCGGAAGGAACCGGCCGCCCGTTACACGGCGTTGCAATTGCGGTGCGCCGCCGCCCGCACGGGAATCCCGGTGCGGCCGCGCTAGCGGCGCCAGAAGACGCGGGCGGAATACGCGAGGTGGTCGACCTTGACCGTCAGCGAACCGTCGTACGCACGGCGGACGGCCTCGCCCAGCCGCTGCGGCAGGTCGATATCGGTGGTGGCGACCTGGATGCGCCGGGGCTTGGCGGTGATCTCCATCAGCCGCTGCAGCGGATGCTCGCTGTGCTCGCGCTCCGCCTCCTCCCGGATCAGCGCCACGAGTTCGTGCAGGTGATCGTCGACGAACGGGCCCTCGAGCACCAGCGTCCCGGCGGGCAGGCGGTCGCGCATGCGGCGGCAAGCCGGGCACCTGGCCTGGGCGGCGTACTCGGGCGCCGGATCCCAGTCCCAGTGGCCGTCGTGGAACAGCGCCCCGCAGTCGCCGCACACCGTCGGCTCGAGATAACGGCCCTTCGCCTGGTACGGGTCGTCGCGGCCGGCTCCGAACGCGTGCATCACGTGCAGGACGCCCGCCACCGGTGCCTTGGGTGTGATCGGCGGTGGAATCTTGTTCACGGCGCCTTCCTCGTCCGCATCGGCGGCAGCGTTGTTTCACGGCCATCGTGCGCCGCCACATTTGCCGCCGCGTTGACGTTCGTCAACCTGCCAAGGGCCGGCGCGTGCGGCGGCGTGGCGCGTGACGACGATGCCGACACGCCGGGCGTCCGTTGGTGTCCGGCACCGATCGCACCGACGGCGCCGACACGTCGAGACCGGGCCCCTTGCACCGCATTGGGTCGGACGGCTATCCCGCAAGCGCGACCAGCGAGCCGCCGTCGTGCATGCGCCGGATCGCCTCGGCCACGAGCGGCACCGTGCGCACGCAGGTCAGCCGGGACAGCACGCGCGGGTCGGTAAGCCGCCACGGCGGCAGCGTGTCTGTCACGACGATCTCGTCGAGCGGCGCCTCCGCCAGCACCGCATTGGCCTCGGCGGCGAAGACGCCGTGCGTCGCGCACGCCACGACCCGGCCCGCGCCGTGGGCGCGGCAGGCGCGCGCGGCACGGGCGATCGTGTTGCCGGCACTGACGAGGTCGTCGACGATCACCGCGGTCCGGCCGGCGACGTCGCCGACCAGCGCCTCGCCGCGCAGTCCACCGTCGCTGCGGTACTTCTCCACGAACGCGACGTCGACCGGCCGGCCCAGCGCCGCGGCAAGTCGCAGCCGCATCGCGTCCGCACGCTTGATCGCGCCGGCGTCCGGGGACACGACCGTCACCGGACCCGGCGGCAGCCGCGGGACCAGGTGGTCGACGAAGAGCGGCGCCGCCTCCAGGTGCTCGCTCCTGCAGCGATACGCGTTCTGGTAGGCTGCCACGTTGTGGACGTCGATCGCCACCATCCCGTCGGCTCCCGCGGCCTCGAAGAAGGTCGCGATGTAGCGCACGGTCACCGGGTCGCGCGGCTTCGTCTTCTGGTCCTTGCGCGCGTACGCAAGGTACGGCGCGACCACCGTCACCCGACCCGCGGCCGCGTCCTTCAGGGCCGCCACGAAGAAGAGCAGCCGCATCAGTGCGGCGTCCACCGAGAATTGCGCGTCCCCGTAGACCGACTGCACGACGTAGACGTCGGCCCCGCGCACGCTCTCCAGGGCCCGCGCCTTGTGCTCGCCGTCCTCGAACACGCGCTCCTCGTGGGAGCCGAGCGGGGTGTTCAATGCGGCCGCCACCGCGGACCCGTAGGCGCGCCCCGCTTCCAGCGCGAAAATTCGCAGCTCGTGGTTCATGATTCCCAGCACTCTACCCTCGCGGCACCCGGCCGGCACTGACCGATGAGCCACTACGACGTCTTCAATGGCGACGCCGACGGCATCACCTCGCTGGTGCAACTGCGCCTCGACCGGCCGCTCGCGTCGACCCTCGTCACCGGCACGAAGCGCGACAACACGCTGCTCCACCGGGTCACTGCCGGCCCGGGCGACACCGTGACGGTGCTCGACATCGCGATCGCCCAGAACCGCCCCGCGCTGCAGCAACTGCTCGCGGCCGGCGCCCGCGTCACCTGGTTCGACCACCATTTTGCCGGGGATGTCCCCACGCATCCCGGATTCACTGCACATCTCGACCTCGCGCCGGACGTGTGCACCGGCGTGCTCGTCGACCGTTACCTGGCCGGCCGCCGGCGCCCGTGGGCGGTGGTCGCGGCGTTCGGCGACAACCTCCTCGCGACCGCGCACGCGCTCGCGCAGCCGCTCGGTCTCGGCGCCGACGACCTGGCGGCGCTGCACGCGCTGGGCGACGGGATCACGTACAACGCGTACAGCGACGTCCTCGCCGATGCCATCGTGCCGCCCGCCGATCTCTTCCGCACCCTGCTCGCCGCCGGCGACCCCATGGTCTTCGTGCGCGACGATCCGGCCTACCGGCGCATCGACGAGGGGCGCCGGTCCGATCTCGCCCAGGCGCGCGCCGTCACGCCGTGCACCCGCGCCGGCCGGGCCGACGTCTACCTCCTGCCGGACGAGCCGTGGTCGCGGCGCGTGCGCGGCATCTTCGGCAACGAGGTCGCCAACGCCGCCCCCGACCGCGCGCAGGCGGTGCTCACGGTCAACGGCCGCGGCGGCTACGCGGTCAGCCTGCGCGCGCCGCGGCGCGAGCCGGTCGGCGCGGATGCCGTGTGCCGGCAGTTCGGCGGCGGCGGCGGCCGGCAGGCCGCGGCGGGGATCGGCGACCTGCCGACCGGCGACCTGCCGTCGTTCGTCGCCGCACTGGCGGCGCGCTATCCCTGAACCGGAGCGGGGCATGCCGATCGTCGACGTCGAAGTGGTGCGCACCGCCGGAGGCCACTCGGGCATGCCGGCGGCATCCGCGCTGGCGTCGGCGCTTGGCCGGGCATTCGGGTCGCCTCCCGGCCGCACCTGGGTCCGATTGCGATGGCTCGACGCGTCCTGCTACGCCGAGAACGACGAGCCGACGGCCGGCGCCGCGCTCCCGGTCTTCGTGACGATCCTGCATGCGCATCCGCCGCACGGTGCCGCGCTTGCCTCGGAGGCGAAGTCGGTCGGCGAAACCGTCGCGGTGCTGTTCGGCATGAGTGCGGAGCGCGTGCACGTCCAGTACGCACCGGCCGCGGCCGGCCGCCAGGCCTTCGGAGGCCGCCTTGTCGAGTGAGACACGCCAACCATCGACGCAGCGCCCGATCCCCGTGATCGCGCGAGCAGTGCCGGCCGACGCGCCCGCCATGCACGCGCTCCAGATGCGCGCGTTCGCCGAGGAAGGCCGGCGGCTCGGCACGACCGACATCCTGCCGCTCACCGAAACGGTCGCCACGATCGCCGACGACGTCCGCCGGCACACCGCGCTCGTCGCGCGCGTGGACGGCGTCATCGTCGGCTGCATCCGCGGCATCGTGGGGGACGGCGCGTGCTCGATCCGCGCATTGGTGGTCGAACCCGCCCACCACGGGCGCGGCATCGGCTCGCGGCTCCTGCGCGCGCTGGAGGACGCGGTGCCCGGCGTCGGGCGCTTCAAGCTCACCACCAATCCGGTGATGGAAGGCAACGTGCCCTTCTACGAGCGGCACGGCTACCACGTAACGGAGATCACGCAGCACTCGCCGACCATCACCCTCGCGCAGATGGCCAAGCGCGTCGCGCGCGAGGGCTGACCGCGCGCGTCAGCGGGTGCGGCGCGCGGGCGCCCGCACCAGCAGCACCGGTACCGGGCTGGTGCGCACGACGCCCTCGGCGTCGCTGCCCATCACGACCCGCGCGAGACCGCGCCGGCCGTGGGTGCCGAGGACGATGACGTCGGCGTGCACCTTGCGCGCCTGCGCGACGATCGTGTCGGCGACGGATTGTCCCATCGCCTCGCGCAGCACCGTGGTGCCCGCGACGCCCGCCTTGGCGAGCACGCCCTGCGCCCGGGCGAGGATCCGCTGGCCCGAGTCGCGCAGCGCGGCGACCAGCGCGTCGACGGTGGTGTCGGGCGCGAAATCGACGCCCGCGAGCGTCTGGGCCACGACGGCCCCGTCCACTACATGCAGCAGCACGACCTCGGCCGCCTGGTCGCGCGCGAGTTCGACCGCGGCCCGCAGGCCGCGGTTCGCGCACGGGCTGCCGTCCACGGGAACGAGAATGCGACGGAACATGGCACCCCCTTCACGCGCCCTGCGGCCGCACAGTGCGGCGCTCGCCGTCGGCGCGCACGATGATGCTACCGCCGCGGGGCACAGTCGTCGTTGCGCGGTGTCAACGGCATCCCGACGCGACCCGCCATTGCCTGCCGTCAACGCGGATCGGCGCGGTTGGATCGACGATGAAGCATCGGCCACGAAAGGAGAAGCGAATGAGTGGCTCGCTGCAGTTCCCGTTGCAGGTCACGCTGCGCAACGTCCCGCAATCCCCCGCGCTCGCCGAAGAGATCCAGCGTCGCGCCGCCAAGCTCGCGACGTTCAACGGTCGCCTGACCGGCTGCCGCGTCACGGTCGAGCGCACGTCGACCCACCATCGGCAGGGTCAGGAATACCACGTACGCCTCGACGTGCATGCGCCGGGACACCCGGAACTCGTCGTCGACCGCGGCCACGGCGAGGACCTCGCGGTCGCCGTGCGCGACGCGTTCGACGCGATGGACCGCCGGCTCGACGAGTTGGCGCGCAAGCCACGCGGGTCGCAGGGCGGCATCGCGCTGGTCTGACCTCCGGCCAGCGCGTTGACGGCCGTCAACGCGAGCCAGGCGGATCGGCCTAGCATGGGACTTGCAGGCGGTGGCACGGGCACGCAGCCCGTCGCGCCACCGCACGTCACGGACGGACCATGGGATCCGGCGAGCACGCGCACGTCGAGGTCGCCCCGCCGGCAGCGGGCGGTGCCGCGATGGCCGTGCGTTGCTCGGGCGCATGGACCGTGCACACGCTGCGCACCCTCGACCACGCGCTCGCCGCCGTGCCGTGGCCGTCCTCCGGCCCGGTCGTGCTCGACGGCAGCGGCATCTCGACCCTCGACACCGCGGGCGCATGGCTCGTCCACCGCACGCTGCGCACGCTGGCCGAGCGCGGGTGCACGGCCGAGGTCACGGGCCTCGCGCCCACGTTCGCCGCCCTGCTCGCGCTGATCGCCGAGCGCAAGGTGCCGCTGGTCGCGCCGACGGCCAGCGCGCCGCACGGCCTCGCGTTCGTCGGGTCGCGCGTGCAGTCCTACCTCGTCGGCTTCTACGGGTACCTCGCATTCGTCGGCGAGAGCGCGCTCGCGCTGCTGCGCTCGCTGCGCCACCCGGCCCGCCTGCGCTGGCGGCCGATCCTGCACAACATCCAGATCGCGGGGGTGGACGCGCTGCCGATCACCGGCCTGCTCTCGTTCCTGATGGGGATCGTGATCGCGTACCAGGGCGCCGACCAGCTGCAGCGTTTCGGCGCGAACATCTTCGTCGTCGACCTGGTCGCGCTGGCGATGCTGCGCGAACTGTCGCCGCTGCTGACGGCCATCATCATCGCCGGTCGCTCGGGGTCCGCGTACACGGCGCAGATCGGCACGATGAAGGTCACCGAGGAGATCGACGCGCTACGCACCATCGGCGTGGGCGCGCAGGAAATGCTGGTCCAGCCCAAGCTGGTCGCGCTGGTCGTGGTGCTGCCGCTCCTCACCGTCTACACCGACGTCACCGGGCTCCTGGGCGGCATGGTGATGGCGCAATCGCGGCTCGGCGTCGGCTACGACGTGTTCATCAACCGCCTCGACGAGGCGATCCAGGTGTCGTCGTACTGGACGGGCATTGCCAAGGCGCCGGTGTTCGCGATGATCATCGCGCTGGTCGGCTGCTACCGCGGCTTCCAGGTGAGCGGCAGCGCGGACAGCGTCGGCACCCAGACCACGATCAGCGTCGTGCAGTCCATCTTCCTCGTGATCGTGGTCGACGCCGTGTTCTCCATCGTCTTCCTGTGGCTGGACCTGTAGCGATGCCCGACACTCCCGTCATCGCCGTCGACGGCATCCGCACCGTGTTCGGCCCCGCGGTGGTCCACGAGCGCGTGGATCTCGCCGTGCAGCCGCACGAAATCTTCGCGCTGGTCGGCGGCAGCGGCTCGGGCAAGTCGACGCTGCTGCGCGAGATCATCATGCTGCAGCCGCCCGCCGCGGGATCGATCAAGGTGTTCGGCCAGGAGGTCGTCGGGCTCGACGACGAAGGTGCGCTGCCGCTGCGCCGGCGCTGGGGCGTGATGTTCGAGCGCGGCGCGCTGTTCTCCGCGCTCACGGTCGCGGAGAACGTCGGGATGGTGCTGGCCGAGCACACGGACCTGCCGCCGAAGCTCATCGGCGAGGTGGCGGCGGTGAAGATCGCGCTGACCGGGCTGCCGCCGGACGCCGGTCCCAAGTACCCGAGCGAGTTGTCGGGCGGCATGCGCAAGCGCGCTTCCCTGGCCCGCGCGCTGGCGCTCGACCCCGAGTTGCTCTTCCTCGACGAGCCGACGGCCGGGCTGGACCCGCTTTCCGCGCAAGGCATCGACGAGCTGGTGAAGAGCCTGCGCGACGGCCTCGGCCTCACCATCATGATGGTGACGCACGACCTGGACCTCCTATGGCGCGCCGCCGACCGTGTCGCGGTGCTGGGTCACGGCACCATCGTCGGCGTCGGTTCGATGACCGAGCTGTCGCAGCTCGACGAGCCGCTCGTGCGGCAATACTTCCACGGCCCGCGCGGGCGGGCCGCCCTGGAGCAGCAGTGGAATCGAAGGTGAACCTCGCCGCGGTCGGCGCGTTCGTGATCGTGCTCTCCGTCGCACTGATCGCGGGCGTGCTGTGGCTGTCGAGCGGCAAGTACTACCGCAAGACCTACGACACCTACGTCACCTACATGACCGAGTCGGTGGCGGGCCTGAACACCAACGCGCCGGTGCGCTACCGTGGCGTCGACGTCGGACGCGTGCGGGCGATAGCGCTCGACCCGGCCAACGTGGAGCAGGTCGCGGTGACGCTCGACATCGAGCACGGCACGCCGGTCAAGCAGGACACGGTCGCGAGCCTCGGCAGCCAGGGCCTCACCGGCATCGCGTTCGTGGAGCTGATGGCGGGCCGCAAGGACTCGCCGCCGCTCGTCGCGAAGGCCGGCGAGCGCTATCCGGTGATCGAATCGGCGCCCTCCTTCATGAACCGGCTGGAGACCGCGGTGCCGATCCTGCTCGCGAACCTCGGGCGCGTCGGCGACAACGTCAACGCGCTCCTCGACGACGAGAACCGGCGGGCGGTGAAGGCCACGCTCGCCGACCTCGCGGTCGTGGCGCACACGCTCGCGGGTCGCGCCAAGACCATCGACGCGACGCTGGCGAGCACGGCACGCACCATGGATCAGGCGGCGAAGCTCACCGCGGAACTGCCGCAGCTCGTGCAGCGCGTCGAGCGGGCGGCACAGGCACTGGACCGAATGGCGAACGAGGTCGCCGGCGCGGGCACCAGCGCGAAGGAGACGCTCGACGGCGCACGCGCCGGCATCGCCGACGTCACCGGCACGACGCTGCCCGAGGTCCGGGCGCTGGTCGCCGAGTTGCGCGACCTCACGTCGACGCTGCGCCGCGTGGCCGCGGACGTCGATCGCAACCCCGGCGTGCTCGTGCAGGGGCGCCAGCCGGTCAAGCGGGGGCCGGGAGAATGAGATACCGATCCGATTGGGTGAGAAGTACTGCCTGTGTGGCCGCGCTTCTGCTCGCCGGTGCGTGCAGCGTGCTGCCGCCGCAGGCGGAGCCGCCGGCCCTGTACGTGATCGACGCGACGCCGGCGGCGACGAAGGCGCCGGGACGCGTGCCGCAGACGCTGGAGGTCGCGCCGATCCGCGCCGCCCCCGGCTGCGACACGCCGGCGATGATGTACTCGACCACGCCCCACGCGCTGGAAGCCTTCGCCCTGCACCGCTGGGCCGATGCACCGGCGCGAATGCTGACGCCGCAGCTCGTCCGCGCGCTGGATGACGCATCGGTGTTCACCGCCGTGGTCCCGGGCCCGTCGCCGGTGGCAGCCGACTGGCGCCTCGACGTGGAACTCCTGCGGCTGCAGCAGGACTTCACGGTCAGGCCGAGCCGCGCGGACGTCGCGCTGCGGGTCCAGCTCGTGGACCTGCGGACGCGGCGCGTCGTCGCGACGCGCTATGTCGAAACGACGGCACCGGCGGCGGCCGACGATCCGAAGGCCGGCGTGGTGGCGGTCAACGCGGCGGTGCGTGAAGCGCTTGGGATGACGGTCGCGTTCGTGACGCAAGCGGCGGGCGGGCGCTAGTCCCTACAATCTCGCGACGCGCGACGCCGGCCACTCACCCCAACCCTCTCCCCGCGAGCGGGGAGAGGGAGCATCCAGCGCCCAGGGGTCTGACCCCGGCCCTATCGGGGTCTGACCCCGGGTTCTCTGCTCAGGCGGCGAGCGCGTGCTGGTTTGGACGTGGCCGCGACGCGTGGCGTCTGCCGCTCACCCCGGCCCTCTCCCCGCGCACGGGGAAAGGGAGCCCCATGGCGCCACGGCGGCGCACTACGCGCCGAACCCGGAAAACTTCACCTTCTGCGCCAGCTTCACGCCCTTGCGTGCGCGGTGCATCATGTGGCGTGCGAGGTCGTCGCCTTCGAGCACGACGTCGATCTCGCGGCCGTTGCGGTTCGCGCCGCGGACCACGACGCGCTTGGCGGGGAACACGCCGACGGCGGCCAGCGCGTCGCCGTCGTCGAGGCCCATCACGATCACGCCGCGTCCGCTCGCCAGCGTGCGCATGTCGGCGAGCGGGAACACGAGCAGCTTGCCGCTCTTCGCCATCGCCGCGACGTGGTCGCATCCGGCACGGATCGGCGCCGGCGCCACCGGCTCCTCGTCGGGCTGCAGGCTCATGAACGCCTTGCCGGCCTTCACGCGGGCCAGCATGTCGGAGAACGTCGCCACGAAGCCATAGCCGCCGGTGCCGGCGACGAGGTACGGCTGCTCGGGGGCGGCCGTGAAGGCGTGCGCGACGCGTGCCCCCGACTGCAATTCGATCAGCGTGGTCACCGGCACGCCGTCGCCGCGGCCGCCCGGCACGTCGGCGCCGCGGATCGCGTAGGCGCGGCCCTGCGTGTCGAGCACCACCAGTGGCTGCACGGTGCGCATTTCCAGGATCGCGAGCGGACCGTCGCCGGTCTTCCAGCCGAACTGGGTCACGTCGAGGCCGTGGCCCTGGCGCGAACGGATCCAGCCCTGGCGCGACAGCGTCACGGTGATCGGCTCGTCCGGCACGCTGCGGCTCACGACCGTCGGCGCCACCGCCTCGATCAGCGTGCGGCGCTGGTCGCCGAACTTCTTCGCGTCCGCCTCGATCTCGGTGACGATCCGGTCGGACATCACCTGCCGGTCGGCGAGCAGCTGCTTCAGCCCCTTGCGCTCGGCCTTGAGTTCCTTCTGCTCGGTCTCGAGCTTGATGCCCTCGAGCCGCGCGAGCTGCCGCAGCCGGATCTCGAGGATGTCCTCGGCCTGGATCTCGGTCAGGTTGAATGCGGCCATCAGCTCGGCCTTCGGCTCGTCGGCGTTGCGGATGATGCGGATCACCTTGTCGATCGACAGGAGGACGACCAGCCGGCCCTCGAGGATGTGCAGGCGGCGGTCGACCTCCGCGAGACGGTGCTGCGTGCGGCGCGTCACCGTCGTGAACCGGAACTCGATCCACTCGTCGAGGAGTGCCAGCAGGTGCTTCTGGCGCGGCCGGCCGTCGCGGCCGAGCGCCACCAGGTTGATGGGCAGCGTGGATTCGAGGCGCGTGTTGGCGAGCAACAGGTCGACGAATTCCTGCGGGTTCTGCCGGCTCGACCGCGGCTCGAGCACGATGCGCACGGGCGCGTCCTTGTCGGACTCGTCGCGCACGGTGTCGAGGGCGCCCAGCATCAGCGTCTTGAGGTTGAGCTGGTCCTGCGTCAGCGACTTCTTGCCTTCCTTGGCCTTCGGGTTCGTCGCGCGCTCGATGTCCTCCAGCACCATCCGGGCGGACACCCCGGCCGGCAGCTCGGTCACCGCGATGCGCCACTGTCCGCGGGCGAGTTCCTCGACCGTCCAGCGCGCGCGCATGCGCAGGCTCCCGCGTCCGGTCTCGTAGATCGCGCGGATGTCCTCGGGGTTGCTGGTGACGTGGCCGCCGCCCGGCAGGTCCGGCCCCGGCAGCACCTTCAGCACGGCGTCGAGGCTCGCCTCCGGCTTGCGGATGCGCAGCACCGCCGCCTTCGCGACCTCCGCGAGGTTGTGCGACGGGATGTCGGTGGCCATGCCCACGCCGATGCCGGAACTGCCGTTGATGAGCAGCATCGGCAGCCGGGCCGGCAGCAGCTTCGGCTCGTTGAACGCGCCGTCGTAGTTGGGCGTGAAGTCGACCGTGTCGCGGTCGATCTCGGAGAGCAGCAATTCGGCGAGCGGCGTCAGCCGGCACTCCGTGTAGCGCATCGCCGCCGCGTTGTCGCCGTCGCGCGAGCCGAAGTTGCCCTGGCCGTCGATCAGCGGATAGCGCAGCGTGAAGTCCTGCGCCTGGCGCACCAGCGCGTCGTACGCCGCGGTGTCGCCGTGCGGGTGGTACTTGCCGAGCACGTCGCCCACCACGCGCGCCGATTTCACGTGCCGCGCCGGGGTGTAGAGGTTCAGCTGGTGCATCGTGTACAGGATGCGACGCTGCACCGGCTTCTGGCCGTCGGCCACGTCCGGGAGCGCGCGCCCCATCACGACGCTCATTGCGTACTCGAGGTAGCTGCGCTCCGCGAAGGTGGCGAGCGGCAGCGCGTCGTCGCTGCCCGCGCCGCTGCCGCTGCCGCTGCCGCCGTCGCCGGCGGGGGTGCGGGGCGGCGGCGCGCCGTCACCGGCGAAGAGGTCGCCGCTCGGATCGTCGGCCGCGGGGCGGCGCGCCGGCTTTGCGGGCGCCTTGGGTTTGCGGGTGGCCATTGCGTGTCTTCGTTGCGCGCGCCGCGCGGCGCGTCCTAGATGTCGACTTCGACGGTGTTGCCGGACTGCTCCATCCACTCGCGGCGGGCGGCGGCTTCGGTCTTGCCCATGAGCTTCGCGAAGATGCGGTTGGCTTCGGCGGCCTCGTCGCGCGAGACGCGGACGGGAAACACGCGCCGGGTCTCGGGATTCATCGTGGTCTCCCAGAGCTGCTCGGGATTCATCTCGCCCAGCCCCTTGAACCGCCCGACCGACCACGACCCCGGCTTCACGCCTTCCTTGGCGAGGCGGTCCTCGATCGCTTCCAGTTCGTCGTCGTCGAGCGCGTAGAACTTGCGTGCCGGCCGCTTGCCGGTGGCGGAGACATCGAGGCGATAGAGCGGCGGATGCGCGATGCACGTGCCCGCGCTCCACCAGCGCGGGAAAGTGCCGGAAGAACAGCGTGAGCAACAGCACCTTGATGTGGCTGCCGTCGACGTCGGCGTCGGCCATGATGATGATGCGCTGGTAGCGCAGGCCGGAGAGGTCGGCCTCGTCGGCGGCCGAAGCCGTGCCGAGATCGACGCCGATCGCGACCGCGATGTCCGTGCACCTCGTTGTTGGCGAAGAGGCGGTCGCGCTCGACCTCGAACGTGTTGAGCACCTTGCCGCGCAGCAGCGGGATGGCCTGGTACTGCTTGTCGCGCGCGAAGCTTGGCGGAGCCCCGGCCGGAGTCACCCTCGACGAGGAACACCTCGCGCCGTGCGACGCCGTCGTCGGACTCGCGATCGTGGCTGCCCGGCAGCACGGCGACACTCGACCCGCGCTTCTTCGACTTTCTGCGCGGACTTCAGCCGCGTCTGCGCCTGCCGCGATCGCGAGTTCCGCGATGCGCCGGCCGTACTCGACGTTCGCGTTGAGCCACGCCTCGACCGGGTCGCGGATCACCTGCGCGACGAGCTTCAGGGCATCCCGGCTCGTGAGCTTCTCCTTCACCTGCCCCTGGAACTGCGGGTCGAGGACGCGCACCGACAGCACGTAGCGCAGGCGCGCAGACACGTCCTCGGTCTGCAGGCGCACGCCGCGCGGCAGCAGGTTGTGGTGGTCGACGAACGACTTCACCGCGTCGAAGAGCCCCGCGCGCAGGCCGGCCTCGTGCGTGCCGCCGGAGGGCGTCGGGATCAGGTTCACGTAGCTCTCGCCCTCGCCGTGCCCGTCCTCGAACCACGCGAACGCCCATGCGGCGCCCTCGCCCTCGCTCCACGTGTCGCCGTCCTTGGGTGCGCCGAGGTAGGTCTCGCCGGCGAAGATCGGCGCCACAGGCGTCATGCCGTCGGCCAGTTCGTTGAGGTAGCCGGTGAGGCCGTCCGGGTACGACCACGTCTGCGTCTTCGGCGCCTTGCCCGACTCGTTGCGCAGCGTAACCGCCACACCCGGCAGCAGCACCGCCTTCGCGCGCAGCAGGCGCGCGAGGTCGGGCACGGAGACCGCGGGCGCGTCGAAGTACTTGGGATCGGGAAACACGCGGACCGTGGTGCCGGTGTTGCGCGGGCCCACCGTGCCGACCACCTTGAGCTTCTCGGCGACGTCGCCGCCCTCGAACACGATGCGGTGCACCTTGCCGTCGCGCTTCACCTCGACTTCGAGCCGCTTCGACAGCGCGTTGGTCACCGACACGCCGACGCCGTGCAGGCCGCCCGAGAACGCATACGCCGCGTGCTCGCCCTTCTTGTCGAACTTGCCGCCCGCGTGCAGCCGCGTGTAGACCAGTTCGACCGTGGCCACCTTCTCCTCCGGGTGGAGGCCGACCGGGATGCCGCGGCCGTCGTCCTCGACGGTGACGGAAAAGTCGGGATGCACGGTGACGTCGATGCGCGTCGCGAAGCCGCCCAGCGCCTCGTCGGCGGCGTTGTCGATCACCTCCTGCACGATGTGCGTCGGGTCGCTCGTGCGCGTGTACATGCCCGGCCGCTCCCGCACGGGCTGCAGGCCCTTCAGGACGCGGATGGACGCTTCTTCGTAGGTTCGCTTGGCCAAGATCGGAGCTTTGGGGAACGCCGGAAGGCGGCTATCGTACCGCGGCGCACCCGTGCGCCACGGTGCGGGCGGAAACTCGACGCGGCGTCGCCTTCATCCGCGCGGCCTCACCATGCGGCCCGCATCCGCGCCGCGAGGTCGACCACCAGCTTCTTCATCTGCGGATCGCGCGGCGGCACGGGCGCGGCGACGGGCCACGCCTGCGCGTCGAGGTGCGCGCAGACGCTCTCGGGCAGGAAGCGGCTCTTCGCCGCGTAGACGTGACGGTCGCCGCCCGCCCCCTGCTGGCGCACGTAGAAGCGCTGCGGCACGACGAGTGCGAGGTCGTCCTTCGCGCGCGTCATCGCGACGTACAGGAGCCGCCGCTCCTCCTCGATCTCCTCCGCACGGCCGGTGGCGAGGTCGGAGGGGATGCAGCCGTCCACGCAGTTCAGGACGTGCACCGACCGCCACTCCTGCCCCTTCGCCGAGTGGATCGTGGAGAGCGTGAGATAGTCCTCGTCCTGCAGCGGCACGCCGGCTTCCGCACTGGTGGCGGACGGGGGATCGAGCGTCAGCTCGGTGAGAAAACGCTCGCGCGACGCATACGTCGATGCGATGCGCCGCAGCTGGACGAGATCGGGGATGCGCAGCGCCGCATCGTCGAAGCGCCGCGGCAGCTGCGCCTCGTACCACGCGAGCAGCGCATCCATCTCCGCCGGCCACGCGCTGTCGCGCGCCTGCATCGCCGCGTACAGGCCGTGCAGGCCGCGCCACGCCTCCTCCGCGGCCGGCGGCACCTTGAACGCCGCCATCGTCGCCAGCGCATCGGCACCCGCGTCGAGCGCGTCGAGCCAGCGCGTGGCAGTCGCGGGCCCGACGCCGGGCAGGAGGCGCAGCGTGCGGAATCCCGGCAGGCGCGCGCGGCCGTTGTCGACCCAGCGCAGCATCGCGAGCACGTCCTTCACGTGCGCGGCGTCGAGGAACTTGAGTCCGCCGAACTTCACGAACGGGATGTTGCGGCGCGCGAGTTCGAGTTCCAGCGCCGCGCTGTGCGACGACGTCCGGAACAGCACCGCCTGCCGCTTCAGGTCGACGCCCCGCTCGCGCTGGGCCAGGACCTCCTCCGCGACGAAGCGCGCCTGCATGGTCTCGTCCGCGACGGTGACGAGCCGCGGCCGCGCGCCCGCGGTGCGCTCCGTGACGAGGTCCTTGGTGAACCGTTCCCGCGCGAGCGCGATCACCGCGTTGGAGGCGGTGAGGATCGGCTGCGTGGAGCGATAGTTGCGCTCGAGCGTGATGACCTCCGCGGGCGGCGCGTACTGCGAGGGGAAGTCGAGGATGTTGCGCACGGTGGCGGCGCGGAAGCCGTAGATCGCCTGCGCGTCGTCGCCGACCACCGTGACGCCGCGGCCGTCGGGCTTCAGCGCCTTGAGGATCGTTCCCTGCAGGCGGTTGGTGTCCTGGTACTCGTCGACCAGCACGTGGTCGAAGCGGGCCGACACCTCCGCGGCGAGCGTGGGCTCCGCCATCAGTCCCGCCCAGTAGAGCAGGAGGTCGTCGAAGTCGAGCACGTGCTGCGACTGCTTGGCCGCGACGTACGCGGCGAAGAGCGGCCGCAGCGCGTCCTCCCACGCCGCGCACCACGGGAAGTGGTCGGCCAGCACCGCGGGCAGCGGCGCCTGCGCGTTCACGCTGCGCGAATAGATCGCCACGCAGGTCGCCGCCCCCGGGAAGCGCGCCTGCGACGTGTCGATGTCCGCCGCCTGGCGCACCAGCGCCATCAGGTCTTCCGAGTCGCCGCGGTCGTGGATGGTGAAGTTGGGTGCCAACCCGATGCGCGGCGCGTATTCGCGCAGCAGTTGGGCGGCGACGCTGTGAAAGGTCCCCGCCCACGGCAGCGTCGGCGGCGCATCGCTCGCGGAGGCGCCGAGCGCCGCCTGCAGCACCTGCCCCGCCCGGCGCGTCAGTTCCGCGGCGGCACGCCGGCTGAAGGTCAGCAGCAGAAGGCGCTGCGGGTCGGCTCCCTGCCGCACGAGGTGGGCGACGCGGTGCGCGAGCGTCGCGGTCTTGCCGGAGCCCGCGCCCGCGATCACCAGCAACGGGGGCGCCGCGCGACCGGCGCCGTACTCGACGGCCGCCTGCTGCGCGCGGTTGAGGGCGGGGGTGGCAAGGCTCATCGTGGACCGCAATAGAACGAACGTTCGACGCACTATACCGTGTGCGCGCCGGGCTGGCTACCGGGAACCGCCAAGCGGGCGGGGCGTCCGCGGGCGGGCGATTTCAGCATGGGAAGCCCGAACTCCTCGCCTTGGGCACAATAGCCACCGCCGCCTGACCGGCAGCGCGGCCCCCGGGGAGCCCACGTGCGCAGTCATCGCCACCTCATCCTGCTCATCACGCTGGTGATGCTGGTCGTCGCCGAATCGTTCACGCGCCACGTGGTGGTGGGGCCGACGGCCTCCGACATCATCGTCACGGTCGCCGCGTGCTCCGTGTTCCTCCTCGTGTTCGAGGGCCGCCGCGAGCGCGTCGTCGCGCTCGTCACGGCGATCGCCGCCGTCTTCTTCACGTGGTCGCGGCGCCTGCACCTCGAGCCGCCGTTCGGGGTGATCAACACCGGCCTCCACCACGCCCTGCTGATGGTGTTCATCGGCTACGCCGTCGTGGTCATCCTGGCCGACATCTTCAAGCGGCGGGCCGTGACCGCCGACGACGTGCTGGGCACGATCTGCGGCTACCTGCTCGCGGGAGCCTTCTTCGCCAATGCCTACTCGCTGTGCGAGTTGCTGGTGCCCGGCTCGTTCAGCGTGGCGCAGGAGTCGGAATCGCTGAAGGCCGCGCACAGCCACACCGCGCTCTTCAACTACTTCAGCATGGTGACGCTGACCACGATGGGCTACGGCGACGTGACGCCCGTGCGCCCGCCGGCCACCGCCATCGCGACGCTGGAGGCCGTCTTCGGCCAGTTCTACATCGCGATCGTGGTCGCGCAGCTCGTCGGCATGCGGATGGCCAGCGGCGAGCGGCAGGACAAGCCACCCGCTCAATAGCGGCGGCGGAACCCGATGGCGCCTTCCGCACGGTCGAACAGCACGTCGTAGGCCCCGAGCAGCGGCCGCCCGAGGCTCGCGTGGGGACCCGCCAGCGTGGAGACCCGGTCGATGCTGGGACGCGAGCCCACCGTGACGCGCCAGTCGATCGCGCCGTCGACGACCACGTGCAGCGGGGCGCCCGCCGGCGGTGAGGCCGGCATGCCCTTGGGCAGGCCGACGTTGCCGAACCCGGTGTCGAAGATCGTGTCGGCGCAGGCGGAGGCCGGCGGTCGCGTCTCCAGCGTGAAGCACGTCCGGAACGTGCGGCTCCACGCGGGCTCGCCGGTCGGCAGCTTGCCGGACTGGGTGAACTTCTGCACGCGGAAGGCGCGCACGTCCGTGGGCCCCAGCCACAACGCGTCGCGGCTCACCACGAAGGCGCGGCCCCAGTTCCCGGGCAGCGCCGCGAGCGGGCTCATCAGCGGACCCTTGACGCCCATGCCCGCCCCCAGCGTGCCGTAGGCGCCGGTCTCCCGGACGCTGGCCGCAAGGCCGCCCCGCATCCGGCACTGCGGCTTGGCCGGCAGGCAGGACACCTGCTCGATCAGCTGGATGGACACGGGGACGGTCGCCGCCACGCCCCCGACCGTCACCTTCGCGGTGGCGAGCTGGCCGTCGTAGACGTCGCCGCCTTCGAACGCCTCGTGCACGGGCGTGCCGAGCCGGGTCACCTCGGGGCCGACCGCGGTCGCGTCGATGCGCAGGCCCACGGACCCCGTGTCGAAGAGCACCGGCACCTCGCGCCCGCCGCCGACCGCGACCATCACGTAGTGCGACCCGAAGCGGTCGGGCGACGGGATCCACGCGATCCGCTGCGGCGCTTCCGTCCCGGCTGCCGGCGCCGTGGGCACGACCATCGCCGCCAGCAACGCACACGCCCAGCTGCGCGCCTGCCCCATCGTCCCCTCCCCGGTGCCCGCCCGCGTTCGAGTGTGCCACGGGACCGGGACGGGCACCTGCCCGCTTGACCTGCGTCAACCGTCTTCGACATAAAGCAGCATTTTGCATTCTTCTTTTTAAAAGGTGCATCTAGAATGCCGCTATCGATCCCGCACCTCTCGTCAAGGAGACCGCACCGTGCAACCGACCCGCAAGCTCTGGCAATGGCTGGGGCTCGTCTTCCTCCTGTCCTTCGCCGCCCTAGGCTGGCTCGGACGCGAAATCTACCTCGCCGCGCCGCCAATCCCGATGGCGATCGTCGGCGCCGACGGCCGCGTGCTCTACAGCGGCGACGACGTGCAACGTGGCCAGCAGGCCTGGCTCTCCGCCGGCGGCCAGCAGCTGGGCACCGTCTGGGGCCATGGCAGCTACGTGGCGCCCGACTGGTCGGCCGACTGGCTGCACCGCGAGGCGCTCGCGCTGCGTGATCTCCTGGCGCAGAAGTCCTTCCAGCGTGACTACGCCGCGCTGACGCCGGCCGAGCAGGCCGCGGTCGACGCCGCGGTGAAGACCGAGATGCGCCGGAACACCTACGAGGCGTCCTCCGGCACGCTGCGCGTGTCGCCGGAGCGCACCCGCGCCATCGCGACCGTCGGGGCGCACTACCGCGACCTCTTCGGCGACGCGCCGGCGCTGGAGTCCCTGCGCGACCAGTACGCGATGAGCGACAACGCCCTGCCGAACGCCGCCGACCGCCAGGCGCTGACCGCCTTCTTCTTCTGGTCCGCGTGGGCCGCGGCCACCGACCGCCCGGGTGAAAGCGGACTGTCGTACACGAGCAACTGGCCGCACGAGCCGCTGGTCGGCAACACGCTGACCACCGGCAGCGCGATGTGGTCGATCGTCTCGATCATCCTCCTCATTGCCGGGATCGCGGGCATGGTCTGGTACCACACCGCGCACGCCGACGAGGAGCCGGCGAAGGCTCCGGAGCGCGACCCGCTGATCAATGCCGCCGCGACGCCGTCGATGCAGGCGACGCGCAAGTACTTCTTCACGGTCATCGGGCTCATCCTCGTGCAGATCGGCATGGGCGCGATCACCGCGCACTACGCGGTCGAAGGACGCGCCTTCTTCGGCTTGCCGCTGGGTGAGATCCTGCCCTACGTGGTGAGCCGCACCGTGCACACGCAGTTCGGCATCTTCTGGATCGCCACCGCGTGGCTCGCCACCGGCCTCTACATCGCCCCGCTGCTGTCGGGCCACGAACCGAAGCTCCAGAAGCTCGGCGTGAACGTGCTCTACTGGGCGCTGATCGCGATCGTCGTCGGGTCCACCGCCTGCGGCTGGCTCGGCACGCTGCAGCGGAACGGCGTGGACTTCAGCTTCTGGCTCGGCAACCAGGGCCTCGAATTCACGAGCATGGGCCGCGTGTGGCAGATCCTGCTCTTCGTCGGCCTCCTGTTCCTGGCTGTTCCTCATGGGCCGCGCGCTGTGGCCCGCCCTGCGGGCGCCCGTCGGAACCCGCGGCCTCATCGCGATGGTGTTCCTGTCGGCAGCGTGCATCGGCGGCTTCTACTCGACGTCGCTGGTCTGGGGCCGCACGCACTACTCGGTGATCGAGTACTGGCGCTGGTGGCTGGTCCACCTGTGGGTGGAAGGCTTCTTCGAGTTGTTCCGCCACCGCCGTCATCGCGCTGATCTTCACCCGCCTCGGCCTCGTGAAGCAGGCGAGCGCCAACCGCGCGATCGTGCTCGAGACCATCGTGTTTCTCTTCGGCGGCATCCTGGGCACGCTGCACCACCTGTACTGGACCGGCACGCCGACGTCGGTGATCGCGGTCGGCGCGGTGTTCTCCGCGCTGGAAGTGGTCCCGCTCGCGCTTCTCGGCTTCGAGGGCTGGCAGACCTACAAGCGCATCGGCGCCGCGCCGTGGGTCAAGGCTTACAAGTGGGTCATCATGTGCTTCGTCGCCGTCGGCTTCTGGAACACGGTGGGCGCGGGACTCCTGGGCTTCGCGATCAACCCGCCCGCGTCGCTGTACTACGTGCAGGGCCTCAACATGACGGCGGCCCACGGCCACGCGGCGCTCTTCGGCGTGTACGGGATGCTCGGCATCGGCCTCATGCTGTTCTGCCTGCGTGGCCTCTTCGCCCGCAGCCTGCACGCCGACCGGTACCTCGCGTGGATGTTCTGGAGCCTCAACATCGGCCTCGCCGGCATGGTGTTCATGTCGCTGCTTCCCGCCGGCATCTACCAGGCGGCCGCGAGCATCGGCCAGGGGCTGTGGTACGCGCGGTCGCCGGCGATCATCCACTCGCCGACGATGGAGACGCTCGTGTGGCTGCGGGTGCCCGGCGACATCGTGTTCGCGTGCGGCGGGCTCTTCCTCGCGCTGTATGCTGCGAAGCTCCTGCGGCGGGCGCCGCGGGAGCCGGCGGACGCCGGCGCGCTGCGCCCCGTGTAACCGCCGCATCGAGGTGAACGCAAGGGCCGCCCGCGCGCGGCCCTTGCGCCATTCCCAGGAAAACGACATGCGCCTCACCACCTTCACCGACTACAGCCTGCGGGTGCTGATCTTCGTCGCCGCGCGCCCCGCGACGCGCGCGACCATCGGCGAGATCGCCGGCAGCTTCGGCATCTCCGAGCACCACCTCACCAAGGTCGTGCACGCGCTCGGCAAGGCGGGCTTCCTCACCAATCTGCGCGGCCGCGGCGGTGGCCTCATGCTGGCCCGCCCCGCGCGCGAGATCAACGTCGGCGCCGTGGTGCGCGAGACGGAAGGCGCCGCCCAGCCCGCCGAGTGCTTCGCCCCCGACAACCAGTGCACGATCTCGCGGGTGTGCCGCCTGCGCGGCGTGATCGATGAAGCCGTGAACGCGTTCTACGAGGTCCTCGACCAGTACACGCTCGACGACCTCGTCCGCAACCGGGCGCCGCTCGCCCGGGTGATGTATGCCCCCGCGCCGCGCCATGGCTGACTACGACGACACTCCGGTCATCACTGCCTGGCAGTGCATCGGCTGCGGCCGGCTCGAAGCGCCGCAGCAGTGCGTCGGCGTGTGCCAGGACCGCAAGGTCGAGCTGGTCGCGGCGGTCGACTACGCGGACACGCTCGCCGAGGCCGAAGCGCTGCGCGAGCGGGTGGCGGCCCTCGAGCGCGTCGTGCGCCAGATCGCGACGGTGACGCCGCGCGCGGGCCAGTGGCAGCGCACGTACGAATCGCTGCAGGCGCGTGCGCGCGGCCTCCTCGGCGTGCCGTCCGCGGCGGCCTGACGCCGGGGCGGTGGCGCGCCGCGCCGGGCGCGCCATCCGGTGATGACGTCCAGCGGCATCGGGGCGGTGGCGTCCGCGTCCGCGAGCGGGTCGGCCGGCGTCACCCGGCGCCGCGCCCATACGCGACGAGTTCGATGACGGTGTTCTGCGTGCGCACCTGCGCCGGGTCGCTGCCGCTGTTGCGCTCGATGTAGGCGGCCGACTTGGTCTCGCGCACCGGCGCGCCGACCTCGGGCGACCACCACTGCACGTAGTCGCACTGCGTGGGGAACTGGAACGGGTCGTTCACGTTGAGGTTCATGAAGACCCGCAGGGCGAGCGCGTCGAAGGTTCCCGCGGGGGTCGCCACCGGCTCGCGGCCGAGCACCCGCGCATAGCGGTTGACCGAATCCTCGCGCTGCGTCAGCTCGTCGTAGTTCGCGACCGTCTCGTTCCAGGATGCGCCCGGCGCCAGCGGGAAGCGGTAGAGCGTCAGCGGCGAGCGGAAGCGGCGCGTCTCCGCATTGTCGTAGACCGCGCCCACGAGGAGCTGCCCGGGCGCCGTGTACAGCTCGGTGCGCGCGAAGTTCATGGTCTCGCCGCGCGCCGTGACGCGCACCGCGATGCCGGTCGCGTCGATGATGATGACCTCGTGCGTCTCCCGCCACGTCACGGGCACCCGGTAGCCGTCCCGGCAGTCGTAGGTCCACGTGTCGCCCACGCGCCACGCGGGCGCCGGCGCCGACGGGCCCGTGCCCGCGCCGGGGACATTCGCGCAGCCCGCCAGCGCCAGGGCCGGCGCCGCGCACAGGAAGCTTCGTCGCCGCATCATCGCCTCCACGGCCCGGTCCGCGCCTGCGGCCGCGCCTTGCCGTCGATCTGCCGCCTCGGAGCCCTCATGGCCGCCGGGCGCGCCTGCGACGCATTATCCGCCCAACCCCGATGCAAGGTCGCTCGGCGGACCGACTTCGGCGCCAGACAACGGGACCGCAGCCGGGCGACCCCGGCAGGTGCGGCTACGAGCGCAGGACGGCGAGGATTTCCTCGCGCTGCGGCAGGACGAGCTCGATCAGCTCGTCGAGCGAAGGCTCGAGGTCCCGCTCGCGCATCCGCTCGAGGGATGCCGCGCGCTCGGCGCGCTTGCGCGCGTCGAAGTCGATCTCCGGCTGCGCGAGGAGGCGCGCGAGCGATATGGCGGTGACCGTCGACGCGGGCGGCCACGCCGTCACGCCGTGCGGACCCTCGGTGTCGACCGCCGCCTCGACGATCTCGGGCGGGAGGTCGAGCTTGGTGAGGAGCGTGCTGGTGACCGCGGCGCTCCAGAACTGCGAGATCTCGGCGAAGGCCATGAGGTCGTCGGCGACCGCCGGGTAGCGGCCGACCCGCGCGAGCAGGTAGAGCTCGCCCATCTGCGTGAGCAGGCCGGCGAAAAGCGCCGCATCCGCGAGGTCACGGCGGCGCTGGCGGGCGAACGCGTACGCCCACGCGCCGGTGTCGAGGGCGTGCCGCCACACGAGCTTCGCGCGCTCGCGCATCGGGCGCGAGCTCTTTTCCTCGGACAACTGGTCCATCGCGACGACGAGCGCGATGGTCCGCACGTTGAGAAGGCCGACGCGGGCGATCGCCGACGGCACGCCGGTGACGAGGGCCCCTCCGCCTGGCCGGAATACGACGGAGTTGGCCATCTGCACCACGCGCGCCGACACGACGGGCTCGATCCGGATCAGGTCCGCGATCTGCTGCACCGAGATGTCGGGGTCGTACGCTGCCTGCCGGATGCGCGTGGAAAGCTCGAGGACCGTCGGGAACGCGAGCTCCCGCGTTTCGAGCTCGCGCTCGATGGCGCTGGAAAACGCTCGCAATTCCTCTTGGAACTTGCTCATGCTGCCCTCGTGCGATGCCGACGGCCGGATGGCCGCGTCCTTCCCCGGACCACCCGCGGCGGCCCACGACCCATATCGGCAAGGTACGGGACATTGTGAAGCAGGCAGCGCCAAAATACCCCTGCAAAGGCGCCGCTATTTGCGCTATGACAAGCCGGCTGGCGCCGGACCGGCGGGCCGGGTCAGTACGCGATGCGCGCGTGCGCCCGGAGCACGTCGGGGGTGGTGCTGGGAAACCCGAAGAACTCGAGGTAGGCCGGGATCTGCTCGAAAAGCATGTCGGTGCCGACCTGGAAGCGGCAACCGCGGGCCTTGGCGGCCTCGAGGAAGGCGGTCATCTCCTGCTTCATGACCACCTCGCCGACCCACGCGTCGCGGTCGATGCGATCGACGTCCACCGGCAGCGGGTCGCCGGCGTGCATGCCCATCGGCGTGCCGTTGACCACGATGTCGAAGCCGGCCGGGTCGTTGCTGCCGGTGGCGACCGCGATCTGCGGGTAATACTGGCGCAGCCGCCCGGCCAGCGCCTCCGCCGCCGCCGGCCGCACGTCGTAGAGGGCAAGGGCCGCGACCCCGGCCCCGGCGAGCGACGCCGCGATGGCGCAGCCCACGCCGCCGGAGCCCACCACCAGCGCGCGGGCGCCGGCCAGCCGGCACCCCTTCCGGGCGAGGCCGCGGACGAAGCCCTCGCCGTCGAACATGTCGCCCTGCAGCCGGCCGTCGGGCGCCCGCCGCACGGCGTTGCAGGCGCCGGCCACGCGCACCGCAGGCGACACGTCGTCCAGCAGGTCGACGACCGACACCTTGTGCGGCATCGTGATGAGCGCGCCGCCGATGTTGGTCAGCGTGAAGACCGCCCGCAGGAACGCGGGAAAGTTCGGCGCCTCGCAGCCCATCGGCATGACCACCGCATCGATGCCGGCGTGCTCGAAATACGGGTTGTAGATGAGCGGCGCCTTGAACGTGAAGGTGGGGTAGCCGATGTGCGCGATGAGGGTAGTGGTGCCGCTGATCATGGGGGCGTGCCAGCGTGGCGGGTGATCCCCTCATCGTGCCACAAGGCCCCTCGGCGGGGGCCGCATCCACGAACGCTACGGGCGCCAGACGCCCGGCAAACGTGCGAATGCGCCCGCTGTGCCGCGGCCGCGGGGTCGCGCTACACTCGGCCGCATTGCCCGATCGCACGGAGGTGGCCGCGCGTGGAACTCGCCTGGGGAATCCTGCTCGCGGTGGGGGTGGTAGGCGTGCTTGCCGCGTGGTTCCGGCGCTGCGGCGCCGCGGACCAGGCCCGCGTGCTGCAGCCCTTCGCGCGCCGCACGCTGGCGCTCGCGGCGCCCGTGTTCGTGCTCGGGCTCGCGTTCCTCAACGCCGACATCGGCGCCGCCGAGCCGCAGGGCCGCATGGGGCTCGTCGCCACCACGGTCGGCGCGTTCCTCCTCATGTACTCCGCCGGCGCCGCGCTCACCGCGGCCAACGACCAGGCGCTCCGGGTGGTCAACCTCACCGGCCGCGCGCTCCTGCTCTCCGACCCGGACCTCGCCCCATTCCACACGCTGCCCGCGCCGCAGGACGTGCCGGCGGACACGCTGCCGCCGCCGCTGCCCCGCACCTACTACGTCGTGAGCGTGCCGCTCGGTCGCGCCGGCGCGGTCGCGGGACGCACCGACCTCTTCACGATCGACGCCGCGACCGCGTTCGACCCCGGCGCCAACGGGCCGTTGCTCGTTCGGCGCCTTCTGCCCGCCGCCCTGCCGCCGCCCTGACGGTCGCCTACCCCTGCCAGCCGAGGCCGGGCCCCACCACCCACAGCAGCACCGCGAGCGTCGCGAACGACGCGACCGTCGCGAGCAGCATCGCCGCCGCGCACAGCGACTCGAGGCCGAACTTCTGCGCGAGGATCGGGTAGATCGACAGCATCGGGACGCCGGCGATCACGACCGCCGCGACGCGCAGCGCGGGATCGGCGGGCGGCCACAGGTACACCATGATGCCGACCGCGAGCGGGTGGAGCACCAGCTTGCCGGCCGCGATGGCGGACGCATCCCACCGCATGCCCTTCACCTCGAGGCCGACCAGCGAGCCGCCGACGACGAACAGCGCGGTCGCGGTCGATCCCAGGGCCAGCAGGTTGATCGCCTTCCCGAGCGGTTCGGGCACGGGGACCTCGAACAGCGCTACCGCGAAGCCGGCGACGATGCCCCCGAACAGCGGCGTGCGTGCGAACCGCAGGAACGCCTGGAGAAGCACGTGGTGCCACGCGCCCTCCTTCGCCACGCCGCTCTCGGCGAGCACGAGCGAAGCGGGGATCACGAACAGGTTCTCGACCAGCATGCAGAGCGCGAGGGCCACGGCGGCGGTTTCGGGCCCCGCCATCAGCGCCACGATGGGGTAGCCGATGTAGCCGCTGTTGGAACTCGCCATGCCGAAGCCGGACATCGCGGACAGCGTGAGGCGCTTGCGCTGGCGGAAGTAGCCCCACCCGATGCCGATGGCGAGCACCACGAGCGACCCGACCGCGTAGTCGGCGATGAAACGCGCGTCGGCGATCCGCGCGACGGGCTGCCGCGACAGCGCGGTGAAGACGAGCGCCGGCAGCGCGAAGCGCGCGACGAAGGAGCCCAGCACCCGGAAGTCGTCGCGCGAGAAGAGGCGGAAGCGCCCGGCGGCATAGCCGAGCGCCATCAGGAGGTAGACCGGAACGGTGATCGCGAGCGTCTGCATCGGCGGCGGGCACGGCGCAGCCGGATGCGGCACGTCGTCAGGGTGTCACGATAGCAGGGGGCACGCCGCGGCCGGGCACGCGTGTTACGAAGCCTGATCGGGCACGCCCTCGTTGGGGGAAAGGGCGCACTTCCGGTGGCCAGAGGTCTGATCCCGGGTTCATCGGGGTCTGACCCCGGGTTGTGGGCACGATCGCGGCCCCTCACCGCAACCCTCTCCCCCGCCGGGGAAGAGGGAGTTCCAAGGCGGGGCGATTCAGCGCAGTGCCGGCCGCAAGAGGCGCAGCGCCGCTATCACCGAACCGACCGGCGCCCCGGGCGCCTCTTGCGGACGCCGATCAGAACTTCCAGTTGAAGTTCGCCGCGAGGAACAGGATGCCCGTGTTGTTGTAGGAGCCGTCGAGCGACCCGCGGCCCCCGACCACCACCGGCACCGCGGCCGTGCGATTGACGTCGAGCGTGCCGCCGTACGCGTACTCGGCCGACACGCCCCAGTTGAACGTCTTGCTCTCCTCCTTCTGCGCGCCGATGCCGAAGCGCCACGCCGCGTTGGCCGGGAGCATCGGCGAGACGTTGTCGCTCTGGAACGCCGAGTCGTACGCGACGCCGAAGTTGAGCAGCCACGGCGCGTCGAGGCGGTACTGCGCGCCGGCGGCGACGTGCCACGTGTCCTTGTAGTTGAGGTTGGTCGTGAGGCTCTTCGGATCGTTCGAGTCGATGCCGATCTCGACGTCGCCGAACTTCGACCACTGCTGCCAGCCCACGCTGCCGAGCAGCGCCCAGCGATCGTTCATCTGCCAGAACACGCTGCCCATGAGCTGCTGGGGCACGTTGACGCCCATGTCGACCGTCGTGTTGAGCAGGCCGCGGTGATCGAGCAGGTCGGCGATCCCCGGCCGCAGGCCCTGCCACTGGGTGGGCGCGGAGAAGTCGAGCTTGACCTGCGAATTCCACGTGAGGCCGAAGCGCGTGCTGGCCGAGGGCTCGTACAGGACGCCGAGGTTCACGCCCATGCCCCACTTGTGGGTGTCGAGCGTCAGCTGGCCGTCGGGACCGATCACGTTGTTGATCGCGACCTGGTTCTTGAGCTTGCCGTACATGATGTTGAGCGACCCGCCGACCGACCACTCGGGCGAGACGCGGTACGCGATCGACGGCAGGAACGACACCCCGATCAGCGTGCCCTCCTGCACGTAGTAGCGGCCGACCCAGTCGCTGTCGTACTTGAGCGCGAGGCCGAAGTTGCCCGTGGACGCGAAGCCGAGCTTCAGGTCCGGCGACACGCTGTACGACATGAAGAAGCCGCCGCCCGGGAACCAGCCGACGGGCGCCCCGCCGTTGCTGCCGCCGAGCGCGGGCGAGGTGCCTTCGCCGATCGAGAAGTCGAACCCGCCGTACAGGAGCTGCGCGCCGAGGGTGACCTGCGTGCCGTCCAGCCGCGTCATGCCGGCCGGGTTGGTGAAGACGGTCGAGGCGTCCTGGGCGCGCGCGGAGTAGCCCGCCGAGGCGAGGCCGACGTCCGCCGTGCCGACTTCGTAGAGCAGGAGGCCGCCGGCGGCGGCCTGGCCGGCCACCCCCGCGGCGAGGAGCGCCGCCGCGACGCGGGTCAGGGAATGCTTCATGGGCACGAGACTCCGGATGGGCAAGGGGTCAGGGCGTGGGCACGACGACGTAGTAGACGCCGTTGGCCCCGTACGAGGGCTTGAACCAGGTGTTGCCGGCAAGATAGTACGCCTGTCCGTTCTTGGTGATCGCGAGGGAACCCGCCGGCAGCGCCGCGTAGGACATCCCGGTCACGAACGTCCCCGACGCCGGCACCGCCCCCGGTGGCGCGGTCACGGGCGCCGGCACGGCGCCGGCCGCGGCGGCACCGGTGGCCACGCCCGCGTTGTACGCGGCCGCCGTGTTGGCGGTTCCGGCCGCCACGCCAGCCGCGTAGGCGTTGTTCGCCGCCGCCGCGTTCGCGTTGGCATTGGCCGACGCGACGGCCGCGCCGGTCGCCATGCCGACCACCGCACCCGCGGCTGCCGCACAGCCGTAGCAGCCCGACGCGTACGCCGGCACCGCCACCGGCGGCGGGTACGCGGGGTACGTCGGGTACGCGGGATAGCCGGGCGGGTGATACGCCGTCGAGCCGTTCGGGTACGTGTGGTACGCGCCGTCGCCGTACTTGCCGACCGTCTGGCCGCCGTACACGTTGGTGTGCTCGGTGCCGCCGCCGTACGCATGGGCGGTGTTGCCGCCGTAGGCGTTGGTGTGCTCGGTGCCCTCGCCCGCGACGTGCTCGGTGCTGCCGCCGTAGCGGTTCTCGTGGCTCGTCTCGCCATAGGAGTGCTGCGTCGCCCCGCCCATGCGGTTGGCGCTCGCCCAGCCGAAGGCCTGCGTGGCGAGGCCGCCGGTGGCGGCGAGCGCGAGCGCGGCGGCGACAATGGTGAACTTGCTGCGGATCATGGCGGGGTCCCTCAGTTGGATGCGGCCGGCGCCTTGGGCGCGGCCTTGGCGGCGGGCTGCGCCGCCTTCTTGAGCGTGATCGGCTTCGCGCCGGGCGGCAGGCCGGGCGCCTTGAATTCCATGCGCGGCGCGGCCTGGGCCTTGGCCGACGCGAACGTCTCCGCCGGCAGCGCCGGGTCGAGCTGCCAGTTGGTGAGTTCCATCTCGTGGCGCAGGGCGAGCGGGTCGTTGCGGAAGATCGCGCGCACGCGGCGCGGCAGCTGGTCCGCGGTGCCGATCCAGATCTGCATGAACACGTCGTTGCTCGCCCACACGACCATGTCGGTGGGCACGCCGCCGACGTTGCCCGACGGACCGACGTAGAACGCGAGCACGCCGCCCTCGGTCAGCGCCTTGTACGGGTCGGCCGCCAGCAGGTCCGTGAACGGGAAGTACATGCCCGCCTTGGTGAAGGCCTCGATCAGCGCCGCGTCGACGGTCGGCGGCGCGGGCGCGACCGCGACCAGGTTCTCCTTCGGGGCATACGCCATCATCGTCTTGCCGTCGTAGTAGAACTCCGAGGCGGGACCGTCGCCCGGCATCAGGATGCGCAGCTTGTCCGGCCGCTGCAGCGACACGTCGTAGCGCGACGTGTACACGATCGGCGGCCCGAGCTTGCTCGGGTATTCGTAGCCGACGATCGCCGTGAACGACAGCGACTTCGCGGCCGCGAGCCGGTCGCTCACCGCCTTGAGGAGCGCCATCGCCTTCGGCTCGAGCACGAGCTTGAAGTCGTTCGGGCCGGGCTTGGGCGCCGGCTTCTGCGCGGACTTCGCGGGCGTTGCGGGCTTCGCCGGCGCGGGCGCAGGCGTCTGCGCGGTGGCGGTGGCGGCGACGCCGAGGCAGAGCACGGCGGCGACGAGCGCGCGACGCGGGTGCAGCAGGTAGGGATGCGACATGGAGGCCTTGGAGTGGTTTACTTCGGGAACATGAGCTGCACTTGCGCCCGCAACTGCCACTGCGGGCCGTAGTCGGGCTTCACCACATTGTAGTAGCCGCCGATCTGGGCGTTCACCGGAAGCTTTCCGACGTGGAAAATATGGCCCACGCCGCCGCCCAGCGGCACGATCCACTGCTGGCCGCTCGCCGCCATCCAGTTCGCGGTGATGATCGGCGAACTGGTGAAGTACGTGCCGCCCGGCAGGTTGTAGTTCAGGAACGGCTGCACGAGCAGGTTGCTGTACGAACCGCCGCGCTGGCTCGACGTCAGCGACCACACGTTGTTCACCAGCACGCCGTACACCCACGGGTCACCCGCCTTGAGGTGAAGCACGACGGCCGTCGGACCAAGCCCCCAGTTCTTGTTGCCGAGGTCGTTGGTGTCGGTGGGCGCCTGCACGATCGCGCCGGCACCCCAGATCAGGCCGTCGGCGCCGGGCTTGGCCGGCGACAGGAACGCCGACAGCTGGAGGTCGCCCAGCCCGAACGTCGTGCCCTCGCCTGCCGCGTACCCGGGCTGCCAGATCAGCGGCAGGATGGTGCGGGTGATGATGTTCCAGTCCGGGTCGACCTCGAACGGGATGACCGGCTGGATGTTCAGGATGTCCTGCGTCCCGTTGCGCGGCCCCACGTTGAAGTTCGTGTTGTTCTGGAACGGCAGGCTGATGAGGTTGCCGACCGGGTTCTGCGCGAGCTTGGCCAGGTCCTCGCTCGACATCTCAGCGTGCGCGGGCACTGCCGGCAGCGTCGCGGCGGTCACCGCGGCGATGACGACACCGCGCAGGGCGCGGCCGCCGCCCATCAGGGAATCATCCCGCACTCGAACATCTTGTTCATCACCGGGCCGGCAATCTGGTTGAAGAAGGCCTGGCGCATCTGCGGATCCTGCTTCAGGAAGCCGATCAGGCGCTGCTCCTCCGGACCGTGCTGGCCCTTGCTCGCCCACAGCTGCTCGCAGGACGCGCTCTGGTACTTCTGCACCACCTTCTGCGCGACCATGTCCATGACCGGGTACTGTGCGTAGGCGATGCCGGCCACGGCGATGCCGGCGGCGGCGAGGACGGCAAGGGTGCGTTGCTTGGACGTCATGCGCTTTCCTTCGGATGACGCGGCGCGCGCCCGCGCGCCGCGGAATTGGCAGAGATTGAGTGCAGCGCTCAGCGCACGACCGTGCGGCCGCCGCCGGCGAAGCAGTTGCCCGACCCGTTGTCGGGGCAGATCACGACGTAGGTCGCCTCCTTGCCGCAGCCGCGGACGCCGACCGTGTATTCGGCGCGCTCCGTGCCGCTGTAGCGAAACGTCTGCACGACCGGCTGCAGCGTCTCCCGTGAAATGACCTCGCCGGTCGCGGCCGGGCAGTTCAGCTCGAACTGGCCGCGGCGCGTGGCCTGATTGACGGCTTCCGGCTGGATCTGGTCGATGAACGGCGGGCCCGAGGCACAGCCTCCGAGAGCGATGGCGCCGAGGGCAGCAAGGACGAGTCGTTGCATGGGAATCTCCCTTGTGGTTGGACACGAAGTGTCGCCGCCGCAGGACGTGCCTGCGGCGGCGGATCGGTTCGACAGGCGAAGCGGCGGGCGATGCACGCGGCGCGGTCAGTCCGCCTTGGCCTTCTCCCGCATTGCGGCCTCGAGCTTGGCGATCTCGGCCGGCGCAAGCTGCGGGCGGTCGAGCTTGACCGTCAGCTTGTTGAGCTTCGCGGTGAGCGGGAACGGCGGCTTGTAGTCCGCGTCGTTCACGCCGGTCAGCGTGTCGGAGCCGACGTCGAACGACTCGTCCCACTGCAGGATCATCGGCAGCGTGCGCGGCATCGGCTTGGTGTCGACCACCTTGCCGTCGACCTTGAGCGTGCCCACCCCCGGGCGGCCCACGCCGCTGAAGTCGTTGAACGCGAGCGTGCCCGCGCCCATGCCGTCGTACTTGAAGTCGAATTCCAGCGTGTGGCGACCCGGCGCCAGCGCCTCCGCCCCTTCCCATTTCAGGCGCTCGAGGTCGACGAGGTTCCAGAGCCAGACCGGCTTGCCCTTGAGAAGGTAGAAGCCGTAGCCGCCGAAGCGCCCTCCCGACGTCAGGATCATGCCCTCGGCCCCGCCCTGCGGCACGTCGATGTCCGCCGTCACCGTGTACGACGTGTTGAGCAGCAGCGGCGAGTCGCCCTGCGGCAGCCCGGTCATCGGCCGGGTGTAGACGAACTCGCTGCGCCCCGCGGTGATGTTCGGGCGCGGCGCCACGATGCGAGCCGCCACCGACGCGTCCATCGGGAACACCTGGTACTTCTTGGCCTCCGCGATGAACTTGGTCTTCAGCTCCTTGACCTTCTGCGGATACTTCGCCGCGACGTCGTCGGTCTGGTTCCAGCTCTGGCGCAGGTCGTAGAGCTGCAGCACCTGGTTGTTGAGCGGATCGGGATTGGCCGGTCCGAAGGCATCCCACGGCGCGCGGTTGACCTTGGTCGACAGCAGCCAGCCGTCGTCGTAGAGCGCGTACTGGCCCATCATCTCGAAATACTGCGTCTTGTGGCGCGTCGGCGCCTTCGCGTTCTTCGCGTCGAACGTGTAGGCGAAGCTCGTGCCCTCCACCGGCGACTGCTTGATGCCGTCCACGTACTGCGGCTGCTTGATGCCGGCCGCCTCGAGGATGGTCGGCACCACGTCGATCACGTGCACGAACTGCTCGCGCAGCGCGCCCTTGTCCTTGATGCGCGCCGGCCACGACACGACCATGTTCTGGTTGATGCCGCCCAGCCGAGAGGCGTTCTGCTTGAACCAGTCGAACGGCGTGTCGAACGCCCACGACCAGCCCGCCGACATGTGGTTGTACGTCTGCTCGGTGCCCCAGGACGTCGTACCACTTCAACTGCACCCCGGCCGGCAGCTTGTTGAGCCCATTGAAGAACGCGACTTCGTTCGGCGTGCCGAGCGGACCGCCCTCCGCGCTCGTGCCGTTGTCGCCGTTGATGTAGATGACGAGCGTGTTGTCGAGCCGGCCCAGGTCCTGGAAGTGCTGGATCACGCGCCCGATCTCGTAGTCGCTGTAGGCCGCGTACGCCGCGAACACCTCGACCTGGCGGATGAAGAGCTTCTTCTCGTCCGCGGTCAGCTGTTCCCACGGCGTGATCACGTCCTTCGGCCACGGGGTCAGCGTCAGGTCCTTCGGGATGACGCCCATCTTCTTCTGGTTCTCGAAGATCCGTTCGCGCAGCTTCTCGTAGCCGTCGTCGAAGAGATGCATCGCGTGGATCTTGTCGACCCACTCCTTGGTCGGGTGGTGCGGCGCGTGGGTGGCCCCCGGCGCGTACTTGATGAAGATCGGCTTCGACGGATCGGTCTGGTGCATCCGCGTCATGTAGTCGATGGCGTCGTCGGCCATCGCGGTGACGAGGTTCCACTGGCCTTCCTGGCCCTTGAACGGGTAGATCTGCGTCGTGTTGCGGAAGAGGTTGGGCTCCCACTGGTTGGCATCGCCGCCGATGAACCCGTAGAAGTACTCGAAGCCCATGCCGGTCGGCCACTGGTCGAACGGGCCGGCCTGGCTCGCCTGGAACGCGGGCACGTTGTGGTCCTTGCCGAACCACGCGGTCGCGTAGCCGTTGTCCACCAGCATCCGGCCGATCGTCGCCTTGTCGCGGGCGATGATGCTGTTGTAGCCCGGGAAGCCGGTCGACTGCTCGGAGATCACGCCGAAGCCCGCCGAGTGATGGTTGCGGCCCGTGATGAGCGCAGCGCGCGTGGGCGAACACAGCGCCGTCGAGAACATCCGGTTGTAGCGCAGGCCCTCGTTGGCGATGCGGTCCATCGTCGGCGTCGGGATCACGCCGCCGAACGTGCTCGGCACGCCGAAGCCCGCGTCGTCGGTGATGATCAGGAGCACGTTGGGCGCGCCCTTCGGCGGCGTGACGCGCGCCGGCCACCACGGCTTCGACTGCAGCGCCTCCTGCCTGATGACACCGCCGAATTTCGGGTCGGGCGGCGGCAGTTGCGCGCCGCTGATCGACATCGTCGCCGAGGGCGACCCCGGCGTTCCCTGGATGGTCTGCGCGTGACCGGTGACTCCGGCGACGGCGAGTGCGCCCGCGAGCGCGGCGATGCGGAACAGTTGCATGACGTCCTTTCCCTGTCTGGAACCTGCCTCTTTCATGCACCGGACCCGGTGCAAGACCGTGCAAGGCAACCGGGAAATGTACGCAATGGCCCGGCCTCGTGCATTATCATTTTCGGACTTATCGGCCGGACCGGAATCCCCGGTCGCATGGCTCGAATGCCGCCTCGCGCGGAATCCCCGCCGACCCCACCGCGGCACGCCGGGACGGCCCGCGCGACGGGCACCCGAGGAGGCCATCATCCCCCTCCAGGCTTGCACCGGGCCTTCATCCGCGGCACCGGCGCGGACGTCGCGGCGATGCCTGCCCGCGCGTGCGGTGGCGTGCCGCACGCGGCCGGCGGCGAGCCGCGCCGGGGCCGGCACGATCACGTGCAGGAGCGGGCACCGTGCCCGGCGCTCGGACGAATCCTACCCTCCCCCGTGCCGGCGCCGACCCCTGCAATCGGAGCGCGCCGATCCACCGCATGCGGCCGGCGCCGATAGGCCCATGCGGCCCGGCGGTGGAGACTGCCTGCGCATGGAACCGACCGACACGCCGCCGCACGGCGATCCCCACCTGCCGCGTTTCACCACCGCGACCGCGGACGAGATCGCGCTCGCCCGCCGGCTGCGCGACGAGATCGTCCAACGCTATCTTGGCGCCGCGCCGGGACCAACGGATCCCTATTGGTGCATTGGGGCCGACTGAGGCCCGGCGTCAACGCACACGCGCTACGCGCTGCCATTCCGCCATGCGCCGCTCCTTCACCAAGGTGACGTTGCGCGGACCCGCGAGTGTTGCCATGATGCCCGCGGATTCGAGGAGACCGCCGTGACCCACCCCTTCCGCTGCCTGCTGCTCGCGTGCCTGACCCTGATCGCGGCCGCCCCCGCAGCCGCCCAGCTCGACAGCACCCGCCGCGCCGCCGTCGTGCGCGCCGGACCGGACAACCGCTTCCCGCAGGTCGCCCGGCTGCCGAACGCGACCAACCTGCACGTGCATGGGTGCCTGGCGAACCGCATCTGGTGCGACGTGCAGGCCGGCCGCACGCGCGGCTGGGTCCGCATGGCTGACCTCACGTCCTCGTCCCGGCTGCGCAACGCGGCCACGGTCACCTTCTCCGTGGCCGACTACTGGGACGCGCACTACCGGACGCGCTCGTGGTATGCCGCGCGCGACCGCTGGATCGACTGGGAAAGCCCGACCTTCACGCCGCCGGGTCGCTGAAAACGCAAGCAGCGCCCGCACGCGGGCGCTGCTGCGGCGGCGGACGGGCATTGCACCCGCCCGCTCTTGGCAACTGACGATTGCCTACTGGCGGTTGCCGCGGATGTTGCCGGCCACGCCGCCGGCCACGCCGCCGATCGCGGCGCCGGTCCACGCGTTGCCGCCGGAAATGGCGGCGATGCCCGCGCCGGCACCCGCGCCGATCGCGGCGCCGCTCAGCGTGCCCTGCTGCTGGGGCGTCATATTGGTGCAGCCGATCGTCAGCGCGGCGGCGGCCGCGGCGACAAACCATACGGTGCGCTTCATGGTCGGTTCTCCGTGGTCAGTTCTTGGCGAGGCCGGGGACGACGATCTCGAACCAGATCGTCTCGACCACGGGCCGCTTGATCTTGTCGGGATTCTTCGCGTAATACGCGTCGAGCGCCGTCCGCACACCGTCGAGGGTCTGGCCCTTCATGCCCTTCGTCATCCGGGGCACGAGGCTCTGGCCGTCGGCCGGCGGATTGGCGGCCTCGAACGCGGCCTCGACCTGGAACGCGTTGGCCAGGCCCACGAGATAGGCCTTCTTCACCGGTTCCTCGGACTTCGTCCAGTGCTCCCCGGTGACCACCGGGATTTCCTGCGCCTGGGCGACGCCGCATGCGAGTGCGGCGACAATGCACGCGGCCGTTGCAAGCCGCCGCCAGGGTTTCGTGATTGCCATTGTTTCTCCTTGTCGAATCCGGCGCCCACCAGGCGCCACGGCAGCACGTTAGCGCGTTCGCCGCATGGCGGACAGCCAACGAAGGTTTACGGGCGTGCCTGGCGGGCGCCGCGGATCACGCGGCCTGGCCATTGCGATACAGGCGCGGCCCCGTGATGTAGGCGGCGGGGGAGCGCACGGCGCGGACGTCGGGCGACACCACCTGCAGGTGCAGGCACGCCGCCACGTGCTCCTGGCCGAGCGCTCGGCCGAGATCCAGCAGCTCGGCCAGCGTGCGCACCTCGAGCTTGCGCATCAGGCGCGAACGGTGGACCTTCACCGTGGCCTCCTGGCTGTCGAGCTGCGCGGCGATCTGCTTGTTGAGCTTGCCTTCCAGCACCAGCGCGAAGACCGCGCGCTCGCGCGGCGTGAGACGACCGGCGAGCGCTTGTGCGCGGATGCGCCGCACGTCTTCCGCCTGCCAGCGGTCGGCGACCGCGATCGCCGCGTCCACCGCGGACGAGAGGTCGGAGGACGTGACGTCCCCGCACAGGAAATCGATGGCGCCGCGCTTCATCGCCTGCACCGCAGTCGTGACGCTGGCCTGCGCGCCGGCGACGAACACCACCGGCATGCGCACCGGTGCCTGCTGCGCGAGGCGTTGCAGCTCGAGGGCCGCCTCGCCGGGCAACGCGCTGTCGAGCACGACGCAGTCGGGGCGCAGCCCGAGTCCCTGGTCCCGGAAACTCTCGGCATCGGCGAAGGAGCGCACGGCGTGGCCCAGCGCATACAGCATCTGCCGCAGGAGCCGGCGGCCCCGCGGATCGGCGCTCACGATGTGGACGGTGCCGGTGCGGGACGCGCCCGACGCCGTGACGAATTCCCGCTGCGGGATGGCAATCATGGGGTCAGTATGAGGCAAATGCATCCGCTCTGACGGCGCGTTTGTTTCAGAATGGTCAATTTTGTAGCTTGCAGCGAACGACACCGGGTGAAAAGCCTTTGTCCAGTCATGTTTCGCGGACCGCGACAAACTGGAATACGACCATTACCATTGCGGCATCACCGGGTCCGCCGGTGCCCGGCGTCTCCCCCGGTTGCGCGCACTGGTGCGATGCCTGTGTGGCGCACCTGACGCACCTTCCGCGACGCGTTGTCGCCTCCTCGTAGGTTTGCAGGAAATCTGACGCGAAAAGACCCGCCGATGCCGGCCGACGACCTCATCGATCGCCTCCCCCGGCAGCTGCGCCTGCGCGAATTGCGCGTGTTCGTCGCCGTGCTCGAGCACCGCAGCTTCCGCAAGGCCGCGAGCGCCCTGCACGTCACCCAGCCGGCGGTGACCAAGTCGATCGCCGGACTGGAAACGCTCCTCGGCGTGCGGCTGTTCGACCGGGTCGCCAACGGGGTCGAGCCGACGGTGCACGGCGCGAGCTTCGCGCCGCACGCCCGCGCGATCTTCGGCGAACTGCGCCGGGCGGCGCTGCAGCTCGACGTCGTGTCGCGGGGCGCCACCGGCACGCTGCGCGTCGGCACCGCACCGATGCCGGCGTCCGGCTTCCTGCCCCAGGCGCTGGCCCGCGTCGCCGCGCAGCAGGAGGGCGTGTTCGCGACGGTCACGGAGGCCCGCGAGCACGAGCTCGCCGACCTCCTGCGCAAGCGCGAGATCGACATCGCGTTCGTGCGCACGACGCACTTCCCCGCGGCCGACGACCTCGCGGTCGACGTGCTGTTCGAGGAATCGTTGTGCGTCCTCGCCCGCCGCGACCATCCGCTTGCGTCCAGCCTGCATCTCGACTGGAGCGAGGTGGTCGACCGGCAGTGGGTGATGCCGCCGGCGGATTCGCCGTTCGTGCAGCTCCTGCGCCGTACGTTCGAGCGGGCCGACCTGCCGCTGCCGCGCCACTGCGTCGAGTCCGCGTCGATCCACCAGCAGTACGGCATGGTGCTGCACGGGTCGCTGTTGTCGTTCGGATTGCGGCGCACCAACCTCATGGCCTCCGTACGCGATTCCCTGATCCGATTGCCGGTCGCGTTACCGGCCATGACCGGCCGCGTGGCCGCGGTGACCCTGCGGGGGCGCGAGACGCCGCCGCTCGTCACCCTGCTGGTCGAGGAGGTCCGCGCGGTCACGGCCGAGCCGACCTGACGCCGCGCCGCCCGCCGTACATCTTTCGTGTACTGGACGCTGTCGCGAGGCAGCGACTACTCTCCCCGGGGCCTGCTGCAGGCGTGGTGCCCGCTCGGGCGCACGGTACGTCCGCAGGCGTGCCCGCCCTTCGCAGCCACCCGGACGCCCGTCGTCCCGGCGAACGAGGACGGGCGCGGGACGATCCGGGGCAGGCGGACGGCGACGCGCCGCCGCCGCCGGCAGTGAGGACGGGGCGCACGGACAGGCCGCCCCGGGAACAACAAGAAGGGGGACCCCATGGCAGGCAACGAGCAGAAGATGTCGCGGCTGCAGCTCACCGCGATGGTGGTGGGCGGCATGGTCGGGGCGGGCATCTTCTCGCTGCCGCGGACGTTCGCCAACGCGACCGGCCCGCTCGGCGCGATCATCGCCTGGCTCATCGCCGGGACCGGCATGTACATGCTGGCGCGCGTGTTCCAGGCGCTGGCCGAACGCAAGCCCGACCTCGACGCCGGCGTGTACGCCTACGCGCGCGCCGGCTTCGGCGACTACCCGGGCTTCCTGTCCGCCTTCGGCTACTGGATCAGCAGCTGCATCGGCAACGTCTCGTACTGGGTGCTCATCAAGTCGACGCTGGGCGCGTTCTTCCCGGTGTTCGGCGACGGCAACACGGTGACGGCGATCCTGGTCGCGTCGGTCGGCATCTGGTGCTTCCACTTCATGATCCTGCGCGGCATCAAGCAGGCCGCGTTCATCAACAGCGTGGTGACGGTCGCCAAGATCATCCCGATCATCACCTTCATCGGCATCCTGGTCTTCGCGTTCAAGGCCGACCTCTTCCGCGTCAACTTCTACGGCGGCGACCTCACCGGCAACCTGTTCGAGCAGGTGCGCGCGACGATGCTGGTGACGGTGTTCGTGTTCCTCGGGATCGAGGGCGCGAGCGTCTACTCGCGCTTCGCGCGCGAGCGGGCCGACGTCGGCAAGGCGACGATCATGGGCTTCATCGTCGTCACCACGCTGATGGTGTCGGTGTCGATGCTGCCGTACGCCGTCCTCCCGCGGGCCGAGATCGCCGGCATGCGCCAGCCGTCCACGGCCGCGGTGCTGGAATCGGTGGTCGGCCACTGGGGTGCGATCTTCATCAGCGGCGGCCTCATCGTGTCGGTGCTGGGCGCGTACCTCGCGTGGTCGCTGATCTGCGCGGAAGTGCTGTTCACCGCCGCCAACACGAAGGACATGCCCAAGGTGTTCGCGACCAAGAACGCGAATCAGGTGCCGGCGGCCGCGCTGTGGATGACGAACATCATCGTCCAGCTGTTCGTGATCACCACCTATTTCTCGCGCGACGCGTTCGCGCTGATGCTGAACCTCACGAGCGCGATGTCGCTGATCCCGTACCTGTTCGTCGCCGCGTACGGCCTCATGCTCGCCAAGCGCGGCGAGACGTACAACGTGCGGCCGGAGGAGCGCAAGCGCGACCTCGTGCTGGCCAGCCTCGCCACGGTCTACACGATCTTCATGATCTACGCCGGCGGGCTCAAGTTCATCCTGCTGTCCGCCATCCTGTTCGCGCCCGGCACCCTCCTCTATCACATCGCGCGGCGCGAGCAGGGCAAGCCGACGTTCGAGAAGACCTCCGACTGGGTCGTCTTCGGCGTCGCGGTCATCGGCGCGGCGGTGGGCATCTACGGCCTCGCAACCGGCAGCATTGCTATCTAGGACCCTTTGGAGCTCGACATGACAAAACCGGCGGAAACGAAGTTCGGCGTCTACTCGGAAGTCGGCCAGCTGCGCAAGGTGATGGTGTGCGCACCCGGCCGCGCGCATGCGCGGCTCACGCCGTCGAACTGCGACCAGTTGCTTTTCGACGACGTGCTGTGGGTGGAGAACGCGAAGCGCGACCACTTCGACTTCATGCTCAAGATGCGCGAGCGCGGCATCGAGGTCGTGGAGATGCACAACCTGCTCGCGGAGACCGTCGCGGTCCCCGAGGGCAAGAAGTGGATCCTCGACAACCAGGTCGTGCCCAATCAGGTGGGGCTCGGCTTCATCGACGAGCTGCGCAGCTACCTCGAGGGGCTCGACAACCGCACGCTCGCCGAGACGCTGATCGGCGGCCTGTCGACCCAGGACTTCCCCGAAGACGTGGGCGGCGCCGCGCTCAAGGTCGTGAAGGAAGCGGCGGGCGTGACGGAGTACCTGCTGCCGCCGCTGCCCAACACCCTGTACACGCGCGACACCACGTGCTGGATCTACGGCGGCGTGACGCTCAACCCGCTGTACTGGCCCGCGCGGCACGAGGAGACCATCCTCACCACCGCCATCTACAAGTTCCACCCGGACTTCGCCGGCAAGGTGAACGTCTGGTGGGGCGATCCGACGCAGGACCACGGCCTCGCCACGCTGGAGGGCGGCGACGTGATGCCGATCGGCAAGGGCAACGTGCTGATCGGCATGAGCGAGCGCACGTCCCGGCAGGCGATCAGCCAGCTCGCGGCGACGCTGTTCAAGAAGGGTGCGGCCGAGCGCGTGATCGTCGCGGCCATGCCCAAGATCCGTGCCGCCATGCACCTCGACACGGTGTTCACCTTCGCCGACCGCGACTGCGTGCTGCTTGCGCCGGACTTCCTGGCCAAGACCACCACCTTCTCGTACCGGCCGAGCAGCCACCCGAGCGGGGTCGAGTTCCACGCCGAGCGCAAGCCGTTCGTGAAGGTCGTCGAGGAGGCGCTGGGCCTCAAGAAGCTGCGCGTGGTCGAGGCCGGCGGCAGCGACTACCAGCGCGAGCGCACCCAGTGGGACAGCGGCGCAAATCTGGTCTGCGCCTCCCCGGGTGTCGTGTACGCGTATGATCGCAATACCTACACCAACACGCTGCTGCGCAAGGAAGGCATCGAGGTCATCACGATCGTCGGCGCCGAACTGGGACGCGGACGGGGCGGCGGCCACTGCATGACCTGCCCCATCATCCGTGACCCGGTCGATTACTAGCGGGGTTGGTGGAGGCCGCGCGCTCCCGCGCCGCGCGGCCTTTTGACGCCGGGCGCCCTTCCCGCACGGCACGCTGTCGTTGCCCGTCCGGGAAGGAATGCCCGAGGTAGCTTTTGAAACGCCCTGACACGCCGCAGCCGCCTTCGCTGACGGAGGCCGCCATTCCCGTGGCGAGCCTCATCCTGCTCGTCGCGCTGTCCTTCATCCTGTTCGGCGACGCCGGCGCGGGCGGTCCCAACCAGGTGGCCCTGGTCGTGGCCACCATGATCGCGGTGTTCATCGGCTGGCGCCGCGGGCATTCGGTCGCCGCGCTGGGCGAGGCCGCGACGGCCAGCGTCAGCTCCGGCATCGGCGCCATCTTCATCCTGTTCGCGGTCGGCGCCCTCATCGGCACGTGGGCGATGAGCGGCACGCTGGTGGCCATGGTCTATTACGGCCTGCAGCTCCTGAGCCCCAACTACTTCTACGTCACCGCGTGCGCGATCTGCGCGATCGTGTCGGCCAGCATCGGCAGTTCGTGGACGGTCGTGGGCACCATCGGCATCGGCTTCATGGGCATCGCCGCGAACATGGGGCTCAACCCGGCCATCGCCGCCGGCGCCGTGATCTCGGGGGCCTACTTCGGCGACAAGTCGTCGCCGCTGTCCGACTCCGCCAACCTCGCGGCCGCCGCCGCCGGCGTGGGCCTGTACGAGCACATCCGGGAGACGTTCATCACGTCGCTCATCGCCATCGCGATCACGCTCGGGATCTTCTGGATGCTCGGCCGGCCCGGCGACTTCGACGCGACCGAGAAGATCGCCGCGCTCGCCGGCACGTTCAACATCTCGCCGGCGCTCTTCCTGCCGCTGGTGGTGGTGGTGATCCTCGCCGCGTTCCGCGTCCCGCCCTTCACCGCGATCTTCATCGGCGCGCTCGCGGGCGGCATCCTCGCGGTCGTCATGGCCCCGGAGCGGGTCATCGCGTACGCCGATCCCGAGGGCGGCCTCCCGCGCGCCATCGCCGCCTTCAAGGGCGTGTGGCTCGCTCTGGCGAGCGGGTACCGGTCGAACACCGGCGTGCCGACGATCGACCTGCTGGTCACGCGTGGCGGCATGGACAGCATGCTCAACACCATCTGGCTCGTCATCACCGCGCTGGCGTTCGGCGGTGTCGTCGAGAAGGCCGGCGTCCTCGACCGCCTGCTCTCCCCCATCATCGCGAAGGCGAAGTCCGCCGGCGCGCTCGTCGCCTCGCTCGTGTCGTCGATCGTGGCCACCAACATCGTCACCGCCGACCAGTACATCGCGATCGTGCTGCCCGGGCGCATGTTCAAGGCGGCGTTCGCGAAGCGCGGCCTGGCCCCGGTGGTGCTGTCGCGCACCGTGGGCGACACCGCCACCCCCACCGGCTCGCTCATCCCGTGGAACAGCTGCGGCGCCTACATGGCGGCCACGCTCGGGGTGTCGACGCTGAGCTACGCGCCGTGGGCCGTCTTTGCGTGGGTGAGCCCGCTGCTCACCGTCGCCATCGCCTTCGCCGGCTTCCGCATGCTGCGCGCCGCGCCCGTCGCCGACGCGGCGACTCCCGATCCTGCGGGCGAACGCCCGGACCCGAATGAACGCCATGCCTCCTCCTGACCTGTTCCCCCGTCCACCCGCGCGCGGTGCGCTGCACGGCCCGCCGTCGCGCACGGTGCTGGTGCTCGCCGCCCTCGCCGCGCTGGCGCTCACCGCCTGCTCGCGCACGCCGGAAGCGACCGCCCCCGAAATCCGGCCGGTGCGCGCCATCACCGTGGCCAAGCACGACGCGGGCGAGACCGTCGCCCTGACCGGCACCGTGCAGGCGCAGAACGAGATCAACCTCTCGTTCCGCATCGACGGCCGGATGCTCGAGCGCCTCGTCAACATCGGCGACCCGGTCCGCCCCGGCCAGCTGGTCGCCCGCCTCGACGCGCAGAACGAGGAGTCGAGCCTGCAATCGGCGCAGGCGCAGCTCACCGCCGCGACCGCGCGGCTCACCGAGGCGCGCAACAATTTCACGCGCTTCCGCGACCTGGTCGCCGAGAACGCGGTGTCGCGCGCGTCCTTCGAGCAGGCCGAGTCCGCGCTGAAGGCGGCCGAGGCGCAGGTCGAGTCGGCGACCACGCAGGTCACGCTCGCCACCAACCGGCTCTCCTACACCCGGCTCGTGTCCGACGTCAGCGGCGTGGTCACGGCGCAGGGCGCGGAACCGGGCGAGGTCGTCGGCGCCGGGCGCATGATCGTGCAGGTCGCCCGCGAGGGTGCGCGCGACGCCGTGTTCGACGTGCCGGCGCGCGTGAAGGACCTGGCGCCGCCCAACACGCAGGTCACCGTCGCGCTGGTGTCCGACCCCAAGATCACGGCCACGGGCACGGTGCGTGAGGTGGCCCCCCGCGCCGATCCGCTGACCGGGACGTTCCGGGTCCGGCTGCGGCTGCTGAACCCGCCGCCGGCCATGCGCCTCGGCGCGACGGTCACCGGCCGCATGGCGCTCGGCGCCTCGCCGGCGATCGAGATCCCGCCCTCCGCGGTGATCCGCGCCGACCGGCAGGCCGCGGTGTGGGTGTTCGACCCGAAGACCTCCACGGTGTCCTCGCGCGCGATCGAGATCCGCTCGTCCGACCCGGTGCGCGTCGACGTCGCGTCCGGGCTCAATCCCGGCGACATCGTGGTGACGGCCGGCATCCAGGCGCTGCGGCCCGGCCAGAAGGTCCGCCTGCTCGAGACCAAGCAGTGATCGGCCCGAACCTCTCCGATTGGGGGCTGAAGCGCCCCTCGCTCGTGATCTTCCTCATGATCGTCGCGGTCGTCGCGGGCACGCTCTCGTTCCTGCGCCTCGGCCGCGGCGAGGACCCGGCGATCACCATCCGCACGATGATCGTCGCGGCGGCGTGGCCGGGCGCCACGGTCGACGAGACGCTGAAGCAGGTCACCGAGCGCCTCGAGCGCACGCTGCAGGAGACGCCGCACCTGCGCACCGTGCGAAGCTTCACGACCGCGGGCCAGACGACGATCTTCGTCGACCTCGAGCAGTCCGCGCCGCCGGCGGTCATCCCCGACGTCTGGTACACGGTGCGCAAGAACATCGGCGACATGCGGGGCACGCTGCCGCAGGGCGTGGTCGGGCCGTTCTTCAACGACGACTTCGGCGACACATTCGGGATCATCTACGCGTTCACCGCCGACGGGTTCACGTTCCGCGAGTTGCGCGACTACGCCGAGGCGGCCCGCTCGCGCCTGCTGCAGGTCAAGGACGTCTCGAAGATCGAGGTGCTGGGCGCACAGGACGAGCAGGTGTTCATCGAGTTCTCGACCGAGCGCCTCGCGGGCCTGCGCCTCGACTACCCGACGATCCTCGCGACGCTGCAGGCGCAGAACCTCGTGCGGCCGGCCGGCGTCATCCAGACCGACCAGGAGCGCGTGTTCCTGCGCGTGACCGGCGCGTTCGACAACGAGCGCGACATCGAGAACGTCAACTTCGTGGCGGGCGACCGCATCTTCCGCCTGGGCGACATCGCCACGGTGCGGCGCGGCTTCGTCGACCCCCCGCAGCCGATGTTCCGGGTCAACGGCAAGCCGGCCATCGGACTCGCGATCGCGATGCGCGACGCGGGCGACATCCTCGCGCTCGGCAAGAACGTGCGTCACGCGATGCAGGAGATCAAGGCCGACCTGCCGATCGGCGTCGAGCCCGTGCTGGTCGCGGACCAGGCGGTGAGTGTCGACACCGCCATCGGCGAGTTCATGGAATCGCTGTGGCAGGCGATCGTCATCATCCTCGTGTGCAGCTTCGTGAGCCTCGGCGTGCGGCCGGGAACGGTGGTCGCGCTCGCGATCCCGCTCACGCTCGCCATCGTGTTCGCGATCATGGACGTCGCGCACATCGGCCTGCACCGCATCTCGCTCGGCGCCCTCATCATCGCGCTCACCCTGCTGGTGGACGACGCGATGACCACGGTCGACGCGATGATCCGGCGCCTGGGCGCCGGCGACTCCAAGGACGAGGCCGCGACCTTCGCGTACCGGACGCTCGCGGCGCCGATGCTGATCGGCACGCTGGTCACCGTGTCGAGCTTCGTGCCCATCGGCTTCGCGCAGAGTTCGGCGGGCGAGTACACGTTCTCGATCTTCGCGGTGGTGGCCATCTCGCTCCTCGTGTCGTGGCTCGTCGCGGTGCTGTTCGCGCCGATCATCGGCAAGGCCCTGCTGAAGCCGCCCAAGGCGGGCGGCGAGGAGAAGCCGTCGAAGCTGCTCGCGATCTACAGCGGCTTCCTGACGGCGGCGATCCGCGCGCGCTGGATCACGATCGGCCTGACCCTGGCCGCATTCGCGGCGGCCGTGTATCTCTCGCAGCACGTCCCGCGCCAGTTCTTCCCGGCGTCCGACCGGCCCGAGCTCTCCGTCGACATGACGCTGCGCCAGAACGCGTCGATCCACGCGACCGAGGAGCAGGCCGTGCGGCTCGAGAAGGTCCTCTCCGCCGACCCGGACGTCGACCACTACAGCACCTACGTCGGTCGCGGCGCCATCCGCTTCATCCTGACCTTCAACGTGCAGCCCGCGAACCCGTTCTTCGCGCAGTTCATCGTCGTCGCGAAGGATTTCGCGGCCCGCGAGCGACTGCAGAAGAAGCTCGAAACGGCGCTTGCCGAGCAGTTCCCGGAGGTCGTGTCGCGCGTGTCGCCGCTGGAGCTGGGCCCGCCCGTGGGCTGGCCGCTGCAGTACCGCATCAGCGGTCCCGACAAGGACGAGGTGCGGCGGCTGTCGCTCGAGTTCGCGCAGCTCCTGGCCACCGACGCGCGCACCCGGCACGTCCACTACGACTGGCTGGAGCCCGCGCGGCAGGTGCGCATCAAGGTCGACCAGGACGAGGCACGCCGGCTCGGCGTCAGCTCCCGCGCGCTCGCCGGCGTCCTGAACGCCACCGTCACCGGCCAGCCCGTCACGCAGCTGCGCGACGACATCTACCTCGTCAACGTCGTGGCGCGCGCCAAGGACAGCGAGCGGGCGTCGTTCGAGGCCCTCTCCGCCATGCAGGTGCCCACGCCGACCGGGCGCATGGTGCCGCTGCGCCAGTTCGCGACCTTCACCGAGGAGCAGGAGTCGCCCCTCGTCTGGCGGCGCGACCGCGTCCCGACGCTGACCGTGCGCGCGGACGTGGCGTCCGGCGTGCTGCCCGACGACGTGGTCGGCGCCCTCGCGCCGAAGGTGGCGGAGTTCGCGGCCAAGCTGCCCAAGCGCTACAAGGTGGAGACCGGCGGGCTGTACGAGGAAAGCGAGCTGTCGAGCGCCTCGGTTTTCGCCGTGGTGCCGATCATGATCCTGCTGATGCTCGCCACGATGATGCTGCTCCTGACGAGCTTCCGGCGGGTGGCGATGGTCGTCGCCCTGCTCCCGCTCGGGCTCATCGGCGTCGTGCTGGCGCTGCTGGTGTTCAACCGGCCGCTGGGCTTCGTCGCGATCCTCGGCATCCTCGCGCTGATCGGCATGATCGCGAAGAACGCGGTGATCCTCGTGGTGCAGATCGAGACCGACCGCGCCGAGGGCAAGGGCGTGCTGGAGGCGGTGATGGCGTCCGCCACCGGGCGCCTGCGGCCGATGTTCCTGACCGCGGTGTCCACGGTGCTGGGCCTCATCCCGATCGCGCCGACCGTCTTCTGGGGACCGATGGCCTTTGCGATCATGGGCGGCCTTCTGGTTGCCACGCTGCTGACGCTGGTGCTGCTGCCGGTGCTGTACGTGACCGTGTTCGGCCGCGGCGAGCAGCGGCCGGCGGGCGACGCCGCGCCCACGTCCGCGTGATGCCCGCCGACGGGTTCCTCGCGCCATGACCCCCGCCGCGCTGCCCGCGAACCGGCCGTCCGGCGCCTGCCTCGAGATCGCGGTCGGGGAGATGCGGCAGCTCTTCAATGCGATGGACCCCGCGCCGTTCCGCGAGCGCGACCTCGACCCGGCGGCGGAGGAGTACATCGTCGACTGGGCGCGCGAGCAGCCCGCCAGCGCACCGCTGCGCCTCGCCGTGCGCCTGACGCGCGAAACGCCGGGCCCGGAGACGGCCCGCGTGCTGGAGGACGCCATCGACGGCTACTTCCGCCAGCGCGCGCGGACCACCCGGGTGGAACTGCGCGAACTCTTCCGCGTCGGCCGCATCAGCCTCGTGATCGGCCTCGCGTTCCTCGCCTTCGCCATCGGCGTCGGCGAGTTCGCGGCCAGCTTCGCGGCGGGCGACAACTACCAGAGCATCATCAAGGAGAGCTTCGTGATCGGCGGCTGGGTGGCGCTGTGGCGGCCGATCGAGATCTTCCTGTACGACTGGTGGCCCATCCTCCGGCAGGCGCGCCTCTTCGACCGCCTGGCGGTCCTCACGGTCGCCGTCGAAGGCACGCCCCCGGCGCCGGCGGCCGCATGACCGACGACCGCGCCGCCGCCCCTGTCGGCCGCGCAGCCGTCGCGCGCGGCATTGCGTTCGCGCTGCTGTGGGCCGTGCTGCTGCCGAGCACGAAGGCCGGCGATATCGCGATGGGCGCCTTCGCGACGGTGACCGCCACGATGCTGAGCCTGCGGCTCCTGCCGCCGGCATCCGGCCGGGTGCGCGTGCCGCTGCTCCTGCTGCAGGTCCCGCGCCTCCTGTGGGAGTCGATCGTCGCCGGCGTGGACGTCGCCCGGCGCGCCTTCGCCGCCGAGCCGCCGGCGCGCACCGGCTTCGTCACGTATCGCACCGCCCTGCGACCCGGGGTCGCGCGCAACGGCTTCACGGCCATCACGGGCCTTCTCCCCGGCACGGTCCCGGCCGAGGAGACCGGCGACGCCATCGTGTACCACGCCCTCGGCACCGCACAGCCGGTCGTCGAGTCGCTCGCCGCCGAGGAGCGGCGGCTGGCGCCGATCCTGCAGCCGGAGCGACCCGCATGACCGAGTTCCTGCTCGGCGCCGCGTTCTTCGTGATCGCCATGGTCGCGGTCGGCCTCGCGCGCACGCTGCGCGGCCCCACGGCTTCCGACCGCGTCATGGCCGTCCAGCTGCTGGGCACCGGCGGCATCGGGGCGTTGCTCCTCGTCGGCACCGCGGCCGGCGAATCGTCCGTGCTCGACGTGGCGCTGACGCTGGCCCTGCTGGCGGCGTTCGCATCCATCGCGTTCGTCAAGGCCAAGCTCACCCTCGCCGCCGGCGACGAGCCGCCGGCGCCGTCGCCGTGAATCTCGTGGACGTCTTCTCCGTCGTCGCCATCGCCGCCGGGGCGTTCTTCTTCCTTGCCGGCACGGTGGGCCTGCTGCGCTTCCGCGACAGCTACACGCGCCTGCACGCGCTCACCAAGGCCGACAACCTGGGGCTCGGGCTGGTCGTGCTCGGCCTGCTGCCGCACGCCCATGGTGTCGCGGGCGGACTGAAGCTGGTCGTGATCTGGCTGCTGGTGCTGCTCGGCGGCGCGTGCGCATCGCAACTCATCGCACGGGCCGCGCGCCGGCACGAGGACGACGCGCCGTGAGCGAACTCGCGGTCGGCACTCTCGCCCTGCTGCTGGTCGGGCTCGGGTGGTGGACGGTCGCCGCGCGCGACGCGTTCGCGGCGGTGGTCGGCTTCCTCGCGTACGGCCTCCTGCTGACGCTGGGCTGGGTACTGCTGCACGGCGTGGACGTCGCGCTCACCGAGGCGGCGATCGGCGGCGGCCTCACCGGCGCACTGCTGATCGGCGCGGTCGCGCGGCTCGCGCGCACGCAGCGCAGCGTCGCGGCCGACGTCGCACCCGGCGGGCAGCGCCTGCTCGCGGCCGCGCTCGCCGCGGCGGTCACCCTCGCGCTGATCGCCTGCGTGGTCACGCTGCCCGACCCCGCACCGTCGCTCGCGCAGGAATCCATGGCGCGCATCGCGCCCACCGGCGTCGGCAACCCGATCACCGCGGTGCTGCTCGCGTACCGCTCGATGGACACGCTGCTGGAAGCGATCGTCCTCGTGCTGGCGCTGCTCGGCGTATGGTCGCTCTCGCCCGACGGCGTCTGGGGCGGCCGTCCCGGGCCGCTGCACCGGGCCGATCCCGACGGCGTGCTCGCGTACCTCGCGCGCCTCCTGCCGCCGATCGGCGTCCTCATCGGCCTCTACATCTTCTGGATCGGCGCCGACGCGCCGGGCGGCAAGTTCCAGGGCGCGACGCTGATCGCCGCCATGTGGCTGCTGGTGGTGATGGCGGGACTCGCCGACTTCCCGCCGATCTCGCGGCACTGGGTGCGGGTCGGGATCGTCGCGGGGCCGCTCGTGTTCGTCGCGATCGGACTCGCGGGCGCCGCGTACGCCGGCGCGTTCCTCGCGTATCCCGACGGCCTCGCGAAGCCGCTCATCATCGTCATCGAGCTGGCGCTGATGCCGTCGCTGACCCTCATCCTGGCGCTGCTGCTGGCCGGCGCGCCCCTGCGCCCGCCGTCGCCATGAGCGCGGGCACGATCCTCGGCCTCGCGGCCGCCGTCCTCGTCGGGCTCGGCGTGTACGGCCTCGTGGTGAACGCCCACCCGCTGCGCAAGATCCTCGCGTTCAACGTGGTCGGCAGCGGCGTCTTCCTGCTGCTCGGGACCATCGCGCGCCGCGGCGCGGGCGCCGGGCTCACGGCCGACCCGGTGCCGCAGGCGCTGCTCATCACCGGGATCGTCGTCGCGTTCTCCGCCACCGCCGTCGCGGTCGCGGTGCTGCTGCGCCTCGCCGCGCAGTCCGACTCCGTGTCGCTCGCGAGCGAGCCGCCGTCGCTGCCGACGGTGGCCGACGACGACGCACCGCGGGACTGAAGCGCGCGATGCCGAGCCCGAGCACCTTTGGCGGCCTGCTGCTGGCCCTCGCCGTCCTGGCGCCGTTCACGGGGATGCTGCTCGCGATGGTGGCCGGGGCGCGGGCTGCGCCGCGCATCGCGCTCCTGACGCTGCTCGTCAACGCCGCGCTGGTCGCGGCGATCGCGTGGCTCGTCGTGCACACCGGCCGGCCCGTGGCCTACGCGCTTGGCGGCTTCGCGCCGCCGCTCGGCGTGGCGTTGCGCGCGGACGCGATGGCCGTCGCCATGATGGCGGCGATCGCCGTGGTGATCCTCGGCATCGCCGTCTACGCGACGGCCGACTTCCGCGTCCCCGACGACGCCGCGAAGTCGCGCGCCCCGCTCACCTACTGGCTGCTGATCCTCGCCATCGGCGGCTCGCTGAACCTCGTGTTCGTCAGCGGCGACCTCTTCACGCTGTACGTGGCACTCGAGCTCCTCACCTTCGCCGGCGTGCCGCTGGTCTGCCTCGACGGCAAGCCGGAGACGCTGCGCGCCGCGCTGCGCTACCTGCTGTTCGCGCTGCTGGGGTCGCTCCTCTACCTGCTGGGCGCGGTGCTGCTGTACGGCGCCTATGGCACGCTCGACATCCCGCTGCTGCGGGGCGCGCTGCGTCCCGACGCGGCCACCGTCGCCGCGGCCGCGCTGATGACCACGGGCCTGCTCGCCAAGACCGCCCTGTTCCCGCTGCACCTGTGGCTGCCGCCCGCGCACGCCGGCGCGCCGGCCGCCGCGAGTTCGATCCTCTCCGCGCTCGTCATCAAGGGCTCGTGGTTCCTGGTGCTGCGCCTGTGGTTCGACGTGTTCCCGCACCTCGTCACGCCGGCAGCGGCGCAACTCCTCGCGGGCCTCGGCGCGACCGTCATCGTGGTCGCGAGCGTGGTTGCGCTGCGCCAGGAGCGCCTCAAGCTGCTCGTGGCCTACTCGACACTGGCGCAGATCGGCTACCTGTTCCTACTGTTCCCGCTCGCGTTCGAGGCCGGCGCGCTGGTGCACGGTCCCGTGCTCGCCGGCGGCGTGCTGCAGGCGATCGCGCACGCCACCGCCAAGGCGGCGATGTTCATGGCCGCGGGGCTCATCTACGCGGCGCTCGGTCACGACCGCATCCGCGACCTCGCCGGCGCGTGGCGCGCGCTGCCGGTGACCGTGGTCGCGTTCGCGCTCGCCGGGCTCGCGCTGATGGGCGTGGTGCCGAGCGGCGCCTACCTCGCGAAGAAGCTGCTGCTCGCGGCCGCCGACGCCTCGGATCAGTGGTGGTGGACCGCGGTGCTCACCGGCGGCGCCGTGTTCACCGCCGGCTACGTGGCGCTGTTCCTCGGCAACGCGCTGCGCGCTCCCGCGTCCGCGCCGGCGGTCACGCCGGTGGCGATGCGCTCGCAGCTCGCCGCACTGGCGCTCGCCGTGTGCTCGTTCCTGCTCGCGTTCGCCGCCGCCGGGCCGCTGCCGGACGGGCTCGTCAAGAACCCGCTCGACCCCTCCGAGATCGTGAACACCCTGCTCGTGTGCGCGGGCGGCACGGTCCTGGCACTCGGGGCCGCGCGGACGCCGCTGCTGCGCGTGCGCCCGCTGCGCGCGGTGCTGGTGCCGGTCGGCAACGCGCTCGCCCGCCTCGACTTCGCGCTGCGGCAGTGGACCGTGGCCACGCTCGCCATGCTCGCGCTGGCCGCCGGCTTCGCCGTGGCGATGGCGTCGCGTCTGCCGTGATGCCGGCGCAGGCCTGACCCGGCGGCAGTTCGCGCCCAGCGCGCTGCCGGGTGGCAACGGCGCACGTCCGGGGGGGTCATCCCGGCACGACTGAGCTTGCAATGTGTCGCGGAATGAACATTCCGGTCCACCCCTGCTCCTTGCAGGCATCGGTCCGGGCGCCCCCGGTGCTCGTACCGGTGTTCGGCTTCCGCTGCGTGCTTTGCACTAGACTGGCACCGACACGGTCATTCGGGGACTGCAAGGGAATGTCGTCGCTCACACGTTTCGCGGTTGGGCTCGTCGCGTGGCTGGCGGCCGGCGTGAGCGGCGCGGTGCCGGTCACCTACACGATGCACACCGTCGCAAGCGGATCGCTCGCCGGCCTGCCGTTCGCGCACACGCCGCTGACCTTCCGGGTGAGCGCGGACACGAGCGGGCTGCAACTCGATCCGACGCAGCAGTACCAGCGCAATCCGGCGACCGGCGTCGCGATCGCGCTCGACGGAACGCCGATCGGCACCGCCCAGCAACCGCTCGCGGTCGCGGCGCACTGCGACGCCAATGGCTCGCAGGTCGGCCTCGACTCCATGGACACCGTCCTGCCGGCATTGAACCTCGCCGTCGGCGGGACCGTGGACGCGGCCGCATGCAACCTCCGAAGCTCCGCCGTGCTCTCCACCGCAAAGTCGACGCTGGCCGTGCCGGACGGCATCGCCACCAGCGCGGGCACGCTCGTCATCGACAGCGTCGACGCCTTCGCCTTCGAATCGCTGGTCCGGTATTCGCCGTCGCTCAAGCTGCGCGTGCTGAGCAATCCGTACGGCACGCTTGCGGTGGCGGGCGCGACCTTCGACGGCACGGTCATCACCGGCAACGGCAGCGACGTCGTCATCGACCTCGGCCCGGTAACCAGCAGCAGCGCCCTGTTCCTGCAGTTCGACAACGACCTGGTCGTGGGCCCCGGCCAGTCGGTGACGGTGCGCGCAGGCGCGCCGGGCCAGGTCGTGGTGCTGCGGCCGCCGAACTACGTTGTGAACATCGTCTCCGTGCAGGGCACGCTGCAGGCCATGGCGTGGAGCGGCGCGCCGGCACCGTCGCTGGCCCTCGACGTGCCCGTGCTCGAGGTCGCCGCGCAGGGACGCATCGTCGCGCCGTCCGGACTCCAGGTCTCCTATCCGGTCAACGCGGGCCGGGTCAACAACCAGGGCAGCATCGACGGCGGTGCCCGACTGCGCATGAGCATGACGAAGATCACCGGCGGCGGCGTCTTCCTCGGCGACGTGATCGATTTCTGGGTGCCGTCCGGCGTCAACTATCCGGTGCAGGGGCGGTTCTATCTCGGCAACGGTCTGCACCTGAAGGGCAGCACCGCGGGCAGCGTCGAGATCATCCCCCGCATCTTCGGGTACGGCGCCCCGACCTTCATGAATCTCCTCGTGGAGGGCGACGGGCTGCTCTGGGTCCCGTCGGACTGGGTGCCGGCGACCAACCCCGGGTCGCCTTCGTTCCCCAACGACCCTGCGGTGCGTCCCGGACAGGTCTGGCCGGCCGGCGCCACCGAACCCTCCTACGGCGGCGGCAGCATGATCGTGCAGGCCACCGGCTCGCTGCGCCTCAAGGACGGGGGGACCGGCGACTTCATGTTCCCGGGCTCGATCACGCTGAAGGCGGGCGGAACCCTCGACCTCAACGGCCTCGCCGTCGTCCAGGGCTGGACCACGTCGGGCAGGGCGTTCCAGGGTGCGTTCTTCGAGGCGCCCGACATCGTGAGCGGCAACGGTCCGGTGTCGGTCTACACCAACGACCGCAACTGGGTGAACTTCAGCACCCTTCCGCACATGCCGGTGCACGCGTTCACCTTCACGCGGAACAGCGACGGCACGGCGAGCTACCGGCCCGCGGACGCGACCGCGCCGCACGTGAACACGTATTCGACGCTGATCGACGCGGCCGCGCGCAACGAGTGCTGGACGTGCCTCGTCGACTACGACGCGGTGAACGTGTCCGGTCCCTAGTGGCCGGGTAGCGCGGCTTCGCGTCGTGCCATCCGCGCACGACCGCCTTTGGAACCGGGAAGAACCAGCATGAGCGCCGAGATCGAAGCCCTGCGCGAATACTTCGCCGCGATCAACCGCAACGACATGCAGGCGATCGCCTGCCACTTCGACCCGGACATCGTGCTCATCGAACCCGAAGGCTTCCCGATGGCAGGCACGTATCGCGGCCTCGCGGACGTGCAGCAGCACATCGCGCGCGGCCGCGGAACGTGGGCCGAGGGAAGCTGCGATCCGGAGAAATTCCTCGCGAATGGCGACCGCGTCGTCGTGTATCTCCACGCGTGGGTGCGGCTCCACGGGTCCTCACAGTGGACCGGCGGACGGTTCGCCGACGGCTACGTCTTCCGCAACGGCAGGATCGTCGAATACCGGTCGTTCACGCAGCGCGCGCACGCGCTGCAGTGGGCCAGCATCGCCGACCCGGACGCGAACGCGACGTGAACGCCGCGCGGCGCGGTCCACGCGCCGCTCGCGATGCGAAGCCGGACACGGGGTCAACCCGCCGGTGCGTTCCAGTCCTCGCGGGCGAGTTCATGCGTGGCGAGGCTAACGCCGTACCACGTCTCCATGCCGCGGTAGCGCATGCCCAGGCGGTCCATCACGCGGCCGGACGCGACGTTCGCCGGCTCCCGGACGGCGATGAGGACGGGCGTTCCGAGCGCCTCGAAAGCAAAACCGGCCATGCGGGCGGCCGCCTCGCTCGCGAGGCCCTGGTGCCAGAAGTCGGGGTGCAGGCGCCACCCGATCTCGAGCGGATTGGCGCGCAGGCTTGCGAGATCGTCCGGCAGCGCCGCCTCGCGCCGCGCGTACTGGATGCAGCCGGCGCCGGCGATGCGACCGCTGACCGGCTCGACGAACGCCCACCAGCTGGTGCCCAGCACGACCCAGCAGCGCCGGACCCGGGCGATGCTCGCGGCGGTCTGCTCGCGCGTCTCGGGATGGCCGGTGATGTACTGCATCACCTCCGGCCGCCGGTTCATGTCGTGGAGGCCGTCGAGATGGGCTTCGGCGAAGGGTTCCAGGCGCAACCGCTTCGTGTGCAATGGGGTCAAGGTTCTCCTCTCCGCCGACCGGGTAACGGGTGAGTGCCGCCCATGCTACCGCGGCGCTCGTCGCCGCGCGCGTTCGCGCGGCCGCGTGCGCCCAGGGTCATACGCCCACGGGGCGGCCGGATGCGGTCATCCACGCGGCCGCATCGTCGCACCGGACAGGGACGAACTGGGGAAATCCCCTCACGCGGGACGTCCGTCCTTCTCACATCGGCCCTGGCCACCATTGGCGCAACGCGTGTTGAAGCAATTCTAGCCTGCGACATTGCATCTGCCCTGCGCCAATGCGGGTAACGGACCCATGGATCGCGGCATCGGGCAGACCTCGCGGTTCAACGCGGACTGACCCGGTCGGCCGGAGGGGCGACCGACCCGCGCGCCTCCTTCGGCACCACGGGCCGCGCCACGAGCCCCTTCGGCGACTCGGCGCAGACGGCCGCCACCTTGCCTTCCGGGGTGGTGTGCTGCACGGCGGCTCCCACCTGCTTGCCGCCGCAGTCGGCATACGCCTGCGGCGGCGGCGGGCGACGTTCCCCCGTCGTCGTCGGCGACTCGGGCGCCTTCGCGGGCGCCGCGCAGGCCCACAGGGCGGTCGCGACGGCAACGATTCCACGTGCGATGGTCATGATGTTTCCTCAGGCGTCGGTCGGCCGCGCCGGCGATGTCCGTGGCAAGCGACACCGCCGACGCGCGGGCGATACGTGCGCGCGGTGCCCGTGACGACCGGGGCCGCGCCGCCCGCACGGGCTCACGGCTCGAAGAAGAGCCGGTCGCTGGCGGCAAGGTACGGCGCGACAAGCGACACGTTCGTGATCGGTGCCGAGTAGAGGTACGGCGTGGTGGCCACGGTGAAATCGAACGGCGTGCCGTCCGCGTAGGCGCCCGCCAGGATCGACTTGCGCAGCGCCTGCAGCTTCGCCTTCTGGGCGTCGGTCATCGACTTCCAGACCGCCACGAACGTGGTCGCGTAGGTGTGGTTGTTCTCGCCGTCGAGTTCGCCGTAGAGCCCGGAGAGCGTCAGCACCTGCGTCTTCACCGCGTCCGCCGAGGTCGCGGGGTCGAGCAGGCTGCGCAGCAGCGTGGCGATCCGGGTGCGCACCCACACGATGTTGGCGTCGGGGTCCGTGTAGAGATTCCCGCGCTGGCCCTCGACGAGCGCCGACATGACGGCCGCCTGCTCGGCGGTGACGTAGCCCTTGGTGCTGTCGCTCAGCGCGGCCCCGGCGGTGGCGGTCAGCTGCTCGTCGATGCCGTAGCCTTCGTGGCCGACGGCCGGCGCGTCCTTCATGTAGAACGAACCGAAATACGTGCCGTGGCGCTCGGGGCAGAAGTACACGTCGGCCTCGATCGAACCCGCGTACCAGCTGAAGAGATCGCCGGCATACGTCATCACCGCCACCGCGGTGCCCGGCGCCAGCGTCTTCATGCGCGCGTCGATCTGTGCCTTCGGGATGTCGGGCCATGCGTTGAAGCCCTTCCCCTTCATCGCGTCGAGGTAGGCAATCTGGCTCACGCCCAGCGAGCGGACGATGGTCGCGTAGAGGACCGCGCGGTCGAAGCTGATCTGGCCGTCGATGAGGTACAGCGCGCGCGACGCCTGCGTCACCGCGTTGCGGTTGAGGCCCGCCGACTTCGCGGGCAGCGCGCCCGCCAGCGTGCGCCGGAACGCCTGCATCAGCGTGAAGCGCTGGTAGCCGTACTGGTCGATCTGCGCCGCCTGCGCCGACGCGAGTGCCGCGAGCTGCGCGAACTGGACGTCGGTCAGGATCGCGATGACGTTGTTCGCCACGCGCGTGAGGAAGCTCGTGTTGTGCCCCATGTTGTCGGGGTCGTTGTCGCGCAGGTACTGGAACCCCGTGTAGTCCGCCACCTTGCCCGGCGGGAAGAACGACTGCGCCTCGAGGTTGCCGGTCATGAGTCCCAGCCCGGCGAACGCGAGCGTCGTGCGCTGCGCGCCGTCGGACAGCGTCTGGTCGAGGTTGAACTTCGCGCCGGCGGTGACGGTGGTCGCCGCACTTTTCGCGACCGACACGTTGCCGGCCTGGTCCCGCGCCCACGCATAGAGGGTCACGGCGCCAGGTGCTGCGACCGTGACCGCGGCCGGCGGGCTCACGGTCCAGCGCGCGTCCTGCAACCCGGGCACGTTCGCCGTGGCGGTCACGAGATAGCCGGTGACGCCGAGATTGTCGGACGCGGCGAGTGCGGCGACCGGCACGGAGAGGCTCGCCACCGAAGCGGGCAGCGCGAACGCGTCGACGACGGGCTTCACGGTGTCGATCATCACCGTCGCGGTGACCGGCGGCGAGACGTTGCCCGACTTGTCCTTGGCCCACGCGTACAGCGTGCGCGTTCCCGCGGCGGTGGCCGTGTAGCTCGCCGGTGCGCTGCCCGACCACGGCCCGCTGGTCGCGGACGGCCGCGCGCCCGATTCGGTGATGAGGAAGCCGGCGATGCCGACGTTGTCGGTGGCCGTGAACGCGGTCACCGGCACCCGCAGCGTGCTGGTCAGCGCCGGCACGCTGAAGGCGACGACCTTCGGCGGGAGGATGTCGGGCGCCGTTGCGCCCCAGGCGCACGCCGCGGCGAAGGTGCCGCTCAGCGCGAGCGCGGTTGCAGTCATTCGGGTCTTCATGACGAACTCCTTGGCCGGCAGCTTCGGCGTCGCCGGCCGCGTCGTGCGCGGCGGCTCGTGGCCGTTCCGGCTGCCATGGAAACCATCCTAGGGAGGAACACGCGGCCGCGGATGACATCTTTGTCATCGCTGCGCAGCGCGAAGGCGCAGCGCGAAGGCGCAGCGCTCCACCGCCGGCGCCGCGGCGCACGCCCGTGCGGCCACAGCCGCGCGCTCAGGCGGTCGTCACGTCGCGGGCAATTGCAGGCGCAGCCGCACTTCGTCCGCAGCACCCGGCTCCAGCGTGAGATCGCCGCCGTGGGCCCGCGCGATTTCGCGCGCGATGCTGAGGCCGAGCCCGCTGCCTTCCGTGCGCCGGTTGCGGGCGGGGTCGAGCCGGTGGAAACGGTCGAAGAGGCGCGCGCGCTCGGCCTCGGCGATGGGCTCGCACGCGTTGGCGATCACCACCTCCACGACCGCGCCGGAACGGCGTCCCGCGATGTCGATCCAGCCGCCTGGCTTGCAGTATCGCACGGCGTTGCTGACGAGGTTGTTGAGCAACTGCCCGAGCAGCAGTTCGTCGGCCGCGAGCGCGAGGCCGCGCTCGACGTGGCTCGTGACCGTCACGCCGTCGGCCGCGAGCATGCGCGCGTCGCCGGCCAGCGCGTCGAGTTGCGCCGCGAGGTCGACGCGCGTGCGGTTGAGCGCGAGTTGCCCGGCGTCGGCCCGCGAGAGCAGCAGCAGCTTGCGCGTGATCGTCGCGAGCCGGCCGAGTTCCTCCATCATGTCGGTGAGATCCGCCTGGATCGCGCGATGCTCCGACTTCCGGATGGCCTGCTCGAGGCGGCCCTGCAGGATGGTCAGCGGCGTGCGCAGTTCGTGCGCCGCATCCGCCGAGAAGCGCGACGCCTGCTCCATGCTGGCCTGCAGGCGCTCGAGCATCGCGTTGTACTCGCCGATCAGCGCCTGGAATTCGCGGTCCTCGCCGCGCGGCGACAGGCGCCGGCTCATGTCCTTGCGGCTCACGCCCTGCATCGCGCGCTGCAGGCGCTGCAACGGCCGCGCCGCGACCGCGGACAGGAGCCACGCCCCCGCCGCCGCCAGCAGCAGCGCGATCGGGACGACCTGCCGCAGCGTCGCCTTCAGCACCACCAGCAGTTCGTCGGCAGCGGCGGCCGCGTCGGCGCCGACGAAGCCGCGCCCCGCGGGACCGGCGACGAGCGCACCCCGCCAGCGGTCGTCGCCGATCGCGAAAGCGGTCACCGCGCAGGAGAACCGCGCCGGGCCGGGAGGCGGTGCCGCATCCGGCCCGCGTGCGTCGCGCGGCGGAGGCGCCGGTTCCGCGGCGGGCGGCTCGGGTCCGGCGCGGCGCCCCGGCGCGGGCTTCCACTCGAGCCGGTCGAGGGCGAGCCCCGCCGGCCACGCGGCGGACTGCGCGACCGATCCGCCGTTCCGCTCGAGCCGCAGCAGCACCTGCGAGCGCTCGACGACCCGCAGCTTGTCCATCACGTCGAGGTCGAGGCGGCGCAACGCCTCGTCGTCGTGATCCTGGCTCGCGAGCCGCCGCGCCTCCTGGCACAGCCGGGCGTCGAGGCGCGTCTCCTCGACCGCGCGCAGCGACGACCACACGAACGCCAGGGTCGCGGCCACGACCGCGGTGACCACCAGCGCGGCAATCACGACCACCCGCGTGCGATAGGCCATCGTCACGGCCGCGCTATGCCGGGCGCCGGAACCGGTAGCCGGTCCCGCGCACCGACTCGATAGGCGACTCCGCCTCGGCGCCCTCGATCGCGGCCAGCTTCGCGCGCAGGCGCCGGATGCAGACGTCGACGACATTGGTCGTGGGATCGAAGTCGTAGCCCCAGACGTGCTCCAGGATCTGCCCCCGCGTGAACACGCGGTCGGGCGAGCGCATCAGGTATTCGAGGAGCGCGAACTCGCGCGGGGTCAGGTCCACCGTGTGCCGGCGATAGCTCACCTCGCGCGTCATGCGGTCGAGCACGAGGTCCCCGACGTGCAGCGTGTTGACGCGGTCGCCTGTCGCCCGCCGCACCAGCGCGTGGAGCCGCGCCGCGAGTTCCTCGACGTAGAACGGCTTGGCGATGTAATCGTCGGCACCGTTCTCGAGGCCCTGGATGCGGTCCCCGAGCTCGTTGCGCGCGGTGAGCAGGATCACGGGCGTGGCGTCGCCGTCCTGCCGCAGCTCGCGCAGCACCGAGAGGCCGTCGCGCCCCGGCAGCATGATGTCGAGCACGATCGCGTCGAAGCTGCCCTCGCGCGCCTTCGCGAGGCCCGTGTCGCCACGGTCGCAGTGCTGGACCCGGAATCCGCGCTCGGCCAGTTCGGAGCAGACGAAGTCCGCAATCCGCTGCTCGTCCTCGACCAGGAGGATCTTCATGTCGGGATCGGCCGCGGCGGACGCTGGGCGGGTGGCGTGGGAGGTGGCGGTGCGGGCGGGAGCGCGGTCGCGCGACGGGGACGGCGAGCAACCCCTCGCGTGCGGAAAGTCTAGCCCATGGCTGCCTGCGGAGGATGACAGTCTTGTCATGGAACGGCCGCGGGACGTGGCCGATGACAAAGATGTCACGCGCGCGCCCGTCCGCCTTCCTAGCATGAGGACAGGTACTGGCGATCCGACCGTGCCGGTTCGAGGAGAATGCGATGAAGATGCTGGGCAGGCTGTTGGCGTGGGGGTTCATGTCGTTGCTGCTCGCGCCGGGTGCCTTCGCCGTCATGCCCGAGGCGGGGGAATGGGTGATCGACGAGGAGGTGAACGGACGGCCCGGGCGCGGCTTCCAGGTCGACGTGCAGGACGCGACCGTCGTCGTACTGTTCATGGGCTATCGCAGCGACGGGACGGCCGCGTGGTACCTGGCGTCGGGCAGCGCGGCCGGCGATGCGTTCACCGGCACGCTCGGCGAATTCGCCGGCGGCACGACCCTGGGTGGTGCGCAGGTCTCCGCGCACCTCGGCGGCAGCGCCGGCAGCGTCACGCTGACGTGGACCGACGCGACGCACGGTCGCATCACGCTCCCCGGCGAGACCGCCAAGACCGTGTCCCGCCTCCGCTTCGGCGGCACCACGCCGGCGCAGGGGGTGCGCCCGCGCAACGGGCTGTGGGTGGTCGACCAGGAACTCGACGGCAAGCCGGGACGCGGCTTCCACGTCGACCAGCAGGGCAACACGCTGGTCGTGGCGTACTTCGGCTACCGCGGCGACGGCCGCGCGCAGTGGTACCTCGCGGCCGGCGCGTATGCGAACAACGGCTTCACCGCGTCGCTCGACGCGTACACCGGCGGCACGGCATTCGGGGGACCGGCACGGGCCGCCGCGGCGGCCGGCAGCGCCGGCAGCGTGCGCCTCACGTTCACGGACGCGAGCCACGGCGAGATCGCGCTGCCCGGCGAGCCGGCCAAGAAGGTATCGCGCCTGCTGGGCGCCGGCGGCGACGGCGGCGGTGGCGCAGTCGCGATGAACACCGCCAACACGATCTCGGACCAGGCGCAGCTCGCGACCATCGCGTTCGACGGCCTCGCCTTCGTCACCGGCAACTTCTGCGCGCAGACGTTCTATCCGCCCGGCAAGGTGGCCGACTTCTTCGGCTTCCAGTACCTGCGCGACAACGACCCGTCGAACCTCGGTCACAACACCGAGTTCACGACCCTCACCGCCGACCCCGTGCTGAGCGTCATGACCGACGCGCAGGTCGCGGTCTTCGTCGGCCTCGCGCAAGCCGAGCAGGCGCTCGCGACGCAGTACGGCTACGCACGCTTCCCGCTCGCCAAGGCCTTTCGGCGGCTGATCGACCGCGACCTGCCGAGCGGCACCACGGGCCTGTCGAAGAGCGCAGTCGCCGGTTACTCCGCGACGCTCTTCGCCATCGACGGGCAGATGAGCCTCCTGCGCGCGAAGGCCTATGCGCAGGTGCTGAACTCGATGACCGCGTCCCAGAAGGCGATCCTCGACGCGATGAAGGGCACGGGCGCCGCCACCTGGAAGCAGCCCGCCACATCGCCGGCGGCCTTGCAGAAGTGGGGCCAGTACAGCGTCGAGCTGCGCACCTACGCCGGCGAGATGCTCGCGTGGTACGTGGGCGACTCGGACGCCGACGTGTACTTCTGCCCCGAGCGGCAGGGCACCTACTTCGGCTCCTTCTTCATGAAGGACGTCAAGGCGATGCACAACCCGAACTACACGATCGACTCCAACATGACGGCGGACATGGGCGACACCTTCCTCGCCACGCTCGACGCCACGCAGCGTGCCAAGGTCACCGCACTCGTGAACCAGCAGAAGGCCGACCTCCTCGCGCTGGTGGACCGGCGCGCCGACATCGCCGCCGCGCTGCGCAGGCTGCTCGTTGCCGGCGCGTCCGTGTCGGACGCCGAGGTGCTGGCGCTGGCACAGAAGTACGGCGAGCTGGACGGGGCCATCTCGTATGCGTACGCGACCACGTTCTCGGACGTGGCGGCCACGCTGACGCCGGCGCAGAAGTCGACGCTCCTCGCGTTGCGCAAGACGGCCACCGCGGAGTCCGGGGGCACGCCCGACTACGACGCGACCTGCGGCAACGGCTACCTCTACTCCACGCCGCTGTCCGCGCCGCCGACCATCGCGAACACCGACTTCCTGTTCGGAACCGCTACCGCGTCGAGCATGACGCTTGCCAGTCCGGCCTTCGCGGACGGTGGGCGAATCGCGGCGACGTACACGTGCGACGGCGCGGGCGCCAGCCCCGCGCTCACGTGGTCGGGTGCGCCCGCGGGCACCGCCCAGTACGCCCTCACCCTCACCACGGTCGCGCTCGACGGCACCCGCTACAACTGGGTCCTGTACGGCATCCCGGCCGGCACCGGTAGCCTCGCGCAGGCCACCACCGTCGGGACCGCGGGCAAGAGCACGGACGGCCCGGACCTGCGGTACTACGCGCCCTGCTCGACCGGTCCCGGCGACAAGGTCTACACGTTCACGCTCTACGCGCTCTCACGTGCGCCAACGTTCTCGGTGCCGGCAGCGCAGGTCGATGGGCCCGCCCTGGAAGCCGCGATCGCGGGCATCACGCTCGGGCGGACGCAGCTCTCGTTCACGTACGCGCGGCCGTGACGGCGGACCCCGACGTGATGGTGCCGGTTGGCTGACGAACGCCGCCGCCCGCGCAGCGCGGGCGGCGGCGCGCGCCTGACCCGCTGCGGCGCCCGGCGCGTCGTAGCCAGCGCCCCCGCTATCGCTTCGCCACGAGGGCCGCTCGGCCCGGCCTCGGCCTCCAGCGCGGACAAGTGATCGCCTGCTGCCCCAACACCGTCCAAACCGCGGCGTCGCTGCCGCCGCGACCAATCTGGCAAACTCGGGGCCCCACCGGTTCCCGTACCGTGCACGCACGGCGGTGACCGCGTACCGGGGCGGTGCCCCCGCCGCCCGAGGAGATCGTGCCTTGCCGTTGCAGACCTACCTTCCGCAGGATCGCCTGCGCGCGCTCGCGCGCCGGGAGACGCTGCCCGACCGCACGCATGGCGCGGCGCTGTTCGCCGACATCAGCGGCTTCACCGCCCTCACCGAAGGCCTGCGCGACGCACTGGGACCGCGGCGCGGCGCGGAGGAACTCACCCATCATCTCGGCATCGTCTATTCGGCGCTGATCGCCGAGATCGAGAAGCACGACGGGAGCGTGATCAGCTTCGCCGGCGATGCCGTCACCTGCTGGTTCGACGGCGCCGACGCGGCGCTGCGGGCGGTGACCTGTGCGTTCGACCTGCAGGCGGCGATGCGGGCGTTCGCGGCGATCGTGCTGCCGGGAGGCGGCACCACGGCGCTGTCGCTCAAGGTGAGCGTGGCGACCGGCCCGGCCCGCCGGTTCGTGGTGGGCGATCCGGACCTCCACTACATCGACACGCTCGCGGGAACCACCGTCGCCCGTACGGCGAGCGGCGAGCACCTGGCCGAGAAGGGTGACGTCGTGGTGGACGCCGCCACGGCCACGGCACTCGGCGCGGACCTGTCGATCCGCGAGTGGCGCACGGCCGACGACGGCGAGAGATTCGCGGTGCCCGAGGCCCTGGCCGCGCGCGCGCCGGCCCACGAGCACCCTGCCCTGCCGCCCATCGAACCCGCGCAACTGCGCGCCTGGATCGACCCGTCCGTGCACGAGCGCGAGGCCTCGGGCCAAGGCTCGTTCCTGACCGAGTTTCGTCCCGGCGCGGTGCTGTTCGTCAACTTCGCCGGGATCGACTACGACGGCGACGACGCGCAGGCACGGCTGGACGCGTTCGTCCGGCTGCTGCAGCAGACGGCCGACCGGTACGGCGGCACCGTCCTGCAGCTCGCGATCGGCGACAAGGGCAGCTACGCCTACGTCAACTTCGGCGCGTTGAGTGCGCACGAGGACGATGCGCGCCGCGCGGTGCTGACGGCGCTGGAATTGCGGCAACGCACCGACCTCGCGGTGCGCATCGGCATCGCGCAGGGAGTGATGCGCGTCGGCGCGTACGGTGGCGACACCCGGCGCACCTACGGCGCGCTGGGGGACGACGTGAACCTGGCGGCGCGCTTGATGATGACGGCCGTGCCGGGTGAGATTCTCGTCAGCGGTCCCGTGCACAAGGCCGTCGAGAGCGGGTTCGCCGCCGAGCCGCGCCCGCCGCTGCCGATGAAGGGCAAGGCCGAGCCGCTGCCGGTGTTCGCGGTGACCGGCGAGCGGAAGAGCCGCGCCATCCGCCTGCAGGAGCCCACGTATGCGTTGCCGATGGTCGGACGCGTCGCGGAACTCGAACTCGTCAGTGCGAAGCTCGACGCCGCGGCGCAGGGCAAGGGCCAGGTCATCGGCGTCGTGGCCGAGGCCGGCATGGGCAAGTCGCGGCTCGTGGCCGAGATCGTGCGCGCCGCGCGCCGCAAGGGCTTCGTCGGCTACGGCGGCGCCTGCCGGTCCGACGCGCTGCACACGCCGTACCAGGCGTGGAAGTCGGTGTGGCAGGCGTTCTTCGAGATCGATCCCGAGCACTCGTCGCGCAAGCAGCTGCGCATGCTGGAAGGCGAGATCGAGGACCGCGCACCGGAACGGCTCGACGCGATGCCGCTCCTCAACGTCGTCCTCGACCTCGCGATCCCGGACAACGAGTTCACGGAAAGCCTCGAGCCCAAGAGCCGGCAGGGCGCCCTGCATGCGCTGCTCGAGGCGTGCCTCGAGGGCGCGGCGCAGGACGATCCGATCCTGGTCGTGCTCGAGGACCTGCACTGGATCGACGCCCTCTCGATCGAGCTGTTGGAACAGTTGGCGGGCGCCCTTGCCGACCAACCCGTCGCGTTCGTGCTGGCGTACCGCCCGTCGCAGTGGAACGCGGGGCAGTCCGCGCGCATCGAGTCGCTGCCGCAATTCACGAAGGTCGCGCTACGCGAGCTCACGCTGGCGGAGGCCGAGCAGGCGATCCGGGCGAAGCTCGCGCAACTGTATCCCGCGCGCGGCGGCGCGTTGCCCCCCGGCCTGGTCGATGCGCTGATGGCGCGCGCGCAGGGTAACCCGTTCTACATCGAGGAGCTCCTCAACTACGTGCGCGACCGGGGCCTCGCCCCCACCGACCTCGACCGCATCGAGCTGCCCGACAGCCTGCACGCGCTGATCCTGAGCCGCATCGACCAGCTCACCGAAGACGAGAAGGTCACGTTGCGCGTGGCCAGCGTCATCGGGCGCCTGTTCCGCGCCGACTGGCTGACGGGCTACTACCCCGAACTCGGCGCGCCGGCGAAGGTGACCACCGCCCTCAACAAGCTGTCGGGGCTCGACCTCACGCCGCTCGATTCCCCGGAACCGGAGTGGCGGTACATCTTCAAGCACATCGTCACGCACGAGGTGACGTACGAGAGCCTGCCCTTCGCCACGCGCGCCCGGCTGCACGAGCAGCTCGCGAAGCACCTCGAAGACGCCGACGCCCCCGTGGAGGCCATCGCCTTCCACTACGGGCGCAGCGCGAACACGGCCAAGAAGATCGAATACCTGCGCAAGGCCGGCGAGGCGGCGCAGCGCAACTGCGCGAACGAATCGGCGATCGAGCATTTCTCGGCGCTGCTGCCATTGCTCGCCGACGACGGCGAGAAGTTCCGCATCCACCTGGTCCGCGGGCAGGTGGCGGAACTGATGGGCCGGTACGGCGACGCCGGGCAGGACTACCAGGCCGCGCTCGCCGCTGCGGGCGACAACCTCGCATCGCAGGCCGAGGCCCAGTTCGCGCTCGGCAAGGTGAACCGCCTGCGGGGCGAGTACGCCACGGCCCTCGAATGGCATGGGCGGGCGCACGAAGCCCGCGTCCGGCTGGGCGACAAGCGAGGCATCGCACAGGGCCTGATCGACAAGGGCACCGTGTTGTTCCGCACCAGCGAACTCGTCGAGGCGCATTCGACCATGGAGCAAGGGCTGGTCCTCGCGCGGGAGGTCGCCGACAAACCGAGCGTCGCGCTGGCGCAGAACGGCCTCGGGCAGGTGGCGTGGCAGAAGGGGGACTACGCCCTGGCTCAGACCTTTTGGGAGGAGAGCCTGGCCCTGCGCCGCGAGATCGGCGAGCGATCGGCCATCGCGGCGTCGCTCAACAACGTCGGAGTCCTGGCGCTGGTGAGGGACGACTACCCGTCGGCGCGGGTCCTGCTGGAGGAGAGCCTCGCGATCCGGCGAGCGATCGGCGACCGGTGGGGCATCGGGACGGCGCTCATCAACCTCGGGGTGCTGGCGATGTGGCGGGGTGACTACGGCACGGCTCGCAGCATGTACCAGGAAAACCTGGCGATGCGGCGCGAGATGGGGGAGAAGCCGGGGATCGCGCTGTCGCTCTACAACCTCGGGTGCGTGGCGCTGGCGCAGGGCGAGTACGCGGACGCGCGGGCACTGTGCGCCGAGGCCCTCGCGCTGCGCCGCGACATGGGCGACAAGGGCGGCACGGCGGATGCGCTCTGCGGCCTCGGCGTCGCGACGTTGTCCGCCGGGGAGCCCGCAAGTGCCCGGCCGTTGCTGGAAGAGAGCGTGCGGGTCGCCCAGGATTCCGACGACAAGTCGGCCAAGTCGAACTCCCTGCTCGCCATGGGGCACCTGGAACTGGTCGAGGGCCGGCCCGAGGCGCGCGAGCGCTTCCTCGCCGCCCTGCACCTGGTCGCGACCGAGCCGCGTGACGCGGCCGGCGCGATCGCCGGCCTTGCCGCGCTTGCGCTGCGCGACGGCGCTCCCCGCGTCGCCGCACAACTCCTGGGGGCGGTCGCGTCTGCGCTCGCAACCCTCGGCGTGGTCGTGGACCCCATTTCGATCGGGCTGCACGTCCGGACGCTCGGCGAGGTCGAGGCGGCACTGGGGAAGGCGGCGTTCGCGGCAGCCTGCGACGAAGGCCGCGGGTGGTCGCTCGCGGAGGCGGTCAGGCGGGCGTCGGGCGCAGCAACCTAGCCGGCGTTGCCCGCGTGGTCCGGGCGGCCGCGCCATCCGATCGCGGCATTGGTTTCCTGCATGCCTGCGGCGTTGCGTCCGATGGCCCGCGGAGGAAATTGGTCTAGCATCGCGCTCGGGCCGAAGCACCCGGCCCAAGGACCTGCGACACCAGCCTGCGCCACCTGCCGCGATCTCCCGCGATGAGCCCCGCCCCCACCGGCCTCGAGCGCTTCCTCCGCGCGCAGGAGTCCGTGTACGACACCGCACTTGCGGAACTGGCCGCGGGGCGCAAGGAGACGCACTGGATGTGGTTCATCCTGCCGCAGTTGCGCGGGCTCGGCCGCAGCGAGCGCGCACGGTTCTACGGGATCGGGGACCTGCGGGAGGCGGCGGCCTACCTTGCCCATCCGCTGCTGGGACCCCGACTGGTGGCATGCGTCACCGCGATGCTCGGGCATCCGCGCCTTCCCGCCGACGCGATCCTCGGCGGCGTCGACGCCTTGAAGTTCCGGTCGTGCCTGACGCTGTTCTCGCGGGTTCCGGCCGCGCCGCCCGTGTTCACCGACGCCCTCCGGACGTTCTATGGCGGCGAGCCGGATCCGGGGACGCTCCAACTCCTGGCCGGTGAGCCGCCCCTCGGTCGCGATCCGGGCTGACGACCCCATGCCACCCGCAGCGACTTCACGGCGAACGCCGGGGGGACGACGAACGACCCGGCAGGGATTCGCCAATGCCGCAGCCGATGACGACTTCCCGCGTGCCGGGTCGGCCGCGGGTGGCAACGGTGCCGGGTGTTGCGGCGTCCAGCCCCCCGGACTGGTGCGAAGCCCGGGTTTTTGTGTCCTGCCACCCTCAATGCGGGCCGGTAGCCGTCGATAACGGATTCGAAAACAACAACTCTGCGGACCCGCGGGCGGCATCCGGGTTCCGAGGGACGCGCCATGGACCGGACCCCAGAACCGTCGTCAGCGCCAAACCGCGAACCGCGGCGTGCACGCGCTCCTCGCCTCCACGGGCTCGGGCCCGCTCCTGCAGCCCCCGATCAGGTGGCCCGCGCACCGTCGCGTCATGGACTTGCAGTGGCGTGGCTGAAGACGGTCGCCGCCGGCCTCCTCGCGCTGGGAGCGGTTCACGCGCTCGCGCAGGAACGCATGCCCCCGCTCCCGCCCGGCCCCGCCGCCCAACCCGGGAAGACCGTGGTCTTCGTCGCCTCCGACTTCCGCAACGGCGGTGTCATGGGCGTCTATCGGGGCCTGGAGGAGGCCGCGCAGAAGCTCGGCTGGAAGATCCGCGTCGAGGACGGCATGGGCCAGCACGCGGTGCAGGCGAAGATGCTCGCGCGCGCCATCGAAGGCCGTCCGCACGGCATCGTGCTGGGCGGGTTCGATCCGGACGAATTCGGCGACCTGCTCGACCACGCGCGGCAAGGCGGGATCGTGCTGCTCGGCTGGCACGCAGCGAAGGATCCCGGTCCGACCCGGCACCTGTTCGCCAACATCTCGACCACGCCCGTGGACGTGGCCGTGCAGGCCTCCGACTTCGTGCTGCGGGATGCGAAGGCGCGGCGCCGTCCCGTCGGCGTCGTGATCTTCAACGACAGCCAGTTCGCGGTGGCGAATGCCAAGACCGAGGCGATGCGGCGGACGATCCAGGAGTGCCGCGCGTACGCCGACTGCCGGGTGCTGGCGGTCGAGAACGTGCCGATCTCCGAAGCCGCCTCCGCGATGCCGGCCCGGGTCGCCGCCCTGCTCGCGAAGTTCGGGGCCGCGTGGACCTACAGCCTCGCGATCAACGACGTCTACTTCGACGAGATCAACTATCCGCTGAAGCTCGCCGGGCGCACCGACATCGCCAACGTCTCGGCGGGCGACGGTTCGAGCAAGGCGCTTGGCCGCATTGCAGCCGGCGTGTCGCAGCAGGTCGCGACCGTCGCCGAGCCGCTGCGGATGCAGGGTTACCAGCTGGCGGACGAGTTCAACCGCGCGTTCGCCGGCGTCCCGCCGAGCGGAATCCAGTCACGGCCCATCCTCGTCACCCCCGAATTGCTGAAGTCCACCGGCAACCGGGGCATCGAAGCCGGGCTCGGATTCGAAGCGGCCTATGCGGCCCTCTGGTCCGGGAGCCGCTGATGGGCTCCCTGCAGCATTCGGTCCTCGCGTTCCGGGTGCTGCGGTGGGTGCTGGCCGCGGGTCTCGCCGTTTTCGCCCTGGCGTCGGCCCTGGGCTTCCTGTACGAGCGCGATCGCATCCTGCGCGCGGCGGATGCCGACGCGCACGACACGGCGTCGCAAAGCCTCGCTGCCGTCGCCAACTCCCTGTGGCAGTACGACGTCGACGGGCTCAACTCCGTCCTCACCGGCATGGTCGCATCGCCGGGCGTCGCGCGGGCCGAGGTGTCGAGCCTCGACCAGCCGATCGCGGTGGTCACCCAGGCCGGATTTACGGGACCGGGGGACCGGGTCTGGAGCCTGCCCATCCTCGCGCAGGACAACAAGACCGTCCTCGGCACGCTGCGCGTCACGCAGTCGTACGCGACGGCGAATGCCCAGGTCGTCGAGGCCCTGAAGACACTGCTCGTCACCGACCTCGTGAAGATCATGGGGCTGGCGCTGGTGCTGTTCGCGATCGTCTACCGGATGATCGCGCGGCCGCTGCGCCAGCTCGCGCTCGACGTCGTCCGGCTGGGTGACTCGGGGGCCGCCGCGAAGCTCGCCGTGCCGCGGATGCGGGTCGGCCGCGGCGACGATGAGCTCGACGTGCTGGTCGAGTCGATCAACACGTTCCTGCAGCACCGCAGGGCTGCCGATCAGGCGCTGCGCGACAGCGAGCAGCGGCTGCACACCATCCTCGAGAGCGTGGACGCGTGCATCTATCTCAAGGACCTCGACGGCCGCTACCTGTTCGCGAACCGGGCGGTCCGCGAGCTGTTCGACGCGCGCGCCGAGGACATCATCGGCAACACGGACGACCGGTTCTTCGACGCCGACACGGCCGCCGCCGTCCGGCGCAACGACCTGCGCGTGATCGAGAGCGGGCAGGCGATCGCGGTCGAGGAAGCCAACGTCGTGAGGACGACCGGCCGCTCGGTCGTGTTCCAGTCGACGAAGCTGCCGCTGCGCCACGACGACGGCAGCGTCTACGCGCTGTGCGGGATCTCCACCGACATCACTCCGCGAAAGCTCACCGAGGCGCAGCTCAAGACCCATCGCCTCGAACTGCAGAAGCTGGTCGAGGAGCGCACGGCCGAGCTGGAGGTCGCGCGGATCAACGCCGAGACCGCGAACCGCGCCAAGAGCGCGTTCCTCGCCAACATGAGCCACGAGATACGCACGCCGATGAACGGCATCCTCGGCATGGCGTACCTGATGCAGCGCGAGGGCGTCACGCCGCGGCAGGGCGAGCGCCTCGACAAGATCCGCCACGCCGGGCAGCACCTGCTGACGATCATCAACGACGTGCTCGACCTGTCGAAGATCGAGTCGGGCAAGGTCGAGCTGAAGGCGCAGGACTTCACGCTGACCGAGCTGCTGCAGGGCATCGAGGACGTGGTGGGCGACAACGCCGCCGCCAAGGGACTCTCGCTGCGGACCGAGATGGACGGGATGCCGGCCGCGATGCACGGCGACGCCCAGCGCTTGAGTCAGGCGTTGCTCAACTACCTCGGCAACGCGATCAAGTTCACCGAGCGCGGCAGCATCGTCCTGCGCGGCCGCGTGGTCGAGGCGACCGCCACCGACTGCCTCGTCCGCTTCGAGGTGACCGACACCGGCGTCGGCATCCCGGCCGAGGCCATCGGCCGGCTGTTCACGCCCTTCCAGCAGGTGGACAACTCGCTCACGCGCTCCTTTGGCGGCACGGGCCTCGGCCTCGTGATCACCAAGCGGATCGCCGCGCTGATGGGTGGCGAGGTCGGCGTGAAGAGCGCGCCGGGACAGGGCAGCACGTTCTGGCTGACCGCGCGCGTGAGCAGCAGCGGCGCGGCCGCCCGCGTCACCGCACCGACGGCCAGCGATTCCCCGGAAGCGCAGCTGCGCCGCGATCACCACGGCGAGCGCGTGCTGCTGGTCGAGGACGACCTGGTCGGCCAGGAAGTGGCGCTCGACCTGCTGCGCGACGTGGGGCTCGCCCCGGACCTCGCCGCCGACGGGCGCACGGCGGTCCGGATGGCCGAGCGCGGCGACTATGCGCTGATCCTGATGGACATGCAGATGCCCGAGATGAACGGGCTGGACGCGACGCGCGCGATCCGCGCGCTGCCCGGACGCCGCGAAGTGCCGATCATCGCGCTCACCGCCAACGTCTTCGCCGACGACGAGGCGAAGTGCCGCGAGGCGGGAATGAACGGGTTCGTGGCGAAGCCGGTCGTGCCCGAGCACCTGTTCGAGCAACTGGTGCACTTCCTGCCCGCCCGCACGCCCGTCGACGCACGCTGCGCGTGACGCCGGACGCCGGCGCGCGGCGGAGCGCGGCAGGGGCTTGAGCAAGCGCAAAGCCCGCCCGTGGCGCGACCGGTTACCGTTGCGGGCACCGACTTCCACGAGGATGCGTCGATGAAGCGCGCGATCGCGCTGGCGCTGCTGGGACTTGCCCTCCCGCCGGCCGCCGCCACGACCTATGACTACGCCGGGCTGCCCTACTCCACCGGGGCCGCGTACCTCCAGAACTTCACGCCGCCGTGCACCGCGGGCGCGTGCGCCAACTACACCACCGCGATGCGGGTGACGGGCCGCCTCGTGACCGCGACGCCCATTCCGGCGGGGCAAAGCGCGATCGACATCAGCGCGTCGGTGACGGACTTCTCGTTCGCGGACGGGCTGCACACGTACGCGAAGTCGGATCCGACCCTCCTCGTCGTCCGTCCCTTCGTCGCCAGGACCGATGCCGCGGGCAACCTCGTTTCCCTGTCGGCCATCGTCGGGCGCTGGCAGTCGCCGACCGCCCCGCACGCCGCGGGCAGCCGCCTCGACTACGTGGAACTGGGCGGCTTCAACGCGTCATTGAACGCGCAATACGACCAGGGGCAGACCAACAACTACTGCTCCGCCTACGTGGCCGCGGGCGACACGTGCACCGCCGCCGCCGGCGACACGAACTCGAGCCGCGGCGTCAGCCTGCCACTGGGGACGTGGACCAAGGGCGGCTTCGACCTCAACCGGCAGGGACTCACCGGCTCGTGGTTCCAGGCCGCGACCAGCGGCCAGGGCGTGGAACTCGAGGTGTATCCGGACCTCGTCGCCCCCGGCACCGGCTTCCTGCAGGGCGCGTGGTTCACGTACGACGCGCCGGGAACCGCCGGCCCCGCGGGCCAGCGCTGGTACACGTTCAGCGGCAACCTGCCCTCCGGCCAGTCGAGCGCGTCGATGGTGCTGTACGAGAACACGGGCGGCAACTTCAACGCCCCGCCGGCGACCAGCGCGCGCGTGGTTGGGAACGTGGTATTCAGCGCCGCGGACTGCGACCACGCCAGCATGAACTACACGTTCACCGACGGCACGGGGCGCACGGGCAGCATCGCGCTGACCCGCCTGCTGCCCAACGTCGCGTGCGTGGCGAGCGGCCCGCCCCCGACCAACCCGGACTTCGGCTACTCCGGCAACTGGTTCGATCCGGCGACCTCCGGCCAGGGCATCGTGTTCGAGCTGAACCCGGTGCAGCCGCTCGCGTGGCTCACCTGGTACACGTACGCGCCGAACGGCCAGTCCGCGGGCGCCGCGGGCCAGCGCTGGTACACCGCGCAGGCCGCGTACGCGCCGGGGGCGCGGCGCATCCCGATGACCGTCTACGAGACCACCGGCGGCGCCTTCGACAAGGCGGTGCCGGCGCCCGTGACCGTGCCGGTCGGCACCGCGACCGCCACCTTCGTGAACTGCACCGCGCTGAAGCTCGAATTCAACTTCAGCGGCGGCAGCAGCGCCGGCGCGTCGGGGACGATCAACATGCAGCGGGTCGGGCCGGTGCCGGCGGGCTGCGGCCCGTAGCGACGTCGGCGGCGCGCGGCTTACGGCAGCCCGACGAAGGACAGCAGGAACTGATGGTCTAGGCCATCGGACATGGTCAGGGTCAGGTCCACCGCGCCCGTGGCGCAAAAGCCCGACACGATGTAGGCGTAGGCCGCCCCGTCGACCATGACGCTGGGTGTCGGGCAGACGACGGAGCCGAAGCCATCCAGGACCACGTGATAGTTGCCTTGACTGGCGCGGGTCACGGCGAGCGAACCGTTGGTGATGACCAGGCCTGCCATGGTTCCGTTGGAATGGACGACCACGTTGGCGAGATACGTCGGCCCGGCGGGACCCTGCGCGCCTTGCGGACCCGGCGCACCCTGCGGGCCAGTCGCACCCTGCGGCCCCGTCGCACCTTGCGGGCCGGTCGCACCCTGGGGCCCCGTCGGGTAGTGTCCCGAATAGTGTGCAGAGCCGCTTGAGTGCGGGCGGCGGTCATGGCAAGAGGTTGGTTGTCGAGACTAACCCTGCCTTGGAGGGCACTGCCATGACCGCCAACCTGAAGAGTAAACCGTCTGTGGTCGCTGTCGAAGGGCTCCTGGTCGAGAACCGGGACCTGTTCAAGGCGTTGCTGCGCGAATCGCTGCAGGAGGCGCTGGCGGCGGAGATGACGGAGGCGATCGGCGCCGAGCCGGGGGAGCGCAGCGCGGATCGGGTGGGTTACCGGTCGGGGTATTACAGCCGCAGCCTGGTGACCCGGATCGGGAAGCTGGAGCTGCGGGTGCCGCGCGACCGCGAGGGCAAGTTCTCGACGGAGTTGTTCGAGCGCTACCAGCGGTCGGAGAAGGCGCTGGTGTCGGCCTTGGCCGAGATGTACGTCCAGGGGGTGTCGACCCGGAAGGTGAAGGCGATCACCGAGGAGTTATGCGGCCACGCGTTCTCGGCGAGCACGATCAGCCAGGTGAACAAGGGGCTGGACGCGGCGCTGGAGCGGTTCGCGACCCGAGTGCTGGAGGAGCCGTACCCGTACCTGGTGCTGGACGCGCGCTATGAGAAGGTGCGCATCGATGGGGTGATCCGTTCGCAGGCGGTGCTGATCGCGATCGGGATCAACTGGGAAGGCCGGCGGCAGGTGCTGGCGGTCGAACTGGCCAACCGCGAATCGACGACCAGCTGGAAGGACTTCCTGCGGCGGCTGAAGGAGCGCGGGCTGCATGGGGTCGAATTCGTGGTCTCCGACGATCACGACGGACTCAAGCGGGCGGTGGCGGAACTGCTCACCGACGCAGCCTGGCAGCGCTGCTACGTGCACTTCCTGCGCAATGCGCTGGACCATCTGCCCCGCAAGGGCGCCGACGACTGCCTGCAGGAACTGCGTTGGCTCTACGAGCGGCGCGACCTGAAGGAAGCGCAGGCGGACCTGGCCGGGTGGCTCAAGCGCTGGGAGCAGCGCTACCCGCGGCTGACCGACTGGGCGGAAGAGAACATCGGGGCCACCCTGACCTTCTATCGACTGCCGCGGCAGCACCACAAGCACATGAAGAGCACCAACCTGCTGGAGCGGCTGAACGAGGAAATCAAGCGCCGGACGCGCGTGGTGCGGATCTTTCCGAACGAGGCGTCCTGCCTGCGACTGGTGCGCGCGCTGTGCGCCGAGACCCACGAGACGTGGCTCGAGGACAACCGCTACATCAACATGGACCTGCTGCTGGAGCAGAAGAAGGCGGCGATGAAGCTCGCCGCCTGATCATCCCCAACCTCGAACCTGACCGCCTATTTGCACAACTTGACGGACACGACCCCCCGTCGCGCCCTGCGGTCCCGGCGGACCCGGCGGGCCGGCAGCCCCCACCGTCACGTACGCCTCCTCGTAGTAGGTCGGCTCCTTCGGTCCCGATCCCGCCACCTTGAGATTCACGAGGTAGGTGCCGTCCGGCAGTCCCTGCGGCAGGTTGAAGACCAGCAGCGAGTCGGTCTGCGTGGCGGGGGCGAGGTTCACGTAGCCGCCGATCACGACCGTGGCCACGCCGGAAAATCCCGAACCCGTCAGCGTCAGCGCGAGTTGCGGCGGCGCCGACGCGCTCACCTTGGCCGAGGCAATCGTGGGTTGCGTCGCCGCCGGCGCCAGCGTCGCGCACGTTGCCGTCAATGCCGTGAGCGCGCCCAACAGCCACGTGCGAAGTCGATGCCGATGCTGCATGTGCGGTGTCCTCCCGTTGTGCTTGTCGTGGTGAGCCGTACGACCGAAGTCCGGCCCCGCGCAAGGGTAGCAACCTCGGTTGGCCTCGTAAACACGAACGGACGGACGGATGTCCCGCATCCCGGGGACACGCCCCGACCCGGCGGGGAACTAGCGTGCGCTCTGAGGCTCGCCGGCGACCTTGCCCCCGGCCGCGCGCACGCGCTGCACCACGTACGCCTGCAGGTCCGACGGCAGGCAGGCGACCGGCAACGTGCTGAACTGCGCCGGCGAGTAGAGCAGCAGCCACACGTCGCGGAACCGCCACAGCTCGCGCACCACCGACCACGGGTAGGTGCCGGTGCCGACGTCGGAGGCGATGCTGAACGAGGCGTCGTCGGCGCGGAACACGGCCGTGGGCCGGCCCATCGCCCGGAACCGGCGCATCGTTCCCCGGTACTGGACGACGTACAGCGCGACGACGAACACGAGCGCCAGTGCGAGGACCGTGCCGAGCGCACCGACGAGCCACGAGCGGTCGCCGGTCGCGAGCAGGAACGCGAGGCAGGCGGTCATGACGACCAGCGCGACGGCGAACCCGGCGCCGATCGAGCGGCGCCAGAACGCCACCACCGCGCTGCGCAGCAGCGCTTCGGAGAAGACGAGCGTGGCCTCGTGCGCCACGGCGGGTGCGGGGCTCGCCATCGCGCTACCCAGCCGCGTAACGGGCGACCGCCGCCTCGTCCCACGCGATGCCGAGGCCCGGCCCGCGCGGGGCGACGCCGCCCGCCTCCAGCGTCGCGGGCTCGCGCAGGATGCCGGCCGCGAAGTCCATGAACTCGAGCCAGTCGCACGTCGGCGTGACCGCGAGCACGTGCGCGCTGGCCTCGATGAAGATGTGGCTCGACATCGGGATGGACGCGCCGCGCGCGAGCCCCATCACCGAAAGCCAGCCGGTGATCCCGCCGATCTTCATGAGGTCGGGCATCATGCGGTCGCACGCACCCGCCGCCAGCGCCCGCTCGGCATCGCGTGGGAACCACCAGTTCTCGCCGGTCTGGATCGGGATCGGCGAGCGGGCGCGCACGCGGGCGTGGCCCGAAAGGTCCTCGGCCGCGACCGGCTCCTCGACCCACTCGAGCGCGAACGGCGCGAGCGCCTCGATGCGCCGGATCGCCTCGCCCGGGTCGAGGCACTGGTTGAAATCGACCATCAGCGCCACGTCGTCGCCGAGGATCGCGCGCACCTCGCGCACCGTCGCGACGTCGTGTGCGAGGTCGCCCTCGCCCAGCTTGATCTTGAGCGCGCGGAAGCCGCGCGCGACCGACTGCGCGAGGAGCGCCCGGTCGCGGACCGGGTCGACGAGGCCCCAGCTGTCGTAGGCGCGGATGCGGCGCTCCTCCCCGCCCAGGAGCCGCGCGACGGATTGCCCGGCGACTTTCCCCTGCACGTCCCAGAACGCCATGTCGAGCGTGGAGACGATCATGCCGACGAGGCCCTGCACGCCGAGCAGGCGGAACTGGCGCAGCAGCTGGTCCTGGCGCGCGAACGGCACCACCGGCTGTGCGGCGAGGAGCGGTTCGATCTCGGCGACGAGGCGCGCGAGCGCGGAGAGTACCCGCGGCGTGTACGCGAACACGTACGCATGGCCGGTGACGCCCTGGTCGGTGTGCACGTCGAGCAGCAGGAGCGGCGCGCCGTCGATCGCACCGGACGCGGTGCGGATCGGCCGCTGCAGCGGCGCGATGACGGCGCGCGCGTCGATCTTGCGGACATGCGGAACGTTCATGGGTGTGCGCTTTGCCAAGGCGGGCGTCCTCGCCGCCGCGCCCGCGCTGCGGTGGGCGGACACCGCGCATCTTACGCCGCGCCTCGCGGCGGCGGCGATCGGCTACACTGCCGCTGCCCGTCGCACGGGCCGCGAGACGGCGGCGCACGGTGCACGCCGTGCCACCGCCCGTGCCCGCGTCCCGCATCACGCGTCGATCCGGAGGCCACGATGGCAGCGCTGATCCAGGGGGTCCTCTCGCACCTCGCGACGATCCTGTTCGTCGTCGCGATCGCCGTCGCCGCGCTGCGCCACGACGGCCGGCCCTTCGCCGCGCGCCTCCTCGACTGGCTGCTGCTCCTGTCGGTCGGCGGCGGCGGCGTGTGGGCCGGCACCTTCCACATCTTCGCGCCGCAGATCGCGGCGGCGTCCATCGGCTGGCAGGTGAGTCCGTTCCAGTTCGAGGTCGGCGTCGCGGACCTCGCCAGCGGGCTGGTGGCCATCGCCGCCTTCTGGCGCAGCCTCCCGTTCAAGTGCGCGGTCGTCGCCTACATCAGCCTCTTCTTTCTCGGCGTGACGGTCGGCCACGTCCGTGACGCCATGAACGCCGGCAACTTCGCGGCCAACAACTTCGGGCTGCTGCTGCTGGTCACCGTGCTCCAGATGGTCGGGCTGCCGTGGCTCGCGTGGCGCACCTGGCGGGACGAGCGGAGCCGCGCCGGGGCCTAGCGCGAAGGCAGCGCCGCCGCGCGCCGGACGCCGGTCACGCGTCGCGCTTCGCCTTCGCCAGCCGCTCCTTCAGGTCGGCGAACGGTGAATGGGTCGCGCCCGCCCGCTCGCGCTCGCCCGCACCCGCGGCGCCCTGCGCGGCCTCCTGCTGCCGCTGGTGCTCGTTGTCGTGGCAGTAGAGGCAGAGCAGTTCCCAGTTGCTGCCGTCCGGCGGATTGTGGTCGTGGTTGTGATCGCGGTGATGGACGGTCAGCTCGCGCAGGTTGGCGCGCGTGAACTCCCGCGCGCAGCGGCCGCAGATCCACGGGTAGAGCTTCAGCGCCTGCTCGCGATAGCCCTGTGCCCGCAGGTCGGCGGCGCGGCGCGCCTCCGCCACGATGCGGTCCAGCCGGCCGGAGTCGTTCGTCTTCATGATCCGCCAGCATACTCGCGTGCCCGGACGGCGAATGCGGGTGCTTGCGATGCGCAATCGCGTCGGCGACACTGCGCGCACCGCAGAGCGCGGCAACCGGACAGGGAGAACCGAACATGACTCGCAAGTCGAAGCTCGTCGCCGCCGGCTTAGGGCTGGCGCTCACCGCCTTCGCCGGCGCCATCGTCGCCCAGGCGCCGGGACTCACCCGCACGGTGGTCACCAAGGCCGACGTGTCGGTTCCGGAGCGGGAGGCCGTCGTCGCCCGCGTCGAGGTCGCGCCCGGGGGCGTCGCCGGCTGGCACACGCATCCCGGCGACGAGATAAGCTACGTGACCGACGGCGAGGCGACGCTGCTGATTGCCGGCCAGCCGCCGCGCAAGGTCGCCGCGGGCGAGGCGTTCGTGATCCCGGCCGGCGTGGTGCACAACGCGAAGAACGACAGCGCGACACCGACGCGGCTCGTCGGCGTCTACGTCGTCGAGAAGGGCAAGCCGCTCGCGTCTCCGGCGCCGGCCCCGGCGCAATGATCGGACCGGCCACCGCCCCGCCCTTACCCAAGCCACCGTCCTCCAGGGAGAGATCGAAGATGCGCCCTCGCCGCCTGTTCGCCGTTGCCTGCCTCCTCGTGCTGTCCTCGCTCGCGCACGCGGGCGGCATGCCGGACCGGCCTCGCGGCGGCTTTGCCCTGAAGGACTTCGCCGGCGACTGGGTGCTGGCGAGCAACTCGGCGGGTGGCGTCGGCATCAACGCGGGTCCCGGGATCTCGTCGGCGGTCCTTCGGCACATCACGCTCGACGCCAACGGCAACGGGACCGAGAACAACGGCAGCTTCGTCTTCTACGTCGAGAGCGGGACGATCAAGGAATACACGACCGTCGCCGGCGAGACGGTCACGCTTACGCTGACCGACCCGGCCAACGGCGCGGGCACCATCACCATCACCGACACGTCGAGCTTCCACGGCATGACCGCCTACAACTTCCTCGCCACCCGGTCGCGGACGGGCGCGGTCAACAAGCTCTTCCTGATCCTGGTGAGCGAGTTCGGCAATCGCGTCGTGGTGAGCGGCGTCCTCGAACGCCAGCAGGAGCAGTAGCGCGCCCTAGCGCATCCCGCGCGCGGCGTCGGCCGCGACCTGCGCCTCGAACGCCGCGAGACGGGCCTCGAGGTCGAACTGCAGCCGCGCGCGCGCGCTGGCGGCGAGCAGCGAGCGGCACGCCGGCGCGACCGCCTCCGGCCGCCCGACGTCGCGCGCGCACGCCGCCACCGGCCGCGCGCGCCGCGGGTCGCGCCACAGGCTCTCGCCGGCCACGAACGCGTGGGTGAGGCTCGCGCGCGCCATCGCCTTCAGCTCCGCGTAGTCCACCTTCTGGTCGAGCACCGCCCGCTGGTACTCGCCGGTGATGTCGCTGCGGTTGACGCCCGCGTCGTCGGTGGCGAGCGCCACCGGCACCCCGGAGGCAAGCAGCGTGCGCAGCGGATGCGCGCGCCCGCGCACGCCGAGGATGCCGTCGTTGCTGGTGAGACACACCTCGACCAGCACATCGCGGCGCGCGAGTTCGCGCAGCAGCCCCCAGGCGTCGTCCTCCTGCATGACCGACACGCCGTGGCCGATGCGGTTTGCGTGGCCCACGGTCACCGATTCGCGCACGTGGAAGCGCAGCGCGTCCGGCGGCACGAGTCCCGGCGCCAGTTCCCCCGCGTGCAGGCTGATGCGCACGTCGGGATACACGCCGTGCAGGTAGTCGAGCATGCGCATCTGCAGCCGGAAGTTGGCGAGCGCGGCGGGCGCATCCTCCGGTTGCACGAGGTTCACGCCGACGACGCGCGGATCCGCGCGCGCCCACTCGAACGCGAACACGAGCTGCGCGAACACGAGTTCCGGCGGCAGCGCGCGCAGTCCCTGGTAGAGGTAGCGCACCGTGACGGCGCAGCCGGGATCGGGCAGCCCGCCGTCGCAGCGCAGGAGATCGCGCCGCCGCGCCTCCGCGCCGTCGAGCCAGCGCGAGGTCCCGGCGACGATGTCGGGGATCGAGTGGGCGTCGCTGCCCGCTGGCGGCGCGGCCAGCAGCGCCGCGCGCGTCGCGGCGAAGTCGCCGCTCCAGCCGACCCGCTGGCCGGCGCGTCGCGCGAGGCCGCCGTCCGGGTTCACCATCAACTCGACGTACTGCAGGTTGCCCGCGCCGGCCTGCGCGACCGCCGCCGCGATCACGTCGGCGCCGCGCGCCTTGGTGGCCGCGTCGAACTTGCCGAACGTGTCGAAGAACTGCGTGTGGCCATCCTTGGGCGACTTGTCGAGGTGGCGCATCGACAGCGCGTCGACGAGCCGGTCGTGCAGGCCGCCATCGCGCGCCAGGGCGTCGGCCAGCGGCGGATGCCCCGCGGCGGCATCGCACGGCGCGGCGCGCAGCGCCAGCGCCGCGGTGTCGACGCACAGCCCGTCCTCGACCGCCCACTGCAGGAGCGACTCGGCGTACACCGCACCGGACGCGTGGTTGTGCAGGTCGCCGCCCTTGGGCATCGCGCGCAGGAACGGGACGAGGCGCTGCGGGTCGTCGCGGATGCGCGCGAAGTACGCGGCGGTGCGCGCCTCGGCACCGGCCGGCGCGGGCACGGCGGCGTCGCGCGCGTGGGCCAACGGCGCCAGCGCGAGCAAGGCCGCAACGATGGCGTGACGCAACGCGCGGGACCCGTGCCCCGCGTTGCGCAGGGGATGCCGCACGCCGCGGCCGCGACGTGGGCCGGCGCGCGGCGCGGGATCGGGGGTGACGGGCGTCAACAGCGCTGCGCTGCGCAGCGGAAGGAAGGTCGGCACGACGGTGGCGTTGCGAAGATGGACAGGAGGACGCGGATGGGCAGCGACGCTACCAGATGCAGGGACGCCGTCAACCGCGGCGCGCAACCAGCGCACGCATCACCGTGACGGCCGGCCGCTGAAGCCCGCGGCCGTGCGCAGCGCGTCCGCGTCCATGAGCTTGCCGTCCATCATCACGACGCGCGTCTGCCGCAGGTCGCCGATGGTGCGCGACGGGTCGCCCTCGATCAGCACGAGGTCGGCGTCCTTGCCGACCGCGATGCTGCCGGTGCGCCGGTCCACACCCACCATGCGCGCCGGCACGAGCGTGGCGGCGGCGAGCGCCTCGGCAGGCGTGAAGCCGGCCTCGACGTACAGCTCGAGTTCGCGCACGAGCTCGATGCCCGAGCCGTCGGTGCCGGCGACGATGGGCACGCCCGCGCGGTGCAGGAGGCCTACGAGGTGCAGGAGCTTGCCGTAGCTCGCCCGGAAGTCGGCGCGCGTGGTGCCTTCCGCGGGCTTGAATCCGCCTTGCCGGAAGCCGCGCTCCACCGCCGGCGGCAGCGTGCCGAGGTACGGCGCGTACGCCGGCGACAGGTCGCCGTCTTCCGGGACGAAGAGCGCCTCCGCCACCACCAGCGTCGGGTCCACCGCGATCCGGCGCTGCGCCATCGTCGCGACCAGCGAGCGCACCGGCTCGGCGTCGAGATCCACGTCCTTCATGTAGCGCCCGACGCCCTGGAAGCGCTCTATCCCGTTGGAGTGGTCGACCACGGGGCCGGGCATCGCCTCCATCGCGACGAAGTAGATGTGCGTGATCTCGTCGTAGCCGGCGGCGATGGCCTCGCTCGTGCGCATGCCCGCCGGCAGGTGGCCGTGCACGTGCAGCCCGAGGCGATGGGCTTCCGCGGCGGTGTCCCGGACCCATGCCGGATCGAACGTGCCGTAGATCTTCACCGCGGCCTGGCCCTCGGCCTTCACCTTGCGCACGGCGGCGACGGCCTCGTCGCGCGAGGTCACGACCCGCGCGTACTGCGCGGCGTTCGGACCCTTGCCGTCGATCAGCGTGGAAGCGTGCACGTGCGGGAACAGGAGCTTGCCCGCCGCGCGCCGCTCGCGGCGGGCGCGGGTCAGCGCGTCGATGTTCCCGGGGTCCCGCAGCGACGTCACGCCGAGGGACAGCTCGAGCGGTCCCGTGTAGTCGTCCGTCACGTGCATGTGCGCGTCCCACAGCCCGGGGACCAGCGTGTGGCCGGCGCCGGCGACAACCCTGGCGTTCGCCGGGACCTTGACCTTCGCGACCGGGCCGACCGCCACGATGCGGCCGCGGTTCACGACCACCGTCTGGTGCTCCGCGAAGCGCTCGCCGTCGACGAACGCGCGCACGTCGACGAACGCGACCGGCGTCGCCGGCACGGTCGCGAGCTGCCGCGCGAGGATCGGCGAGCGAGCGGCGAGGGCGGCGTCCTGCGCCTTTTCGAGGAGCGGCCGCGCGTCCTCGTACCCGGCCCGGATCGTCGTCAGCGGGCCCACCGACGCGAACACCTTGCCCTGCGCGTCCGTCCACACGGGGAACGGCGTGCCGGAGATCCCCACCACGGCCCACGCCGTCACCGGCTGGCGTGCAGCGCCTTTGCCCACCGTGATCGTCGTGAGCTTCTCGACGTGCGCCTTGCCTCCGGGCAGCAGTGCGACGTCCCGCCCGGGCTCCGCGACCATGCGCTCGATCGCGAGGTTGCCCGCGCCGATGCTCCATCCGGCGGGCAGGTAGAACGCGGGCTTCGTGTACGGCGCGCTGCCGCCGTCGTACGGCGACTTCCACGTGGCGGTGGCGTCGGCGACGCGGAACGTCTCGCCGACGTCGCCGGCCGGGCTCGTGCCGCGCAGCTCGTACCGGGCGATCGTGCCGTCGGGCGCGAGCCGGACCGCCTCGTCCTCCTCGAACACCTGCCCGCGCAGCAGGACGGAGAGGCGGCCCATCAGCGTGCCGTCGGCGGTCGTCCACAGCGACGCGGTGCCGTGCCGGCCCCCGGTCGAGACGATCGAGAACGCCTGCGCATCCGCCGGCGGCACCGCCAGTTGCGCGACCGGCACCTGCGCCGGTGCGGACGCCGCCAGCAGGAGCAGCGCGGCGCCGGCGGCACGCCGCACGCGGGCGAGGGTCGCGCAACGCGGGATGGGCGCGTGGAGATCGGGCATGGCGTGCGGCCTCGGTGGGACGGTGACGGGTCGGCGCAGCGATTATAGGGAGCCTGCCGCGCGCGCGGGTCGCGGCCGTTCGCCGGCCGATCCGTTACGATGGCGTGCATCCGGTCGCGGCGTCCGCCGCCGGCCGGTCACGCGCATCGGCACGGGAGGACGACGTGGGCGGCATCGAACGCAGGGACATCGTCGCGGCGGGGCTCGCCGCGGGACTGGCGATGGTGGCGGGCACGCCCGCCGCCGCCGCGCCGGCGGACGGCAAGCCGTCCGCGGCCCTTCCGCCGCCGGTCCCGGACGCCGCGCTCGCCGCGCTGGTCGAGCGCGCGCGGGCCGCCGCGGCGAACGCCTACGCGCCGTACAGCAGGTTCACCGTCGGTGCCGCGGTGCTGGCCGACGACGGGCAGGTGTTCGCCGGGTGCAACGTGGAGAACGCGTCGTACGGCCTCACCATCTGCGCGGAGCGCAACGCGGTGTTCCGGATGGTCGCCGAGGCACGGCGGCAGATCCGCGCGGTGGCGATCTATACGCCGACGAAGACGCCGACCGCCCCGTGCGGCGCCTGCCGGCAGGTGCTCAACGAGTTCGGACCCGATGCGGTGATCGTCAGTGCCTGCGATGCCCCGGAGCGGACCGTCGCGCGTCTGTCCGAACTGCTGCCCGGCGCCTTCGGGCCGGCGAACCTCAAGTAACCGCGGTCACGGCCGCCGCGTCGCGGCCTTGCGTTCCTGCGCGACGGCCTCGCGAAGCGCGGCGCGCGCCTCCTGCGCGTACTCGCGGCACAGCCCGGGATCGACGAGCGCATCCGGCACGCCCTGCTCGCGGCGTTCGACGCGTTCCCAGAAGTCGACCATCTCCGGATGCGGCGCGAGCGCCACGTCGCACGGCAGCGCCGCAACGACGGCGAAGCTGCGCTCGAAGTCGCGCACGGCGTCGGGATACCGCGGATTGCCGACCAGCCGGTAGCCGGGGCCGGAGAGGCTGCCGACGAAGGCGACGTCGAGGCACCGGTCCGCCGCGCACGACTGCCACGTCCACGAGGTGTTGCCCTGCGTGTGCCCGGGTGTGGCGTGCGCGCTCAGCACGAGGTCGCCGACGCGCAGGCGATAGCCGTCGGTGGCCTTCGCCGCGACGCGCACCGCCGGGAACGGGAAGCGGTTGCCGTACTGCGGATCGTCGCGGCCGCCGCGCGCGAGCAGCGGTGCGTCGCCCGCGCCGGCGATCACCCGCGCGCCGGTGTCGCGCGCGAGCTGCGCCACACCGCCCGCGTGATCGCAATGCGCGTGCGAGACGACGATCCACCGCACGTCGCGCAGGTCGAAGCCCAGGCTGCGGATGTTGTCCTCGATGAGCGTCGCACTGGCGGGAATGCCGCCGTCGATCAGCACGTGGCCCGCCGGCGACGTCACGAGGAACACGCCCAGCCCGCGCGGACCGACGTGCCACGTGTTGCCGTGGACGCGGAACGGCTTCTGCGCGACGCTCCACGACGGATCGTGCGCGCACGGGACCGTCCCCGCAGGCTCGCCGGCCGGCGCATGCGCCCGCACGGACGGCGCGGACACGAAGAGGGCCGCCAGCACGGCGGCGCAGAGGCACAAACGCAAGAACGAACTCCTCACGGAACGGAACCGGACCCGCGCGCGGCGCGGGTTCGCCGACGGTCGCGCGCCGCGGCTAGCGGCCGGCCACTCCCGCGGCGTGGCGACCCGCAATGTAACCGAAGGTCATGGCCGGGCCGAGATTGATGCCGCCCGACGGATAGTGCCCGCCCATCACGCTCGCCATGTCGGTGCCCACCGCGTAGAGGCCGGGGATCGGTTGCCCCGCCCGGTCGACGACCTGCGCGTGCGCGTCGGTCTGCAGCCCGGCGAACGTGCCGAAGCAGCCCGGCTCCACCTTCACCGCGTAGAACGGCGCGTGCTCGATCGGCGCGACGCAGGGATTGGGCGCGTGGGACGGGTCGCCCATCTTGCGGTTGTACGGCGTGGACCCGCGACCGAAGTCGGGATCCTCGCCGCGCCGCGCGCCCTCGTTGTAGTGCTCCACCGTGCGCCGCAACGCCTGCGGGTCGATGCCGCACGCGGCGGCGAGTGCCTCGATCGTGGCGCCGCGCCGCAGGTACCCGCTGCGCAGGTAAGGGGCGAGCCGGAACGGGAACGGCCGCGCGATGCCGAGGCCGTAGCGGCGCTGGAAGCGGTGATCGCACACGAGCCACGAGCACACCGCGGCGCCCGGCGCCGCCGCGACCATCGCCGCCGTGTAGTCGTAGTACCCGCCGGCCTCGTTGACGAACCGCTGCCCGTTCGCGAGCACGCCGATGACGCCCGGCTTCGCGCGGTCAATGATGTGCGGGAAGTGCCCGCTGCTGCCGTCCGGGTGCACGACCTTCGACACCGGCGCCCACGCCACCGGCGAGGCCAGGTCCTCGACCAGCCAGCCGCCCGCCGATTCGCCGAGCCGGATGCCGTCGCCGGCGCAGCTTGCCGGCGGCAGCGCGAGGTGCTCGTGGCCCGTGGGTGTGCGCGGGAAGAGTGCCCGGCGCCGCGCGACGTCGTGCGGGAAGCCGCCGGCCGCGAGCACCACGCCGCGCCGCGCGCGCACCACGCGCTCGCCGCCGGCCACGGACACCACGGCGCCGCGCACCGCTCCGTCCTCGATCACCAGCCGCACGGCCGGCGCCGATGCGACGAGCGCGACGCCGCGCTTCTGCGCCGATACCGCGAGGCGCGCGACCAGCGCGACGCCGTTGACCAGTTGCAGCGCCCGCCCATGCCGGGCGAGGTCCCACGCGTGGCGTGCGAGGCGTCCCGCGACGTGCCGCAGCGCCGGCAGCGAGCGCGTCGCGTCGAGGAACGCCGACAGGTCGCGCCCCGCCATGATCGGCATGCCGAAGAGCGACGTCTCGCGCATCGTCGTGCGCAGCCGGTGCAGGAGCGGCCCCGCGGCGCGCGCGTCGAACGGCGCGGCGATCACCTGGTGGCCCTGCGTTGCGGCCCCCGGCAGGTCGCAGTGCATGTCGGGGATCGCGTTGCCGTCGACGAACTGCAGGTCGGTGTGCGTCTCGAAGAACGCGACCATGCCCGGGCCGTGGTCGAGGAAGGCGTCGACGCGCGCGGCGTCGTAGCGCGGGCCGAGTTCGGCGCGCAGATAAGTGCGCGGTCCCGCAGGATCCTCGTGAATGCCGGCGCGCCGGGCCAGCGGATTGCCCGGCACCCACATCCAGCCGCCCGACCACGCGGTCGCCCCGCCGAAGACCGGGTCCTTCTCGACCACCACCACGGCGAGCCCGTGGTACGCGGCCGTGACCGCCGCAGCGAGCCCGGAGGCGCCCGAGCCCACGACGAGGAGGTCGCAGTCCGCCGGCGGCAGCGACGGCGGGCGGGCGGGATCCGGGGCGTGCGGCGGCATGGCGTTGGACAGGAGGGCGCGCCGCACGCAGGCGGCCGACAACGGCCGCGCCACGTGCGGTCAGCGCGCGATCCTAGCGCATGGCTTGCGTCGGCACGGGACCCGGCGCGCAGGAAGTGGGCGTCAGGCGGCCGGCGAGATCTGCTGGTCGTGGTGAAGGTCGCCGTCGTCGGCATCGGCGGGCGCCGGGGCGGCTCCGCCGCCGCTCGCCGGGAACGAGCCGTACAGCACCTGCAGTTCGACCAGCCCCTGCCGCCACGCATTCTCGAGGTCCCGCTCGGCGGCGGCCAGCGCGTCGGCGTCGTCGCGCACGAGCCTTTGCAGCCCGTACGCGCGGTTGCGGCCCCCGGTCTTGGCGATGTAGAGCGCCATGTCCACCAGCCGCAGCGCCTGGTCCCACGACAGCGGCATGCTCGCGTTCGCGAGCGGCAGCGCCATGTAGCCCAGGGAGACGGTGGTGCGGATCGCCTTGTCGTCGACCGGTATGGCGTCTGCGCTCACCGCCTGCAGGATGCGCCCCGCGATGTCGTCCACGCGGTCCGCCCGCGTCGCGGCGTACACCAGGAACTCCTCGCCGCCCCAGCGCACGATCGTGTCGGTCTCGCGCAGCGCCTCGCGCAGCCGGTTGGCGACCGCGACCAGCACGGCGTCGCCGATCGCGTGCCCGTAGCGGTCGTTGATTTCCTTGAAGTGGTCGATGTCGATCAGCATGAGCGCGCGCACCGAACCGTCGTCATCGCGCCGCCGGCGCTCGGCGTGCGGGTCCTGCGTCGCGACGTGGTTCTGGAAGTACCGCCGGTTGAAGAGCCCGGTCAGCGGATCGTGGCTGCTCTGGATGCTCAACTCGGCGTTGCCGTGCTCGAGCAGCCGGTTCGTGACCCGCAGCTTGCGGTAGAGCCACGCGACCACGACCAGCGACACGCCGAGCAGCCCGGCGAACACCCAGAGGAAGCTCTGCAGCCGCGCGCGGTGGGCGAGCTCGGCGCTCTTCAGCTCGTTCTCACGGTTGAGATAGCTGATCTCCTGCGTGCGCTTTTCCGACTCGTACTTCTCCTGCACTTCGGCCAGCGCCCGCTCGCGCGTCTGCAGCGCGATGTCCTCCCGCAGCTTGCGCTCGCGGTGGTAGAGCGCGAGCGCGCCGTGGAAGTCGTTGAGCTGCTCGAGCCAGCGCGCGTACTCGGCGATCAGCTCCGCGGTCTCGGCGTGCGCGCCGGCGCGCTCGTACTCGGCGAGCGCCTTCTCGGTGAGGTCCTTGCCCTCCGCGGTGCGGCCCTGCCCGATCAGCGCGAATCCCATGTTGGCCATGCTGGTGGCCACAACCTGCGTATCGGCCGTCGGACGCGCGAGTTCGAGCGCGCGCTTCGAGAGGCTGTAGGCGTCCGCGTACTGGCGGCGGCGCAGCCGGATGTCGGCGAGGTTCACCAGCGCCCGCATCTCGGCGCCGGGTGCGCCCGCGACCCGCGCGATCGCCAGCGCCTCCTCCATGGCCGCCAGCTCGCGCGCCGGGCGCTCGAGGGCCTCCATCACGGCGGACTCGGCGATGCGCGCCGTCGCCATCGCATAGGGGCTCTGCGCCTGCTTGCCGAAGTCGAAGGCGGCGAGGCTCGTGTCCAGCGCGGCGGAATTGTTCTTCACCTGCAGGTGCAGCACGGACAACTGGTAGAGCGCGCTCGAGCGGCGATACGGGTCGTTCGCCGCCTCGGCGATCGACAGGGCCTCCTGCAGGTTGGCGAGGCTCTCCTCCGTCAGGCCGGTCGCCCGGGCCGACGACCCGAGCGCGAGTGCCGCCCAGAAGCGTAGGTAGGCGTCGGTCGCAAGTTCCCGGGCCTGGCGCGCGAGCGCCATCGCCTTCGCGACGTCGCCGGTCTTCGCCTCGATCGCGCTGCGGATGAGCAGCGCGGCGGCGACGCCATTGTCGTCGTGCGCCCGGCTCGCGTTCTCGCCCATCGCGAGCGCGAAGGTCGCCGCGCGCAGGGTGTCGCCGGAGCTGACGAGCGCCTCGCCGTAGACCGCGTGCACGTAGCGGCGCGTCTCCGCCGGCGCCGCTTCCGCGCGGGGCAGCAGCGCGGCGAGTTCGTCGGCCGTGCGCTGCGGAAAGCCGTGCAGGGCCGCCTCCAGCCGCTGCACGGTGGGCAGGAGGTCGTCGGCGTGACCCGCCACGGCGTGCACCAGCACCAGCAGCGCGAAGCCGCACCGCAGGAGGCCTGCGGCAACGCTCGCGCGTAGGGTCGGAAGTGCGATGCGGTTCACGTCTGTTGGGGACAACATCAGGGGCCGGGCAGCCGCCATGGGGACAGGCGTTCCCTCGCAAATGCCATGCCTGCGTCCGGGTCGCCTACGATAGCAGGACTGGATCGCGCCGGGACGCATTCTCCGGCCCGCGCCACCGGGCTCCGGGGCGGTGTCAGACACCATCTTGTCCAGTACACACCCATCGCGCGCGGGCTCGACGGGCTTGGCAAGGGGATTTCGCCGTGGGTTGGCCCCAGGGCCAAGCCGAGCGACCGGTCGCGACCCGCGACGGAGAGGACGCCGCGCCGGCACCGGGCGCGGGCGCGTCGGTCGGCCCGTTCGCCTGCGCACGGCACCGCGCTGCCGCGCTGCGTCGCTTGCCGTGTCGCGCGGCGCGCGGTTCCCGGCCCCGGGCGGACGCCGGCGCCCGCCGCGGGACGTGCCGTCAGAACGACCCGAAGAACGAGCCCAGCACGATGACGGCGATGAGCGCGAGGATCGCCCCGACCACGCCGACCATCACGATGTCGCCGTAGCTCTCCTTGTGGGTACATCCGCACACCGCCAGCAGCGTCACCACCGCCCCGTTGTGCGGCAGGCTGTCGAGCGTGCCCGCGCCGATCACCGCGACCCGGTGCAGCAGCGAGGGGTCGAGTGCCAGGTCGTGCGCCATCTTCAGGAACGGCCCGCCCAGCGACTCCAGCGCGATCGTGAGGCCGCCGGACGCGGACCCCGTCAGCGCCGCGAGGATGTTGGTGGCGACGGCGAGCGAGACCAGCGGACCGCCGCCGATGCCGAGCACCCATTCGCGCACCACCCCGAACGCGGGCATCGCCGCGACCACCGCGCCGAAGCCGACGAGGCTCGCCACGCTGAGCACCGGCAGCACCGACGCCGACGCGCCGGCGTCGACCGTCTCGCGCAGCTTGGGCAGCCGGCTCCGGTTCGCGACCACGAGCACCACGATCGCCGCCGTGAGTGCGACCAGCACCGACCAGACGCCGGTCGCCGCGGCCGCGCCCTCGCCACCCCAGCGCGGGTCCTTGAGGAACGCGAGGTCGAGGCGCGGCAATACGATCAGCGACGCGACCAGGTTCACCACCATCACGACGATGAGCGGGAGCGCCGCGACGAACGGGCCGGGCACGCCGGCCGGCTTCTGCCCGTGTTCCAGTTCCGACGGGTCGAACGCGCTCGCGGTGACGGCGCGCTCACGGATCGGCGTCTCCGCCTCGTCGAGCGGCTGCGGCGGCACGGCCACCCCGAAGCCCTCGCCGGCGGTGCGCGCGCGACCTTCCGCCCGGCCGAGCCACCACAGGCCGAATGCCAGCATGATCGCCGTCGCGACGAGCCCGAGCCCGGGGGCGGCGAACGGCGTCGTGCCGAAGAACGGCATCGGGATCGCGTTCTGGATCGCCGGCGTGCCGGGCACCGCCGACATCGTGAACGTCGAGGTGCCGAGCGCCACCGCGGCCGGCAGCAAGCGGTTGGGAATGCCCGCGTCGCGGAAGAGCGCCTGCCCCATGGGGACCAGCACGAAGAACGCGACGAAGAGGCTCACGCCGCCGTACGTGACGAGCGCGCCGGCCAGCACCACCGCCAGTATCGCGCGCTTCGGACCCAGCGTCTGCGTCATCCACTGCGCGATCGAACTGACCGACCCGCTGTCCTCCATCAGCTTGCCGAACACCGCGCCCAGCAGGAACAGCGGAAAGAACTGCAGGATGAAGCCCGCGGCCGCGCCCATGAACGTGATCGTCCAGTTCGCGAGCAGCGGATCGCGCGCCGCCGCCGCTGCGACCAACGCCGCGATCGGGGCGAGGACCAGCACCGACCAGCCGCGGAACGAGAACCCGACCAGCACCGCCAGCCCGGCGAGGATGCCGAGGAGACCGATGGCCATGGCTAGTCCTCCGCGATGATCGCGTCGAGGTCGAGCGTGGAGCGCACGCCCAGGTCCTTCGCATGCGCTCCGAGGAACTCGGCCGCGGCCTTGCGGCCCTCGTCGCGCAGCATGCAGAAGAACGGCCACTCGGAGATGAGCTTGGACGAGTAGCCCAGGTCGAGCATCACGTCGCTCGCGATCCGGTGGACGCGCATCCGCGCCCAGATCGCCCCTTCGCCCGTGCCGGGGTCGGTGACCTTGCGCAGCAGCGCGGCCGCCTGCATCTCCTTGATCAGCACCGAATTGAACGCGATCTCGTTCAGGCGGTTGTGGATCTCGCGCGCGGAGCGCGGCGTGCCCGGGCGCTCGATCGGGTTGATCTGCACGAGGATGGTGTCGGAGGCGGAGCACTCGCGGATCAGCGGCGCCATCGACGGATTGCCGGCGTAGCCGCCGTCCCAGTACGCCTCGCCGTCGATCTCCACCGCCTGGAAGAGCGTCGGCAGGCAGGCGGACGCGAGCAGCACGTCCGGCGTCAGCTGCGCGTTGCGGAAGATGTGGCCCTTGCCGGTGCGCACGTTGGTGGCGGTCACGAAGAGCTTGGTCTTCGCGCTGGCGAGGCGCTCGAAGTCGACCGAGGCCTCGAGGATGCCGCGCAGCGGGTTGCCGCCGAGCGGGTTGGTGTCGTACGGCGAGAGCACGCGGGCGGCCATGTCGAACGCGGCGAACACCGGCGAGTAGTCGAGGGTCCAGCTGCCGGTGATGACCTCCAGCGGGCCGCGCCGCAGCGGGCTCATGCGCCCGGCCTCGGACACCCGCTGCCAGAACGCCTCCAGCGCCGCGCGTGCCCCTTCCGGGCCGCCGGCGGCGAGGCCGTCCGCCATCACCACCGCGTTCATGGCGCCGGCCGAGGTGCCGGAGATGCCGTCGAAGACGATCCACGGCTCCTCCAGCAGGCGGTCGAGCACACCCCAGGTGAACGCGCCGTGCGCGCCACCGCCCTGCAGGCCGAGATCGACGGGAACCGGACCCTCCCCGCGCTTTCCAGCCAGCCGGGTCTTCGTGCCGGCGGTGCGCCGGGCCGGTTTGGGTGTCGCCTTGCGTTGTGCCACTGACTTCTCCCCGAGATTTGCGCGCGCATGGTGCGCTGCGCCGTGCAGGTGTCGATCTCCCTGCGGCGAACGCTTCGCTGCACTGCAACAGTGTAGCGCAGGGGCAGCGGCGCCGACTAAACTTTCGTGTACCTGCGCACCCCGCCTTTCATTGCGAAAATCGACCGGCTCCCCTCATGTTCCGGCCGCGTCAACGACGGCCGCCGCCTCGTGCCCATCGCTGCGCCTCCCTTCCCGTCCGCCGCCCGCATGCCGAAGCTCCGCCTCGCCTGCGCACTCGGTGCCGCCCTTCTCGCCGCGGCGTGCACCGTGGGTCCGGACTACGCGCGCCCGGCCATCGACACCCCGGCCGCGTGGCGCATCGATTACCCCAAGGCCGCGGACGTCGCGAACACGGCGTGGTGGGAGCAGTTCCGCGACCCGATGCTCGACGACCTCATCGCGACCGCGCTGCGCGAGAACCGCGACATCCGCATCGCGGCCGCGCGCGTCGAGCAGTTCGCCGGCGCGCTGGTCGCGACCCGCTCGCAGCTCTTCCCGCAGGTCGGGTACGGCGCGGCCGCGAGCCGCGCGCAGGCGAGCCGCGTCGGGCAGCCGCCGATCCCCGAACCGTTCAGCAACCAGTTCACGCTCTACGAGGCCTCGCTCGGCGCCTCGTGGCAGCTCGACCTCTTCGGGCGCGTGCGCCGCCTGACCGAAGCGGCGCAGGCGCAGGTGTACGCGACGGAGCAGGCGCAGCGCGGCGTGATCCTCACCGTCGTCGCGAACGTCGCGTCGAGCTACATCGTGCTGCGCGCGCAGGACCGGCAGCTCGAGATCGCGCGCGCCACGGCCGCGGCGTTCGGCGAGACCGCGCGCATCTTCGACCTGCGCTTCAAGGCCGGCATCGTGTCGCAGTCCGAGGTCACGCAGATCCGGTCGCAGTACCAGCAGGCGCTGGCCGCGATCCCGGCGTTCGAGCAGGCGATCGCCGCGCAGGAGAACCTGATCTCGATCCTGCTCGGCCGCAACTCCGGCCCGATCCCGCGCGGCAAGACGATCGACCAGCTCATCGCGCCGCTCATTCCCGCCGACCTGCCGGCCACGCTGCTCGAGCGGCGCCCGGACATCCTGCAGGCCGAGCAGAACCTCGTCGCCGCCAACGCGAACGTGGGCGCGACGCGCGCGCTGTACTACCCGACCATCAACCTCACCGGCGCGCTCGGCTCGGCCAGCACCGCGTTCGGCAGCTTCCTGACGGGACCGGCGACAGCGTGGCTCCTCGCGGCGGGCATCACGGGACCGATCTTCACGGCGGGCGGCATCGCGGGCCAGGTGCAGTCCGCCGAGGCCCAGAAGCAGCAGGCGACCCTCGTCTACCAGCAGGTGATCCTGAACGCGTTCCGCGAGACCAACGACGCGCTCACCGGCTCGCAGAAGAAGATCGACGAATTCGCGATGCAGGCCGAGCGCGTGCGCCAGCTGCGCGAGTTCGCGCGCCTCGCGCGGCTCAAGTTCGACAAGGGCATCGTCGGCTACCTCGAGGTGCTGATCGCCGACAACGAGCTGTTCGCGGCCGAGCTCGCGGCGGTGCGGCTGCAGGCCGAGCGCTACACGCAGCTCGTCGCGGTGTACCAGGCGATGGGCGGCGGCTGGGTCGACATCGCGGCGCGCGGCACGGGCCTGGCCGCCGCGCCCGCGACCACGCCGGCCGCGCCGTAACGGCCGGCGCCGGGTTACGATCGGGCATCCCGCGCCCGCTTGCGCCGACCCCTGCCCGCCCGACCTGCGCGCCGCCCCGCCCCCGGCGGGGCATGCGCCGACGACCTGCCATGTCCCTGACCACGCTCCAGCGCCTTGCGGTGCAGTTCGCCCGCGGCGGCGCGCTGCTCGCCCTCCTGTTCCTCGCCGGGTGCAGCACCCTGCTGCGCAACCCAGTCCCGCCCGAACTCGCCCCGCAGGCGGTCATCCCCGGCATGCCCGACGTGCGGGCATGGGCCGGCCGCCCGAGCCAGGCGATGGAGGACGACTTCGCCCTCTCGTTCGCGCAGGAGTCCGTCGCGGATTTCCCCGTCGGCCCCGATGGCTTCGTCCACTACGCGCACCTCGCGCTGTCCGGCGGCGGCGCCAACGGCGCGTTCGGCGCGGGCCTGCTGAACGGCTGGACGAAGACCGGCAGCCGCCCCGTGTTCAAGATCGTCACGGGCGTGTCCACGGGCGCGCTGATGGCGCCGTTCGCGTTCCTCGGGCCCGGGTACGACGCCGCGCTGCGCGAGTTCTACACGACCACCTCGTCGAGCGACATCTTCATCGTCGGGTCGATGGTGCGGATCGCCGCGCGGGCGCTCACGAGCGACGCGCTGGCCGACTCGAGCCCGCTGGTCGCGCTGATCGAGCAGCACGTCGACGCCGCGCTCGTGCAGCGGGTGGCCGACGCGCACCGGAACGGTAGGCGCCTCTACATCGGCACCGTGGACCTCGATTCGCTGCGCTTCGTGGTGTGGAACATGGGGCTCATCGCGGCGTCCGGGCGGCCGGAGGCGGTCGCGCTGTTCCGCCAGGTCATGCTCGCGTCGGCGTCGATCCCCGTCGTCTTCCCGCCGGTGTTCTTCGACGTCAGCGCCGGCGGTCGCCAGTACGACGAGATGCACGTCGACGGCGCCGTCGCGGCCCGGGTGTTCTACAGCGAGGGGCTGTTCCGGCCCGCGGCGCTGCGCGAGGGCCGCCGCCGCGAGGTCCGCGAGGCCCGCGAGGACATCTACATCGTCCACAACGGGCAGCTGCTGCGCGAGCTCGCCCCCACGCGGCGCACCGTGTCCAACATCGCGCTGCGGGTGCTGGACGCGACCGGCCGCGCAGGCATCATCGGCGACCTCTTCCGCATCCACGCGGTGGCGCGCAACTCGAACGCCGGGTTCCGCTGGGTGACGATTCCCGAGGACGTGAACATCACGCCCGAGGAGGTGTTCGACCCCGTCGCGATGCGCGCGCTCTACGACGTGGGGTTTGCCCTGGCCCAGCGCCCCGACGTGTGGCGGACGCGGCCCCCGGGTGCACTGACCGACTGACATGAGCCAGGCGACGCGCCTGCGGACCGCGGTCTACGCCCTCGCGCTGGCGCTCATGACCGGCTGGCTGCTGTACATCGGCCGCGGCGTGTTCGTGCCGATCGTGTTCGCCGGCCTGGTCGTGTACGTGATCCTCGGGCTCACGCGGCTGGTCGGCGGCATCCCCGGGCTCGGCCCGCTGCTGTCGCCGCGGCTGCGCTTCGCGCTCGCGATCCTGCTCGCGCTGTCCGCCCTCGCCGGGGTCGTCCTCGTGCTGCTCGCGAACATCGACCGCGTGATCGCGTCACTGCCGAAGTACGAGGCGTCGCTGCTGGCCTCGATCCAGGGCGTGGCGGCGCGCTTCGGCATGGAGGACGAGCCGTCGTGGCGGATGCTCTGGCAGGCGCTGGCCGGCCAGGTGAACGTGCAGGCGCTGATCGGGACCTCGGTCGGCGCGGCGACGGCGATCGTCGGCAGCACGATCGTCGTCCTGCTCTACGTGGTGTTCATCCTCGCGGAGCGGGTGCACTTCCCCGGCAAGGTGGACCGGATGTTCCCGGATGCGCAGGCCGTCGCGCGGATCCGCACGCTGGTCGCGAGCATGAACGCGCGCATCGGCAGCTACCTGGCCCTCAAGACGCTCGTGAGCGCCCTGCTCGCCTTCGTGAGCTGGCTGGTGATGCTGTACTTCGGACTCGAGCTCGCGCTCTTCTGGGCGCTCCTGATCGGGCTCCTGAACTACGTGCCCTACCTCGGGTCGTTCCTCGGCGTCGTGCTGCCGGTCTCGCTCGCCGTGGTGCAGTTCGCCGACCTCGGCACGGTGGTCGCGCTGCTCGCGGCGCTGACCGTCGTGCAGTTCGTGATCGGCAATTTCCTCGACCCGTACCTGCTCGGCAACTCCCTCAACCTGTCGACGTTCACGATCCTCGCGAGCCTGACGGTGTGGTCCGGCCTGTGGGGGATCCCGGGGGCATTCCTCGCGGTGCCGCTCACTGCCGTCATGGTGATCGCGCTGTCGGAGTTCCGCAGCACGCGTCCGGTCGCGATCCTGCTGTCGCGCTCGGGCGACCTCACGTAGGCTAGTCGCGCCGGCGCGACTAGCGCGCGCCGCGGTGCGCGGTCGCGCGCGGCGTCGATGCGGCGCGCTTCGGCCCGCGCAGCGCGTTCGCGATGGCGAGGCCGCCCGCAGCCGCGGCGAGGTGCTTGATCGCGTGGCCGGCGATCACCTCGCGGGTCGCGTTCCAGACGAGCAGGTCACCGGCCTCGGCCACCTTGGACACCGCGTACCACGCGATCAGCGCCCACCACGGGAACGGGTCGGCGCCGCGCGGCGTGAAGCTCAGCACGAGCAGGATCGCCGCCATGCCGCCGAACTGCACGACCGCGTACAGCGACAGGTCGCCGGTCGCCTGCCAGTACAGCACGCTCGCGGGACCGATGACCAGCATCAGCAGCAGCACGACGAGGCCGGAGCGCTCGCTGATGCGCTCGCCGGCCAGCGCCCCGAACACGCCCGCGAACACGATGGTCATCGCGAGGCGGTCGACCACGAGCGTGGTGTCGGTCGGCCGCCAGTGGTAGTACGACGATCCGAAGAAGGTGAGGAACAGGCCGATGAAGAACACGTACAGGCCGACGCGCACGGCCGGCGTCAGCGGCCGCGGCGTGCGCTGCAGGCGCACGATGCCGAGCAGCCCGACGGCGAGGAAGCCGAGGTTCGAGAGGACGTCGGCGGCGTTCGGGATGCCGAGGAACGCGCGGCTGTCGGCGAAGCCGTGGTAGTCGCCGGACTGCGGGATCGGCGGCATGACGATCCAGAAGAACGTCAGGGCCGCGAGCCCGGCGGCGACGCCGAACTCCCGGCGGGTCAGGATCGGATGCGGATTCATGCGGCGGGCGCCTGCACAGGAGCGGTCGTCACGGCGCGATCATCGCGCACTTCGCGCCGTCCGGCGAGGAGGCAGGCGGTTCGCAGCCGGCGCGCGGCCCGGCCCGTGCCGGTGGCCGAGCCCGGATTCGTCCACGACCGGCTCACGGCCGCACCGGCAACGGCACCGGCGTCTGCTGGGGCGGCCGGCCCGACGGCGGGCGCCCCGAGCCCCCGGGCGGCCGCGACCCGGACGGCGGACGCGATGACGGCGGGCGCGCCGCGGGCGGGCGCGGCGGCGGCGGTCGCCACACCGGCGGCGGCGGGTGGCGCTGCCACCGGCTGTCCCAGTAGCGCTGGTTCGGAAACCACGGCCGGCCGCGGTAATGCGCCCCCCAGTAGCTGCCGACGGAGAACGTGACCAGCGGCAGCCCGAGCGTCGGTCCGCCATTCAGGATGGTCACCGTGCTGCCGCCCCACGGGAACGCGAGGTAGCTCGCATGCACCCAGCCGCGGTCGCGCCCGGCGATCACGTCGCACCACCGCCAGCCGTCGAGGCAGCCCATGACGGTCACCGGCGTGCCGCCGCGCAGCCAGGTCACGAGCGGAAAGCTGCGGTCCGGTCCGGCGCGCACGTTCACGGCCGAAGTGGTGACCGCCGTCTGCGCCGCAGCGCCCGTCGCCCACGCGAGGCCCGCGGCCACGATCCACCGGCGCCAACGAAGTTGCATTGCGTTCTCCCCTGCCGCCGTGCGTCGGCCCCGGGCGGGCGGTCTGCGCGACGACAATGCACATTGTCGCAGCCGCGGTCGCGCGCGCCGGTACACCAACGTTTAGGGGTATTCGCGGGTCTCTACCGGCCCCGTCGGCGCGCCAGCGATGGCCGGGTTTGCTAAGCTCGCAGGTTCCGCTGCACGCTTCGCGTGCCCGCGGCTCCCTCCCCTTCGCCCACCGCCCCCGCCCTCCCGTGAACAGACTGCGCTCCGTACTGAAGTGGGGACTCGTGGTGGTGCTGGCCGTCGGTGCGGGGGCGCTCGGCATGCGCGCGTGGCGCTCGCTCGACGGCCCGCCGCTGCACCCGTGGCACACGTTCGTGCCGAAGGAACTCAAGGCCGAGGCGCTCGACAAATCCGACTGGGCCGCCTACGTCGCCCAGGAGAACCAGATCATGGCGAGCCTGCGCACCGAGGTGAGCCAGAAGCTCGCCCCGGACGAGCGCGCGCCGATCAACCGCTACTTCGAGGGCAGCCCCGTCTATCCGGCCAAGTTCGCGCGCGACTGGAACCGCTCGTACGTGATGGAGCCGGAGGGCACGCCGGTGGGCGTCGTGGTGCTGCTGCACGGGCTCACGGACTCGCCGTACAGCCTGCGGCACATCGCCAAGCGCTACCGCGACCGCGGCTTCGTCGCGATCGGGATCCGCCTCACGGGTCACGGCACGGTGCCTGCGGGCCTCACCGACGTGCGCTGGGAGGACTGGATGGCGGCGACCCGCCTCGCGATCCGCGAGGCGCGGCGGCGGGTGCCCGCGCCGGCGCCGCTGCACCTCGTCGGCTTCTCCAACGGCGGCGCGCTCGCGATGAAGTACTCGCTCGACGCGCTCGAGGACCCGGCGCTGCCGCGCGCCAACCGGCTCATCCTCGTGACGCCGATGATCGGCATCACCCGCTTCGCGCGCTTCGCCGGCCTCGCCGGCCTGCCCGCGCTGCTGCCGCCGTTCGCGAACGCCGCGTGGCTGTCGGTGGTCGCGGAGTTCAACCCGTTCAAGTACAACTCGTTCCCGGTCAACGGCGCACGGCAATCGTTCCGCCTCACGGACGCGCTGCAGGCGCAGATCCAGCGCCTCGCGCGCGACGGCAAGCTCGACGCGCTGCCGCCGGTGCTGACCTTCCAGTCGGTGATCGACTTCACGGTGAGCACGCCGGCGATCCTGACCGCGCTGTACGACTACCTGCCCGACAACGGCAGCGAGATCGTGCTGTTCGACGTCAATCGGACGGTGAAATTCCTGCCGCTGATGCGGCCGTCGGCGCACGTCGCCGTGGAGCGCCTCGCGCCCACGGTGCCGCAGCCGTACCGCTTCACGGTGATCGGCAACACCAGCGACCAGGAGGCCGCCGTCGTCGAACGCACCATCGCGCCCGGCCAGCTCGCCACCGCGACGCGGCCGCTCGACCTCGTCTATCCCACGGGCATCTTCTCGCTGTCGCACCTCGCGATCCCGATCCCGATGGACGACCCGCTGTACGGGCTCACGCCGGACCCGAAGACCAAGGACGACTTCGGCTACAACCTCGGCGCGATGAACGCGCGCGGCGAGCGCGGGACGCTCGTCGTCGACCAGGACTTCCTCACGCGGCTGCCGTCCAACCCGTTCTTCCCGTATCTGCTCGATAGGGTCGACGAGCAGATCACGCATCCGTCCGGACCGTCCGGCAACAACGTGGCCCGCACCCGCGCGCCCGGCCTGCCGGTGCGCGTCGAGGCGGTGCTCTCGACCCTGCTGCCCGACGACGGCGAGGGACAGGCGTTCGCGGGACCCTAGGCCCGCCGGGCCGGCGCGGCGCGTCGGTCAGTGCGGGACGGCGTTGAGTTCCGCCCAGCCGTTCCACATGATCTGGATGCCGATGCACAGCAGGATGAACGCCATCAGGCGCATCATCACCAGCGTGCCGACGTCCCCCAGCCGCGCGAGCACGCGGCTCGCGTTGCGGAAGATGAGGTAGAGGCACACGGCCGCCAGCGCCGCGCCGCCCGCGGCGACCAGCACCCCCGCGACGTAGTGCGCGGGCGAGCTCGGCTCCCCGGCCCCCAGCGCGATCGAGGCCGCGATGGTGCCGGGTCCCGTCGTGAGCGGGAACGTGAGCGGGAAGAAGCTCTTGCGCACCAGTTCCGCGTACGGCATCTCGGTCGTCACCGCCGCCGCCGCGACGTGCACGTCGTCGTCGTCCGTGCGGTGGAGCATGCGCCACGCCGTCGACGCGACGAGCAGGCCCCCGCCGATCCGCACCACCGGCAGCGAGATGCCGAACAGCGCCAGCACGTAGGTGCCGACCAGGATCGACACCACGATCACGTACCAGCTGTTGATCGCCACCTGCCGCGCGAGCCGCTCCGACATGCGCGCATCGGCACCCACGGTCGCGGCGAAGATCGGCGCCGTGCTGAGCGGGTTGATGATCGGCAGCAGCGTGACCGGGACGAGGAGCAGCGCCTTGACGAACGGAATGATCACGGCGTCCATCGCGCTCGCTCCCCTGTGGTCGTGATGATGCCCGGCGGCCGCGGGGCGCGTCCCGCGGGCGGGCGGACTGGCCGGCGTGACTCGCGGCCGCGGTCGCGCGCACTCCGACCCGGCCACCGGCCCCGCGAGCCTAAGGCGGTCGGCGGCGGGCGGTCCAGTACACGAAAGGCGTAGCGCGCCGGGATCGGCCGGGAGGGCCGCGGTCCCCTGCCGGACCGGGCGGCCGGCGGCACCGTCCCGGGGTGCGGCAGGGCGCCGCGCATTCGCGCCTCCTGCACCCCGTTTCGCGCTGCGTACGGCCGCGTCCGTCGCAACGTCGCCGGCCGGGGTCCGCGCGTGGCTAACGTGCGCTCACGCCGATCGCGCGGGGCCCGGTCCCGCGGCGGCGCCACCCCCCGTGCCATCCCACCACGAGCGAAGGAAACCGCCATGAACCGCAGGAGCCCCTCCCCACCGCTGCGTGCCGCCGGCGTCGCCGCGCTGCTCGCCCTGTCCACCGCCGGCGTCGCGCAGGCCGACACCAAGTGCGGGCCCGAGATGCTGAACGGCAGGTACGTGTTCACCGCGACGGGATCGACGCGCCCGTCGTCGAGCGGCCCCGGCACGCCGTGGGTGCCGAAGGCGATCCTCGAGGTCATCGCCTTCAACGGCGACGGGACGCTGACGGTGCCGAGCGCCGTCGTCGCCAACCCGTTCGGCGACACCGGCGGCATCCTGCAGCCGCCGCCGTCGGCCGCCACCAGCGCGTACATCGTCAACGAGGACTGCACCGGCAGGCTCCACTTCTTCGACGGCAACGGCGTGATGTTCGCGCTCTACGTCGAGGGACCGACCGGCGACACGGTGCAGCTGATCCAGGTCAGTCCGCCCAACAACGTGTTCCAGGGCACGGCCAGGCGGGTGAAGTGAGGCAAGCGGGTGGCCCGTGGACGCGCGGCGTCCGCGGGCTCACCCGCGCACGGCCGCCTCGATCGCCGCGACGTCGATCTTGCCCATCGCCATCATTGCGGCGAACGCGCGCTTCGCCACCGCGCGGTCGGGATGGGTCACCGCCTGCGTGAGCGCGACCGGTGTGATCTGCCACGAGATGCCCCACCGGTCCGAGCACCAGCCGCACGCGCTGGGACTGCCGCCGTTGCCGACGATCGCGTTCCAGTAGCGGTCGGTCTCGGCCTGGTCGCGCGTCGCGACCTGGAACGAGAACGACATGTTGTGCTTGATGGCGGGTCCCCCGTTCAGGCCGAGGCACGGGATGCCGAGCACGGTGAACTCGACGGTGAGGACGTCGCCCTCCTTGCCGGAGGGATAGTCGGCCGGCGCGCGGTGCACGGCGCCGACGGAGGAATCGGGGAAGGTCTGCGCGTAGAAGGTCGCCGCGTCGAGCGCGTCGCGGTCGTACCACAGGCAAACGGTGTTCGGGGCCGGGTGTGCCATGAGGAAGTGCTCCGTGCGTGACCCGAAGGGCCGGAAGCCGCATTGTGACGGGGCCGACGGCGTTCCGGCGGTTACGGGCGGCCGCCGCCACGCGTGCGTCGCGAGTTCCGGGTCGAGGACGATGGCAGCGGCGAGCGGGCGGAAGGTCCCGGGCACGGAACCGGTGTCGTGCGTGGGTTGGACAGTGCTCATCCGCCGATGGCAACGCCGTCGGCGACGCGCGGGCTCATTCCCGCAGCCGGGCGCGCACGTCCCGCAGCCGCGCCAGGTTGTTCACCAGCGTCGGCGCGTGGTTGAGTCCTTCGAGGTAGTCGTACACGTAGGCGAGCACCGCGTAGATCGCCCCCGCCGTGAAGCCGGGGGAGCGCGTGAAGTCGATCAGGATGACCACCAGCGCGGCGATCGTGGCGAGTTCGGTCACCGCCCACGTCCAGCTCTCGCTGTCCGACAGCCGCACCTTCCAGCGCCGGACCCGGCCGAAGTGGCGCCGCAGGCGCAGGATGCGCGCCGACTGGATGTCGGCGACCTCGCGCTCGATCTGGTCGTTGAGCCCGCGGTGCAGCGCCACCGCGCGCCGCCAGTACCACGCGTTGACGAACGCCATCGGCAGCAGCACCGCCATCGCGAGGAAGCCGGCGTCGACGTCGTAGGTGAACAGCATGACGAGCGAGCCGACGATCGCCACGCCCTGGTGGAACATCGCCGGCACGTCGGTCTCGAAGAACGCGACGATGTCGCGCATCATCTCCACCCGCGCCGACACGACGCTGGTGTCGTGGCCACGCGCCTGCTGCTCGGCGACCGTGCGCACCGCCAGATGCGCGTACAGCGCCATGAACACGCGCGTGTCGTAGCGCTGCCGGACGAAGGAGACCGCGAGGTGCAGCAGCCACACCGCGATCAGCGCGGCCAGTGCCCGGTAGCTCTGCCGCAGGAGACCGTCGACGGCGAATCCGGTGAGGGCCGGATACGCGAGCGTGCACAGGTTCTCGGCGAGCGTGAGCCCGTAGGTGCCGGCGACGGCGGGCCGGACCCAACGCGGCAGCGCAGCGATGACCGGGACCCTCACCGCACGCCCTCCCGCCGGCCGCGTTCACGGCGCCCTGCCGCGACCGGAGCGGCAGGGCGCATCCTCACGCGCGTGCGGTCACTTCACGAGGTCGGCGCCGACCTTGCAGGCGGCCGCGTCCTGGTCGCCGGTGCCGCCGCTGCAGCCGATCGCGCCGATCAGCTTGCCGCCTTCGACGATCGGAAAGCCACCCGGCGAGGCGATGAGCGTCGGGTCGAGCGTGCCCACGTACGGATGCCCGGTCTCGTACGCGTTGTAGAAGAGCCGCGATTCGCGCCGGAAGCGCGCGGCCGTGCGCGCCTTGCCCTGCGAGATGCCGACCGACGCGAGCTGCGCGCCGTCCATGCGCGAGAAGTGGACGAGATCCCCGTGGGTGTCGACGACGGCGATGTTGAGCTTCCAGCGATGCTTGGCCGCCTCGGCCTCGACGGCGGCGACGAGCTTCTTCGCGGTCTCGAGGTTGATCGGCATGCCGTAGGGAATGTCGAACGGCGTGCCGTCGGCCGTGCCGCCGGCGGCGGGGGGTGCCGGCGGCGCGGCCGGCGCCGGCGCCTGCGCCGCAACCCCCATGGCCAACAACAGCGAACCGCAAAGCAGCATCGACTTCGAGACGAACGTGTGCATCGCTTTCCTCCCCTTTGTTCTTCGATGGAGTGGCGTGGAATGCGCCGCGCGTGCGTGCACGCGACGCCCCAGCCACAGGTAGCGTTACAGGCAAGGCCCGCGCATTATGGGCCAATCACGCGAGCCGTGGCACGTGTTTTCCCGCCCGTGGGACATGGACGCGCCGGGCACGCGCGCGGATCGCTACACCAGCGGTGGCGCGATCTTCTCCGTCGCGAAGACGCCGGCGATCGCCGGCCGCGCGAGGACGCGCCGCAGGTAGGGGCCGAGGTGCGACCGGTCGCGGGCGGGACGACGGAAACCGCGCGACCAACGGCCCAGCATCAGGACGTAGGGATCGACGACGGTGAACGACGGCCCGAGGAACCACTGCGCACCGTGCGCCGCGAGATGGTCGTCGAGGAGGTCGAGCATCGCGCCGGCACGGGCCTCGGCCCGCGCCTTGAGCAGCCCGGCGGTCGCGGCGTCGTCACCCTCCACGTAGCGCTCGGGATAGAAGTACTGCATCAGCGCCGGCTGGAGCGTGTTGGTGCACCACATCAGCCACTGGTAGCACTGCGCACGCTCGCGCGTCTGAGGCGGGGGCACGAGTCCCGCCGCCGGATGCAGGTCGGCGAGGCACAGGCAGATGGCCGCGCTCTCGTACACGACCGTCCCGCCGTCGACGAGGACGGGGATCTGGCCGTTGGGATTCAAGCGGCGGTAGGCCTCCGTGCGATGGGCGCCGTTCTCGCGGTCGACCCACACGAGTTCGAACGGAATGCCCAGTTGGGCCAGCACCATGTGCGGGGCGAGGCTGGCGTTGCCCGGATGGAAGTAGAGTTGCATGACAGGCGCGGGGACGACCTCGCGAGGGCGACGGCGGCGGCATGCAGGCGAGCCGTCTGCCGGGCGAGGCGCGCGCGCAGGCTAGCGCGGCGCCCGGGATGGGTCAAGCCGAGCCGGGCGCAAGACCCAGCGAGCGCGCCGGATCGCGCGGATCGAAGCATCCTTCCAGCGCGCACCGGCAGACGGTGCAGCTCAGGGTGTTGCCGGTGCCGTAGTGGGGATCGGCCCACCCCCACGTGACGAAGCCGGGCAGGTCGAAGCGTGCGCCGACGTCGTCCCGAACGAGCGGAACGTCGAGCAGCACGCTCCGGTACCCGCCAGGCTCCGCCGGCGTCGCGAGCACGCGCGCGCCGCGCCCGACCAGATCCGCGAGCACCGGGGCCAGGTGGCCGCACGGCGCCTTCGGGTCGGCAGGCAACAGCGGCGTACGGTCGTGCGGCAGCGGGATCATCCCGCCATCTTCGCGGAAGCCCGCCTCCTTGCGCAACGCGTCCGGACGCGCACGCGCACCCGGCGACCGGCACCGGTGATTATGATCGCGGTTTCACTCCGGTCCCCTGCCATGGCCCCCGCGCTCGTCCGCTCCGCCCTCGCCGCCCTGCTCCTCGTCCTCGCCACCGCCGCCCGCGCGGAGGAAGTCGGCTGCACGTCGACCACGTTCCGACTCTTCTCGCCCAACGACAAGGTGTGCGTGTCCGCGTTCAACGACCCCGACATCGACGGCGTCACCTGCCACATCAGCCAGGCGAAGACCGGCGGCTGGAAGGGCGCCGCCGGCGTCGCCGAGGACCCGTCGCGCTTCTCCATCACGTGCCACCAGTACGGGCCGATCACGCTGCCGGCCGACCTCGACCGCGAGAAGAGCGTCTTCAACGAGAGCACGTCGCTCATCTTCAAGAACACGAAGGTGATCCGCATGTTCGACGCCAAGCGCAACACGCTGGTCTACGTCGCGATCAGCAAGCGCGTGCTCGAGGGCTCGCCGATGAACGCGATCTCGGCAGTGCCGGTCATGCCGTGGGCCGGGCGCTAGCCGGGGTGCCGCGCGTCCATCCGGACGGCCGGCACGACGGCGACCGGCCGCTATAATCCGCCCCAGCCGATCGCACCGGGAGGCCCCCGTGGATTTCACCAGCCGCACGCTCGCCGACGTCGTCCTCGCCGTGCCCGCCGGCCAGATCGACCATCCCAATGCCGTCCGGCTGCAGGAAGCGCTGGCCCCCTTCGTCACCGGGGCGCCGGGGGCCGCCACGTCGCTGGTGCTCGACTTCGGCGGCGTCGAATACATCAGCAGCATGGGCCTGCGCGTGCTCATGATGGCGTCGAAGGGCGTGCGCGGGCGCCAGGGCAGGATGGCGATCGCCGGCCTGCAGCCCGCGGTCGCGGAGATCTTCGACATCGCGCGCTTCCGGATGGTGGTCGACGTCTTCCCGACGGTGCGCGACGCGCTGGCCGCCGTGTCGCCCGCGGCGGCAAAGGCCTACGCCGCCGGCTGACCGATGGAACGCGTCCGCTTCTGGGGCACCCGCGGGTCGCTGCCCGTCGCGCTCACCGCGGACACCGTCCGCGCGAAGATCTTGGCCGCGCTGCGCGGCGCGCAGGGCCGCGCGTTCGCGACCGACGAGGAGCTCGCGGCCTACGTCGACGGCCTGCCGTTCGCGATGCGCGGCACCTTCGGTGGCCACAGCCCGTGCGTCGAGCTCGTCACCGGCGGGCCCGACTACGTCATCTGCGACCTGGGCTCCGGGGTGCGGCCGTTCGGCGGCAGCGTGCTCGCGCGCCACGGGTCCACCCCCCAGACGTTCCACGTGTTCATGTCGCACGTGCACTGGGACCACATCATGGGGTTCCCGTTCTTCGTGCCGGCGTACCGCCCGGGCAACCGCATCGTCATCTACGGCGGGCACGAGGAACTCGAGGCGGCGCTGCGCCGGCAGCAGGCGGCGCCCTCCTTCCCCGTCGATTTCTCCGCCCTCGGCGCGACCATCGAATTCGTCCGGCTCGAGCCCGGACGACGCCACGACATCGCGGACATGCAGGTGGAACTCCTGCTGCAGCGGCACGCCGGCGATTCCTACGGCTATCGCTTCACCGGCGGCGGCCACACGGTGGTCTACTCCACGGACTCCGAGCACACGCTCGCCGATCCCGAGGACACCGACCGCTTCGTCGCATTCTTCCGCGACGCCGACGTCGTCGTCTTCGACGCGATGTACTCGCTCGCCGACGCCATCTCGGTGAAGGCGGACTGGGGGCACTCGAGCAACATCGTCGGGGTCGACCTCTGCCGCATGGCCGGCGCCCGCCACCTGTGCCTCTTCCACCACGAGCCGGTGCACGACGACGAGGCGCTGTCCCGGATCCTGGGCGAGACGCGGCGCTACGAGGAACTCGCCCGCTGGCCGGGGGCCCCGGTGCTGCAGGTCTCGACCGCGTACGACGGGATGGAAATCGTGCTGTGACGACGGCGGCGCCTGCGGCCCCCCACCGCCGCCGGATCACGCTCGTCGGAGTCGTCCTGCTGCTCGTGCTCGCCGGCGTCATCGCATGGGGGCCGCGGTGGACCGCACGGCTGCAGGCCGCGTGGTTCGACGCTTGCCAGGTGGTCGTCCCGCGGCAACCCGTGTCGATGCCGGTCACCGTCGTCGTCATCGACGAGCGCAGCCTTGCGCGCTACGGCCAGTGGCCGTGGCCGCGGACGCTGCTGGCGGAACTGATCGGCCGCATCGGGCACGACGGCCCGCTCGCGATCGGCGTCGACATCCTCATGCCGGAACCGGATCGGCTCTCCCCCGAGCAGATCCTCCAGTCCGCGCGGCGCGACGACCCGGTGCTGGCGGGACGCCTCGCGGCGCTGCCCACCAACGACGGCGTCCTCGCCGACGCCATCGCCCGGCAACCGGTCGTGCTGGGCTACGCCGGCTTGCCGACGGCCACCGACGCGAAGCCGCTCGCGCCGCCGTTCATGATCGTCGATCGCGGCGGTGCGGGCGACGACGCGGCACCGGGGACGCTCGCGTTCGCCGGGGCGCTTGTCAACGTCCCCCAACTCGACCGCGCCGCCGCGGGTCACGGGCTCCTGTCGGCGAGCCCCGAGGACGCGACCATCGTCCGCCGCGCGCCGCTGGTCGCCCGCGTCGCGGACCGCTTCGTGCCCTCGCTCGCGGCCGAGATGCTGCGCGTCGCGCTCGGCCCGCCCGCATTCCGGCTGTTCGCGCGCGGCCCGGGCGTGGGGGCGCTCGGCATCGCCGACCTCACGCTGCCTACCGAACCCGACGGACAAGTGCGCCTGCACTTCGCGCGGCTCGACGGCCGGCGCGACGTGTCGGCATCCGACGTGCTCGCCGGCCGCGTCGACCCGGCCCTCTTCCAGCGCAAGCTCGTGCTGGTGAGCGTGACCGCCCTGGCGCTCGGCGACTGGCTGCAGACGCCGCTCGGCGAACGCATGCCGGGAGGCGAGGTGCATGCGCAACTGCTCGAGAACGTCTTCGACCAGTCGTGGCTGACGCGTCCGCGGACCGCGGCATGGTGGGAGGCGGCACTCTTCGTGGCGCTCGGCCTCGTGCTGGTCTACGCGACGCCGCGCTGGAAGCCGGCGCGTTCGGCGCTGCTTGCGCTCGCGTGCGTGCTGGTGATGCTGGCCGCCGGCTTCGCGGCCTTCGCGGCGCACCGGGTGCTGCTCGACGCGGCCGTCCCGTCCGTCGCCCTGCTCTTGCTCTTCGGCTGCCTGCTGCTGCTCACCCTCGGCGAAGCGACGCGGCAGCGGCGCGCGCTCGAGCGCGCGATCCAGGCCCAGCGCGAGGAAGCCGCGTACATGGCCGGCGAGTTGCAGGCGGCGCAGCGCATCCAGGCGGGCTTCCTGCCGCGCGCCGGTGCGTTCGCCGATCCGCGGGCGGAGATCGCCGCCGCGATGCAGCCGGCGCGCGAGGTCGGCGGCGACCTGTACGACTTCTTTGCGCGCGATCGCGACCGCCTGTTCTTCCTCGTCGGCGACGTCGCCGGCAAGGGCCTGTCCGCCAGCCTGTTCATGGCGATGGGCAAGGCGCTGACCAAGAGCGTGGCCCTGCGCGACGCCGATGCCACCACCAGCGACATCCTGCGGGCCGCCGACCGCGAGATCGCGCGCGACAACGCCGAGTCGTTCTTCATCACGGCGGTGGCCGGCACGCTCGACCTGCGCACGGGCGTGCTCGAGTACTGCAATGCCGGGCACGAGAATCCGTTCGTGCTGCGGCCGGACCAGGGCGACTGCGCGCGCCTGCCCGACGGTGCGGGTCCGCCGCTGTGCACGGTCGACGATTTCGCGTATGTCTCGGGCCGCTACGCGATGGCCGCGGGCGAGGTCGTCTGCGTCGTCACCGACGGGGTCGGCGATGCGCAGGCGCCCGGCGGTGCGCGCTACGGCGTCCCGCGCCTGCTCACGCTGCTGACGGGGCTCGCGCGTCCCGGCGTCAGCGCGCCGGCCGTCGTGGAGGCCGTGCGCGGGGACGTCGCGGCGTTCGCGGCCGACGCGGAGCCGGCCGACGACGTCACGGTGCTCGCGCTGCGCTGGAACGGCGTCAGCGGACGATGATCTCGACGCGGCGGTTGCGCGGCTCGGCGACGCCGTCCGGCGTGGGCACCGCGGGCGCGCGCTTGCCGCGCGAGATCGCCTGGATGTCGCTTGCGGGCACGCCCGCCGCGACGAGTCCCGCGCGCACGGTCTCGGCGCGGCGCATGCCCAGCGCGTCGTTGACCTGGTCGGTGCCGACGGCGTCCGTGTGCCCCACGACCAGGACGTCGGGGACGGGGCGCCGTGCAATCTCGGCCAGCACCCGTGCCACGTTGGCCTTGGACTCGTCGGTGAATTCGTCCTTGCCCTCGACGAAGTAGAAGACGAACGTCTCCGGGCGCTTCGGCTGCGCGGCCAGCGCGGCCTCGAAGCGGGCCGCGACGTCCTGCGCGCTGCTCTGGGCGGGACTGACCCCCTGCGCCTTCACCTCGGCCGCCGCGTACGGCTTGTCGAGCACGACGGCGCTCTCGCCCTGGCGCACGGTCACCGCCGTCGGCTTGTCGCCCGGCTCGGGCAGCAGCACGACGGTGGAGCGCGTCGCGCAGCCGGCGAGCAGCGCGAGAAGGGCCAGCGCGACGAGGCGCCCGAGCGCCCTACTCATTGACCTGCACCGCGAACGTCGTGCCGCGCACGCCGAGCACCGCGGTCGGCGTGCGCACCGTCATCGCATCCGGCGACTGCTTCGCGATGCGCCCGGAGACGACCGCGAGCGTGCCCTTGTTGACCGCCGCGTCCAGCCGCCCCTGGTTGGTCGTCGGGTCGAACGCGTAGGTCGAGAGCACGAGCACCGTGTTCGGGCCCGCGGACAGCAGCGAGTCGTCGTCCATCGTGATGCCCACCGCCGCATCGTCGCCCGTCCGTATCGAGTCGGCTGCCTGCACCCGCATGCCCACGCTCGCCGGCCGCACCGCGCCGTCGCGCTCGACCACGACCTGGCCGCGCGCGGTCTTGATCCGGCCGATCTCCGCGGCGCTCGCCGGGAGCGCCAGCACCACCGCCGCCAATGCGACGGCCGCGACGGCGCAACGCCTCACGTGTTGCTGCATGAACACTTCCCTCCTCGCTTTGCACGCTGCCGGGATTATGCGAGGATTCCTGCACCGAGACCACCCGATGCGTGCCGCATCGCGGCATGCGTGCCCTGACCCTTGGCCACCCCCGCCCCTCCCGTCGACCGGCGTGAATTCCCCGCACGCCTCGCCGCCGTGGCCGATACGGCGGCCTTCGCGCTCGCGTTCTGCCAGCGCCACGGCATCGGGACGTCGGCCGCGATGCGCCTGCGGCTGATCGTCGAGGAACTGTTCACCAATTCCGTCCGCCACGGCTACGGCGGCGACTCGGACGCGACCGTGCGCATCGAGTTGACACTGATCGACGGGTTCATCGCCCTGGCCTACGAGGACTCGGCGCCGCGCTACGACCCGCTCGCCCGCCTGTCCACGCTCGCGGCTGCCGACATGAAGGCGCTCGACCGGCCGCCCGCGGACCTGGGCACGTTCCTCATCGGCAAGCTCGCCGCCGGCGCGCACTACGAGTACGCCGGCGGATGCAACCGCCTGCGGCTCGTGATGCAGCCCTGACCCGGTAAGGCGCGCCGCAGGCGCGTGCGTGGCGCTGCCGTGCGCGTCGCCTGCCAACGCGCAACGCCGCGACGCCGCCTGCGGCTATGACTGCAGCGACGCCGCCACCTGATCGGCCAGCGCGCGCGCTCCGCGGATACCGCCGTCCTTGTCGTAGAGCCACACCGCGACGTGGAGGCCACGCCGGTGCTGGACCGCGTACAGGTGCGCGGCCTCGTCGTACGTGCCGAAGAAGCCCGAGCGGGTCACCGCGAGCTGTTGCGTCAGTTCGGGCCCGGACGGGCCCTCGCTGCGCTCGACCGGGTAGCGCCGCTCGTTGCCGTTCCACGCCTGGCCGGGAATCGTCGACGCCGCACCCCAACGGCTCGACAGCGCCCCACGCGACGACTGCACGAACCGGTCGAGCGAGTCGAACTGCGCCGGCAAGCCCACTGCCAACATGCCGTCGCATTCGGGATGCCCCGACATCGTCGACTCCCAGTTGCGATAGGCGACGAGTGCCTCCGGCACCCGGTCGGCATAGTTGGGATAGTCGGTCTTCGTCTGGAACTGTGCCGGGACGAGTACCGATCCGCCACCCGGCAGCGCGGAGCGCGCCGCCGGGGCTGCCCACGAGAACATCGGCCAACCTCCTATCGCGAGGACCAGAAGGCGCCGCGTGCGATCGATCGACGGCGGCGGTCTCATCGTGCCTGGCCCGGCACAGCGGCCGCCGCGTCGGGCACGCTGGCACCGCGCACGACGACAAGCGCGGGCACCCTGCGATACAGGGCGGTAAGCGTGCGGTCGGCGGTGGTGAGGGACGCGGGTCATGGGCGCATGGTGCAACGGCGCGAAGCCGACCGCAAACCGGGCCGGCCGAGGTGACAGTGCCGCCGCTTCGTCGAACCGATGCGCCCTGCTCCGGACCATCAGGCCGGTCGCTCGCGGCCTGTCCGCGCGGTGCCCCCGGCTCCGAGCACGGCCAGACCGGGATCGTCCGCGGCGACGAGCGGAAAGGCCTCCCTGACGTCCTGCGGAACGCGCACGGGCCGCCCCGTGCGCATGTCCACGAACACCCACACCGTCTCGGCGGTCGCGAGCAGGCGGCCCTCGCAGAGAAAGGCGTAGCGGCGCAGCGTGGAACTGCCTTCCATCGTCGCCACCCAGGTCAGCGCCGTCACCGCCATCCCGGCACGCGCAGGCCGGATGTACTCGACGTAGTGGCTGCGCACGTACCACGTCGACCCCAGTTCGACGTAGCGGCCCATCGGCCAGCCCTGTACGGTGGAATGGGCGATCGCGACGTCCTCCATCCAGCGCAGGTACTCGCGGTTGTTGACATGGTCGTTGGCGTCGATCGACACCTCCGACACGCTGATGACCTGCTCGAGAATTCGCGGCATGGATGCGCTGGCAATGGGCTCTGCCGGCAATCTTAAGGCCCATGCACCCGGGCGCTGCCACGATCCGGAACGAATCGCCGGGCCGGACCCCGATTGCCGGAATCACGGAACAGACGATGGGGCCAGGCCCAGTCGGATTCGCAGCTTGTCTGCAACCTCGCCCAACCGCTCGTCATGATGTTCGGCCGCTCCTGCGCCGGTTCCCGGCGGCCGTTCCGCGGCGGCAACAGCACTCGGTGTGCCTCCGTAGCTTCACGCGCCGCGGCCAGCCGGAGCGCGGTCGGGGGCCGGTCAGTGCGCGTAGGTGATGCGCGACTGTGCGATCAGTGCGCTGTTGGCGCTGTAGTCGACGCGGACCTCCACCATCACCGGGCCATCGGCGGCGAGCGCGCGCGCGATGACCGGACGGATGTCATCGTTGCTGTCGATGCGGAAGCCGCGTGCGCCAAAGGCGGTCGCGAAGGCGGGAATGTCCATGTGGCGAAACGCGAAGCCGTCCCAGCGGCCGAAGGCCTTGCGCGACGCGATCTCGACCAGGTTGTAGGTTCCGTCCTGCCAGATGAACTGCACGATCGGCAGCTTCAGGCGCGCGGCGGTCTGCATCTCCATGCCTCCCATGAGGAAGCTGCCGTCGCCGGTGATGCAGACCACTTTTTCGCCCGGCCGCGCGAAGCAGGTACCGATCGCCTTGGGAAGGCCGGTGCCCAGCGCCCCCCACCCCTTGCTGTCGACGAGAAGGCGCCGCGGCTCGAAGGCCAGGAAGTTGCGGATCATCCACAGGCCCGTCGAGCCGACGTCGGAGACCACCGTGGTGTCGTCGCCCACGGCCTCACGGAGTGCCCGGATGAACGCGACCGGCGAAACGCCGGGACCCGCCGGTTCGATGGCATTCATGAAACCCGCCAGTTGCTTCTGCGCCTCGCGCACCGGAACCCAGTCGATGCCCGGCAGCGCCGGCAGCATCGCGGAAAGCGCCTCGAGATTGCCCGCGATATCGCCGCGGAGTTCCACGACCGGGCGGTAATCGCGCGTGACGATGGCCGCGACGGAACTCAGGTGGATGACGCGGGCCCGGCTGCCGCGCAGCCACAGTGTGGGGTCGTACTCGCTGAGTTCGAAGCCAACGGTCAGGATCGTATCGGCGATCGCCAGCAGCGCGTCACCCGGCTGATTGGCATGGTCGCCCACGCGGCCGACGAAGCTGGAGGCATGGGCACGCGAGAGAGCCCCGGCGCCTTCGAACACCTCGACGACCGGAATCGGGGTGCGCGACAGCAGGCTGCGCAATGCGCGTGCGGCGGCCGGCGCCCCTCCCATGCGCCCCACCAGCACCACCGGCAGCTTCGCCTCCCGGAAGAGCCGTGCGGCCTCGCGCACCTGCTCCGGCGGACTGACGCCGAATGGCGGATCCGGCAGTGTGATGGGCTGGCCGGGATCGGCCGCGGCCATGGTGACATCCAGCGGAATAGCGACATGCGCAGCGCCCTGCCGCGGCATGGAGGCAATGCGAAACGCGTTGGCGAGAATCGGCAGGATGTCCGTCGAAGCCTCGACGCCGACGCTCGACTTGGTCACCGGCGTGAACACCGCGGTCGCGTTGACGTTCTGGTTGCCGATGCGCCAGCCGAGGCTGCGCGGCGGCTCGCCGGTGATGGCCACGACCGGGTCGCCTTCGGCGGTCGAGCAGACCACGCCGGCGGCAAGATTGGTCGCCCCGGGCCCCGACGTCGACATGCAGGCCGTCGGCCTTCCGGTGATGCGGCCGAAAGCGCCGGCCATGAAGGCCGCATTGGCCTCGTGCGCGGCATGCACCATCTGCACCTTGCGCCCGATCATCGCATCGACGATGGGATCGATCGCGGCTCCGGGAACACCGAAGACATGCGTCAGCCCTTGGGCTTCGAGCACGTCGACGATCTGGTGCCGGCCCTGGCGCCCTGAAGCTGGCAGCGCCCCCGCGGGAGCCTGGGTGGAAGGCTGCGCCCCGGCCGAGGCGGGCGCGGCGGCCGCGGTCAGTGCAATCGCGGTTCCTGACAGAAACGTGCGTCGTTCCACGGAAGCCCCCCCTTTGTCGTGCTTGTCAATGCCGGCGCGCACCCACGCGGGCGCACCGGGAGATCGCGCGGCGACGATCAGCCAAATCGGCCGACACGCCGGCGCGCACCCGTTGCGTCGGGCAAGTCAAGGCGCTCGCGTCCCGCGGCCCGAGACGCGACACCGGGTTGCTCTCACTGCCGCGGCGAGCACATCCCCCCGCCCGTGCCGGTACCTTCAGGAATCCATCCCGCGCCCATCATCTGCACCTGGATGGAAGCGCTGGTCGTAAAGCGGTGGTTCGGTGCGCCGCCCTGGCCGTTGTTGTACAGGCGGTAGACCGGAACATTGCCCGCCGGGCAGCCACCGTTCGCATCAGGGAGGTAAGTGAAGAAGACGTCGCCTTCGTATTGCCACACGGGATTTGCGGGCAACAACGCCTCGCAACCCAGGCCACGCGGCGCGTAGAAGTGGGAGCTCTTGACGCCGAACACGCCGTAGAAGCGGCACACGGCGGCGAGGTTCGCGCCGGGCGCGGTGTAGACGTCGAACGATTCGCCGGTGCGCTGCCAGCCTGGCGTCTTGCCGCTGTCGAGATCGGCGATCTCCTGCGCCAGCGCCGTGATGAAGTAGAAGCCGTACGACGCGTTGTAATACTCGACGACGCGCGCGACGCCTGTGGCCACGGGTGGAAGCTCGGGAACGTAGCCGCGTGGCGTCATCGTGAAGCCTGTGACCTGGGTTCCGGCCGCGTTGAGCACGCGGAAGCCGGCGACCCTGAACGAGTTCATCGCCTCGGCGCTCGCCGTCTGCAGCGCGCCGCCGGGCACGCTGGCGGTCAGAGAGAGCGCGAGCCTGGGCGACACGCTGACGAAGTCGTCCGCCGCCAGCCCCGCCGGGAACGGTATCGAAATCTCGAACTCGACCGAATCGGGTCCAGGCTGGTCGGCAAGGGTGCGGCTCGCGGACGCATTGGCGGTACCCTCGAACGTGAGCACCTGCACGTTGGCGGTTCCGGCAATCGTGGACGCGTTGACGATGTTGCCCGCGAGCTTCATGTGCAGGACGACCTTGCCGCCGATGACGCTCGCAAACGATCGGCCCGGCGGGTTGAGATCGAAGCTGCTCTCCGAGTTCGCAGTCACGCTCGTCTGCGCCACAGCCGTCGCGCTGATCTGCGCGAGACCGAGCGCGGTGGCGGGATACACGCCGACCTCCGCACGCGCGCCGTAGTTGTTGCCGGAATTCGTCCACTGGGTGCCGCCACTCCCGCCGCCGGTGAACGTTTTCGAATCGTTCGCCACGGTCGTCCCGCCCACCGTGACGGTATACGACCCCGACGAAGCGGCGAGTGCGCACGAACACGCGACATAGCCAAGGACGACGACTATCGAGCGGCGAACGCGCATGGCAATCCTCCGTTGGACGACGGGTGGGGCAGCATTCTGATGCCAGGGCGCTGCGCTGCAGCGGCGCAAGCTTACCAGCAATGTCGGCGCGCACTGCGCCTTGGTGGCAAGACGCGTACCCGATGTACCGGGTCGATGCCTGGACCTTGCGCATCGGGAGATCGACCGTCGGCAAGGCAAGGGAGGCAAAGCCCGCGGTGCGATGGTCCCGGAACATTTTCGTGTCCCGCCGCCGGCCCAGGTCGCATGCGACGACGCCACCTGCGACCCGGATCGCGCTGCCAGGCGCGACGGGTTCGAGTTCCCGCGCGCGTAGCGAAGCAGCGGGGCGCTGCCACGCTGCGGCTGTGCAGAAATTCATGCCCACGACGACATGGCGGCGCGTGGTCGGCCCGCGACTGCCTGTCGGCCGGGCTACCGCGAAGCGAAGTCCGCGGGTTCGTGTGCTGGCCGGGCCATGGCCCAAAAACCAAACGGGTTAGGTCGACTGACCTAACCCGTTGATTGTATGGCGCGCCCGGCAGGATTCGAACCCACGACCCCCTGGTTCGTAGCGAATTTCGAGGCCTTTTCGCAAGTGGTTGATGGCGCGTACAATCCCCTCTAACTCATTGACCTTAGGACATAAAAGCCCTAACCTAAGGTGTACTAACGTGCCCTAGGTTGTCCGATTTTCCCGTCGTTTCCGTTACCCCGGCGTTACCCCGCCGACCGCCTGGTGCCGCCAACCAGAGGGTCGCGAGGAGCGGGGCGAAACCGCGCGCGAACGGGGCCCGCCCCTGACCACAACGCACCTGTTAGCGAGGTCCCTCATGGCTGGTTCCCATTCTAGATCGCAACGTGCCGCGGCCAAGGCGCGGTTCCATCACACGGTCAACCTCATCGTGCTCGAGGTCGCCGACCAGCTCCTCGAGCGCGCGGAGCGCGACGGCCGCGCGGCCGCGCTAGCCTGGCTCGATGCGACGCTCGCCATCGATGCGGCGCGCATCGCCGCTCGCAGCGACAACCGCCAGGTGCCGCGATGAGCGGCGAGCGCTTCCCCTTCACCATCCGCGAGCTCGAGCGGCTCGCCCTGCCCGCTACTGGCCGCGCGGTCTACTACGACGAAACCGTGCCGGGGCTATCGCTGCGCGTCTCCTCGAGCGGAGTTAAGTCATTCACCGTGCACGGCCGCGCGCGCGGTGGGCGCCCCGAGCGGGTCACGCTCGGCCGCTATCCCAACATGTCGATCGAGCGCGCGCGGCAGGAAGCGAAAGCGGTGGTCGCGAGCTGGGCCGAGGGCGACTCCAAGGCCGACCAGGTGCGCCGCAAGCGGCAGGAGCGCACCGTCGGCGAGATCGCGGCCGCGTACTTCACCGATCGCGAGCACGCCGGCAAGCGCAGCGTGGCCGAAATGCGCATGAGCTTCGAGCTCTACCTCGGTGCCCTGCCCACGACCGAGCGCAAGGCGCACGCGCGCGAGCGGCGCAAGCCTTCCGGTGCCGTCAACTGGCACTCGCGCCGCCTGACCGAGATCCAACCCGATGATGTGCGACGCGTGCGCACTGAGCTAGCCGGGGGCTGCGGCCGGCATACCGCCAACCGCACCATGCAACTGTGGCGGGCGATCGTGAATTTCGCGCGTAAGCACGGGTACGTCGAGGATGCGCACGGCGCGCAACTGGTGGCCGCGGTCGAGATGTACGCGGAGCCGGCGCGTACGCGCCGTTTGAACGGCGAGGAGATCCGCCGCTTCTTTGCCGCCCTGACCAGCGAGGAAAACGAGAATTTCCGTGACCTGTTGTCGGTGCTGCTGTTCACCGGGGCCCGACGCATGAACACGCTCGCGATGCGGTGGGACGAACTCGACCTCGAGGCGCGCACCTGGGAGATCCCGGCCGGGAAAGCCAAGGCCGGACAACCGATCGTGTTGCCGTTGTCAGGCGGTGCGCTGGAGGTACTCCGACGCCGGCAGCAAGAGCGAGCGCCCGAGTGCGCGTTCGTGTTCCCGGCCGATTCCGAATCCGGCCACATGGAGGCGCCCAAGAAACCGTGGGCCGCATTCCGCAAGCGCGCGGAGCTCGCGGACCTGCGCCTGCACGATGTGCGGCGCACCCTCGGGAGCTGGATGGTGGACACCGGCGCCACCCTGGCCGTGATCGGCAAGCAGCTCGGCCACCGCGATCAAAAGAGCACGGCGATCTATGCGCGCCTGGACGTTGAGCCGGTGCGCGCGGCGGTCGAGCGCGCCGAGCAAGCCATGCGCGGCGCCGCGGCGACGCCCGCGACCTCGGCGAACGTAGTTCCCTTGCCTACGCGCCGCGGGCGCCGCCAATGACGGCCCTCAAGCCACGAGGCCGGCCTCCTATGGCCGCGACCGTTCGCGCCGCACGGGATGCGGCCATCGTCGCGGCGCTCGTGTGGCCATGTGCCACCGATGCCGAGGGGGAATTGCTGTATTGGCGACCAGCCTTGAATCCGACCGCGAGCGGAAAGCAGAATTTGCGGCAAGCTGCGCAGCTTGCGGAGCGTGTTTTGCGGGACCTGGGAATGGACGGTGTGACTTGGCAAAACTTGCTGCGATCGTTCCGCCGGCCAGATACCTATCCGGGCGATCCGCGTGCTCCCCTGTGGTACGTCGAGAGTCGGTCCGACCATCCTAAGAATTTTCATCTGGCCGCGATGATGATCGTTAACGGTCACCGGTGCGAATCTCCCCAAGCGCTGCGATCGTGGGCGCGGAGGCGGCACGAAAAAAAAGAGCCGGGAAAGCCGCCGCTGTTCCATCCGTTTGAGCTCGCCCGCGAATTTCACGCAGAAAAGCGCTGCAAAAAATAGATCGGCGTTTGAGGATGCACTAGCCTCCCGACATATGCACTTGACTGTCGGGAGGTAGCGAATGGGACGTAAGGCAATCCAGCGGATCGGTACGGTCGGCGGCGTCTCGCCGCTTACGACCGCTGACCCTCGCCTGCGCGAGATCGATGCGGCGACCTACCTCGGCGTATCGATGCGCACCCTGCAAAACTGGCGGTACGAGCGGCGCCGCGGACGCGAGATCCCGTTCATCCAGCTCGGCGGTCGCTACGGTCCGGTGTTCTACCGGCAAAGCGCCCTCGACGCCTACGTCAAGCAATTCGAGCGCGGCCCCACGAACGAGGCCGCATGACGCGCGCCCGCGCGTGTCACCGGCATCGCGCTACAGCGAGCGCTGGCGGGACGTCACGCCGCGCCGGTCACACGCACGCCCAGGTCCAACGACGCGCGCGCCAGGAGTCGCTTTGAGCGTGGCCAAGAAAAAGGCGCCACCAAGCAACGTCGTCCCGATCGGCGGCGGGCCGGACCCCGCGATTGCCGGTGTTCTCGACGCCCGCGACCTCCTCGGGCTCCGGCTCAATGACAAACGCAAGCCGATCGGATGCCTCGAGAATGTCGTCACACTCCTACTCACGCAGAAAGAATGGCAGGGTGTGCTTGCGTTCAATGAGCTCTCCCTCGCGATCGAGAAGCGACAAGCGCCGCCGTTTGAGTGTGGCGTGCTAGGAGAGTGGACGGACAAAGATGACAATGAGGCCCGCCTTTGGTTCTCGGAGAAGTTTGATGTGCGTGTGCCGGTTGCTGATGTTGCGGCCGGCGCATCGATCGTCGCGGGACGGAACACCTACCATCCGATCCGCGAGTATCTCGACGGGCTAACCTGGGATGGGACCGCGCGCCTCGCGACCTGGTTGCAGCGATACTTGGGTGCCGAGGCGCCGCGCGATGATGCCCGCACGCCGGAGTATTACCAAAAGGCCGGCGCCTGGTGGTTGACCTCCGCGGTCGCGCGAATCTACGCGCCAGGGGCGAAAGCCGATCACGTGCTCCTCCTCGAGGGCGAGCAAGGCATTGGCAAATCGAGCGCGCTCTCAATCCTGTTCGGCGATTGGTTCAGCGACACGCCGCTCCGTATCGGCGATAAGGATTCTTACGGCGCTTTGCGCGGCGTGTGGTGCATCGAGCTCGCGGAGCTGGATTCGCTCAACCGGGCCGAGAGCTCGGCGAGCAAAGCCCTTTTCAGCTCGCGTGTGGACAAGTACCGGCCGCCGTATGGCCACCGCGATATACAGGCCCCGCGGCAGTGCGTGTTTGCCGGCACTGTGAACCACGACGAGTATTTGCGCGACTCGACCGGGAATCGCCGCTATTGGCCGGTGCGATGCACCGAGCTCCGATTGCGCGGGCCCGATTCGCTCGAGGAGGTGCGCGACCAGCTATTCGCCGAGGCGGTCGCGGCGTATCGCGCGGGCGCGCCCTGGTATCCGCAGACGTCCGACGACAAAGAGCTATTCCGCGAGCAGCAAGCGGCGCGCGAGCTCGGCGACGTTTACGAGGACATGATCCGTACCTATGTCGCCAATAAGAGCGAGATCTCGATGCGCGAGATCTTCGAGGATTGTCTCAACACGGAGCCCGCGAAGATGACGCGCGCCGAGCAGTCGCGGGTCGGTGAAGTCATGAAGAAGCTCGGGTGGCGCAAGCGGCGCGAATCTACCGGGCGCCGCAGCTACATCTACGTCCGACCGCGGGACGCTACCGCGGCGGAGCCTGGCGAGGAGTTCGAAGGTGGCATCGATGTACCTTTTTGACTGTCGGTCGTCCTACCTCCGTCCTATCTGGGAGAAGATAGGACAGGTTTTCGGTTTGCGCATCAACGACATGTCCTACCGTCCTACCGTCCTACCTTCGCCTGCGCATACGCGCATGCACGCGCGCGCGCACACGTACGACCTACATACGTCGGACGTTAGGACAGTAGGACATGACGTTGATACGAAAGGTGGAATTCCGTCCGACCCTATGACCCAGGTAGGACGGAGGTGGGACATGTACGCATTCGACACCGGCGATCGCACTCACTCGCCTGTAGTGGGAGCGGTAGGTCGGCGCGCTTGCGTCGGGCAACTCGAAGCCTTCGCGACCGTCGCGCCGATCGCGCTCATCGTGCGTGATAGCGCGCAGACCGTGGATCGAGTTCTCCCAACCGCGATCGCGACGGGTCCCTGTTTGTGGTTCGATCGAGGGTAAATTTGCGCCCCGATTTCGCGCTAGTGCCAGAGACCAAACGTAGTTCAACTATCAATTCCGCATATTCAATAATCTAAACATGGTCCGCAAGGTTCTAAAGATCGACATCGCGCGCGCTCTGGACATTAGCGCATCGATGGTGAGCCGCCACGCCAAGCGCGGTATGCCGACGCACAACGTCGAGCTCGCCCGTGCTTGGTGCGACAACAACCTGGTAACCGCCCTAAGGAAGGAACGGCGGACAATAGGGGCGCCCAGAACCGTGGAACAGCCTCCGGCGTGGACCGCGGCCGGGGCCGAGTACCGTCTGCGGCGTGATGCAGCCGAGGCAAAGCGCGCAGAGATAATCGTGCGGAAGATGGCCGGCGAGCTCGTGAATTGGAGTAAGTTGAAGGCGATCCTCGAGGATCGCATGGGCACGTTAACTGCCCAACTCGATGTATTGCCGGACCGGGCGGCGGTGAGCCTAGGCGTGAGCGATGAGCATCGCCACAAGGTCCGCGCCTACTTGCGTGAGGAGATCAATCGGATCCGAAATGCCGCAACCGATCTTGCTGACCGGGTGCCTGTGGCACCCCGCCGATCTAGCTGACGCAAAGACTAACGGTAGACGCAGCCGAGATGCTTCACTGGACGGTAGCCGTGATCCCGAGGCTGATGACAAAGGGAGATCGCCGGCGGAAGCGCAATAGGGCAGAGTCAGGTTACCTGCGGCAGCCAGGACTGGGCCGTCCTTCTCTGCCAGATGCAGCCGGTAGCTACGCGTCCAGCGCAACGCTCCATGCAGCCCACATGCACGTCGTTCCGGCACGCCGCACTCCTGCCGAAAGCGGACCTGTTCGCGACGCCCCTGTGGGCTCACCATGCCTTCAATTCACGCCGCGCATCTGATCTGCATTGGGAGTGTCGGACGAACGAGACGCTAGCTTTTCCTGCAAACTGTTCCAGGAAGAGGGAGGATGCCATGCGCAAGAGTCGATTCTCGATCGACCAGATCGTCGCGGTGCTGAAGCAAGCTGAGCGGGGCATGCCGATGTGGCCATGCAGAGCAAAATCGTCGGCGAGAGTTGGACCACCAGCGCGGCAGCCTAGGCAACGGCAATGTCTCTCGCTCCGATTGGAGTGCCGATGACGGCAATCTTCGGATTGTCACCACCCGGATATCCGCCAAACAACTGATCTTTGTAGGGGCCACGATCGCTCCTTCTGCCGCTCGGCTCCCGAGCAGGCCAGTGTCTATATGTGGGCCACTTTCGACGCAAATTACCGCAAGAAGAGGGTCGGCTTTCAGTAAGTCCGATTTCAGTGCAAATCAACACTCATTGTCGTTATGACGCAATCCGTAAGAAGGCAAAGCCATGTTTTCGGTACGATCGGACGCGTCGCGTCGTAGATCTTGTGATGCAAAACGTGTCGTACGACAGTTCGGCGACCCACCTTTCGTAGGCCCGCTGGCACCAATCAGGCGGAGTGTTCTCGCAAGGTGACGCCACGCCAGTCGGCCTGCCGTTCTCCGCATCGAACAAGACCTCGTGCATTTGCATTGCCTCGCCTAGTCGACGATTGGAAGGCGTCCAACAGGTAAGCCAGGGCGGGCAAAGAAGGTGAAATCGGGCGCTGGCCGAGGCAGCCGAAGTTATGTCGAAACGTAGGCAGCAAGGGGGCGCGCTGAAGGAAAGGATCAATCTTGATTGACATTTCACGCCAAAGTGACAACTGGAATCGTGGCTGAAATGTTCCGAATGCCGCGTCTCAAAAATCAGTCGCGGTCCATTGCCGTTCGGAGTACGCTCAGTGAGCCATGTTTGATGCATAAGCTTCTCTTAGGCGCGCGAAACATCGATCGGCATATCTGCTCCCAAGATGACGGGAGCCGACATGATCGCGACGCGCTAGCAGGGATGCATTTCAGGAAAGTTTAAGTCTGTACGTCTTCAAATTTTGGGGCACTTACCCGTTTGCCGGAGTACACAAGATGGCAAAGCGCACCTTAACAATTCTCCTCGCGGCGTTACTGAGTCTCTTGAGTCCGGTCGGTTATGCCGGATTCTCGGCGACTGCAACAATGTCTTCTCTTCGCGCAGGGCATACTGCGGTGCGACTACCGAACGGGGATGTATTGGTCGTCGGTAGCAACTCCAGTGCGAATCCAAATACGGCCGAGAAGTACGTTTCGGCGAGTCAAGCGTGGATCGCTGCGGCAAGTATTTCCCCAAAGATCGTCATCGGCAATACAGGGAATGTGCTACCTGATGGTCGGATATTTGTTGCGGGCGGATGGGGGCCTCAGACACCGTCGAACCTAGTTAATAGTTTTGCGACCGCGTGGCTTTACAATGCCGGCGCCGATACCGTCATTAGCGCCGGGGTAATGTCAATTCCTCGCGCTGAACACACCGCAACGTTGTTACCCAATGGAAAAGTGCTGATTGTTGGAGGCGTCAATTACCAGGTTAGCGGTGGTGCCCAGGTGAGTACGGTATTGGGATCTGCCGAGCTCTTTGATCCGGTGACGGGTGTTTGGAGTAGTGCCGGTTCAATGTCGACGGTTCGTCACTATCATTCTGCGGTCCTGCTTGGCAATGGAAAGGTGCTTGTTATAGGCGGCTACAGCTCAAGTAACGTGCTTGCAAGTGCTGAACTCTATGACCCGTCCACAAACAGCTGGAGCATTGCCGGTCAAATGCAGAAAGCGCACGGAGGCGGACCGGCAACAGTATTGAACAATGGCAAAGTGTTGATAGTCGGTGGCAACACCGCGGAACTTTACGATCCCGCGAACAATACGTGGTCGTATGCGGCGAGTCCATTTTTGGGGCGCGACTCTCCCTCGGCCACGTTGCTTCAAGACGGAAGGGTATTGATGGCTGGGGGTTCAACAAAGGATGGGGTTTTAGCATCAGCCGAGATCTACAACCCGATCAGCGATACTTGGGCGAGCGCGGGAAACATGACATCACCGCGATTACGTCACACGGCGACACTTCTCGGCAGCGGACAGGTATTGCTCGCCGGCGGCGAATCGATTGATGGTGGACCCGGGGCACTACTTGCAACTGCCGAACTTTACAATCCGGATGGTCCCGCGACGGGCTCTGGGACCATTGTTTCAAATCCCTATGGCCCCCTCACTGTGCTTGGCGGCACGATCAATGGAAACACGATCTCAAACCTCCAACAGAATGTAACGATTCAACTCGGAAACGTCCCCGGATCTAGCGGGTCGTTCCTTGAGATAGATTTCGATGGGTTCAATATTGCAAACGGCCGGACCCTAACCATCAAGTCGGGCGGCTCGGGCCAAACCGTGTTGATTCGCAACACGAGTACTTCCGCTGCGGTCCTAGCGGGCCTCTTGCAAGCGCAGGCTGGCAACGGCGCCTCGGCGCCGAAGCTACATTTGCTAGATTCCAACGGTATGACCATAGCCTCGACCAGCACGATTCTCGCCCAGTCAGGCCTCACTATCGACACACTGGGAAGCACATTCGTGTCAGGTAACAAGCTGCTGAACCAAGGCTGGATCGACGGCGGGCCGAGTTTGGTGCTTCGGACCGGTGGCGTCACGGGCGGTGGTGGCTTTGCAGGTAATGCGATTACCGTGAGCACCTTCGGCGACGTGCGCAATCCGGTTAACGGAGCGCATTACCTAAGCAACGGGGTTCAGCTGTTTCCGAGCAGTGGAGGAACTGTTGCCCTCACTCTCAACGATTACGGTTCGTCCCCACAATTTATTAACGTGATGGTCAATGGCAGTGCGTCGCTATTGATGCCGTCATCTTGGGGATCAGTAACGACAATGCCACCGAACAATGCTTCAGTTCCAGCTGGTAGTGTCCGACCCGCAGGCGGGGGCGAGCCGAGCTTTGGGGGCGGGAGCATGATTCTACAGGCCACCGGTAACATAAGCGTGGTGGGTGGCGTTTCCAATGATTTCGTGTTCCCGGGCGCAATCGTTCTTAAGGCAACAGGCACGCTCGACCTAGATGGAGTGACTTTCAATCAAGGCTGGACCACGACCGGAAGGGCGTTTCAAGGCGTGTTTTTTGAATCCCCAAACATCGTCAGCGCCAGCCCGGTCACGGTGTTGAGCAACAATCTGAACTGGACTAATTTCAGCACGCTGCCTAACGGCCACTTTCAAGTGTGGACGCTGGTCCAGAAGCCGGATGGCACATCCCAGTACAACTCGGCGGACAGCGTAGCCCCGCATCTCAACACGTACTCAACGCTGATTGAGGCGGCAGCGAATGGGCAGTGCTGGACGTGCCTGTTAAATTACAACACGATCAACGTGCAGTAGTACTGATGGGAAGACGTCCAGCGGAAGCAATGCCAAATCGGGTCAGGTTGTTGCGAAGGCCGAACGGGTCGATTGCGGCTGGCATTTGTAAGCGCCTGCCAGTGAACTGATCGTGGCTTAGCGAGGACGTTACGACGGCCTCACGCCGCGTGACCCGCTGCTATGCCGGAATGCGCACTGGCGAGGGCGGCGGAGCGGTCGTCAGCACACTCCGCTCAAGCGATGGCCGAATTGCTTGCAGCGAACGTGGAAGGTCAACCATAACGTGTGGAGCATTACATCAGGGAAACGCAGGGGCGAACGCCGCGATACTTCAAATTGTCTGAAACTGTCGGGATGGAAGGCACGTGACTGAACGATTTTCACCAACAATTCAAATTGATCAGGCCCAGCGGTTTATCGCGGTTGTAGATTGTCTCAATCAGGGAGAAGTCGCCGCCTCGTTAGCGCTGTTTCGGCTCCACAAACGCGCGCTTGTTGGGTTGAGCAAGACAATAGCCGCCCAGTTGCCTAGCGCTCCCCAAGTCCAGCCGCAAACCTCAAGAGATATATCGGCTCCGAGCAAGGCGACGTTGAGTGTTCTATGTGCTCCGTCATCTGAACGGTACAGCCCCTCTATCAGAGTCGACCACGCCGTAGCGTTCGTGAAGGCAATGGACGTGCCAAGCGAAGGCTCAGTGGACGCAGATTTTGAGGAGTTTCGCGCGCATAGAGTAGAGATGGGAAACATGGGCGGCGCTCTCGACAAATACATGCCCCGTGGCGCAGTTGGTCCCTCGGATAAGACGGAGACTACCGAGTCTCTTCCGGAACTACCTAACGAAGACCTCCGATGGCGGGTTGCAGGCCACCGTGACGCGACGCAATTCTGGGAAACCGGGCGTCAATCAGTTGCTAACATCAACTCAATGCTAGCTATCGTAGGAACGTCCTTTGAGTCCTATGAGAAGGCTTTGGACTTCGGCTGCGGCTGCGGACGCGTGCTGCTCCACATGAAAGAGCTCGGGAAGGACATTGAGCTGTACGGCGTTGATATCGATCCTGATGCTATCGAATGGTGCCGGGCCCACATTCCTTGGGCGAGAACTAGCGTCAGCGCCTGGCGCCCGCCGCTTGAGTTTCCAGACGGTTACTTCGACCTCGTATTTAATCAAAGTGTCTTCACCCACCTTGATGAGGACTACCAAGACGTATGGCTGCAGGAACTCATGCGGGTCACGAGACCGGGAGCTGCCATAGTACTCTCGATCGCTGGCGAGGGGCCGTTTACAGACTTTATTCACTCATGCGCGGCAACGAGCGATCCAACGCCGCATGTCGAGGCATTTCGCAACAAAGGCTTCGTCTATATCTCAAGTGATGGATGGGACAACGGTCCATTTCCGGACTTTTATCATTCTACGTTTCACGCTCCGAGGTACATCTACGAACATTGGGGTCGATATTTCGACATTAAGGCATACGTTGTGCGCGGATCTCTCCGGTTTCAAGATTACCTTCTGCTACTGCGTCGAGATGGACCTCCGCAGCCGTTGGAAAAGCCCCCTTGGCAAATCGGTCGGAATGATCCGCTTAGAACCGGCGAAACGAAGACGGCAAGCATATCCCAACGCGCCTACCGGAAGGCGTGCACGATTGCCAAAGGTGTCTTGAAGTAAGGGGCCATCTTCGCACCGCTGGTCCAGAGGTCGATTGCGACCTAGAAGACGACGACCCACTCCTAGCTGATCGGCATTGACGGAGACTCGGACATCATTCTTGACCTCCCGATGGGCGAACCCGGTCGGACTGTGTCGGGTTACGCTGCGCTACGTGAAGCGGCCGGACCGCAACGTCGAGTAGCGAGCGCTGCTGCGCGACGCTGGCTGAGCAGCGTCGGCGCTTTGGCTATCGGCGCCTGCATGTGCCGCTGGAACGAGATGACGCCGCGGTCAACCTGAAGCGGGTGCAGAGGCTGTGTCGCGTGGAGGGAATGACGCTGCGGGCCTGCCGCGGCCGGCGGCGGTTCCGGGGACTTCGGGAAGTGCCTTTGCTGCCCGCGGGCGTCAACGAACACCGGTCGATGGACTTCATGAGCGATGCGCTGGCTGACGGGCGTCGGTTCCGGTTGTTGAACGTGGTCGACGACTTCAGCCGGGAGTGCCTGGCGGCCGAAGCGAATCACAGCCTGACCGGTCGGGATGTAGTCGCCGCGCGGGCTGCCGCAGGCCATCGTGAGCGACAACGTCCCGGCGTTCTGCAGCCGGGTGGTGGACGCCTGGGCGCATGCGGCAAGCGTCCAGTTCCGCTTCATTCGCCCCGGCAAGCCGGTCGAGAACGCCTACGTGTAGAGCATCAACGGGCGCTGCCGCAACGAACGTCTGAACGAGCAACTCTTCGTGAGCCTCGACGAAGCACGGAGGGAATTGGAAAGTTGGCGCCTCGACAACTGCCGCTCGTCGGAATGATCCTGTGGACCGGACGGATGGCGAGAACATCTGCGCACATCGCGGGCGCAATGTTCTCACATCATGCTAAAGGGCTAAGTTGATGCGCGCGCGCCGCCGGTTGCTGGCGATGGCTATGCCGATCCCCATTCTAGTCTTGCTTGCACCGCTGCTTTACGGCCAAGGGTGGATCGGAGAGGTGGTGATGATCCTGCTTCCGTTCCGAAATCCGCCTAGCGGGATTGCGTACTTCATAATTCCCTCCACCGAGCAGACCCGGGTCTTCAACTCGCTCCCCTTCGCCCTCGCGTTGCTAACGTCTCGGCCTGAGTGGGCTATCGGTGGATTCATCGTTTCGACGTGGATTCTCACGGCTGCCATCACGTACCTTGTCGCCCGCCGGCTATTCCCAGAAGATCCCCGACTCGCGCTACTTGCCTTCTATATAGCCGGTACATCTGCCTACGACATTTCACTGCTGCAGACAGCGTACCTCCCGCTGTTCATGGCCGCCCTTCTCCATTGGGTGGGGCTTCTTCTGCTGTTGCAATCAGCAGAATGCAGATCCAGAGCACGCCTGCTCGCCTCTTCGCTGCTGCAACTCCTGAGCCTCTTCACCTACGCGAACGCCGTTGCGGCCATTGCATTGGGACCGGCGATCGCGTACGCAATATGCCGACGACGAACAACAGCAGCAGATGCCTACCGCTCGGCCCGAGCCGCAGCCACGGCTTGGTGGCCACCGCTCGCAGCGTACCTCGCTGCACTCGCCTGGGTGGCGCAGCAGCCGGGGAATTACATAACATCCCTTGGCGGCCTCCGCTTCGAACCGTCATGGAAACTCAGTGTAAGCGTAATGCGCCTCTTTGCGGAAAACTTCAACTTCTACGATTGGGTCGATTTCGTACCATTCTTCGGCAATGCACCGCGAATCATCTCCTTTGGCGTATCGATTGTGGTTACTACCCTTTCGGCCGCAGCAATGCTATTTATTGTTAGTTGTGGAAGGGAGGCGAAAGAGCCAGGTGTCGAGCGAGCGGGCACTGGGTTATTGATCGCCGCTTTACTCGCCGCAGTTCTCGCATCAAATTTCGCCAGCTCTTTGATCCAGCTCGCTGACATCAACCTGCGTACGCACTTGGTCTCGCGTCTTTACGCGGCCGTCATTATCGCGGCGGCCTGTGCGAAGCTGCTACGCTCCCGCAAGGTCGTTGTCCTCGTGGCGGGCGGAGTGCTTACATCGGCCTACATAGGTGTTGGCGCGTGGACATTGGTAGACCACGCAAACTACTTAGTATCGCAGTGGCCTAGGTTCCGGGCCGAACTGCAATCTCTTGACGATGTGATTCGCCACGTTGATCCGGACGCAAATGTCGTTCTGTACGTTCCACCTGGATCCGGCTATATCGCTACCGTGGCGCCGTGGCACGCTCGTCCGTGGGGCCTCATGATGCGGCGGAGCGACCGTGGCTTTCCGGCGTTCGTCCACTGGTCTCCAGATCGGGGCAGTGGGTGCACACTTGAGGGCTCTTCGCTAGCGTGCATCGACGAGTCCAGGAACGTGAGGCGCATCCTCGTCGCGAAAACCGTGGTCGTTCACTACGACCCTCACGACTGCAGGATCAAGGTTGTGACCGATCGTTGGATGGATAACACCATTTCCTTGCCGGCAGACTACCAACCGCGCAGGTGGCTGCGTGAATCTGCCGACGAGCCTACCGAACTCATTCAGAAACTGCTGTATGCGCCAGTGCGGGCTAGCGTTGGCGACGGTTGCCCCTAGTTCGTAAGTGGCGCGTCAGAGGCCCCGCTCATGCATTGCGAAACTGAAGTGCTTGAGGTTCTCGCGTAAGCTCCCCCGTCAAGTAGACAGTTCTAAACTGGAGATTCCGCTGCGATCAGTCGCTCGCGGTAGCGGGCTGGCGGCAGGCTTCCCAGCGCGTCATGCGGTCGGATTTCGTTGTATCGCTCGATCCACCCGGCGGTGATCTCGCGCACCTCGTCTAGTGAGTCGAACAGGTACGCGCTGAGCACCTCCTCGCGGTAAGTCCGGTTGAATCGCTCGATGTAGGCGTTCTGGTCGGGCTTGCGGGGCTGGATGAAACGGAGCTCGATGTCCTGATCACGGCACCATTCGGTGAACGCCTGGCTGGTCAGTTCCGAACCGTTGTCGCAGCGAATCGCTCCCGGCCGGCCGTGCATATTGATCATCTGTGCCACGAAGGCCGCCACCCGGCTGGCTGGAATGCTGACCGCCACATCGATGCCCAAGGCGCCGCGGTTCGCCTCGTCGATTACATTCAAGGTCCGGAACACCTTGCCGCTGTACAGCGTGTCGCGCATGAAGTCGAGTGCCCAAACCGCATTCATTCTTGGCTCGACCAGCATCGGCTGCCGCTCCCGCTTCGGCACGCGGCGCTTGGTTCGCCGCGGCAGGTTCAGATTGAGCTGGCAATACACTCGCCAGATCCGCTTGTGGTTCCAGCCGTAACCTTGCGCCCGCAATCGGTCGTAGCACTTCCAGAAGCCCCAACGCTGCTCGTCGACCACGATCGCCTGCAACGCCGCAACGACTTCCGAATCGCGCGCGGCGCGGTCGATCCCCGGCTTGTAGTACGCCGCCCGCGACAGCCGGGCTGCTCGGCAGGCACGCACGATCGGCAACCCGTGTTCCTCGCTCATGATCTGGATCACCTCGCGCCTGGCGGACGGCGTCAGAGTTTTCGGCTGAGGACGTCCTTGATTGCCGTGTTCTCGAGCGCCAGGTCGGCATACATCCGCTTCAGCTTCGCGTTCTCCGCCTCAAGCTCCCGCGGCCGCTTCAACTCGGGTACGCCGGCGCCTGCGTACTTTGACTTCCAGTGGTAGTAGGTCGCCGCGCTGATCCCATGCTTCCGGGTCAACTGCGCGACCGCCACCCCTGCCTCCCCCTCCTTGAGAATCGCCACGATCTGCGATTCGCTGAAACGCGACTTCTTCATCGGACTTCCCTCCGGCCCAAAATCCTGCCAGAAAAGTCCAGCCAGCGCTGTCTACCGGGAGGGGGAGCCTACGTGGCATGCCCCGCTCAACCTGCCTCTCAGCACCGCGACGATCTGCTCGATCGAGAATCGACTCTTGCGCACGGCATCCCTCCCTCTTCCAAGGACAGTTTGCCGGAAAAACTAACGTTTCGTTCGTTCCGAGATGACCAATGCAGATCAACCCATCACTACAACTGGCACCGCCCGCATCAAGGCATCGGCGGTGTCGCCCCAGCCACCAGACTGCGGCGCAAGAGAAACAACCTCTTGACGCTTCGCACCTAGGTGTGACCTGAGACCCGGCTTCTAATCCAGGGGAAGGCGCACAATTCGCCGGTCGGCGGTGAATTGGAGGCGTCGATGAAGAAGGCCAGGTTTACGGACGAACAGATAATCGGACTGCTGAAGCAGGCGGAGGCAGGCGTGTCCGTGCAGGAGTTGTGTCGCAAGCACGGAGTCAGCCAGTGGACCTTCTACCGCTGGCGGTCGAAGTTCGGCGGGATGGCGGTTCCGGATGCACGCCGGTTGCGCGAGGTCGAGGAAGAGAATCGGCGGCTCAAGCGACTGGTGGCCGACCAGGCGCTGGATGTCCAGATGTTGAAGGAGGCGCTCGCAAAAAAGTGGTGACGCCAGAAGCCAAACGCAGTGTGGTTGGTTTCTGGCGCGCAACCCACGCCATCAGCGAGCGCCGGGCCTGTCGTCTGCTCGGACTGTGTCGGGCGACGCTGCGCTACGTGAAGCGGCCGGACCGCAACGTCGAGCTGCGAGCGCTGCTGCGCGCGCTGGCTGAGCAGCGTCGGCGCTTTGGCTATCGGCGCCTGCACGTTCTGCTGGAACGAGATGGCGTCGTGGTCAACCTGAAGCGAGTCCGGCGGCTGTATCGCGAGGAGGGACTGTCGCTGCGGGCCCGCCGTGGCCGGCGGCGGTTCCGGGGACTACGGGTGGTGCCTACGCTGCCTGCGGGCGTGAACCAACGCTGGTCGATGGATTTCATGAGCGATGCGCTGGCTGACGGGCGTCGGTTCCGGGTGTTGAACGTGGTCGATGAGTTCAGCCGGGAGTGCCTGGCGGCCGAAGTGGGTCGCAGCCTGACCGGTCGGGATGTAGTGTCCGTGCTGGCCCGGCTGGTAGCGCAGCGCGGGCTGCCGCAGGCCATCGTGAGCGACAACGGTCCGGAGTTCTGCAGCCGGGTGGTGGACGCCTGGGCGAATACGGCAGGCGTCCAGCTCCGCTTCATTCGCCCCGGCAAGCCGGTAGAAAACGCCTACGTGGAGAGCTTCAACGGCCGCTGCCGCGACGAGTGTCTGAACGAGCAACTCTTCGTGAGCCTCGACGAAGCACGGCGGCAATTGGAAAGTTGGCGCCTCGACTACAACCGGGCGCGCCCCCACAGTTCCCTCGGCAACCTGACCCCCGAGGAATTTGCCCAGAAGCACCGGGTCAGCAACCTCGCCCACCCCGCGGTTGTGCGCCAGTCCGTGGCTTAGATTTCGGGTCTCAGGTCACGTTGGCCTTGAGGGCCCGCGGGAAGCACAATCGCACGGGCGCTTCCAAAGACACATGAACGCGTCGTCCCAACCTGCTGAGCTTGTTCAATTATCGTCTTGCGGCAAAATAAGGCCAAGTCCGGAACAAATGCAGTCCCGGCTAAAGCAATGGCATTCGTAATTAAAGCGAAGCGCCTTACGGACTGCGAACCCGAACTACGGTGACTTCCACTACGCCCCGTTTTGGCGCGTAGTGACGGTGTCGCGCCAAGTCTTCCCTCTGGATTGTTGGATGCGACGAGCAGAAATTGCTTTGAAGATCCGGTGGCAATCGAGTGGATTGCGCAGATTCAGGCCGCATTCGTCGGCAATAGCGGTGGATTAGACGAACGTGTCGAACTGCGTGATGTGTCCAAATGGGATGCAAGCCACTCGTCCGACTAAAAGCACAGGCGTTCGCTGCACGCATAAGGGGCTCTCAGTGCATAGTCGAATCCGCGCGCAATCATGCACAGTAGTGCTGCAGGGGACCTTGGCAAAACGCCAGAATTCTCCCTGAGCGCCCGCGTTAGTGTGCCGGTTGCACTACCGACTTACTTAGAACTGGGCTCGGCCATAACTCGTCCGCCACGTCGTCGTTACATGCTGACGCCGCCACATTGAGTGAGCATGTCGGAAACGACGACGCCGGGCGTCTTGCACACCGCGTGATTCACCGCAATAGCGCAACGCAGCGAGAACTCTGAGGCCAAGGTGATCGAAGCTCCCCAATTATGCGTATTGATTTCGAGGAGCAGCGATACGCCAAACACGGCTGACTCCGCTTACTCACGGCGCCGAACGACGAACTCCAGTAACATAGGTCGAAAGAGGAAATTTGCCGGTAAGTATGACCTGAGAGCGCGTCCGCCGCCTCGATGAACGGATACCTATCTTCCAACAGAGCTGTTTTGTAACGGGATTGGCGCGACCGAAGCGTCGGAGCTTTACATGGACTTTACAGGCGAAAGATACATTCCTGGATTTGGCGGTTCGGCCATTGCCTACGAGCACCTGGCCCGCTATGCATTTGCCAGAGAACAGACGATTAACAAGCGCGTCCTTGATCTGGGCTCGGGCGAAGGCTATGGCGCCTGCTTGCTTGCTTCAGTAGCCGAACGAGTCATCGGCATCGACGTCTCTCAACAAGCTGTTCAAGAGGCGTCCCAGAAATATCACACGAGCAGCAATTTGGCATTTGCGGTAGCAAAAGTCAGTGCACTACCATTCCCAAACAAGACGTTCGATGTAGTAACCGCATTCGAAATAATCGAGCACACGGTTGACCAAGAGGAGATGATTAGCGAAGCAGCACGGGTGATATGCGATAACGGGATATTGTTGATTTCGACACCGAACAAGTCAATCTACTCCGATGCCGCACACTACGACAACCCATTTCACGCCCGGGAGCTCTACTTCGAAGAATTGTCCCAACTGCTTTCTAAGCACTTTTCGGTAATTTCTTACTTTGCCCAAAAGAACATCGTTGGGAACCTCATTTCGTGCATCGATGAATCAACCCGGCATGCACACTGGCTAACCCGAATTGAACGGGACCATTCGAACGGCCGCTTTCAGTTCAGCACGGCAAACGACAGCGATCAAATGTACTTTATCGCTGTCTGCTCAAACAAACCCGGACCGACTTCTGACCTTCCAGGTCTCGTCCTTGCCGACCGAAGCGCGTCCTTGTTGGCGGAAGCGCAGCTGCTGAGGCACTTACCCTACCAGCCGCAGATGAAGTTTGGCTGGCCCCAAGCTGTCGAACTCGGGAACCAGCAGCCCGGACAGCTTTCGGAATTTCTCGCGTCGCTTCCAAGGCGGGTCGAGTTAGCGAGGCGAGATGCCACCTCTCCGGTTGCAAGTGAACAGGTCGACTACGATCTCGTAATTCCTGTCTTCAATCAGCGAGACGCGGTTGCCAGATGCATCGACTCCCTTATTGCCAATACCGATCACCGGCACATCATCCATGTGATCGACGACTGCAGCACCGATCCGGGCATCGCGCAGCTGGTAAATCGATATATGGCGCGACATCGTCATATTCGCTACTACCGGCTGCCTGTTAACTTGGGTTTCACAGGCGCGGCAAACGTAGGCCTTTCGGTGACGACGAAAGACGTCGTACTTATTAACTCAGACACTCAATTCCCCCCCAAGTGGCTCGCCAGACTGGACCGTTGTCGACAAAGCGCGCCAGGCATCCAGGTGGTAACACCATTAAGCAATAATGCAACCATTTGTTCGGTTCCACACTTTAACGCATCAAACGTGCTACCGCACAATTACTCCATAGTTGATATGGATGACCTCGTCCAGCGCACATCGCTCAGGCGATACCCTCGAACTCCAACTGCGATTGGCTACTGTATGTTAATGACGCGTGCTGCCATTAACGCGGTCGGCAAGTTTGACATGACATTTGGCAGAGGATACGGGGAGGAGGTTGATTGGTGCCAGCGCGCATGGGCCAAGGGTATTGAATGTGCAATAGCCGACGATGTCTACGTCTTCCATGAGGGCACTGCGAGCTTTGCCGTAACCGACGACTTGGCCAAGTTGCGAGGGGAGAATGAGGCGCGAATTATCGCGCGCTGGCCAGATTACTCGATGGCTTTGCAGCTATTTTGTAGGCGCAATCCGTTACGTTATCAACAGCAACGCATTTTTGAGACGCTTCGTGGCCGAAGGGTGGCCGGTCCTGCCATTGTTCATGTTGTCCATAGCTTTGACCATCTAACTGGGGTCGAACTGTTCGCTCGACAGCGCATTGACTCGCTACGTAGGCGGTTCACCAATACGGTCGTCTACCCGTTGAGTTATTCACTGCTCCAAGATGCCGTTGTGGAAGAGGAAGGGAACGGCATGCTGTCTGGTGGCCTCCTGAAGGTGGGGCTGAATACTGCGTTTATCAGATCTCCACACACGGTGAACGGGGCGTCGCTCGCTTTGCAGTGTACGGACCTTGAAGATCTATTTGCCCAAGTGCAGTACGCAGCGGGTGCAAAGATTGTTCATTTCGACCACTTGGCCAATTTCGGCAGTCTGACGTTGCCACTCATCGCAAAATCGCTTGGAGCCAAAACCGTTCTCGTGCTACACGACTATTTCCTGCTGTGTCCTGACTGGAATTTGATTCATCGATCGGGGAAGCCATGTGGCGAGAGCCGTGCGACGCACATTGGTACGAAGTGCATAGACTGCTTAGAGAATCGGTCGACCCACCCAACGACGATTTCGAATATCCAGTTCGACGAAATGCTCAGATCTCGCACCGCAATCGTTGAGCGGCTGCTCCAATCGGCAGACGCAATTGTCGCGCCATCAATGTATGTCAAGGATCAGTTTGCGCGAGCTTGGGGTGGACTAGCCTCAAGGATTCGCGTAATAGCGCATGGAATAGCCCACTACCCCTACGAGCGGACATACAAGCCTTCCAAGGCCCTGCGTGTTGCGTTTGTTGGGAATGCGACGTACGTAAAGGGTATCGACATATTTCTGCGTGCAGCTCTCGAGCTACGCAACCGCGACATTCGCTTTTATATCATCGGGTCCGTACCTGACCCACACGCATTTGACGAATATAAGAACGTCATTGTTCAAGGATCGTATCTGCCGCGTGAATTACCGCGGCTTCTCCAAGAAATTGACGTTGTATATGTTGGCTCGCGCGCGCACGAGGCTTACTGCTACACCGTTGATGAGGCGATGTACGCCGGGACACCCGTCATTGCGGCTCAGTTGGGAGCAATACCGGAGCGCGTGCGTGACGGCGTCAATGGACTCTTAATTCACAGCGACGACCCTGCCGCATTAATTGAGGCCATCGATAAGCTGGATCGCGATAGACCGCTTCTCTCCGCTCTACGCAGTTACGTGAGTTCCATGCGGTTCCGCACTTTGGAGAGCGAGGTGGACGCATATTGCGAATTGTACGAAGAACTCATGCGGGACGAACCTGGTGGCGATCAACTGACCGAATTTATGTCAATCCGTCGGTCAGTTGAATTTGAACCGCAAAGTCTGGACGACTACCTGAAGGATCGCGGAATAGAACTCGATGATTTCCTGGGGACCGATTTCGGGTCCAAGACGCCGAACTAGGTGTTGGCGTCCCCTCAATAGCGCTCGAGGTCCTGTCCATGTCGAAACCCAGGCATCGGCGAAATGTTAAGACCGCCCCCAAGGTTCCTTCGGTTACGAGCGTACAGCTTGTTGCCGAATCGCGCGACTGCGTAATGGCTGGCAATTTCGATCGCGCATTTCGCCTCTGCCAGCGTGCGCTGAAATCGGACGGTGGAAACATAGACGCATGGTCCATCCTGGGCGAAGTTGGAATCTTGGTAGGCAATCCGCAGATTGCCATCGACGCTGGAACGAGGGCTACTTCGGTCGACGCATCTAGCGCGCGCGCACATTTCTGCCTCGGAGCCGGGCTTCGAGGCATACAGCACTTCGAAGCGTCCATTGGCGCGTTGCGCCGCGCGCTGGAGCTCGACGAGAATTTCGCTCCGGCGTTGATTGAGATTGCAAATATCTATTTGGATCTGTCTGACGCTAAGGGGGCAAACCCGTTTCTGGACCGAGCCCTTGAATTGGCACCAGGCGACGGCGCCGTTCAAATGGCGCTCGGGAGAATGTATGGCGCCAAAGGTCGTCAAGATGACGCAGTAGCTGCCTTTGAGCGCGCCGTTATCTTGCGGCCCCACGCGGCGGCCGCTCACAACGCGCTTGGCGAGGCTTACCGTGACGTTGGCTGCTTGGAACAGGCCATTGCTCAATTTCGCCGAAGCCTCAAATGCGCGCCGACGATGCCGGCCTGGAGCAATTTGCTTGTGTCCCTTCAATGTTGGCCTAACATCGACGGCGAAGACCTATTTGCAGCGCACAAGCAATTCGGAGAGTATTTCTCCCAGGGACTGCGGCGAATGCCACTCGCTCCGCATAAACGAATGGATGGTCGCCGACTTCGGATCGGCTACGTCTCTGGAAATTTTCGACGACATGCCAACGCGAAATTCATAATCCCTCTCTTGGCTGCACACGACAGGCAGCGCTTCGATGTCACCTGCTATTTCAACGGCGTGCTGACAGATGAAATCACTCAACAAGTTCGGCGGCTTGCCGACAGCTTCGTTCCGATTGGGTCGATGTTAGATGGTCAAGCCGCGGCAGTGATTCGCCGCCACGAGATCGATATTCTTGTGGACCTCGATGGACACATACCAAACAATCGCCTTTCGCTTTTCCTTATGAAGCCGGCTCCAATACAGGTAACTTGGCTGGGGTATCTGTCTACCACTGGGATAGAGGCAGTCGATTATCGGTTAAGTGACACGCGGGCCGATCCTGTCGGGATAACCGATAGGTATCACGTCGAAGAGATCTGGCGGCTTCCAAATACTGCATGGTGTTATGACCCTTATCACGAAGCTCCGCCGATTAGCGACCTGCCGCCGTGCGCGACAACCGGTGTCGTTACCTTTGCCTCGCTGAATAGTCCGGTCAAGATTTCTGAGCCTGTGCTCGCCTGCTGGGTATCAATTTTGCGTGCCAATATGTCCTCTCGATTGTTTTTGCATTTCGGCGGCGCTCAAAGTCAACGAACTAACCTCATGTCGTACTTCGAGTCCAACGGCATAGCGTCAAATCGAGTTACGTTGTTGCCGCGACAGGGAATCCGAGACTATCTGGCAACTTTCAATCAGGTGGATATCGCTCTTGACACGTGGCCGTGTGCGGGGGGTACGACTACATGCGACTCCTTGTGGATGGGGGTCCCTGTGGTGACGCAAGCCGGCGATCGCTCTTATTCGCGTGCGGGTGCGAGCATTCTCGCGAGTTGTGGCTTGGACGATCTTATATGCAACAACTCATATGAATACGTCGATCGTGCTCTCAATCTTGCGCGCGATCTAGATCGATTGGTTAGGTTGCGATCGGACCTGCGCCGTGTATTTAATACGTCAAGTCTCTTCGATCGGCAAAGGTTTGCTCGCGACGTCGAGGACGCATTCGTCGCCATGTATCAAAGGCGCCAGACGACTGAATTGCGGTCGAGAGTTTGACTAAATGCTATTTCGGGAAGACGCGTATCTCGCTGCGAATCCGGATGTCGAGGCTGCGGTAATACGTGGACTCGTCGAATCAGGGTACGACCATTTCATGCGATTCGGAATTGCCGAGAATCGGCTGGGTTGGCGCGCCCGAGGCGCGCGCAAATCAATGGTGTTCAGCATTTCGCATAACAAGAAGTTCTTTTACAAGCTCGGCGATCTCTGCATAGGGCATCCGACATTCAATGCCCTACGTGAAAGATATGCCGACTGCGCTCATTTTTGGCTTACAAGACCAGAATTGTCCGGCCTCACGGGCGCCGAGGCCGCGATCGACGAAATTAGCGCCGATTGCCTGGTTGTCGATGGGGCGCCGTGGCATCGTCATGGTAGGGAGTGGCTTCATTCCGGGCTACATCCCATCGATTTCATTGCCCAAACGGTTGGTGTAGCTCTCGATAGGCGTCACCGCTATATCGATGTGGCAATTCATGCAGATGTGCGACGACGCGTCAAATGTCGCAGGTTGCCGGCCCGATATGCGGTAATTGCGTCCGGTCCCTGCTATACAGGTGGCGATTGGCCGTTTGATGACCGTCAGGTGGTCGTCAACGAATTGTTGCGTCACGGCATACCTTGCGTATCTGTCGGTGGACGTGATAGCGCGGCGCTGGCAAGAACCATGGATCTTTGCAGTCAGCTGACCCCGATCGAGTCGATCGCCGTCATTTCTGACAGTTGCCTGTATATTGGCCCGGACACTGGTACAACTTGGCTTGCCTGTGCCGCCCGCGACACCCCTAAGGTCTGCGTTGTGGACCGCGGCCGAAAGCTCGATGGTGTCGTAGGCTTTGAAGGATTCCTCATCGACGAGAACATACGAGACGTCGAACGACAGGAGGGACCGGATGCGTGCCTTGATGCAGCGTGGGATCTACTCCAGCGAACCTGCAATTTTGCCAAGATGTGATAGGGGATGACCTGAGCAGGTTAGTTGTAGCCAGACAGTCTGTGAGTCCTGATGGTAATTTGGCCATGGAGGACTGGCAGATGAAGAAGCGATTTGCCGAGGAGCAGATCGTCCGCATCCTGCGGGAAGCCGAGACGACGGGCGTCCAGATCCGCGAGCTGTGCCGACGGCACAACATCACCGAGCAGACGTTCTTCCGCTGGCGCAACAAGTACGGCGGGATGGACGTATCCGATGCCCGGCGGCTGAAGGACCTGGAAAGCGAGAACGCCAAGCTGAAGCGATTGGTAGCCGAGCAGCTGCTGGTGATCGACGGGTTGAAGGAGTTCGCCGAAAATGAGGTCCCTGACGGGTCGGCGCGAGGCGCTGGAGCACATCACGCGTCGGGCAGCCGCAGCGGGCGGCCTGCCGCTATCTGGGGTTGAGCCGGCGCGCGTCGGGCAAGGCGTGCTGCGCCAGCCGGACAAGGACCGGGCGCTGGGCGAGCAGTTGATGGCGACAGCGCAAACGTATCCGCGCTTCGGTTATCGGCGCCTGGCCGCCTGGCTGGACGCGGGCTCCGAGTCGCGTGCGGCGCCTGGGGTCGGCTGGGGCTGAACCTCCCCGGCGCAGGCCCCGACGCCGTCGCTGCGGGACCGATATCCGCTGCCGGCGCGGCGCGCGAACAGCGTGTGGAGCTACGATTTCAGGCGATCGGCTGGCCAACCAGCGCCTCCGCTTGCTGTGCGTGCTCGACGAGCACACCCGCGAGTGCTTGGCCATCGAGGGTCGCCCGGTCGCTCACGTCGCGCGATGTCATCCTTACGCTGGGCCGGCTGGATGGGCTGCACGGCAAGCCGCAATTCATTCGATCCGACAATGGTGCGGAGTTCACAGCCGCGACGGTGATGCGTTGGCTGCGGCAGATCAGCAGGTCGGCCTGGCCTTCATCCTCCGGGCAAGCCATGGCACAACGGGTCTGCAGGAGCTTCATCGCGGCAAACTGCGAGACGAATGCCTGAACCGGGAATGGTTCCGCGATCTGCGCGAAGCCAAAGTACTGATCGAGACGTGGCGGCAGTTCTACAACCAGCGGCGACCACACAGCGCCCTGGGCTACCGGCCGCCCACCGTGTTCGCCGCCCAGAGTCGTATGATCGAGTCTCAACTCACCGGCTGAATGGCCACAAGTTTCGGACTCAGGTCAGACGGGCTCATCGGGGGCCGCCGCCTGCGCTGCCTGACCGTGGTCGATGACTGCACCCGCGAATGCTTGGCCATCGAGGTCGACACCTCGATCCCCGGCGCCAGGGTGCAGGCTGTACTCGAACGCCTGGGCGACACGCGCGGCTTGCCGCAATCGATCACCGTCGACAACGGACCGGAATTCGACGGTAAGGTGCTCGACCAGTGGTCGTACCGGACCGGCGTCCGGCTCGCCTTCATCCGGCCTGGCAAGCCCAACGAAAACGCCTACATCGAGAGCTTCAACGGCAGATTCCGCGACGAATGCCTGAACGAACACTGGTTCATCAGCCTCGGGCACGCCCGCACGATCATCGAAGCCTGGCGGATCGAATACAACACCGAGCGACCGCACAGCTCGCTCGGCAGGCATTTAGCAAGACGAGCTAAGCGCAAGTCCTAGGGTTTGCCAGGGGCAATAACGCTATAAGTTTTTGTTTCGCCCTGATGCATATTTTCCGACAGCGTCGTGCTCCCGTCGGCAAACGTGAGCCCGTCCTTCAGCACAATTCCGAGTGTTCCATCGTCATCTGGCGCGACCGTGCAAGTAATTGCCAGAACATGAGTACCTGGAATCAAGTTGTTGATCGCAAGAGGAACGCTCTGCGCACCTACGGCGGTCTCGCCGAGGAAGAATCCATCGAGAGTTGCTGAAAATGCGTCGTCGGCAGCCGTCCCGTTGTCTCCAATTTCGATGCTTCCAGCCGAGCCAAAGCAGGCCTCTGGATCAATCCTATTCTTCGAAAGAATGATCTCTCCCGACGGGACGTATTCGAAATGAAGGTGCGGTCCTTTCGAATTGCCAGTGTTGTCTGAGACGCCTATGGGATCGCCTTTCTTCACCGACAATTTGGGAACGCTCGTACAACCGTTCCCCCGCTCTCCTGGTCCTGTCAAACTGCGAGTTTGTAGATGCGCATAAAGTGTTGCGCTGCCATTCGTATGACGAATGACCATTGTTTCGCCGAGACCATTGACGCTTGTATAAGACTTTTCTACGCACCCGTCTTCAGCCGCAAGAATGCTCGTTCCGGTAGCGGCCTTTATGTCGATACCGGGGTGAACCTCGACCCCCGAAGGAACACTTCGAAGTTCCTGGAAATGCGATGTAACGAGGCATCCGCCGGAAACGGGACACGAAATCGCAGATGCCTGACAAGCCGTGGTCGCGCCACTCTTCATGACATAGGAGGACAAGGCCGCAAGCGCGCGATTCACGCCTGGAGTCGGCGCCAAGGTGACAACTGCTTCAAATGTATGGTCCGACGTTAAGAAGTTAACGAACGCTTGCCCGGGAATCGACAAGTTAATCTGTTTGTTAGTGGCGGAGTAAGTGGATGGGATCAAGTCGAAACTATCGTATGTCTCCTCGCCGCCCGCGTCCCGCAGCAATACAAACGCTTCAATCTGCTGGCCTGCAGGGACTGCCGCGAGAAACGCATCTGGTACCGTGAGGGACACGCTCACACTGGAGGTAGACGGTCGCACAGATCCAGCGTTAATTCGCACTTCATAAGCCAGGCGTTGGCCGGTGCGGAATATGCTGGCAGTCTCAGCAAATAGGCCACTGACTAGTCCGTCCGAAGAAGTCGTAATCACAGGGGATGCGGATCCACCAAGCGACCCGGCAGGAAAGGTTACGGACGCTATGTTGGGCAGCGTCACAGTAATGGCGCCGGGGCCAACCACACTAGCGCCGGGCGAGCACATCGTGACTCCCAATCCGTTGCCTTCAGGTATCCAACCTGCCGCGATCATCTGCGAGCGAATGGCAGGATCGGTTGTGTACCGATGATTTGGAGCGCCTCCCTGCCCGTTGTTATAAAGGCGGTAAACAGGCGAGGTATTACTCGGACAGACACCAGATGTATCCGGGATCTGAACGCTAAACACTGAACCTTCGAATTGCCAGTTTGTGTTGGCTTTGACGGTTGTACATTCTGAGGCAAACGGGGTGTAGAAGTGCGAGCTCTTCGGAGCAAACGAGGTGCTAAAGAAGCGGCAGACATCTGCAAAGCCAATGCCGGTCTGAGTGTAGACGTTGAACGACTTCCCGGTCCTCGCCCAGCCAACGAAGGTCCCATTGTCAAGTTTTTGAATTTCATTTGCATCGGATGTTACGAAGTAGTGATTGAACTGTGAATGGTAGTACTCAATTGCCGACGCAGTACTGGGCGTAGTTCCTGCTACACCTAAACCAGAGACCCCAATTGCTTGGGGACTTCCCTCCCCCGAACTTACGACAGAAATTGTTGAACTTCGGCTGCCCGACAAGGTCGGCGAAAAAGTTACATTGAATTGGCAACTAAGCGATGGATTGAGGGTTCCCGCACAGGCTTGGTTGGAGATTGAATATTCCGCTGGATCGTTGCTTGCAATGTTCGAAATCGTTACGGGCGCCCCCCCACTATTCGTTAGCGTAACGACCTGTGGGGACGAATGCTGACCAACATTTACGCTGCCGAAATTCAAACTCGATGGAAGCTGCAGCCGTCCTGGAATAACTAACGACCCAACCGTTGTTACATTGTCAAAACCATAGTTGCAGGAGTTTTGGGCTTTAGAAAATCTTATTGAGGACAAACCCAGCGGGTCGTAGAACGCCAGAAACGATTCTCCGTGAGTCGAGGTCTGCAACGCTCCGCTGTTGCCCTGAACCACCACCTGCATAGTGGAGTTCGAGCATGCGTAATATAGTGACGTCGCCCAATACTTGGTGCCAGCCGGGAAGTTGGTGAAAGTCCCGTCGGCGACACCCTGGTCCATGCACTTGGTGGGGGTTGCGCCTTGCGTACACCAAAGACCTGAGTCAATTGAAATACTTCCAGAATAAATGCCGTTCACTAGTTGGAATGGGGACGACTTTATCCCTAACGAATATTCGTCGAACGGCTCAACAATTGAAGGCAGCCCCGCGGTCTGTGACGAAAATTGGGACTGCGTAAGCTGCTGCAGAGCCCCCGTGGAGTTTTGACCCGATCCCGATAGGTTAACCAAGCCTACTGCCGTGGAACCAACGTACACGGTTAGCTGCGCCGTGCGCTGGCCCGAGCTGCTTGGGTTGAAGCGAACCGTCACTTGGCACGAAGCGCCGGGACTGAGAGGAGCCAAGTTGCAGTTGCTGGTGTAGCTAAAATCAATTGGGTTGGAAATGCCGGTTCCGAGCGCAGTGAGAGTTGTGCCGGATATGTTTGTCACGGTAATGGCTAGCGTCGACGAGCTTGTGCCCACCTGTTGCGCGCCGAAGTCGTACGACGTTGTCGACAAGCCAACATATTGCGTAGGGGCCTGCTTTACCTGCATTTGATAAGTCGCAGCTCCGCCAAGGAAGCATCCTCCGTACGTAGGCGTTACCGTGACGCTTGCGCTTCCAATGCAAGGGAAATAGCAGGAGGCAGTCGCAATTCCGAAGCAACTGTCATACGTTGCTGATCCACAGGTAGCAAGGCAAGAAGTCCAGCTTACGACCGTGGGAGCGGGAGTACAGGTAGCCGTCAGAGTGGCGCTCGTCGCCACAGCGATTGGGCTGGCAGGTGTCGCACTGAGCTGACACGACTGCGCAGCGGTCGGATCCGAGTTTGCGATCGCGAGAAGACACTCGAGCAGCGACAACGAGCCGTAACGACGGAACACGAACGACCTTCTCATCGTTTCTCCCCTGATCTCCCTCGACCGTTAGGAGCGCCAACCTGCGTGAACAATAATCGGATTAGCGAGTTTCGACAATGTGACAGCGGCAGTTCGCACCTAAAGCATGGGTGGAATTTCAGCCTCAGCGGCGCCGGATCAGAGGCAAGGGCGTGTTGAAGTTACAGCAGGCCCGACAACTTTTCCAACGTGCTAGCTGAAGACTCCCCGTCAATACGTTGTTTTCAGTCAAACTCTTTCATTCCCGGATCAAATCCTTTGGCAAGGCTGAGGCACGTCGCACTTGACGACGATTTTAGGGAAGTATTCGTTCACGTCGAGGAACGGCACCGTTGTTGGCCTGGCCCACGGCCGATAGGCGAACATGCCGACCGCCATTTAGTCGCGAATTAACGTCTGCGCGGACGCGATGCCGGCCGTCACTTGCACAGTTCTCGCCAAAGCGAGGCGTTGGGATTCGGAGATGACACGCTCATTTGGTGGTGCAACGGCGCTATACGCTGCCGCGGCAAATCGCACAACGCATGATTGCAATTCGGACTGGAGTTGGAGTTGGACTTCCCACGGTCCGGTAGGCACTTCCGGCCCATGATTTGAGCATAGGAGGGGGTTCATGAGTACGCAGCGGTTCACCCCGGAATTCAAGGAAGAAGCGGTCCGCCAGGTCGTCGATCGCGGCTATTCCGTAGCCGATGTGTCGGCGCAACTCGGTGTGTCGAGCCACAGCCTCTAAGAATGGTTCAAGGCGGTCACGCCCGATAATTCCGAAAAGCAGGCGGCGGAACTGGTGGAAGCCAAGAGTGAGATCCTCAGGCTGCGTGCGCAGTTGGGGCCGTGCGGAAGAGGAGCGCGACATCCAAAAAGAGCCACGCGGTACTTTGCCAAGGAGCCCGAGTAAAGTACTGGTTCATCAACGAGCATCGCCATGAAAACTTGGTCAAGGTCATGTGTCGGCTGCTCCGCGTAGCGCGCGCTGGGTTCTATGCGTGGGTGCAGCAACCGTGAAGTGCTTGAGGTTCTCGGACCGGGCTTGGCGCTAGTTGTTGATTTGCACCGAATCTTGACCCGGGTTTTGCACTGAATATTGACCCACCCGAATGCGTTGCAGTATGGCTCAGGTCGCGGATGATTTTCTAGCGCGGGGCTCCTTTCGCGGCTGGGTATTGCTGTGCTTGAAGCGGTAGCTCTCGTTGCCGGTTTCGATGATGTGGCAGTGATGGGTCAGGCGGTCGAGGAGCGCCGTGGTCATCTTCGGATCGCCGAATACGGCGGCCCATTCCCCGAAGCTCAGGTTGGTGGTGATCACCACGCTAGTCTTCTCATAGAGCTTGCTGAGTAGGTGGAACAGTAATGCGCCGCCGGCTTGGCTGAACGGCAGGTAGCCCAGTTCATCGAGGATCACCAGGTCGGCATAGGCCAGGCGATGCGCGATCTGGCCCTGCTTGCCGCAGAGTTTCTCGGCCTCCAGCGCGTTCACCAGCTCAATGGTGGGAAAGAAGCGCACCCGCCGCCGGTGGAGTTCCAACGCCTGCACCCCGAAGGCGGTGGCCAGGTGAGTCTTGCCGGTGCCCGGGCCGCCGACCAGCACCACGTTGTGGGCCTGCTCGAGGAAGTCGCAGCGGTGTAGTTGCCGCACCAGCGCTTCGTTGGCCACGCTCTGGCCGAAGTCGAAGCCGGCCAGGTCGCGGTAGGCCGGGAAGCGCGCGATCTTCATCTGGTAGGCCACCGAGCGCACCTCGCGTTCGGCCATCTCGGCCTTGAGCAGGCTGCCGATGATGGCCTGAGCGCCCTGGAAGGCCGGTGCCCCCTGCGCCGCCAGTTCGGTCACCGCCTGCGCCATCCCGAACAACTTCAAACCGCGCAGCGTCGTCACCATCGCGTCAGGCTGCATGGCGCGCTCCGCGCAGGGCATCGTAGCGCTCGACATTGGCCTGCGGTTCCACCGTCAGGGCCAGCGCCTGCGGCGCACTGATCGGCGCCGGCGGGGCGCTGTCGAGCAGGCGGCCGAGGAGATTCAGGATGTGCTGCTTGGAGGGGGCGCCGGCCTCCAGCGCCAGTTCCACGGCCGTGAGCACCGCCTGCTCGTCGTGATGCAGCACCAGCGCCAGGATCTCCACCATTTCCCGGTCGCCACCCGGCCGGCGGAGCAGGATCGCCTGCAGGCGCTTGAAACCCTCCGGCAGCGTGGCGAATGGCGCCCCGTTGCGCAGGGCCCCCGGCTTGCGCTGCAGCACACTCAGGTAGTGCCGCCAGTCGTAGAGCGTGCGTCCGGGGCGATGGCTGCGCTCGATGACGCGGGCGTGCTCGGCGATGACCTGGCCTTCAGCCGCGATCACCAGACGGTCGGCGTAGACCCGCACGCTCACCGGCCGGTTGGCGAAGGAGGCCGGCACGCTGTAGCGGTTGCGCTCGACGTGGATCAGGCAGGTCGGCGAAACCCGCTTGGTGTGCTCCACGAAGCCGTCGAAGGGCCGCGGCAGCGGCATCAGCAGCGGCTGCTCCTCGCGCCACACCTCGGCCACCGTGCGTCCGGGCTGCTGCGGATGTGCCGTGGTCTCCCACAGCGCGACGCAGCGCTCCTGCAGCCAGGCGTTGAGGGCCGCCAGGGTGGGGAACGCCGGCGCGTGGTGCCACAGCCGGTGCCGGGCGTCCTGCACGTTCTTCTCGATCTGCCCCTTCTCCCAGCCGGCGGCCGGGTTGCAGAACTCAGCCTCGAACAGGTAGTGGCTGACCATCGCGGCGAAGCGCCCGTTGACATCGCGCGCCTTGCCCACCCCCACCCGGTCCACCGCCGTCTTCATGTTGTCGTAGATGCCGCGCCGCGGCACGCCGCCCAGCACGGCAAAGGCATGGGCATGCGCGTCGAACAGCATCTCGTGCGTCTGCAGGGGATAGGCGCGCAGGAAGAAGGCCCGGCTGTAGCTCAGCTTGAACTGCGCCACCTGGACCTTGGTGCGCTCGCCACCCACCAGCGCCCAGTCCTCGCTCCAGTCGAACTGGAACGCCTCGCCCGGAGCGAAGGCCAGCGGCACGAAGGTCCCGCGCCCGGCGGTCCGCGCCACCTCCTGCTGCGTCTGCCGCCAGGAGCGGGCAAACGCCGCCACCCGGTCGTACGAGCCCGGGAAACCCAAGGCGGTCAGGTCGGCATACAGCCGGCGCAGGTTGCGCCGCTGCTTGCGTCCCTTGCGCGCCTCCGCCACCAGCCAGGCGGTCAACTTCGCCGCAAACCCATCCAGCTTGCTGCGACTCTTGCGGCGCGGGTACTTCGGTTCCACCACCGCGCTCGCCAGGTACTTCCGGACCGTATTGCGCGACAGCTGCGAGCGCCGCGCGATCTCCCGAATCGACACTCCGTCGCGCAGATGCCAGCGCCGGATCACACTCAATATCGCCACGTCGATCACTCCTTCTCCCGCTCGGCTCCCGAGCAGGCCAGTGTCTATACGTGGGTCAACTTTCGATGCAAATCACCCCAAGAAGTGGGTCAGATTTCAGTGCAAATCAACACTGAACCTCCAAAGCGAACGGAAGAAGGATCGGTTTGCTAGTCATTCCGGGTCGAGCCGACGGACGGCAATTTGAGGGACGGAGTTACCCCTGCGTTACCCCAGAAGAAAAATGGGCTAGGTGCTTTGCACCTAACCCATTGATATTACTGGCGCGCCCGGCAGGATTCGAACCCACGACCCCCTGGTTCGTAGCCAGGTACTCTATCCAACTGAGCTACGGGCGCATGAAGCCGAGCATTATAGCAGGTCAGGTCTTGCGCTCGCTACTGCCCGGCACATCGAGCGGCTGACTCGGTGGGGCGGCCAAACTCGCAGGATCCCGCGTGGACCGTGGCGCCCTGCGCCACAGGCGCCAACCTTTGATGCCCCACGCCACGCCCAGCCAGCCGGCCAGCACGGCGATCGGCCACGCCACCACCGACGGAAAGAGAGCCGCGAGCACCGCGATGCCGACGAACAGCAACGCCATCGTGCCGAGCAGACCGGCTTCGGCGGGACCGAGCGTGCGGCGGTTGGTGAGCGCTGCACCGAGCGCGCTGCCGACGCTCACCGCACCGGCCGCGGCGCGGGCCGCCCTGCCGGACACCGCGCGGCGCGGCTCCATCCCGTGCTCGGCTTCGGCGGCGGCGGGTGCACCCGTGCGGCGCACGCGGTTGCGGCGCGTGAGCACGATCTCGGTCGCGCGGGCCAGGTCCTTCTCGTACTGCGCGGCCATCACCTGCGCGAACGCGACGTCCTCGATCGCGACGTCCAGTTCGTAGTTAGAGAGCCAGCTCGCGAGGTTGAGGTTGGTGGAGCCGACGCGCGACCACACGCCATCCGCGACCGCGGACTTCGCGTGCAGCATCGTGCCGTCCCACTCGAACACGCGCACGCCCGCCTCGAGGAGCGACCGGTACCCGGCGCGGGAGAGCGGCGACACGGCGGGAATGTCGCTCGCGCCCGGGACGAGCAGCCGCACGTCGACGCCGTCGCGGGCCGCCGCGCACAGCGCCTGCGTGTACGCCGCGGTCGCGACGAAGTAGGCATCGGTGAGCCACAAGGTCCGGCGTGCGGTCGACGCCACGAGCAGGTCGGTGCGGTACATGCCGGCACCGCTCGGCACGCCGGCGATCACGCGCACGCGCGTGTCGCCGGCGATCTCCGGCGCTTCCGCGTGGTCGAACGTGAGCGCCGCGCCGCCGCACGCGGTCCACGCCTGGTCGAACGCGGCCTCGAGCTCGAGCACGGCGTCACCGCGCAACTCCACGCCGGTGTCGCGCCACGGCTCCAGGCGCTTGCTGGCATCGCCCTCCCACTTCGTGCTGACGCACAGGCCGCTCACGAAGCCGACCTCGCCGTCGACGACGATCGACTTGCGGTGGTCGCGCGTGAGCCACGCGAGCGGGCTGTCGAGGCTCGGCGGGTTGAAGCAGCGCACGTCGGCGCCCGCGGCCCGCAGCGCGTCCCACGGCCGTCCCGACTTGGTCGAGCCGAGCCAGTCGTAGACGACGTACACGAGCACGCCGGTGCGCGCCTTGCGGGCCAGCGCGTCGACGAAGGCGCGGCCCACGCCGTCGTCCGCGATGATGTAGCTCTCGAACAACACGTAGCGCTGCGCCGCCTCGATCGCGGCGAGCCACGCGGGGAAGTTCTCGCGGGCGTCGAGGAGAAGGCGGACCCGGTTGCGCGTGGTGAGGCGCGCGCCGGCCGCGCGCGCGAACGCGCGGTCGAAGCGCTCGGCTTCGCCCGCCGCGCCGGGCGCAGGCAGGTCGATCGGGGGCATGGCGCCCCATTATCGCGGACCGCAGCGCGCCGGCGGCGTGGGTCGCGCCGGGCGGACGGCGAAAGCGCTGGCGGGCCGGGACACTGTTGCGCAATGGAGGCCCGCCGTCCGCCGGCCGGTTGTCATCCCGTGCAAGGCACGCCTTTATGCCTTTGGCATAGTGCGGGCTGCCCGTTCCCAGGGCGGCGCGGACCCGTGACGACACGGTGCCGGTCCCGTCGCCTGCCCGCCCGCCATCGCCCGCACGGAAACCCGAAGCAATCCCATACCGGCCGAAGGCACGGGGATTGCAGACCGGCCTTCCGTCGACATGCCAGGACCGACCATGCGCCTCCGCCTTGCCGCCATTGCCCGCTCTCCGCTGCGCCTCGCCGCGCTGCTGGCCGCCCTCGCCACCTGGCTCGCGGCCGGCCACAACGGCGCCCCACCTCAACCTCTGCTCGATCGAGACAGAGGCGAGCGCGGCCGGGCAGTGCTGGACGTGCCTCGTGAATACGGCGACGGTGGACCTGTCGACGCCGTGACGCGCAGCATGGGTGCGCGGGGATCGGGGGGAAAACTGCACGTGCGCTGACGTCGCCGCAAGTCGCCGGCTGCCCCCCCGGCCCTCTCCCCGCGAACGGGGAGAGGGAGGTCGATGACATGTCACGACGCGGGAAGCCCACGAGTACACCGCGCCGGGTGCCGGTCACTCTCCGCCCTCGCCGACGCCCTTGGCCGGTTTCTTCGGGATCGGGATCGTGATCCTTCCCGCCGCGGGCGCCGGAGGCGGCGGCTTGTAGAGCGCGTGAAACTGGTCGACGAGCTTCAAGAACTGCTGCGTCTCGGGGAACGGCGGCACGCGGTTCGCGAAGCGCCGCACCGTGCCCTCGCCCGCGTTGTACGCCGCGAGCGCGAGTGCGAGGTCGTCGGCGAAGAGGACCAGGAGGTCGCGCAGGTAGCGCGTGCCGATGCCGACGTTCACGACCGGGTCGGAGAGCTTCTGCGCCAGCGTGCGCTTCGCGTCACCCGTGACGCCGTAGCGCTCCGCGGTCTCCGGCATCACCTGCATGAGGCCGATCGCGCCCTTGGTCGAGACGGCGTCCGGCTCGTAGGCCGACTCGACCGCGACCACGGCCTTCACCAGCGCGAGGTCAAGCGCGTGCTGCCGCGCGAAGCGCGCCAGCAACGGCTCGAAACGCGCGACGTTGGGATTGCCGTCGACGCGCCGGAAGATGGCGCTTTGCTCGAACTCCGCGTCGACGGGTGGCACGGCCGGTGCCGCGGGGTCGGCGGTCGACTTGCCGCGATAGAAGAGCTGGTAGCGCTCGTCGATCTTGCGCGTGGCGACGTGCGGCCGCCCCTCGGCGTCGACGTAGCCCCACACGTCGGCCTGCGCCTCCCGGCACGCCGCGAGCAGCACTATGCACGTCGCGAGCGCGCGCCACGTCGAGGTCGCGGGAAGGAAGGCCATCGCGTGCAAGGTGCGCGCGATGATAGCAAGCGGGCGCCCCCGCCTCGGCTGACGGCTGCCGGGCCGGGCGCGGCAGCGGGCGACCCGAACCTACGGCCGATCGCGCGAACGGAGCTGCACCGACGTCCGGGCGCTCAGCGTCCGCGCCACACGGAGTAGCCCCACGGCGTGATCTTCACCGGCAGGTGGTAGTGCTCGAACGCGTCGAGCACGTTGAACCGCAGCGCGACGATTTCGAGGAAGGCGGGCTTGTCGCGGATGTGGCCCGCGAGCCGGAAGAACTCGCCCGCGTGCAGCAGCACCTCATGCGCGCCGGCGCGCACGCCCTCGCCCGTGTTCATCGGATGCGTGAACGCGCCGTTCTCGCCCACGCAGCCGGTGCCGACGACCCGCCGGTCGTCCCCGTCGAGGGCCACCACCTCGACGAACATCCCCGCGGCGGGCTGCCCGCGCGCGACGTCGACCACGTGGACGGAGATTCCCGGCATGCCGTGCTCCTTCGGGTCAGTTGAGCCGCGCGCCCGAGGCCTTCACCGCGGGCGCCCACGCGTTCACCTGCTTGCCGACGAACGTCGTGAATTCGGGCGTCGACATCTTGCTCACCGTGATGCCGAGCTCGGCGAAGCTCGCCTGCAGCTTGGGATCGTCCAGCGCCGCGAGCGTCGCCTTGTGCAGCGGATCGGTCACGGTCTTCGGCAGGCCGGCCGGCCCCGAGATGCCGAAGAAGTTCTCGGCGACGAGCTTGGGGAAGCCCAGCTCGACCACGGTCGGCACGTCCGGCGCCATCGCGACGCGCTTGCCCGAGGTCACGGCGAGCACGCGCAGCTTGCCCGACTTCGCGTACACGACATTCTGCGGCATCGTGTCGATCGCGAACAGGATCGTGCCGCCCAGGAGGTCGTTGTGCATCGGCGAGCTGCCCTTGTAGCCGATGTGGTTGAGCTTGATGCCGGCCTCCTGCGCGAAGAGTTCACCGACGATGTGGCCGATCGAGCCCACGCCGCCGCTGCCGTAGGCGATCGGTTCCTTCTGCGCCTTGGCCCACGCGATGAACTCGGGCAGCGTCTTCGCCGGCACCGACGGGTGCACGACGAACACGTTGGGCACCGAGCCGATGTAGGCGACATGGGTGATGCTCTTCATCGGGTCGTACGGCATCGGCTCGAGCATGAACGGCGAGAGGCTGATCGGCGCGGTGTTGGAGAGCATCAGGGTATAGCCGTCCGGGGCCGCGCGCGCCACTTCGTTGCCGCCGATGGTGGCGCCCGCACCGGGCTTGTTGTCGATGACAAACGGCTGCTTCAGCTGCTCGGCGAGCAGCGGCGCGATCTGGCGCGCGACCACGTCGCTCGATCCCCCGGGCGGGAACGTGACCACCAGCCGGACGGGCTTGGCGGGCCAGGTCTGCGCGAGCGCCGGCAGCGCGAAGGTGGTGGCGAGGGCAAGCGCGCCCACGCCGAAGGCAGTTGCGATACGCACGACGAATCTTCCCTTGCGTTGTGACGGAAAGGCCAGCGCGGGGAGCTCCGCAACTTCGATGCCAAGGCGCGCGCCGCCGCCGCACGCGGGGCAACACGGGGAAAGAACACGGACCGCGCGGCGTACGAAGCGCGCCGGCGCACGGAATGCGGGCGCCGCGTACCGAATCGGTGCGCCCGGGCGGGGTGCGCTAGCCGTCCTTCGTGGCTTCCTCGAGCACCGCCAGGCGCTCGCCCAGCTCGACCAGCAGGCCGCCGGCGTATTCGCCGATCTGGCGACTGCTGTTGCCGAGTTCCTCGATCATGATGTCGTAGAGGTCGCGGGCGTGCCGCACGACCTCCGTCAGCGGGGCGCCGAACTCACCGGCGGACACCATGTCCTGCGCTTCCTGGATGACGTCGACGAAGGCACCGGAGACGTTCGCGAGGTAGACCGGGTCGGGCGTCGGCGGGCTGTCCATCTCCAGGGCCTCGGGGCCGGAACTGCGCCGGCGATGGACCGATGGTATCCCCTCGCCGACCGGCGTGTCACGCGCCGCGACGGCCGATGCGTTCCGCCCGACGGGCGCGTCGTGCGGCTGCTCCCGCCGCGCCTTCGGACGCGGCGCTTCAGCGGGTCCAGGGGGGCGTCGCGTCCCGGTCGAGGCCATAGCGGACGATGGCCGCCTCCAGCCGCTCCGCGCTTCCGGGGGCGGCGACCAAGGCGGCCAGTGCCGCCACGGCGATGTGGTGCCGGTCCACCTCGAAGAAGCGCCGCAGTGCCCGCCGCGTGTCGCTGCGCCCGAAGCCGTCGGTCCCGAGCGCGGTGAACGGAGCGCGCACGTGCGGGGCGACGAGTTCGGCGTAGGCGCGGACGTAGTCGGTGGCGGCGATCACCGGCGCGTCGCCGGCGAGCAGTACCGCGACGTGGCTGGTGCGCGCCGGCGCGCGCGGGTGCAGCCGGTTCCAGCGCTCGACCTCGCGCGCGTCGCGGGCCAGTTCCGAGAAGCTCGTGATGCTGAACACCTCGCTGCCGACGCCCCAGTCCGCCGCCAGCAGCTCGGCCGCCGCCAGCGCCTCGCGCAGGATGGTGCCCGAACCCAGCAGGCGCACGTGCCCGGCCGCGCCGTCGAACGCCGCGAACCGGTAGCCGCCGCGGACGATCGCGTCCTCCACGCCGGTCGGCACGGACGGCTGCGCGTAGTTCTCGTTCATCACGGTGACGTAATAGAACTCGTCGACCTGCCGTTCCATCATCTGCCGCATGCCGTGATCGAGGATCACGGCCAGCTCACCTGCGAACGCGGGGTCGTACGCGCGGCAGTTCGGATTGGTCGCCGCCACTACGTGGCTCGTGCCGTCCTGGTGCTGCAGGCCCTCGCCGCCCAGCGTCGTGCGGCCGGCGGTGGCGCCCAGCAGGAAGCCGCGTGCGCGCTGGTCGGCGGCCGCCCAGATGAGGTCGCCCACGCGCTGGAAGCCGAACATCGAGTAGTAGATGTAGAACGGCAGCATCGCGCGCCCGTGCACGCTGTACGCCGTCGCCGCCGCGATCCAGGAGGACAGCGCGCCGGCCTCCGTGATGCCCTCCTCCAGCAGCTGGCCGTCGCGCGCCTCGCGATACGCCAGCATCGAGTGCGCGTCCTCGGGCTCGTAGAGCTGCCCCTGCGGCGAATAGATGCCGACCTGCCGGAAGAGGTTCGCCATGCCGAAGGTGCGCGCCTCGTCGGCGACGATCGGCACGATGGCCGGCCCGAGCGTGCGGTCCTTCAGCAGGTTGCCGAGCAGGCGCACCGCCGCCATCGTGGTGGACATCTCCTTGCCGTCGGCCGCGACGGCGAAACTCGCGTAGCTAGGCAGCGGCGGCACCGCGACGGGCTGCGCCTCGCGCCGACGGCGCGGCAGGTACCCGCCCAGCGCCGCGCGACGCTCGCGCAGGTACGCCATCTCGCGGCTGTCCGGCGCCGGCTTGTAGAAGCGCAGCGATGCCAGGTCGTCGTCGGACAGCGGCAGCGCGAAGCGGTCGCGGAACGCGCGCAGCGCGTCGACGTCGAGCTTCTTCTGCTGGTGCGCCGTCATCCGCGACTCGCCGGCCGCGCCCATGCCGTAGCCCTTCTTGGTCTTGGCGAGGATCACCGTCGGCTGGCCGCGGTGCGCGCGCGCCGCCCGGAAGGCGGCGTACAGCTTGCGGAAGTCGTGCCCGCCGCGCGTGAGGCCGTCGATCTCGGCCGGCGTCATGTGCGCGACCAGCGCCTGCAACTCGGGGTCGAGGTTGAAGAAGTGGTCGCGGTTGTAGTCGCCGTCGTTCGCGCCGAGCGTCTGGTACTGCCCGTCGACCGTCGCGGCGAAGCGGCGCAAGAGCGCACGTAGTGGGTGTCGCGCGCAAAGGCGCGTCCCAGTCGAGCCCCACAGCACCTTGATCACGCTCGGCCCGCTGGCCGCCCATGAAGGCGCCTCCAGCTCCTGGATGATCTGCCCGTTGCCGCGCACCGGTCCGTCGAGGCGCTGCAGGTTGCAGTTGATGACGAACGTCAGGTTGTCGAGGCCTTCGCGCGCAGCGAGCGTCAGCGCGCCGACCGATTCCGGCTCGTCCATCTCGCCGTCGCCGAACACGCCCCACACGTGGCGATCGGAGGCGCCCACCAGCCCGCGGTGCTCCATGTAGCGCATGAAGCGCGCCTGGTAGATCGCACTGATCGGCCCGAGGCCCATCGAGCCCGTCGGGAATTGCCAGAAGCGCGGCATGAGCCACGGGTGCGGATACGAGCAGAGACCGCGGCCGCCGACCTCCTGCCGGTAATGGGCCAGCTCGTCCTCGCTCAAGTCGCCTTCCAGGAACGCGCGGGCGTAGACCCCGGGCGCGGAGTGCGGCTGGAAATAGACGAGGTCGCCGCCCTGCGTCTCGCTCTCCGCGCGGAAAAAGTGGTTGAAGCCGACCTCGAAGATCTCGGCCGCCGACGCGTAGCTCGCGATGTGGCCGCCCAGCTCGCCGTAGGCCTGGTTCGCGCGCACCACCATCGCGAGCGCGTTCCAGCGCATGATCGCGGTCAGCCGCTGCTCGAGCGCGAGGTCGCCGGGATACGGACCCTGCTGCGCGAGGGGGATCGTGTTCTGGTAGGCGGAGTGCGGCGCCTCCAGCTGCACGAGACCCAGCTCCTGCGCCTGCTCCTGCAGCTGGCGCAGCACGAAGAGCGCGCGCTCCGGGCCGCCGTGCCGGACGAGGCCGCCCAGCGCGTCGCGCCACTCCTGCGTTTCGCGCGGGTCGCTGTCGCCGGGGGCGGCCGGGTCGTCGGGAAGGGGCTCGAACATGGCGGATCTCGGACGGCAGGAATGAGGTCGAACATTGTGCGCCTGCCGGCGGGTCGCCGCCGGCTGCGCGCGCCGCGATCAGTCGAGGCGGAACACGCTGCGCATGCGGTCGAGCGCCTCGGCTTCGAAGCGCGGGTCGGGCCGGCAGTAGACCCCGATGCGCCGCGCGGGCTGCACGCCCGCCCGCCGCAGGCCGGCCAGCATCTCGCCGGTCTTCACCGCGGTGGCGACGGTGTCGAGCACCAGGGCGCCGTCGATCTGCGTCAGCCCGGCGCGATGCGCGAGGGTCGCGTAGAAGGCGGGGCCGGGCACGATCACCGACGCGCCGTCGGCCACCGCGCGCCGCGCGACCGCGACGAACTTCTCGATGAGGGGCTGCGGCCGCACCAGCGCCTGCGCGATCTCCTCCTCCGACGCGGGCACGATGTACGGGCCGCGCAGGTAGCGCGACAGGCACCCGTAGCGCTCGACCTGCTCGCCGTACACCTCCACGAACGCGCTCGAGCTCGTCACCGTGGCGAATATCCGGCCCATGGTCATCGCCATCCGGTACGACGCCTCGCTGATCCCGACCACCGGGATGTCGAGCATGCCCTTGCCTTCGGCCAGCCCGACGTCGAGCGTGCAGCCGATCACGAACGCGTCGTAGCCCTCCTCCTGGGCGCGGCGCATGTTGGCGAGCGTCTGCACGTTCTGGTAGTACTGCAGCGACTTCCAGTTCTCGATGTCGCGCACCATCACCGGGATCCCGGTGACGTACACCTCGGTGTCCGGGTGCAGCACGTTGCGGCACTGCGCCTCGAGCGTGCGCCCGTATTCGTCCCACACCGGCTCGTAGCGGTAGCCGGACGCGCTCTGGTACCAGATCTTCATCGCGTGGCGCCCTTCAGTGGCCGTGCGCGGTGCCGGCCGTCTCCAGCATCCGGCACCAGCAGCCCGAGTCGCCGCAGCCCTCGCTCGCGACGTCCTCGGCGGTGACGCGGCCGCGCTCGATGTTCACCGCGACATCGTGACTCGGGTACAGGCGGAAGCGCGGCGCCGATTGCAGCACGCGCTTCAGCGCGGCTTTCTCGCTGCGCCGGGGCACGACGTGGTTGGCGGAGGTCACCGGATCGGCATCGAGGACGGTGGGTGCCAGCAGCTGGAAGCGGACGCTGTAGATGAGGTCGCCGCAGAAGCACGCGAGGCCGTCGGGCGTGTCGACATACACCACCATCGAGCCTTCGGTGTGCGCGCCGGCCGCCACGCAGCGGATGCCCTCGACGACCTCCTCGCCGCCGGTCAGCTCGAGGTCGAGCAGCCGCAGCGCCCCCTTGGTGTGCAGGCGGTCGATCAGGTGCTTGATGTCCTCGGGCGGGTAAGACGGACCGGACAGTCCCGACACCGCGTACTCCAGCTCGCGGCGGTTGACGACCGCCGTCGTCGCCATCGGGAACTGGTCGGTCTGGCCCGCGTGGTCGATGTGCAGGTGCGTGTGCAGCACGTAGCGCACGTCGCCCGGCTCGATGCCGTGCACGGCGAGCTGCCGCACGAGGCGCTGCTCCGGGTTCTCCACGCCGGCCGCGCTGTCGCCCAGGCGCTTCAGGATGTCCGGGTGGCGGAACCCCGTGTCGATGACGATCGCCTCGTTGCCGCGCAGCAGCAGCCACGACTGCACCGGCACGCGGACGAGGCCGTTGCCGGACGCGTTGCCGATCATGCGGCGGCGATTGAGTTCCACCGCGCCCAGGTCGAGCGTGCGCACGGTCCAGGTCATGGCTTCGCGTCCTTCGGATCGAGCCCCAGTCCGAGCACCCCGGGGTTCAGCGTATGCGTCGGATCGACGACGTCCTTCAAGCTTTCCAGCACCGACCACGCCGTCTCGCCGGCCAGCGCGTCGCGGAACGGGTACGCCTTCGCCCACTGCACGTGCAGGGAGCCCATGTCGCGGAACATCCGCGTGAGCCGGTAGCGGAAATCGATCGCGGCGGCGGTCGCTTCCGGATTCTCGGTGATGCCCATCGTGCGTTGCTTGCGGTCCTCGGTCGCGTAGTGCGCGCGGTAGGGACCGAGCGGCCGCTTCCACGAGATCACGGGCTCGATGCCCCAGAAGTGGCCGTGCAGCAGCGCGTTGCAGGTGATGCGGATGCCGTGCTTGTCGAGCGTGGACCGGTTGTCCTTCACGAACTGCTCGAACGCCTGCATCGCGGCCACCGACTTCGACGCCTGGAACTTGGCGTTGACCGGAAACGTGACCTCCCCGTCGCGGTTCGCCATGATCTCGCCGACGTTCACGTAGGGACCGTAGCGCAGCCCGAACGGGATCGTCGTCGGCAGCTCCCGCGCGCCGTACTGGCGGCACAGCTTCGCGATGCGCTTGCGCATCCGGTCCGCCGCCGCCTGGTCGGCCGCCTCGGCGACGTAGTACATCGCGTTGGGCAGCCCCTTGAGGTAGCCCAGCCCCGACGGGTGCCACGCGCGCAACAGGTTGCGGTACGCGCGCAGCTTGTTCGGGTTGTCGGCGAGGAACTTGCGCACCATCGCCTGCTTCGCCTCCTTTGGCGGCGGCGGGTGCTGCGCGTAGTCGTCGAGATAGCGGCCGTCGAACGCGAACGCCTCCGTGTGCAGGCCGGTCTGCGCCATCGCGGCCTGTGCGCGCACCAGCGACACGCGGTCGGGGAACGTCACGCAGCCGAACGACATCTTCGGCCACGGTTCCAGCAGCAGGTGCACCTTGGTCTTGATGCCGAAGGCCCCGGAATCGCAGAGGAACATGCCGGTGAGGTCGGGGCCGTTGTAGCGGTAGAACGGGGCCGTGTTCTTCGTTGCCCACGAGCCGGTCTTGAGGATGCGCCCGTCGCCCAGCACCACTTCGAGCCCGAGCACGTGCTCGGCCAGCGTCATCCGGCCCATGCCGGTCGCGTTCTGCGACAGGCCGCCGCCGACGGTCGCGAAATTGCCCGAGAGCGTCCCGAGGTACGGCACGCGGTAGCCCGTGTCGCGCAGCGCCGCCCGCAGGTCGACCCAGCGCACGCCGGTCTCCAGCGTCACGTACCGGTCGACGACGTTGACCTCCAGCACGCGGCTCAACCCGCTCGCGTCGAGGACGATGGTCTCCGGGCGCACCGGCACGTGGCCCTTGGTGTACGACATGCCGCCGCCGCGGGTGTTGACCGCGACCCCCGCGGCCGCCGCGGCCTTCACCACCGCCGCGACCTGCTCGGCGCTCGTCGGCCGCACGACGGCCATCGCGATCTCGCCCCGCTCCTCCGAGAAGTCGAGCGAGTAGAACTCGCGCTGCGCCGGGTCCGTGATCACCGCGTCGCGTCCGACGATGTCGACGAGTGCGCGGATCAGGGTGGACTCCGTCGCGGTCCGCTCGAGCACCTGTGCGTCGTTCATGGCCTGTCCTCCGTTACGCCTGCCGCTTGCTAGGCGACGCGCTGCAGCTTGCCGCCGACGATCCATTCCCGCAGCACCGCGCGCTGCACGCGGTTGGTCGCGGTCATCGGCAGCTCGTCCGCCGTGTAGATCGACTTCGGCATCTTGAACCCGGCCAGCCGGGTCCGCATCTCGCGCAGCACGGACTCCCAGTCGGTGGCCGCCGCCCCGACCACCACCGCCGCCGCGACCTCGTCCAGGCGCGGATCGGGCACGCCGAGCACGCACACCTGCTGCACGCGGGCGGCGTCGCGCAGCACCTGCTCCACCTCCGCCGGAGCGAGGTTCTCGCCGCCCACGCGGATGATCTCCTTCAGGCGCGCGATGTAGGTCAGCACGCCGTCGCCGTCCATGCGTCCGAGGTCGCCGGAGCGCAGCCAACCGTCCGCCGTGAACGCCGCCGCGGTGGCGTCGGGACGGCTGAAGTAGCCGGCGGTGATCGTCGGCCCGTGCATCTGGATCTCGCCGGTGCCGCCCGCAGGCACGATCGCCCCGGTCTCCGGGTCGGCGATGCGCACGCGATTGCCCGGCTGGGGCCGGCCGTTCGCCGAGAGCCGCAATTCGACCGCGTCGTCCGGGTACCACATCGTGAACTGGCCGCAGGTCTCGGTCATGCCGTAGATGTTGGACACGCCGGGGATGCCGAGTTCGTCGCGGATGCGCGCGAGGTAGTCGCGGGTGCCGAGGTCGTGCGTGACCTGCATGGTCGCGAGCTTCGCGCGCGACCGGTCCGCCCCGAGCGGCAGCACGTCGCGGTAGTACACCATGTGCGAGACGTCGCAGCGGTGGCGCTCGACGATGTCGAGGAAGCGCTCGGGATCCCACGCCGACATCGCGTGCAGCGTGCAGCCCGCCAGCAGGCAGACGGTGATCGCGTGCATGGTGCCGCTGCAGTGGAAGAACGGCGCGCCGCTCACGAACCGCGTGTTCGGCGTCAGGCGCTGGCAGCGCGCGACGTAGGCCGCGGTCTGCAGGTACGCGGCGTTGGTGAGCTGCGCACCCTTGGGCAGCGCCGTCGTGCCGGACGTGTACTGGATGCAGAGCGTGCCCCGCGCCGGGACGGCGTCGCGCATCGGCAGCGCCCGCGCCGGCGCATGCACCGGCCAGTGTCCCGGGTGATCGCCGTCGGTGGCGTCGAGCACGACGAGACCCTCGTCGAGCGCCTGGGCCGCGCCGAGCGCCTCGTCGAGGTAGGGCCGGTTGCGGTAACGCCGGACGGTGACGAGCGCCCGCGCCCGCACGTCGCGCAGGATCGTCGCGAGTTCCGTCGAAGTCAGGCGGGTGTTGATCGGCACCGACACCGCGCCGAGCGCGTTGAGCGCGAGGAACGCCGCCAGCCACGCCACCGAGTTGCCGAACCACAGCGCCACCCGGTCGCCGGGCTCGACGTGGCGACCGAGGACCGCCACCTGCGCGTCCACCGCGCGGGCGAGTTCGCCGAACGACACGCTGCGCCCGTCCAGCACCAGCGCAGGCTTGTCCGCGTAGTGCGCGGCGTCGAAGCGCAGCAGCGCCGCGAGGTCGAGGTCGCGCACGGACGCGGCTTCAGTCATCGGCCGGCATCTGCACGGCGGCGTACGCCGGCTGCGGGACGAACGGATACGGCACCTTCGGCCCGCCTGGCAGCGGCAGCACGCCGATCGCGTAGCCCGCGGTGGACACGGCGTCGTTCTGGTCGGTCAGCACGAGCTTCAGGACCACGAAGCCGTAGCCGTCGATCTCCTGCTTCGCCACCACGTCGCAGTGCCCGCGGATGCTGTCGCCCGCGAGGTCCATCTTCTTGTAGCGGAAGCGGATCTTCCACAGCCACCCGTCGAGCCCCAGCGTGTCCTTCGCGAGCTGCACCAGCACGTGCTGCTTCCACGAGCCGTTGACCAGGAGCCCCGGCAGCTTGTCGTGCTCGGTGGCGAACTTCTGGTCGTAGTGGATGCGGTGGAAGTTCTCGACCGCCGCCGACCAGCGCATGATGTGCGCGGTGGTCATCACGCCCTTGTCCAGCGCCCCGGCGCGCTGTCCCACCACCACGTCGTTCCACGTGAGCGCCATCGTCACCTCCAGATCAGCGTCTGCCGGTTGACGAGCAGCCGGTCGCCGGCCTCGGTGGAGAACGTGGTCTCGATCGTGACCAGCAGCAGCGCCCCGCTCTTCCCTTCGCGCAGCCGGACGTCGGCGTAGCGGGCATTGGCCACGCAGCGCTCGCCCACCTCGAGGCAGCGGAAGAACTCGATCTCGTTGCCGCCGTTCAGGAGCCGCTTGAACGGCGACTCGATGGGCGTGAGCCCGAAGAAGACGCCGTCGTTGCCCCCGGAGCCGTCGGCGTCCGGGTCGGCCTGCAGCATCGCCAGCGGGTCGGGGCCGCCCGGCGCGGGACGGAACGCGTGCACCGGGTAGAGCGGCGGGGCCACCGTGTTGCCGTACTTCGTCCCCTTCGCGTACTCGGCGTCGAGGTACAGCGGATCGGTGTCCATGATCGCCTGCACGAACCGGCGCAGGGTGTCGCGCTCGAGGGGCATGCCGGCGACGAGCGTCGTGCCCGTCATGCCGATGTAGCGGTCGAACGTGGCTTGCGTGACTTCCATCCGTCCGTTCCTTACGCCGGCTGCTGCGCGGCCGCCTGCGCCGCCCGCTCGCGGTACGAATTGAGGTCGCCGCCGCGCATCACCTTCCCGGGCAGCGGCCGGCCGAAGATCTTCTCCGCCTCGCGCGCGACGTCCAGCAGGCGCGGCAGGTCGATGCCCGTTTCCACCCCGACCTCCTGGCACAGGTGCACGAGGTCCTCAGTGGTGATGTTGCCCGGTGCGTCCTTGAACCCGGCATACGGGCAGCCGCCGAGACCCGCGACCGCGGAGTCGAAGTCGTCCACGCCCATCTCCATCGCCGCGAACGCGTTGGCGAGGCCGAGGCCGCGGGTATCGTGCAGGTGCAGGTTGATCCGCTGGCCGGGCCAGCGGTCCTGCACCATGCCGACCAAGCGGCGGATCGACAGCGGATTCGCCCAGCCCATCGTGTCGGCCAGCTGGATCAGCTTGATGTCGCAGCCGTTGTCGCGCGCCATCGCCATCAGCCGGCCGATCAGCGTGACCACCTTCTCCGGCGCAATCGCGCCCTCGTAGTTGCAGCCGAACGCGGCCATCACGCTGACCTCGGACGCGGGCACCTTCGCTTCCTTGAAGGCGTCGACGCGCTTCTGCGTCTCGATGAACGTCTCCTCGATCGTGCGGTTGGTGTTCTTCTTCGAGAACGTCTCGCTCGCGGTGACCGAGAGGCTGCCCTCGACGTCGAGCTTGCCGGTGGCGACCGCGCGGTTCATGCCCTGCACGTTGAGGTAGATCGACGTGTAGCGGGTGCCCGGGACCCTGGTGATGCCGGCCACCACCTCCTCCGCGTCCGCCATCGACGGCACCCACTTCGGATTCACGAACGAGACGGTCTCGATCTCGTGGAAGTGGCACTGCGACAGCAGGTCGATGAACCGGATCTTCTCCGCGGTCGGGATCGGGTTCTTCTCGATCTGGATGCCCTCGCGGGGGCCGACCTCGTGGATGGTGATGCGCTTGGGTAGTGCCATGGGGATCTCCTTGCGAATCCTGGGAATGCTCCCGCGCCGGGCGCGGGCGGCGCGCCGCGCTACCGGCCGACGCGGTCGAGGCCGTAGAACGCGAGCACCTGCTCGACGCGCGCCGCGTCCGGCTGGGCGTTCATCCAGCCCTGCCGGCTCTGCATGAGGCCGGTGGTGCGCCGCAGGTCGACCAGCATCTCGGCCTGCTTCAGCGTCACCGCGAGCCCGTCGACCACCGGCACGTCGTCCACGCGCGCCACGCCGTTGATCGCGAGCAGGAGGTTGAGCGGCATCTCGCCTGGCACGATCACGTCCGCGCCTTGTTTGATCAGCGCCCGCGCCGCGACCTTGAACCGCTCGATGAGCGGCGCCGGGTCGCGGAATGCCGGCAGCACGTCCTGGAACGTGAAGCCCACCGGCGCGATCCCCGCGCAGCGCGACGCCAGGCCGTACTGCACCATCTGCTCGTGGAAGAGCGGGATCATGCGGTCGATGAACACGAGGAGGCCGAAGCGATGGCCAAGCTGTGCGGCGAGGTGGAAGCTCGCCTCGCCGTAGCCCGTGACCGGCACGTCGACCAGCGCGCGGATCTCGCGGATCAGCGGGTTGGGCAGCGTGGCCATCGCGAACGCGTCGAAGCCCGCGGCCTGCGCACGGCGCGCCTGCACGATCCACTGCATGCCGTGGATCGTGAAGAGCGACCCGTACGCGAGGTCCGTGCCCGGATAGTTCGACGGGTACGTCCCGGGCAGCAGCCCGTGCATCTCGACCTCGGTGTCCGGCCGCACCACCTTGCGGATGTGCGTGGCCATCGCCTCCCGGTAGTCGGGCAGGTCCTCGAGGACGGTGAAGCTCTGGTGCCAGATCTTCATGCTATTGCGGATTGATGGTGATGCCCGTCGCGTCGACGACCTTCTTGTAGCGCGCGCGCTCGTCGGCCATGAAGGCCGCGAAATCCGCGGGCGATTGGCCGCCGGGCACCACGCCCATGTTGTGGATGCGCTGCACGATCGCCGGATCCTTGAGCGCCGTCGCCATCGTCTGCTGCAGCTTGTCGATGACGTCCTTCGGCGTTCCCGCCGGCACCATGAGGCCGACCCACGCCGAACCGGCATACCCGGGCACGCCCGACTCGGCCATCGTCGGGATGTCGGGACGCAGCGGGAAGCGCTGCGGCGTGGTGACCGCCAGCGCGCGCAGTTCGCCCGAGTCGATCTGCTTCTGCAGCGCCGGGAAATACTCCATGCACCAGTCGAGGCGGCCGCCGAGCAGGTCGATCAGCGCCGGGCCGGTCCCCTTGTACGGGACGTGCACGGCCTTGATGCCCGCGAGCGAGACGAAGAGCTCGCTCGACAGGTGGCTGAACGCGCCGACCCCGGCCGAGCCGAACGACATCGAGCCCGGCTTCGCCTTCGCCGCCGCGATCAGGTCCTGCAGCGTCTTGTACGGCGAGTCCTTGCGCACCACGATCGCGCCGGGCCCGCCGGCGATCATCGTGACCGCCGCCAGGTCCTGCTCGACGTTGTAGGGCACGTCCTTCTGCGCGACCGGGCTGATGGTGATCGGGCCCGGGGTGGCGGCGACGATCGTGTACCCGTCGGGCTTCGACTTCACCACCTGCAGCGTGCCGATGGTGCCGCCCGCGCCCCCGACGTTCTCGACGACGAACGACTGCCCCAATCGCCTGGTGAGTTCGTCCGCGGCGAGCCGCGCGAGGATGTCGGTCGAGGCACCCGGCGCGAACGGCACGACGATGCGCACGGGCTTGGACGGGTACGTCGCGGCGGTCTGCGCTTGCGCGAGCGGCGCCGCGAGCGCCGCGCCGACGGAAAGTGCGACTGCGATGTACCGAATCACGGTGCTCACTCCGACTTGATGTTCGCCGCCTTGACCGCCGCGCCCCAGCGGTCGTACTCGGCGTCGAGGAAGGTCTTGAAGTCCGCGGCCTTCTTCGCGTCGGGCTGCAGGCCGTTCTTCACCAGCGTTTCCTGGATGGCGGGATCCTCGACCACGGCCACGGTCTCGCGGGACAGCCGGTCGATCATCTCGGGCGGCGTCTTCGCGGGTGCGAGGATGCCGATCCACGGCGCGGAGACGAGGTCCACGCCCTGCTCCGTGAACGTCGCCACCTCCGGCACGCCGACGAAGCGCTTCGGCGCGGCCACGCCGAGCACGCGCACCTTGCCGGCCTGGTGGTTCGGCCACGCGACGGTGAGCGGCACCATCATCGCGTCGACCTGCCCGGCCATGATGGCGGTGACGGCCGGCGCGGCGCCCTGGAACGGCACGTGCAGGAGCGAGATGCCCTCCTTCTGGTTCAGCATCTCCATCGCGACCTGGCTCGAACTGCCGAGGCCGTACGACGCGAACGTCATCTTGCCGGGGTTCGCCTTCGCGAGCGCGATGAACTGCTTCAGGTCGTTGGCCTTCACGTTCGGGTTCACGATCAGCGCCAGCGGGAGATAGCCCACCATCGCCACCGGCGCGAAGTCGCGCTTCGCGTCGTAGGCGATCTTCGGGTACACGTGCGGGTTGATCGAGTGCGTGTCGGCGGCGGTGAACACGATGTTGTAGCCGTCGGCCGGCGACTTGGCGACGTTGTCCGAGCCGATCTGGCCGCTCGCCCCGGGCTTGTTGTCGATCACCACCGATTGCTTGAGGCGGTCGCCCAGGCGCTGCGCGACGGCACGCGCCATCACGTCGGTCGCACCGCCCGGCGGATACGGCACCACCATGCGGATCGGGTGGTCGGGATACTGCGCGGCGGCCGGCCCGGCCGCGCAGGCGGCGGCGACGATGCTGGCGGCGACCGCGGCACGCAGTGCGGCGGACAGGATGCGGGTCATGCGTCTCTCCTCCGGAAGTCGGCCGCCGCTCGTGGAAGGCGGCGTGGCTCGCTTGCCGCACCGCGACGGGGGACCGATGTCCCGCCGCCCGGTGCGAACGGCCGAGTTTACGCCGCGGTTTCCGTACGGTGCCAGAGGCGAAGCACCCTTTCAGCCATAAGCCTCCGTTATGGAAATGCTGCACTGCGCAGTGACGAGGGCGACCCGATGCGGCAGTGCGGCAAATAGCGTGTGCCGATGCATCAGGGCCGGTGGACATGCCGGAGCCCCGTCACGAGCGCCACCAGCAGCGCAGCGACGACGACCGGGACCGGCGTCGCGGGCCCCATCAGCACCGCCGCGGCGGCGCCGGCCGCATACGCGAGCCACGAGCCGCCCAGGAGCCGCAGCGGCGCATGGCCGGCGGGCTCGTTGCCGCGGAGACGGCCCACGAGCGCGTCGGCGTTCGCTTCGCCGATGCGCACCATGGTGCTCGTCACCACCACGGTGGAGAGCGTGACCCCGGCGAAGCGCGACAGTGCCGCGCCCTGCACGCCCATGGCCAGCGCGGTGATGCCGAGCGCCAGGGATCGCTCCGCCACGACCATGGCGCAGGCGCCGAGCAGGAGGGTCTCGAGCAGGAGCGGCGCCGTCTCGCGCCCGCGTCCGAAGGTCCACGCGAGGCGTCCGACCAGGACGCCGGCGTAGAACCACGCCAGCATGGCACCGCAGTCGACGGCACGGGGCAGGTCGCGCTGCGCGAGCGCGATGGCCATCAACACGGAATTCCCGGTCATGTTCGCGGCGAAGGCGCCGTGCCGGACGAAGCCGACCGCGTCGACCATGCCCGCCGCCGCGCACAGCAGCACGGCACTCGCCACGTCGACGGCGACCCCGGCGCGCGCAGGTCCGGCGCTCATGCGACGATGGACGGGGCCGGAGGAACGATCACTGACCTGGCATCCCGCCTGCCCGGCACGCAAGGTCGAGGCCCTCGCCGCCAGGCACGCGGACGTGGACCGTCAAGCCGCCGAGGTCCGGATCGCGGTTCACCGCATCGCATCGATCAAGCGCGAAGCCGGCGGCGCTCGAGCACGGCCGCGCCCGCGCGGTCGGCGCGTCCATCGGGTCGGCGCGAGCGGCGTTGGCGTCGGCGGGCAGCAAGGGACGGGCGCCCATGGCACGGCGGTGCGTCGGGTGGGGAATCCCATACTAACCCGGGGCCGGCCGACCTGGGACTTCCCGCGCAGCCCACCGCGGCCGCACCACCGCACCGATGCGAGCGCCACGAGGCGCGCCGGGATGCCGCAGTGCCGCAGCGCGCCACGCTTTACGACGTGCGCCATTTTGGACATCATGGCGCGCATGAACGCCGTTCCGCTCCCGTCCTTCCGGTCCGCGTCGTCGCGCGCGGCCCAATTCGTGACCCGCGCCTGCGCCTTCCTCCTCGCCGCCGTGCTGGCCGGCGGGGTGCACGCACAGGCCAAGGAAGCCAGTCCCATCCGCAGCTTCGACATCACGCAGACCGAGGACACCTACGTCGCGACGATCGGCATGTTCGCGCCGGCGTCGCTCGCCGTCACGTGGAGCGTCCTCACCGATTTCGACAACATGAGCAAGTGGGTGCCGAACGTCAAGGAGAGCTCGATCAAGGCGAAGGACGGCAACACCCTCACCGTCGAGCAGAAGGGCACCGCCCGCTTCGGCCTGCTGAGCTTCCCCTACACCAGCGTGCGCCGGATGGACCTCGATCCGGAGAAGTCGATCCTCTCCACGCAGGTCCAGGGCAGCATGAAGAAGGTCGTCTCGCTGATGAAGCTCACGCCCGACGCGAACGGCACGCGCCTCGACTACCGCATCGAGATCGTGCCTTCCGGCCTCGCCGCGTCGGTCCTGTCGAAGGATTTCCTGAAGAACGAGCTGACCGAGCAGTTCACGGCGATCGTCGGCGAGATCAGGCGCCGCGCGAAGCAGTAGCGCGCACGCCGCCGCGGCGCCCGGTGCCGGCGCCCGCCGCGCCGCCGGTCAGTGATCGCGGCTGCGGCCGCCCTCCGGCCGCAGCGTGACCCCGAGGCGACTGCCGGCGGTCACCACCAGACCCATCGCCCAGAAGACGCCGCTGGCGCCGAGCAGCCCCGCGCTCGCGCCGAGGAGCATCGGCATCACCAGCGACGTGACGTTCACCGAGATATGGCGCACCGCCAGCGCCTCGCCGTGCCGGTGGCTCGGCGTGGCATCGTGCAGCAGCGACAGGATGTTGGGCTGGATCGAGCCCAGCGCCATGCCCATGACGGCCGAGCAGCACGCCATGGTGGCGATGGAGCCGGTCCACGGGTAGACGAGCAGCGTCACGCCCGCGACGCCGATCCCGATCGTCAGCATCTTCCACTCCGGAATGCGCGCGGCCACCGCCGCCATCACGAAGCGGATGCCCGCGGCGGCGAGCCCGAAGATGCCCAGCACGAAGCCGATGCCGGCCGCGTCGATGCCGCGCGCGAAGCCGATGACCGGCACCATGAACGTGTGCAGGTCCCACGACGAGCTCATGAGCACGCTCAGCGCGAGGATGCGCCGCGTGTGGCGGTCGCGCAGCAGTTCCAGGGCGCTGCCGGACGGCCCGGCGCCGCGCGGCTCGGGCGGGATCTCGTGCGTGCGGCGCGCGAACAGCCACGCGACCGACGGCAGGAACGCGAGCAGCAGGAACGCCGACCGGTAGCCGTAGTGATCGATGAGGAGGCCGGTCGTCATCGTGCCGAGGAAGTTGGCGGCGGCCGGCGCGATCGACAGCCACGTGAACATGCGCATGCGCTCGACCGGGCCGCTCGCCGCGCGCCCGAGGTGACGTTGCAGGGCGATGAGCGCCGCACCGACCGCGCCGCCGCACACGAGTGCCGTCACGCACAGCACCGGAAACTCCGGCCACGCGGCGGCAGCGCCGATCGCGACGGTCGCCGCCACGACCGCCCAGCCGAGCGGACGCTTCAAGCCACGGCGGTCGGCATAGCGGCCCGCAGGCAGCGACAGGAAGATCTGCGTGACCGCGAAGAGCGCGACCAGCACGCCGGCGGCGCCGGTGCCGTAGCCGCTCGACAAGGCGAGGAGCGGCGCGGCCATGCGCGCGCCGGTCATCGCCGCGTGCAGGCACAGGTGCCCCATCACCAGCCGCAGCACGTCGCGCGGCAGGCCCAGGGCGTCGAGCGTGAAGCGTCTCATCGCGGAACGGGGATGCGCGGGAGGTGGCCCGCGCACGGCGTGTGCTCGTTGTCGTTGCCCGCGGCGCGAACGCGCGGTTGCTGCCTTTCCATGGCGCACGCACCTTAGCCCGGCTGGGCAACGGCTGTCAAAATCGGTCCGACCTCCGCGGCGCGGGCGCGCACGGAACGCCGCTTCACCGTGTCGACGCCAGCGCCGTCCCCGATCACCGCCGCGATGGCGACACGCCGCCACTGCGTGGTCATGCGACGACGCGTCGCTGCCGGGCGGGTCCGATGCCTCGCCATTCGGGCACGCCGTAAGCAACGTGCCTCGGCCACGGCGCACGGATGCGCATCCGCATTCATCCTGATGGTGTCCCTTTGCCGATCGTCAAGGCAGCGCCGCACGCACGGCACGAAGATCGATCAACGTGGCCGACGTCCCGGCCGGACGTGAGCCTCGCCCTCCCCCTCCCGGAGATTCGCGATGAAACGGCTCGTGCTCCTGGTCTTGTTGTCCCTCGCCGTCGTCCTTCCGGCCCACGCGGCCGGATGGTCCGCCGGCTGCCTCCAGTCGATCGCGTACGGCCAGACGGTCAGCGGCACGCTCGCGACGACCGACTGCTCGTACTACTTCAACAGCGACCCCATGAAGCTGTACTACACCGACGTCTACACGTTCAGCGGCACCGCCGGCCAGCAGGTCGCGATCGCGATGAACTCGACGGCGGTGGACGCGTGGCTCGACCTCTACAACGTCAACGACATCGCGGCCACGGCGCTCGTCACCGACGACGACGGCGGCGGCGGGACCAACGCCCGCATCCCCGCGGGCGGCGGCTGGTACACGCTGCCCACCACCGGCACCTACTACATCTGGGCCAACACCGCCGTCGCGAACCAGACCGGCGCCTACACGCTGACCCTCACGCTGCAGGGAACGAGCAGCGGCCCGGCGGAGATCACCGCCTACGAGTTCTACCATCCGGGATTCGACCACTACTTCATCACCGCCTACCAGGCCGAGGCGGACAACCTGATCGCCGGCAGGCTGCCGCCGTGGCAGCCCACCGGCAAGCAGTTCAAGGTGTGGTCCGGATCGGGCACCAACATCACCAACGTATGGCGCTTCTTCAGCGCGTCGTTCGCGCCGAAGAGCGGCCACTTCTACACCAACAACGCGACGGAAGCGGCCAGCCTGCGCAACGGCGGCACGTGGGTGCAGGAGACGGCCGACGCCTTCTTCATGATGGCCTCGCCGGGCGGCACCTGCCCGGCCGGCACGATTGCGCTGTACCGCCTCTACAACGACGGCCAGGGCGGCTCGCCCAACCACCGCTACACGACCGACCTCGGCACCAGCGCGCAGATGCAGTCCGCCGGCTGGGTGCCGGAGGGCAACGGCGCGAACGGCGTGTTCGCGTGCGTGCCGGGCGGCCTCACCGGCGGGACGTTCGCCGATCCCACCGGCAACGCGAGCGTGGCGATCGCGGTCGGCGCCATCCCGGCGGCCAACGCCGTATCGGCGCCGCGCACCAGCGCCGTGACTGCGCTGCCCGCCGGACTCGTGATCGACACCGCGGACGGCGAGAAGAACGTCACGCAGGGCGCCGCCGGCTACGGCTTCACGCTGACCGGCCAGGGCGGCTTCTCGACCACCACCGCCGGTGCGGTCACGATCGCGCTGCCGTTCAACGCCGCGCAGGTTCCCGCCGCCGATCTCGCGCACGGGGCTCGCGTGCTGATGCGCATCCACGACCCCGCGACGGGATCGGTGGCTGACCTCACCGGCGACGTCGTCACCACCGGCGGCACGTCGGTGCTGAGGGTCGAGACCCGCGGCCTGCCGCAGAACTTCACCGCGGCGGTCGTCTACAGCCCGAACATGGAATCGGTCACCGCCGACACGGCCACCGTGGCCGACTCGCCGCCCGCGTTCGCGCCGCGGGCCGCGACCGTGTGGCCGGCGCAGGCGTGGTGCATCATCTACCGGCGCACCGAGCCCGAGCTCGTGACCGCGGTGCGCAACATCTACGGCCTCGCCGGCGCGCCGACGGCGGCGCAGATCAGCACCGCGGTCATCAACCGCGTGGGCGGCGCCGCGCGCAAGGCGCAGTCGATCTACCAAGCCGACGGCTTCAACGGCCCCAACCTGTACATCGGCCGCACCGCCTGCCGCGACGGCGTCGCGCGCTACAACGTGCACATGGTCAACGATGGCAGTCACTTCACGCAGGACGACCCGAACGAGCAGGCGAGCGCCGCCGACACGCACTACGGCCGCCTCTACATCGCGTACGACCGCATCGACGACAGCACCGCGACCGACCTGGGATCGGTGCTGGCCTCGGTCTCGCACGAGATGCAGCACGCGATCCAGAGCAACTACGCGCTCCTCGCCTACACCACCAAGGGCTTCACCGAAGGCACCGCCACCACCTACGGCAAGACCATCGACGCCAACCAGTCGATCCGCGTGCGCAGCGAGACCGAGATGCTCGACCGCGTGCTGATGGCGCCGGACGAGGCCAACCGGTACAACAACGAGGACTTCTTCGCCTACGTCGGCCGCCAGTACAACGGCGGCAAGCTCAACTACGTGTCGTCGCTCTGGTCGCAGCTGCAGGGCACGCTGGGCACCCCCTCGGCCGCCTCGCGGGGCGCGCTCTACGGTGCGCTCGACGGCTACCTGCGCAACGCGTTCGCCACGCCGCTCACCACCGTGTACCTCGACTTCGTGCGCCAGCGCGCGCTCGACCACAACGCGAACAGCCAGTTCGGCCGCGGCGGCGAGGTCGTGAGCGGCTTTGCCGCGAACCTGTTCACGGCCAATGGCGGTGTCGCACGCACCGTCGACCTCGCCACCTGCACGGCCAAGTCGACGCTCAACTGGACCACCGGCTCGTACACGACGACGGTGCTCCAGCTGCGGGCGACGGGCGTGCTGCCCGCAGGTGTCGCGTCGCGCACGCTGACCGTGAAGCTCACGCCCGACGTGGGCGCGGTGGGCGGCACCTGGGGCGGCTTCTCGTACCGGAAGGCAACGAGCGCTCCGCTCGCCGCGAGCAACACGTTCGCCGACTTCGGGAAGGCCGCGGGCGAGGACGTCCTGCTGCTGTTCGCGCACATGGACGGCGACGCGAAGAGCCGCATGGTGGTGGAGTACGGATGCGGCGGGATCGTGATCACGTCGCTCAGCCCCGCGAAGGGCCCGGTCGACACCACCGTGACCATCACCGGCAGCGGCTTCGGCAAGGCGGGTGACGTACGCTCGGTGACGTTCAACGGCGTGACCGCGACCAACGTCCAGTGGACGAGCGACACGCAGGCGGTCGCCAAGGTGCCCGCCAACGCGTCGTCGGGTCCCGTGGTGGTGACCGTCAACGGCGAGGCGTCCAACGGCGTCAACTTCGAGGTGGTCGCGCAGTGCAGCGCCACGCAGAACGCGGGCGGCGACGTTCCCGACACGCGGACGATCGAGCTGGGCAAGACCTCCGGCAGCTTCGTCTTCGCCTACGAGACGTACTCGCAGGAGGACGAGATCATCGTCCGCTACATGGGCTCCACGCTGTTCGACACCGGCTGCGTCGGCGCGAGCGGATCGAAGACGCTGGCGTTCGGCGGGACGTCGTCGCAGATCACGGTACAGGTCATCCCGAACTGCAAGGGTGGCAGCGGCACGGCCTGGAACTACACGGTGAGCTGCCCGTAGCCACACCCGGGGCTGCGCCCCGCGCGACGGCAGCGCGGCCCCGGTGGAAGCCCGTTACACCATGGTGGCATGGTCGGCGGCGTGACCGCGCGTCACAATCGCGGGCCATGAACGCCTCGCCTACCGAGCGGATCTTCACCGTGTCCGCCCGCCCGGACGGGAGCGGCTGCGCGCGCTGGATCGCGGTCGTCGAGGAAATCGTGCTCGAAGCCCGGATGCACCGCGAGGAACTGACGGTGCTCGACGACGCGTTCCCGAATTCCTGCACGGCGCTGGACGCGGCCGAGGACTTTGTCACGCAGAGGGTTCGCCGGTGCGGCAGCCCGCCGTTCACGCTGCGGCGCCTCGCCGACGGCGGCGCCGGTCCGTGACCTGTCGTCTGCGCAGTCCCCGGACACCGCATCCGGCCTGCATCACCATGTACTCGTCCCCTTTACCGCTCGCCGCCTGATGCCGCACGCCACCACCTGGGAAGACAGCGGCGTCTACGTGCGCTTCTGGGGCCACGCGTCGATCGCCGACGTGTTCGCCATGATGGAGGAGGTCGGCGCCGACCCGCGCTTCGACGTCCTGCGCTACATCCTCGCCGACTATCGCGACGTGCGCGAGCAGTCGGTGACCCCGCACGAGGTCGAGGAGGTGGCGGCACTCGGCTTCGCGCACAGCCTCACCAACCCGCACTACCTGCACGTCGCCGTCGCCACCGACACGGCGGTCGTCGCCCTGCTCGGGCACTGGAAGGCGACCGTGGCGCACCCCGACCGGGTCGCGTACTTCCCTAGCCTGCAGGAGGCGCGCGAGTGGATTCGGGTGCAGCCATCGCCCTCGGCGCCGCGGCGGCGGGCCTGACGCAGGGGCAACCATCAGGAGCTTGCGGGGCACTGCGGTGGGATTGCGGCGGACTGCCGCGCAGGGGCATCTGGCGGAGACGGAGGGATTCGAACCCTCGATGCAGGTTTTGGCCCGCATGCTCCCTTAGCAGGGGAGTGCCTTCGACCACTCGGCCACGTCTCCGGGACCGCGCATTTTACCTTCCGGCGGCGCGGGGGTCCAGCCAGCGGGCAAAAAAGCCCGCCGGATCAGGCAGCTAGCTTCGTCAGGCGCTGGCTTTGTCGAGCTCGAACGCCTTGTGGAGCACGCGCACGGCGAGCTCCAGGTACTTCTCGTCGATGACGACGGAGATCTTGATCTCGGAGGTCGAGATCATCTGGATGTTGATCCCCTCCTCGGCCAGCGTGCGGAACATCTTCGACGCGATGCCGACGTGCGAGCGCATGCCGATGCCGACCACGGAGACCTTGCAGGTCTTGTTGTCGCCGATGATCTCGCGCGCCGTGAAGCCCTTGCCGCGCTCCGACTCCAGCACGTCGAGGGCCTTCTTGAACTCGTTGCGGTTGACCGTGAACGAGAAGTCGGTCTGACCCGACGCGCCGATGTTCTGCACGATCATGTCGACGTCGATGTTCGCCGCGGCGATCGGGCCGAGGATCGCGAAGGCGATGCCGGGCTTGTCGGGCACGCCCATCACCGAGATCTTGGCCTCGTCGCGGTTGAACGCGATGCCGGAGATGATCGCCTGTTCCATGTTGGTCTCTTCCTCGAACGTGATAAGCGTGCCGGGCGCCCGCGACTCGGGCTCGTCGAACGACGACAGCACGCGCAGCTTGACCTTGTACTTGCCCGCGAACTCCACGCTGCGGATCTGCAGCACCTTGGAGCCGAGGCTCGCCATCTCGAGCATTTCCTCGAACGTCACCGTGTCGAGGCGCCGCGCCTCGGGCACGATGCGCGGGTCGGTCGTGTAGACGCCGTCGACGTCGGTGTAGATCTGGCACTCGTCGGCCTTGAGCGCGGCCGCCAGCGCCACGCCCGAGGTATCGGAACCGCCGCGACCCAGCGTCGTGATGTTGCCTTCGGTATCGACCCCCTGGAAGCCCGCGACGATCACCACGCGGCCGGCCTCGAGGTCGCGCCGCATGTTGCCTTCGTCGATGTCGAGGATGCGCGCCTTGGTGTACGCGTTGTCGGTGAGGATGCGCACCTGGCCGCCCGTGTAGCTGCGGGCGCCGATGCCCATCTCCTCCAGCGCGATCGCGAGCAGCCCGATCGTCACCTGCTCGCCCGTGGCGGCGACCACGTCGAGCTCGCGCGGATTGGGATTGGCCGAGATCTCCTTGGCGAGGGCGAGCAGCCGGTTGGTCTCGCCGGACATCGCCGACACGACCACCACGAGCTGGTGCCCCTCCTTGTGGAAATGGGCGACGCGGCGGGCGACGTTCTTGATCCGGTCGGTGCTGCCGACGGAGGTGCCGCCGTACTTCTGGACGATGAGGGCCATGGCGAATTCGACGAGGCGGTTGCCTCAGTTACGTAACCGGAGCGGCGGTCAGGGCAGCGCGCGGAACGCCAGCGTGGCGTTGGTGCCCCCGAAGCCAAAGGAATTGGACAACGCGCCGGTGATGGGCATCTTGCGCGGCGTCAACGGAACGAAATCGAGGTCGCACGCCGGGTCCACGTTCACCAGGTTGGCGGTCGGCGGTGCCACCTGGTCGCGGATCGCGAGCACGGTGAACACGGCCTCGATGCCCCCTGCGGCCCCGAGCAGGTGGCCGGTCATGGACTTGGTCGAGGACACGGCGAGCTTGTAGGCGTGCTCGCCGAACGCGCGCTTGACGCCCTGCACCTCGGCGATGTCGCCGAGCGGCGTGGAGGTGCCGTGCGCGTTGATGTACTGGATGTCGGTGACCTGCATGCCGGCATTGCGCAGCGCATTCAACATGCTGCGCCGCCCGCCGTCGCCGTCTTCCGGCGGCGCGGTGATGTGATGGGCGTCGGCGCTCATGCCGTAGCCCGCGAGCTCGCAGTAGATGCGCGCACCGCGCGCCTTCGCGTGCTCGAGTTCCTCCAGCACCAGGACGCCCGCGCCCTCGCCCAGCACGAAGCCGTCGCGGCCGACGTCCCACGGGCGGCTCGCGGCCGCCGGGTCGTCGTTGCGCGTGGAGAGCGCACGCGACGCGCAGAAGCCGCCGATGCCGAGCGGCGAGACGGTCGATTCCGACCCGCCGGCGACCATCACGTCGGCGTCGCCGTACTCGATGAGCCGCGCCGCCTCGCCCAGGCTGTGGTTGGCGGTCGAGCACGCGCTGACGGTGCCGAGGTTCGGGCCCTTGTAGCCGTAGTGGATCGACACGAGGCCCGAGATCATGTTGATGATCGACCCCGGGACGAAGAACGGCGAGATCTTGTGCAGCCCGCCCGCCGCGTACTTGGCGTGCGTCTCCTCGATCATCGGCAGGCCGCCGATCCCCGAGCCGATGCACACGCCCACGCGCTCCAGGTCGCCCGCGAAGCCCTCGAGGCCCGCGTCCTTCACGGCCTCCATGGTGGCGACGAGGCCGTAGTGGATGAACGTGTCGTAGCGCCGCGCTTCCTTGGCCGACAGGTACTTCGCGACGTCGAAGCCCTTCACCTCGCCGGCGATCTGCGAGGGGAAGTGCGAGGCGTCGAAGCGCGAAATGCGCGTGATGCCCGAGTGGCCGGCGAGGATGTTCGCCCACGACTCGGCGATGCCGATGCCGACGGGCGAGATGATGCCAAGACCGGTGACGACGACACGACGGCGGGTCATGCGATTCGGCGGCGTTGGATGTGCGTTGGGGACTGCGGTGCCGATGACCGGCGCAGCGACCGGCCGGCGGTGCGAAGCCCGGCCGGCAGGCGAACGAGTCGCCGGCCGGCCAAGCCGGGCGGCTTATTTCTTGAGATGCGAGCCGACGTAGTCGATCGCCTGCTGCACCGTGGTGATCTTCTCGGCTTCCTCGTCGGGGATCTCGGTCTCGAATTCTTCCTCGAGCGCCATCACGAGCTCCACGGTGTCGAGCGAATCGGCGCCGAGGTCGTCGACGAACGACGACTCGTTCTTGATCTCCGCTTCGTTGACGCCGAGCTGCTCGGCCACGATCTTCTTGACGCGTTGTTCCACGTTGTCCATGCGCTCCTCCCCGGTTTCAAGGGGCCCCTGAATGATCAAACTTCCGGATTTTACCAGATCGGCGGTGCCGCCGGCGCCCTCCCCCGACGCTTGCGCAACGGGGGTCCGGACGCCCGGAATCCGTCCCGTCCGGGCAGTCCCGCGCCCGGGCACTACACCATGTACATGCCGCCGTTGACGTGCAGCGTCGTTCCCGTCACGTACGCCGCCCCCGGGCTCGCGAGGTAGGCGACCGCGTGGGCGATGTCGTCGGGGGTCCCGAGGCGCTGCAGCGGGATGCGGGCGAGCATCGCCTCGCGCGCCGCCTCCGGCAGGTCCTTCGTCATGTCGGTGTCGACGAAGCCCGGCGCCACGCAGTTGACCGTGATGTTGCGGCTGCCCACTTCCTGGGCGAGCGACTTGGTGAAGCCGATCAGCGCGGACTTCGCCGCCGCGTAGTTGACCTGGCCCGCGTTGCCGCTCGACCCGACCACGCTGCCGATCTGGATGATCCGGCCCTGGCGCGCCTTCATCATGCCGCGCAGCACCGCCTTGGCGAGGCGGTACGTGGGCTTGAGGTTGGTCGCCATGATCGCGTCCCACTCGTCGTCCTTCATGCGCAGGAGCAGGTTGTCGCGCGTGATGCCGGCGTTGTTGACGAGGATGGTGATCGCGCCGAACTTCGCCGCGATGCCGTCGAGCGCGGCGTCGCAGGCCGCGCCGTCGGTGACGTCGAGCCGGATGCCGGTGCCGGCGTTGCCGGCCTCGGCGAGGCGCGCGGCGATCTTCGCCGCACCTTCGTCGGTGGTCGCGGTGCCGACCACGGTCGCGCCGTCGGCCGCGAGGCGCAGCGCGATCGCGAGCCCGATGCCGCGCGTCGCGCCCGTGACGAGCGCGACCTGTCCTGCGAGCGGTCCGTCGGCCATGGTCACGCGCCCTTCAGTTCGGCGATGGTGGCGGTGATGGCGTCGCTGTCGGTGAGCGCATAGCTCGGCAGGTCCTCCGCGATGCGCCGGGTGAGGCCCGCGAGCACCTTGCCCGGGCCGCACTCCACGACGTGCGTCACGCCGCGCGCGGCCATCGCGCGGATGGTCGCCGTCCAGTGCACCGGGTTCGCCGCCTGCCGCGCGAGCGCGTCGCGGATCGCGTCGTGCTCACGGTGCTCCGCGACGTCGACGTTGTGGATCACCGGCATCGTCGGCGTCTTCACTTCGATCTCCGCGAGCCGCCGCGCGAGCTTGTCGGCCGCCGGCCGCAGCAGCGTCGAGTGGAACGGGGCGGACACCGGCAGCATGACGCCGCGCTTCGCGCCCTTCTGCTTCGCGAGGCCGATCGCACGCTCGACCGCCGCGCGGTGCCCGGCGATCACCACCTGCCCGGGCGCGTTGAAGTTGACGGCCTCGACGCACTCGCCCTCGGCCGCCTCCGCGCACGCGCTCATGATCGCGCCGTCGTCGCCGCCCATGATCGCGGCCATCGCGCCCTCGCCCTTCGGCACGGCGTCCTGCATCGCCTGCGCGCGGAAGCGCACGAGGGGCACCGCGTCGCGGAAGGACAGCGCGCCCGCCGCGACCAGGGCGCTGTACTCGCCGAGGCTGTGCCCCGCGACCACGGACGGCAGCGGGCCGCCCGCGGCGAGCCACGCGCGCCACGCGGCCACGCCGGCCGCGAGCATCACGGGCTGCGTGTTGGTCGTGAGCGCGAGGGCCTCCTGCGGGCCGTCGGCCACGAGCTGCCACAGGTCCTCGCCGAGCGCGTCGGACGCCTCGGCGAACGTCTCGCGCACCACCGGGTGCGCGGCATAGCCGTCCAGCATGCCCACCGACTGCGAGCCCTGGCCGGGAAACACGAACGCGAGCTGCATGCTCACCACCTCAGGAAGACGGAACCCCACGTGAAGCCGCCGCCGACGCCGAGCAGCATCACGTGCTGCCCGGGACGGATGCGGCCGTCGCGCACCGCGATGTCGAGCGCCATCGGGATGGATGCCGCCGACGTGTTGCCGTGGACGTCGACGGTGACCACCAGCCGCTCGTGCGGCAGGTGCAGCTTCTTCATCGTCGCGTCCATGATGCGGATGTTGGCCTGGTGCGGAATGACCCAATCGACGGCCTCCGGCGCCATCCCCGTGGCCGCGAGCGCCTCGCGCGCCACCTCGTCCAGCACCTTCACCGCGAACTTGAAGACCGCCGTGCCGTCCATGTGCAGGAACGGCGTGCCGGCGACGCGCCCGTCCTGCACCGTGCCGGGCACGCAGAGGATGCTGCGGTGGCTGCCGTCCGCGTGCAGGTGCGACGTCAGGATGCCGGGCTCGTCCGACGGCACGACGACGACCGCGCCGGCGCCGTCGCCGAACAGCACGCAGGTGCCGCGGTCGTTCCAGTCGAGGATGCGCGAATAGATCTCCGCCCCCACGACGAGCGCGTTGCGGGCCGCGCCGCTGGCGACGAGCCGGTCGGCCATCGCGAGCGCGTACACGAAGCCCGAGCACACGGCCGCCACGTCGAACGCGGGACCGCCGCTGCGGATGCCGAGCTTGTCCTGCAGGATGCACGCCGTCGACGGGAAGATCATGTCCGGCGTCGCGGTCGCGACGATCACGGCATCGATGTCGGCGGGCGCCATCCCCGCGGCGGCTATCGCCGCCCGCGACGCGTGCAGCGCGAGGTCGGAGGTGACCTCGTCGGGGGCCGCGATGTGGCGCTGGCGGATGCCCGTGCGCGTGCGGATCCACTCGTCGCTGGTGTCGACGCGCCGCGCGAGCTCTTCGTTGGAAAGGACCGTGGCCGGCAGGTAGCGGCCGGTGCCCGCGATCCGGCTAGCCGGCATGGGACTCGGCCGGCGTCCCCGGCACCGCCGCCGGCATCGCCGCGACCTCGCGCGCGATCTTGTCGAGCACGCCGTTGCTGACCTCGGCGTGCGCCTTGTGCAGTGCGTGGCGGAAGCCCAGCACGTCGGCGCCGCCGTGGCTCTTCACCACGATGCCCTTGAGGCCCACCAGCGAGGCGCCGTTGTAGCGGCGCGGGTCGACGCGCTGCTTGAACGCGTTGAGCGCCGGCAGCGCGGCCGCCGCGGCCATCTTGCGCAGCGGGTTGCGCGTGAACTCGGTGCGCAGGAAGTCGTAGAGCATCACGACCAGGCCTTCCGAGACCTTGAGCGCGACGTTGCCGACGAACCCGTCGCACACGACGACGTCGGTCGTGCCCTTGTAGATATCGTCGCCCTCGATGTTTCCGTAGAAATTCAGCGGCGACGCCTTGAGCAGTTCCGCCGCCTGCTTGACGACGTCGTTGCCCTTGATGTCCTCCTCGCCGATGTTGAGGAGGCCGACCGTGGGCCGCTCGATGCCTTCCACGGCCGTGGCGAGCGCGCTGCCCATCACGGCGAACTGCACGAGCTGCTCCGGCGTGCAGTTGACGTTGGCGCCGAGGTCGAGGGCGGTGGTCGTGCCCTTGCGCGTGGGCAGCTGCGACGCGATGGCGGGACGGTCGATGCCCGGCAGCGTCTTCAGCACGAAGCGCGCGATGGCCATCAACGCCCCGGTGTTGCCGGCCGACACGCACGCCTGGGCCTCGCCGTCCTTCACGAGGTTGATGGCGACGCGCATCGACGAATCCTTCTTCTTGCGCAGCGCGTCCGCGGGCGGCTCGTCCATGCTCACGACTTCCGAGCACGCCCGCACGGTCACGCGGTCCTTCGTCTGCGGACGGACGCGGGCGAGCGCCTGCGCGAGCGGCGCCTCGAGTCCCACGAGGATCACGCGCGCGTCGGGCTGCTCCTCGAGGAACGCGAGCGCGGCCGGGACGGTGACCGACGGCCCGTGGTCGCCCCCCATCGCGTCGACAGCGACCGTGACGGTCATGCGGTGGGAAGGTCCATGAGGTGGGGGGCCGGCTGGCGGATCACGCGGCGTCGGATCGGAATGCGCACCACGTACGGCAGGCGCGGAAGCGGAAGTTTACCCGCGCGCAGGGGCGAAGCGAAACATCGCTACACAACGCTCCGGCAGGCATGCGAAAGGTTCAGCTGATAGCCAGCCAGCGGCGGTCGATGTCGGCTCTCAGCCCGCAAACTGCGCGCATCCGAACGGCCGCGCAGCGGCCATGACGTGCGCGCCTCGTGCCCCTGCCGCAGGGAAAGCGCGCGGCCGCCCGAAGCTTTCCCTGCTGACTTGAAGCGGCTGCAAAACGCGCAGCGTTTTGCTGACGACGACTTATTCGTCCGCCTTCGTCTTGACGACCTTCTTGCCCCGGTAGTAGCCGCTCGGGGAAATGTGATGGCGCAGGTGCGTCTCGCCGCTGACCGGCTCGACGCCGAGCGTCGGGGCCTTCAGGAAATCGTGCGCACGATGCATGCCGCGCTTCGACGGCGACTTCTTGTTCTGCTGGACAGCCATGAACTTCTCCTCGTGATGTTGCTGCAGTTGCGTTGCGTGGCGCGCGGCCGTCGGGGGCCGCCCGCGTTCATTCGTCCCCGGCCAGGGCCGGGTTGCACGCGCCGGGATCGTGCATCGGCGCGAAGGGCAGCGTGAGCAAGAGCTCGTCCTCGACGAGATCGGCGGCGATCAGCGGGTGGTCGGCCACCAGCACCTCCTCCTCGCTGTCCGCGTCGAGCGCGTCGGCCTCGGCCTCGCTCTTCGCCAGCACCGTCACCGTGCGCTGGTCGACCGCGAAGCTGAAGGGCTCGAGGCAGCGCTGGCACTCGACCGGCACCTGCCCGCGAATCCCGATGGCCAGGGCCGGCCGGCCGAGCGCGTTCTTGGTGCCCTCGATGCGCCAGGTAACCTCGCCCGGCATGTCGTCGACGTCCGCCACGCGGTCGGCGAGGCGATCCGACGCCATCGCATCCAGCGTGCCTTCCAGCACGCCGCCTTCCCGCGCCAGGCGAAAAGCGTCGAAGGTGCCCGGCTTCTGCTTCATTGCTCACTCGTCCGCCGGGGCCACGGCCTTGCTGCCCGTCCCGGCGCCAACCAAATCAGCGATAATACCCCGCCCACGCCGCCGTGTCAAAGAAACCGCTGCAAAAACAATGAGGAAGCCGATCCCGCCGCTGGTCCTGGGCTCCACGTCCCGCTACCGCCGGGCGCTGCTCGAGCGCCTCGGGATGCCGTTCGAGGTGGCCGCCCCGGCGGTCGACGAAACCGCCCTCCCCGGCGAGCGCCCGGCGCAGACCGCCCTGCGGCTGGCCGAGGCGAAAGCCCGGGCGGTCGCCGCGCGGTACGGGGACGCGCTCGTGATCGGTTCCGACCAGGTCGCGGACTGCGACGGCCGGCCCGTCGGCAAGCCGGGCGACCGCGAACGCGCGTTCGAGCAGCTCCGGGCCCTGTCCGGCCGCACGGTGGTCTTCCACACCGGGCTCGCGCTGGTCGACGCCGCCAGCGGGCGCTGCCACCGGGAACTGGTGGACGTCGCCAGCACGTTCCGCACCCTCGACGACGCGCAGATCGCGCGCTACCTCGACCGCGAGCAGCCGTTCGACTGCGCGGGGTCGGTGAAGTCGGAGGGCTTCGGCATCGTTCTCTTCGACCGCATCGCCAGCGACGACCCGACGGCGCTGATCGGCCTGCCGCTGATCGCGCTCGCCCGCCTGCTGCGGGCCGAAGGCGTCGAGCCGCTGCTCGCTGCGCCCGGATCGTGACGGGCACGCTCTACCTCGTGCCGAACCTCCTGGGGGCGGTGCCGCCCGCGGACGTCCTGCCCGCGCGTACGCTGGCCGTCGCGCGCAGCCTCGCGCACTGGGTGGTGGAGACGCCCAAGCCCGCCCGCGCGTTCCTGAAATCGCTGGAACTCGCGCAGCCGATCGCATCGCTGTCGATCGAGCCGCTGCCCGAGAATCCCGACGCTGCGGCGCTGGAGGCCCTGTTCCGCCCGTTGCACGAGGGCCACGACCTAGGGCTCCTGTCGGACGCCGGCTGCCCCGGCGTGGCCGATCCCGGCGCGCGCCTCGTCGCCGCCGCGCATGCGGCGCAGGTGCGCGTCGTCCCGCTGGTGGGGCCGTCGTCGCTGCTTCTGGCGCTCATGGCGTCGGGCATGAACGGCCAGGGCTTCGCGTTCCACGGATACCTGCCGGTGCCCCCGGCCGAGCGCGCGCAGGCGCTGCGTCGGCTCGAGGACGACTCGCGCGTCCACCGGCGCGCGCAGCTCTTCATCGAGACGCCGTACCGCAACGAGGCCATGATCCGCGCGCTGGGCGAGGCGCTTGCGCCGGCGACCGAGGTGGTGATCGCGGCGGACCTCACGCTGCCCACCGAGAGCGTCGAGCGGCGCACCGCCGCCCAGTGGCGCCGCGAAGACCCGGCGCGGTTCGCCAAGCGGCCGGCGCTGTACGTGCTCGAAGCCGCGGGTCCCGCGCCGCGGACCACGCCGCGGAGCCGGTGACGCCAACCGGTGTCTGACACCGCCTATGAGGTGTCAGACACGTCATAGGACGTGTCTGACACCGGGCGGCTAGACCGCCGGCGAATCCTCGATGTAGCTCTTGAGCATCCGGTTCTCGAAGCTCTGCGCCTCGTAGACGGCCTTCGCGACGTCGTGGAAGGAAACCACGCCGAGCAGCGTGCTGCCGTCGAGCACCGGCACGTAGCGCGCGTGGCGCTCCAGCATGCGGCCGCGCAGATCCATCACGTCGAGCGTCGGCGTCGCGGTCAGCGGCTCGCCTTCGCACAGGTCGCCCACGCGCACGTCGCCGAGCGTGCCGTCGCCCTGCGCGACCGCCGCAAGAACCTCGCGAAACGTAAGGAGGCCGACGAGGCGCCCGTGGTCCATCACCACGAGCGAGCCGATGTCGTTGTCGGCCATCACCCGCACAGCGTCGAGCGCGCTGCCGTCCGGCGGGGTGGTGAACAGGGTGTTGCCCTTGATGCGCAGGATTTCGCTGACCAGCATGGAGCCTCCTTCGCGGGCGGGACCACGGGCGGCGGACCCGTCCGGCGGAGGTTACTCTCGCAGGACGGGAGGACGCAATGGCCGGCTTCCCGTGCCGCGTTCTCGGCGCGTCACCTCACTTGTAGAGGATCGACGGCAGCCACAGGCCGATGCCGGGGAAGATGTAGAGGAGCGCCAGGGCCAGCACCTGGATGGCCATGAAAGGCATCATGCCCGCGAAGATCTGGTTGAGCGTCACGTGGGGCGGCGACACGCCCTTGAGGTAGAACGCGGCCATCGCCACCGGCGGCGACAGGAACGCCGTCTGCAGGTTGAGCGCGACCAGCAGGCCGAAGAACAGCGGATCGATGTTGAACTTGGCCAGCAGCGGGATGAAGATCGGCATGAAGATCACGATGATCTCCGTCCACTCGAGCGGCCAGCCCAGCAGGAAGATGATCACCTGCGCGAGGATCATGAACTGGATCGGGGTGAGCCCGAGGGACAGCACCCACTTCTCCACGACCTCCTGGCCGCCGAGGAGTGCGAATGCCGCGGAGAAGATCGACGAGCCCACGAAGAGCCAGCACACCATCGCCGACGTCTTGGCGGTGAGGAACACGGACTCGCGGACCGTCCCCCACAATTTCACCTGCAGCACCGCGCTCACGCACCAGATCGCCGCGGCGACGATGGTGACCCAGCCGATCCACGTCGGTGGGCCGGACTCCAGCACCTCGAACTTGAGCAGCAGGAACCAGACGATCGACACGCCGCCGACCAGCCACAGCGGGACCCACACACGCCACACGGCCGCGCGCTTCTCCGGCGGCAGCGCGAAGGCGCCGTAGACGGCCGCGAGGCCGAAGCCGCCGAGCGAGCCCACCGCGGCCGCCTCGGTGGGCGTCGCAAGCCCGAACACGATGGTCCCGAGAACGGCAAGGATCAGCACCGCCAGCGGAAAGAACGACGCCAGCAGCATCTTGAACACCTGGAAGCGCGTGAAGGTGAAGAACCCGTAGAACAGCGCGAGCGCCGCCGTGCCGATGCCGAGCACCCACCAGTAGGCTTCCGGCGCCGGGATGCGGTGCCAGTCGGCCGGGGCGGGCTTCGCCTCCGCGGCCGGCGCGGCCTGGGGCGCCGGCGACGCCTGCGGGGCCGGCGCCTTGGCGGCACTGGCGTCCGGCTCCGCCGGGGGTTCGGCGAGGCCGCCGCTGTCGGCGGCGCTGCCGCCCTCGCTCGACGGCGGCTCGGCGAGGCCGCCCGCGTTGCTGTCGGTGGAGAGCGACTCGGCAGCACCCATCTGCTGCAGGCCCGACACGTCCGGACCGAGATCGGGCTTGGTGAGCGCGTGCCAGGTGAGCCCCATCAGCACCGCGAAGGCGATCGCGGGCAGCAGAGCCGTCGCGAGTTCGCGCAGGAGGCGCGAGGTGGGCACGCCGGCGTTGATGCGACCCTTCACGGCCGCGATGAGGCCGGGCACGACGCGGTCGCGCGCCACGGCGGCGATCTTCGCGATGTGGTCGGGCAGCGGCACGTGGCGCTCGCTCTCGGCGAGCGGCGGCATCAGCGACGGCTTGATCTTCGCCACGATGATCACGTAGCCGATGTACAGCAGCGCGAGCATGATCCCCGGGAAGAACGCGCCCGCGTAGAGCTTCACCACGGACACGCCCGCCGTCGCGCCGTAGACGATCAGCATGACCGACGGCGGGATCAGGATGCCGAGGCAGCCGCCTGCCGTGATCACGCCCGACGAGATCTTGATGTTGTAGCCCGCGCGCAGCATCGCCGGCAGCGCGAGCAGGCCCATCAGCGTGACCACCGCACCGACGATGCCGGTGGCCGTCGCGAACACGGCACAGGTCACGAGCGTGGCGACGGCGAGCGAGCCGGGAATGCGCGCGAGCGCGAGGTGCAGGGAGCGGAAGAGCTTCTCGATCAGGTTGCTGCGCTCGACCAGGTACCCCATGAACACGAACAGCGGGATCGAAATCAGCACGTCGTTAGACATGACCGAATACGCGCGCTGCACCATGAGGTCGAGCGTCTGGGTGACCGCGGTCCCGGGATTCACCGACCGGTAGGAGAGCCAGGCGAAGATCACGCCCATCCCCATCAGCGTGAACGCCGTCGGGAAGCCGAGCATGATCGCGATCACGATCAGCGCGAGCATCAGCAGGCCGAGATGGCCGTTGGTCACCTGCGCGAACGGCGGCATGAGCCAGAACACGCCGATCACCACCATGGCCATGATCGACAGGCCGAACCAGACTTCCTTCCTCATCGCGCGTCTCCTTCGCGTCCGGCGGCGGTCACGACTTCGCCCCGTCGTCGGTCACGTAGCGGTCGAGCTTCGCGATGTCCTCGTCCTTCACGTGCACCATGGCCTTCAGCTTGTCGACGTCGACCTCCTCGACGTCCTCCTCGCGCGACGGCCAGTCGCCCTGCACGAGGCAGATCACGCAGCGGATGATCTCCACCACGCCCTGGATCAGCAGGATCGCGCCGGCCAGCGGGATCACCGTCTTGAACGGATAGATCGGCGGCCCGTCGGCGGTGATGTTGGAGTGCTCGTTGATCGCCCACGACTCGCCGGCGTAGCGCCAGCCTGCCCACACCAGCGCCACCACGCCGGGGATGAAGAACAGGACGTAGAGGATGAGGTCGAGCCCCGCCTGCAGCCGCGGCGGGAAGAAGCCGTACAGCACGTCGCCGCGCACGTGGCCGTTCTTCGACAGCGTGTAGGCGCCCGCCATCATGAAGAGCGTCCCGTACATCATGATCATCACGTCGAACGCCCAGGCGTGAGGGTGCTCGAGCACGTAGCGCGAGAACACCTCCCACGAGATGAGGAGCGTCAGCGTGACGATGAGCCAGGAAAAGGCCTGGCCGACGAACGTCGACAGCTTGTCGACCGAGAGCAGGAGCTTCTGCATGGGCGATCCGGGGACGGCGGCGAACGAAAAAAGACACCATCCGGGCCGGCCGGATGGTGTCCTCGCGCGGTACGGCCTAGGACTTCTTGGCGCCGAAGTAGTGGTTGAACGCCATCCGCCGGTTCACGTTGTTGTCCATGTCCCAGCGCACGGCGCGGTCGGCGAACGCCTTCTGCGAGTCCAGGATCTCCTTGAAGAGGGCGTTCTCGCCCGACTTCTTCGAGGTGACCTGGTCGTAGATGGTGAGCTGCTGCTGCAGGATCGCGTCGGGAGTCTTGTAGAACTTGACCTTGTCCTTGTTCTGCAGCTCGACGTAGTCCTTCGAATAGCGGTCGATGGCCTTCCACGCGAGGTCGGCGGAAGCCGCGTCGACCGCGTTGGCGATGATCGCCTGCATCTTGGGCGGCAGCCCGTTGAACTTGTCCTTGTTGAACAGGATCTCGAACTGCTCCGCGTTCTGGTGGAAGCTCTGCAGCATGCAGACCTTCGACACGTCGGGGAAGCCCAGGATGCGGTCGGAGGTCATGTTGTTGAACTCGGCGGCGTCGAGGAGACCGCGGTCCATCGCCGGCACGATCTCGCCACCCGGCAGCGCGTTCACCGCCGCGCCCATGCCCGTGAACACGTCGATGGAGATGCCCACCGTGCGGTACTTGAGGCCCTTGAAGTCCTCGGCCTTGGTGATCGGCTTCTTGAACCAGCCGAGCGGCTGGGTGGCCATCGGACCGTACGGGAACGACACGACGTTCGCGCCGACCGACTGGTAGAGCTTCTGCAGGAGTTCCCGGCCGCCGCCATAGCGGTGCCACGACAGCAGCATGTTCGCGTCCATGCCGAACGCCGGGCCGGAGCCCCACAGCGCCAGCGCAGTCTGCTTGCCGTAGTGGTAGACCATCACGCCGTGGCCGCCGTCGAGCGTGCCCTTGGACACCGCGTCGAGCAGGCCGAACGCCGGCACCACCGCGCCGGCCGGCAGCACCTCGATCTTGAGGTCGCCACCGGTCATGTCGTTGACCTTCTTGGCGTAGTCGAGGGCGTACTCGTGGAAGATGTCCTTCGACGGCCACGTCGACTGCCAGCGCATCGTGATCGGTCCCTGCGCCTTGACGATGGTGGGGAAGCCCAGCGTGGCGGCGCCGGCGGCGGCGCCCGTGGCGGCGGACAGGAACTTGCGGCGAGAAGCAGGCGCGGCCGCCTGCGCAGACTGGGTCTTGCGGTTCATGCTTCCTCCTGGATAACGGTGCCGGCCTGCGGCCGGTGCCGGGTGGGGACACGTGGCGGTCTTGGTTGCCGCGCTGGTGTCTGGATTGCGTTGCCCGAACCTCATGCGGTCCGGTGTCGAAGTTCCGCGGATTATGCGCAACTGCATGCGGCGCGTCATTGTGCGGCGCGATAACCCGCGTCCGCCACACGCGACGGGTGAACAGCGTCGGCGCCACGGCATTCCACGAACGCCGCGTGCAGCCGCCGGACGGACGGGGACGGCCGGTTGGCTAGAGCGTGCGGCGCTCGCGCAAGGCCTGGGCGAGCGTCCCGGCGTCGACGTACTCGAGTTCGCCGCCCACCGGCACGCCGCGCGCGAGGCGGCTGACCTTGAGGCCGCGCGCGGTCAGGAGTTCGCCGATGTAGTGGGCCGTGGCCTCGCCCTCGTTGGTGAAGTTGGTCGCGAGGATGACCTCTTTCACGACACCGTCGCCGGCGCGGCGGAGCAGCCGGTCCATGCGGATTTCCTTGGGGCCGATGCCGTCGAGCGGCGACAGGCGCCCCATGAGCACGAAGTACAGGCCCTGGTAGGCCTGCGTGTGCTCGACCATCAGGAGGTCGGCCGGGGTCTCGACCACGCACAGCTGCGCGGGATCGCGCTTCGGCGACCGGCAGAGCGCGCAGACGGTGTCCTCGGTGAACGTGTTGCAGCGCTCGCAGTGGCGGATGGCGTCCGCCGCGTGGGCCAGCGCGCGGCCGAGGGCGCGGGCACCGTCGCGGTCGTGCTGCATGAGGTGCAGCGCCATGCGCTGCGCGGCCTTGGGGCCGACACCGGGGAGGCAGCGCAGGGCGCGGGTCAGGGCGTCGAGGCTGCCGAGGGGTTCCTGGGCGGGGTGGGACGGTCGGGCATGAAGGTCGGTTCGGGCCGCTTTAGCCCTCGCGCCCCGAAAGCTGGTTCGATGCGCACGATATCGCTGCGCGATCCTGGGCAGAATGAGGGCCCTCACCTCTCGCCCCTCTCCCGCAAGCGGGCGAGGGGAGCGAAGTGATGCATCGCTGCGCGATTTGCATTGGCTAGAAGGGGAGCTTGAACCCTGGCGGCATGGGCAGGCCGGCCGTCAGCCCGGCCATCTTCTCCTGCGAGGTCGCCTCCGCGCGGCGCACCGCATCGTTCATGGCCGCGGCGACCAGGTCCTCCAGCATGTCCTTGTCGTCGGCGAGCAGCGACGGGTCGATCGACACCCGCTTCACGTCGTGGCGGCAGGTCATCACCACTTTGACGAGCCCGGCGCCGGCCTGGCCCTCGACCTCGGTCTGGGCGAGCTCCTCCTGCGCCTTCTTCATGTTGTCCTGCATCTGCTGGGCCTGCTTCATGAGGCCCGCCAGCTGGTTCTTCATCATCGTCGTGTCACCGTCGGTGAAAGGGAAAATCCGGACGCCGTCAGGCGTTGCCGTCGCGCGGCAGCGGCGCGACGGTGTCGGTCCCGACCTGGCCGTCGAAGCGCGTGATCAGCTCGCGCACGAACGGCTCCTCGGTGAAGGCCGCCACGCCGTTGGCCTGCGCCTGCGCGCGCTCGCGCTTCTCGTTCGCGGCGAGCGACGCCTCGACCGGGCCGCCGACCTCGAACGCGAGCAGCAGCTTGCGCCCCGTCGCCTGCTCCAGCGCGTGCTTCAACTTGTCCGCGTACGCCTTGTCGGCCAGGTGCTTGTGCGCGACCGGCAGCGCCAGCGTCAGCGCGTTGCCCGTGATCGCCTTCAGTTCCGACTGGGCGGCGAGCTGCGCCGCCATGCCGGTCAGCTTGAGACCCGCGACGAACGCCGGCCAGCTGTCGGGGTCCGACGGCAGCAGCACCACGTCGCGCGCGGGCAGCGCGTCGGCCGGACGCGCCGGCGCGTCGCGCGCAGGCGCGGGCGCCGCGTCCCGGGGGCAGCGCGGCGCGCGCGGCCGCAGCCGGCGCCATCGCGCCCACGTTCGACCCTTGCTGCGACGTTGCTCGGTCCGGGGCCCCGGCGCGTTCGCGGGCGCGGGCGGCGGCGCGTCCGCGTCGGCCGCGGGGGCGAAGGCCAGCATGCGAGCAGCGTCATCGCGAAGCCGGTTGCCTCGTCGGGCGCGATGGCGAGGTCCGCCCGCCCCTGCGCGGCGATCTGGTAGAGCACCTGCACGCGCTCCGGCGTGAACCGCTTCGCGAACGCCGCGATCCGCTCGGCGTCGTCGAACTCGGCCGCGGCCTGCGGCACCACCTGCGCGACCGCGATGATGGAACAGCGTGGCCAATTCGTCGAGGGCGAGCGTGGACGCGAGCCCGCGCGCGGCGAGCGCGTCGCTTTCGGCGAGCAGCGCGGGACCGTCGCCGGCCGCGAGCGCGTCGGCCATCCGGAACGCGTACTCGCGGTCGACGGTGCCGAGCATCGCCCGCACCACCTCCTCCTTCACCTCGCCGCCGCCGAAGGCGATGGCCTGGTCGAGGAGCGAGAGGTCGTCGCGCAGCGAGCCGTGCGCCGCGCGGGCGATGAGGGCCACCCCGCCCGGCTCGCGGGCGATGCCCTCCGCGCCCAGGATGTGCTCCATGCGCGCGCCCACCTGCGCCGGCGTGAGCGGCTTCAGGTTGAACTGCAGGCAGCGCGACAGGACCGTCACGGGGATCTTCTGCGGGTCGGTGGTGGCGAGCACGAAGCGCACGTGCTCGGGCGGCTCCTCGAGCGTCTTCAGCATCGAGTTGAAGGCCGCCTTCGACAGCATGTGCACTTCGTCGATCAGGTAGACCTTGTAGCGGCCGACGTCGGCGCGTAGCGCGCGTTGTCGAGGATCTCGCGCATGTTGTCGATGCCGGTGTTCGACGCCGCGTCGAGTTCCAGCAGGTCGACGAAGCGCCCGGCGTCGATGTCGGTGCACGCGGGGCACACGCCGCAGGGCGTCGCGGTGACGCCGGTCGCGCAGTTGAGGCTCTTGGCGAGGATGCGCGCGATGGTGGTCTTGCCGACGCCGCGGGTGCCGGTGAGCAGGTACGCGTGGTGGATGCGGCCGCGCGCGAGCGAATTCGCGAGCGCCGTGACGACGTGCTCCTGGCCCATGAGGTCGGCGAACGACCCCGGGCGCCACTTGCGGGCGAGGACCTGGTAGCTCACGGCCCGTCGCCCTGGTGCCCGCTCACGGCCCGGTACCGCGGGGCGCCGCGGTCGGGAAGGCCGTGAGGTGTAGCCGCGGGACGGACCATGTAGGGTGGCGAGCCGTGATCCCGGCACTTGCACGCGTTCGCTGTGGCTGCTTCCTTCCGGACCTGACCAGGTTCACGACCATGCAATGCGGGGCGACCCGCCGTTGTTCGGGGGCGCGTTACGCGCAAGGTCCGCATTATAGCCGCGGAACCCGTCGCCCGCGCGTCGCATCGCCGCGACGCCGGCCGGCGGCCCCGGCGTAAAATGCCAGGATGCGCCTCACGTCGTGGGCCCGCGCGTCGTGGCGCGTGCTCGTCCTGCATGTCCTTCTCCTCGCGAGCTGCCTCGCGGCCGGCGCCGCGGTGGCGGAGCCCGCCTCCGTGTTCCTCGAGGACTACACCTCGCCCGAGCTCGCCGCGGCCATCCGCGCCGGCAAGACGACGGTCATCATTCCGGTGGGCGGCACCGAGCAGAACGGCGCCTACATGGTCCTCGGCAAGCACAACGTGCGGGTCAAGGCGCTCGCGGACAAGGTCGCGCGCGCCCTCGGCAACGCACTCGTGGCGCCCGTGATCGCCTACGTGCCCGAGGGCAACGTCAACCCGCCGACCGGGCACATGCGTTATCCCGGTACGCTCACCGTGCCGCCCGACGTGTATCGCAAGGTCCTCGCCTCCGCCGCCCGCAGCCTGCGCCAGGCCGGGTTCCGCGACATCGTCTTCCTGGGCGACCACGGCGACTACCGCAAGGACAACGAGGCGTCGCGCGCGAGCTGGACCGCGAGTGGGTGGCAGCGCCCGCCCGCGCGCACGCCATCGACGAGTATTACCGGGCATCCACCGAAGGATTTGCCCGCACGCTCAAGGCCCGCGGCTTCGCCGACCGCGAAATCGGGTCCCACGCCGGCCTGTCCGACACCTCGCTCGCGCTGGCGGTCGACCCGGCGCTCGCGCGCCGCGACCAGCTGGCGAAGCCGCCGGCCCCCGGGGTGACCGGCGACCCGGGCAAGGCGAGCGCCGAACTCGGCCAGGCCGGGGTCGACGCGATCGTGCAGGAAACCGTCGCCGCCATCCGCAATGCCACCGCGCACCGCTAGGCCCGCGCGCCGAAATCCCCATCGCTTGCCCACCGCAGGAGTGTTCGTGAAGTCCACCGTGCTTGCCCCGCTGTCCGCCGCGCTGCTGGCGGCGCTCGCGTTCGCTGCGAACGCGCAGACCCTGCCCGCGAAGGCGCCCTGGCCGCCGCGCCCGCGGCCCCGCGGTCGCCACCGTCCCCGGCATGCCGCCCGTGCCCGATCCCAAGAACCTCTACAGCGAGACCACCGCCGGCAAGATCTCCCCGGCGCTCGCGCAGGACCTGCCGCGCGTCTACGTGCCGCACATCCAGTCGAACGACATCTACGTCATCGACCCGGCCACGTTCACCGTCGTCGACAAGTTCCGCGTGGGGCTGAACCCGCAGCACGTCGTGCCGTCGTACGACCTGCGCACGCTGTGGGCCGCCAACAACGCCGAGAACACGACCAAGGGCAGCCTGACGCCGATCGATCCGAAGACCGGCAAGCCGGGCAAGGCGATCGCCGTCGACGATCCGTACAACATGTACTTCACGCCGGACGGCAAGTCGGCGATCGTCGTCGCCGAGGCGATGAAGCGGCTCGACTTCCGCGATCCGGTCACGATGAAGCTGCAGTACTCGATCGACGTGCCGAAGTGCGCGGGCATCAACCACGCCGACTTCGCGATCGACGGCACTTTCGCGATCTTCACGTGCGAGTTCACCGGCACGGTCGCCAAGATCGACCTCGTCAACCGCAAGGTGCTGGGCTATACGCAGGTGATCCAGCCCGGGCGGCCGACGCAGGTGGTGAAGGGCCCGGACGGGAAGGACGAGATCATCTGCACGACGTGGAAAGGATGCCGCAGGACATCCGCGCCTCGCCGGACGGCAAGCTCTTCTACGTGGCGGACATGATGGCCGACGGCGTCCACGTGGTGGACGGCGCGACGTTCAAGCAGGTCGGCTTCATCGAGGCCGGCAAGGGCTCGCACGGGCTGTACCCGAGCCGGGACGGCACGAAGCTCTACGTCGCCAACCGCGGCAGCAACAAGATCCACGGCCCGCCGAAGGGCAAGGGCGGCGTCAGCGTGATCGACTTCGCCACGCAGAAGGTGGTCGCGCAGTGGCCGATCCCCGGCGGCGGCAGCCCCGACATGGGCAACGTCAGCGCGGACGGCAAGTGGCTGTGGCTCTCGGCCGCTACGACAACGTCGTGTACGCATTCGACACGACGACGGGTGACGTGAAGACCATCCCGGTGGGCAAGGAGCCGCATGGACTGACGGTGTGGCCGCAGCCCGGGCGGTATTCGCTGGGGCATACGGGGAATTTGCGCTGAAGTTGGGGCGCCCGCCCCTCACCCCAACCCTCTCCCCGACCACGGGGAGAGGGAGCCTTCTCAGACCCGCCGGTGGGATTCCCCGCGCCGCATCGCCATATCCCCCTCTCCCCGTCCGCGGGGAGAGGGCCGGGGTGAGGGGCAAGCGCAGACCGCAGCCCCGGACACGCCCTACTTCCGGATGATGTGGGTGAGCCCACCCATGTAAGGCCGCAGCACCTCGGGAACCATGATGCTCCCGTCCCCCTGCTGGTAGTTCTCCATCACGGCCACCAGCGTGCGCCCGACCGCAAGCCCCGAGCCGTTCAGCGTGTGCACGAACTCGTTCTTGCCCTGCGCGTTGCGGAAGCGTGCCTGCATGCGCCGCGCCTGGAACGCCTCGCAGTTGCTGCACGACGAGATTTCGCGATACGCGCTCTGCCCGGGCAGCCACACCTCGAGGTCGTAGGTCTTCGCCGACGCGAAGCCGATGTCGCCGGTGCACAGCGCCATCACGCGGTACGGCAAGCCCAGCCGCTGCAGGATCACTTCCGCGTTGCCGGTCAACTGCTCCAGCGCCTCGTAGGACTTCTCGGGATGCACGACCTGCACCATCTCGACCTTGTCGAACTGGTGCTGGCGGATCATGCCGCGCGTGTCCTTGCCGTAGCTCCCCGCCTCCGAGCGGAAGCACGGCGTGTGCGCGGTCAGCTTGATCGGCAGCGCATCGGCATCGAGGATCTGCTCCCGCACGCTGTTGGTGAGCGTGATCTCCGAGGTCGAGATGAGGTAGAGCCGCTCGCCCTGCCCTTCCGCGCCACCCTTGGTCACCGCGAACATGTCCTGCTCGAACTTCGGCAGCTGCGTGGTGCCGACGAGCGCATCCGCGTTGACGACGTAGGGCGTGTAGCACTCGGTGTAGCCGTGCTCGCGCGTGTGCGTGTCGAGCATGAACTGGGCGAGCGCGCGGTGCAGGCGTGCCAGGTCGCCGCGCAGGAACGAGAAGCGCGCGCCGGAGAGCTTGGCCGCGGTCGCGAAGTCGAGCAGGCCGAGCCCCTCGCCGAGGTCGGTATGGTCCTTCGGCTGGAAGTGGAACTCCGGCGGCGTGCCCCAGCGGCGCACCTCGACGTTGTCGTCGGACGACTTGCCGTCGGGCGTCTTGTCCGACGGCACGTTGGGCAGGTTCAGCAGGAAGTCGCGCAGGTCCGCCTGCACGCCTTCGAGTTCCGCCTCCAGCGCCTTCACCTGGTCGCCGAGGCCCGCGACCTCGGCCAGCAGCGGCGCCGCGTCCTGGCCCTTGGCCTTGGCGATGCCGATCTGCTTCGAGGCCGCGTTGCGGCGCGCCTGCAGGTCCTGGGTGCGGACCTGGATGTCGCGGCGGCGCGCTTCCAGGATGTTGAAACCGGCGACGTCGAGCGTGACGCCGCGGCGCGCGAGGCCGGCCGCCACGCCGGCGATGTCGTTGCGGAGCAGGTTGATGTCGAGCATCCGAAGATTCTAGCAGCCGGGCCCCGCCGGCCGCAGCGCGTCCTTAGCCGGCGCGCCGCCGGTGGCGCCGGTCACTCGGAGCCGCTGCCCGCCTCGCGGTCACGACGCCGCAGGTCGGCGAGCTTGTCGCGGATGCGCGACTCCAGCCCGCGGTCGGTCGGGGTGTAGAACGACTGCGGCGTCATGCCGTCGGGCAGGTAGGTTTCGCCGGCCGCGTAGCCGCCCGCCTCGTCGTGCGCGTAGCGGTAGCCGGTGCCGTAGCCCAGGTTCTTCATGAGCTTGGTCGGCGCGTTGCGCAGGCGCATCGGAACTGGCCGCGAGCCGTCCTCGCGGATGAACGCGCGCGCGGCGTTGTAGGCCACGTAGGCGGCGTTCGACTTCGGCGCCACCGCGAGGTAGAGCACGCACTCGGCGAGCGCCAGCTCGCCTTCGGGCGTGCCGAGCCGCTCGTAGGTCTCCGCCGCCGCGAGCGCGATCTGCAGCGCGCGCGGATCGGCAAGGCCGATGTCCTCGGTCGCCATGCGGATCATGCGGCGCGCGACGTACAGTGGGTCGGCGCCGCCGTCGAGCATCCGGCACAGCCAATAGAGCGCCGCGTCGGGGTCGGTGCCGCGCACCGACTTGTGCAGCGCCGAGATCTGGTCGTAGAACGCCTCGCCGCCCTTGTCGAAGCGGCGCAGGCTGCGCGCGATGGTGGCCTCGATGAAGGCGAGGTCGACGCGGTCGCGGCCCGCGGTGCGCGCCGCGGTGGCGAGCTGCTCGACGAGGTTGACGAGCCGCCGGCCGTCGCCGTCCGCGTACGCGACGAGCGCGTCGCGCGCGCCGTCCTCGACGACGAGACCGGGCTGGGCGACGCCGATCGCGCGCTCCAGCAGTTGCGCAAGGTCGGCGGTCGACAGCGGTTCCAGCACGTACACCGCCGCGCGCGAGAGCAGCGCGCCGATCACCTCGAACGACGGGTTCTCGGTGGTCGCCCCGATGAACGTGACGGTGCCCTTCTCCACGTACGGCAGGAACGCATCCTGCTGCGCCTTGTTGAAGCGGTGCACCTCGTCCACGAACAGGATCGTCGGCCGGCCCGACTGCGCGAGCGTGGCCTCCGCGCGCGCGACCGCATCGCGGATGTCCTTCACCCCCGACAGCACCGCCGAGAGTGCGATGAACTCCGCGTTGAACGCGTCGGCCATCAGCCGCGCGAGCGTGGTCTTGCCCACCCCCGGGGGGCCCCACAGGATCATCGAGTGCAGCTTGCCCGACGCGAACGCGATGGCCAGCGGCTTGCCCGGGCCCAGGAGGTGGCGCTGCCCGACGACCTCGCCGATCGTGCGCGGCCGCAGGCGCTCGGCGAGCGGCATGCCCGCGTGCGGAGTCGAGGCGTCGGCGAAGAGGTCGGTCATGGGAGGCGACGCGCGGCAGTGCGCGTTGTCATGCGCCATTATGCAAGGTAGAGTCCAAGACGCCACCCTGCGGGTAAACGCCGCGTCCCGCCGCGGCGCACGAGACGCCCCCATGCGCGACAACCCCCTCAAGACCCGTCTCGCCGCCGGCGGCTACGGCTACGGCGCGATGGCGTTCGAATTCTTCTCGCCGGGCCTGCCGCAGATCTGCCGCAACGCGGGGGCCGAGTTCCTGCTCTACGACATGGAGCACACCGGGCTCTCGCTGGAGACGCTCAAGGTGCAGGTGGCGCTGTGCCGCGGCCTCGACCTCGTGCCCATGGTCCGGGTGCCGCGCGGCGAGTACCACTTCATCGCCCGCGCGCTCGACGTCGGCGCGCTCGGGGTCATGGTCCCGATGGTCGGCACCGCCGAGGAGGCCCGCGCGATCGTCGCCTGCACGCGCTACCCGCCGGCCGGACGGCGCGGCGCCGCCTTCGGCTTCGCGCACGACGACTATGCGGGCGGCGACGTGGCGGAGAAGATCGCCGCGATCCACGCCCGCACCCTCGTGATCCCGCAGATCGAGACCGCGGAAGGCCTCGCGAACGTCGAGCCGATCGCGGCGGTCGACGGCGTGGACGCGCTGTGGCTCGGCCACTTCGATCTCACCAACTTCATGGGCATCCCGGGCCAGTTCCGCCATCCCGACTACCTCGCCGGCGTGCGCCGCATCGTGGCCGCCTGCGAGGCGCACGGCAAGACCGCCGCCTTCCTCGCCACGGACGATGCCTGGGCCCGCGAGTACAAGGCCTACGGCTTCCGCCTCCTGGCCTACGGCCTCGACCAGGCGCTCTACGCGAACGCCCTGCGGCACGGCCTCGACCTCTTGCGCCAACCCACGCAACCGGAGCAGCGATGACCCAGCACTTCCGCGTCGGCATCACCCGCGACGTCCTCGACAGCCGCGGCGAGCCCGCCTTCGGCCGTGCCGCCCTCTCCATCCTCGAGCACGCGCCCGGCGTCGAGTGGGAGTACCTGCCGGAGGTGGTGAAGGAGATCACGCCCGGGCACGCGGCACGCTACGACGCGCTCTACGTGAACATGGCACGCACGCCGGCCGTGGCGGTGGCGGACCCGAACGTCCGGCTCAAGGTGGTCGCCCGCCACGGTGTGGGCTACGACTCGGTCGACGTCCCCGCGATGACGCGGGCGGGCGTCGTGGTCACCAACACGCCGATGCCGATGCCGCGGCCGGTGGCCACCATTGCGCTCACCTTCATCCTCGCGCTCGCCGGCAAGCTGATGCTGAAGGACCGCCTGACGCGCACCGGCCGCTGGGACGAGCGCATGGACAACATGGGCATGGGGCTCACCGGGCGCACGCTGGGCGTCGTCGGCGCCGGGCGCATCGGCAAGGAACTCCTGCGCATGGCGCGCGTCCTCGACATGCGCCTCCTCGCCAACGACCCGTACGTCAACGAGGTGGAACTCTCCTACATCGGCGCGCGCAAGGTGCCGCTGACCGAACTCCTCGCCGAGTCCGACTTCGTGGTCACGATCCCGCTCCTGAACGAGGAGACCCGGCACCTGATCGGCACGCGCGAGTTCGCGCAGATGAAGCCGACCGCCTACTTCATCAACGTGTCGCGCGGACCCGTCGTCGACGAGCCGGCGCTCATCGCGGCGCTGCAGACGCAACTGATCGCGGGTGCCGCGCTCGACGTCTTCGAGCAGGAGCCGGTCGATCCCGCGAACCCGCTGCTGGCGATGGACAACGTGATCGTCACGCCGCACTCGCTGTGCTGGACCGACGAATGCTTCCACAACATGGCGACCACCGGCTTGCAGAGCATCGTCGACGCGCTGTCGCGCAAGGTGCCCGAATTCGTCGTCAACCGCGAGGTGCTCGGCCACCCGCGCACGAAGGCGTGGTTCGCGCGCTGACGGCGCTCCTCGCGTTCGCCGTCGCCGCGCACGCGGCGGCCGCGGGCTTCGACGTGCAGGGCCACCGCGGGGCGCGCGGTCTCGCGCCGGAGAACACCCTCGCCGCCTTCGAGCGCGCGCTGGCGCTCGGCGTGACCACGCTCGAGACCGACGTCGCGATCACGCGCGACGGTGTCGCGGTCATCTCGCACGATCCATTCCTCAATCCGGACCTCGTGCGTGGCCCCGACGGCGCGTGGCTGCCCGCGCGCGGCCCCGCGATCCACTCGCTCACGGCCGCGGACCTCGCGCGCTACGACATCGGCCGCACCAACCCGGCGAGCGACTACGGGAAGCAGTTCCCGCAGCAGGCGCCGGCGGACGGCCAGCGCTTCCCCACGCTCGCCCAGGTGCTCGCCCTCGGCAAGGGCAACGCCGTGCGATTCAACATCGAGACCAAGGTGACGCCCGACAGCACTGGCGACACCGCCGACCCGGCGACCTTCGCGCGCCTCGTCGTCGCGGCCATCGAGGCCGCCGGCATGACGTCGCGCGCGACCGTGCAGTCGTTCGACTGGCGCACGCTGGTGGAGGTGAAGCGCCTCGCACCCGCCATCGCCACCGTGTGTCTCACCATCGAGTCGTCGGGCATGGATACGGTGCAGCGCGCCAAAGCGGGCGCGTCGCCGTGGCACGCGGGCGTGGACCGCGCCGCCCACGGCGGCTCGGTGCCGCGCGCGGCGAAGGCCGCGGGGTGCTCGGCGTGGTCGCCCTTCTGGCGCAACGTCACCGCGGCCGAGGTCGCCGACGCGCACGCCGCCGGCCTCGAGGTGATCCCGTGGACCGTGAACGACCCGCGCGAGATGGCGCGTCTCATCGACCTCGGCGTGGACGGCCTGATCAGCGACTACCCGGACCGCCTGCTCGCGGTCGTCAACGACAAGGGCGTGCGGTAACTCGCCTACTTGTCGCCCAGCACATCCGCGCCCTTGGGCGGCGTGAACTGGAACAGCGCGGGTGCAAGCTTCGGGTTGCGCTCGAAGCCCGAGAACTTCACCACGCTGCGCTGGTTGAAGGCGTCGACGAGTTCCAGCGCGACCAGTGCGTTCGCGTCGAAGCCGAGGCGGATTTCCTGGAACGTCGAGTCCTTCGCCACCGGGGTGGCGGACAGCCAGTCGAGCCCGCCGGACGTGCCGAGGTCCTTCCACGTGAACGCCTGCTCGACGTCCTGGTTGCCCGACAGCAGCGCGGCCGGCGTGGCGCCGAGCGCCTCGCCCATCCGGCGCACGATCACCTGGTTCAGGTCCTCGTCGAACACCCACACGCGCTGGCCGTCGCCGACCAGCAGCTGCTTGTAGGGCTTGGCCACGGTCCAGCGGAACTTGCCGGGCCGCTCCAGCAGGAACTCGCCGGTGGCGCTCTGCGTGACGCGGCCGTTCTTGTCGACGTTGACCTGCGTGAACTGCGCGCGCGCGGTCTGCGTGTCGCGCACGAACGTGCGCAGGCGGTCAAGCGTCGCCGCACCGGCGGCGGTCGCGGTGCACGCCAGCAGCAGCAGGGTCCAGCGCAGGATTCTCACTTCAATGCTCCGAACTCGGTGCCCGGGATCTGGGCCAGGCAGTTGCCCACGGCATCCAGTATGAGGTACGTGTGCGCGAGGCCGCCCTTGTCCTTGCGGCCGCCCACGTCCTTGTACTGGTGGGCGTAGACCCGCCACGAGTCATATTCGTTCTCGACGTCGAACGTGCAGCCGGAGACGAACACGCTCGGGCCACAGAAATCCTGCGGCAGCAGCGCCTTCGTGCGCTCGACGGCCTGCGCCTGGTTGATCCGCGGCGCGCTCTTCGGCCGGTCCTGCGGGCAGAACTCGGGGCCGGTGCGGTAGGCGTCGACGGGACCGGCAAGCGCGCCGGTGGCGGCGGCCGCGAGCGCGGCCGCGCAGAGCAAATGCAACTTCATACGTTAAGCGTCGGCCTTGTTGGCGGGAACGAGCACTTCCCGGTTGCCGTTGGTCTGCATCGGCGAAACGAGGCCGGCGATCTCCATCTGCTCGATGAGCCGCGCGGCGCGGTTGTAGCCGATGCGCAGGTGCCGCTGCACCAGCGAGATCGACGGGCGCCGGGTCTTCAGCACCACCGCGACCGCCTGGTCGTACATCGGGTCGGCCTCGGCGTCGCCACCCTCCACGCTGACGCCGTCGGCGTCCTCGCCGGCGACGCCACCCTCGAGCAGCCCCTCGATGTACTGCGGCTCGCCCTGCGCCTTCAGGTGCTCGACCACGCGGTGCACCTCGTTGTCGGACACGAAGGCGCCGTGGACTCGCAGCGGATAGCCGGTGCCCGGCGGCAGGTACAGCATGTCGCCCTGCCCCAGCAGCGCCTCGGCGCCCATCTGGTCGAGGATCGTCCGCGAGTCGACCTTGCTCGCGACCTGGAACGCGATCCGCGACGGGATGTTGGCCTTGATGAGGCCGGTGATGACGTCCACCGACGGCCGCTGGGTGGCGAGGATGAGGTGGATGCCCGCGGCGCGCGCCTTCTGTGCGATGCGCGCGATCAGCTCCTCGATCTTCTTGCCGGTGACCATCATGAGGTCGGCCAGCTCGTCGACCACCACCACGATGACCGGCAACTCGTCGAGCGGCTCCGGCTGGTCGGGGGTGAGCGAGAACGGGTTGGTGAGCGTCTTGCCGGACTTCCTGCCCTCGACGATCTTCGCGTTGTAGCCCGCGAGATTGCGGACGCCGATGTGGGACATGAGCCGGTAGCGCCGGTCCATCTCGCCCACGCACCAGTTGAGCGCATTGGGGGCGAGCTTCATGTCGGTGACGACGGGGGCGAGCAGGTGCGGGATGCCCTCGTACATCGAGAGTTCCAGCATCTTGGGGTCGATCAGGATCAGCCGGACCTGCTTCGGCTCCGCCTTGTAGAGGAGCGACAGGATCATCGCGTTGACGGCGACCGACTTGCCGGAGCCCGTCGTGCCGGCGACCAGCAGGTGCGGCATCCGCGCGAGGTCCGCCACCACCGGCTTGCCCGCGATGTCCTTGCCGAGCGCCAGGGTGAGCACGCCCGGCGTGTCGTTGTACGTGGCCGACGACAGGATCTCGACCAGTTTCACCATCTGCCGGCGCGGGTTGGGCAGCTCGAGGCCCATGCACGACTTGCCGGGGATGGTCTCGACCACGCGGATCGACACCACCGACAGCGCGCGGGCGAGGTCCTTGATCAGGTTGACGATCTGGGCGCCCTTCACGCCGGTCGCGGGCTCGATCTCGTAGCGGGTGATGACCGGCCCCGGATACGCGGCGATGACCTTGGCGCTGACGCCGAAGTCGGCGAGCTTGCGCTCGATGAGCCGCGAGGTGAATTCCAGCGTCTCGTGGCTCACCGTTTCCTGCGCGGCCGGCGCCTCCTCGAGCAGGGCGAGCGGCGGCAGCTTGGAATCCGGCATGTCGGTGAAGAGCGGCCGCTGCTTCTCCTTGATGACGCGCTCGGACTTCGGGACGTGCACGACCGGCGGCACGACGACCACCGGCTCGCGCTCCTCCTCCACCTCGCGCAGCTGCACGACGATCTGCTCGCGCTCGGCGGCGGCCTCCTCGCCGATCCGGCGGTCCTCGGCCTCCTCGCGCCGGCGGCGGATGGCCGCGACCGCCGACTCGACCCAGGTCCCGATGCGTTCCATGACCTTGAGCCAGGAGATGCCGAAGAGCAGCGAAAGCCCGACCAGCAGCGCCGCGAGCAGCAGCAGCGTCGCCCCGTTGTAGCCCAGCGCCCGGGCGGCGAGGCGCCCGACCGCGTCGCCGAACGCGCCGCCGGGCGCGAGCGGCAGGTTGGCGCTCAGCTTCCAGAGCCGGAGGGCTTCGAGCGACGCGCTCGCGAAGAGCACCAGCCCGAAGCCGAGCGAGGCGAGCCACAGCGGCTGGTCCGACTCCTCGTCCGGCCGCAGCAGGCGCCGCAGCCCCGCGACGACCAGCACGACGCCGCCGACCACCCACCACCACGCCGAGAACCCGAAGAGGTACAGCAGGAGGTCGGCGAGCCACGCGCCGATCACGCCGCCGCGGTTGCCGAGCGGCGCGCCGGTGCCGGAGAACGACCAGCCCGGGTCGGTGCTGGTGTAGCTCGCGAGGATCAGCCCGAGGTAGGCGAAGACCGCGACGAAGAGCAGCCACCACGACTCGCGGATGAGGCGCGCGAAGCGCGGCGACAGCGTGCCGCCGGCCTCGGGAACACGCCGCGTGTTCTGGGCCTTCTTATTGAAAAACATTGGGTTGCCGCGAAGACTTCATGAACCGCATTATACGCTCCGCGAGGGCCGCGCCAAGGGGTCGCAGTGGGGTTCGACAACCGCCGGGGGCGCCGCTTTGAACCCGCCGGGACGCGTCCCCACATGGGCTAAACTCCGCGGGTTCATTGCCCATCCGAACACGAGACCCCGATGTCCGCCAAGCATGCCCGCCTCATCATCCTGGGCTCCGGCCCGGCCGGTTACACCGCCGCAGTATACGCAGCACGCGCGAATCTCGCGCCCGTCCTGATCACCGGCCTCGCCCAGGGCGGCCAGCTGATGACCACCACGGAGGTCGACAACTGGCCGGCGGACGCGGACGGGGTGCAGGGACCGGACCTCATGGCGCGCTTCCAGAAGCACGCCGAGCGTTTCAATACGGAGATGATCTTCGACCACGTGCACACGGTCCACCTCGGCCAGCGCCCGTTCCGGCTGGTGGGCGACGCCGGCGAGTACACCTGCGACGCGCTGATCGTCGCCACCGGCGCCTCGGCGCGCTACCTCGGGTTGCCGTCCGAGGAGTCGTTCATGGGCAAGGGGGTGTCGGCCTGCGCGACCTGCGACGGCTTCTTCTACAAGAACCAGGACGTGGTGGTGGTCGGCGGCGGCAACACCGCGGTCGAGGAGGCACTGTACCTGTCCAACATCGCCCGCAAGGTGACGGTGGTGCACCGCCGCGACAAGTTCCGCGCCGAGGCCATCATGGTCGACCGCCTGATGGCGAAGACCCGCGGCGGCAACATGGAGGTCCTCTGGGACCACACGCTGGACGAGGTGCTGGGTGACGCGTCGGGCGTCACCGGCGTCCGGCTCAAGTCGACCAAGTCGGGCACGACCCGCGACCTGCCCGTCCACGGGGTGTTCATCGCGATCGGCCACACGCCCAACACCCAGATCTTCGAGGGCCAGCTCGCGATGGCGGGCGGCTACATCAAGGTCAAGGGCGGCTCCGAGGGCAATGCGACCGCGACGTCCGTGGAGGGCGTGTTCGCCGCGGGCGACGTCGCCGACCACGTGTACCGGCAGGCGGTCACGTCCGCCGGCACGGGTTGCATGGCGGCGCTCGACGCGGAGGCGTTCCTCGAAGGGCACTGATGGCGAAGCTCGCGGACCTGAAGTCGCTCTGGACGCGCGAGCAGGCGCGCGCGGCGGAGGTGCCCGCGCCGCCGGTGCCGGCCGATCGTGGTGGCCCGCGACCGGCCGCGCCCGTTGCGCGGCCCTCCCCGCCCGCGCGGATGGCGTCGACCCGACGCGCGATCGCCGCCGGCAAGCACAGCGGGCAGGACATCGACCTCGCTCAGGCGTTCGCCGACGTGCAGCGCCTGCCGCCGGCCAACCGGGCACCGATCACCCGCGCCAAGCCGGCGCCCATTCCGCACCACACGCTCGCCGACGAGCGCGACGTACTGCAGGCGTCGAAGTACGGCGAGGACCCCGCGCCCAGCACGTGGGACACCGGGCAGGAGTTCGAGCACGAGCAGACCTTCGTGCGCAACGGCCTGTCGCCGGACATCGCGGGCAAGCTGCGCCGCAACCACTGGTCGGTCCAGGCCGAACTCGACCTCCACGGCCTCACGGTCGACGAGGCGCACGACGCGCTCTCCGACTTCGTGGTGGCCGCCCGCAACCGCCGCTACCGCTGCGTGCGCGTGATCCACGGCAAGGGCCTCACCTCCCCCGGCAAGGAACCGGTGCTGAAGGGCAAGGTGCGCCGCTGGCTCGCGCACTGGGACGAGGTGCTGGCCTACACCGAGGCGCCGCGGCATGCGGGGGGTGGTGGGGCGTTGCTTGTTCTTCTCAAAGGCAGCTGACGCTTCGTCCGCAAAAGGCGTCCGTGGGGGCGGTGAATGACATCGCGGCGGCGTTGCGCCTTTTGCGGCCGCTTTAGTCAGCGAGGAAAGCTTTGGGCGGCCACGCGCTTTCCTCGTGGGAAAGGCAACGAAGCGCGCCGCTCATACCGCGCTACGCGCGGCGTTCGGTCGCGCGCTGCTTGCGGGGCCGACTGCCTGCGGCGGGCGGCGATGGCAGGCGACGGTCCCGCTTTGATGCCAGGGGTCTGACCCCGCAGGCACTGTCGATGCCTTGGGCGTGGCTGCGTACAGGCGGGGTCTGACCCCGGGTTTGTGGCCACGGACGCCGCCCGTCACCCCAACCCTCTCCCCGCGGACGGGGAGAGGGAGCCCTAAGCGAGACGGAAGAGGGGGCCCCCGATGGAGCGGCGCGGGAAACGCACGCACCCACAGGGGCATTCAGCCTGCAAGCAGCGCGCTACTGAACCCTCCGCGCAGCGGAGGATGATCGGCGCGCTTCGTAGGTTCTGCCGTTACTACGGGAAAACCGCCCGGCCGCCCGAAGGTTTTCCCGGGCCTGACTTGAAGTGCCGGCCGCAAAACGCGCAACGCCGCCCCCACGTCATCCACCGGCCCCACGGACGCGTTTTGCGGCCGCCGCTCAGATTCCCAGAAGCTTGGCAACGATCGCCTTGGCGATGAACCCAAGCATCCCGAAGGAGAGCACGAAGAACAGCACGAAGGTCCCGAAGCGCCCCGCCTTCGACTGGCGGGCGAGGCTCCAGATGATGAACAGCATGTACGCGATGAACGCGCCCACGCCGAAGGTGACGCCGAAATCGGCGATCTGCGCTTCGGTGAAGCCCAGGATGGTCTGCTCGGCGCCCACTGCGTTTCCCTAGCGTCGTTCCGGCACACCGTCCGTCACGACCAGGGCCCGGTAGGCGTGCCACGTCGCGTGGCCGACCACGGGCACCGCCAGCACGAAGCCGATCATCAGCGTGAGCATCGAGATCGCGATGAACAGCATGATGATCGCCGCCCACAGGAGCATCGCCCACGGGTTCTCGCCGACCGCGCGCACGCTGGTGAGGATCGCGCGCCAGAAGCGGATCCGCCGGTCGAGGAGCAGCGGCACCGACACGCAGGTGGCGGCGAACACGATGGCCGCCCCCAGCGCGCCCACGTACACCCACAGCGGGAAGATCCACTTCGGGCTCTCGACCACGAAGTAGCGCAGGAAGTCGCGCAGGCTCGCGACCCCGTCGGGGACGAACTGCCACGACAGCGCGATGGACACCGCCACCCACATCGTCGCGGCGATGCCGAGCAGCACCCCGAGCCATACCAGCGGCCGGGTGCCGCGCCGCCACGCGTCGAGCACGTCGCGCACCCGTGCCGGCTGGCCCTGCTCCAAGCGCCGCGAGATCTCGTACAGGCCGGTCGCGAGGATCGGCCCGATCAGCACGAAGCCGGAGAACGCGCCCGGCACGATCGGCCATGCGTGCATCGCGACCAGCAGGATGACGAGGCCGCCGATGGCGACGATCAGCCCGTGCAGCAGGCTCGGAACCACCGCCTGCGAGAGGTCGTGCACGCCCTGGTGCAGCCAGACCAGCGGCTCCGTGACCGGCACCGAGCGCACGGGCAGCGGCTCGAAACCGGGGGCGAACGGCGAGGAGGGATCGGACGTCGACAGGGACAAGGCGGCCTTGGGCGCGTGCGTCACTTGGTCGCGTTGCCGGCGGTGCCGGCGGACGCGGTGCCGGGCACCGTGCGCGTACCCACGCGCTCGACCTGCGGATCCGACCACGATCCCGTCACCCGGTAATCGTAGCTGAAGATGCTGCCGAGCGGATTGTCGAGCAGTTTCTGCGCGAGCAGCGTGCCCGCCCCGACGGCCGCGCCGATCAGCGGGTTGGCAATGAAGAGTGCCGCCGCGCCCGCCGAGAACGTGGTGGACAGCGCGGGCTTCACGCGCACGTCGAGCGCGGTGGTCTCGCGGGCGAGGTCGATCTCCCCGGTGATCTTGACCGCCGCCGCGGGTCCGTCGAGCGCGAGGTCGTTGGTGCGCATCAGGCCCTTCTCCAGCTTGAACGTGCCGGCGATCTCGTCGAACGCGAAACCGTCGCTGAACACGTCGCGGAAGTCGAGCGTGATCCGCCGCGGCAGCGCCTGCAGCGAGAGCAGCGACAGGAGCTTGCCGATGCCGGGGTCGATCTTGGTGAACTGGCCCGGGCCCGTCTTCAGCGCGAAATTGCCGTCGAGCGTCGGGAAGTCGAAGTCGTTGGGGGCGCCGTTCCACGTGAGCTTCCCGGTGATCTTCGTGGGCGCGTTGCGCACCGCGACCGGGTAGCCGAAGCGCTCGAGGAAGCCGCCGGCATCCGGCGTGTCGACGGTGACCTCGATGTCGGTGACCTGCCTGTCGCGCGCGATGCGCCACCAGCCCGCCGCGTCGATGCGCCCCGACGGGTTGACGAGCGAGAGCTTGGACAGCCGCCAGTCGCCGCCCGCGGGCTCCGCGTTCAGCACCAGCGCGCCCAGGTCGTGGCCGCCACGCGAGCGGAACGCGTCCGCCTCGATGTCGAGCGCGGGCCAGGTGTTCTTCGCCTTCTGCGTGTTGTCGATCTCCGTGTGCGGCTGCAGTTCGTCCGGTCCCGGCGCCGTGAAGCTCGCGAGGCGCGCGATCACCCGACCGTTCGGCAGCCCGGGACCCGGGCCCCGCCAGACGGCCGTCCCCTCCACCTCGCGGCCGGCGAGCTTCAGGTTCCAGTCGCGATCGTTGCGGGTCGCGCTGACGGTGAAGTCGTGGAAGACGCGCGCGAAGACGTCGACCCGGCCGACGGTGAGGTCGACGCCGTTCAACGCGGGAATCGCCGACGCCGCGGCGGGCGCGCCGGGGTCGGGCGCCGGGAACTCCTTCGCATACAGCGCGAGCCAGTCGTCGAGGTCGAGGTCCGCCACCTGCCCGCGCACCCAGATGCCCGGCCGGTCGGGCGTGCCGCCGCGCGCGGTCGCGTTGCCGACGAGCACGAGCGCGCGGTCGACGCTCGCCGCATCGCCGGTGCCCTTCCGGTGCGCGAGCACCCGCACCAGGTTGCGGTAGTCGACCGTGAGCAGGTCCTCCGTCGGCTGGCCCGCGACCTCGCGCCGCTCGACGCGCAGCGGCACGGTCTCGCCGGCAGCCTTGCCGATCGGCGCCGGCAGGTCGATGGCGGTCCCGCGCAGGCTCGAGGTCAGCGTCCACGACAGGGCGCCCGCGCGCGACTGCGCGGCGAGGTCCCAGTCGGCCGTGCCCGAGAGCCGGTTCTCGAGCGGCCAGTCGACCTCGGACTTGAGGCTCGCAATGCTGGCGGTGCCGTTCGCGTTCACGTGCACCACGCCGTCGTTGCTCGACAGCGCGAGGTGCGCGCGGCCGCCCAGCACATCCAGCGAGAGGTCGCGCGAGCGTGCGCCGTCCTGGTCGAACAGCACGTGGCCGGAGAGGTTCGCGAGCGGCGGCACGCCCGGGAACCGCACCTGGTTGCCGAGGAACTCGTAGTCGCCGTCGACCTTCACGTGTTGCAGCGTGGCGAGCGGCAGCGCGAGCTTGAGCGCCAGCCGGCCGTCGCCCACCGAGCGCATGCCGGAGAGCGCGTGCCCGGTCCAGCCGTCGACCGGGCTCGCGCGCACGAAGGCCAGGAATTCGGACGTGGGCCCGCCCACGTTCCCCGCCACGTTGAGGATGGGATCGGCGGCGCCGAGCTGCGGGATGTCGGCCTTCACCGTGCCGAGTTCGGTGCCGAGCACGCGCCCGCGCCGGGTCTCGATGAACATGCCGGTGCCCTCGAAGCGCACGGTGGCGTCGAGGTCCGTGATCGCGGGCCAGCCCTCGGCGTAGTCGAGCGTGACGCCTGCCGTGCGGAGCGTGACCAGGAACTGGCCCCGCCGCGGATCGGGGAACGGGAAGTCGGCCAGGTCGCCCGCGAGCGCCATGCGCACGTCGGTCGCCGTGCCCTGCCGCAGCGCGCCGCGCAGCCAGTCGCGCACCTTCGGGGACAGCGTGAGCGGCAGGTAGCTGTCGAGGTTGCGCACGTCCGCCCGCACGAGCTGGGCCTTGAGGTCGATGAGCCCCGGTCCCTTGGGCTGCGAGCGCCAGCTGCCGCTCGCCGTGCCCGCCGTGTGCGGCGTCGCGAAGCGCAGTTCGTCGAGCGCGATGCGCACGCCATCCTTCGTGCGCGACCACCCGACGCGTCCCGACGCGGAGTCGAACGTGAGCGGATCGCTGAAGAGGTTGGGCAGCGACACGCGCATGTCGCGGCTGTCGAGCTTCAGGTCGCCCTTGGCCTCGTCGAACGTGAAGTCGCCCGAGACGCTCGCGGCGCCGGGCAGCGCCTCGCTCGCCGCGATGCCGAAGCGCGCGAACGCGCCGCTGCCGGAGTAGCGCGTGGGCGCGTCGGGCGGGCCGGTCCACGCGAACTTGCCGTTGCTCACGCTGCCGCGCAGCGCGAGCGCGGCGAGGTCGCGCCGCCAGGTGTCCGAGATCGGGAGGTGCTCGGCGACGGTGGTCAGCGGCGCCACCTCCAGCCGGTCGAAGGACACCTGCCCGCCCGTGATCGCGCCCTGCGGGTCCTGCGTCATGCTGGCGGTCATCGCCATCGGCGCGAGCGCCGGTCCGTTCGCGGTCGTGAAGGTGAAGCCGGTGGTGGTGAGCTCGCGCCGCCCCGGGGAATTCGCGAACGCGACGCGGCCGCCGACGTGGGTGAGCTCGAGCAGCGGCAGGTTCTCGCGGGCCCGGAAGCGCACGTCGGACAGCTCGAGGTCGGCCACCATGTTGGTCGCGCGGCCGTCGGCGAAGTCGAACCACATGCGCAGCGCCCCGAGGCCGCTCTCGACCTGCTGCAGCAACGGGATCCACTCGCGCCAGAGCGCCACGTCGGCGTAGTCGAGGAGCACGTAGAACCGGCCCTTCGCCTGCCGCCAGTCCTTGAACGAGGTGCCCGTCACCTCCCCGCGGAAGTCGAGCGGCGAGGCCATGTCCGCCGGCGGCGAGCCGACGAGGCCGAAGCGATGCACGTTGAAGCCGCGCTCCAGCCGGAACATCACGCGGTCGAGCACGAGCTGCGGCGAGCGGCGCAGCTCGTCGTTCCACGACACCAGCGCGTCGCGGACCACGATCAGGCGCTGGCGCAGGACCCAGTCGACGAAGGCGCTGTCGTCGCGGTCCGAGTCCGGGTCGATCTCGATGCCCGCGACGTGCAGCCGGCCCGCGGTGTCCCGCCGGATGAAGAGCTGCGGCCGCTCGATCACGAGCTCCTTGAGCCGCACGTCCATCACCAGCAGCGATGTCCACGCGATCACGAGGTCGACCTGCGGCAGGGAGAGCACCGGAGGGGCGTCGGGCCGCTGCGCGTCGCGCACGGCGAACCCGGTGATCGACAACCGCGGGCTCCACCCGTCCCACGCCCCGGTGATGCCGTCGATCGTCACCGGCTGGCCCAGCTGGCGCGACATCGCCGCCGCGATCCGGGGGCGGTAGTCGTCGAGGGCCGGGAAGACGAAGTAGCGGACCCCGAGCAGCAGCGAGCACGCCAGCACCACGCCGGCCAGGACGGCATTGCCGGCGACGCGGAGCAAGCGGAGGGCGAGCGTGGGTGCCAAGGAGCGTGCGGGGAACGCGGGTCCTGTCGGAGACGGCGGTGCGGGCATAATGAACGCCGCCCCCGGTCGATTGTAGCCGAACGACTCCCGTTTCCCGGGTGCGCCGCCCCTCCCCGACTTCCGCTGTCATGGACCTTTCCCACGCCCTGGCGTTCAGCCGGTATGCCCAACGGGCCCTGGCCCAGGAACCCGCGCTCGCCACCGACCTCGAGGCCCGCCTCGCCCACCCGTTCCCCTGGGACGATCCCGGCAACCGACCGCCCGCCGGGATCGAGCCGGCGGCCCTCGGACCCTGGCTGCGGAGCCTGCGCCGCCGCGTGTACCTGCAGACGCTGCTGCGCGATCTCACCCGGCGGGCGGACCTGACCGAGGTGTGCGGGGCGATGACCCGGCTCGCCGACGTCGCGATCGCCGCGGCCGTGGACATCCACGCCGCCGACCTCGCCACCGCCCACGGCACGCCGCGCGGCCTCCACTCGGGCGAGCCGCAGTCGCTGATCGTGGTCGGCATGGGCAAGCTGGGCGGCGGCGAGCTCAACGTGTCCTCGGACATCGACCTCGTGTTCGTCTACCCGGAGGAAGGCGACACCGACGGCGCGCGGCCGCTCGCCAACCGCGAGTTCTTCGACCGGCTGGGACGCCGGGTGATCGCGACGCTGAACGACATCACCGCCGACGGCTACGTGTTCCGCGTCGACATGCGGCTGCGGCCGTACGGGGCGAGCGGGCCGCTCACGACCTCGTTCGTCGGCCTCGAGCAGTACCTCGTCACGCAGGGCCGGGCGTGGGAGCGCTACGCGTGGCTGAAGGCGCGCGCGGTCACGGGCACCCGGCACGACGAGCTGTACGCGCTCGTGCAGCCGTTCGTGTACCGCAAGTACCTCGACTACGACGCGTACGAGGGCCTGCGCGACATCCACCGCCAGATCCGCGACCAGGGCGCGCGGCGCGCGTACACCGACAACGTGAAGCTGGGCGACGGCGGCATCCGCGAGATCGAGTTCATCGCGCAGGCGCTGCAGATCGTGCGCGGCGGCCGCGAGCGCGACCTGCGCGTGCGCGGCACCCTGCCCGCGCTCGCCGCGATCGAGGCGCGGGGACTGCTGCCGCCGACGTCGTGCGCGACGCTGCGCGACGCCTACTTCTTCCTGCGCAACGTCGAGCACCGGCTGCAGTACCGCGACGACGAGCAGACGCACGACCTGCCGCCCGCCGGGCCGGACCGCGCGGCGCTGGCGGCGAGCCTCGACCTCGCGGAGGACGCGTTCGACCGCGAGCTCGCGCGCCACCGCGGCGTGGTGTCGGTGACCTTCGCCCGCACGCTGGGCGACGACGGCCGCGAGAGCGGCGCCGCCGACGCGCTGTACGTCGCGGTCTGGGACGATCCGGTGCCGGCGGCCGACACGCTCGAGCGACTGCAGGCGGCCGGGTTCGCCGAGCCGGCCGCGCTGGTGGCGAGCCTCGCCCGCGTGCGCACCTCGTCGCGCTATCAGCAGCTGCCGGCGGTGTCGCGCCAGCGCTTCGACGCGCTGGTGCCGCAGCTCCTCGCGGTGAGCGCCGCGCATCCCGGGCTCGCCGGCGCGCAGGAAGTGTTCAACCGGCTGTTCGAGCTGCTGGAGACCATCGCCCGGCGCAGCGCGTACCTCGCGCTCGTGATCGAGCACCCGCCGCTCCTGCCGCGCCTCGCCAACCTGATGGCCGCCTCCGCGTGGGCCGCGGCGTACCTCGGGCGCCATCCGCTGCTCCTCGACGAGCTCCTCGACGCGCGCGTGCTGCTGGCCGAGCCCGACTGGGAGGCGTGGCGCGCGGAACTCGCCCGGCTCCTCGACGCGCACCCGGAGGACGCCGAGCACCAGATGGACGTGCTGCGCCACTTCCAGCACGCGCAGTCGTTCCGCCTGCTGGTGCAGGACCTGGAGGGCCGCCTGACCGTCGAGCGGCTCGCCGACCACCTGTCCGCGCTGGCCGACGTCGTGCTCGACGCGGCGCTCGCCGCGTGCTGGCGCAACATGACCGGCGGCACGCCGGAGCCGCCGCGGTTCGCGATCATCGGCTACGGCAAGCTGGGCGGGAAGGAGCTGGGCTACGCGTCGGACCTCGACCTCGTGTTCCTCTTCGACCGGCCCGAGGACGATCCCGACGCGTACACGGTCGAGACGCGCTACACGCGCTTTGCGCAGCGCCTCAACACGTGGCTCACCAGCACGACCGCCGCGGGGCAGCTCTACGATACCGACCTGCGGCTGCGCCCGGACGGCGCGAAGGGCCTGCTGGTCACGAGCTTCGCGTCGTTCCACAAGTACCAGCGCGAGCACGCGTGGCGGTGGGAGCACCAGGCGCTCACCCGCGCGCGCTTCGCCGCTGGGGACCGCGCGCTCGGCGCGCAGTTCGAGGCGGAGCGCGAGGCGATCCTGCGCCTGCCGCGCGAACTGCCCGCGCTGCGCGAGGACGTGGTGACGATGCGGCGCAAGATCCACGCCGGCCACCAGAACCACACGCCGCTCTTCGACCTGAAGCACGACGAGGGCGGCATGGTCGACATCGAGTTCACCGTGCAGTACCTCGTGCTCGCCCACGCGCACGCGCACCCGGTGCTCACCCGCAACGCCGGCAACATCGCGCTCCTCGGCTTCGCGGGCGAGCTGGGGCTCGTGCCGGCGCCGCTCGCCGCGGAAGTCGCCGATGCCTACCGCGAATACCGGCGTCTCCAGCACAAGGTGCGGCTCACGGGCGCCGCCCACGCGCGGGTGGAGGCGGAGCCGCAGGCGGGGCGGCGGGCGAGCGTGTCGGCGTTGTGGCGGGAGGTGTTCGGGGGACCGTGGGTGGTGGCGAAGGGCTGAGGACTGCGGGTAGTGTCCCGAATAGTGTGCAGAGCCGCTTGAGTGCGGGCGGCGGTCATGGCAAGAGGTTGGTTGTCGAGACTAACCCTGCCTTGGAGGGCACTGCCATGACCGCCAACCTGAAGAGTAAACCGTCTGTGGTCGCTGTCGAAGGGCTCCTGGTCGAGAACCGGGACCTGTTCAAGGCGTTGCTGCGCGAATCGCTGCAGGAGGCGCTGGCGGCGGAGATGACGGAGGCGATCGGCGCCGAGCCGGGGGAGCGCAGCGCGGATCGGGTGGGTTACCGGTCGGGGTATTACAGCCGCAGCCTGGTGACCCGGATCGGGAAGCTGGAGCTGCGGGTGCCGCGCGACCGCGAGGGCAAGTTCTCGACGGAGTTGTTCGAGCGCTACCAGCGGTCGGAGAAGGCGCTGGTGTCGGCCTTGGCCGAGATGTACGTCCAGGGGGTGTCGACCCGGAAGGTGAAGGCGATCACCGAGGAGTTATGCGGCCACGCGTTCTCGGCGAGCACGATCAGCCAGGTGAACAAGGGGCTGGACGCGGCGCTGGAGCGGTTCGCGACCCGAGTGCTGGAGGAGCCGTACCCGTACCTGGTGCTGGACGCGCGCTATGAGAAGGTGCGCATCGATGGGGTGATCCGTTCGCAGGCGGTGCTGATCGCGATCGGGATCAACTGGGAAGGCCGGCGGCAGGTGCTGGCGGTCGAACTGGCCAACCGCGAATCGACGACCAGCTGGAAGGACTTCCTGCGGCGGCTGAAGGAGCGCGGGCTGCATGGGGTCGAATTCGTGGTCTCCGACGATCACGACGGACTCAAGCGGGCGGTGGCGGAACTGCTCACCGACGCAGCCTGGCAGCGCTGCTACGTGCACTTCCTGCGCAATGCGCTGGACCATCTGCCCCGCAAGGGCGCCGACGACTGCCTGCAGGAACTGCGTTGGCTCTACGAGCGGCGCGACCTGAAGGAAGCGCAGGCGGACCTGGCCGGGTGGCTCAAGCGCTGGGAGCAGCGCTACCCGCGGCTGACCGACTGGGCGGAAGAGAACATCGGGGCCACCCTGACCTTCTATCGACTGCCGCGGCAGCACCACAAGCACATGAAGAGCACCAACCTGCTGGAGCGGCTGAACGAGGAAATCAAGCGCCGGACGCGCGTGGTGCGGATCTTTCCGAACGAGGCGTCCTGCCTGCGACTGGTGCGCGCGCTGTGCGCCGAGACCCACGAGACGTGGCTCGAGGACAACCGCTACATCAACATGGACCTGCTGCTGGAGCAGAAGAAGGCGGCGATGAAGCTCGCCGCCTGATCATCCCCAACCTCGAACCTGACCGCCTATTTGCACAACTTGACGGACACGACCGGACTGCGAGGGCTGCACTCGGCAGAGCCGACGCAAAGCGCTCGTTGTTTCGTAGCGTTTTCCAGCGGCCGCCGCCGGGCCGCCCCAAGGCGGCCGCCTGACCCGCCGTGAACGCCCGCGCGCCGGCAAACGGCTGCCCCTCACCCCAGCCCGCTCCCCGCTAGCGGGGAGAGGGAGAAGTGAATCGCAGTGGTCTGACCCCGGCCCCATCGAAGGGCTGAGAACTGCAACGGCTGCGCTCGGCGGAGCCGCCCGCACGATGCTCGTTGTTTCGTAGCCTTTTCCAGCGGCCGCCGCCGGGCCGCCCCAAGGCGGCCGCCTGACCCGCCGTGAACGCCCGCGCGCCGGCAAACGGCTGCCCCTCACCCCAGCCCTCTCCCCGCAAGCGGGGAGAGGGAGCGCCGAATCCAGACGTCACACCCGGTGCCGGTGTCACGGCCGCAAAAGGCGCGCCCCAGGACCAACGACATCCACCGCCGCTACGAACGCCTTTTGCGGACGCCTATCGCCGATCCGGCAACCGCCAACCCGCCCGCGCCAGTTCGTCCTGCGCAAAGATCTCCATCGCCGCCCGCCACGCGGCTTCCGCCTCCGGGGCGAGGGCGTCGAACGTGGCCGCGAACTGCGCGCGCTGCAGGGCCGAGAGCTTGCCCTCCAGCCGCTTCCCTTCCGGCGTGAGCGCGAGGCGCTTCACGCGGGCGTCGTCGGGCGCGCGATCGAACGTGATGAGCTTCTGCGCGTAGAGGTCGCGCAGCGGGCCGTTCACCGCCTGCTTGGTCACCCCGAGGGTGCGCAGCAGCGCCCCGACCGACGGGTCCTCGAGCCGCGCCACGAAGTGCAGGATGCGGTGGTGCATGCGGGAGAGTCCGCGTGCGGCCAGCAGCGCGTCGGCCCGGCCGGTCAGCGCCCGGTACGCGAAGAAGGTGAGTTCGACGGCGGCGTCGAGCGCGTGCCGGCGATGTGCGTCAAGCATGTTGACTTATTCCCGGGAGGCGCGGCAGAATCCGCACATAGGTCAGCATTGTTGACCTATATGGCAGGGATTGCAAGCCGCGCGGCACGCCCGCAACGGGCGCCGGCCGCGATCGGCTAAAATTCCACTTTTGACACGCTAAGCGGGAGTCACGCCATGTCGATGGCCGAGCGCGAGGGTTGGATCTGGTTCGACGGCAAGATGGTGCCGTGGCGCAATGCGACCACGCACGTCCTCACCCACACGCTGCACTACGGCATGGGCGTGTTCGAGGGGGTGCGCTGCTACAACACCGTCGACGGCCCCGCCATCTTCCGGCTGCGCGACCACACCAACCGCCTCTTCAACTCCGCGCACATCTACCAGATGAAGCTGCCGTTCTCGAAGGAGGAGATCGACGAGGCGCAGCTCGAGTGCGTGCGCCGAAACAAGCTCGAGTCGTGCTACCTGCGCCCGATCGCGTTCTACGGCTCGCACGCGATGGGCGTGGCGGCCAAGTCGAACCCGGTGCTGGTGGCCATCGCCGCGTGGCCGTGGGGCGCCTACCTCGGTGCCGACGCGATCGAGAAGGGCATCCGCGTCAAGACCTCCTCGTACACGCACCACCACCCGAACATCACGATGTGCAACGCCAAGGCCGTCGGCAACTACACGGTCTCGATCCTCGCCAACCAGGAAGCGCTGCACGACGGCTACGAGGAGGCGATGCTCATGGACCCGCAGGGCTTCGTCTGCCAGGGCTCGGGCGAGAACCTCTTCATCGTGCGCGACGGCGCGCTGCACACGCCCGACCTGTCGAGCGGCGCGCTGGACGGCATCACCCGCCGCACGATCATCACGTTCGCCAACGAGCTCGGCATCCCGGTGTTCGAGCGCCGGATCACGCGCGACGAGGTGTACATCGCCGACGAGGCCTTCTTCACGGGCACCGCGGCGGAGGTCACCCCGATCCGCGAGCTCGACAACCGCACGATCGGCAGCGGCTCCCGCGGCCCGGTCACGACGCGCCTGCAGGCGCTGTTCTTCGAGACCGTGAGCGGCCGCAACCCCGCCCACAAGTCCTGGCTCACGAAGGTCTGACATGAGCGAGCCGCAGCCGCCCGTCCACGTGAAGCCCGCCGACCTGCCGGTCTTCTGCCCGAACCCGGCGATGCCCCTGTGGTCGTCGCACCCGCGGGTGTTCCTCGACATCGCCGAGGAAGGCGAGGCCATGTGCCCCTACTGCGGCACCCGCTACCTGCTCGAAGGCGGGCCCCTCGCGCACGGGCACTGACGCCGCGCCCGCAGGCCCGGCGGCGGCAGGGCCGGGCCGACGCCCCCGCCACGGCCCGCGATTGCGCGTATCCTTGCGCACTCGGCCCACGGGCTTACCCGGGGCCGGAGGAAGGCACCCACCCCGATTGCAGCCACCGAGGCCATGACCGGCGAGCGCATCCTGATCGTCGCCCCGTCGTGGGTCGGCGATGCCATTCTTTCGGAGCCACTGGTCGCGCTCCTGCGCGACCCGTTCGAGGATCCGATCGTCGACGTCCTCGTGAACCCCTGGTGCGCGCCGGTGTACCGCCGCATGCGCGGCATCCGGCGCATCATCGAGAATCCGATCGGTCACGGGCGCTTCGACCTGAAGGGCCGGCGCGCGCTGGCGCAGGCGCTGCGCCATGAGCAGTACACACGCGCCTTCGTCCTGCCCAACTCCTGGAAATCGGCGCTCGCCCCGTTCCTCGCGCGCATCCCGAAGCGCGTCGGCTACACCGGCGAGGGCCGGTTCGGCCTCCTCACGGACGCGCGGCCGCTCGACCGCAAGGCGATGCCCCGGCTGGTCGATCGCTTCGCCGCACTGGCGGTCGGCCGCGGCGGCCTCGTGCCGATGCCCCCGGCGCCGGTGCTGGTGCCCGACCAGGCGAACCGCGCGGCCGCGATGCGCGCGCTGCACCTCAAGACCGACCGGCCGGTGGTGGTGCTCTGCCCCGGCGCCGAGTTCGGCGCCGCCAAGCGCTGGCCGCCCAACCAGTTCGCCGAACTCGCGACGATGTTCCTGCGCGACAACCTGCATGTGTGGATCGTGGGTTCGCCCAACGACAAGATAGCGGCGGATGCGGTGCTGAACTCGATGGGCGAGAACCGGCTCAAGGTCCGCGACCTCACCGCGCGGACGGACCTCGGCACCGCGATCGACCTCCTTTCCACGGCCGCCCTCGTGGTGTCCAACGACTCGGGCCTCATGCACGCGGCGGCCGCCGTGGGCGTGCCGGTGGTGGCGCTCTTCGGCTCGTCGTCGCCGGTCTACACGCCGCCGCTGTCCGCCCTCGCCCACATCGCGAAGATCGATATCGCCTGCAGCCCGTGCTTCAAGCGCGAGTGCCCGCTCGGCCACTTCCGGTGCATGCGCGAATTGAAGCCGCCGATCGTCTACAATCTCGCACGCGCGGCCCTGCCCGCGCTCCTCTCGCCACCCACGCGCCGCTCCTGATGCCCAAAGGCCGCACCACGCCGATCTTCACGTCGCCGCAGGACGTGTCGCTCGCGTTCTACCAGGCGTTCGAGGCGCAGGACGTCGACGCGATGATGGCGACGTGGGCGGACGACGAGGAGATCGTCTGCGTCCACCCCGGCGGCGCGCGCGTGGTCGGCTACGACGCCGTGCGCGCGGGCTGGGAGCAGATCTTCGGCGGCGACACCAAGCTCACGTTCCGGCTCGAGCACATCGTGGTCCTCGAGACGGTCGGCCTCGCGATGCAGTCGGCGATCGAGCACGTGTTCTCCGCCGACGGCACAGCCCGCGGCGCTGCCGCCGCCACCAACGTCTTCATGCGCACGCCGTCGGGATGGCGGATGGTGTGCCACCACGCGTCGCCCGTGACGGCGGTGGTGATGCCTTCTCCTTCGGGACCGCTCCACTGAACGTCCGCGAATCGTGCGGCGGCCCGCTGCGCGGGCGCTTGCACGATTTGCAGCCGAAAGGCAGTCAGGGGGAAAGGCTTCGGGCGGCCGCGCGCCCTTCCCCGGAAGAGGCAACGAAGCGCGCCGATCATCCTCCGCTGCGCGGAGAGTTCAGCAGCGCGCTGCATGCGGGCTGAATGCCCCTGTGGGCGTTTCGCGTCTGCGAAGGCTTCCGGTTGGGGCTCCCTCTCCCCCCGCGGGGGCCGGAGAGTAGGCCGGCCAGATGATCGACGCTGGCGTTGGTCACGCCCCCGGAAACTCCCTCTCCCCGCTCGCGGGGAGAGGGCTGGGGTGAGGGGCGGTGCTGCGCAGGCGCTAGGCCGTACCGCCGACCGTCAACCCGTCGATCCGCAGCGTCGGCTGCCCCACGCCCACCGGCACGCTCTGCCCGTCCTTGCCGCACGTCCCCACGCCCGCGTCGAGCGCGAGGTCGTTGCCGATCATGGTCACGCGCGTCAGCGCGTCCGGGCCGTTGCCGATCAGCGTCGCACCCTTCACCGGGTACGTGAGCTTGCCGTCCTCGATCATCCACGCCTCGGCGGCCGAGAACACGAACTTGCCGCTGGTGATGTCGACCTGCCCGCCGCCGAAGTTGGCGGCATAGAGCCCGGACTTCACGGACGCGATGATCTCCGCCGACTCGCGGTCGCCGGGCAGCATGATGGTGTTGGTCATGCGCGGCATCGGCAGGTTGGCAAACGACTCGCGGCGGCCGTTGCCGGTCGGGGCGACCTGCATGAGGCCCGCGTTCATCCGGTCCTGCATGTAGCCCTGCAGCACGCCGTCCTCGATCAGGACCGTGCGCTGCGTCGCGTTGCCCTCGTCGTCGATGTTGAGCGAGCCGCGGCGGCGCTCCAGCGTGCCGTCGTCGATCACCGTCACGCCCTTCGCGGCCACCTGCTTGCCGACGCGGCCCGAGAACGCGCTGGTACCCTTGCGGTTGAAATCGCCCTCGAGGCCGTGGCCGATCGCCTCGTGCAGCAGGATGCCCGGCCAGCCGTTGCCGAGGACCACGGTCATGTTGCCGGCGGGCGCCTCGCGTGCCGAGAGGTTGAGCACCGCCTGCGCGACGGCCTCGCGCGCGTACTTCTCCAGCATCTCGTCGGTGAAGTAGGCGTAGTCGAAGCGCCCCCCGCCACCGGAGTAGCCCTGCTCGCGCCGTCCGCTTTCCTCGACGATCACGGTGATCGACATGCGCACCAGCGGCCGCACGTCGGCCACCACCAGCCCGTCGCTGCGCGCGATCAGGATGGTCTCGTGCTCGCCGGCGAGCGACGCCATCACGTGCGTCACCCGCGAATCACGCGCCCGCGCCATGCGTTCGATGCGCTCGAGCAGCGCCACCTTCTGCGCCTCGGCGAGGCTCGCCACCGGGTCCGCGACCGCGTACAACGCGCGCGCGGTCCCGCGCTGTCCCAGCGGCGCAACGGCGGACTGGCCCTGCCGCCCGATCGCGCGCACCGCATGCGCGGCCTCGCGCAGTGCGGACAGCGAAATGTCGTCGGAGTACGCGTAGGCCTGCTTGTCGCCGCTGACGGCGCGCACGCCCACGCCCCGGTCGATGTTGAACGTGCCCGACTTGACGATGCCCTCCTCCAGGCTCCAGCCCTCGAACCGCGCGTGCTGGAAGTAGAGGTCGGCGAAGTCGACGTCGTGGGTGTGGATGTCGGCGAGCACCCCCGACAGCGCGTCCTGCGTGAGGCCCGAGGGCCCCAGCAGCAGGTGCTCCGCTTCGGCGAGCAGGGCGGAGGAAACGGGGGGCAGGGAAAGGTCGGTCAAGAAAGGCCTCGGTGCGGATAGGGTCTCGCGCGGCGAGCGCCGCGATCCCGAACTCGTATTCTGGGGCCGAAACCCACCCGGTTCAACGTCCGGCGGCCGCCTGTCCCAGGTAGGTCGCGGCGACCCGGGGGTTGGCCGCGAGGTCGGCGCTGCGCCCCTCCACCACGCAGTCGCCCGTCTCCAGAACGTAGCCGTAGTCGGCGACCTGCAGCGCCGCGCGGGCGTTCTGCTCGATCAGCAGGATCGACACCCCGGCGTCCTTGAGGGTGGCCACGATGTGGAAGATGTCGCGGACGATCAGCGGCGCGAGGCCGAGCGACGGCTCGTCGAGCATCAGGAGGCGCGGCTTGCCCATCAGCGCGCGGCCGAGCGCCAGCATCTGGCGCTCGCCGCCCGACAGCGTGCCCGCCTCCTGCAGCCGGCGCTCGCGCAGGCGCGGGAAGCGCGCGTAGATGTCGTCGAGCGCGCGCAAGGCATCGCGTTCGCCGCGGCGCAGGCGCGCGAACGCGCCGAGTTCGAGGTTGTCGGCGACCTTCATCGAGCCGAAGAGCTCGCGCTTTTCCGGCACGAGCACCATGCCGGCCGCCACCCGTTCCTCCACGGTCAGCCGCTGCACGGCGGCGCCGCCGTAGACGATCTCGCCCTGCGCGGGCAGCAGGCCCATGATCGCCTGCAGCAGCGTCGTCTTGCCGGCCCCGTTGGGGCCGATCACGGTGACGATGCTGCCCTCCTCCACCGCGAGCGAGATGCGGCGGATCGCCTCCACCTTGCCGTAGGCGACGGAGAGATTGCGCACGTCGAGCAGGCGCGCCATCGCTACACCACGCCGCCCAGGTACGCCTCGCGCACCTTCGGGTTGTTCTGGATGTCGGCCGGGATGCCCTCGGCCAGCTTCTCGCCGAAGTCCATCACCACCAGGCGGTCGGTCAGGCCCATCACGAAGTCCATGTCGTGCTCGACCAGCAGGATCGTCATGCCGCCGTCGCGCAGCGCGCGCAGCGGCGCCGCAAGCTCCTGCTTCTCGAGGAACCACCAGGCCGGCCGCGGGCTCGTCCAGCATCAGCAGCGTCGGGTCGGCGGCGAGCGCACGCGCGATCTCGACGATGCGCTTGCCGAGCGGCAGGCCGGCGGCGTCGAACATCTGCGGGGCGAGGCCGACGCGCTCGATGGCGCGCGCGGCTTCGGCCTTGGTCGCCGCCTCCTCCTCGCGGTCGAGCTTCAGCGCCGCGCGCAGCACGCCGGTGGATCCGCGCAGATAGGCGCCGAGCGCGACGTTGTCGAGCACGCTCATGCCCGGGATCAGCTTCACGTGCTGGAACGTGCGCCCGATCCCGCGGCGCGCGATCACGTACGGCGGTGTGCTGCCGATCGCCTCGCCCGCGAGGCGCACGGCACCTGCCGTCAGCGGCAGCGCGCCCGAGATCAGCGCGAACGTCGTGCTCTTGCCGGCGCCGTTCGGCCCGATGAGGCCGAGGATCTCGCCGCGGCGGATCTCGAAGGAGAGGTCGTTCACCGCGACCAGCCCGCCGAACTGCTTGCGCGCACGCTCGACCTCCAGCAGCGGGCCGGCGGCTTCGGTGCGGGCGCGCGCGGGCAGCGGCGGCGCGTCGCGCAGCGGCGGCGGCCGGCGTGCCGGCAGCAGGCGCGCAATCCCGGGCCACAGGCCGTCGCGGGCGAACTGCAGCAGCAGCACGATCAGGAGGCCGAACACGACCATCTCGAAGTTGCCGGTGCGGCCGAGGAGGCTCGGCAGCACGTCCTGCAGCACCTGCTTCAGCAGCGTGATGACGGAGGCGCCGAGCACCGCGCCCCACACGCTGCCCGCACCCCCGACCACCGCCATGAACAGGTACTCGATGCCCTGGTTGATGCCGAACGGCGTCGGGTTCACGAACCGCTGGAGGTGCGCGTACAGCCAGCCCGAGATGCAGGCGAGGATCGCTGCATAGACGAACACGATGATCTTGAGCCGCGCGGCGTCCACGCCGAACGCCTCGGCCATCTCGAGCCCGCCCTTCAGGGCCCGGATGGCGCGGCCCGGCCGCGAATCGAGGAGGTTGTGCGTCGCCCACAGCGCCGCGAGCGCGATGAGCCAGATGAGGAAGAAGTAGTGGCGCTCGTTCTTGAGGTCGAAGCCCGCGATGGTGAGCGCGGGGATGCCGGTCATCCCCGTGTGGCCGCCGAGCGCCTCCAGGTTGCCGAAGATGTAGTAGAGGCTGATGCCCCACGCGATCGTGGCGAGCGGCAGGTAGTGCCCGCGCATGCGCAGCGTGATGAAGCCGAGCCCGAGCGCCACGGCCGCGGTGAGCGCGGCCCCGAGGACGAGCGTGAACCACGGCGAGGTGCCGTAGCGCGTGGTGAGGTACGCGGTGGTGTAGGCCCCGATGCCGACGAACGCCGCCTGCCCGAACGAGGTCTGCCCCGCAACGCCGGTCAGCAGCACGAGGCCCAGCGCGACGATGCTGTAGAGGCCGATGTAGTTACCGACCGTCACCCAGAACTGCGGCGCGGCCAGCGGCACCGCCGCGAGCAGCGCGACGAAGATCGCCAGCAGCACCTGTGGCCAGGCGTCGCGCACGCCGCGCTCTCCGGTCGCCGCGCTCACTCGCGCCCTCCTTGCACCTGCAGCGCACCGCGTGGGCGCAGCGCGTCGCGCGCACTCGGTCGCGCGGCGACACGCTCTGCGAGCTTCACCTTCGGCGCCGCGCTCACTCGTCCTCCTCGTGATGATGCGTGTTGAGGCTGCGCCACAGGAGCACGGGGATGATGAGCGTGAACACGATCACTTCCTTGAACGCGCTCGCCCAGAACGAGGAGAACGACTCGATGAGCCCGACCAGCAGCGCACCGGCGGCGGCGATCGGGTAGCTCGACAGGCCGCCGATGATCGCGCCCACGAAACCCTTCAGGCTGATGAGGAACCCCGAGTCGTAGTAGACCGTCGTGATGGGGCCGATCAGCACGCCGCAGAAGGCGCAGAGAAGCGCCGCGAGCGCGAACGTCAGCACGCCCGCGAACTCGGGCGAGATGCCCGCGAGCCGCGCCCCGACCCGGTTGACCGCCGTGGCGCGCAGTGCCTTGCCGTAGAGCGTGCGCTCGAACAGGAGCGCGAGGCCACCGATCAGGGCGACGCTGGTACCGATCACGAGGAGGCTCTGCACGCTGACGTTGATGCCGCCCACCGAGAACGACGCGGTCGAGAAGGCCGGCGTGCGCGAGCCCTCCGCGCCGAAGAACCACAGGCCGAGCCCCAGCATCACGAAGTGCAGCGCCACCGACACGATGAGGAGCACGAGCACGCTCGCGCCCGCCAGCGGCTGGTACGCGACGCGGTAGAGGAGCGGGCCGAGCGTGGTCACCGCGACGAGCGTCAGCAGCACCTGCGCCGGCAGCGGCAGCTCCCGCGGGGCGAGCCACCAGAGGGCGGCCGCGACGGCGCACGGCACGCCGCACCAGAGGACGAGCGCCCGCGGCAGGCGCGCGAGGCTGCCGGCGCGCGCGCAGCGCCACGCCTCCATCACGCCGGCCACCACGGCCATGCCGACCAGCAGCCCCACGATGCCCGGCGCCCGGCCGAGCTGCAGTCCCGCGAGCGTGAGGGTTCCCCACGCGACGAACTCGCCGGAAGGGACCCAGATGATGCGCGTGACCGTGAAGACGAGCACCAGCGAAAGCGCCAGCAGCGCGTAGATCGCGCCGTTGGTGATGCCGTCTTGCGCGAGCAGCGCGGCGATCGTTGCGTCCACGGTGTACCGCTATCCCCTGCCGAAAAAAGGCCGCCGGTCACTGTCCGGCGGCCCCGAAGATGCTACTAGGAATCGAAAGACGCCCGGGCGGGCATCAATCAGCCGCACAACGCCCGTTTCTGCGTCGCAATTGCCAGCGGCCGCCGCCGGGGCGCCCCAAGGCGGCCGTCTGACCCGCCGTGAAGGCCTGCGAATCGGCACCCGCCCTCCCGTCACCCCAGCCCTCTCCCCGACCGCGGGGAGAGGGAGTTCACACCCGGCGACGGTGTCGCGGCCGCAAAAGGCGCGCCACCGACACCATGTCATCCACCGCCCGCACGGACGCCTTTTGCGGACGTTACTTCACGACCTTCCAGTTCCCGTTGTCGATCGTGATCATGACCCGCGCCCGGTTGTCGAGGCCGTTGTGATCGTTGGGCCCCATCACGAACACGCCGTGCGCGCCGGCCACGTTGGTCGCCTCGAGCGCGTCGCGCAGCGCCGCTCGGAATTGCGGCGTGCCCGGCTTCGCGGCCTTGAGCGCCTGCGGGATCGCCGCGTTGAGCATGAGATAGGCGTCCCACATATGGCCGCCGAACGTGCTGCGCGCACCGAACTTCTGCTCGTACTTGGTCACGTAGTCCTGCGCCGACTTCTTGACCGGGCTGTCGGGCAATTGTTCGTAGACGAGCATCGGGCCGATCGGCAGCAGCGTGCCGTTGCCGTCCTTGCCCACGACGCGCAGGAAGTCCGGGTTGCCCACGCCGTGCGTCTGGTAGATCTTGCCCTTGTAGCCGCGGGCGACCAGCTCCTTCTGCGGCGTCGCACCCGGCGTGCCGGAAGCACCGATCAGGATCGCATCCGGGTTCGCGGAGATGAGCTTCAGCACCTGCCCGGTGACGGACGGGTCCGCGCGGTTGTACTTCTCCTCGGCCACGACCTTGATGCCGGCCGTCTGCGCCGAGCGCCGCATTTCCGCGAGCCAGCCGTCGCCGTAGGCGTCGGCGAAGCCGATGTAGCCCAGCGTCTTGACGCCGTTGGCCTTCATGCTGACCGCGACGGCGTCGGCCATCAGCGCGTCGTTCTGCGGCGTCTTGAAGATCCACTTGGTCTTCGGGTCGGCCGGGTTGATGATCGCCGCGGAGGCCGCGAGCGAGATCATCGGCGTGCTGGTGTCGACCGCCACCTCGCGCATCGCGAGCGAGGCCGGGGTGGTGGACGAGCCGACGATGACGTCCACCTTGTCCTCGGTGACGAGCTTCTTGGCGTTGGTCACCGCCTTGGTGGTGTCCGACGCATCGTCCAGGACCACCCAGTTGATCTTCTCGCCACCGATGGTCGCGGGCATCAGCTCGATCGTGTTCTTCTGGGGGATGCCGAGCGAGGCCGCGGGGCCGGTGGTCGAGATGGTGATGCCGACGGTGACGTCGGCCAGTGCGGGCGCGGCGAGCGCAAGCGTGACGGCCGCCGCGACGGCGGACAGGGTCCTGGTGAATTTCATGCGACTCCTCCGGGGGGTTCTCGTGCAAGCGATCGAGGGCACGGGTGCCGGGGGCTTCGTGGCGTCCCCGCGGCAGCGTGGCCGGATTGTCCCAGCAGCGCCAGCAGGGGTCAATCCGGAGTGCGGCGCCGCCCGGCCGCCCGCAAGGAGGCGGCCGTGCATCCGGCGCGACGGGCGCGGCGGCGCCCTACTTCTTCAGCAGGTCGCGGATCTCGCGCAGCAGCAGCACGTCCTCGGGCGTGGGCGGCGCGGCGGCGGCCTGCGGGTCGAGCTTCGCCTTGGCCTTCGCGAACTGGCGCACCATCCAGAAGATGACGAACGCGAGAATGACGAAGTTGAGGACGATGGTGAGGAAGTTGCCGTACGCCAGCAGCGGCACGCCCGCCTTGGACAGCGCCTCGTACGTCATGGGGCCACCGTAGCCCGTCGGCGGATTGCCCAGCAGGACGTAGTAGTTCGAGAAGTCGAGGCCGCCGACCACCTTGCCGATCAGCGGCATGATGATGTCCTTGACCAGCGAATCGACGATCTTGCCGAACGCGGCGCCGATGATCACGGCGACCGCGAGGTCGATGACGTTACCCTTGACCGCGAAATCGCGGAACTCCCGCAGCAGTGACATCGCTTGCTCCTGTTCTTGTGCGTGCCGCTAGACCGCCGCCTCGCCGGATTCGCCGGTGCGGATGCGGATCACCTGCTCGACCTCGGTGACGAAGATCTTGCCGTCCCCGATCTTGCCCGTGCGCGCGGCCTTCACGATCGCCTCGATCGCGCGGTCGACGAGGTTGTCGGGCAGCACGACCTCCACCTTCACCTTCGGGAGGAAATCGACGACGTACTCCGCGCCCCGGTACAGCTCCGTGTGGCCCTTCTGGCGCCCGAACCCCTTCACCTCGGTCACCGTGAGCCCGGTGACCCCGAGTTCGGACAGCGATTCCCGGACCTCGTCGAGCTTGAACGGCTTGACGACGGCTTCGACTTTCTTCATGGCGGTGCTCCCTGCGGCGAACCTGACGGCTTACTTTACACGATGGTCGCTAGGACGCCGGTCCGCCGCTCGACACCGCGGGCAGCCCGGTCCAGTCGTTCCACGCGGACGTGATCGGATAGCGCCAGTCCTTGCCAAAGCCGCGCGGCGTGATGCGGATGCCGACCGCCGACTGCCGCCGCTTGTACTCGGAGAGCTTGATGAGGCGCACGACCTTCGCGACGGCCTCCGCCGGGAACCCTTCCGCGACGATCTCCTGCGGGCTGCGGTTGCGCTCCACGTAGGCCTCGAGGATGCCGTCCAGGACCTCGTAGGGCGGCAGCGAGTCCTGGTCGGTCTGGTCCGCGCGCAGCTCCGCGGACGGCGGGCGGGTGATGATGCGTTCCGGGATCACGCGGCCGAGGCTGTTGCGGTAGTGACACAACCGCCAGACGAGCGTCTTCGGGATGTCCTTCAGCACCGCGAAGCCCCCGGCCATGTCCCCGTACAGCGTCGCGTAGCCGACCGCCATCTCCGACTTGTTGCCGGTGGTGAGCACGATCGAGCCGTACTTGTTGGAGAGTGCCATCAGCAGCGTGCCGCGGATGCGCGCCTGGATGTTCTCTTCCGTCGTGTCCTGCGGCAGGTCGCGGAACTCCGGCGCGAGGGTGGCGAGGAACGCGTCGAACACCGGCCGGATCGGCACCTCGTCGTAGCGCACGCCCACGATCTGCGCCATCTCGCGCGCGTCGGCGAGGCTGATGGCGGCGTTGTACTGGGACGGCAGCATCAGCGCGCGCACGCGGTCCGCGCCCAGCGCGTCCACGGCGACCGCGAGCGTCAGCGCCGAATCCACGCCGCCCGACAGGCCGAGCAGCACGCCGGGGAAGCGGTTCTTGCCGACGTAGTCGCGCACGCCCATCACCAGGGCCTGGTACACGTGCGGCTCGAGCGCGGGATCGAGCGCGCCGCGGACATGGCGCGGGCGCGCGCCGTCGAACTGCGCTATCGCGAGCGTCTCGTGCCACGCCGGCACCTGCTGCGCGAGGCCGCCGTCGGCGTCGGTCACGAACGACGCGCCGTCGAACACCAGCTCGTCCTGCCCGCCGACGCGATTCACGTACACCACCGGCAGCCCCGTCTCCCGGGCGCGGGCTTCGACCTGCTCCCGGCGCAGCACGTGCTGCCGCGTGTGGTAAGGGGACCCGTTGGGCACCACCAGCACCTGTGCGCCCGCCGCGGCGGCCCGCCGCGCGGGCTCCGGATACCACACGTCCTCGCAGATGATGACGCCACAGCGCACGCCGTCGACCTCGAACACGCAGGGCTCGGCGCCCGGCTCGAAGTAGCGCTCCTCGTCGAACACCGTGTAGTTGGGCAGGTACATCTTGCGGTACACGTCCGCCACCCGGCCATCGCGGATCACCGCGACGGCGTTGCGGCAGTGGCCCGCGAACCGCTCCGGGAACCCCACGAGCAGCGTCCCCTCGCGGACCTGCGGCGCGAGCGCGGCCAGCTCGGTCGCGCAGGCGTCGACGAACGCGGGACGCAAGAGCAGGTCCTCCGGCGGGTAGCCGCAGAGCGAGAGTTCGGGGGTGACCACCAGCGACGCGCCCGCGCGGCGGGCGTCGGCGTGGGCGGCGAGGATGCCGCGCGCGTTCGCGGCGAGATCGCCGATGCGCTGGTTGAGCTGGGCGATCGCGACCTTCATGGGGCCATCTTAGCATCGGCCCCCTTCCGTCCCGGCCTTGGACGGATGCGGCGCGCCCGTCGCAGCCCGGTAGAATCAAGCGAGAATACCGCCGATGCGTGCCCCCGTTCCCTTCGTCGCCCCGCCCCTGCCCGTCGTGGCGTCGCCGACGCTCCGCGACGACGTGCAGCTGCCCGACATCGAGCCCGCGGCGTGGGACGCCGTGGCCGGCGGCCAGCCGTTCCTGCGCCATGCGTTCCTGACCGCGCTCGCGAGCACGAAGTGCGCGGTCCCGCGCACCGGCTGGACCCCGCGCTTCATCACCGCCTGGCACGCCGGCAACCTGGTCGGCGCGATGCCGCTGTATGCCAAGACGCACAGCTACGGCGAGTACGTGTTCGACTGGGGCTGGGCCGAGGCGTACCGCCGGCACGGGCGGCGCTACTACCCGAAGCTGCTGGCCGCGATCCCGTTCACGCCGGTCCCGGGGCCGCGGATCCTGACCGCGGTGCCGCTCGTGCGCCGCGCCCTCCTCGAGCACGCGATCGAGCACGTGCGCAGCGGCGAATACTCGTCGCTGCACGTGCTCTTCCCGACCGACGACGACGTCGTGGCCGGCGAGGCGCTCGGGATGATCCCCCGCCGCGGCGTCCAGTTCCACTGGATGAACCCGGGCTACCGCGACTTCGCGGACTTCCTCGCGGCGTTCGCGCACCACAAGCGCAAGAAGGTGAAGCAGGAGCGGCGCCGCCTCGCGGAGGCCGGCGTCACCTTCGTGCGCAAGCGCGGGCACGAGGTGACGCCGGAGGACTGGGCGTTCTTCTTCCAGTGCTACGAGGGCACCTACCGGGCACACCACTCCACGCCCTACCTCACCCCGGCGTTCTTCGAGGAGATCGGCCGCACGCTCGCTCCCCACGTGCTGCTCGTGCAGGGCTTCCGCGACGGGCGGCGGCTGTGCGCGGCGCTCGACATCCACGACGAGGCAACGCTGTGGGGCCGCTACTGGGGCACGACGGAATATGTGCCGGGCCTGCACTTCGAGACCTGCTACTACCAGGCAATCGAGTTCTGCATCGAGCAGAAGATCGGCAAGTTCGAGGGCGGCGCGCAGGGGCTGCACAAGCTGGCCCGCGGCCTGCGGCCGGTGGAGACGCATTCGCTGCACGCGATCGGCGACGGCGCGTTCGCCGCCGCGATCGCCGACTTCTGCGCCCGCGAGCGCGTCGATGTCGCGCACTCGCTGGACGAGCTCGAATCCTCGTCGCCGTACCGCAACGCGGCCGCGCCGGGCGCGACCTGACCGGCGTGCAGGTCTTCTACACCGACCACTTCGTCCTGCCGCTGCCGCCGGGGCACCGGTTCCCGATGCGCAAGTACGCGGCGCTGCGCGAGCGCGTGGGCGGCGTGGCCGGCGATCGACTGCGCGTGCCGGACGCGGCGACGGACGCCGAACTCGCGCGCGTGCACGATCCGGCGTACGTCGCGGCGGTGACCGGCGGCACGCTCGACGAACGCGCGCTGCGGCGCATCGGCTTCCCGTGGTCGCCGGGGATGGTGGAGCGCTCGCGGCGCTCGGCCGGCGCGACCATCGCGGCGTGCCGCAGTGCGCTGGCGCACGGCGTCGGCGTCAACCTCGCGGGGGGCACGCACCACGCCCACGCCGCGCACGGCGAGGGATTCTGCGTGTTCAACGATGCCGCCGTTGCGGCGCGGGCGATGCAGGCGGAGGGCCGCGCGCGGCGCGTACTCGTGGTGGACCTCGACGTGCACCAGGGGGACGGGACGGCCGCGATCTTCGCCGGCGACGACACGGTGTTCACGCTCTCCGTGCACGGGCGGAACAACTTCCCGTTCCGCAAGACCGCCTCGCGCCTGGACGTCGAGCTGGACGACGGCACCGGCGACGACGCCTACCTCGCGGCGCTGGGTGCCGCCCTGCCCCACGCGATCGCGTCGGCGCGGGCGGACCTCGCGATCTACCTCGCCGGTGCCGACCCGTTCGTGGGCGACCGGCTCGGGCGGCTCGCGCTCACCAAGGCGGGGCTCGCCGCGCGCGACCGCACGGTGTTCGCGGCGTTGCGGGCCGCCGGGCTGCCCGTCGCCGTGGCGATGGCCGGCGGCTATGCGGACGCCATCGACGACATCGTCGACATCCACTTCGCGACGGTGCAGCTGGCGCTGGGACTCGCGGCGCCCGCCGTGCACGCGGCAGCGCAGGCCGGCGCGGCCGCGTGAAGCGCGGCGCGCGCCTCGGGGCGTGCTCAGTACTGGATGCGGTCCGGCTTGTCGTGGTATTTCTTCCAGACGACCACGGCGTCGTCGCGCAGCATCTGCGTCATCTTGATCGAGCGCTTCTCCTTCGGCAGCGCGAGCTGCTCGTAGATCGGGCGGTCGTCGAAGTTGCCGTACTTGAACGCGTCGTCCACCGATGCGGCGTAGAACACCTGCTCGATGCCCGCCCAGTAGCACGTCGCCATGCACATCGGGCACGGCTCGGCCGACGTGTACAGCGTGCAGCCGGTGAGCTTGAAGTTCTGCAGCGTGATGCAGGCGAGGCGGATCGCCTCCATCTCCGCGTGCCACGTCGGGTCGTGGCTCGCCACCACGCGGTTCATCCCCTCGGAGATGATCTTGCCGTCCTTGACGACGACGGCGCCGAACACGCCGCCGGTCGAGTACTCGAGCGAAGCACGCGCGGACAGCTCGATCGCGCGGCGGAGGAATTTCTCATGGTCGGGCTTCTGGTCGGACACGCAAACACTCCTTGGTTGAAAAGGGACTGCAGGAAAAGGGTACGCCGCGCTACAGGACGTTCCAGAACACCGCGATCTCGATCGCGTACAGCACCGCGATGAGCGCGACGCCGAGCAGCGTCAGGCGGGTGGCGACCTCCGGCCGCGGGAACAACCACCAGCCCATCCACCGCACGAGCAGCGGCATGGTGCCGTACGCGACCAGCGTGACGCTGATCGCGTTGCCGATGAAGCCCGCCACGGCCGGCTTCAGTCCGGCGAGGTGCTGCATGAGCCATGCGATCTCGATCGCCACGATCGGATACAGGCCGAGCAGCACCAGCATGGTGGTCTTCCAGTCCGGCGGCGGCTTGCCCGAGGCCGCATCGGTCGGCGCCCATCCGGGGAACGCCGTGTTCACGCGGTGGGCGATCGCGCGCTCCACGAGCGGTGCCGCCTCGCGCAGCAGCGCCTGCCGCTCCGGCGACGCCAGCCAGCGGTTGAGATCGTCCACGGTGGCAAAGCGCAGCAGTGTCGTCCAGTGGCGGCTGCCGGTGGGCGGCGGCTGGGTGTACCCGCCCTGGTAGCCGGGCAGCTTCGCCTGCGCTTCCTCCATGCGGCTCGACCACGCGCGGTACCGGTCCTCGCAACCGGCGCGCACTTCCTCGATAATGACCTCGGTGACGCTGTTCTCGACGTGGAAACGCGCCGCCGCCTCGCCGGCGAGTTCGGCGTAGCCGTCGATCTCCAGCGCATCGGCGATGTCCGCCCGCAACTGCGCGCAGGCCGCGCCCCGGCGCCACGCGACCGCGTCGGCGAGCGTTTCGAACCGCGTGACGAATAGCCACTCCCCGAGGCCTTCCGTCTGCGGCGGCACCACTTCGCGTCCCGCATACCCGGCGCTCTTCTCGAGTGCCGCCACCACGCGCCCGTTCCACGCCACCATGCGGCTGTCGTGACCGGGCCGCGCGCGCAACGCGGTGACGATCTTGGCGGTGCCGGAGGGTTGGGCGTTCTCGTCCATGGGGCGATAAGGGGCAAAAGCGCGATATGCAACCTTTAAAGGCGTGAAATGACAAGCACCATAAATCGATGCAACGACCGGTGGTAAACAATTTGCGCCTCTCTGGCGTGTACAAGTCCATCGCCCAGCGCGACAGACCGCCGCAGGGATGCACGATGCCGGCCCTAGTGCCGGACGGCGGCCTCGCGGGTGGTCGCTGGTGAAGTCGCAACGCCCGCGCAGGGCGTGGCCCCCACCTCCTTGCATAGCGGGGGTTCGGAAAGCTGGTACACCAGCGACTCGGGAACGACGACGCCGAGGTCGGCGGCCGTCCTCCCGTTGATGACGAACTCGAATTCCCGCGGCTGCTCGAACGCCATGGTCGCCGGGTTCCCGCCCTTGAGGATGCGGTCGACGAAACCCGCCATCATGCGAAATTCGTCGTCGAGATTGGCGCTGTAGGTCATGAGGCATCCGTCGACGACGTAGATGCGCAATTCGCACGACGCCGGCAGGCGGTTCGCCGCCAGCAGCGACATCAGCACGTCGCGATTCGCGGTGATGAAGGGCGAGGCCAGCTGCAGCACGGCCTGCGCACCCCACCGCTTCGCCTCGGCGATCGCGGGCGCGAAGTCGTCGCGGGTGCCGATCTCGAGGGAGAGCGTCTCGATGTGGAGCGCGGCCGCGGCGGTCTGCACCGCGGCCACCGTTTCCGTGCCGCCGCCCTCCCTGTTCCACACGACCGCCACGCGCCGCAGCCCGGGAACCACGTCGCGCAGGAGATCGAGGCGCTTCGACGACAGGCTCGAGTCCTGGAACGCGATGCCGGTGACGTTGCCGCCGGGCGCCGGGAGCGACTTCGCCATGCCCATGCCCACCGGGTCGTGCATCACCACGACGATCGGGATGGTGGTGGTCGCATGGTGCGCGGCGCGCACCGCCGGCGGCGCGGCGGTGACGATCACGTCGACACCGGCGGCGACCAGTTCCTCCGCCAACGCTGGCAGCCGATCGAAGCGTCCTTCGGCCCAGCGGTACTCGATGTGGACGTTGCGGCCCTCGACGTAGCCCCGCGCCGCGAGTCCCTGCCGCAACGCCTCCACGCGGGTCGCCTGCATCGCGGAACTCATCCCGAGGAAGCCGATCCGCGCCACACGCGGGCGGGTCGCCCAATAGGCCGCGGCCAGCACCGCAGCGAGCACGAGGACGCCGGCCGCCACGGGGATCCACCGGCGGCCGGTCGCCTTCATGCGCGGGCCCCCATTTCCGGAGGCGCGGGTTTCAGTACGTGCACCCCATCACCCCGATGCCGTTGCCTTCCGGGATCCACCCGGCCGCGATCATCGCCTCGCGGATGGCGGCGCTGGTGGTGAAGCGGTGATTCGGCGCGCCCCCGTGGCCGTCGTTGTACAGGCGATAGATCGGCTGCCGGCCACCGGCGCAGTGGCCTTCACCATCGTCCGGGGGCAGCGCGAACCGCAGGTCCTCGAAGAGCCAGTCGGGATTGCGCCTGACGTTCCCGCATTCGCTCGCCGACGCCGTGTAGAAGTGCGAACTGCGGGGCGCGAACGCCGTGCTGAAGAAGCGGCAGACGTTGTCGGTGCCCGCGGTGTCGACCGCCGCCACGGGGAACGACTCGCCGGTGCGCGCCCAGCCGGCGAATGCGCCGGAGTCGAGCTTCGCGATCTCGTCCGCTTCCGCCGTGACGAAGTAGTGGTCCCACTCGGCGTGGTGGTACTCGACGGCCCGCGGCCCGCCGACGAAGCCGGACGTGATCCTGCGCACCATCGCCATGATGGCGGACACCTGCGTGCCGCCGATCTGGTCGAACTGCTCGTCGTAGATGCCGTTCGTGTCCCAGCACCCGGTCGGATTGAGGACGCTGTCGGGATAGGCTTGCGGGAACAGCAGGACGATGTTGTTGGTCTCGGCCCAGCGGCTGTGCCCGGACCACTCCGCGTAGAACGGCTCGCCGATGGTGTAGTAGCCCGCATTGCAGGCGTGCAGGAACACGTGCAGCCGGCACGCCGCACCGGCGGCGCAGGCAGTCGGCACGTACAGGAAACCGATCTCGTCCATGCCCTTGTCGCGCGATATGAAACGGCTTTGGTCGAAGCCCACGATCTGCCCGCCGGGCTGCTCGCCGGCGCGCGGGACCAGCGGGCCGTAGAGCCACACGAGCGATGCACCAGCGCCGTCGAAGCCACAGTTCGCGAGCCCGCCGCCACTCTGGGAAGCCGTGTTGGGGCCGCCGGTGATGGCGCACGTCATGAGCCTCGAACTGAAGAAATCCGTCGGCAGGACGTGCTTGGCGACGACCGAGGTCTCGTAGTACAGGTTGGCGGCCGGCACGAAGTGCGAATACAGCGCGACTGCCTGCCCGACCACCAATGGCCCCATCGAAGGGTCTCCCGTGCCGCGGAAGACGTAGACGCGCTGGCGCGCGAGATTGGCCACGGCATCGATCTCGCGGCCGCTCCACCGGCGCATGTTGGCTTCCGGGAGCGCGATGTCCGGGTTCTGGTCACCGAAGCAATTGTTGTCGGTGACCCCGCCGCCACGCCTGCAGTCGTAGGGCGCCGGCGCGAACGCCGCCACGCCCCGGATCTGCGAGGAGTAGGCGACACCCAACTGGACCGCCATGTCGGCGCCCGAGGAGAATCCGCCGACCGTCACCTGCGCCGGATCCACGTTGTACGCGCGCAGTTCGGGCCGCAGGCCCTGCCCGAAGCCCGCGCCCGCTCCGACGAGCATCAGCCCGATCGCGAGCTTCCTGCCAACCGCCTTCGCCCGGGTCATCGCCATGCGCATGGTCGACCTCCGTCCTCTGGAACCGGTTGTGCGTCGTGACGCGCGGCGGTCGTGCTTGCGGCCGTCCGTGCCTGCGCCACGGCTGCGGGTAACCCTACCGGGATCGCCCCGGGTCCGCAACGGCCGGGCGATGCGAAAATTCGGCATCGGCGCCAATGTGTCCATTGCGGTCCAGGGGTTATCGCCCGTGCTAGACTTTTTTCCGCCTGTCCGCCACCGTTCCTGCCCCAATGTCATCCCCCCTGCTCGTCACCCGCGACGGCCCCGTCGCGACGCTCACGCTCAATCGTCCGGAGCATCTCAACACCCTCGACTTCACGCTGGTCGAGGCGCTGATCGACGCCGCCGCCGACGTCGCGCGCGACGATTCGCTGCGCGTGGTGGTGCTGCGCGGCGCGGGCAAGCACTTCATGGCGGGGGGCGACCTCAAGACCTTCGCCGGCGAGCTCGCCAAGCCGCCCGCGCAGCGCAATGCCGACTTCCAGGCGCTCATCAACCGCCTGCACTCCGCGATCGAATCCTTCCACCGCATGCCCCACCCGCTGGTCTGCGGCGTGCAGGGCGCGGTCGCCGGCTTCGGCCTCTCGCTCATGAACGCGAGCGACCTGGTGGTCGCGGCGGACAGTGCGTACTTCGCGTCCGCCTACCGCAACATCGCGCTCACCGCGGACGGCGGCGGCTCGTGGGCGCTGCCGCGCATCGTCGGGATGCGCCGGGCGATGGAGATCATGCTGCTCGCCGAGCGCTTCGACGCCCGGCAGGCGCTCGCGTGGGGGCTCGTCAATCGCGTCGTGCCGGCCGCCGAACTCGATGCGGCCCTCGCCGCCGTCGTGGCGAGCCTCGTGGCGGCGCCGCGGCTCGCCATCCGCAACGCGAAGCGCCTGCTGCGCGAATCGCTCGGCCGCACACTGTCCGAGCAACTCGTCGCCGAGGCGGTGAGCTTCGGCAGCTGCACGGCCACGCCCGACTTCGCCGAGGGCATCACGGCCTTCTTCGAGAAACGGCCGGCGCGCTTCGGCGGGCAGGACGGCACGTGAGCGCCGCGGGCGCGACCTCGCTCGCCGGCCGCACGCTGTTCGTCACCGGCGGCTCGCGCGGCATCGGGCTCGCGATCGCGCTGCGCGCCGCGCGCGACGGCGCCAACGTCGTGATCGCGGCCAAGACGACCGAGCCGCACCCGACGCTGCCGGGGACGATCCACACCGCCGCCGCCAGGATCGAGGCCGCCGGCGGGCATGCGCTGGCCGTCGCGTGCGACATCCGCGAGGAGGCCGCGGTGCAGGCCGCGGTCGCCGCGGCGGTCGCGCGCTTCGGCGGCATCGACATCCTGGTCAACAACGCGAGCGCCATCAACCTCACCGGCACGCTGGCCACGCCGATGAAGCGCTTCGACCTCATGTTCGGCGTGAACGTGCGCGGGACCTACCTGTGCTCGCAGGCGTGCCTGCCGCACCTCCTGGCGGCGGCGAAGGCCGGACGCAATCCGCACATCCTCACGCTGTCGCCGCCGCTCGACATGAGCGCGCGCTGGTTCGCGCCGCACGTCGCCTACACGATGGCGAAGTACGGGATGTCGATGTGCGTGCTCGGCATGGCGGAGGAGTTCCGCGGCGAGGGCGTGGCCGTGAACGCGCTGTGGCCGCGCACCGCCATCGCCACCGCGGCGCTGGCGATGATCCCGGGCGCGCGCGAGGCGCTCGCCCGCACCCGGAAGCCGGAGATCATGGCCGACGCCGCCCACGCCATTCTCGTGCGCGACGCGCGCACCACGACCGGCCGCTTCTTCCTGGACGAGGAAGCGTTGCGGGAGGCCGGCATCGCCGATTTCGACGCGTACGCCATGCAGCCCGGCGCGCCGCTCCTCCCGGACCTGTTCCTCTAGCCGTGACCACCCCCCGCCCCCATCCGCGGCGCACGTGGCTCTTCGTGCCGGGCGCCGACCCCGCGGCCCACGCCGCCGCGCAGCGCAGCGGCGCCGACGTGCTCATCCACGAACTCGAGGACTTCACGCCCCCGGACCTGCGCCCGCAGGCGCGCGCGCTGGCCCCCGCGCTGTACGCGCAGTGGCGCGCGGCGGGCGCACGGGTCGCCGTGCGCGTGAACCCGCTCGAAACCTGCGGCCGCGACGACCTGGCGGCCGTGATGGCCGGCCACCCCGACATCGTGATGATGTCGAAGGTGACCACCCCCGAACAGGTGCGCAAGCTCGCGAGCCTCGCGGGGCGCGGCGTGGAACTGGTGCCGAACATCGAGACGGCCGCCGGCCTGATCCGGACGTTCGACATCGTGCGCGCGAGTCCGCAGGTCACCGCCGCGCTGGTCGCGAGCGAGGACATGGTCGCGGATCTCGGCACCGCGCGCAGTCGCGGTGCCGAGGAACTGGCCTACGTGCGCTCGCGCTTCCTCGTCGAGTGCCGGGCCGCAGGCGTGGAGGCGATCGACTGCCCCTACACGTTCAGCGACGCGAAGGGCGCGGCCGCCGAGGCCCGTGGCGCGAAGCGCCTGGGCTATCGCGCGAAGAGCCTCGTGGCACCGGACCACGCCAGGGCGCTCAACCGCGTGTTCAGCCCGAGCGCGGCCGAGATCGCGAAGGCCAGGCGTGTGGTCGCCGCGTTCGAGAAGGCACGCGCCGCGGGACGCGATCGCGCGCACGTGGACGGGCTGCTGGTCGAGGTGCCGGTGTATGGGGCCGCGCGGAGGTTGCTGGACAGCCTGGACTAGCAGTGCCGGCGCCCGGCGCCGGGGTCAGACCCCGGCTTCATCGGGGTCTGACCCCGGGTTGGCGCCGCGGACGCCTCTTGCGTACGCCGCGAAGCAGCCGCTCAGAACAGCGCGGTAACGCGCACCGTCTCCCCTTCCGACTCGACGGTCACGTTGGACGTGCCGGCGTTGGCGAGGCGCACCATGTTCACGTTGCTCGAGAGGATGTCAGCGACGAAGCCGCGGATGCCGCGCGCCTTCGCGTGCTCGATCATCCGCTTCTGCATCGCCGCACCGAGGCCGCAGCCCTGCCACTTCGGGCTCACCATGAACGCGGTCTCGGCGAGGTTGGTCGACGGGTCGACGAAGTAGCACGACTGCCCGACGATCTCGGGGCTCTCGCGGGGACCGGTCGCCGCGACGAACGCCACCTCGTTCTCGAAGTTCACGTTGCACAGGCGCTGCACATCCTGCGCGGACAACTCGCGCACGCGCCCGAAGAAGCGGGTGTAGACGTCCGTCTCCGACATCGCGTGGAAGAGGTCGCGGATGGCGGCGCCGTCGGCGGACACCGCGGGCCGCAGCAGCACCCGCCGGCCGTCCTTCAGCGCGACCGTCACCTCCTCCTCCACCGGGTAGGCGCGCATGTTCTGCAGCGTCTGCGTCGCCGGGACCAGCCCCAGCCGGCGCGCTTCCTCGAAGAGCCCGGCCCGGAACTTCGGGTGCGCGACCTCGATGAGCGCAATCGCGCGCTCCCGGATCGACTTGCCGAAGAGGTGTGCGATGCCGTACTCGGTGACCACGAAGTGCACGTCGGTGCGAGCGATCGTCACGCCTTCGCCGGCCGCGAGCACCGCCCGCACCCGCGACTGCGTCCCGTCGTCGGTGGTGGAGGCGAGGCAGATGATCGCCTTGCCCCCTTCCGAGCGCGACGCGCCGCGCAGGAACTCGCCCTGCGCCGCGATGCCGCCGTAGAACTCGCCGTCGAGCTGGTCCACGCACACCTGGCCCGTGAGGTCGATCGCGAACGCCTGCGTCACCGAGACCATCCGGTGCTGCGCGGCGATCGTCGACGGGTGGCTCACCACGTCGATCGGCTGGAACGAGAACAGCGGGTTGCGGTCGATGAGGTCGTACAGGCGCCGGTTGCCGACCGCGAAGCTGGTCACGATCTTGCCGCGCTCGCGGCTCTTGCGTGCGCCGGTGAGGATGCCACGCTCGAGCAGCGGCACGATGGCGTCGGTGACCACGTCGGAGTGGATGCCGAGGTCGCGCCGGTCGGTGAGGTACTTGAGCGCCGCGTTCGTCACGCGGCCGAGGCCGATCTGCAGCGTCGACCCGTCCTCGATGATGCCGCTGATGTAGCGCGCGATCTGCTCGACCACCTTCTCCTCGGTGGCCGGGTGCACGAACTCGGCGAGCGGCGCGTCGTTGAACACCAGCCAGTCGATCTCGTTGACGTGCACCATTGAGTCGCCCATCGACCGGGGCATGTTGGGGTTCACCTCGGCGATCACGATGTCCGCACGCGCGATCACCGCCGGCATCACGTCGACCGACACGCCGAGGCTCACGTAGCCGAACTCGTCCGGCAGTGAGACCTGCACCAGCGCCGCATCCACGCGGATGCGGCCGATGCGCACGAGCTCCGGCACGCGCGCGATCGACATCGGCACGTACTCGGCGAGGCCCTGCCGCACGGCGGCACGCATGTCGGTGCCGACGAAGAACGTGCGGTGGCGGAAGCGTGTCGTCGCGCGACCCTCGATGTCGTGCGGCACGGCGCCCGAGGTGATGAAGTGCACGAGCTCGATGTCGGCCGGCGGGTCGGGCATCGTCTCCAGGGTGCGCGTGAGGAACTGCGGCGTCGCCGACGCGGTGCCCACGAACACGTGCGAGCCTTTGGGAATCCGCGCGAGGGCGTCCGCGGCCGACGCGACCTTCTCCGTGTAGACGGCGAGCCGCGGGTCGGCCGGGGCCGGCGCCGGGGCCGTCGGGACCGGCATCGCACCGCCGCCGGGGCCGGCCCGGTCGAGCCACCCGCGCAACATGCGGACGAAGGCGTTGTCGGTCATGCGGCCTCCGCGCGCATCCGGGCGATCGCCTGCGGGTCGAGCGCCTCCAGCACTTCGGTGCCGTGCGCGTGTCCCTGCCCCACGATCTCGTCGAAGCGGTTCCACTGCAGCATCCCGACGCGCTCCAGCGGCGGGTTGAAGTACACGTCGGTCTGGCGCCGGGCGTGCGTCTGCCGGGACATGCTGTAGAGGATCTGCACGTTCATGAGATAGGCCATCAGCGAGGGGAAGCGATACCGCCGCTTCACGTAGGGCCGCATCCGGTCGCGCAGCAGCGACAGCGTCCCCGGCACCTCGTCGACCTCGATCCGCCGTGGCTTGCGCGAGTTGAGGTCGACGCCGATCACCGTGCCCACGCCGCGCATCCGGCGCATCACGTCGACCGGGAAGTTGTTGAAGGTCCCGCCGTCGCACAGCAGGTCCCCGTCGTGGACCACGGGCGGCAGCGCACCCGGGATCGCGATGCTGGCCCGCATCGCGCGCGCGAGGTTCCCGTGCCGTATCAGGTGCTCGCTCGCCTGCGAGTAGTTGCTGGCGATGCAGTAATAGGTCTTCCAGAGGTCCTCGATGTCCGGCTCGAAGCCGAACAGGTCCTTCATCGCGCGATGGATGACGCGGCGCAACCGCCGGCCCTTGATGAGCGACAGCAGCGGCAGCACGTTGAAGTCGCCGGTCGGGTTGGTCGAGAACGAGCGCCGCGCGACGTCGATCGCGACCTCGACCGGGACGTCGGAGGCGACCAGCGCCGCCATGATCGCGCCGATGCTGGTGCCGCCCACGTAGTCGATCGCCACCCCGCGCTCGCGCAGCGCCCGCCATACGCCGAGGTGGGCGAGCCCGCGCGCGCCGCCGCCCGCGAACACGAGGCCGACCGCGGTGTGGCTCTCGATGCGCGCAAGGCGCGCGACATCCCCGTCGAGGTCGGGGCGCAGGTGGAGGTGGTCGTCGACCGGGCGCCGCGCCAGCCACGCGCGGGTGCCGTGCGGCGAGCGCCGGTCCGCCGGATGCAGCAGCACGAGGATCTCGTCCGCCTCGTTGCGGCCGTCGCCGCGCACGAGGAATGTGGTTTCGTTCGGATGCAGGGCCGGCGGCTGCGCGGCGTCGGCGAGGAGCAGCACCTCGTCCGCGCCCATGCAGCAGCGGCCCGTCCACGCGGTCGGGGTGGCGTCGGCCACCAGCAGCACGAAATCGTGCCCGGCCTCCACTTCGTCGACGTGCATCGCCACGCGGCGCGCGGCGGCCGCGTCGTCGTTGCGCGCGACGCCCGGCTCGCGCAGGTCGGCGTCGACCTCGGCCGCGTCGAGCACGCGCACCCGGCCGACGCGCGCGAGGTGCGCGGCGAGCTTCGTCGCGAGCGACGCGGCGTCGACGTTCGCCGAGACCGGCACGAGGCCGATGGTGACCGGCCGCGCCGCACCGTACGGCGAGAGCCCGGCCCGCAGGTGCTGGATGATCTGCCGTGTCAGCACCACCGAGAGCTGGGCGCTGGTCGCGAGCAGGCGCTGGAACTGAGTGTCCGCGAGGCGCACGAGCACCGAGTCGCGGATGGCGACGACGGTCGCGAGCCGCGGCTCGCCGGTGATGAGGCTCATCTCGCCGATGATCTGGCCGCGACCCATGTCGCGCACGGCGCGGGCGGTGCCGCTGCCGTCGTCGATGTAGGCGCGCAGGCGCCCCGACAGCACGAGGTACATCGCGTCGCCGGCCTCGCCCTGTGTCATCAGGGTCTGCCCGGCATGCACCTCGACCCACTCGAGGCTCGCGCGCATCTCGGCCAGCGCTTCGGGCTCCACCGAGCCCAGGTAGGTGCGCAGGTGGTGGTCGAGCAGTTCGTCCCGGTACGTCTGGTGCATCGGCATGGCGGCAGTGCGAACGTGAACGCCGCTGAACGATACACGCACCCGCATGCGCCGTGTCGATCGGCGCGTGGTGCATGCCGCGTTGCTGCACCGCGGGCGTCGCGCGCGGGCAACACCGCCCGCAGGGACGAGCCCTAGACGCCCGCGCCGAAGAGATCGCCCTCGGGCCAGTCGCGGACGCCGCGCGCGAACTCGATCACCTTCGGCTTCACGAGTTCCAGCGGTCCCGGCATGCCCGTGCCGCGCGGCCGGCTGTTGAAGAGCAGCACGTAGTCGACGCCGATGGCGAGGTGCTCGACGTACGTCTCGATGCCGCCGATGCCGCCGTCCTTGCCGTAGCTTGCACGGACCTTGCCCGGCTGCGCGGAATCCGGGAACGTCTGCACCAGGTCCCAGCCCAGTCCCATCCAGTGGTCGGGCGATGGCCGCGCGATCCCGGGCGCCGGTTGCAGCATGGCGTCGTACTGCGCGGGTGCGAGGAACGGCGAGCCGGTGCGCGAGCCGTCGATCGCGGTGAGCACCTGCGTCATTCCCACCGCAGTGGCCTGCCAGCCTCCCGACGCCATCACCATCCGCGGATTGCCGCCGGGCACCGGCGTGGCGTTGCCTTCCACGTATCGCTTGGCCTCGCCCGGCTGGTAGCGCGGCGGCTCGTCGTCGAGGCGCAGGCCGGTCGCGCCGATCGGGTCGAGGAAGAGCCGGCGCACCGCGTCGGGGTAGGGCATGCCCGTCACCTTCGCGATGATGCCGCCCAGCAGCACGAAGCCGAAGTTGGAATACGCCTGCTTCGTGCCGGGATCGAAGTCGAGCGGCACGCCCTTCATGTAGCGGATCATCGCGAGCGGCGGCGGCGGCCCTTGCAGGTTCAGCGCGCGCGTGATGCGCGGGCCCCAGCCGGAAGGATCGCCGCTCACCCGCCGGTCCCAGCCGCCCGTATGGTGCAGGCACATTTCCACGGTGATCTCGGACAGGCGCGGATCCTCGCGCATGCCGGGCGGGGGTTTCAGGTCGGGGAAGAATCCGAAGGCACGATCGCCGAGCGCGAGGCGGCCCTGCCCGACGAGCTTCAGCACCGTCTGTGCGGTCAGCACCTTGCTCACGCTGGCGAGCGCGACGAACGTCCCGGGGCGCATCGGCGTGCGCGCGCCCACGTCGGCGTAGCCGTAACCGCGCGCGAGCTTGAGCTTGCCCTGGTACGCGATCGCGACGGCGCCGCCCGGGATCGCGTGCGCCGCGAGGATCGGCAGCACCACGGCGTCCAGCGCCTCGAGGCCGGGCAGCGCGCGGCCGGTGACCGGCAGGTCCTGCGCCTGCGCCAGCGCCCGCAGCGGCGCGGCGAGCGCACCCGTCGCCGCGGCGCCGAGGCCGAGCACCGTACGCCGTCGTGTCCGATCCGGGCTCATCGCAAGAGGCAGGCGCGCGGCATCATGCCGTCGGTCACTCGTCATCGCGCGGCACGCGCGGCTCGGCAACGGCCACGTTGCCGTCGACCTCCCGGCGCGCGCGGCCTTCGCCGCGGGGTGCGACGTTGCCGTTCACCTCGCCGCGCGGCGCCCCGTGCGGGCGGCCCTTGCCACCGCCACCCTTGCCGCGGAAATCACCACCCTTGCCCGCCGGCCGGCCGCGGTTGCCGCGGTTCGGACGATTGCCCGGCACGCCGGGCACGCCCGGCGGCACGGCGCCCGGCACCGTGAGCGTGGTGCGCCCGAACGGCGACGCGTTGGCGTTCGACAGCGGCTGCATCTCGTCGAAGTTGATGCGCTGGCGGTTCTGCTGCGGGCGCTGGCCGCCCTGCCCCCCACCTGCGAATCCGCCCTTGTTGCCGCCGAAGCCGCCCTTGCCGAAGTTGCCGCGCTGGCGCTTGGCACCGGCTGGCCGCAGGCCGATCGCGTTGGCGTTGCTCTGTGGCTGCATGACGTCGAAGTCGGGACGGCCGCCGCCCTGCTGTGGTTGCGGCCGCGGCGCGCCTTCGCCACCCGGCGCGTTCGGTCGCTTGCCCTGGAAGCGCTGCTTGTTGCCGTGCGGACGCTGGCCGGGCTTCGCCCCCTTCGGGCCCTGCGGGCGCCGCGGCTGTCCCTGCTGCGGACGGCCGCCCTGGGCCCGTTGCTGCTGCTGGCCGCCGCCGGGCTTCAAGCCCGCGGCCGCGAGCACCGCCTCGACTTCCGGTCCTTCGAGTTCGAGCACGTCGTTGCGCTTCAGCACCGACGGCATCGCCAGCGTGCCGTAGCGGGTGCGGATGAGGCGCGACACCGTGAGGCCCAGCGCCTCGAAGAGCCGGCGCACCTCGCGGTTGCGGCCTTCCTTCAGCACGACGTGGTACCAGTGGTTGGCACCCTCGTCCTCGCCGCCGCCGTCCTCGACCTTCTCGCACTTCGCCACGCCGTCCTCGAGCGTGATGCCGGTCGTCAGCGACTGCATCTGCTCGTCGGTCATCCGACCCATCACGCGCACCGCGTACTCGCGCTCGACCTCGTAGCGCGGGTGCATGAGGCGGTTGGCCAGTTCGCCGCTGTTGGTGAAGAGCAGCAGCCCCTCCGTGTTGTAGTCGAGGCGCCCGACGTTGATCCACTTGCCGTTGCCGATGTTCGGCAGCTTCGCGAACACCGTCGGCCGGCCTTCCGGATCGTCGCGCGTGACGATCTCGCCCGCCGGCTTGTGGTACATGAGCACGCGCGGACGCGGCGCCGTGAAGCGGACCTTGACGAGTTCGCCGTTGATGCGCACCTCGTCCTCGGGACCGACCTTCTGGCCCACTTCCGCCGGCAGGCGGTTCACCGTGATGCGGCCGGCGAGGATCATCTCCTCCATCGCCCGGCGCGAGCCGAAGCCGCAGGACGCCAGCACCTTGTGCAGGCGCTGCGGCTCGCTGAAGATCTCGTCAGTGGAGCGTTTGATTCTCTGCGGCGGGAGGCTCTCCTTGATCGCGTGCAGCGCCAGGTTCGGCTGCTGCGTCGGACTCGGTGCTCCCGAGGAGCGGACTCGCGAGGGCGAGTGCCGCCTCGGCGGCCTTGGTGGGGGCATCGGGCATCTCCAGAAGATGGGAGGAATCGAGCTCGGCGAGTGGGGGAGTTCCGCCAGGGAGCGGAGGCCGAGGTCGTCGAGGAAGACCTTCGTCGTCGCGTAGAGCGCCGGGCGTCCCGGCGTCTCGCGATGACCGACGATCTCCACCCATTGCCGGTCCTCGAGCGTCTTGATGACGTTGGTCGAGACGGCAACGCCGCGGATGGCTTCGATGTCGCCGCGGGTGACAGGTTGCTGGTAGGCGATGATCGCCAGGGTTTCCATCACCGCCCGCGAGTAGCGCGGCGGCTTCTCGGGCGACAGGCGCGCGAGGTACGGGCTCATCGAGGTCGCGCCCTGGAAGCGCCAGCCGCTCGCCACCTGCACGAGCTCGACCTTGCGGCCGGACCACTCCTGCTGCAGGTCCACGAGGAGCTTGCGCGTGGTGTCGGCGTCGAGCGCGGGTTCGAAGAGGCGGGCGAGCTGCACGGCGGGCACGGGCTCGCCGGCGACCAGCAGCGCGGCCTCCAGGATGCGCTTCAGTTCCGTCAGCGCTTCGCCCGAGGGCTCGTCGACCGCGGCGGCCGGCGTCTCGTCGGCAAGGTCGGGCGTCGCCTGCTCGCCGGGATCGTCGCCGGCGAGCTGTGCCTGCGCCTCGGCCGCCTCGTCGGCGGCCTGCGCTTCGGCCACGGCCGGCGCGTCGTCCGCGGGTGTGGTCGCATCGACGGCGGCGCCGTCGGCGTGCGGCTCGGCCGGGGACGGATCGTTGGTGTCGTCTTTCATGTCGTGGTCCATCAGGCGTCGCCGTCGAGCGCGAACGCGGGCGCGCCGGACAGCGTGACGTGGATCGGGGCGTACGGCTCGGTCTGCGCGATGGCGACCAGCTGCTCGCGCGCGAGCTCGAGCAGCGCGAGGAACGTGACGACGAGGTGCGCGACGTCCGCGTGCTCGCGGAAGAGCGTGGTGAACTCCGCGTACTGTGCGGTCTCGAGCGTCTTCAGCACGCGGCTCATCTCGCTCCTGACCGACAGCTGCTCCTTGGTGACGAGGTGGTGCTTGTTCACCCGCGCGCGCTGGATGAGGCCGGCCCACGCCGCCTTGAGGTCGTCCGGGTGGACATCCGGCAGGCGCGCGGCCGCGACGTGGTCGAACCAGACCCGGGCGAGTGCGAAGTCCCGCTCGACCAGCGGGTGTTCGTCGATGGCGCGCGCGGCCTGCTTCATGCGCTCGTACTCGAGCAGCCGGCGCACGAGCTCGGCGCGCGGGTCCTCGGGCTCCTCGCCCGGCGGCGCGGGCGGCTTCGGCAGCAGCAGCCGCGACTTGATCTCGATCAGCACCGCCGCCATCAGCAGGTACTCGGCGGCCAGCTCGAGCTGCGTGCGCCGCATCATCTCGACGTAACCCAGGTACTGGCGCGTGAGTTCCGCCATCGGGATGTCGAGCACGTTGATGTTCTGCTTGCGGATCAGGTAGAGCAGCAGGTCGAGCGGGCCCTCGAACGACTCGAGGAACACCTCCAGCGCCTCCGGCGGGATGTAGAGGTCCTGCGGGAGGTCGTTGAACGCCTCGCCGTAGACGCGCGCGAGCGGCTTCGCCTCCGCGGACGGGTGCTCGAGGTCGAGTGCCGCGTCAGTCATACGACAGTCCCATCACCTCGCGCACGTCGCGCATCGTCTCCTCGGCCAGCTTGCGCGCGCGCTCGCAGCCGTCGGCCACGATGTTGCGCACGAGCGTCGGGTCGTCGATGTACTTCTGCGCGCGCTCGATGAGCGGCGCCTGCTCCTTGATGATCCTGTCGATGACCGGCTGCTTGCACTCGAGGCAACCGATGCCGGCGGTCGCAGCCCTGCACGACCCACTTCTGCGTGTCGGCCGACGAATAGATCTTGTGCAGGCCCCACACCGGGCACTTCTCGGGATTGCCCGGGTCGGTGCGGCGCACGCGCGCCGGGTCCGTCTGCATGGTGCGGATCTTCTTCGTGACCTCCGCCGGGTCCTCGCGCATCAGGATCGCGTTGCCGTACGACTTCGACATCTTCTGCCCGTCGAGCCCCGGTACCTTCGCGTTCTCGGTGAGGAGCGGCTCCGGCTCCGGCAGGATCACGCGGCGCGACCCCTCGAGGTACCCGAAGAGGCGCTCGCGGTCGCCCATCGCGAGGTTCTGCGTGTCGTTGAGGAGCTCGCGCGCCGCCTCCAGCGCCGCCTCGTCGCCCTTCTCCTGGAACGCCGTGCGCAGCTCGCCGTAGCGGCGCGCCTTCTTGGCGCCCAGCTTCTTCATCGCCGCCTGCGCCTTCTCCTCGAAGCCGGGCTCGCGGCCGTAGATGTGGTTGAAGCGGCGCGCCAGCTCGCGCGTCACCTCGATGTGCGCCACCTGGTCCTCGCCCACCGGCACCATGTTCGCGCGGTAGATGAGGATGTCGGCGGACATCATCACCGGGTAGCCCAGGAAGCCGAAGTTCGAGAGGTCGCGGTCGGCGAGCTTCTGCTGCTGGTCCTTGTAGGTCGGCACCCGTTCGAGCCAGCCGACCGGCGTGACCATGCCGAGGAGCAGCGCCAGTTCCGCGTGCTCCATCACGCGCGACTGCACGAAGAGCGTCGCGCGCGTCGGGTCGAGGCCGGCCGCCAGCCAGTCGATCATCATCTCCCACACCGAGGCCGCGATGTTCTCGGGCTCCTCGTAGTGCGTGGTCAGCGCGTGCCAGTCGGCCGCGAAGAACAGGCACTCGTACTCCTCCTGCAGGCGCACCCAGTTCTTGATGGCGCCATGGTAGTGGCCGATGTGCATGCGGCCCGTCGGGCGCATGCCCGACAACACGCGGTCAGCGAACATGTGTGTGAAGTTGTAGTTGCCGGCGTGACGCCGCGCGACGCGCGACGGCTACAGCCCGGAAAGTGCGTACACCAGAAACGCGAAAACTCGGTAAATCGGTCCCAGGATCGTCCACAGCGCCCCCGGGATCGCGATCAAGGCAAGGATCACGAAGAACCCGTAGGGCTCGGCGCGCGCGAGCCACCCCGCGGCGCGGTTGGGCAACAGGCCCACGGCGATGCGCCCCCCGTCCAGCGGGGGAATGGGCAGCAGGTTGAGGGCCAGCAGCGCCAGGTTGATCTGCACGCCCGCTTCCGCCATCCCGTACATGCCTTCGCTGGCCAGCGCACCCGACGGGCCGGTGACGCCCAGCAAGAACGCCCATCCCAGCGCCATCACGAAGTTCGCCGCCGGACCCGCGCCGGCCACCCAGACCATGTCCCGCTTCGGATGCCGCAGGTTGCCGAAGTTGACCGGGACCGGCTTCGCCCAGCCGAACAGGAACGGCGCGTGCATCAGGAACAGGACCCCCGGCACGACCACCGTGCCGATCGGATCGATGTGCTTGACGGGGTTGAGCGTCACCCGTCCGAGCATCCACGCCGTCTGGTCGCCGAAGACGCGGGCGACATACCCGTGGGCGGCTTCGTGCAACGTGATCGCCAAGACCACCGGCACTGCCCAGAGCACCAAGGTCTCGAGCGAAAAATCCATCGCCGGCGCATTTTACCTGAAGTCGGCCGGAAGGCCGTATCAGGCGAGGCCGATGCGGGCCGGATCGCCCCCGCCCTCCCGCACGATGGCGCCCGGCTCGTTCGACAGGTCGACCACCGTGGTGGGCACCGCCGGGCACGGGCCGGCGTCGATCACGAGGTCGATCCGGGTCTCCAGGGCCTCGCGGATCTGGTCCGCATCGTTGAGCGGCGTGCCGGCCCCCGGCAGGATGAGGGTCGTGGACAGGATCGGCTCGCCCAGTTCGGCGAGGAGCGCGTCCACGACCGGGTGGTCCGGCACCCGGATGCCCACCGAGTGCCGTTTGGGGTTCTGCAGCCGCTTCGGCACTTCCCGCGTGGCGGGCAGGATGAACGTGAACGACCCGGGGATACCCTGCCGGATGATGCGGAACTGCCAGTTCGCGAGGCGCACGAAGCGGCCCGCGTGGGTGAGGTCGCGGCAGACGAGCGTCAGGAAATGGCTGTCCCCCAGCCCGCGCAGCTGGAGCATCCGCTTCGCGGCCGCCGGGTCGCCGACCTGGCAGCCCAGGGCGTAGCTCGAGTCCGTGGGATAGGCCATCACCCCGCCCGAGCGAAGGATCTGGGCGGCCTGCCGGATAAGGCGGGGTTGCGGGTCCTTGGGGTGGACGGAAAAGTACTGCGCCATGCGGACGAGCGACTAAGGATGCCGGATATATAATTCTGGCAGAAAACGGCAACCGGGTTATATAAGCGCGTGAACCTCCAACAATTGCGCTACCTCTGCGCGGTCGTCGACCACGGCCTCAACGTCTCCGACGCGGCCGAGGCGCTGTTCACGTCGCAGCCCGGCATCAGCAAGCAGATCCGGCAGTTCGAGGACGAACTCGGGCTCGTCGTGTTCGTGCGGCAGGGCAAGCGCCTCGCCGCCCTCACGCCGGCCGGCGAGGTGGTGGTCGCCACGGCGCGCCGCGCGCTGCGCGAGATCGCAAACCTGAAGCGCGTGGCCGACGAGTTCCGCGGCGAGGACAGCGGAACGCTCTCGATCGCCACCACGCACACCCAGGCGCGCTACGTGCTCCCCAAGGTGCTGCGCGAGTTCGCGACCCGCTACCCGAAGGTCAAGGTGGTGCTGCACCAGGGCAACCCCACGCAGGTGGCGGAGCAGACCGCCAAGGGCGAGGTGGACGTCGGCATCGCGACCGAGGCGCTGGCCGAGTTCCACGAACTCGTCACCCTGCCCTGCTACACGTGGAACCGCGTCGTGATCGTGCCCAGGCGGCATCCGCTGGTGAAGATGCAGCCGCTCACGCTCGAGTCGCTCGCCAAGTTCCCGATCGTCACCTACGACTTCAGCTTCACCGGGCGCTCGGCGATCAACGCCGCGTTCGCGAGCAAGGGACTCACACCCAACGTGGTGCTCACGGCGCTCGACTCGGACGTGATCAAGACCTACGTCGAACTCGGGATGGGCGTGGGCATCATCGCCCAGATGGCGTGGGACCCCGCGCGCGACACGGCCTTCGAGATGCTCGACGCGAGCGCGCTGTTCGCGCCCTCGACCACCCGCCTCGCGCTGCGCCACGGCGTGTTCCTGCGCGGCTACGTCTACGACTTCATCAAGCTGTTCGCGCCCCGCTACGACCGCACGGCCATCGACGGGGCGCTCGAGGGCCGCGCGGCGCGATGACGCCGGCGGCCGACACCGCACCGACCACGCACCGGCGCTCGTGGCGCCTGGCCGCGCTGCTGGCGTCGCTGTCGATGCTCGGGCCGTTCGCGGTCGACATGTACCTGCCCGCGTTCCCGGCGATCGCCGCGGACCTGCGGACCGGGCCGATCGGGATGCAGCAGACGCTGTCGGTGTACATGTTCGCGTACGCGTTCATGATGCTCTGGCACGGCGCGCTCTCGGATGCGCTCGGACGCCGGCTGATCATCCTGGGCGGGCTCGTCGTGTTCGCGCTGGGCACGCTGGGCTGCGCGATCGCCGGCAACATCGAGTCGCTGTGGCTCTCGCGGGCGCTGCAGGGCCTCTCGGCCGGCAGCGGCCTGGTCGTCGGACGCGCGATCATCCGCGACCGGTTCCACGGGCCGGAGGCGCAAAAGGCGATGTCGCAGATCACGCTGGTGTTCGGCATCGGCCCCGCGCTGGCCCCGATCGTCGGCGGCCTGCTCCTCAACGGGCTCGGCTGGCGGTCCATCTTCTGGTTCATCTTCGCATGGACACTGCTGATGCTGGCGCTGTGCGCGCGCTCGCTGCCCGAGACACTGCCGGCAGCGCAGCGCCATCCGCTGCGGCCGGGTGCGCTGTGGCGCAACTACCGCGCCGTGCTCGGGCAGCCCAAGTTCACGCTGCTGGCGCTCATTCCCGCGCTCAACTTCTGCGCGTTCTTCGTCTACATTTCCGTCGCGCAGTCGTTCCTGGTCGAACTGCTCGGCGTGTCCACCTACGGCTTCGCGTGGCTCTTCCTGCCGATGATCAGCGGCATCATGCTCGGCGCGTACCTCTCGGGGCGCCTAGCGGGGCGCATGACGTCGCAGCGCACGGTGCGCATCGGCTTCGCGGTGGCGGCGGCGGGGGTCGTGCTGAACCTGCTGATCGCCGCATTCCTGCCGCCGCTCGTCGCGTGGAACGTGCTGCCGCTCTTCGTGTTCACGTCGGGGTCGAGCCTCATCATGCCGACCATCACCCTGATGCTGCTCGACCTCTTCCCCACCATGCGCGGCATGACCTCGTCACTGCAGGGATTCGTCCAGTTCGCGCTGGGCGGCGTGGTGGCGGGTACCATTGCGCCTTTGCTTGCCCACTCGCTCATCGCGCTGGCGCTCGGCATGGCCACGTTCACGGCCGCGAGCTTCGTCCTGTGGCTCGTCTACCAGCGCCGGGCGCGCACATCGTCCTGAAGGAAGCCTCGCCATGCTCCGGATCTTCGCCCGCCTCTGGTTCGTTCCCCTGCTCGCGTACTCGCTCGCCGCACGCGCGGCCGAGTTGCCCACCACGACGCTCACCATCGAAGGTCACAAGGTCGTCGCGGAGATCGCGACCACGCAGGAGCAGCGCTCGCTCGGCCTCATGAACCGTTTCAGCCTGCAGCCCGAACACGGCATGCTGTTCGTGTTCGAGCGCGCGGAGCCGCTCGCGTTCTGGATGAAGAACACGTTCATCCCGCTGTCGATCGCCTTCATCGCCTCCGATGGGCGCATCGTGAACATCGAGGACATGAAGCCGCAGACCGAGGACTCGCACTGGTCCAAGGGGCCGGCACTTTTTGCGCTCGAGATGAAGAAGGGGTGGTTTGCTGAGCGAGGGATTGGGGCGGGGGCGGTGGTGAAGGGGTTGCCTGTTGTTCGATGAAGCGCAACTGACGGAAGCTCTAGCGCATTCTGATTACGCCACTACTGATTCCCATGGCGACAGCCTCCTGACGGTTAGCCGCGCCGAGTTTGGTCCTGATGCTATCGAAGTGAAATTGCACTGTTCGATGCCGAATTGCGAGCTTGTGCGCGATGTCGTCGGTCGTTTGGCCTCGGGAAGCGAGTTCTAGACATTCCCTCTCCCGCTTTGAAAGAGGCGCTCCCTTAGCCTTGGGGGCTAGCCCATTTTCGATGACTGACCTCATGAAAATTTCGTGGAAGTAGCTACCGAACATCAGCACTAGCGGAAGATTTTGGACAACCACGCCGCGCCGGACGCCGTCACAGACCGGAATGGACGAGTTCAACGCGACGACGACATGACTATTGTGGGGACCATGGAACATGAAAGAGATTCCACTTCCAATCCCGAACGTAAATGCGTCATCCAAGAATGCGTCAGCTTCAACACTGATTCCTCGCACATTGCGCTGATCCCATATGAGTGGGAAGGCGCTATCCCAAGTCAAATTGATTCTGGGATCAACCTCAATGTACGCACGTTCGTCGTATCGACGCACCCAGTCTCGTGGAAGGGTCGTGTAGACATAGCTGACGGCTTCGTGGTCAGGGGTCGGCGTGCCTGTGGCGCCATACATGAAGCTATCGAAGCCGAGGTATTGAGTGATCTCTTGCACACACGGCAAGAGATCATTGCCATCATTGGCGGCATTCACAAGGGTCTCGAGAAAGGGCGGCACAAAGTTATACGGCCGCAAGCGCACCACTCCAGGCAGTATGTCTTCGAGCATGGCTTCTCCGGTCCGCCCGATTCGGCGCGTTGCACGAGATGAGGCAATGTCATGGGAACGTGCGTTGCGAAGATACTTCAATTTTTCGGCATCAGCGATACCTTTTCCCATCAAAGACTTGCAGCGAACATTTTCGTCGCGTAACAGATAAGGGGAACTCGTAAGAACTGTAGAAATGTGCAATTTGACTCAAAAGGCACCGCATCGAGCAAACGTATAGTAATCCGCTATTTGCAGACCAAATTTGAGACGCATTTTGAATTTTTCGTTTTCTTCGCTTGGATTGTTCAACAGTGGCGTTAGCCGAAGCAGTCAACTAGCCTTCTCCCCTGCCCGCATCTGCACCTTCCCACCCGGACGGAGGACGCAATGGCTTACGTGCAACCGACACCGCCGCTTTCCCTGGGGTCGATCGCTTCGGCTGAGATGCTGGCGGATCTCGTCGTGCGCTGTGGGCGCGACGATGATCTTCGTGGGGCGTTCGCGACCATCGCGTCGTGCTGCGGATTCGATGGCTTCTCGTACTTTCTGCTCGCCGATACCGCCGGCATTCCCACGGTGCTGCGCCACTGGACGTCGGCATGCGATCGCTGGCAGTTGTGCTATGCGCAGAAGAAGCATCACGCGCTCGATCCGCGCATCGTGCTCACGCGCGGCCGGTGTGTGCCCATGCTCTGGCACGCAGAGCCCCGCGCCGCGTGGAACGGGCCGCCTTCGTTCGCCGCCGACGCCGCGCGATTCGGCATTCGCGGCGGCGTCGCAATCGCGTTCGACGATGCCCGGATCGGCCGCGTCGTGCTGGCCTGGGATTCGGCGCGGGAACGCGGGGACGAACAGTCGGTCGCCGTTGTGCGGGACCCCGCACACCTGATGCTCATCGCCGGTTACCTCCGCGAAGCCATGCTCCCCCACTGCCACCACGCGCTCACCAAACGCCCCGACGCCCAGCTCACGCCGCGCGAGCGCGAGTGCGTCGGCTACGCCGCCCGCGGCATGACCAGCGCCGACATCGGGCGCAAGCTCGGCATCACGCAGCGCACGGTGAACTTCCACTTCGGGAACATCATGCAGAAGCTCGGCGTTCTCAATCGCGCCGAGGCCATCGTGCGCGCACTGGCGCTGCGCCTGGTGCCACCGGTGTAGGCGACCGTCAGCCGTACCGGTGCAGCCACTCGCGCAGTTCGCCGATCGAGTGGACCGTCGCGAGCGGCGCCAGGCGCATGAGGCCCTCGAGGTCGTGCGCCCCGTAGGCCACCGCGATGGCCTGTGCGCCGGCATTGCGCGCGAGTTCGAGGTCGTGCGTGGTGTCGCCGATCATCAGCGTTTCGCGCGGTGTAACCCCTAGATAGTCGATCAGGTGCAGCAGCATGTCCGGGTGCGGCTTCGGCCGGCCCTCGTCGGCGCAGCGCGTCGCGTGGAACCGACCCGCGAGGCGGTTCTGGGCGAGCGCCCGGTCGAGTCCGGCGCGCGACTTGCCCGTGGCCACGGCGATGAAATAGCCCGCCTGCTCCAGTTCGTCCAGCAGGCCGACCGCCCCTTCGAACAGCGGGATCGTGTCCTCCGCCGCCAGGAAGTGCTTGCGATAGTGCGCCGACAGCTCGCGTTGGCGCGCGGCGGGCAGCCCCGGCGCCACGGTCCGCAGCGCATCGATGAGCCCCAGGCCGATCACGAAGCGCGCGGCGGCATCGTCCGGCACGGGCTCGCCCATGTCGCGCAACGCCGCCTGCAGCGATCGCGCGATCAGCGCCGTCGAGTCCGACAGCGTGCCGTCCCAGTCGAAGACGATCAGCTTGTACGCACGGCTGGCGACGTCACGCATCGTGCGCCTCCGCATCCAGCCGCGCCACGAACGCCGCCAGCTCGGCGGGCAGCGGGGCCTCGAACGTCGCGGGCTCATGGGACACCGGATGCACGAAGCGGAGCGACCGCGCGTGCAGGAACATGCGCTTGAGCCCCTCCTTCGCGAGCGCCTTGTTCCACGCGAAGTCCCCATACTTGTCGTCCCCCGCCAGCGGGAACCCGAGATGAGCCAGGTGCACGCGGATCTGATGCGTGCGACCGGTGAGGAGTTCCGCCTCCAGCAGCGCCAGCGGCGGCTCGTGCTGCGGCCACACCTGTCGCCGATAGAAGATGGTCTCGGCATCCATGCCCGCCTCGTCCTCGACCCGCACCCGCCGTTCGCCCTCGGTGGTCGAGAACTTGTGCAGCGCAAGCCGCACCCGCCGCTTCTCGTCACGCCACTTGCCCCGGACCAGCGCAAGGTACCGCTTGTCGAAGCCCCCCTCCCGCATCGCGGCATGCAGCGCGACCAGCGCGGACCGCTTCTTCGCAAGCAGCAGGACCCCGGAGGTTTCCCGGTCGAGCCGGTGGACGAGTTCGAGGAAGCGGCCCTCCGGCCGGGCCGCGCGCAACTGTTCGATCACCCCCGACGAGATGCCGCTTCCCCCGTGCACCGCCACGCCCGCCGGCTTGTCCACGACGAGCAGCACGTCGTCCTCGAACAGGATGGGCAGTTTCTCGCCCGCGCGCCGGGCCCCGGGCGGAGGCGCCGCCCCCATCGGCGGCGCCGCGGTCCGGATCGGCGGCACCCGCACCACGTCGCCGACCGCGAGCCGCGCCTCGGGCCCCACCCGGCCCTTGTTCAGCCGGACCTCGCCGCTGCGCAGGATGCGGTAGACGTGGCTCTTCGGCACCCCTTTTAGGACCCGGGCCAGGAAATTGTCGATGCGCTGGCCGGCCGCCTCCTCGCCCACGGTGAGGAAACTGGCAGCGTCCTTGTTTAACTCATTCATTTCGCGTAGGATTGTCGCCCATCCACGCCAACTGGGCGCGCCCGAGCGATCGGGGCTGTCCGGGCCAACGGGGGCGCCACCGCGTTCGACTTCGTCCGCGGCGACCCTCGCAGCGTGGAACCGCGGCAACTTGATGCAGCGGAACAAGCCGGCTTCAGTCGCTCGCCGGATGGGACGTGAAAGGTCCCGCAAGAAGTAGCGATGGTAAAGGATGAGCGCAGTCTCCGCACCCGGCAGCGGCCGGTTCGAAGCGGCGCATTGCGCGGCGCCACAGCGAGATTTGGAGCTCCCGGCGGCCACCGCGGCTTCCCGTCGCAGCGACGGAACGCACCGGCAGCCGGACGTTGCAGCACCGCTGGATTCGCAGCACGAAGACACCATCAACGACGAGAGTTGCAGCCCTGTCCAACGCCAGGGAACCCCAAGCCCGATGCCGATCGCCCACTTGCCCTCGCGCACCGCTCTCGCCAGCAGGCCGCTACCGCGCCCTGTCCCGTTGTCCTCGCCCGCGACCGCCGCCCTCTAAGCGCACCACCCGCGCCGCGCGGTTGCGCGGCGCGCGAGCTTCGCCCCACCGCCTGCCCGCGGCGCCTTGCGCCGGGGAAAGCCCATGAAACGCATGCTGTTCAATGCCACCCAGGCGGAGGAGCTCCGGGTGGCGATCGTCGATGGCCAGAAACTCATCGACCTCGACATCGAATCCGCCGCCAAGGAGCAACGCAAGAGCAACATCTACAAGGCCGTCATCACCCGCGTCGAGCCGTCCCTCGAGGCCTGCTTCGTCGACTACGGCACCGACCGCCACGGCTTCCTGCCGTTCAAGGAAATCTCGCGCGAGTACTTCCGCGACCGTGACGCGGACATCAGCCGCACGCGCATCCAGGACCAGCTCAAGGAAGGCAAGGAGCTCATCGTCCAGGTCGACAAGGACGAGCGCGGCAACAAGGGCGCGGCCCTCACGACCTACATCTCGCTCGCGGGACGCTACCTCGTCCTGATGCCGAACAACCCGCGCGGCGGCGGCGTTTCGCGCCGCGTCGAGGGCGAGGAGCGCAACGAGCTGCGCGACGCCATCGCCGGCCTCGACGTCCCGCAGGGCATGAGCGTCATCGCCCGCACCGCGGGCATCGGCCGCTCCACCGAAGAGCTGCAGTGGGACCTCAACTACCTGATGCAGCTCTGGCGGGCGGTCGAGGACGCGTCGAAGATGCAGCCCGGCGCCTACCTGATTTACCAGGAGTCGAGCCTCGTCATCCGCGCGATCCGTGACTATTTCCATCCGGACATCGGCGAGCTCCTGATCGACACCGAGACGATCTACGAGCAGGCGCAGCAGTTCATGAGCCACGTGATGCCGGCGAACGTGAACCGCGTGAAGCTCTACAAGGACGACGTCCCGCTCTTCTCGCGCTTCCAGATCGAGCACCAGATCGAGACCGCGTACGCGCGGCAGGTCCCGCTGCCCTCGGGCGGCGCCATCGTGATCGACCACACGGAAGCCCTGGTCGCCGTCGACGTCAACTCGGCGCGCGCCACCAAGGGCGGCGACATCGAGACCACGGCGTTCAACACGAACCTCGAAGCCGCGGACGAGATCGCGCGCCAGCTCCGCCTGCGCGACCTGGGCGGCCTCATCGTGATCGACTTCATCGACATGGAGAGCGCCAAGAACCAGCGCGAGGTCGAGACGCGACTGCGCGACGCGCTGCGGTACGACCGCGCGCGCGTGCAGCTCGGCAAGATCTCCCGCTTCGGCCTGATGGAGCTCTCGCGCCAGCGCCTGCGTCCCGCGCTCGCGGAGGCGGCGCACATCCCCTGCCCGCGCTGCCACGGCATCGGCCACATCCGCGGCACGGAATCCACCGCGCTGCACATCCTGCGCATCGTCCAGGAAGAGGCGATGAAGGACAACACCGCGCAGGTGGTGGCGCAGGTGCCTGTGGATGTCGCGACGTTCCTCCTGAACGAGAAGCGCAACGACGTGTTCACGATCGAGACGCGCTTCAAGGTCAACGTGCTGCTGGTGCCGAACCGTCACCTCGAGACTCCGAACTACAGCATCGAGCGCCTGCGCCACGACGATCTCAACCAGAGCGAGCCGCTGCCGCCGTCGTTCGAGATGGTCAAGGAGCCGGAGGAGATCGATCCGGCCAAGCAGGCCAAGGAAGAGGCGGCCGCACCGCGCCAGGAAGCCGTGGTCAAGGGCATCACCCCCGCGCAGCCCGCCCCGGTGCCGGTCGAGAAGCCGGAGCCGGCACCGGCTGCCACGGTGCACGAACCCGCCGCCAGCGGCACGTGGTTCTCGCGCATGATGGGCTGGTTCCGCACCAAGCCTGCGGAGGCCCCCGCGCCGGTGGCGAAGGCCGCGGGCGAGGAACGCACGCAGGACCGCAACCGCGACAACCGGCGCGACGCCCGTCGCGGCGACGAGCGCCCGCGCGGCGATGGCCGCCGCGGTGGCGGTGAGCGGCGCGACGAAAGCCGCGACAACAACCGCCGCGGCGATCGCCGGGACAATCGCGAGGGTCGCGAAGGCCGTGAGCAGCGCAACGATGCGCAACGCGGCCAGGGCAACCGAGGCGCGCAGGCGCCACAGGGCGGCCAGCGGCGCGACGAGCGCCGGGACGGCCAGCGTGGACCGCAGCGCGAGGGCCGCGGCGAGCCGCAACGCGAACGCGACGGCCAGCAGGCGCCTCGCGAGGGACAACCGCCGCGCGAGCCCCGTGAGCCGCGTCCGCCGCGCGAGCCGCGCAACGAACCCGCTCTGGTCGCCGACGACGCCACGCAGGCGCAGGCGCCCGTCGCGGGCACGCCGCCGAACGGCGCGCCGGCCGGCGAGGCCCGCGAAGGCGGTCGCCGTCGTCGCGGCCGCCGCGGTCGCGGTGGCGATCGGGGCGAGCACGACAACGGTGCACCGGCTGCCGAAGGCGCGGCCGAGGGCGCCGTCGCCGCGCCCGAAGCCGCCAACGGCGATGGCGCCCGCGAGGCCCGCCCGCCACGTCCGCCGCGCGAACAGCGCGAACCCCGGGAGCCGAGGGAGCCACGGGAGCCGCGCGAAGGCCGCGAGCCCCGCGAGGCGCGGGAGCCACGCGAACCGCGCGCGCCGCGCGATGCCGAAGCGGCACCCGCGGCTGCGGAACTGCGTGCGGAGCCGACGCAGGCGGAATTGCCCATGAGCGCGGCGGCCGAGCCTCTCGTTCCGGCGCCCGCTCCGTCGCCTGCGCCGGCCCCCGTTGCGGCGCCGGCACCCGCGCCGCGTCCGCCCGTACCGGACCTGCCGCCGATCGCGCTGACCCTGCCGCCCGAATCGGGCCTCGTGCTCATCGAGACGAGCAGCAAGCCGGCCGCGCCGGTCGTCGACGAAGTGCCGGTCGAGCGCCCCAAGCGCGTGCGTCCGCCGCGCGTGGAGATCGCGAGCGAACCGCTCGAGATCATCGAGACGCGCAAGGAGCCGCCGCCCGCCGCGTGATGCGGTGAGCCGGACGGAAAAGGGGCGGGCCTCGCGGTCCGCCCCTTTTCCTTTCCGGCTACGATAGCCGTGATGAAGAAGCTCCTGCTCGTCTGGCACTCGCAGTTCGGCGGGACCGCGCAGATGGCCGCGGCCGCCCGCACCGGGGCCGAATCGATCGCCGGCATCGAGGTCGCATTCCTCGCCGCGCGCGACGCACGCGTCGACGACCTGCGGACCTGCGACGCACTGCTGGTGGCGACGTCGGAGAACTTCGGCTCGCTCGCCGGCATGACCAAGGACTTCTTCGAGCGCGTCTTCTATCCGTGCGAGCACGACGTTGCGGGCCGGCCGTACGCCGTGATCGTCTGTGCCGGCAACGACGGGACCGGGGCGATGCGCGACGTCGATCGCATCGCGACCGGACTGCGGATGCGGAAGGTGCTGCCTGGCGTGATCCACAAGAGCGGCGTCACGGCGCAGCCGCAGGCGATCCCGCCGGAAGTGCTCGCGGCGTGTGCGACGCTGGCGGCGACGCTCGCAGCCGGGGTGGTCGAGGGCGTCTATTGATCTCGATCAGGGCGTGCGGCGAGCCCCGGCCTTACCATGCAAATGAGAATTGTTATCGTTTTCTCATGAGCGACGCAGACCCACCGACGGCGGATGTCCCACCCTCACCCGATGCGGGCCGGGTCGAGCCCCGCCGTGTCCGCAGCGACGAACTCTTCGCCGGCGCGCGCGAGATCGTGATCGAGCACCACGGCCGCATGTACCGCATGCGCATCACGCCCAACGGCAAGCTGATCCTCACGGCCTGACCGCCGCGCCACCGTCCACCGCGCCGCGCGCGTGTCGCGCGACCGGGGCGTCACTGCATGTACCACCCGTGGCTCGCGACCAGCGACTGGCCCGTCAGCGCGTTGGTGGGGAACGCCGCGAAGAAGAGCGCGACTTCCGCCACGTCGTCGAGGGTCGTGAACTCGCCGTCGACGGTGTCCTTCAGCATGATCTTGCTGATGACGTCGGCCTCGCTGATGTTGAACGCGCGCGCCTGCTCGGGAATCTGCTTGTCGACCAGCGGCGTGCGCACGAAGCCCGGGCAGATGACGTTCGCCCGCACACCATGCCTGGCGCCCTCCTTCGCCACCACGCGCGCCAGTCCGAGCAGGCCATGCTTGGCGGTGACGTAGGGCGCCTTGAGGGCCGAGGCCAGGTGCGAGTGCACCGAGCCCATGTAGAGCACGGAGCCGCCGCGCCCCGACCGGTACATGTGCGGCAGGCACGCGTGGGTGGTGAGGAACGCGCCGTCCAGGTGGATCGCGAGCATCCGTTTCCACGCGGCATAGGTCAGCTCCTCGACCGGATGCACGACCTGGATGCCCGCGTTGCTCACCAGGATGTCGAGGCGGCCGAAGCGCTCGACGGTGGCTGCCACCCCGGCGTTCACCTGCTCCTCGCTGGTCACGTCCATCGCCACGGCGAGTGCCGCCCCACCGCCGGCCACCACCTCCGCCGCAACCTTGTCCGCGGCGGCGCCGTCGAGATCGGCGATGACCACCGCCGCACCCTCGCGGGCATAGCGCAGGGCGATGGCGCGACCGAGTCCGCTGGCCGCACCCGTGACGATGGCGACTTGGTCCTTGAGCTTCATGAGCGACTCCGGGGAAAGAGGGATGCGGCTGCGCCGGTGGCGCGCACGCGGAAGGAGCGACGCAGCGCCTAGCGCGCGTCCTGCGACGGCAGCGGGCGCAGCACCGGGGCGAGGGCCGCGAGCGCGCGGCGGTCGAGCTTGCCGCCCGGCGTGCGCGGCAGTTTCTTGACGAAGCACACGCGGCGGGGGCGCTTGTGCGGGGCGAGGCAGGCGTCGACGTGGGCGAACAGCGTGTCCTCCGGCACCGCGCGGTCCGTGACCAGTGCGGCGGCGACCATCTGCCCCCAGTGCTCGTCGGGCACGCCGAAGACACCGGCCGCCGCGATGCCGGGCAACGCCTCCAGCGCCTGCTCGACCTCCGCCGGGTACACGTTCTCGCCGCCGGTGACGATGAGGTCCGAGCGGCGCGCGAGGACGTGCAGGTTGCCGTGCGCGTCGATCTCGCCCAGGTCACCGGTCGCGAACCAGCCGTCCGCCGGCAGCGGCGGCTCGCCCCAGTAGCCGGACATCAGCATCGGGCCGCGCACTTCGATCTGGCCATCGACGACCCGCAGCTCGGCCCCCGGCAGCGCCGGGCCGGACCCCGCGTCGATCGTGGGCCGTCCCTGCGCGTAGGCGACGGTGGTCACCTGCGAGCACGCCTCCGTCAGGCCGTAGGTCGGCATCACCGGCAGGCCGCGCGCCGCGGCGCGGGCGAGCAGCGCGCGCGGTGCCGCCGCGCCGCCGATCAGGATGCCGCGCAGGTGCGCCGGCGGCAGCCAGTTGGGGTGCGCGTCGAGCACGCTCGCGAGCATCGTCGGCACCATCGACGCCAGCGTGGCGCGGTCGTCCGCGATCTGCGCCACCGAGCGCTGCGCATCGAAGCGCTCGGACAGGGACACCGCGCGCCGCGCCATCAGGCAGCGGGTGAGGATCGAGAGGCCGCCGACGTGCGCGACGGTCATGCACATGTACCAGCAGTCGTCGTCGCGCCAGCCGAGGTTGGCCTCGCTCGCCCGCGCGGACGCGATGAACGCGCGGCGCGACAGCACGGCCGCCCGCGGCTGGCCCGTCGTGCCGGACGTGAACAGGATCGCCGCGGCGTCGGGATAGCCCGCTGCACCACGTTCCGCGGCGGTGGCGAGCAGCGCGTCGCGCTCCGGCGCCTTGAGCCGCGGGTGCACCATGAGCATGGGCACGCGCAGCTCCAGCAGCGCATAAAGCGTCGCAAGCGTCTCGGGCGTGTTGTGCCCGACGACCGGGTACGGCACGCCGTCGCGGACGGCGGGCGCGAGCTCGCGCATCCGCTGCTGCGCGAGCGCGGCCAGCTGGGTGAAGGTGTAGGCGCGGCCGGCGACCCGCAGCGCGACGCGGTCGCCCGCGTCGCGAGCCGCCTCGACGATGGACAGCGGATCGCTCACGCGTCCCTACGGCAGGCGCTTGAACTTGCGGAAGTTCGGCTTGCGCTTCTCGAGGTAGGCATTCTTGCCTTCCTGGCCTTCTTCCGAGAGGTAGTAGAGGAGCGTCGCATTGCCGGCCAATTCTTGCAGGCCCGCCTGCCCGTCGCAATCGGCGTTGAGGGCGGCCTTGAGGCAGCGCAAGGCGATCGGGCTGTTGGCGAGCATCTCGCGGCACCACTGCACCGTCTCCGCCTCGAGGTCCGCCAACGGCACGACCACGTTGACGAGCCCCATGTCGAGCGCCTGCCTGGCGTCGTACTGGCGGCACAGGAACCAGATCTCGCGCGCCTTCTTCTGGCCGACGATGCGCGCCATGTACGCGGTTCGTAGCCGCCGTCGAAGCTGCCGACCTTCGGGCCGGTCTGGCCGAAGCGCGCATTGTCCGCGGCGATCGTGAGGTCGCACACCATGTGCAGCACGTGCCCGCCGCCGATCGCGTAGCCCGCGACCATCGCGACCACCGGCTTCGGCAGCGTGCGGATCTGCCGCTGCAGGTCGAGCACGTTGAGGCGCGGCACGCCGTCCCCGCCGATGTAGCCGCCCGCCCCCCGCACGCGCTGGTCGCCGCCCGAGCAGAACGCGTCGGGACCCTGGCCGGTCAGGACGATCACGCCGATGTCGGCGTCGTCCCGGGCGTCGGTGAACGCATGCTGCAGCTCGATCACCGTCTCCGGCCGGAACGCGTTGCGCACCTCGGGCCGGTTGATCGTGATCTTGGCGATGCCCTCCGCCTTCACGTACAGGATGTCGCGGTAGGTCCCGGCCGTCTGCCAGTCGGGCACGCGCGGCTGCGCTGATGCGTCCTTCGTCAAAGAACTTCTCCCTGGTCGTTCCGGTGTCAGGCACCGGGGCAATGAATCCGGTTCGGGCTACGGCTCGACGGGCAGTGCGACGCCGAACATCTGCTGCTTCAGCTCGAACAGCCGGTCGCGCAGCTCCGCCGCCTTCTCGAACTCGAGGTTGCGCGCGGCGTCCAGCATCTGCCGCTCCAGCGCCTTCAGCTCGCGTTCCTGGTCCTTCTCGGGCATCGACTCGTAGCGGGCCTTGGCCTGCGCGTGGCGCTGGTCCTTCTTCGCCTCGTCCGGATCGTAGACGCCCTCGATGATGTCCTTGATGCGCTTTTGCACGCCCACCGGCGTGATGCCCATCTTCTCGTTCCACGCGAGCTGCTTCGCGCGCCGCCGCTCGGTCTCCTCGATCGCTGCCTTCATCGAGTCGGTCATGTGGTCCGCGTACAGGATCGCCATGCCGTTGATGTGGCGCGCCGCGCGGCCGATGGTCTGGATGAGCGAGCGCTCCGCGCGCAGGAAGCCTTCCTTGTCCGCATCGAGGATCGCGACCAGCGACACCTCGGGGATGTCGAGGCCCTCGCGCAGGAGATTGATGCCGACCAGCACGTCGAACTCGCCCAGGCGCAGGTCGCGGATGATCTCGACCCGCTCGACGGTGTCGATGTCGGAGTGGAGATAGCGCACCTTGCCGCCGTTCTCGGCGAGGTAGTCGGTGAGGTCCTCGGCCATGCGCTTGGTGAGCGTGGTCACGAGCACCCGCTCGTTCTTCTCCACCCGAGCCCTGATCTCGCCCAGCAGGTCGTCGACCTGCGTGGCGGCTGGCCGGATCGACAGCACCGGATCGACGAGCCCGGTCGGGCGCACCAGCTGCTCGACCACCTGCCCCGCGTGCCTGTTCTCGTAGTCGGCCGGCGTGGCCGAGACGAAGACCGTCTGCGGCATCAGGCGCTCGAACTCGTCGAAGCGCAGCGGCCGGTTGTCGAGCGCCGACGGCAGCCGGAAGCCGTAGTCGACGAGGTTCTCCTTGCGCGCGCGGTCGCCCTTGTACATCCCGCCCACCTGCGGGATCGTCACGTGCGACTCGTCGATGAACATCAGCGCGTTCCCCGGCAGGTAGTCGATGAGCGTGGGCGGCGGCTCGCCCGCGCCGCGGCCCGACAGGTAGCGCGAGTAGTTCTCGATGCCCTTGCAGTACCCGATCTCGCTCATCATCTCGAGGTCGAAGCGGGTGCGCTGCTCGATGCGCTGCGCCTCGATGAGCTTCATCTGCCCGACGAAGAACTCCTTCTGCGCCGCCAGCTCGACCTCGATCTGGTCGATGGCGGACAGCACCTTCTGCCACTCGTCACGTAGTGCGACGACGGGAACACGGTGAACCGCGCGATCTTCTGCTTCAGGTGCTCCGGTGAGCGGGTCGAAGAGCTGCAGCATCTCGACTCGTCGTCGAACAGCGAGACGCGCACCGCGTTCTCGGCGTTCTCCGCGGGGAAGATGTCGAGCACGTCGCCGCGCACGCGGAACACGCCGCGCTTGAACTCGACGCTGTTGCGCGTACTGCATCTCGGTCAGGCGCTTGATCGCGTCGCGCTGCGCGAGGCGGTCGCCCTGCTTGAGATGCAGGATCATCGAGTGGTACTCGGACGGATCGCCGATGCCGTAGATGGCCGACACGGTGGCGACGATCACGCAATCGGGCCGCTCGAGGATGGCCTTGGTCGCGGACAGGCGCATCTGCTCGATGTGCTCGTTGATCGAGCTGTCCTTCTCGATGTAGAGGTCGCGCGAGGGGACGTACGCCTCGGGCTGGTAATAGTCGTAGTAGCTGACGAAGTACTCGACCGCGTTGTTCGGGAAGAACTCGCGGAACTCCGAATAAAGCTGCGCGGCGAGCGTCTTGTTGGGCGCGATGACGATGGCCGGTCGCCCGGTCTGGGCGATGACGTTCGCCATCGTGTAGGTCTTGCCCGAGCCGGTGACGCCGAGGAGCGTCTGGTACGCGAGGCCGTCGGAGAGGCCCTCGACCAGGCGCGTGATCGCCTCCGGCTGGTCGCCGGCGGGCGGGAACGGCTGGTGCAATTCGTAGGGACTGCCGGGATACGTGACGGGCATCGGGTCTTTCGGGGACGTCGCGGCGCCGCCGGTGTCGGGGCGGCGGCCAACCGCGCATTTTACAGCCGGGGGCGGGCGCGCCGCCACACTACGAACGGCTGGGCCGCCGCGGGCCCCGGCCGGGGTCAGACCCCGGAATGGTCGGGGATGGGCTCGGCCGCCGGGCGGGCCGCCTCGACGCCCCCGAACTGCAGCGCCGCCAGCCGCGCGTAGAGCGGGTTGGAGCGCGTCAGTTCGTCGTGGGTTCCCGTGGCGATGATGCGGCCCGACTCCATGACGGCGATGCGGTCCACGTGGCGGATCGTGGCGAGGCGATGGGCGATGATGAGCACCGTGCGCCCGGCCATCAGCCGCTCCAGGGCCAGCTGCACCATGCGCTCGCTCTCGGCGTCCAGCGCGCTGGTCGCCTCGTCGAGGAGCAGGATCGGCCGGTCGGCAAGGATCGCCCGGGCGATCGCGAGGCGCTGGCGCTGCCCGCCGGACAGCCGCACCCCGCGCTCGCCGAGGAAGCTCGCATAGCCTTCCGGCAGCCGCTCGATGAATTCGGTGGCGTAGGCCGCCGCGCACGCCGCGCGGACGTCCTCGTCCGTCGCGTCGGGGCGCCCGTAGCGCACGTTCTCCTGGACGCTCGCGGCGAAGATCACGGGATCCTGGGGGACCACGGCGAGGCGCGCGCGCACCGCTTCGGGGTCGGCGTCGCGCAGGTCGACCCCGTCGATGGTGACGCTGCCCTGCCCCGGGTCGTAGAAGCGCAGCAGGAGCTGGAACACCGTGGTCTTGCCCGCCCCCGACGGTCCCACCAGCGCGACCTTCTCGCCGGGTCGCACGTCGAGCGTGAAATCGGACAGCGCGGGCGAATCGGGCCGCGACGGGTAGTGGAAGGTGACGTCCGCGAAGGCGAGTTCCCCGCGCGCGGGCAGCGGCAGCGCGACCGGGCGCTCGGGCGCCCGGATCGCGGGCTCGATGGCCATCAGCTCGAACAGGCGCTCGGTGGCGCCCGCCGCGCGCTGCAGGTCCCCGACCACCTCGCTGATGGTGCCGGCCGCGCCGGCGACGATCACGGCGTAGAACACGAACGCCGAGAGCTGGCCTGCGGTGATGCGCCCGGCGACCACGTCGTGCCCGCCGATCCAGAGGATCACGCCGACGGCGCCGAACACGAGCACGATCACCGCGGCGACGAGGAACGCGCGCTGGCGGATGCGCAGCCGCGCCGTGCCGAACGCCTCCTCGACCCGCGCGCCGAACTGCGCGCGGTCGACGCCCTCGTGCCCGTAGGCCTGCACGGTGCGGATCTCGTGCAGCGCCTCGTCGACGTATGCGCCGACGTCGCCCACGCGGTCCTGGCTCGCGCGCGCGAGCTTGCGCACCCGGCGGCCGAAGAAGATGATCGGGACGAGCACGAGCGGGACGCCGACCAGCACGAGGAGCGTGAGCTTCGGCGACGTCAGCGTCAGCATCACGAGGCCGCCGGCCATCAGCAGCGCGTTGCGGATCGCCATCGACGCGGAGGAGCCGATCACCGTCTCCAGCATCGTCGTGTCGTTGGTGAGGCGCGAGATCACCTCGCCGGTGCGCATCAGCTCGAAGTAGGACGGCGGCAGCGTGAGCAGGTGGTCGAAGACCGCGCGGCGCAGGTCGGCGGTCACGCGCTCGCCGAGCCACGAAACGAAGTAGAAGCGCGCGTAGGTGGCCACGGCCATCACCACCACGACACCGAGCGTGAACGCGAGCATGCGGTCGAGTTCGATGCCGCTGCCCGCGGCGAAGCCGCGGTCGATCACGAACTTGAGGCCTTGCCCGATGGTGAGCACGGCCGCGGCCGCGAACACGAGGCCGATCGCGGCGAACGTCACCTCGCGGCGGTACGGACGCACGAAGCGGCCGACACGCGCGAGCGTGCGCAGCGCCGTCAGCGGCGGCAGCTTGGGCGCGTCGAGGGGGATGGGAGCGTAGCCGCGGGCCATGGTGAGTATCGTGGTGCGCGATGCGATTGCGTGCCGCCGGGTGGCACGTTAGCCTGTCGCGCGTTCGCCTCGGACGAAGGTTACAACGTCCGCGCCGGTTTGCCCCACCAAACAGATCCCCACGGAGCCTCCGATGCCGCTCGCCCTGCCCGCCCTGCTCACGCTGCTCGCCGTCCTCTGGTACGTCATCGTCGGCTTCAATGTGGGGCGCGCCCGCACCAAATACAAGGTCGCGGCCCCTGCCACGACAGGCCACCCGGACTTCGAGCGCGCCTTTCGGGTGCAGATGAACGAACTGGAGCAGCTGGTCGCGTTCCTGCCCGCGATGTGGATCTATGCCACGCTCGGCAACCCGCGCTGGGCCGCCATCGCATGCGGCATGTGGCTCGCCGGCCGGATTCTCTACGCGATCGGCTACTGGTCCGCCGCGGAGAAGCGCAGCATCGGCTTCATGATCTCGGTCACCGCCATGGCGATGACCTGGACCGCCGCCCTCGCCGCCGCCATACGGGCGCTGACGATCGCATGACCCCGCCCCATGGGGGGTCGCGGGTAGCGTAAAATGCCGGTTTTGCCGCCGCCGCCCGCCACCATGAACGCTCCCCTGCCGTCGGTCCTTTCCGCTGTCGAGCTCGCTCCCCGCGACCCCATCCTCGGCGTGACCGAGGCCTTCGTCGCCGACACCAACCCCAAGAAGGTGAACCTGGGCGTGGGCGTGTACAACGACGACGACGGCAAGCTGCCGGTGCTCGAGTGCGTGAAGCGCGCCGAGCAGGTGATGGCGTCCAAGTGCGCGCCGCGCGGCTACCTGCCCATCGACGGGCTCGCCGCCTACGACAAGTCGGTCCAGGCGCTTCTCTTTGGCGCCGACAGCGAGATCGTGGCGTCGGGACGCGCCGTGACCGTGCAGGCGCTGGGGGGCACGGGCGGCCTCAAGGTCGGCGCCGACTTCCTGCGCCGCTTCGCGCCCGGCGCGCAGGTGTGGATCAGCGATCCCTCGTGGGAGAACCACCGTGCGCTATTCGAGGGCGCGGGGTTCACCGTCAACACCTACGCGTACTACGACGCGGCCACCCGCGGCCTCGACTTCGCGCAGATGATCGCGGCGCTGGAGCGGATCCCGGCGGGCGGCATCGTGGTGCTGCACGCCTGCTGCCACAACCCGACCGGCGCCGACCCCACCGAGGCGCAGTGGGAACAGATCATCGAGACCGTGCGCGGCCGCGGCCTCGTGCCGTTCCTCGACATCGCGTACCAGGGCTTCGCCGATAGCATCGACGCGGACGGCGCCGTGGTGCGCCGCTTCGCCGCCACGCCGGGGCCCCTCTTCGTGTCGAGTTCGTTCTCGAAGTCGTTCTCGCTGTACGGCGAGCGCGTCGGTGCGGTCTCCATCGTCGGGGCCGACAAGGACGAGGCGGGACGCGTGCTGTCGCAGGTGAAGCGCCTGGTGCGCACCAACTATTCCAATCCGCCGACGCACGGCGGGCAGATCGTCGCGCAGGTGCTGGCCGACGTCGAGCTGCGCGCACTGTGGGAAGCCGAACTCGGGATGATGCGCGACCGCATCAAGCTCGTGCGCGCGGAACTGGTCGAGAAGCTGCACGAGCGCATGCCCGGCCGCGACTTCCGCTACATGCTCGCGCAGCGCGGCATGTTCTCGTATTCCGGCCTCACCAAGCCGCAGGTCCAGAAACTGCGCGAGGAGTACTCGATCTACGCGGTGGACACCGGCCGCATCTGCGTGGCCGCGCTCAACTCCAAGAACGTGGGCTACGTCGCGCATGCGATGGCCGCGGTGATGCGGGGATGATGCCTCCGGGTGCCGCGGCACCCGGATTTTGACTCGCCCGGAATTTCCGATATAATGAGGGGCTTAGCGACGCGGGAATAGCTCAGTTGGTAGAGCGCAACCTTGCCAAGGTTGAGGTCGCGAGTTCGAGACTCGTTTCCCGCTCCAGACATTGCGCAAGGGAGAGCTTCTAAACCAGGCTCTCCCTTTTGATTTCGGCGGCGCGTTTTCCTGCGGCCGCCACGCCTCCCAGGCGGGATGGCAGAGTGGTCATGCAGCGGCCTGCAAAGCCGTCCACGCCGGTTCGATTCCGACTCCCGCCTCCAATCAATTCGATACCCCAGCATCGCCAAGGGAGCGCGTGCGCCCGGAACCGGAAGAGGGTCAAGTCCCGGGGTCAGTCGCGATACATCTCCGCCTGCACGAACGCGTACAGCGCCAGGCGATCGCCCGCCGCCAGCTGCACGAACTCGAGCCCCGTGCTCCACGTGCCGTTGGCATGCGGTCCGTCGCGATTGCGCACGATCGCGGCGATGCGCAGCGGGGCCTCGCCACCCTCCACGCGCAGGGAGAAGCTGACCGCGACCCGATCCTCGACCTCGCCGAGCGGCTCCCGCGCGCGGACCCGGCAGCCGCCGACCGAGAGGTTCTCGAGCGTGGCACCGAGCGTCGACGCATTGCCCCGGTGCACGACGACCGGGATGTCGACACGCAGGCGCGGATGACGCCGGAACTCCATGGTCGCGCACTGCGTGGGAACGGCGAGGTGGAGATGCGCGAGCGGCTGGGTGGACGCTGCGAGGACCGTGGTGTCGAAGAGGTGGATGCCGCGGCCGGCGAACAGGCGCACCGACACGGCGGCGCCGCGGTTCGGCAGGAAGGGCTGGCCCTGCCACTCGGGCGCGGCCACGACGATGCTCTCGCGCCCGAGGATGCCCACGAATTCGACGGGGACCTTCCTGCGCACGTCGCCGATCGTGAGCGTCAGTTGCACCGCCTCCACGGGCGAGCGCAACCGCGGCAGGACGCTTCGTTCCCGGGTGGCGCCATCGGGGTCTCCGCAACCCTCGCGCAGCGACTCGGCGATCGCGTCGAGGGTCGCGGCCGGTGGCGCATCGATCGCGTCCGGCACGCCGGCGCCAACCGCACTCGCCTGCCGTTCCAGCAGCAGGTCGCGCTGGGCCTCCGAGCGGATGACGGACCCCGCGCGCAGCAACAGCACGCCGTCGGGACCGTAGATGTCGACGGTCGTGGGTGCCCCGACCACCAGTTCGACCGGCGGGTGGACGGCGGCGTCCCCGACACTGGACCGCTGCAGCATATTCGGCGATGTCCCTGCGAACGGAACGATGCCCCGCACCGCTGCGCCCGACCCGGGCCGTGCGGTGTGCTCCTCCGCCGATGCCGGCCGGTGCCTGTTCTTCCCGCTGTCGTGCGGGCGACCCATCGGCGGGGGCAGATTACTGCACTTCGTCGCGGGCGCATAGCAACGCGCCGCCGGCTCGGACGGCGCAATCGCAAATCCAGGGTTTCACCCCGTCCGCGCCGCGACGGCCCGCGCGCGGCTACCCCGACCAGCCGAGATGCGAGAGAAAGTCGCGCGTGCGGGCAACCGTCGGCGCGTCGAAGATCCGGGCCGGCGGTCCCTCCTCGATGATGCGGCCACCGTCGAACACGGCCACGCGGTCGGCGACGCGCCGCGCGAACGCCATCTCGTGGGTGACGACGACCATCGTCATCCCCTCGTCGGCGAGCGCCTTCATCACGCCCAGCACTTCGCCGATCGTCTCGGGGTCGAGCGCGGACGTGGGTTCGTCGAACAGCATCACGTCGGGCTGCATCGCCAGCGCGCGGGCGATGGCCACGCGCTGCTGCTGGCCGCCGGACAGCGCCGCCGGCATGTTGCCGGCCTTGTCGGCGAGGCCCACCTTGACGAGCAACGCACGGGCCCGCTCGCGCGCGGCCGCGACGGGCATGCGCAGCACCGTGCGCGGCCCCTCGGCCACGTTGTCGAGCGCGGACAGGTGCGGGAACAGTTCGAAGCTCTGGAACACCATCCCCATGCGTGCCCGCACGGCCCGCAGCGCGCCTTCGGCCACCGGCAGCGGCCGGCCCTCGAAGAAGATCTGGCCGCCGTCGAGCTTCTCGAGCCCATTCGTGCAGCGCAGTAGCGTGGACTTGCCGGAGCCGGACGGGCCGATGAGGCACACGACCTCCCCCGGCTCGACGGCGAGCGAGACGCCGTCGAGCACGGTGAGCGTGCCGAAGCGCTTGACCACGCCTTCGTAGCGGAGGATGGGGCCGGCGGCGTGACGCGGCGCCTGCGGCTCGTTCATGGCTGCAACCTCATCGGTGCCTCACTCCTTCACCGCCCAGCGCCGCTCGATCCAGTCGACAAGCTTCGCCTGCGGATAACCCAGCAGCCAGTAGATGACGGCCATCGCGGTCAGCATCTCCAGCACCCGGAACGACTGCGCGCGGATCTGCATCGCCGCGTAGGCCAGCTCGCTGACCGCGATCACCGACACGAGCGACGTATCCTTGAACAGCGACACCCACGTGCTCGCGAGCACGGGCGTGATCCGGCGCAGCGCCTGCGGCAGCACCACGCGGCGCAGCGCGGTCGCACGCGACATGCCGAGCGCCATCGCGGCCTCGACCTGGCCCCTGCGGATCGAGTTGATGCCGGCGCGGAACGTCTCGGCGTTGTAGGCGGTGACGTTGAGCACGAGGGCGAGCAGGCCGGTGGTCAGCGGCGACAGGGCGAGCCCGGTCAGGATCGGCAGGACGTAGAACGCCCAGAACACGACGAGGATGAGGGGCAGGTTGCGGAAGAGCTCGACGTAGCCGGTCGCGAAGGCGCGCACGGGCGGGATCGCGTACATCCGCAGCACCGCGACGACGATGCCACACGGCACCGCGATGACCATGGTCGCGACGGTCAGCAGGATGGTCGTGGCGGTGCCCGCGGCCAGGAGGTCGCGGTTCTGCCAGACGACGGACCAGTCGAGGGTCACGGCGCGCTCCGGCTCATGACCGCCCGAGGTGCGCGACGCGCCGGTACAGCCGGTCCACGCCGCGCGTCACGGGGAACAGCACGACGAAGTACACCAGCATCGCGAACGTGTACACCTCGATCGGCTGGAAGCTCTGGCCGGCGAGCGTCTCGGACTGCCGCATCAGTTCGGGCACGGCGATCACCGAGGCGATGGCGGTGTCCTTGATCGTCACCGAGAGCAGCGACCCGAACGCGGGCAGCATCCGCACCAGCGCCTGCGGGAGGACGATCCGGCGCAGGACCTCCGCCCCGGACATCCCGAGGGCCAGCGCGGCCCGCGTCTGGCCCGGGCGCACCGACTCGATGCCCGCGCGCACGATCTCCGCCGCGTACGCCGCGAGGTGCACGGTGAGCCCGACCAGCGCCGCCCAGAACGGCGGCAGCGTGACGCCGGCCACGATCGGCAGCGCGAAGAACGTCCAGACGAGCACGACGAGCACCGGCACCGCGCGCATCGAGTCGACGTAGAACGCGAGCAACGGCCGCAGCGGCCGCGGGCCGTAGAGGCGCGCGAGCGCGACGGCCAGTCCGGCGGCGATGCTGGTCGCGCCGGAGGCCACCGACAGCAGCAGCGTCACCAGCAGCCCGGAACCCAGGAACCGCCAGTGGTCGGTGATGACGGTGAAGTCGAAATCCATCAGCGCACGGTGCCGCGACCGGAGGCGGCCACGGGTGCGGCGTCACCGCCGACCGGGCGGGTACGGCGGGCCTGCAGGATGCGCGGGCGCCGAAATGCCGGCCCCGCGCGCTTGCGTCGGCGAGCCCGCGTCACTTCATCGTGTCGACGACGCGCGCCTCGTCGGCCTTCAGCTGCGGCTCGATCTCCTTCTCGACCGCGCGCGTCCACGCGAGGAACGCGGGCTGGTTCTTGTCGATCGCCATGCCGACGGGGGCCGCCTTCTCGGTGCTGTTCTGGCAGTTGTTGTCCTTCGGCAGCACGGCGAGCTGCTTCAGCTTGCGGCCCATCGCGACCCACGGCACGCGGTTGATGGGCACCGCGTCGGCGCGGTTGGCGAGGACCTCCTCGACCGGCGCCACGCCCGAGCCGGCCACGCCGCGCAGCTGCGCCTTGGGGAAGCGCTCCTTCACCCAGCCCTCCTCGCCACCGCCGGTGTAATAGGCGATCGTGATGTCCGGGCGGTTGAGGTCGTCGACCGTCTTGGCGGCCGCGAACTTCGTGTTGCTGGCGAGCCCGAACATGCAAACGCTGGTCGACGAGTAGATGATGAAGTCGACGACCTTCAGGCGGTCCGGCGTCTCCGCGAGCGGGGTCACCGAGATGTCGACCTGGTTCGACGCCAGCACCGGCACCTTGGTCTCGTGGCTGACGGGCACCGCCTCCAGCTTGACCCCAAGGCGCTTCGCGTACTCGTTGGCGAGCAGCCACGCGGGGCCGCTCCACTTCTCGCCCGAGCCGCTGGTGTTCTCGACCAGCCACGGCGCGTTGGCGAGCACGCCGACGCGCAGCACGCCGGCCTTCTTGATCGCGTCGACGCGCGGGCTCGCGCCCGGCGCCGGGACCGCGGTCTGGGCAAACGCGGGCAGCGCGAACGCGAGGGCGAGCGCGGCAGCGCCGCGGGCGATGGTGTGCTGCATGGATCCTCCGGTGGGTGATGGCACGGTGGGGCCTTCGGCGCGTGGGGTGCGGGGCACCCGTTCGACGCTCTGATGGGCGTCGGATAGGATACCGGTTTCGCGGTGGCCGGGGCAAAGATCGTGGCGAACGACGTCCCGGCGGCCGGGGAGCGCACCCAGGCGCGTGCCGTGGCGTACGGTACCCACCGGGCTCCCATACGTCGCACCAACAGGAGGATCCACCCATGAAGGCCCGGAGCATCGCGGCATTGGTCGTCGCGCTGGCGCTCGCGCTCCCCGCGCTCGCGCAGCAACCCATCGTCATCAAGTTCAGCCACGTCGTGGCGATCGACACGCCGAAGGGCAAGGGCGCGGAGCGCTTCAAGCAGCTCGCGGAAGAGCGCACCAAGGGCCGCGTGAAAGTCGAGGTCTACCCCAACAGCTCGCTCTTCAAGGACGGCGAGGAAATGGAGGCGCTGCAGCTCGGCAGCGTGCAGATGCTGGCACCATCGCTCGCCAAGTTCGGCCCTCTCGGCGTGCGCGAGTTCGAGGTGTTCGACCTGCCCTACATCTTCGACGACTACCAGGAGACCCACAAGGTCACCGAGGGCCCGGTCGGCGCGATGCTCTTCAGGAAGCTCGAGCCCAAGGGCATCGTCGGCCTCGCCTACTGGGACAACGGCTTCAAGGTGATGAGCGCCAACAAGCCGTTGCGCACCCCCGAGGACATGCGCGGCCTCAAGATGCGCATCCAGTCGTCGAAGGTGCTGTCCGACGAGATGAAGGCGCTGGGCGCGATCCCGCAGGTGATGGCGTTCTCCGAGGTCTACCAGGCGATGCAGACGGGCGTCGTGGACGGCTCCGAGAACACGCCGTCGAACATCCTGACGCAGCGGCACAACGAGGTGCAGAAGTACGTCGCCGAGACCAACCACGGCTACATCGGGTATGCCGTCATCGTGAACAAGAAATTCTGGGACGGACTGCCGCCCGACATTCGCACCACGCTGGAAGGGGCGATGCGCGACGCGACGAAGTACGCGAACGACATCGCGCAGAAGGAGAACGACGACGCCTTGGAAGGCATCCGCAAGGCGGGCAAGTCGGAGGTGACGAAGCTCACCGACGCGCAGAAGGCGGCGTGGAAGAAGGCGCTCGTCCCCGTCCACAAGGAGAACGAATCGCGCGTCGGCAAGGACACGCTGGAGGCCGTCTACAAGGTGACCGGGTTCAAGCCCTGATCGCGCGTGGCCGCGCGCCGCGCTAGCCGCGCCGCGCGAGCACCGCGTCGCCGACGAAGGGGTTCGTGCGGCGCTCGGCGCCGAAGGTGGACATCGGCCCGTGGCCGGGGACGAACTGCACGTCGTCGCCGTACGGCCACAGCTGGGTGGTGATGGAGTTCACCAGCGTATCGGGGTCGCCGCGAGGGAAGTCGGTGCGGCCGACGGAGCCCTGGAACAGCACGTCGCCGACGAACGCGATCCGGCGCCCGGGCTCGACGAAGACGACGTGACCGGGCGTGTGCCCCGGGCAGTGGCGCACGTCGAGGCGCAGGTCGCCGACGGTGACCTGGTCGCCGCCTTCCAACCAGCGATCCGGCGTGAACGGCCGCGCGTCCGGCATGCCGAACGCCGGGCCCTTCGCGGCCACCTGGTCGATCCAGAACGTGTCCTCCCGCTGCGGACCTTCGACCGGGACCCCCGTGCGCTCCGCGAGCGCCGCGACGCCGCCGCAGTGATCGGCATGCCCATGCGTGACCAGGATCTTCTCGAGCGTCGCGCCACTCTTCGCGAGCGCCGCGAGCAGGCGGTCGACCTCGCCGCCGGGATCGACGAACGCCGCCCGGCGCGTGGCGGCGCAGACGATGAGCGAGCAGTTCTGCTGGAACGGCGTGACGGGGATGATGGCGAGCTGCATGGGCTGAACCGAGGCGGGAGGCGGAAGTCGTGTACCGGCGGCGCGCACGGCCGGCGGACTTCGATTGTAACCGGAGGGCATGCGCTCGGCGGCCGCGAGTGCCACGCGAAAGCACGCGTCCGGACCGGACGCGGGGCGCCCCGGCGGCTATTGGCCAGTTGGAGGCAGCGTGCGCCCGTCGATCGTGACGAACGCGTAGTCCTCCGGATGCCGCGCGCGCGAATGCTCCTGCTCGTAGGCCATCTGCCAGGCCATGAGGCCGTGGCTCACCCGCGGCTCCGCGCGCCAGTAGATGGGCCCCAGCATGAAGCGGACCTTGCCCCCCGGCGGCGGGCACTGCCCCTCGATCGCGCTCCAGCGCAACACGCCGTGACGCTCCGTGTCGTACGCGGTGCCGATCAGGCCGGGGACGTAGCCCCACTGCTCCATCCGCGCGGTGCGCGTGAAGAACCGGGCGGGGCACGCGGCGACGATCTCGATCCGCGACCACGCCTGCTGGCTCCACGCGAACTCGCCGCCGGCGACCTGCATCGCAAGCAGCGCGTCGTACTGCCCGATGAATTCGTTGTATCCCGTGCGCGGTGACCGCGGGCCGGCGATCGCATACCGCGGCACCTTGATCTCCGCATAGCGCTTCTCCACGCGCAGTTCCAGCTGGTCGCCGACCCGCTGCCCAATCAGCGCGATGCGCAGTTCGGGCGAGCCGAAATTCCCCGCCATGTCCTGGTTCGGATCCGGCTCGCGACCGGTCCACACCCACGCCTCCTGCGGCCGCGTCGCGGACCTCGGTGTCTTGTCAGCGTCGATGGTCGTGCGCAGGTAGCGCAGGCGGACGAGGTCGCCCACCTCGACCCGCGGTCCGGTGCCCTTCGCCACCTCGGTCAGGACGATCGGCGTCTCCTCGCGCTCGTCGGCGGCCGCGGGCTCGTCGCCGTCGACCGGCTGCCACGGTCCCATGGCGACGCTCTGGTGGAAGTTGTCGCAGCCGGCAAGCACGCACAGGCAGGCGATGGCGATGACGCGACGGTGGAGCGGGGACATCCTCGGCGGCGATGGCGGGGGTCGTGCGCCGATTCTACAGGGGCGCCCCGACCTTCCGCGCGGGCGCGGACGCCGTGCCGCATCGCGGCCCGGTGCCGGCGCGCACGCCGGCACCGGACCCGCGCATTCAGCGGTTGCGGAACACCGGCTTGCGCTTCTCCGCGAACGCCGCCATGCCTTCCTTCTGGTCCTCCAGCGCGAAGACCGAGTGGAACGTGCGCCGCTCGAAGAGCAGCCCTTCGTTCAGCGCCGATTCGAACGACCGGTCCACCGACTCGCGGATCATCATCACCACCGGCAGCGAAAAACCGGCGACGGTCTGGGCAGCCTTGAGCGTCTCCGCGACCAGCGTCTCCGTCGGGTAGATGCGGGCGACGAGGCCGGAGCGTTCCGCTTCCGCGGCGTCCATCATGCGCGCGGTGAGGCACATGTCCATCGCCTTCGCCTTGCCGACGGCGCGCGGCAGGCGCTGCGTCCCGCCGGCGCCCGGCATCGCGCCGAGCTTGATCTCGGGCTGGCCGAACTTCGCGTTCTCGGCGGCGTAGATCATGTCGCACATCATCGCGAGCTCGCAGCCGCCGCCGAGCGCGTAGCCGGCGACCGCCGCGATCACCGGCTTGCGCGCCGACTTGATGCGGTCCCAGTTGCGCGTGATGAAGTCCGTCTTGTACGCGTGCGCGTAGTCGAAGTCCTTCATGAACACGATGTCCGCCCCCGCGGCGAACGCCTTGTCGGTGCCGGTCAGGACGATGCAGCCGATGTTCTCGTCGGCCTCGAAGGCGTCGACCGCGGCGCCGATGCCGTCGACGATCTCGTCGTTCAGCGCATTGAGCGCCTCCGGACGGTTGATGCGGATGAGGCCGACCTTGCCGTGCACCTCGGTCAACACGAAACTGGACATGCGTGGCTCCCAAAGAAAGCGGCCGCCCGGGGGGCGGCCGCGTGAACGCGACAGCGTAGCTTACTGGACGATGATCCAGTCGCCGTTCTTGACCTCGAGCATGCGGAACGCCGAGAGGTCGAGGCCCATGTGGTCGGTCGGGCTCATGTTGAACGTGCCGCTGGTGGCCACGTACCCCTTGGTCGCCTCGAGCGCGTCGCGGACCTTCGCCTTGTCGGTGGAGCCCGCCTTCTTGAACGCCTCGACGGCGAGCATCAGGCCGTCGTACGCATAGCCGCCGAACGTGGACACGTCGGCCTTGTACGCCGCCTTGTACGCGTTCTCGTAGGCGTTGACGACGGGCTTCTGCGGGTCGTTGGCGGGCAGCTTGGTCGGGATGAGCTGCGCCGGCGACGGCAGGCGCACACCCTCGGCCGCGGGGCCGGAGAGCTTCAGGTATTCGTCGGAGGCGACGCCGTGCGACTGGTACATCGGCAGCGTGAGGCCGAGCTGCTTGTAGTTCTTGGTGACGATCGCCGGACCCTGGCCCAGGCCGAACACGAACACGGCCTGCACGCCCGGGGTCGCCTTGATCTTGGTGAGCTGCGGGCTCACGTCGGTGTCCTTCGGACCGTAGGTCTCGTTGGCGACGAGCGTGATGCCGTACTTGGCGGCGACCGCCTCGGTCTCCTTCTTGCCGGACTGGCCGAAGCCGCTCGTCTCGGACAGCAGCGCGACCTTGGTGATCCCGCGCTTCTTCATGTCCTCGAACACCTTCTCGGCGGCCATGCGGTCCGTGTGCGGGGTCTTGAACACCCACTTCTTCACGGGCTCGACGATCACCACGGCGCCGGCGAGCGAGATGAACGGCACGCCGGCCTTCTCGGCGAGCGGGACGATCGACATCGTCGAGCCGGTGGTCGTGCCGCCGATCAGGATGTCGACCTTGTCGTCCTCGATGAGGCGCTTGCCGAAGCCGTTGGCCTTGTTGGCGTCGCTGCCGTCATCGTAGTGAACGAGCTGCAGCGGGCGGCCGAGCACGCCGCCCTTCTTGTTGATGTCGTCGACGTAGAGCTGCAGCGTCTTCAGTTCCGGGTCGCCCAGGAACGCGGCGGGGCCGGTCACGGACAGGACCGAGCCGATCTTGATCGGGTCGGCCGCCTGTGCGGCGAGGGCTGCAAAGGCCAGCGCGGCGCCGGCGAATAACCTGCTGAGGGACGGCTTCATGGGTGGCTCCTCCTTGGTAAGGTGTCAGACACGTTCGATGATCATCGCGATGCCCTGCCCCACGCCGATGCACATCGTGCACAGCGCGTAACGGCCCTTGCTGCGATTCAGTTCGTAGGTGGCGGTGGTCACGAGCCGGGCGCCGCTCATGCCGAGCGGATGGCCGAGCGCGATCGCGCCGCCGTTGGGGTTCACGAACGGAGCGTCGTCGGGCAGCCCGAGGTCGCGCAGCACCGCGAGCGCCTGCGCGGCGAAGGCTTCGTTCAGCTCCACGACGTCCATCTGCGTCAACGCGAGCCCCGTGCGCGCGAGCAGCTTGCGCACCGCCGGCGCAGGGCCGAAGCCCATGATGCGCGGCGCGACGCCCGCGGTGGCCATCGCCACGACACGGGCGCACGGCGTCAGGCCGTGACGCGCGGCGGCGGCCTCGGAGGCGACGACGAGCGCGCAGGCGCCGTCGTTGACGCCGGACGCGTTGCCCGCCGTGACCGTGAGGTCGGGCCCGTTCACGCCCTTCAGCTTCGCGAGCGCCTCCAGCGTGGTGTCCGGCCGCGGGTGCTCGTCGGTGTCGAACGCCTTCGGGTCCCCCTTCTTCTGCGGGATCATCACCGGCACGATCTCGTCCTTGAACCGGCCGGCCGCGTGCGCCACGCCCCAGCGCTGCTGCGAGCGGATGGCGAACGCGTCCTGGTCGGCGCGCGCGATGCCGAAGTCCGCGGCGACGTTGTCGGCGGTCTCCGGCATCGAGTGCGTGCCGTGCAGGCGCTTCATCGCGGGGTTCACGAAGCGCCAGCCGATCGTGGTGTCGAAGATGGTCGCCGAGCGCGAGAACGCGGTCTCGGCCTTGCCCATCACGAACGGCGCGCGCGACATGCTCTCCACGCCGCCGGCGATCATGAGGTCGGCCTCGCCGGCCTTGATCGAGCGCGCCGCGAGGCCGACCGCGTCCATGCCGGAGCCGCACAGGCGGTTGACGGTGGTGCCGGGCACGTCGACGGGCAGGCCGGCCAGCAGCGCGGACATCCGCGCCACGTTCCGGTTGTCCTCGCCCGCCTGGTTGGCGCAGCCGTAGATGACGTCGTCGACCGCGGCCCAGTCCACGCCCGGGTTGCGCTCGACGAGCGCCTTGAGGGGGACCGCGCCGAGATCGTCGGTGCGCACGCCGGACAGCGCGCCGCCGTAGCGGCCGATGGGCGTGCGGATCGCGTCGCAGATGAAGGCTTCGGGCATCGGGGTGGCTCCTAGTTTTGCTTCTGGCGCTGGTCGATCACGCGCTTGGCCTTGCCGACCAGCGTGCGCGGGATCTCGTCGGGCTGCAGCACGTTGACGTGCGCGGTGACGCCGATCATGGTCTTGATGTGGTGCGCGAGTTCCTTCGCGATCGCCGCGCGCTCGGCCGGCCCGAGCTGGCCCGCGAGCTCGCGCTGGATCTCGCAACGCACCTCGAGGTCGTCCATGTGGCCGGTGCGGCTTACCACCAGCTGGTAGTTGCCCGCGAGCCGCTTGTCGCGCAGCACCTGCTCCTCGATCTGCGTCGGGAACACGTTGACGCCGCGGATGATCAGCATGTCGTCGGAGCGGCCCGTGATGCGCCCGAGGCGCCGGAACGAGCGCGCGGTCGGCGGCAGCAGGCGGGTGAGGTCGCGCGTGCGGTACCGGATGACCGGGAACGCCTCCTTCGTGAGCGACGTGAAGACGAGCTCGCCCTCCTCGCCGTCGGGCAGCACCTCGCCCGTCTCGGGGTCGATGATCTCGGGGTAGAAGTGGTCTTCCCAGATCACCGGGCCGTCCTTGGTCTCGATGCACTCGTTGGCCACGCCCGGGCCCATCACCTCGGTGAGGCCGTAGATGTCGATGGCGTCGATGCCGAGCTTCTTCTCGATCTCGGCGCGCATCCCCTCGCCCCACGGCTCGGCGCCGAAGATGCCGATCTTGAGCGAGATCTGGTCGGGCGTGATGCCCATGCGCTCGAACTCCTCGGCGATCACCAGCGAGTAGGACGGCGTCACCATGATCGCGTCCGGCTGGAAGTCGATGATCTGCTGGACCTGCTTCTCGGTCTGCCCGCCCGACATCGGCACCACGACGCAGCCGGCGCGCTCGATCCCGTAGTGGGCGCCGAGGCCGCCGGTGAACATGCCGTAGCCGTACGCGTTGTGCACCATGTCGCCCGGCTCCACCCCGGCGGCGCGCAGCGACCGCGCGATCAGGTTCGCCCAGTGGTCGAGGTCGTTCTTCGTGTAGCCGACCACGATCGGCTTGCCGGTCGTGCCGGACGACGCGTGCAGCCGCGCGAGCCGGTTGCGCGGCACGGCGAAGAGCCCGAACGGGTAGTGGTCGCGCAGGTCGAGCTTGGTCATGAACGGGAAGCGCGCGAGGTCGGCGAGTTCCTTCACGTCGCCCGGGTGCACGCCCTTCGCCTCGCACTTCTGGCGCCACGGCGCCACGTTGTCGTACGTGTGCTGCAGCGACCACTTGAGGCGGGCGAGCTGCAGCGCGGTGATCTCGTCCCGGCTCGCCTTCTCGATCGGTTCCAGGGTGTCCCGGGACGGGCGCTTCGTTGCCATTCGTCGGTCTCCTCGCTTCGTGGTGGGGTCAGGCTACGCCGGCCTGGGCCAGGGTGGCGATCACTTCGCCGTTGATGCGGTAGGCCTTGCCGCGGAACAGCGCGACGGCGCGGCCGTCGCCGTTGCGGACCGTGATGTCGTAGACGCCGGTGCGCCCCGCCATCGACTGCTCGACGCCCTCGGCGATCAGCGTCTCGCCGACCTTCGCGGGCGCCAGGAAGTCGATGTGGCAGGCCGAGGCCACCGTATTCTTGTTGTGGCTGTTGCAGGCATACGCGAACGCGCTGTCGGCGAGCGTGAAGATCACGCCGCCGTGGCAGATGCCGAAGCCGTTGGTCATCTCGCGGCGCACCTTGAGCTCCACCCGCGCGCGGCCGGGCGCGATGTCGAGCAGGCGCAGGTCGAGCGACTGGCTCGCCTGGTCGTGCGCCCACATCACCTTGCCCACTTCCTGCGCGAGGGCCTCCGCGTCCACATGGTGGCTAGTCATGGCAGTTCACTCCGGCATCGGCGCGCAGGCGCAGCCACGGGGACACGCGGTAGCGGTCCTCGCCGTAGTGCGCGCCCAGGTTTTCGAGGACGGTGACCACGCCGCGCACGCCGACCGCGTCCGCCCACGCGAGCGGACCCCGCGGATAGTTGGTGCCGAGCCGCATCGCCGTGTCCGCGCCGTCGGCCGAGCATACGCCCTGGTTGACCGCGTCGGCGGCCTCGTTGGCGAGCATCGCCACGGTGCGCATCAGCACGAGCCCCGGGGTGTCCGCCACGCGCGTGGCTGCGATGCCCGCGGCCTGCAGCAGCCCCGCCACGCGCGCCGCGTCGGCGGCCGGGCACTGCAGCGCCGGGGCGAACGCGAGCCGCTCCACCTTCGCGTAGTCGAGGGCCAGGTCGATCACCGCGGTCGCCGGCTGGCCGGACTTCGCGGCCCGCTGCGTGGCGGTGCGGCCGTCGGTGACGCAGACGGTGACGCCGTCGACCACCGCGATGCGGTCGCCGTCGCCGGCGTGGCGCGTGAACGGCACGTTGCGCGCGAGAAGCCGCGCCGCCAGCGCGCCGGCCGCGACCGACGCGCCGTGCAGCTCGATGCGCTGGGGCACGGACTGCGGGGCTTCCGTCGCCGGCGCCGGACGCGCCGCGCCCTCGCGGTAATCGTAGAACCCGCGCCCGGTCTTGCGGCCGAGCAGGCCGGCCGCCACCAGTTCCTGCTGGATGAGCGACGGCGTGAAGCGCGGGTCCTGGAAATAGGCGTTCCAGACCGAGCGCGTCACCGCGAAGTTCACGTCCAGGCCGATCATGTCCATCAGCTCGAACGGGCCCATCCGGAAGCCGCCGGCCTCGCGGCACAGCGCGTCGATGGTCGCGCTGTCGGCCGCGCACTCGGAGCGCAGGCGCAGCGCCTCGCCGTAGTAGGGCCGGGCGACGCGGTTGACGATGAAGCCGGGCGTGGTGGTCGCGCGCACGGGCGTCTTGCCCCAGGCCGCGGCGGTGTCGAACAGCGTGTCCATCACCGCAGGGTCGGTGACGAGACCGCAGATCACCTCGACCAGCGGCATCAGCGGCGCCGGATTGAAGAAGTGCAGGCCCGCGACCCGTCCGGGGTGCGCGAGGCCCGCCGCGATCGCGGTGATCGAGATCGACGACGTGTTGGTGGCGAGGATCGCGTCCGGCGCGACCAGCGCCTCGAGGTCGCGGAACAGCGTCCGCTTGGCGTCCAGGTCCTCGACGATGGCCTCGACCACGAGCCCGGCGGGGGCCAGGTCCGCGAGCGTGGCCGCGGCGGCGATGCGGCCGGCGGCGGCCTGCGCGTCCGCGGCGCTCATCCGGCCCTTCTCCGCAAGCCGCGCGTACTGCGCTCCGAGGCTTGCGGTCGCGGTGCCCGCCGCGCCCGGACGGCTGTCGAACATGACCACGCGATGACCGGCGGCGGCCGCGATCTGGGCGATGCCGCTGCCCATGGCACCGGTGCCCACGACCGCGACGACGGTCGATGTCGGAAGCGCCGCCATCATTCGCCCGTGAACCGCGGTGGGCGCTTGTTCATGAAGGCGGCCACGCCTTCCGCGTAGTCGGCGCTGAAGCCCAGCTCCCGCATGTAGGAACCCTCGAGGGAGAGCTGCTCCTCCAGCGTGCTGGTGCGCGCGGCGTGCATCGCCTGCCGGGTGCGCACCAGCGCCTTGGTCGGCGCGACGGCGAGCTGCGCGGCGAGCGCGTCGATGGTCGCCGGGAATTGCGCATCGTCGACCGCCGCCCAGATGAGCCCCCAGTCGGCCGCCTTCTCCGCCGGCAGCTTCTCGGCGAGCAGCGCGAGCCCCATGGCGCGCGCCATCCCGACGCGCTGGGACACGAACCACGTGCCGCCGGTGTCGGGGATGAGTCCGATCCTGCTGAACGCCTGCAGGAACGAGGCGGACTTCGCGGCGACCACGAGGTCGCACGCCAGCGCGAGGCTTGCGCCCGCGCCGGCGGCGATGCCGTTCACCGCGGCGATCGTCGGCACGCGCAGTCCCGCAAGGCGCAGGATGAGCGGCTTGTAATTGCGCTCCACCGTGTCGCCCAGGTCCGGCATCTGCCCGGCCTCGATCTGCACCGCGCGGTCGCCCAGGTCCTGGCCCGCGCAAAAGCCGCGGCCGGCGCCGGTGAGTACGAGCACGCGAACCGCGCGGTCGGCCTCGACGGCGTCGAGGGCGGCGCGCACCTCGGCGTGCATCGCCTCGGTGAAGCTGTTGAGCTTGTCCGGCCGGTTGAGGGTCAGGCGGGCGACGCCGCCGGCCACCTCGTAGCGGATGTTCTCGAAGGTCATGGTGTCGTTCACGCGTGGCGCCGGCGCTGCACGACGCAGAAGCGGCCGGCGACGAAGGCGGCGTCGGTGTAGCTCGCGTTGGCGGCCGGATTGCCGCCGGTGCCGTGGAAATCGGAGAAGGCGGCGGACTGGTTCACGAAGACGCCGCCGGTGAGGTTGATCGACAGCGCGACCTTGCTGCGCAGCGTGGCGAGCGTCATCGCGTCGACGACGTCGTCGCGCGTCGAGTACAGCCCCGCGGTCAGCGCGCCGCGCTCGCGCACGATGCGCTCGGCGCGGGCGATCGCGTCGCCGGCATCGGCGCAGCGCACGAGGAAGCTGATGGGGCCGAAGCGCTCCTCCATGTACGCCGCCTCCGCGGCCGCGTCGACGGCGACCAGCGTGGGCGTGCGCACCGCCGCCTGCGGGAACTCGGGGTGCGCGATCGCCTTCGACGCGAGCACGACGCGCCCGAGTTCCGGCGCCGCGTCGATGCGCGCGAGCGTGGCCGGCGACTGGACGGCACCGAGCACGGCGCACGCGACCTCGGGCTTGGCGAGCAGCGCCTCCACCGCGGCGGCGAGGTCGGCGCCGATCTCGTCGAACGACTTGCGTCCCTCGTCGGTGTCGATGCCCGCCGCCGGGACCAGGATCGCCTGGCTGGTCGTGCACATCTGGCCGGAGTAGAGCGACAGCGTGAACGCGACGTTGCGCAGCATCGCCTTGTAGGCGTCCGTGCTCTCCATCACCACCACGTTGACGCCGGCCTGCTCCGCGTAGAGGTGCGCCTGCGGACAGTGGCGGGCGAGCCACTCGCCGAAGGCGTTGCCGCCGGTGTAGTCGATCGAGCGCACGTCCGGATGGCGCGCGGCGGCCTGGGTCACCGCGTCGTCGACCGCGACCAGCAGCGTGACGAGGTTGGGATCGAGGCCGTTCTCGGCGAGCACGCCGCGGATGACCTGCACGGTGATCGCGGCGGGCAGGATCGCGTTGCCGTGCGGCTTCACCACCACTGCGTTGCCGGTGGCGAGCGCGGCGAAGAGGCCGGGATACGTGTTCCATGTCGGGAACGTCGCGCAGCCGATCACGAGCGCCACGCCACGGCCCACGACCTCGAAGTGCTTGCGCATCACGAGCGGCGGGTTCTTGCCCTGCGGCTTCTCCCACGTCGCCTCGGCGGGCACGAAGCGCATCTCGCGCCACGCGGCGGCGACCGCCTCCAGCCCGCGATCCTGCGCGTGCGGCGCGCCGGCCTGGAATGCCATCATCCAGCCCTGCCCCGTGGTCATCATCACCGCGTGCGCGAGTTCGAAGCTGCGCTTGTTGAGGCGGTCGAGCATCTCGACGCACAGCCCGACGCGACCGTCGGCGCCGAGGCGCTGCCAGCCGTCCATGGCGGCGACACCCGCCTGCACGAGGGCCGCCGCATCGCACGCCGGGTACGTGACGTCGAGGGCGACGCCGTACGGCGAGCGCTCGCCGCCGTGCCAGCCGGCCGTGCCCGGCTGGTCGAGTTCGAAGCGGCGGCCGAGGCGGGCCTCGAACGCACGCTTGCCGTCCTCGGGCGCGGTCTCGCCGTAGGCCTTGGGGCTCGGCATCTCGTTGAACGCGGCCCAGTAGCCGCGTTGGTGCAGGGCCGCGACGGCGGCCTCGAGCGTGGGGCGGTGCTTCTCGAACAGCGGGTGCGACATCCGACTCTCCTGGGACCGGTGCGGGCGGGCGACGGCGGGTTGCGTTCGCCTCATATACTACGAATCTGCACTCAAACGACGCGAGACTGTATCGTAAAATTGGACCGCACGCAACATTCCCTTAACCGAAATACATTCCCTTGCAATCGATAAAACCCTATACTTGGCGGACTGTTAAGGCGTGCAAAAGATCCGGCATCACCCCGGCATTCCCTTTAGCGAAACCGGTTTCGTTGCAATGCACCATCGTTACGATACGTTTATGTGTTGACATACGATTCTATTTGTATCATGATGGCTCCCGGTCGCCCGAACCCGGGGCACCCACACACCGACCCAGCCCAAGCCGACACCGAGGAGCGAACGCATGGCCCACATCAAGGAACGTCTTTCGGACAAGATGGAATTCCCGCCCGAGACGCCGCAGCCGAACATCTATCCGCTGTCCTGGCACTCGCACACGAAGAAGCTGCAGGAAGTCTGGGAAGCCTCCCTGCGCGAGAACTGGGACCCGGAGAAGCTGCCCTGGGACACGCTGGACGTCGAGAGCTACACCTGGGAGGAGCGTGAGGCCATCGCCTACTGGTGGACACTGCTCTCCGTCTTCGACGCCTCCGCGCCGCCGGTGTTCGCCGAGGCGCTCATCAAGACGTACGAGGTGCACGAGGAAGACCCGGTGCGCAAGTGCTTCTTCTCGGTCACCCGCGACGAGCAGAACCACGAGATCATGTGCGGCCTCGCGATCACCAAGCTGCTCGGCCACCCGGACGCCATCACGTACCAGCCGAAGACGGAGCTCGGCCGCCGCCTGCAGAAGAACGCGAAGTGGCTCTACTTCAACGGCGCGCGCTACTGGACCGGCTACAAGTCCGCCGTGCCGCGCTACGACCTCGCGGTGCTGTTCAGCTCGTTCCTGATGGGCGAGATCGCCGCCGCGACCATCTTCAAGCAGATGTACGACAACTCGCGCGAGGCGGTCTTCAAGGAAGGCTTCAAGAACATCGGCCGGGACGAGGGCCGCCACATGGCCATCTGCATGGCCGTGATGGAGCGCGACTACCCGAAGATGGGCCCGGAGAACCGCTCGGTCATCACCAAGCAGATCCGCGCCGGCTACCTGTTCCTGTCGGCCGTGCTGTTCGAGCCGCCCGCGGACTTCTGGGACCTGCCCGCCGACTTCATCGCCAACCAGCGCGAGGCCGAGGAAGTGGCCCGCGGCGCCGGCTTCGGCATCCCGACGTACGAGATGAAGAAGGAGAACTGGCGCAAGGCCATCATCAACCTGAAGGGTGTGCTCGACAAGTACAACATCCCCTTCCCCGCGATCCCGGAAGTGGGCATCACGGGCGAGGAAGTGTCGGACACCGCGATGGAAGACATCATCCCGGTGTTCTGACGGGAGCCGCAAGGCACAATGCAAGGCAGTCGGCCGGCCGCCCGCGAGGGTGGCCGGTCCGCATGGCGCAACGGAGAAAGGCAACAGCATGTCGCGCATCGTGATGCAGCCGTCCGGCAAGTCCGTCGAGTGCGGTTACGGGGACACGGTCCTCATGGCCCTGGAGAAGGCGGGCTACGCCCTGCCCAACAACTGCCGCGCCGGCGCGTGCGGCGAGTGCAAGGTCAAGGTCGTGTCCGGGCAGTTCGACCAGGGCATGGTCCTCGACATGGCGCTCTCGCAGGAGGAGCGGCGCCTGGGCTTCGGCCTCATGTGCATGGCCAAGCCGATCTCCGACGAGATGGTGATCGAGTGGGGCACGAAGGACGCGCAGCCGATCCTCTTCCCCCCGCGCGAGAACGCGCTGTTCGTCGTCGTCGACAAGCGGGAGATCGCGGTGCGCGTGGTGGAACTGCGCCTGCGCCCGGTCGGCCAGCCCATCCGCTACTGGCCCGGCCAGTACGTCACCATCGGCGACGAGCGCAACGGCATCCCCGCGCGCGCCTACTCGATCAGCAACGCGCCGCGCACCGACGGCGAGATCGTGCTGCAGGTCGCGAAGGCGGACGAGGGCATCACCAGCAAGTGGATCCACGAGACGCTCCCCATCGGCGCGTCGATCAAGATTTCCGGCGCCTACGGGACGTTCATCGGCGACCCGTCGGTGGACACGCCGGTGCTGTGCCTCGCGGCCGGCACGGGCCTCGCACCCATCATGGGCCTCACCGAGACCGCGCTGCGCCGCGGGTACCGCAAGCCGGTCACCCTGCTCTACTCGGCGCGCACCCGCGAGGACGTCTACAGCGTCGGCCTCCTGTCGTGGTGGCGCACCAAGCACCGCAACTTCGACTACAAGATCACGCTGACGCGCGAGAAGGCCGAGGGCTACCTCGACGGCCGCATCGACGCGATCCTGCCCGGCCTCTTCCCGGACCTGTCGAAGCACAGCGTCTTCGCGGCCGGCAGCCCGGGGTTCGTCGAGGCGTGCGTGGCGGCGGCGAAGCAACTCGGCGCGAGCGACAAGCTCATCCACACCGAGGGCTTCTACTCGCAGCAGGCGGTCCCTGCCGCGCAGCACTGACCCCCGGCCGAGCGCCATGCTGACGCGCCACTACCTGCGGGCCCTCCTCGAGCCGCGGTCGATCGCGGTGGTCGGCGCGTCGGAGAACGAGGCGACGATCGGCAACGCCGTGCTGCGCAACATCCTCGCGGGCGGCTACGAGGGCAAGGTCGTCGCCGTCAACCCGCGGCACGCGGAAATCCTGGGCGTGGCCTGCGTGCCGTCGCTCGACCGGCTCGAAAGCCCGTGCGACGTCGCCATCGTGACGACGGCCCCGCGCGGCATTCCGCAGATCATCGAGCAGTGCGGCCGCGCCGGCATCGGCCACGCGGTCGTCGTCACCAACCCGGCGGAAGCCGGCGCGTCGGCCGCGATGGTCGAGCGGCGGATCCTCGACACGGCGCGCAGCCTCGGCGTGCGGCTCCTGGGTCCCAAGTCGGTCGGCGTGATCCGGCCGTCGCTGCACCTCAACGCCACGTTCGCGTCGGGCCCGGCCGACGCCGGCGACCTGGCCCTCGTCGCGCAGTCGGGAGCGATGTGCGCCGCGGTGATCGACTGGGCGGCGATGAACCACATCGGGATCTCGTCCGCCTGCGCGCTCGGCAATGCCGCCGACGTCGACTTCGGGGACGCGCTCGACTACCTCGTGTACGACGAGGAGACGCGCTACATCCTGCTGCACGTCGAGCGCGTGCGCAACGCGCGCCGCTTCATGAGCTCGCTGCGCTCCGCCGCGCGCGCGAAACCCATCATCCTCCTCAAGTCGAACACCGACGACGCGCTGGAGGACGCGGTGTTCGACGCCGCGATCCGGCGTGCGGGCGTGGTGCGGGTGCGCGCCATCGGCCAGCTCTTCCACGCCGCGAAGGCGCTGGCGTCCGGCTTCCGGCCGCGCGGCAACCACCTCGCGATCATGAGCAACGGCACCGGCCCCGGTGCAATGGCGGCCGACGCCGCCCGCGCGCAGGGCGTGCCGCTCGCGAGGCTCGCCCCCGACACCGTGGCCGCGATGAAGCGCTTCCTCCCGGCCGACTGGAACGGCACGATGCCGATCGACTTGGGCGGCGACGCGACGCCCGAGCGCTACCTCGCGACGATCGACGCGCTGGCCGCCGATCCGGGCGTGCACGCGACGCTGGTCGTGCTCTCGCCGCTCGCGCTGGCGCACCCCGCGGCGGTGGCGCGCGGCATCGTCGAGGTTGCGCGCAAGCGCGCGCTTACACTGTGCTGCTCGTTCATGGGCGGCGAGCACATCGTCGAGGCGCGCCGCATCCTGGAGGATGCCGGCATCCCGGTGTTCCGCACGCCCGACACCGTCATCGAGCTCTTCAGCACCATCTCGCGCTACTACCGCAACCAGGAACTGCTGATCCAGGCGCCGGCGCAAACCCGGCCCGTCGACCTCGCCGGCACCACCGACGCGCGGTCGCTGGTCGAGGCGCTGGTCGCCGAGCGGCGCACGGTGCTCTCGGCCATGGAGGCGCGCGCGCTGCTGCGCAGCTTCGGCATCCCGGCGCCGCAGGTCATGGTCGCGCGCACCCCCACCGAGGCGATGTTTGCCGCCGAGCACGTCGGCACGCCGGCGACCATGCGCATCGAGAGCCCCGACCTGCCGCGGCGCGCCGGCGGCGCCGACGCGCGCGCCGGCCTCGCGACGCCGGCCGCCGTCCGCGCGGCCTTCGCGGAGCTGATGACGCACGCGCGGTCACGCCTGCCGTCCGGCACCGCGGCGGCGGTGGCGATCGAGCACGAGGACGTGCGCCCCGGCGGCCGCGACCTGGCACTCGCGATCGTGCGCGACCCGGCGTTCGGCCCGGTGATCCGCTTCGGCGCCGGCGGTCCGCTCGGCGGGCTGCTGCAGGACCCCGCGGTCTGCCTGCCGCCGCTCAATGCGTTCCTCGCGCGCGACCTCATCGACTCGACGCGCGTCGCGCGGATGCTGGAGGGCGTGCCCGGCATGCCACCCGTCGACTACGCCGTGGTCGAGGGCGTATTGCTCGCATTGTCCGAGATGGCGTGCGAGCTGCCGTGGCTGCAGGAAGTCGAGATCAACCCGCTCGTCGTCGACGACCACGGCGCACGGGTGGGCGACGTGCGCATCGTGATCGATCCCAACGCCGCGACCGGCGCGGGCCGGTACGCGCATCTCGCGATCCATCCGTACCCGGCCGAGCTGTGCCAGGAGTGGCTGGTGGGCGACGCGCGCGTGGTGCGTGTGCGGCCGGTGCGCCCGGAGGACGCGCCGCTCGAGCAGGCCTTCGTGCGCGGGCTCTCGGACGAGGCGCGCCGCTTCCGCTTCATGGACGCGACGCGGGCGCTCTCGCCGGCGATGATCGCCCGCTTCACGCAGGTCGACTACGACCGCGAGCTCGCCCTGATCGCCACCGTGGACGAGGACGGCACGGAGCGGCAGGTCGGCAGCGCGCGCTACACGCAGACCCCCGACGGCGAGACGGTGGAGTTCGCGCTCGCCGTCGCCGACACGTGGCAGAAGTGCGGCCTCGGCCGGCGCCTGATGGGCGCCCTCATCCAGTGCGCGCGCGCCAAGGGCTACCGCAGCATCGTCGGCGACGTGCTCGCCGACAACGCGAAGATGCTGCGCCTCATGACGCAGCTCGGGTTCGCGGTCGTCGCGCATCCCGACGACGCGGAGCTGAAGCGCGTGGTCCTGCCGCTGGCCGGCTGACGCGAGTCCCACCGCCCCCTCCCTCCCGCCACGCGATCCGCGCCCCGAACCAGTACCATGCAGACCTCGCCGTCCACCCTGTCCGCGCCCCGCCCCGTGCGCCACGCCATCACGCAGCGCCTCGACGACTTCCGCGCCCAGCGCCGCCTGCACGCCGGGTCGCTCATCATTTCGCTGTTCGGCGACGCGGTGCTGCCGCGCGGCGGGCGCATCTGGCTCGGCAGCCTGATCCGCCTGCTGGAGCCGCTCGACCTCAACGAGCGCCTCGTGCGCACGGCCGTGTTCCGCCTCGCCAAGGAGGAGTGGCTGCGGACGGAGACGCGCGGCCGGCGCGCCGACTACCTCCTCACCGACACCGGCCGCCGCCGCTTTGCGGAAGCCGCGCGCCAGATCTACGCGTCGCACGCCCCGCTCTGGGACCGGCGCTGGCGGCTCGTGTTCTTCGTCGGCGAGGTGCCGGCGAAGGAGCGCGACGGCATCCGCCGCGCGCTGGCGTGGCAGGGCTTCGGCACGCTCGGTCCCGACTGCTGCATCCACCCCGGCGCCGACCTCACCACCGCCCTCGACGCGCTGGTCGCGGAAGGATTCGCCGACCAGTTGCCCATGCTGATGCCGCTCGTGGCCGCCGACGCGCAGGCGGGCGTGGCGGCGAGCGCGTCCGACCTCGTGGCGCGCGCGTGGGACTTGGGCACACTGGGCAACGCCTACGGCACGTTCGTGGCGACGTACGCGCCGGTCCTGGACGACCTGCGTGCGGGCCACGGCGAGGTCAGCGACGAGGAGGCGTTCCTGCTGCGCCTGCTGCTCATCCACGACTATCGCCGGCTGCTGCTGCGCGACCCGGAACTGCCGGAGGTGCTGCTGCCGTCCGATTGGCCCGGCGGGCGCGCGCGACAACTGTGCCGCGACATCTACCGCCGGGTGCTCGTGCCGTCGGAGCGGCACCTCGACCACAACCTCACGCTGGCGGACGAATCGTGCCCGCCGGCCGACGCATCGCTCGCGCAGCGCTTCCCGGAGGACGATCCGCTGCAGGCGGCGACCTAGGAAGCGCGCAGGCGCGGTGCCGGCCGGATCCGCCGCGCATCGCCGGGAAGCACAGGGCCGGGTCCACAAGGGGAAGCGGAACAGCATGAAGGAAGAACGCGAAGCCCAGCACGGCGTGCAGTCGCTGGAGGTCGGCATGAGCATCCTGCGGGCGATGGTCAAGGGCCACCGCTCGATGATGCTGAAGGACATCGCCGCCGCCGCGGGCATGCCGCCGTCGAAGGCGCACCGCTACCTCGTGAGCCTCATCCGCGCCGGGCTCGTCGACCAGGACCCGGCGACGTCGCGCTACGACCTGGGCGGCTTCGCGCTCAACATCGGCATGGTGGCGATCGACCGCCTCGACCGCGTCCGCCTCGGCCTCACGGCCATCGCCGACCTGCGCGACCGCATCAACGAGACGACCGCGCTCGCGATCTGGGGCGACCGCGGCCCGGTGATCGTCCGCTGGGAGCGGCCGCGCCGCTCGATCACGGTGAACGTCGTCACCGGCGCGCAGATGAACCTCCTCAACTCGGCGTCGGGGCGCGTGTTCGCGGCCTGGCTGCCGAAGACCCGCACGGCGCCGATCGTCGCCGAGGAACTGAAGACGCTGCGGCTGCCCGAGGACCTGCGCACGCGTGCCGGGGTCGACGCGATGCTGGAGCGCGTGCGCACGGACGGGGTCGCGGCGATCTCGGACGGCTACTTCGCGCAGGGCGTGGAGGCGCTCGCCGCCCCCGTCTTCAACCTGCGGCGGGAGATCACGATGGCCCTCGTGGTGGTCGGCGTACGTGGTACAGCCGACTTCCGCCTGGACGGATTGGTTGTAACGGAATTGAAGCGGGCCGCGGCAGCGCTGTCGCACCGCCTGGGGTGCCCGGAGGACCCCGGACCCGAGCGGGAAGGCGGCTAGGCCGGGGGTCCGCGCCGCAGCCCGGCGGCGACCCCGGGCGCCCCCTAATTTCGATACCGAAAACGAGAAAAACAGTCTTTTTCTGTATCTTTTTATTGACGTAATCGATTCTGTATTTCAGAATACGACCTGCGAGAACGGCGCTTGCGAACGACGCCGACCGCACACCAGGAGGCCCGGCCATGACGCAGCACAGCGGGGCGGATCGCCCGCCCGCGGGACGGGGGCAGTGATGCTCGCCCAGTTCCTGCAGTACCTCTTCTCCGGCGTCACGGTCGGCGCGACCTACGCGCTCGCCGCCCTCGGCTTCACGCTCGTCTACAACGCGAGCAACGTCATCAACTTCGCGCAGGGCGAGTTCATCATGCTGGGCGGCATGCTCGCCGTGTTCTTCAGCCAGTCGGGCCTGCCGATGCCGGCCGCGGTGCTGCTCGCGATCCTCGTCCCCGCCTTCGTCGGCGTGCTGGTCGAGAAGCTCGCCATCGAGCCGGTCAAGGGCGCCGAGACGGTGACGCTCATCATCATCACCATCGGCGCGTCGCTCGTCATCCGCGGCATCGTGCAGGTCACGCTCGGCAAGGGCACGCACGCGCTGCCCGCCTTCTCCGGCGATACGCCGATCAACATCCTCGGCGCGACGCTGATGCCGCAGAGCCTGTGGGTGCTGGGCGTGACCGCGATCGTCGTCGTCGCGCTGTGGTTCTTCTACAACCGCACGCTGGCCGGCAAGGCGATGCTCGCCACGTCGTACAACCGCCTCGCCGCGCAGCTCGCGGGCATCAACACGGGCTGGGTGCTGTTCATGAGCTACGCGCTCTCCGCGGCGCTCGGTGCCGTCGGCGGCATCCTGGTGGCCCCGATCACGATGACGTCGTACGACGTCGGCATCATGCTGGGCCTGAAGGGCTTCGTGGCCGCGGTCGTGGGCGGGCTCGGCAACGGCCTCGGTGCGGTCGTCGGCGGCCTGCTGGTCGGCATCCTCGAGGCGATGGGCGCGGGCTACATCTCGTCCGCGTACAAGGACGCGATCCCGTTCGTGCTGATCCTGCTCATCCTCTTCTTCATGCCGCGCGGCCTCTTCGGCGGCAAGGTCACGGACCGGGTGTGAGCATGCGCAAGAGCGCCTACGCCGGCCTGCTGGTGGTCGTGGCCATCCTGGCCGTGCTGCCCTTCGTCGTGCCCAACAGCTTCTACCTCGACCTCGCGATCCGGATGGCGATCAACGCGGTCATCGTGCTCGGGCTCAACCTGCTGATCGGCTTCGCGGGGCAGATCAGCCTCGGCCACGCCGCGTTCATCGGCATCGGCGCTTACGCGAGCGCAGTGCTGCCGACGCACTTCGGATGGCCGCCGCTCGCCGCGGTGGCCGCGGGCGCCGTCGCCGCCGCGCTGCTCGCCGCGCTCGTGGCGCGCCCGATCTTCAAGCTCAAGGGCCACTACCTCGCGATGGCCACGCTCGGGCTCGGCATCATCGTCAACATCGCGATCCGCACCGAGGCCGCGTTCACCGGCGGCCCGGACGGCATGCCGGTGCCGCCGATGAGCCTGCTGGGCTTCGAACTGGCCAACGACCGGCAGTGGTACTGGGTCGTCGCGTTCCTGCTGTCGGTCAGCGTGTGGGCGTCGCTCAACCTCATCGACTCGCCGTTCGGCCGGGCGCTGCGCGCGCTGCACGGTTCCGAGGTCGCGTCGCAGGTCGTCGGCGTGGACGTGGTCCGCTACAAGGTCGCGATCTTCGTGATGTCCGCCGTCTTCGCGAGCATCATGGGCAGCGTCACCGCGCTCTACGTCGGCTTCGTGACGCCCGGCATCGCCGACTTCTTCCACTCGATCGAGCTGGTCACCATGGTCGTCGTCGGCGGCATGGCGTCGGTGTACGGCTCGCTGGTCGGGGCCGTGCTGCTGACCGCGCTGCCGCAGGCGCTCGCGGCGCTGGAGGGGTGGGAGACGGTGGCGTTCGGCATGGTGCTGATCCTGTGCATGATCTTCCTGCCGCGCGGCCTCGTGCCGACGCTGGCGGCGAAGCTGCGCAAGGGAGACTGACCGTGGCGCTGCTCGACGTCGTCGACCTCTCGATCCACTTCGGCGGGGTGAAGGCGGTGCAGAACGTGTCGTTCTCCATCGACCCCGGCATCGTCTACTCGGTCATCGGCCCCAACGGCGCCGGCAAGACCACCCTCTTCAACCTCGTCACCGGCGTGTACCGGCCGACGACGGGCGAGATCCGGCTCGAGGGCGAGCCGATCCAGGGCCGCTCGCCGAACGAACTCGCGCGCCGCGGCGTGGCGCGCACCTTCCAGAACCTCCAGGTGTGCATGAACATGAGCGCGCTGGAGAACGTGATGGTCGGCGCGCACCTGCGGCTCGACCGCAACCCGCTCAAGGCGGCGCTGCGCCTGCCGTCGCTGCGCCACCGCGACCGCGCGCTGCGCGACGAGGCGGCGGAGCTGATGCGCTTCGTCGGCCTCGAGCGGTACGTGCAGGCGAATGCCGACGCCATGCCGTACGGCGCGCTGAAGCGCATGGAGATCGCGCGCGCGCTCGCCATGAAGCCTCGGCTCCTGTTCCTCGACGAGCCGGCGGCCGGCCTCAACCCGACCGAGACGCACGAGGTCGACGAGCTGATCCGCCGCCTCGCCGACTCGGGCATCACCGTCGTGCTGGTCGAGCACGACATGAAGATGGTGATGAACATCTCGCACCGCATCCTGGTCCTCGACTACGGCAGGAAGCTGACCGAGGGCACGGCCGAGGAGGTGCGGCGCGACCCGAACGTGATCGCCGCCTACCTCGGCACGCACGCGTAAGGCCCGGACATGCAGGCACTGACCATCATCAGCGAGGAACACCGCAACCTGTGGCGCATCGTCGTCACGCTCGATGCCGTGGCGGACGAGATCGACGGCGGTGCCGGCGTCGACCGCCCGTTCTTCGGCGCGGTGTTCGACTACATCGAGCAGTTCATGGACGGCTGCCACCACGCGAAGGAGGACGGCTTCCTCTTCCCCGCGCTGCGCCGGCGCAGCCCCGGGGCCGAGGCCGTGCTCGCGCGCCTGCAGGCCGAGCACCGCAACGGGCCGGAGGTGCTCGCCGCGCTGCGCGGCCAGCTCGCGGAGAGCGCCCGCGGCGAACTCGACAACGCGGCGTTCACCGCGGCGCTGCGCACGTACACGCAGGCGCTGAAGGCGCACATCCGCACCGAGGAAAAGGACGCGCTGCCGCTCGCGCGCGAGGTGCTCACCGCCGAGGATTGGGCGGCGATCGACGAGGCCTTCCTCGACAACGCCGATCCGCTGTTCGGGGCGCAGGCGCGCGCCGAGTTCCGGGAACTCTTCCACCGCGTCGCGAGCCTCGCGCCGGATTCGGTCGGCCTCGGCGCGGCGATGAGCGGGCACCTGCAGGAGCCCGGGCCCGCCGCACGCCGCGGCGAGGTCCTGCTCGCGGTCAGCGGACTCGAGAGCTGCTACGGCCGCATCAAGGCGCTGAAGGGCATCGACCTCGAAGTGCGCCAGGGCGAGCTGGTCGCGCTGGTGGGCGCCAACGGCGCCGGCAAGACGACGTTCCTGCGCACGATCTCCGGCGTGCAGCCGGCGAGCGCCGGGCGCATCGTCTTCGGCGGCGAGGACATCGGCACCTTGCGCGCCGACCTGCGCGTGCGCCGCGGCATCTGCCAGAGCCCCGAGGGGCGGCAGGTGTTCGGCCCGCTCGCGATCGAGGACAACCTGCGCCTCGGCGCCTACACGCAGCCGAAGGAGCAGGTCGCGGGCGACCTCGAGAAGGTCTACGCGATGTTCCCGATCCTGAAGGAGAAGCGGCACCTGCCCGCCGGTACGCTCTCCGGCGGCCAGCAGCAGATGCTGGCCATCGGCCGCGCGCTGATGGGGCGGCCGAAGCTCCTGCTGCTCGACGAACCGTCGATGGGCCTGGCCCCGCTGCTGGTCGAGGAGGTGTTCAACGTCATCAAGGCGCTGAAGGGCGACGGCATGACGATCCTGCTGGTCGAGCAGAACGCGTTCTCCGCGCTCGCCATCGCCGACCGCGGCTACGTGCTCGAGACCGGCTCGGTCACGATCAGCGGCAGCGGGCAGGAACTCATCCACAACGAGGACGTGCGCGCCGCGTACCTCGGCATGTAGCGGGAATCCAGTGACCTACGAGACGATCGAGATCGCCCGTGCGCAGCGCGTGGCCACGCTGTGGATGAACCGCCCGGCGGTGCACAACGCGTTCAACGAGGCGCTGATCGCGGACCTGACCGCGGCCTGCCGCGAGCTTGCCGCCGACGACGGCGTGCGGGTCGTGATCCTCGCCGGGCGCGGCAAGAGCTTCTCCGCCGGCGCCGATCTCAACTGGATGCAGCGCGCGGGCGCCGCGAGCGAGGCGGAGAACTTCGCGGACGCCCGGGCGCTGGCCCTCATGCTGCGCACGCTCGCCGAACTGCCCAAGCCCACGATCGCGCGCGTCCACGGCGCGGCGCTCGGCGGCGGCATGGGCCTCGCCAGCGCGTGCGACATCTGCGTGGCGTCGGAGGCGGCGGTCTTCGCGACGTCCGAGGTGCGCTTCGGCATCATTCCCTCGGCGATCAGCCCCTACGTCATCCGCGCCATCGGCGAGCGGCAGGCGGGACGCTATTTCCAGTCCGGCGAGCGCATCGACGCCGCGCGCGCGGAGCGCTTGGGTCTCGCGCACGAGGTGGTTGCCGCCGACGCGCTCGACGCGCGCATCGGTGCAATCGTGGACGCGTTGCTGCAAGGCGGCCCGCGCTCGCAGGCGGCCGCCAAGGCGCTCGTCGGCGCCGTCGGCAAGCGAGCGGTGCCCGACGCGGTGGTCGACGACACGTCGCGGCGCATCGCGGCGCTGCGCGCGACACCGGAGGCGAAGGAAGGCCTCGCGGCATTCCTCGAGAAGCGCCCCGCCGCCTGGACGACGCCCGCGGCCTAGCGTGGTCGCGCGAGCGCCGGGTCAGCCGCCGGCGAGCCGGTGGCTGCCGTAGAGCTCGCGCAGCTTCATCTTCTGCAGCTTGCCGGTCGCGGTGTGCGGCAGCTCGTCGACGAACAGCACGTCGTCGGGCAGCCACCACTTCGCCACCTTGTCGGCGAGGAAGGTGAGCAGGTCCTCCTTGCCGACGTCCTTCCCCGGCCGGCGCACCACGAGCATCAGCGGCCGCTCCTGCCACTTCGGGTGCGCGACCGCGATGACGGCCGCCTCGGCCACGGACGGGTGGCCCACCGCCGCGTTCTCGAGGGCGATGGACGAGATCCACTCGCCGCCCGACTTGATGAGGTCCTTCGCCCGGTCGGTGATCTGCATGAAGCCGTCGGGATCGATGGTCGCGATGTCGCCGGTGTCGAACCAGTCGTCGGCATCGAGGATGTCGCCGCCCTCGGACCGGAAGTAGCCCGACGCGATCCAGTGGCCGCGCACCAGCAGGTGCCCGACGGTCTTCCCGTCGCGGGGCAACTCGCGGCCCTCGTCGTCGACGAGCCTGATCTCGGCGCCGAACAGCGTGCGGCCCTGCTTCACCTGCCGCGCCCGCCAGTTATCCGGCGTGAGGTCGGCGTGCTTGCGCTGCGGCGTGCAGATGGTCGCGAGCGGCGAGGTCTCCGTCATTCCCCAGCCGTGCAGCACGCGCGTGCCGAACCGGGACGCGAACGTCTCGATCACCGCGCGCGGCGCGGCGGCGCCCCCGACCAGCACGCGCTCGAGGCACAGGTCCTCGCGCGGCTGCAGGTCCTGCGCCGCCACGTGCTGCTGCAGGCCCATCCAGACCGTGGGCACGCCCAGCGCGACGGTGACGCGCTCGGACTTCATCGCGGCGTAGATCGAGGCGCCGTCCAGCGCCGGACCGGGCAGCACCACGCTGGCGCCCGACAGCGCGCAGGCGTACGGCGTGCCCCACGCGTTGACGTGGAACATCGGCGACGCCATGAACAGCATGTCGCGGGCGCACAGCCCGACGGCGTCGGTCATGCAGAGCGTCGCCGCGTGCAGCAGCGTCGAGCGGTGCGAGTAAAGAACGCCCTTGGGGTTCCCGGTGGTGCCCGACGTGTAGCACAGCGACGAGGCCGCGCGCTCGTCGAGGTCCGGCCACGCGAACCCGCCATCGTGCGCGGCGATGAGGTCCTCGTAGCACAGCAGGTTCGGGATCGCCTGCTCCGGCATGTGCGCACGGTCGGTCATGGCGACGAAGTGCTGCACGGTGGTCAGCTGCGGCGCGAGCGAGGCGACCAGCGGCGCGAAGCCCGGGTCGAAGCACAGCACGCGGTCCTCGGCGTGGCTGACGATGTACGCGATCTGCTCCGGAAAGAGCCGCGGATTGACGGTGTGCAGCACCGCCCCCATCCCCGACACGCCGAAGAAGAGCTCGAGGTGCCGGTAGCCGTTCCAGGCCATCGTGCCCACGCGCTCCCCTTCGCGGATGCCCAGCGCGCGCATGGCCTGCGCGACCTGCCGCGCCCGGCGGGCCACGTCCGCGTAGCCGCAGCGGTGCGCCGGTGCGCCGGGCGCGAGCGAGACGATCTGCGCGTCGCGGTGCTCACGCGCGGCGTGCTCGATGAGCGACGAGATCAGCAGCGGGTGGTGCTGCATCAGTCCGAGCATGTCCATTCCCCCATTTCTTGTCGTGGTCTCCCGGCGCGCCGCGATGACGGCGCAGCCGGCGGCCCGCGATTGTCGGCGAGAGCAGCCGGCGAACGCAATCGTCACCGGTTGTACGGGGCGCCGTTGACCCTCCCGGGACCGTCTCGCATACTCGGTCCTTTCACTCTTGACAGCCTCCGCCATGACCGCGCGTCGCCGCTTCACCGCCCTGTGCTCCTGCCTGCTCGCCGCCGCCGGCCTCGCCGCCGCGGGTCTCGCACAGGCGCAGCCGTACCCCAGCAAGCCGATCCGGCTCATCGTCCCGTTCCCGCCGGGCGGTGCGACCGACATCGTGGGGCGCGCGTTCGCGCAGAAGCTCTCGGAGCAGCTCGGGCAGCCGGTGGTGGTCGACAACAAGCCGGGCGCCGGCGGCACGATCGGCTCCGACCTCGCCGCGAAGGCGCCGGCCGACGGCTACACGCTGCTGATGGCGACCACCAGCACGCACTCGATCGCGCCCTCGCTGTACGCGAGCCTGCCGTACGACCCCGTGCGCGACTTCGTGCCGATCGCGCACATCGCGGACTCGACCAACATCCTCGTGGTCGGCGCCACGGTGCCGGCCAAGGACGTGCGCGAGCTGATCGCGCTCGCGAAGGCGCAGCCCGGCAAGCTCACCTACGCGTCGTCGGGCAGCGGCACGATCGTCCACCTGACCGGCGAACTCTTCAACTCGATGGCCGGCACGCAGATGACGCACGTGCCGTACAAGGGAACCGCGCTCGCCGTGCCTGACATCATGAGCGGGCAGGTCACGATGATCTTCGACAACGTCGTCTCCGCGCAGCCGGGCCTCAAGACGGGAAAGGTGAAGGCGCTCGCGGTGACGGGCACGCAGCGCACGCCGCTTGCCCCCGACCTGCCAACCGTCGCGGAGTCCGGCCTGCCCGGGTTCGCGAGCGACACCTACTTCGGTCTCTTCGCGCCCGCGAACACGCCGAAGGCCATCGTGGACAAGCTCAACGCCGACGCCAACAAGATACTGGCCCAGCCCGACTTCCGCGAGAAGCTGGCCGGCCTCGGCGCCGACACCGCGGGCGGCACGCCGGACGCGTTCGCCGTGCTGATCCGCTCCGAGCGCGACAAGTGGGCGAAGGTGGTGAAGTCGTCCGGCGCCAAGGCGGAGTGACGGCGGGCGAGGGAGAGCCCACCGTCACCCGGTGCCCGTCGTAGGGCGCGGTCTCGCCGTCCGGGCGCCAGGCGACCCGCGGACTGCGCCCGTCGCACCCTCGCGCCCGGCAGGGGACTGCGGGCGGCGGCAGGACGCCCGACGCCGGCGCCGTCCGCACCACACTGGCGCAAACGGACCGCGGGTCCCGCGGCGAACCGTCGCCGGGTACCCCCGCCGGGTGAACGAACGCGTTCATGCCGGGGTCGAACCGGTTTGCCCACCGTGCAACGTGAGACCATCCCCCCAATGAACGTGCGTCCGCAGACCCTCGGCGAGGAGATCGCCAACAGCGTGAGCCACGGTGCCGGCCTCGTCAGCGCCGTCGCCGGCGCACCCGTACTGATCGTCGCGGCCACGCACGGCGGGGCGCGCAGCGTCGTGGGCGCGGCGGTCTTCGCGACGACGATGATCCTGCTCTACCTCGCCTCGTCGCTGTACCACGCGCTGCCGTCGGGCCGCGCCAAGCGGGTGTTCCTCAAGCTCGACCACGGCTCCATCTATCTCTTCATCGCCGGCAGCTACACCCCGTTCGCGCTGGGTGCCTTGGGCGGCCCGTGGGGCTGGACGCTGTTCGGGCTGGTCTGGTCGCTCGCCGCCGTCGGCATCGCGCTGAAGTCCCTCGACCGGCTCGACCACCCGTGGCTGTCCACCGGGCTCTACCTCGCGATGGGCTGGCTCGTGCTGATCGCCGCCGTGCCGCTCGCCGAGCGCGTGCCGCTGCCCGGGATCGCGCTGCTCGTCGCCGGCGGTGCCGCGTACACGGCCGGCGTCCTCTTCTTCGTGCAGGACTCGCGCTGGCGGTATGCGCATGCGATCTGGCACGCGTTCGTGATGGCCGGCACCGCCTGCCACTTCTTCGCCGTCCTCTGGTACGCCGGTTGACGTCGTGCCGGCGGCGGGCCGCGGCCCGTCGCGCCCTCCGCCCCTCCCTTCCCATCCTGCGGTGCCGGCGACGGCGATGCTTCCGCAACGCCGAGGAACGCCCGTGACCGTACCCGTTTCGATCGTCCGCACCGCCAGCACGCTGCCGACCGCCGTCGTCTCCAACGTCGAGATCGGCGAGCGGCTGATCGCCGGCGTGCAGATGCACGACGAGGACGCGGAGGAGATCGTCGCCAAGGTGCGGGAACGCTCGGAGCTCATCGAGAAGAAGACGGGGCTGCGCGCACGGCGCTTCTTCGATCCCGCGGTGTCGCCGGTCGCGGTGGGGCTCGAGCTGCTCGAGCGCCTCGTGGGCGCGGACGGCTGGGGCAGGCTCGACGCGCTCATCGTGTCCTCGTCCTCCACGCACGGCTTTCCCGGCCTGTCGCAGCAGATCGTCGCCGCCGCGCGCGCGCAGCACCCGGAACTCGGCCACCCCTTCGTGCTCGACATCGGCAGCAACGCGTGCACGAGCTTCATGTACGGCCTCGCGGTGGGCACGAGCACGTTGCAGACGATGGGTTTCCGCAGCGTCGCGTGCCTCGCGATCGAGTTCGCGTCGCGCTGCATCGCGTACGACCCGCTGCACTTCGGCACCAGCACGCTGTTCGGCGACGCGGCCGCCGGCCTGCTGCTGCGGCGCGAGGGTCCGGCGATCGCGACGGTGGAAGCGGTGCGCGCGAGCTCGCTGATCGAGGCCGACACCATCGGCCTCATCAAGGGCGGCGGCATGGCCGCAGCGGCGCCGGGCGCCGACGTGCCGTCCGCGATCCGCTGGTACATGGCGGGGCCGCCGGTCGGCGTCGGCGCGACGCGCATCCTGATCGAGGAGATCCGGCGGCACCAGGCCACCGGGGCGCGCATCGACTGGCTGATCCCGCACCAGGCGAACCTCACGCGCATCCTGATCCCCGCGTGCGAGAAGACCGGCATCGACCCCGCGAAGCTGTGCGCGTCGTTCGCCGAGACGGGGAACACGTCGAGCGCGAGCATCCCGCTGCTGCTCGACCAGCTCGTGGCGAGCGGCAACGCGCGCGCGGGCGATGTCGCGCTGCTGGTCGGCTTCGGGTCGAGCTACACGGTGGGATCGGCGCTGTTGCGCTTCTGCTGACGCGTGACCGCGCGGGATTCCGAAGGCCGGACGCCCGCGGCGCTCGGACGACCGCCCCGCGCAGGAACGTGCCCTGCGGCACGCGTACGGCGTGCTGCCGGAGCGCCCCACCGCCGCCGGGCGGATGGCCTACAATCGCCGCCTTCGACGACCCCGCGAAAGAGCCCCATGGAAAGCCCCGGCAAGCGCCTGCGCCAGCTGATCGACGCGCCCGAAATCCTCGTGATGCCCGGTGTCTTCGACGGCTTCTCGACGCGCCTCGTCACGCAGGCAGGCTACGCCGCGGCATTCATCACGGGCAGCGGCGTGAGCGAGAGCCGCCTCGGCCAACCGGACGTCGGCCTCATGGGCCTCGACGAGAACGTCGCGGCGGCGCGCAGCATCGCCGCCTGCACGTCGCTGCCGCTGATCGCCGACGCCGATACGGGCTACGGCAACGCGCTCAACGTCTACCACACCGTGCGCGCGTTCGAGCGTGCCGGCGTCGGCGGCCTGATGCTCGAGGACCAGGTGTGGCCGAAGCGCTGCGGGCACATGAAGGGCAAGGAAGTCATCGGCGCCGAAGAGATGGTGCAGAAGATCCGCGCCGCGGCGGCCGCGCGCACCGATCCGGATTTCGTGATCAAGTCGCGGACCGACGTGCTCGCCACGCACGGCCTGGCCGAGGCCGTCCGGCGGCTCAACCTTTATGCCGAAGCGGGAGCGGACCTGCTGTTCGCCGATGCCGCGGTGTCCGTCGAGCAGATCGGCACGCTCGCGCGCGAGACCATCCGCCCGCTGTCGGTGAACATGGGATTCGGCATCCGCCAGCGGTCGACCACGCCGCTCCTGTCCGCGGGCCAGCTGCAGGACCTCGGGGTGGCGGCCGTCATCTACCCGCGGCTCCTCACCGCCTGCGCGCTGCGCGGCATGCAGAATGGGCTGGCCCTGCTGCGCCAGTCGCTCGACAGCGGGCAGGTCGTCGATCGCCCGGATGCGCTGGTGTCGTTCGAGGAACTGCACGACATCATGTCGCTGCACGAGGTCGAGGAACTCGAGCAGCAGTTCCTGACGGAGTCGCAGCTCGCCGCCAAGTACGGCGGCGGTGCGGCGCCATCGATCGTGCAGCGCAAGGGCTGAACCCGTGGAGATCCGCGCGATCGACTGCCACGCGCACGTGATGCGGCGCGACTGGCCACTCGCTCCCGACCGCCACTCGGGGCCGCAGCGCGACGTCACCGTCGACGAGTACCTGGGCGTGCTCGACGCGCACGGCTTCACGCACGGCGTGCTGACCGCGCCGAGCTTCTACGGCAGCGACAACCGCATCCTGCTCGACGCGCTGGCGACGCAGCGCGACCGCCTGCGCGGGACGGCCATCGTCGACCCCGACGTCGCGCCCGAGACGCTCGCCGCGATGGACGCGGGCGGCGTGGTCGGCATCCGCCTCAACTGGATCCGCCGCGCCGCGCTGCCCGACGTCGCCGGCGACGGGTACCGGCGCCTGCTCGCGAACGTCCGCGCGCAGGACTGGCAGGTCGAGATTTACCTCGAGGGACCGAAGCTCGCGCACGTGCTGCCGCGCCTGCGCGACGCCGGCGTGCGGGTGGTCGTCGACCACTTCGGCGCGCCCGATCCGGCGCAAGGCGTGCAGTGCGCGGGCTTCCGCGAGGTGCTGCGCGGGGTGGCGGCCGGCGACACGTACGTCAAGCTCTCCGCGCCGTACCGGCAGGGCGGCAGGCCGGTGCAGCCGTATGTCGACGCGCTGCTCGCGGCCGGACCGGGGCAACTCGTGTGGGCGAGCGACTGGCCGTTCGTGGGACGCGAGGACACCGTGACCTACGACGAGTGCGTGGACGCGATGGCGCGCTGGCTTCCCGATGCCGCGGTGCGCCGGCAGGTGCTGGTCGACACCCCGGCGAAGCTCTTCCGCTTCGCATGACGGACACGCAGTCAAACCCCAAGGAGGACGCCTCATGACAAGGCAATCCACGTTGCGTGCGCTGTGTGCGCTCGCGCTCGTCTGCGCCGCACCGCTCGCGTCCGCGGCGGAGGCGCTGAAGGTCATCGTCCCGACGGCGCCGGGCGGCGGCACCGACGGCTTCTTCCGCGTGCTCGCCAAGGAAGCGGAAGGACCGATGGGCGAGCCGGTGGTGGTCGTCAACGTGCCGGGGGCGGGCGGCACCATCGGCGTCGCGCAGATGGTCCGCGCGACCGACAACCAGACGGTGGCCGGCGTGTGGCTCGGGCCGATCACGGTGTCGCCCAACACGATGAAGGTGCCGTACACGCCGAACGACTACGTGCCCGTGGTCCAGGTGTCGAGCGCGCCGTACATCATCTGCGTGCATCCCGATTTCCCGGCGACCGACGCCGCCGGCTTCGTCGCCGAACTGAAGAAGAATCCGGACAAGTACACGTACGGCAACGACGGCCTCGGCGGTCCCGGTCACCTGGGCATGGCGCGCATCCTGCGCGCGACCGGCGGCGGCGCGCGCGACGTGCCGTTCAAGGGCGCGGGGGAGACGCTGCAGAACTTCCTCGGCAAGCACGTCGACATCTACGTCGGATCCATCCCGCCGATCCTGCCGCACCTGCAGGGCGGCAAGGCCAAGTGCCTGCTGGTGACGTCGGCCGAGCGCGTGGCCGCCGTGCCGCAGGCCGCCGGCCTGAAGGACATCGGCATCCCACAGGAGGAGACGATCCTGTGGCGCGCGCTGATCGCGCCGAAGTCGATGCCCGCGGACCGCATCGCGAAGCTCGAGGCCGCGTTCGAGAAGGCGGCCAACGCACCGGCGTCGAAGAAGTTCCTGGAGGACGCGGGCGAGCAGGTCGAGATCCGCAAGGGCAAGGCGCTGAAGGACTACATCGACCGCGAGTACGCGGCGATGGGCGCGGTCGCGAAGTCGCTCAAGCTCGCGCCGCAGTGACGATCGGACTCCGGCGACTCCGGTGTCAGACACGTCATAGGCGGTGTCTGACACCGCCTATGACGTGTCTGACACCAAGTCGCGGGGTTAGCGACCTGCCACCCGCCGCAGCGTCACCGGCGCGTTGAAGAGCGTCTCGGGCGCGCCGGCCAGGAAGGCTTCGATGGCGGCCGGCTCGGCGGTGATGGTCGTTTCGGCGGCCAACCCTTCGCCGCGCGTGGTGCCCGCGATGCGTCCCCCACGGATCGCCTCGGCGAGCGCCTTGCCGTCCACGGTGGCGAAGCGCACCGCATTGCCTTCGACGCGGTACCGGACGATGAGAAAGCCCACGCGCTTGCCGTTCTCCTCCTGCGCGACGCTCAGGTACCGCTGCTTGCCGACCGGCGTCCCGTACGCGAGGTAGTCCTCGACCGTCACGCCGTTCGGCTTGTGGTCGACGATCACCACGCGCATCGGCTGCCCCTCCTTCGCCTCGCCGAGCGCGAAGGCAGGGCCGACGTGCACGTAGGTGATCTCGTCCTTCTCGCGGTAGCGCCACACGCCGTACAGCGCGGGGTCGGCCTTGGCGGCGGCGGGCGGCGCGACGGGGTTGACGGTGTCGACCTTGCAGCCGGCGAGCCCCGCGGCCAGGGCGAACAGCGTCGACAGCGCGAGCAGGCGGAACATGCGCATGATGGGGGCTCCCGGCAGTGGATGGCGGCGGCGTTGGGGATGATACCTTTTGGGTGCGGCGGCTGGCTTCGTCCCGGCGTTGCGGCGTCCGTGCGCTCTCCTCCGCGGGGAGAGAGGGAGTGCACGCGGAGCCGCGACGAAGCCGGTCGCTGCCCGCCGCGCTCAGGCATTCAACCGCCGCACACCCGACACGAACCGCGCCAGCGTGGCCGACTGCGCGCCGCGGGGCAGCATCGCCTCGATGAGCTGGAACCGTCCGCGCGCCGCCTGCGCGCGCGCGAGCGCGGCGACCAGGTCCCGGCGCGTGTGCACCCGCGTGCCCACGCCGCCCAGCGCGGCGGCCGCATCGGCGAAGTGCCACTCCGGCAGGTCGTTGAAGCGCGACTCGGGCTGGAACGTGCGCAGCATCTCCCAGCTGCGGTTGTTGAACACGACGACGATCGGATCGAAGCCGTAGCGCGCGCAGTTGCCGAGTTCCCACCCGGTCATCTCGAACGCGCCGTCGCCGACGAGGATCAGCGGCCGCTCGCCGGTCGCCGCCTGCAGGCCGATGCCCGCGGGCACGCCGAAGCCCATCGACGCGTAATACCCGGGCGCCACGAGCGCGGTGTGGTCGATGTCGAGCGCCGTGAAGAGGCAATCGCCCACGTCGACCGCGATCGGCAGCCGGCCGTGTGCCGCCATGAAATCGTTGACGGCGCGCGCGATGTCGTCGGGAACCAGCGCCGTGTCGTCGGCCGGCAGGTCGCGCGGATAGCGGACGGCTGCCGTCGGCGCGTGCGCGGCGAGCGGCTCGGCGCGCGCGAGCAGCGCGTCGACGAACTCCGCGAGCGGAATGTCCGGATACGTGTGGTGGCCGAGCGTCACCTGCCCGTCGAGCGCGCGGATCGTGCGCCGCATGTCGATCTTCTGCACCGACACGCCGAAGTTGGTGTCGGAGATGATCTCGCCCAGCAGGAAGAGCGCGTCGGAGTCCTCGACCCGGCGCGTCAGCTCGGGCTCGCCGGCGACGCCGAGGTACGTGCCGAGCGGCGGCGTGCGGGTCTCGGCCAGCAGCCCGCGACCCATGATGCTGGTCACGACCGGCAGCGCGAGCCGCGACGCGAGCGCGGCGACGCGCGCCTCGAGCCCGAAGCGGCGCACCTCCACGCCGACCATCAGCATCGGCGCGCGCGCCGCGCGCAGGCGGCCCAGCACGTCATCGACGCAGGCGGCGAGCGCGTCGGGATCGACCGTCCGCGGCGCCTGCGCGACGACCGGCGCGCAGGGCACGTTCACCATGTCGCGCGGCACCTCGAGGTACACCGGGCGCGACTCGGCGATGCAGCGCGCGAGCACGCGGGCGATGTCCTGCGGCGCACGCTCCGCATCGTCGAGCCGGGCCTGCGCGCAGGTGATCTCGCGGAAGATGGCCGCCTGCGAGTCGAGCGTCTTCGCCTGGTGGTGCAGCAGCAGGCCGCTGCCCGCCTCGCCCTTGCCGGGCCCGCCCGAGACCACCACCACCGGCGACTTCTCTGCGTACGCGCCTGCAACGGCGTTCACGACGTTGAGCGCCCCGGCGCCGTAGGTGACCGCCACCACGCCCGGCGCGCAGTTCATGCGCGCGGTCGCGTCGGCCGCGAAGGCGACCGACGGCTCGTGCGACAGCGTGTACAGGGGCAGGATGCCGGACGCCTCCACCACCTTGAAGAACGGCAGCGCGAAGTCGCCGGGGATGCCGAAGATCTGGCGGGCGCCGTGGGCGGCAAGGGCGGTCAGGAGGGATTCGGCAAGATTCATGGCGGTGGCTTCCCCGGGGCAGCGCAGTGTGGCCCGCTGCCGCACCACCGGCCTTGCCGCGGATCAAGGCCCCGGCATCGAATCCCCGCGCTCGCTCGCGGCGAGGCGCGCAATGGCGTCCGACTCGATGACGAAGCGCCCGGCCGCCGGCGATCGCGACGCCGCGACCAGCGCCCGGGCGACAGTGGCGGCCGGGATTGCGCGGTAACGGGCGGGCACCAGCGCCCGCAGCGGCCGCATGACGGCCAGCGCCACCCGCTCACCGGCGCGGAACTCGTCGCGGTCGCCCGCGAGCAGCGACGGGCGCAGCGCGACCACCGTCTGGAACGGCAGGCGCGCCAACTCGGCCTCGAGTTCACCCTTGATCCGGTTGTAGAACACGCGCGACGCGGGATTGGCGCCCATGGCGCTCACGACGAAGCAGCGGGTCGCGCCGGCCGCCAGGGCGATGTGGGCGAGCGTCACCGGATAGATCAGGTCGGCCTCGCGGAACGCGTCCTCCGACCCGGCCTGCCGCATCGTGGTGCCGAGGCAGCAGTAGTAGTCGTCGACCGGCGGCGCCGCGATGTCCTGCAGGTGCTCGAAGTCGACGAGCGCCTCGGTGAGCTTGGGATGCGGGATCGCGAGCGGGCGGCGGGTGACGGCGACCACCTCGATCGTGTCGGGATCGTCCAGCAGGCGTTGCACGAGTTCCCGGCCGACGAGGCCGGTGGAACCGGCGACAAAGGCACGACGTTGCATACCGGCATTATGAGCCTCCCGCGGCACGGCCCGCCGCGAACGTGCGACGATGCGGGCCTCGGGGCGCCGATCCGCACCCTGCCCGCGCCCTCGCCCACGCCGCCATGCCCGACGACTTCGACGACCCGCGCTACGGTCCCTGGCACCCGGGACTGCAATCGCAGATCCCGCGCGACCTGCTGCCCCTCGCGACGCTGTTCCGCGGCGAGCACGTGCAGCGGTCGCTCGCGGAGATCGACGAACTCGCCGACCTCACCGGCTTCAAGCGCGAGGAGTTGACCGTCTTCCGTCCCGAGCGGCTCGCGCTGCACGAGGTGCTGCTGCGCGTGACGGCGAACATCTCGGTGCCGGACGGCAACCGCATCGAGGACCTCGGCATCAACTTCCGCCAGATCGTCCAGGTGCTGCTCGACGAGCACGTCGCGCGCGAGATGCCCGGCATCGTCGCCGCGTACGACGAGGCCTGCGCAGCGCTGCGCGCGTGCGTGGCGCGCGAGCTGGCGGCGCTGTACGACCCGCCGGCTGCCCCCGCGCCCACGCGTTCGGGCTGGTGGCGCCGGCTAACCGAGTCCCGCGAACCCACGCCGACGCCGGACGTCGCGATGACCGCCGAGGCGCACGTATCGGCGTGGGAGACGCGCTCGCGCGCGGGCGCCGACGACGTCGAGCGCGCGGCCTGCCGGGCGCTCGCGCGTACCGTGTCCGCCCTGCTGGTGCGGCACGGCGCGCTGTGGGGCGACCGCGAGGTCGTCGCACGCATCGCGGTCGGCCTCGCCGCGAACGCGCTCGGCAGCGCCGTCATCGGCGCGCGCATCGAGCCGCTGGTCGAGGCGGCGGTCGCGCACCACGGCTGGCGGCTGCTGCCGCGCCAGGCGCAGCCGGTGGTGATGAATACCAAGGGGCCGTCCGCAGCCGGCAAGAGCACCATGCGGCTCCTGCAGCGCAACCTCGCCGGGCGCATCGGCGTCGACTGGGCCGAGTTCGCGCTCATCAGCCCCGACATCTGGCGCAAGCAACTGCTCGACTACGCGAGCCTGGGGCCCGCGTACAAGTACGCCGGTGCGTTCACCGGCGAGGAACTGTCCATCGTCGACGCCAAGCTGGACCGCTACATGGCGCGCAAGGCCGAGCGCGGGCAGAGGTCCCACCTCCTCATCGACCGCTTCCGCTTCGACAGCTTCGCGCCCGACTCGGACGTCGCGGGCAGCAATCTCCTCACCCGCTTCGGGCAGATCGTCTACCTGTTCTTCCTCGTGACCCCGCCGCACCTGCTCGTGGAACGGGCGTGGGGGCGCGGCCGCGACGTCGGGCGCTACAAGGCGGTCGACGACACGCTGGCGCACGCGGTCGAGGCGTACTCGGGCATGCCGGAACTCTTCTTCACGTGGATCCGGCGCACCGAGAAGCGGGTGCACTTCGAGTTCCTCGACAACACGGTGCCGCGCGGGGCGGCGCCGCGCACCGCCGCGTTCGGCTGGAACCGCACGCTGCACGTCCTGGACGTCAAGTGCCTCATCGACATCGAGCGCTACCGCAAGCTCGCCATCGATGCGCAGTCGGCGGAGGCGCTCTATCCCGACCGCTCCGTGCTGGACGCCGCGCGCAACAGCGGGTTCCTCCAGCGCTGCGTGGCGGAGTTCCGCGAGGTGAGCTTCGTCGAGCAGGCGACCGGCCGGACCTACCTGCACGTCGTCGACGGCGTGCCCCAGTGGGCCGACCGCGACATCCTCGAGCGGATCGGCGCGACCCCCGACGTGCGCGCCGGCCTGCTGGCGGCCGTGCCGCAGGCGTTCACGCCCGCCGTGCCCGCACAGTCCGGCCCGACGCTGCCCGCGGACGAGACAGTCCATACGGTCGGACAGTGGTGGACGACGCTGCGCGACGCCGCGCCCCCCGGCTGACGGCCCGGTGTCAGACACGTCATATGACGTGTCTGACACCGGACGGGGTGCGGGACGGGGGAAATTGCGCAGCAAACAATTGACGGGCCGTCCGCCCGCACGCGACACTTCGCCCGCGGGCGGCAACGCCGGCGCCTCGCGGGACAGGCTGTTCCCGCCGGCGCGCGAGGCGTGCCGCACCGATTACCGGAGGAATCGATGAACGTGAAGAAGCATTGGGGCGCGGTCGTCGCGCTCGTGGCGGGGTTGCTCGCGGCCGGCGTGGCGCCGGCGCAGGACACCCTCAAGGTCGCGGCCGGCCAGCGCGGCAACTGGGACACCAGCGTGGCGGAGGTCGGCCAGCGCGCCGGGATCTTCAAGAAGCACGGCCTCGTGCTCGAGATCCTGTGGACGCAGGGCGGCGGCGAGACGCAGCAGGCGGTGATCTCCGGCAGCGTCGACGTCGGGGTGGCCACCGGCATCATGGGCGTGCTGTCCGCGTTCTCCAAGGGCGCGCCGGTGCGCATCATCGGCGCCGAGACCACCGGCGCAGCCGACCTCTACTGGTACGTGCCCGCCAATTCGCCGATCAAGTCGCTCAAGGACACCGACGGCAAGACGATCGCCTACTCGACCAACGGCTCGTCCACGCATGGCATCGTCACCGCGTTCATGAAGCAGTACGATCTCAAGGCGAAGCCCACCGCCACCGGCGGCCCCGCGCCCACCCTCACCCAGGTGATGTCCGGCCAGATCGACGTGGGCTGGTCCGCGCCGCCGTTCGGGCTGACCCAGCTCGACGAAGGCAAGATCCGCGTGATCGCCAGCGGCAACGACGCCGCGGTGTTCAAGGGCCAGACGGTGCGCCTGCTCATCACCAACCCGCAGACCCTGACCCAGCGCAAGGCCGTGATCGAGCGCTTCATGAAGGCCTACCGCGAGACGATCGACTGGATGTACTCGAGCGATCCCAAGGCGCTGCAGACCTACGCCGACTTCGTCGGCATCCCGGTCGCGCAGGCCAAGCGCACGCGCGACGACTTCTTCCCGAAGGCCTCGATCGACCCCGACAAGATCGTCGGCCTCGACACCATCGTGCCCGACGCGGTCGCGCTCAAGTTCACCGCCCAGCCGCTCACCAAGGAGCAGCTCGCGGAACTGATCCAGATCCCGCCGCGCTGATGCCGGTCGCTCCCGCCGCGCCGCCGCAGGAGACCCGGCGGGCGCCCGCCCCCGCGCCCCCCGCCGCGGAACCGCTGCTCGCCGTCGAGCACATCACCAAGCGGTTCACGGCGCGCGGCGAGGACGTGCTGGCCGTCGACGACGTCTCGCTCACGGTCGCGCCGGGCGAGTTCGTGTCGGTCATCGGCCCGTCGGGCTGCGGCAAGTCCACGCTGTTCAACATCATCGGCGGCCTGCTCGGCGAGTACGACGGCCACGTGACCGTCGCCGGCGAGCGCATCGCCGGCACCCATCCCGCCATCGGCATGGTGTTCCAGGAGGAGTCGACCTTCCCCTGGCGCACCGTGCTCGAGAACGTCGCCTTCCCGCTGGAGGTGGCGGGCGTGGCGAAGGCCGAGCGGCTCGACCGCGCGGCCCACTTCGTGCATATGGTGGGGCTCTCGGGCTTCGAGCGGCGCTACCCGTCGGAGCTGTCGGGCGGCATGCGCCAGCGCGTGGCCATCGCGCGCACGCTTGCGTCGCAGCCGCGCATCCTGCTGATGGACGAGCCGTTCGCGGCCCTCGACGAGCAGACCCGCGTGCTGCTCGGCGCCAAGGTGCTGCAGATCCAGCAGGAACTGAAGCAGACCACGCTCCTCATCACGCACAACCTGACCGAGGCGGTGCAGCTCTCCGACCGGGTGCTGATCATGACCTATCGGCCCGGGCGCCTGAAGCGCGCCGTGGTGATCGACCTCCCCCACCCGCGCGACGCCGACGTCGTGGGCAGCGACGCGTTCGGCCACTACGTCGCCGAGATCTGGCACGACCTGCGCGAGGAGGCCTCGCGCGGCATCGCCGACGCCGAGGAGCAGGCGCTGCACCGGCACCACCGGCGATGAGCGTCCCGCGCGTCCTGCGTTCCCGCAATGCCGCCCGCGCCTTCGGCGCGCTGACGGTGCTCGCGGCCATCGGCGCCGTGGAGGCGCTGATCCGGGCCAAGGTCATCAACGGCTTCATCGTCCCGCTGCCGTCGCAGATCCTGGAGGCGATCCCGCGCATCGTCGCCGAGGAGAACGTGCTGCACCGGTTCCTGCAGACGTCGCTCGAGGTCGCGCTCGCAAGCGCGCTGCTGGTCGTCGTGGGGATCCCCCTCGGGCTCCTGCTGTACCGCTACCGCCTCGTGCGCCTCGCCACCGAGAGCTGGGTCGGCGCGCTCGCCGCCGCGCCCATCGTGCTCATGTACCCGCTGTTCCTCGTGATCTTCGGCCGCAGCACGACGACCATCGTGATGATCGGCTTCGCGGCGGGCCTGGCCCCCGTGATCCTCAAGACGCTGGAAGGCCTGGCCGGCACCCGCCACGTACTGCTGCGGGTCGGCGCGAGCTTCCGCCTCACCCGCGCGCAGCAGTTCTGGAAGATCCTGCTGCCCTCCGCCCTCCCGGCCGTGTTCGTGGGCCTGCGCCTCGGGCTCATCTTCGCGATGATCAACATCGTCGGCGTCGAGTTCCTGATCAACTTCGGCGGGCTCGGGCAGCTCATCAACGAACTGGCCGAGCGCTACGACCTCCCCGGCACGTACGGCGCGATCTGCTTCGTGGTCGCGGCCAGCATCGTGTTTTTCGACCTCTCCGCCCGGATCGAGCGATGGCTGCGACCCCACGCGTGATCGCGGCACCCGCCGCGGCGCCGCCCATGTCCACGGCGTGGCGCGTGCGCCTGTTGCGCGCGGGCATCGTGGTCGTGGTGCTCGCGTGCTGGCAGGCGCTGTCGGTGTCGGGCCTGCTGTTCCGCGACGTCGTGCCCTCGCTGGTCGCCATCGGCCGCGCGCTCGCCACGCTGCTCGCGAGCCCCGACTTCTACGCGAACCTCGGCGTCACGCTCTACGAGATCGGCGTCGCGCTGCTGCTCGGCGGCACCGCGGGGCTGCTCGTGGGCGTGCTGCTGGGCGCGAACCGCTTCCTGTCGCACGCGTACGAGGCGATCGTCTACTACCTCGGCCCGACGCCCAAGATCATCTTCTTCCCGGTGATGATCATGTGGTTCGGCGTGGGCGCAGGCTCCAAGATCGCGATGGGCGTGCTGTCGTGCTTCTTCCCGATCGCGATCAGCGCAGCCGCCGGCATGCGCGAGGTCGACGCCGTGCTGATCCGCGTCGGCCGCTCGTTCCGCCTCACCGCGTGGCAGATGGCCACCAAGATCTACCTGCCCGCGCTGCGCGCGCCGATCGTGAACGGCGTGCGCCTCGGCCTCGGCGTTGCGATCATCGGCACGCTGCTCGCCGAGACCAAGCTGTCCAACAAGGGCATGGGCTACCTCATCATCCAGGCGTACTCGACGTTCGACATGCCGAGGATGTACGCGCTCCTCATCGTGCTGTTCGTGCTCGCGATCGGCGCCAACGCGGCGATCGGGCGGCTCGCCGAAGCGCGCCACCGGCCGGAGCGGTAAGATGGCGACCGCGCCCGGGTGGTGAAACAGGTAGACACAAGAGACTTAAAATCTCTCGCCGGTCATCCCGGCATGCCGGTTCGAGCCCGGCCCCGGGCACCAGCGCCCATCCCACGCACGGCGCAGCGTCCGCTACACCGTTGGTGGTAGCGCCAACGGCGCACTCCCCGCCCCGGTTTATGCCCTCCGCGCAATGGTCGCGCCCCGTGCGCGTCCCGAGAATGACTCCTGCGTCCACACGACGCGCAACGCAGGAGACCAGCATGCGCACTCCCCACGAGATCGATCCCGAAGGCGCACGTGAGGCAGGTGTGGTCCGCGCCGTCGTCGCCTCCCTCTGCGTCATGGGCCTCGCCAGCCTGATGTGGGTCCACAGCGGCGTGCCGCTGCAGGCCGACGAGCCCTCGGCGCGCGCCGAGTCCGCCGATTTCCTCCGCGCACCGACGACCGACCCGTCGCTGCCGGGCCTCGACGCCACGGTCAACCGCCAGGATGCCGCCGCCGACCCGGCGCCGGCGCCGACCTTCTGACGGGACGAACGTGGCCTCGCGGCTCGGGCCGGCGGCGGTCGCCGGTGCGTTTTTCTCGCTGGCGGCCGGTGTCGCGCACGCCACGCCGCAGGTCGTCGGCGACGAGGCGTGCGCGCGCTACGCGGTGGACATCGCCGCGTTCGCGACCTGCGAGGACGGCCGCGTGGTACGGCCAGACGATGCGGAGGCTGCGGCGGGCGCGCGTGCGGCGGGCGCCGGACCTTCCGCGTGGATTGCCGTGCCGGCACCCGCGGCCTCGCCGCTCGCGCGCACGCTGCTCGCCCAGGCGGCGGTAGCCGCAGCCCCTGCACCGGAGCGCGCCTGCGCCCCGGCGGACCCTCAACCCCGGTAACGCTGCGCCGCCAGCACGGCGGCGGTGCGGTTGCGCACGCCGAGCGCGCGGAACACCGCCAGCAGGTGCACCTTCACCGTGCCTTCCGTGATCCCGAGTTCGCGGGCGATGAGCTTGTTGGGCAGGCCGCGCCCGAGGAGGCGCAGCACGTCCACCTGGCGCGCGGTGAGCCCGAGCGCCGGGTCCGCCACCTCCTCGCCGCCGGCCGTCCCCGGCAGGCGCTCGCCGACCAGCCGCGGCGGGACATACGTGCCGCCCGCCAGGATGAGGCGCACCGCGCTCAGGATCACTTCCGCCGAGTCCGACTTGGGAATGAACCCGGAAACGCCGAGGCGCAGGAGTTCACCAACGACGGCGGGATCCTCGTCGGCCGACACCACCGCGAGCGGCAGCGCCGGCGCCGCGGTGCGCACGCTGCGCACCGTCGCCGTGCCGTGCACGCCCGGCATGTGCAGGTCGAGCAGCATGAGGTCGAGGTCGGGACGCGAGCGCGCCAAGGCCACGGCGGCATCGGCGTCACCGGCCTCGACGAAGCACGGGCCGTCGCCGAGGGGGGCAAGGGCACCCATCAGCGCGGCGCGCACGATCGGATGGTCGTCCGCGAGTGCGATGACGGGCTGCCGGGCCGGACCGTGCGTCACGGGTCCCTCCTTGCGCGTTGAGCGGTGAGGCGATTGTAGGCAGAATGCCCGGCCGGGCGCTGCTGAATATTCCCCCGGAATCGGAGGTGCTCCGGCATGCATGGGCTCCCGTCGGCACGGCGCGCAACGCGAGGATGGCGGGCGATCGGGCGCGCCCTCCTCGTGGCGTGGGCGTTGGTCGCCGGCGCCGCGCACGCCGTCCCCGCCGTGCAGACGCTCGCCACCGCGCGCTTCGCCGTCTCCCCGGCGCCCGATCCGCCCGCCGACGGCGAACCCATCCGGCTGCCCGACGACTGGCAGCGCACCCACGCGTCGATCCGCGGCTACGGCTGGTACCTCTTCGACTGGACCCGGCCGCCGGATGCGACCGACAACTGCGCGGTGTACGTGACCGGCACGCTGGTGCCGGTGGAGGTGTACGTCAACGGGCGGCTGATCGGCGCCACCGGCAACCTGGCCGGCGGCCCGATCAACAGCTGGCAGGGCTCGCCGCTGTACGCGATCCCGGCGGGCTACCTGCTGCCGGGCGCCAACCGCATCGCGCTGCGGGTGCTGGCCGGCACCGAACGGGCGCCGCGGCTCGGACCCATCATGGCCGGGCCCGAGCCCGCGCTGCGCGAACGCGCCGTGCGCGACCTCTTCCTGCACACGCTGGCGCCGATCGTGGTCAGCGTGACCATCGTGGTGCTCGGCATCTTCATCCTCGTGCTCTGGCTGCGCCGCCGCGACCCGACCTACGGGCTCTTCGGCTTCGCCGCGATCCTGTGGGGCCTGCACACCGGGCTCACGCAGCTGCCCAACCCGCTGCTGCCGCTCCCGCACTGGGTCGTCTGGTGGAACGCGATGTACATGCTGTTCGTCGGCCTGCTGTGCCTCTTCTGCCTGCGCTTCGCGGAGGTCGACTGGCCGTGGTTCCGGCGCCTGGTCGTCGGCTTCGTCGTGGCGGTGCCCGTCGTGCTGTACGCGGCGCTCGCCGCCGGCGTGGTCTACATGGCCGGCGTGGTCGTGCGCCTCACCGGCATCCTCATCGTCCTGGTCGCGCTGGCGGCCGTCGCCCGCTATGCGCTGCGCCGGCGCGACGCGGAGAGCGTCCTGCTGCTCCTCGCCGGCGCGGTCTCCGCCGTCTTCGCGGTGCACGACTGGCTGATCGCGCAGGATCCCGCGCAGGTGCGCCCGCTGTGGCTCGTGCCCTACGCCGGGCTCGCGTTCCTGCTGCTCGTGGGCTGGATCCTGACCGACCGCTTCGTGCGCGCGTTGAACGAGTTCGAGGCGCTGAACGCGAGCCTCGAGCAGCGGGTGACCGAGAAGAGCGAGGCGCTGAACGCGCAACTCGCGGCGACCCGCGCGGCGCGCGACGCGGCGGAGAGCGCGGACCGCGCGAAGACCCGCTTCCTCGCCGCCGCGAGCCACGACCTGCGCCAGCCGCTGCACGCGCTCGGCCTCTTCGCCGCGCGGCTCGCCGGCCGCGTGCGCGATCCCGAGGACGCGGCGCTCGCGCAGCGCATCATGACCTCGGTGACGTCGCTCGACTCGCTCTTCTCGGCGCTGCTCGACATCTCGAAGCTCGAGGCGGGCGCGGTCGCGGCGGCGCCGCGGCCGACGGCGCTCGCCCCGCTGCTCGAACGCCTCGCGAACGACTTCACGCCCGAGGCGATCGAGCGCGGCCTGCGCTTCGCCGTGGTGCCGACGCGCCTCGCCGTCCATTCCGACCCGGTCCTGCTCGAGCGCATCCTGCGCAACCTCATCGCCAACGCCCTCGCCTACACGAAGACCGGCGGGGTCGTGGTCGGCGCGCGCCGCCGGGGGCCGCACGACGTCGCGATCGACGTGTGGGATACCGGGCCCGGCATCGCGAACGCGGATCTCCCGCGCGTCTTCGAGGAGTTCTACCAGGTCGGCAACCCCGAGCGCGACCGCTCGCGCGGGCTGGGCCTCGGGCTCGCGATCGTGCGCCGGCTGGCGCAGCTCCTCGGCCACCGCGTCGAGGTGCGGTCGTGCGTGGGCCGCGGCTCGCGGTTCCGCGTGCTGGCCGGCGTCGCCGCACAGGCGGGCGTCGCCGCGGCGGCGCCCGCGCCGCCGCTCGGGACGGACCCGCTCGCCGGGCGGCGCGTGCTGGTCATCGACGACGAGGAGCCGGTGCGCGAGGCCATGCGCCAGACGCTGGCCGGCTGGGGGTGCGAGGCGCTCGTCGCCGGGTGTGCGGCCGAAGCGGTCACACTCCTGCAGGGCGCGCTGCCGCCCGACCTGATGGTGATCGACTACCGGCTGCCGGCCGGCGAGGACGGACTGGCCGCGATCGCGGCGGTGCGCGCGGCGTGCGGCCGCGACGTGCCGGCGGTCATCGTGTCGGGGGAAAGTTCGTCGGCGGAGCTGGCCCGCGTCCAGGCGGCCGGCCTCGACCTCCTGCACAAGCCGGCGAGCCCCGCGAAGCTCCGCGCGATGCTGGCCTTCCTGCTCGAACGCGCCGCGCCCGCGGCATGACGCGGGCGGCTCGCGCCGCCGGCGGGCAGCCCACCGGCGGTGGAGCGCGGGATGCTAGCGGCGGCCGCCGGGCATGTACTTCGCGAAGTCGCCCATCACCCGCTGCATCGACTCGAACGCGTTGCCGCCCGAGCTCACGACGTTCTGCATCGCCTTGATGACGTTCTGCGCCTGCCGCAGGTCCGGCATCATCGACATGGCGGCGCGGGCCTCCTTGACGCCGGGCACGCCGGACATCTGGTCCTCCATCATCGTGAAGAGCCGCTTCTGCATCTCGACGATGAGGTCGAACATCTGGCCCCAGTAGTGCATCGCCTGCTCCATCGCCTCCTGCGACGACGACTGGTTCGCGGCCATCATCTCGTTCGGGGAGCCCGCCTCGGCCGCCCGCCTGGCGGCCTTGCGGCCCATCGCCCGCGCCTGCTCCTCGCCCTCGAACTGCAGGCGGCGGATCTCGGCGGTGTTCTCGAGCGCGGCGTTGATGATGTCGAGCGCGAGCCTGGCGTTCGTCTTGTAGAGGTCGATCGCCTGCTCGGGCGTCATGAGCTTGGCCATCTTCGACATGTCCGGCATGCCCATCTTCGACATGTCGGGCATGGCCATGCCCATCTTCGCCATCATCTGCGGATCGAAGCCGGCGAACGGGTTCGCGGCGCCGCTGCCTTCGGTGCCGGAGGCGGGGGCCGCGCGCTTCGCGGTCTTCCGCGCGGACTTGCGGGCCGGGCGCTTCGCGGACTTCTTCGCAGCGGGTGCGGCGGGGGCAGCGGGGGCTTTCTTCGTGGCCATGATGCGCTCCTTCGTCGGAAAAACTCGCGTTGACCGAGTTGACTCCCTTTCCGCCCCGGGCGTCAAGCGGCGGCGCCCGCCCCGGCCCTGCGCGGCACGCGTGCTAGCATTTTCGGCTGACGTCAGGATACGGAGGAGCGGCTATGGCGGGATTGCGGGAACGGTTCGGCCGGCCGTTGCGGCTGGGCATCGTCGGCGGCGGGCCGGACGCGTGGATCGGGCGCATGCACCGCGGGGCGGCGGAGATGGACGGCTGGTGGCGCTGCACCGCGGGCGTGTTCTCGTCGGACCCGGTGCGCTCGCGTGCCGCAGGGGTGGCGCTGGGCTTCGCGGCCGACCGCAGCTACGGGACGGTGGCCGAGATGCTGGCGGACGAGCGCGGCCGCGCCGACGGCATCGACGCCGTGGCGATCATGACCCCGAACGACACGCACTACGCCTTCTCGCGCGCGGCGCTCGACGCCGGGGTGGACGTGATGTGCGACAAGCCCGTCACCCACGATTTCGCCGAGGCCGCGGACCTCGTCGCGCGCACCCGCGCCGGGGGCCGGCTCTTCGCGATCGCCCACGGCTACAGCGCGTACCCGATGATCCGGCACGCGCGGCAACTGATCGCCGACGGGGTGATCGGCCCCGTGCGCATGGTGCAGGTCGAGTACATCCAGGCCGGGATGGCGACGCGGGTCGAGGACGCGCCGCAGAACAACCGCCTGCGCTGGGTGCTCGACCCGAAGCGCAGCGGGTTGGCGCTCGTGATGAGCGCCATCGGCTGCCACGCGCAGCAGCTCGCGTGCTTCGCGATCGACCGGCCCGTCACGCGCGTGGTCGCGGACGTCGGCGCGCTGCTGCCGGGGCGCGTGGTCGTCGACTACGTGTCGGCGCTGCTGGCGTTCGAAGGCGGCGTGCGCGGCACGTTCACCGTGACGCAGGCCGCCGCCGGCGGCGAGAACGACATCCGCCTGCGCGTGTACGGCGAAAAGGGACACCTCGACTGGTCGCACCGGGACGCGTCCTACCTCAACCTCGCGCTGCAGGGCGAGCCGGTCCGGCGCATGGGTCGCGGCAATCCGTTCCTGCCGGCGGACATCGTGGCGCTCGGACGCTCGCCGCACGGCCACCCGGAAGGCCTGCGCGAGGCATTCGCCAACCTCTACGCGGAATTCGCGCAGGAGCGCATGGCGCTGGCCCTCGGCGAGGCGCCGCCGCGCGTGCTCTATCCGCGCATCGAGGACGGCGCGCACACGATGGCGTTCATCGAGGCCTGCCTGCGCTCGCAGGCCAGCGGGCGCTGGGAGGACGTCGCGCCCCTGCCGGGGGCCTGAACCGCCCGCCTCGGTGTCAGACACGTCACATGACGTGTCGGCGCGAAGGTCTGGCGGTCAGTCGGCGACGCCGTGGGCCGGGCTCGCGGCTTCCGCGTGCATCGGGCGCGCGACCGTGGCGCCGCGCGCGCAGGCGAGCAGGATGCCGGCGACGACGAGGTAGCTGACGGCCACGAGCGGCGACTGGCCGATGCCGATCGCCTCGCCGTGCATGAATCCGAAGAACGTCAACGCTGCCCCCGCGAGCGCGAACGCGGCGGCCTTGCGCAGCGCGCCGTCGATCACGAACGCGGCGATCGCGCCCAGCACGAGGCCGCCGAGGATCGCGCCGCCGCCCATCACCGCGAGCCCCTGGTAGAGCACGCCGACCTGCGCGAGCTTGTCGAGTCCCACGGCCGCCGCGCTGGTGCCCGCAGCGCCGAGCGCGTTGTCGATCATGAGCTTGCCCCACGCGGCCAGGTGCGGCGTCAGCGCCAGCACCACCGCGGGCGCGTGGCTGCGCGGCGACTCCTGGAACGCCTGCGCGCCGATCAGCATGCCGATGTAGAGCAGGATCGGCGCGATCGCCACCACGGGGATCAGCGACGACACCAGCGCGACGATGCCGAACCACGCGAGCACCAGCACCATGAGCCCGGTCGCCGCCGAATAGCCGAGCCGCCCGCCCATCGCCTTCCAGCCCGGGTGGCCGATGTACACCGCGTTGATGAACGGGTTGCCCATCAGGCAGCCGACGAGGCTCACCACGCCGTCGGCACACAGCACGCGCGTGGTCGGGTAGCTGTCGCCCGCCGCGGCCGCGCTTTCGACGTTGTCCATCGCCTCGACCAGGTCGTAGATCCCGAACGGGATCGCCGTGACCAGGATCACGCCGAGGAACTCGAAGCCCGCGAACACGTGGCCCACCGCCGGCAGCGGCAGCGAGAACCCGAAGTTGGCGACCGCCTTCGCGACGTTCTCGCCGCTCATCCCGCCCATCGGCACGCCGGCCGCGCTCGCGATCCACGCGATCGCGGTACCCGCCGCAATGGCGACCAGCCCGGCCGGGATGCCCCGCCAGTAACGCACGCCGCCGAACCACGACGCGAGGATGATCGCGAAGCACACGATGCCGATCACCGGCGTCATGAACATCTCCTCCGCCGGGCGCATCGAGATGAATGCGATCGACACGCCGGCGAGCGTGCCGAGCAGCGCGGCACGCGGCGTGACCTTGCGCACCAGCGGCGCGACGAAGCCGCCCGCCATCAGCACGAAGCTCTGCACGAACACCCACACGAGGCCGGCCTCCCAGCCCTTCACCGGGTCGCCGGTCGACAGCGCGATCGGCAGCATGATCACGAACACCACGACGAACATGTGCGGCACGCTGATGCCGGACGGCAGCGCGCAGACGTCGGTGCGACCCGTCCGCTGCGCGAGGCGGTACGCGAGCCACGCGTAGTACATCGTGGACAGCGCCATCATGAGGCCCGCCGCGGGGATGATGCGCCCGAACACGAGCTCGTCGGGCATCTTGAGCACGAAGCGCAGCAGCCCCGTCAGCACCAGCAGGTTGACGAGGATGTTGGTGCCGAAGCCGAACAGCGCATTCCAGTCGCCGGGGGTCCACAGGGCGGGTCTCGTCGTCATCGCATCGCTCCTTCGGGGTGCGACCGGCGCGGCCGGTCAGTGCGCAAGGGCCGCGAGCACGCGGCGCGAATCGGTGACCCAGCCGAAGATCCCGCCCTGCGCCTTGATCATCGCGAGCGCGGCGGCGTGGAACTCGGGGAAGTAGGAGGCGCAGCAGTCGCCCGGCACGATGCACCGGAAGCCGCGGTCGTTGGCCTCCCGCACCGTGGTGTGCACGCAGACCTCGGTGGTGACGCCGCAGACGATCAGCGCGTCGATGCGGCGGTAGCGGAGGATGGCCTCGAGGTCGGTCGCGTAGAAGGCGCCCTTGCCCGGCTTGTCGATCACGGGCTCACCCGTGGCCGGGGCGAGCGCCTCGACGATGGCGTGTCCCGGCTCGCCGCGAACCAGGATGCGGCCCATCGGTCCGGGATCGCCGATGCGCAGCGACGGCACACCGCGCGCGATCTTGGCGGGCGGCGCGTCGGTGAGGTCCGGCCGATGCCCCTCGCGCGTGTGCACGACGAGGAGGCCGGCGGCGCGCGCGGCGTCGAGCAGGGCACGGCACGGCGCGACGGCCGCGCCGAGCAGCGACACGTCGTTGCCGAGCGAGGCACCGAACCCCCCCGGCTCCAGGAAATCGCGCTGCATGTCGATCACGACCAGCGCCGTCGTCGCCGGATCGATCGCGATGGGGGCGGGCTCCGCGCCCACCCAGGCAATCGCCATGGTGCGCTCCCCGTTCCCGCGCGGCGCGCGGGCAGCGCGAGGTGCTTTTGCAAGAAGCAAACCACCACCCGGGGCGCACCGGGGCGCGGCGCGAGCCCTGTCGATTCAGCGTGTTACCGAAGGGGTGGCGCCGTCGCGCGCACGCGCCCGGCCCGCGCCGCGCACGCGATCAGTGCATCTGCCATCCACTGGTGCGCCCGGCGCGCCGACGAGGCGCATGCCCGGACCCGGCCGACGGTGGTTTCCCGTACGTCGGATGGCCTGCCAACGCCTGCACGACTGGCGCACTTGCGCTGGATCGAACACGGTGCAGACCGTTCGTAACCCGTTGATCCACGTCAACACTGCCGGTAGGGGTGCATGTCAGCATCGTCGCGAGTTCAATGGCCAGGCGCGACACAATCGCGTGCGGCTCATCCATGTCGATTCATCAACGCGCACCGGGAATCCTCATGAAGCGATTGCTTCCGGTTACCGCGGCTCTCCTGTTCCTCGCTGTTGCCGCCACTGCACCCCTCGGGGCGCAGGCCGCCACCTCACCCGCACCCGCCCCGGCTCCCGGCGTGAATGACACATGCATGATGTGTCACGCCGACAAGGACGCCAAGGGTGCCGGCGGGAAGTCCATCGCCGTCGACGCCGACCGCTTCAAGGGGTCGGTGCACGGCGAACTGCAGTTGAAGTGCACCGACTGCCACGCCGACGTGTCGGCGCAGAAGCTGCCCCACGCCGAGAAGCTGCAGCCGGTCAACTGCGGCACCTGCCACGACAAGGCCGTGGCCGAGTACGCGGGCACCGCCCACGGCGTCGCCCGCAAGGGTGGCAACGCCGTCGCCGCCAACTGCGCCGACTGCCACGGCAAGCACGACATCCTGCGCGCCAAGAATCCCGCGTCGCCGGTGAACCACATGAATCTCGTCGCGACGTGCACGCGCTGCCACGGCGATGCGAAGCTCGCGGTGCAGGCCAAGCTGCCCGGCGGCAACGTCGGCGGCACGTTCGCCGACAGCATTCACGGCAAGGCGCTCAAGGGCGCCGCCAAGATGTCGGCGCCGGAGTGCACGGACTGCCACGGCACGCACAGCATCCGCGCCAAGTCGGACGAGAAGAGCAGCGTCGCCCGGGCGCGCGTTCCGGAGACGTGCGGCCGCTGCCACGATGCCGAGAAGGCGGCCTTCCAGAAGGGCATGCACGGCAAGCTGCGCCAGGACGGCAACCTCGCCGCGCCCGGCTGCACCGACTGCCACTCGACGCACGGCATCCAGCAGCACGACAACGCGAAGTTCCAGGTGGCCGTGATCAAGGACTGCGGCACCTGCCACCAGGACTACCTCGAGTCGTACCGCGACACGTTCCACGGCCAGGTGACGGAGCTGGGGTACGCCCGCATGGCGACGTGCGCCTCGTGCCACGGCGCCCACGCGGTGCTGCCGGCCTCCGACCCGGCTTCGACGATCTCCGCCAACAACCGCCTCGCCACGTGCCAGAAGTGCCACGCCGGCGCGACCGCGAACTTCGCGAGCTTCGACCCGCACGCCAACCGCCACGACAAGGCGCGCAACCCGATCTATTACTACGCCGCGCTGTTCATGGAGATGCTCCTCTTCGGCGTGTTCTCGTTCTTCGGCATCCATACGGTCTTCTGGCTGTACCGCGAGGTCCGCGTGAAGCTGGCCGGCAAGGACGGGGAGAAATCATGACGAGCGCCACCACCCCCGTGGGCGCACCCGCGACCACCGCGACGGGCACGCAGCGGTATTTCCGCCGCTTCACCCCCATCGAGCGCGTGCTGCACGCGGCGCTGATGCTGACCTTCGTCGGCTGCGCGCTGTCCGGGCTGCCGCTGCTCTTCTCCAACAAGCCATGGGCGGCCACGCTGGCCGGCCTGCTCGGCGGGTTCCAGGGCGCGGGCCTCATCCACCGCATCTGTGCGTTCGTGATGATCGTGGTCTTCGTCTCGCACGTCGCGATGGTGTTCGCCAAGGCGTTCCGGGGCGGGGGCGTGCTGAAGGTCCTGTGGGGCCCGGACTCGATGGTCCCGCAGCCGCAGGACATCGTCGACATCTACCGCAACTTCAAGTGGTTCGTGGGCATGGGCCCGCAGCCCCAGTTCGACCGCTGGACGTACTGGGAGAAGTTCGACTACTGGGCGGTGTTCTGGGGGATGTTCATCATCGGCGGCTCCGGCCTGCTGCTCTGGTTCCCGGTGTTCTGGAGCCACATCCTCCCCGGGTGGATGTTCAACATCGCGGCGCTGGTGCACGGCGAGGAGGCGCTCCTCGCGGTGGGCTTCATCTTCACGATCCACTTCTTCAACGGCCACCTCCGCCCGGCGAAGTTCCCGATGGACACCGTCGTGTTCACCGGGCGCATCTCCGAGCACGAGATGAAGGAGGAGCGGCTGGTGCAGTACGAGCGGCTGCAGAAGGAAGGCGCGCTCGCATCGGCGCAGACCACGCCGCCGGCGGACGAGGCGAAGTGGTTCGGTTGGGTCGTGGGCGGCACGGCGCTGACGCTCGGCATCGTGGCGATCGTGCTCATCGTGACGAGCGTGCTGTAGCTATACTGACGCCCACCCCGCGGGTCGGGGTTGGCTGGCGGGACTGACTCCTCGCGCCAGGCGGGGTGCCAGTCCCGAGTGTTATTCCGAGCAATGCGGTTTCCGGAGGGAGCGGATGAATATCCAGGTGGGCAAGAAGACGTTGATGATGGGGACCGTGACGACGATCGTCGTGGCGCTGATCGCGCTCGCGATCATCGGCGCGGGCGGCATCGTCGCGTGGGAATACAGCAACAGCAACGCCTTCTGCACGAACAATTGCCACAGCGTGCATCCGGAAGAGCCGCGCGCCTACGCCGTCTACTCGCACGCCCGCGTGCAGTGCGTCGAATGCCACATGGGACGCCTGCCGACCCTGCAGCTCATCGGCCTCAAGATGGGCCACTACCACGAGCTGCTCGGCATGATCACCGGCTACAAGCGGCCGCTCGCCGCCACCACGCTGCGCCCGGCGCGCGACTCGTGCGAGGGCTGCCACTGGCCCGAAGTCAACCACGACGACAAGATCCGCACCAAGGTGCACTACGACGCCGACGCCAAGAACACCGAGCAGCGCACCAAGCTCGTGGTCCACACCGGCGGCGGCGAGGCGCGCGAGAAGGCGACCCGCGGCATCCACTGGCACATCTCCCAGAACGTCGAGTACGTGAGCGACGACGAGCAGAAGCGCACGATCCCGTGGGTCCGCATCACGGACAAGGACGGCAAGTCGACGGTCTACTTCGACGCGGCCTCGAAGGTCGGGCTGGCCGAGATGGAGCAGAAGACCAAGCGCCGCTTCGAGTGCGCCGACTGCCACAACCAGTCCGGCCACCCGTTCGTGAACCCGGCGGTGCGTGTCGACGAGGCCATGCAGGATGGGCGCATCGACGCGTCGATCCCGTCGATCAAGGCGCGGGCGCTCGCCATCATCGAGAAGGCGTCCCCGCTGCACGGCCCGCTGCAGGACCAGATCCCGCAATTCAAGAAGATCATCGCCGATGCCGCGCCGAAGGGCGACCTCAAGCCCGAGCAGAAGGCCGCGGAAGCGCAGTTCGCGAAGACGATGCTCGAGATCCTGTCGCTGTCCGAGTTCGAGGACCCGCAGCTCACGTGGAAGTCGTTCCCGAACCACCTCGGGCACGCCGACTCCCCCGGCTGCTTCCGCTGCCACGACGGCAAGCACTTCAACGCGAAGGGCGAGGCCATCCGCATGCAGTGCACGCTGTGCCACGACATCCCGCAGGTGTCGGTCAACGGCACGCTGAAGACCGTGGCCTCGACCGTGTCGCCGGGCATGAGCCCGCCGGACAGCCACAACGAACCCAACTGGATGCGCGATCACCGCAGCAAGATCGACGACTCCTGCGCCATGTGCCACGGCCCGATCAAGTTCGGCACGGATGGCGGCAACTTCTGCGCAAACCCGGCGTGCCACGGCCGCAAGTGGCCGGCGATCGACCTCAACGTCGAGGCGAAGCCGGTGGCACCGGCACCGGCCAAGCCGGCGGAGGCGAAGAAGAGCTAGCGCAACGATCTAACGGGGTGCGGGCGCCTCATGGTGCCCGCTTTGTCGAACGGACGCCGGCGTCTCTCCGGCGCCCGTTCGAATTTTCTTCCTCGGGGCCGGGCCGCATTGCGCGGCCCGGTCTTTTTTTGCGGGGCGCCAGGGGCCCGCGGGGCGCCAGGGGTCTGACCCCGGCTTCATCGGGGTCTGACCCCGCCACATGCCCGCGGCGTCCGCCATTCGCGATGCGGCTGTCAGACACGACCGCGGGCGTCTCCGAATCCCGGGGACAGACACCGGCGCGAAACCGCCGCGCCGGTATCGGCCCCCCGGGCGCTGGCGACAGGTCCGGCCGGCAAGCCGTTCGTGGTGCTGCCGCGAGGGGTCTGACCCCGGGTGCATCGGGGTCTGACCCCGACGGTTGTCAGCGATCGTCGCGACCGGTGTCAGACACCGATCGGCACCGGCGCGCCCAAAGACAAGGGGCCGCAACCGCGGCCCCCTGCTTCCCCTGGTCGCAAGCGCGCGGCGCTAGGTGCGCACGGCGTGCTTGGCCAATTTGCGTTGGAGGGTCCGCCGGTGCAGCGACAGCGCGCGGGCGGTGGCCGAAATGTTGCCGCGGTACGAGAGGAGCACGCGGTTGATGTACTCCCACTCCACGCGGCTCGGCGACATCGGGCGCTCGGCGACGGGCACGTCCGGATCGGGCTCGGCGCGCCCGAAGCCCGCGAGGACCTCGTCGGCGGTCGCCGGCTTGGTGAGGTAGTGGATCGCGCCCAGCTTGATCGCCTCGACGGCGGTGGAGATGCTCGCGTGCGCGGTCAGCACGACCACCCGCATGTCGGGATCGATCTCCAGCAGGCGCGCGAGCACGCGCAGGCCGGACTGGTCGGGCAGCTTGAGGTCGAGCACGGCGTAGTCGGGGCGCACCGATTCCGCCGTCGCCAGCGCCGCGGCGCCGGTGTGGGCGATGCTCGTGCGGTAGTTGCGGGCCTGGAATCCGCGCGCGAGATCGGCACAGAGCGTCTCGTTCTCGTCGATGACCAGGACGGTCGGTGCTTCGTATCCGTCGTTCATGCGTTCCCCTATCGGCCGCCCTGCGCGCACGCTCACATGCGGCGTCGCGAACCGCCTTGTCCATGTTGTCGCATGCGGCAATGGTGCCGTGGGGACGAACTACGAATCTTGAGCAGGATCATGATTTGCACCGACATGCAACCCGGCACGACAAATCCGGGGGCCGGGTGTTGCGCGGGGACATCAGCGGACGCCGCAAAAAAAGAAAGCCGGCACGCGGCCGGCTTTCCTGGACAGGCAGGGACGCGCTTACTGCGCGAGCACCCACTTGACGATGCCGTCGAGCTCGGCACCCTTGGCCTTCACTTCCGGGTGGCCCTTGGCGCTCGACAGCTTGTCGACCAGCGTCTTCTCGGCGTCGGCCTTGCCCTTGTACTTGGCGGCGACGTCCTTGAACGACGGGCCGACCTTCTTCGTGTCGACGGCGTGGCAGTTGAGGCAGCCGGCGCTCTTCGCGGCGGCTTCCTGCGCGCTGGCCGTGCCGGCGACGCCCAACGCTGCTGCGGCGATCGCCGCGACCATGATCAGCTTCATCGTGCTCTCCTCTCAGTGGGTGGGGGACGGATCCCAACGTCGCCCAGGGGAGGGGTAGCCGGGAAGCCCGTAACTGCGGCCCGTATCGTAGCGCAACCGGCGGGTCACGGCGACTCCGCCGCCCCGCCGGCCCGGATCACATCGCGAGGATCCACTTCACCAGCGACGCGGTGTCGGCATCCGATGCCTTGACCGCGGGATGGCCCTTGCCCGCCTTCAGGTTCGCCACCAGGGTCGCCTGGGCGTCGGCCTTGCCCTTGTACTTCGCGGCGATGTCCTTGAACGACGGACCCATCTTCTTCGCGTCGATCGCATGGCACGTCATGCAGCCGCTGCTCTTCGCGAGGTCTTCCTGGGCGTTCGCCGCGCCGGCCATCGTGAGCCCGGCGGCTACCGCCAACGTCAACAGCATCGTTTTCATTTTGTTGCTCTCTCCTTCGAAGGTCCTGCTTGCGCAGGCAAACGTGGTCGCTGCGAGTGATTCCGCGCAACAACCGGTTAACGTCCGGCCGCGCTGCCGGTTGACCCTGGACATGGCGCGGAAATCCCTTTGCGGCAATGTGACGCAGGCTAGGCCGCCGCACCCGCCACGGCGGAAGGCTGGGTGCCCACGCGGTGCCGCGCGAGGTGCAGCGGCGTGCGCGAGCGTGGCACTTTGTGCACGAAGTGGTAGCGCGCCACGTGGTAGCTCGGATCGAAGCCGAAGAAGTTCTCGCGCATCCGGGCGAGTTCCGCCTCGCGGTAGGCCGCGAGCGGGCGCCGGGCCTCGTCGGCCGCCCGCACCTGCGCCTTCTCGGTCAGCATGCGCACGAACGCCGGGTGGCCCGCCAGCGCGTGCGCCCGCGCCGCGACTTCCCGCGCGAACGCGACGCGGTCCGTGCCGAACGCGGCGTCGACCAGCCCGCAGGCCGCTGCCTCGCGGGCGAGCATCGGCAGGCGGCGCCGGGTGATCGCGTGGGCACCCGCGTCGCCGACCCGGCGCGGCAGCAGGTACGTCCAGTACTCGGAGCCGTACAGGTTGCCCATGCCCTTGTAGTGCGGATTCATGATCGCGCCGTCGCGCGCGAACACGCGGTCGGCGGCGAGCGCGAGGAAGCACCCGCCGGCCCCGGCGTTGCCCTGCAGCGCGGCCACGGTGAGCTGGCGCGGCGTGTCGATGATCTCCCGCACGAGGTCGTTCATCGCGTTGATGTTGCGCCACGACTCCTCGGCCGGATGCTCCGCGGCCTCGATGAGGTTGAGGTGGATGCCGTTGGACCAGAAATCCGGTCCGCCCATCAGCGCGATGACCCGCGTCGGACGCGCCTTCGCCTGCGCGTACGCGGCGCGCAACGCCTCGCACTGCGCGGTGCCCATGGCGCCGTTGTAGAACGGGAAGTGGAGGAAGCCCACGGCGCCCTCCTCGACGTACTCGAGCGGCCGCCAGGTCGCGTGCGCGACCGTCGCGGCCGGCGCCAGCGGTGCCTCGGCCACGCCCGCCAGGCGCTCGCCCAGCACCATCGTCGCCGGCAGCTTGAGTCCCACGCCGTCCTCGCCGACGGCGGCGAGGTGCGTGATCCACACCGCGCCGTCGCGCGTCGCGCGCAGGATCGCGCCGTCGCGGTGCGCGAGCACCGTGCCCGCGGTCGCGCCGGCGGGGCGCAACGCGGGATCGCCTTCGGGGTGGGCGTCGAAGAGGCGCACGTCGAGCCCCAGCACCACGTCCGCCACGCCCGGCATGCCGTCGGCCGCGCGGATCCTGCGCAGCACCGTCGCCGTGTCGTCGGCGTTCCACGCGATCGCCCGGTCGGTCTGCTGCACGAGCGGGCGCGCGCGGCCGCGCGCCTGCGGCGCGAGTTCGGCAAGCGGCGTGGGTCGCCCGCCGCTTTCGATGCGGGCGATAGCGGCCAGCAGCGCGCGGACGGCGGCGCCCGTGACCTCGTGGCGATACAGGCTGCCCTTGGCCGCATCGCGCATCGCGAACGTCTCGCTCGCCCACACGTCCCCGGCGTCGAAGTCGCCGTTGGCCTCCAGCACCGTGACGCCCCACTCGCGCTCGCCGTCCATCACGGCCCAGTCGAGCGCGGACGGACCGCGGTCGCCGACGATGCCCGGGTGCACGACGAGGCAGCGCACGCGCCGCCACACGGCCTCGGGAATGCGCCGCTTGAGGAACGGCGCCACGACGAGGTCCGGCTGCCACAGCGCCACCGCCTCGGTGGTCACGCTGTCGGCGACGTCGAACTCCACCGAGACCTCGTGCCCGGCCGCCACGAGCTCGCCGTAGCAGCGCTGCGAGAGGCTGTTGAACGAGTGGCACAGGAGGAGGATCTTCATCAGCAGATCCTCGGCAGCTGTTCGCCGGTGAGCCAGTCGACGACGCGCCGGCCGCCGAAGCTCGTGTCCATCTGCACGAAGTGATGCGGGTCCTCGATCACCTCGCCGACGATCGCCGCCTGCGCGCCCAGCGGATGCGCGCGCATCGCGGCCAGCAGGCGGTCCGCGTCGCCGGGGGCGCAGATGGCGACCAGCTTGCCCTCGTTGGCGACGTACAGCGGATCGAGGCCCAGGAACTCGCACGCGGCCCGCACCTGCCCCGCCACGGGGATCGCGTCTTCCTTGATGACCATGCCGCAACCCGACTGGCGCGCCAGCTCGTTCAGCGTCGTCGCGAGGCCGCCGCGGGTCGGGTCGCGCAGGCAGTGGATCGCGGGCACCGCCGCGACCATGGTCGCCACCAGGCCGTGCAGCGCCGCGGTGTCGGACTCGATGGTCGTCTCGAACTCGAGGTTCTCGCGCAGCGACATGATCGCCACGCCGTGGTCGCCCAGCGTGCCCGAGACGAGGATGCGGTCGCCCGGCCGTGCGCGGTCGCCGCTGATCGCAACACCGTCGGGCACCATGCCGATGCCGGTCGTGTTGATGAAGACGCCGTCGCCCTTGCCCTGCTCCACCACCTTGGTGTCGCCGGTGATCACGGGCACGCCGGCCTCCGCCGCGGCCGCCGCCATCGACTCCACGATGCGCTTCAGGTCCGCGAGCGGGTACCCCTCCTCCAGCACGAAGCCCGCGGAGAGGTAGAGCGGCACCGCGCCCGCCATCGCGACGTCGTTGATCGTGCCGTGCACCGACAGGCAGCCGATGTCGCCGCCGGGGAAGAACAGCGGCGACACGACGTGGCTGTCGGTGGCCATCACCATCCGGCCCGCGCGCACCGCGAACGCGGCCTGGTCGTTGGCCTGGCGCAGCAGGTCGTTGTCGAAGGCCCGCAGGAACAGCTCGTCGACGAGCTGTGCCATCGCGCGCCCGCCGCTGCCGTGGGTCATGTCCACGCGGCCGTTCTTGAAATCGATGGGTTTGACGTAGCCGTCGCGCATGGGTCAGTCCGCCGCCTGCGGCGCCGGGGTGGCCGCCACAATGGCCGCGTCCTTGAAGCGGCCGTAGGTGTAGTGCGCCGCGCAGGCGCCTTCCGTCGACACCATGCACGAGCCCAGCGGGTGCTCGGGCGTGCACGCGGTGCCGAAGACCTTGCACTGCGCGGGCGTCTTCACGCCGCGCAGGATGGCGCCGCACTCGCACGCCTTGTGGTCGGGCACCGACTTGTACGCGATGCCGTAGCGCGCCTCGGCGTCGTACGCGCGATAGCGCTCGCGGATGCGCAGTGCGCTGTACGGCACCTCGCCCAAGCCCCGCCACTCGAACGTGCGCCGCAGCTCGAACACCTCCGCCACCAGCGCCTTCGCCTTGGTGTTGCCGTCGCGCGTGACCGCGCGGGTGAACTCGTTCTCGACCTCCGCCCGGCCCTCGTTCAGCTGGCGCACCAGCATCAGGATCGCCTGCATGACGTCGAGCGGCTCGAAGCCCGCGATCACCACCGGCCGCTGGTACTCCTCGGCGAAGTACTCGTACGGCTGGCTGCCGATGACCGTCGACACGTGCGCCGGCCCGACGAAGCCGTCCAGCGGCACCGTGCCGACCTCGCGCACGTCCTTCGACTCCAGGATGTTGGAGATCGCGCTCGGCGTCAGGACGTGGTTGCAGAAGACGCTGAAGTTGGCGAGTCCCTCGGCCTCCGCCGTGCGGATCGCCACCGCGGTGGGCGGCGTGGTGGTCTCGAAGCCGATCGCGAAGAAGACCACCTCGCGGTCCGGGTGCTCGCGCGCAATGCGCAGCGCGTCCGCGACCGAGTACACCATGCGCACATCCGCGCCCTGCGCCTTCGCCTTCAGGAGCGACAGGCCGCGCGAGGCCGGCACGCGCACCGTGTCGGCGTACGTGCACAGGATGAGGCCGGGGCGCTGCGCCAGCTCGATCGCGTTGTCGATGCGCCCGACCGGCAGCACGCACACCGGGCAGCCCGGGCCGTGGATCATGCGCACGTTGGCGGGCAGCAGGTCCGAGAGGCCATAGCGCGCGATCGCGTGCGTGTGGCCGCCGCAGAACTCCATCAGGTGGTAGCGGCGGGCGGGGTTCGCCTCGCGCGCGATGGCCGCCGCGAGCCCCTTGGCCCGTTCGCCGTCGCGGAATTCGTCGATGTACTTCATGCCTGGGTCGCGGGATCGATGCCGGCCTCGGCGAAGAGCGCGAGCGTGCGCGCGGCTTCCTCCGGGTCGAGCTTGGTGAGCGCGTAGCCGACGTGGACGATCACGTAGTCGCCGACGACGACGTCCTCGACCAGCGACAGGTCGATGCGCTTGCGCACGCCGCCGACGTCGATCATGGCGGCGGCGTCGGGCATCAGTTCGACGACGCGGGCGGGAATGGCGAGGCACATGGTCAGCGGTTCGCGGTGAGGTGGAGGAGCCCGATCCACGCCTGCCCGAGCGCCAGGCCGCCGTCATTGGGCGGGACGGCCTGTGCCTCGACCAGGCGCACGCCGTGGCGCAAGAGCGACGTGCGCAGGCCGTCGGCGAGGATCGCGTTGAGCAGGCACCCGCCGCCGGCGGCGACGGTGGCGATGCCGTGGCGGGCCGCGACGCGCGCGACCCATTCGGTGAGGCCGGCCACGAGCGTCGCGTGGAACAGCGCGGCGCCGAAGCCCGCGTCCTGCTCGTCGGCGAGGCGGCTCGCGAGCGGCGTCAAGTCGAGCTCGTACGCGGGACTGATCGTGAACAGCGTCCGGTCCGGCGCGACCGGCCCGTGCCGCTGCGCGAGGCCTTCGAGCTGCATCGCGGCCTGGCCTTCGAACGCCATCCGGCGCGACACGCCGAGGAGCCCCGCCGCGGCGTCGAACCAGCGGCCCATGCTCGTGGTCTGGGGGGCCCGCAGGCCGCGCGCCAGCATCGTCGCCACGGGGGCGGCGCCGGGTTCGTCGGGGAAGCGCACCACGATCTCCCGCCCGCGGCCGGCGCGCGCGAGTGCCGCGGCCGCCATGCGCCACGGCTCGCGTGCCGCGCGGTCGCCGCCGGGCAGGCGCAGGTCCGAGAGGTGGCCGACGCGCACGCACTGCATGCCGTCCACCACCAGCAACTCGCCGCCCCACGGCGCGCCGTCGGTGCCGAGCCCCACGCCGTCGAGTGCCAGGCCCAGGACCGGCCCTTCGAGCCGGTGCTCGGCGACCACCGCCGCGATGTGCGCGTGGTGGTGCTGAAGGCCGAGCGCGGGCACGCCGTGCACCTGCGCGTAGCGCGCGCCGTAGCGCGTGCTGTGGAAGTCGGGATGCAGGTCGTGGACCACGATCCGCGGCGCCACGTCGAGGATCGCGAGCAGGTGCTCCACCGTGCGCTCGAGCGCCTTGCACGTGGCCGCGTTGTCGAGGTCGCCGACGTGCTGCGAGACGAACGCCTCGTCGCCGCGCGTCACGCACACCGTGTTCTTGAAGTAGCCGCCGACCGCGAGCACCGGCGGGCCGGAGCGCGCGAGCCGGATCGCCTGCGGCGTGTAGCCGCGCGCGCGGCGCACGAACTGGAAGCCGTGGTCCTCGCTGCCCGGCAGCGCGCGGATCACGCTGTCGTCGCAGCCGACGACGATGTCGCGGTCGTGCACGAGGTAGCCGTCGGCGATGCCGGCGAGGCGCACCAGCGCCTCGTCGTTGCCGGTGACGAGCGGCTCGCCGCCGGGATTGGCGCTCGTCATCACCAGCGCCAGCGGCTGCGGGTCGTGGATCCACTCGGGGTCGGACGGACGGCCGGCGGCCTCGTGGAAGAGCAGCCACTGGATGGGGGTGTACGGCAGCATCGTGCCGAGCCAGGCGAGTCCCGGCGCGATTCCCGGCAGGACCGTGTCCACGCCCTCGCCCTTGCGCAGCAGCACGATGGGCCGCTCCGGCGACGCGAGCATCGCGCGCTCGGCCGGCCACACGTGCGCGAAGGCCTCCACCGAGGCCACGTTGGCGACCATGACCGCCAGCGGCTTTTCCTCGCGCGCCTTGCGTTCGCGCAGGCGCGCCACGGCGCCGGCGTTGCGCGCGTCGCAGGCGAGGTGGAAGCCCCCGAGGCCCTTGATCGCGATGATCGCGCCGGCCGCGATGCGCTTGACGACTTCCGCGATCGGGTCGGTGCCGGCCACCGCCTCGCCGGCCGCGTCGAGGAACGCGAGGCGCGGGCCGCAGGTCGGGCACGCGTTCGGCTCGGCGTGGAAGCGGCGGTCGAGCGGCTCCGTGTACTCGGACAGGCAGCGCGGGCACTGCACAAACGCCGCCATGCTGGTCATCCGGCGGTCGTACGGCAGCTGGCGCGTGATCGTGTAGCGGGGCCCGCAGTGGGTGCAGTTGATGAACGCGTAGCGGTAGCGGCGGTCGGTCGGCGTGAAGAGCTCGCGCAGGCAGCACGCGCACACCGAGCTGTCGGGGCCGATGGCCGTCGCGGCACGGCCGCCGACGGTCTCGACGATCGCGAAGCCGGGATCGCCGCCGACCACCGCGCACTCGCGCGCGGTGACCGCGTCCACGCGCGCGCGCGGCGGCGCATCGGTGGTGATGCGGCCGATGAAGCGCTCGACGATCGCCGCCTCGCCTTCCACCTCGATGACCACGCCCGCGGGGTCGTTGCGCACGAAGCCCGCGAGGTCCAGTTCGCGTGCGAGCCGGTAGACGAACGGCCGGAAGCCCACGCCCTGCACCACGCCGCGCACGTCGATGCGACGGCGCACGAGGGTCGGGACGAGGACGGCGGCGACGTTCATCGCGGCTCGCGGCGGGCGGCGGTCAGGCGCGGGTGTCGGCCGCGCGCAGCTTCGCCTCGAGGTCGGCCACGCGCTGGCGCAGCGCGGCGTTGTCGCGGTCGCGCGCGGCGCGCGCCTCGCGGCTGCCGCGCTCGATCCACGCGAGCCATTCGGCGAACCCGGCACCCGTCGTGGCGGAGACTTCCAGCACCGGCAACCCCGGCCGGATGCGGCGGGCGCGCTCGACGGCCGCGGCGACGTTGAACTGCACGTAGGGCAGGAGGTCGACCTTGTTGACGATCATGAGGTCGGCGGCGCGGAACATGTCCGGGTACTTCTCCGGCTTGTCGTCGCCTTCGGTCACCGACAGCACCACGACCTTGTGCGCCTCGCCCAGGTCGAACGCCGCCGGGCACACGAGGTTGCCGACGTTCTCGATCAGGACGAGCCCGTCCTCCGCGGGATCGAGCGCCGCCAGCGCCTCGCCCACCATCTGCGCGTCGAGGTGGCAGCCCTTGCCCGTGTTGACCTGCACGGCCGCCGCTCCCGTCGCGCGGATGCGGTCGGCATCGAGCGAGGTCTGCTGGTCGCCCTCCACCACCACGACGGGATAGCTCGCCTTCAGCGCGTCGATCGTGCGCACCAGCAGCGTGGTCTTGCCCGAGCCCGGGCTCGACACGAAGTTGAGCGCGAAGATGCCGCGGTCGCGGAAGAGCTGCCGGTTGCGCGCGGCGAACGAGTCGTTGCGGGCGAGGATGTCCTGCTCGATGGCGACGATGCGCTCGGCACCCATGCCGTGCTCGTGCACCGCGCCGAGCGGTCCGGGCGCATGGCCGTGGTCGTGCGCGCCGCCGTGGTCATGGCGGTGCCACGTGCCGTCGGCGTGCTGGTGCAGCGCGCCCGGGTCCACGCTGCGGTAGCGCGATGCGCCCTCGCCGCGCTCGACGGCCACGCCGTCGATGCGGGCCTCTCCGTGACTGCAGCCACAGGTCGTGCACATGGTTCGGTTCCTAGTTCGTTGCGGGGGCGGTCGCCGGCGCGTCGGCGATCGCCATGTCCTTCACGCGCATCTCCTCGCCGCCGATCACCTGCACCTGGTAGCTGCCGCAGCGCGGGCAGGCGTCGCCGAGCTTCGCGAGCGGAACACGCTCGCCGCACGGCATGCACCACGCGAGGCCGGGCACGCTGTCGATCGCGAGCCGCGCACCCTCGGCCACCGTGCCGCGCGCGACGGCGTCGAAGCAGAATTCGAGCGCGCGCGGCTCGACGTGCGCGAGGCTGCCGATCTCCAGTGTCACGGTCGCGACCTTCGTCGCGCCGTGGCGCCGCGCCGCGTCCTCGACGATGCGCAGGATGCCTTCGGCCAGGGAGACCTCATGCATGGGCCACCTGCACGCGGCAGGCCACGCACGGATCGAGCGTGTGCACCGCCAGGCGCGCGTGCCGGAGCAGCGCGGACTCGTCGTTGGCGGGCATCCCGGTGAGCGCGCGGACCAGCGCGCCCTGCGGGTGGAAATTCCATTCGGTCGGCGCGACGATCTGGTAGTCGATCACGCACTCGTCGTGCACGCCGGCCCGGTGCAGCAGCAGGCCGCGCGCGGTCTCGACTGCGGCGAGCCCGTTCCCGGGACCGAGCGCCACACCCTGCACGCGGGTCCCTGCGCCGTGGCCCGCACCCGCGAGTTCGTCGAGCGCCGCCGGAATCTCCGCGAGCCGCGCGACGAGGCGCGTCACCGCGCCGTGGCCGTAGCGCTGCGCGCACGCCGCCACCAGCGGGTGGGCGTGCATGCGGGCGAGCGCACCGGTCTCCACCGGCGCGCCGTCGAGCGTGGGGGCCTGTGCGAAGCCCGCCTGGCCGGCGAGGGCCGGCGCGATGGTCGCCGCGAGCCACGCGCCGTCCGGCACCGGCATCAGCGCGACGCCGTCGCCCGTGGGAGCGGACGTGTCGGCGATCACGTGGCGCAGCAGGCGCGCGGGCAGCGTGTCGGTCACCGCCGCCCACGCCTCGAGGGCGCCGACGTCGGTCAGGTCGAGGAACGCGGCCGGGTCGCGGCCGAAGATCGCCTTGCGCGCGATCTGCCGCAGCCCTTCGGCCAGCGCGCGCATCGCCGCCGCGTCGCCCAGGAGGTCGGTGCCGTCGGGCGTGCGCGCGGAGGTGGCGATGAGATAGCGCGCGGCGGTGACGGGCGTCACGTTCGGCTGGCTCGCCATCGCGTTGGGCCAGCCGATGAGGAGGTGCCAGAAGCCTTCCTGCAGCGACTCGACCACGATGCCGGCGACGCGCGCGGCGGTGTCGCCGGCGAAGCCGGCGGCGCCCGCGGCCGACAGCGCCGACGCGGCGGCCGCGCCCTGCGCCCCGCCGCAGACGGCGAACAGCAACGGTATGGTGGTGGCCGCCTCGACCGCGGGCTTGCCGGTCAGGAGCCGCGCCGCGACCTGCGGCCGGGTGGACTTCACGTCGACACGGCGCACCTGCCGCCCGTCGTGCGCCAGCGTGACGGTGAGGTCGCCTTCGAGGTTCATGCGTCGCGGGCGAGGAAGCGGCCGCGCAGGAGCGCCCGGCGCGAGAGCGGCTCGGCGAGCCGCTCGCCGAGCGGCGCCGCGACGGGTGCGGGATCGGCGGCCGGCGCCGGATCGTCGGTGGCGTTGCGGGGGTCGAAGAGCGCGGGCAGCGCGTGGGTGGCGACCGCGACCGCCTGCGCGTGGTCGGTGAACTCCAGCACCGGCGAGAAGAGCGAGCACATCGCAAACTCGCCGTGCGCCGGATCGTGCGCACCGATGAACTCGTAGCGGCCCGCCGGGAAGGTGTAATGGCGCTTGGCGCCGAGGCGCAGCGACTGCCACGCGGCAACGTCGCGCGGCGCGAGCACGAGGTTCATGAACCACGGCGTGACCAGCACGCCGAGCCAGTGGCCCTCCCACGGTGCGAAGCCGACGGCCTCGACGCGCAGCCGCGGATTGACGAAGGCGAGACCCTCCATGCGCGCGGCGGCCGCGGCGAACGTCGCCGCGAGGCCGGCGGAAGGATCGGGACGAAAGGCGGTGTCAGTCATCGCGCAGGACGAGGAACTGGTCCTTGGTGGCCGAGCAGTTGGGGCAGGTCCAGTGGTCGGGCAGGTCGGCGAACGGCGTCCCCGGCGCGACCTGCCAGACGGTGTCGCCTTCGGCGGGGTCGTACACCTGCCAGCAGATCTTGCACTCCATGCGCCGGGCGGGATCGGGTGCGTCCATGCGGTCGAAGGTCAGTGCGCGACGCTGCCCGCGATGGTCTCGTCCACCCACGCGACGAGTTCGGTGAGGCGCTCGCGGCTCTCGACCAGGTCCTCCGCCGCGGCGAGCGCGACGGCGGGCACGTCGACCACCTCGACCGTGTTGAGGATCAGCGTCTTCATGCTGTTGAAGTACTGCACGCGCCACACGTCGCGCAGCGACGTGGACGTGATGTGGCAGTTGCCGAACCCGCGCGAGATCATCGCCACCGGGCCGTTGGGCAGCGCCTGCTCCATCACGAGGTGGTCCTCGGGGGTCATCGGGAACAGCGTGAGGTTGATGACGTGCGCGGGGGCGCCCGGGCGGCGGGACGCCATCTGGCTGCCGAGCTCGGTCAGCAGCGCGGGCGAGTTCATCGCCCCCGGCGGCACGTTGACGAGCGGCGGCGCCGATGCGGCCGCCGCGCGCGCGACGTCGATCACCACCGGCGGGACCGGACCGGCCTCGATCCAGTCGTCGGCAATCCGCCCTTCCCCGTCCAGCGCGCACACCCGCCACAGGCCGGTGAACACGCTTTCCTGGATGCAGTAGGCGCGCTCCGCGTCCACGCGGATCGACACCTCGCCCTCGCCCAGCATCTCGTTGACGAGCGTGAGCACGACCGGCGGCACGCCGGTCAGCGTGATGCGCGGGCCGCGCTCGTTGCCGTCGGGGTCCCAGGCCTCGAGGCGCCCGAGGAAGTCCGCGAGCACCGCGCGCGCCGCGCGCAGCGCGTCGGGATCGGCGCGCTCCGGCACCCGCGGCATCGAGAACGTGCTCATCTCGCGCGGCATCGGCATGTACTGCAGCTCTTCCTCCTCGGCCGGCTGGGAGCCGGCACCTACGACACGGACGGGAAGCGGGAAATCCTTCATCGCGGCTCCAATGGGATGGCGTGGGGCATGTTGCGGATGGGGAAAGCGTGTCAGGCGTGGCAGTCGCCGCCCGCCGGTGCACCGCCGCTGACGGCGATGCCGACCGACGGCGGGCGCGTGGGCTCGGCGGCGAGCAACGCGCCCAGTTCGTCGATGTACTCGGACCAGCTGCGTAGCCCGTCGATGGCGCCGACGTACCTGCCGTCGGTGAGCACCACGAGTGCCGGCCAGCGGCGGAACCCGTAGCGCACGGCCTCGCGGCGCGCGTCCTTCGGCAGGAGCACGCCCGTCTGGAACCGGCCGGGGAACGCACGCGCGAGCTCCGGCACGATGACCGCGAGGTCGAGCGTCTCGCGGTAGCGCACCGGGTCCTCGGTGAACAGCAGCAGCGTGCGTCCAGGACGCCGGGTGAACGCGTCGAACGTCGCGGCGTCGACGGCGGTGCAGCCGTGGCGGGTCATCAGTTGCGCGATCAGCGGGTAGCCGAGCGGATCGGCGTCGGCCTCGCGCGGCATCGGGATGGGCGTGGTCATCGGATCATCCTTCGCCGCGCAGGTGCGGCGGCAGCGTGGGGGTGCGGTTCACGAGGTCGGCGAACATCGCGTCCTCGACGGGCTCGCCGGCGAGCACCGCCGCCAGCGCGTCGAGCGCGGCGTTGGTCTGCGCCGCCTCCTCGTCGGTCAGGCGGCGCAGCGCGGCGCCGCGGAAGCTCAGGATCCAGTCGCCCGGCGCGACCGCCTCGATCAGCGTCAGGTCGAGCCGTGCCTGGGTGCCGCGGCCTTCGCAGTCGGCCACGGGGCCGTCCACGCTGACCACGCGCATGGGGATGCCGATGCACATCGCGTCAGCCCTCCGCCGCAGGGCGGGCGAAGACGACACGCGGATCGCCGCTGCGCAGCGCCTCGGCCTCGCTCGGCCGTTCCGCCTCGTAGCGGCGCAGGTCGAGCGCGCCCGCGTTGAGGGGCTCGAACACCGCGTCCGGCGCGCGCGGCGTGCCGGCATAGCCCCAGGCCGCCAGTTCGGCCGCGGCGAGCGCCACGGCCTCGGGAAGGCGGTTCCGGACGGGCTCGGTGAGGCTGCCGCCGAAATCGTCCAGCGTGAGGGGTTGCACGCCGATGGCGACGATCGTCTCGGGACCGCGGCCGCGGATGCGGGCCAGCCCCAGCACGTCGTTGAAGCCCAACTGGTGCGGCGAGAGCTTGCTGCGGCCCCAGGCCGGCACCTCGTCGTCGCGCAGCACCTTGAGCGTGCCCGGCGGCAGCTTGTAGTCGATGGCGTCGAACACCAGCACGCGGCGGGCGGCGGCGATCGTCTCGTACAGCGCGAGACCCTGCGTGCCGCCGTCCTGCAGCGTCACGCCGGCGGGAAACGCGTAGGCCGCGTGCAGTGCCTCCACGGCCCGCACCCCGAAGCCCTCGTCTGCCCACAAGAGGTTGCCGATGCCCAGCACCAGCACGTCCGTTCGTTCGTCCAACGTCTCCCCCAACGGCCTTGTTCTGTTACCCACTGCGTTACTGCGTGAAGGCTAAAGGGTCGGGACCGGGAACGGCTTGTGCTAGGTCAAGGGCGTCGCGTGCGGGGATGCGGGCAAATCAACGGTGGGCGACGCCGGTGGCGAACGGCCGAACGGAGGGGGCGGATGCGTGACCCGCACGATGGCGCGCACGCAGTCGTCCGCATGTGGAAATGCGGGCACGTCGCCTCCATCTGCGATACAGGCCGCTCCCCGGCGCGCCCGGGTCACGAGCCCGCCGCGCGCCGTCGGCCGCCACCGCCCACGAGGGGTCCCCCATGACCCTGCGCTACGACAACACCCTGTTCCTCGTCCTGCTCGCCGCGTTCCTCGCCGGGCAGGTCGTGCTGCTCGGGTAGAACGGTGCCGCGGCCGTCCGACGGCCGCCATGGAACAGCCCGCCGCCGCTGGCGCGACGACGGGCCTGGTACTGCGTCAGGCGAAGGTCAGCAGCCCTTCGGCGACGCCGGGCACACCACGCTCTGGTTGTACACCGGACTCGTCGACCCGGCGTTGGACAGGTCACCCGAGTAGATGCCCGTGATCGGGTGCGTGCCGCCGTTGATCGTCGACGTCACCGGACACGTCGCCACCCCGCCGCTCACCGCCGCCCCGTCCTTGAACGTCACCGTGCCCGTCGGCGCATTGTCCGTCACGGTCGCCGTGTACGTCACCGGGTTGCCGAATGTCAGCGGGTTCGCCGTGCTCGTGACCATCGTGCTCGTCGCCGGCCGCGGGTGGGTCCCCGGGTATCCACATCCGTGGGCGACTTGTCATCGCTACGCGACGCCGGGTGCGGCTTGCAGGTCGTGGCCCCGACCGCGAATGCCCGCACCGGAGCGCCGTGCGACGAACGCGACACGCAGCGCCCGATGGTCGCCGGGCAACGGCCTCGTGTGGGCACCTGTCCAGCGTCCACGCGAATGCGTCACCGCGCCGCAGCCACGTACTGTTCCGGATGCGCCACCGCACGAACGCTGCCGTTGTCACGATACGGGCCGCATTGCGCCATGCAGGTCACGAACCCGCAGCGCACTGCCGCCCGCAACACCCACGAGGGGTTCGCCATGACGCTGCGCTACGACAACACGCTGTTCCTGATCCTGCTCGTCGTCACCCTGGCCGGCCAGCTCGCGCTGCTCGCGTAAGCACCCGACCGCGGCCCGACGCCCGCGCGGCGCCGGTGCCGACCGTCCCCGGAAAAGCAAGGCCGCGCGGGGTCTCCGCGCGGCCTCGTCGTGCGTGCCGCCTCAGGCGGCGGCGAATGCTACTTCCTGCGGCTCGCGGCGTGCTCGCGCAACGCGAGGTGCATGTCCCACGCGACCTGCAGGTGCATCCAGAACATCGGCTCGTTGCCGAAGAACAGCGCGAGCCGTACGGCGGTATCGGGCGTGATGCCGCGCTTGCCGTTGATGAGCTCGTTCACCCGCCGGCGCGAGATGCCGAGCGCCTGCGCGAGCTCCGTCTGGTTGATCGCCAGCGGCTTCAGGTACCGCGACTCGAGGAAGTCCCCGGGCCGCGGAGGACGCCGCGACGACAGGCGCAGCGCGCCCGAGCGGCGCCGGGCCGGCGCCGCGCCGGTGGGCGCGGCGGCGGCCAGGTCCGTCAGGGCGGCCGGTGCATTCATGC
>JAXMFO010000006.1:0-331238 GCA_046347715.1 Burkholderiales bacterium
TGGGAGAACGAGGCCTTCCTCTCGCTGAAGGAATTCGGACCGGACAAGTTCGAGATCATCGCGCCGTCGCTGTCGATCCTGGCCGAGCCGCCGGTCGCGATCGTCGACAAGAACGTCGACCGCAAGGGCACGCGCAAGGTCGCCGAGGCCTACCTCAAGTACCTCTACTCGGACGAAGGCCAGGACATCGCGGGGCAGAACTTCTACCGCCCGACGGACGCGAAGGCCGCGGCCAAGTACGCGAAGCAGTTCCCGCAGATCAAGCTGGTGACGATCGACGGGGCGTTCGGCGGCTGGCCCAACGCCACCAGGACGCACTTCTCCGACGGCGCGATCTTCGACCAGATCTACCTCCCCAACGCCAAGTGACGACGATGAGCGCAACCCGATCCTCCGACCGGCCGCGGCGCCTGCGCCGCCGGCCACTCTACGCCCGCGCCCGCGTGCTGTATCCGTTCGCGTGGCACACGCCGGTGCTGGTGGTGCCCGGCCTGCACGACAGCGGCCCGGGCCACTGGCAGACGCACTGGGAAGCGCGCTTCCCGGAACTCGTGCGCGTCGTGCAGGACGACTTCGCGCGGCCGGACCTCGACGCGTGGGCCGCCGCGATCGCGGCTGCCGTGGAGGCCGCGCCGGCGCCGCCCATCCTCGTCGCGCACAGCTTCGGCTGCCTCGCGACCGTGCGGGCGGCGTACACGATCGGCGATGCGATCGCCGGCGTGCTGTTCGTCGCGCCTGCGGATCCCGCGCGCTTCGGCATCGAGGATCCCGCGCTGGCCGCGACGCTGCCGTTCCCGTCCACGCTGGTGGCGAGCCGCAACGACCCGTGGCTGAAGTTCATCAAGGCCGGCGCGCTCGCGGCCCGCTGGGGCAGCCGGTTCGTCGATGCGGGCCACGCCGGCCACATCAACGCCGACTCGGGGCACGGGGCGTGGCCCGAGGGCCAGGACCTGCTGCGCGACGTCGCGGAGCGCGCGGCCGCGGCGGGAACGCTGCGCACCCGCGCCGTCGACGACGAATGTCGGCCGGTGGCCGCCTAAACCAAGGGCAACTCCGATGCACGCAGGCTCCCCCACGCTCGACCCGGCGTCCGGTACGTCACTGACCGGCGCCGGGCGCGCGGCGACCGCCTCAGCGCGCAGGCCGCGCCGCGCTCACCGGCGCAGCATCCTGCCGGGGTTCGGCCTCTCGCTCGGCTTCACGCTGGTCTACCTGTCGCTGATCGTGCTGATCCCGCTGTCGGCGGCGTTCGTGAAGACGGCGACGATGACGTGGCCCGCGTTCTGGGCCACGGTCACCGCGCCGCGCGTGGTCGCGAGCTACCAGCTCACGTTCGGCGCGGCGTTCGCGGCCGCCAGCGTGAACACGGTGTTCGGCTTCCTCGTCGCGTGGGTGCTCGTGCGCTACCGCTTCCCGGGCCGGCGCTTCGTCGATGCGCTGGTCGACCTGCCGTTCGCGCTGCCCACCGCCGTCGCCGGCATCGCGCTCGCCGGGCTCTTCGCCACCAACGGCTGGCTGGGCGCGCCGCTGGCCACGCTCGGGCTCAAGGTCGCGTACACGCCCCTCGGCGTGTTCGTCGCCCTCACCTTCATCGGGCTGCCCTTCGTCGTGCGCACGGTGCAGCCGGTGCTGGAGGAGTTGCCGGCCGAGCTCGAGGAGGCGGCGGCGACGCTGGGCGCGTCGCGCCTGTCGATCTTCTCCCGGGTGATCTTCCCGGTCGTGCTGCCCGCGCTGATCACCGGCTTCGCGCTCGCGTTCGCACGGGCGATCGGCGAGTACGGCTCGGTCATCTTCATCGCCGGCAACATGCCGATGGTGTCGGAGATCACGCCGCTCCTCATCATCACCAAGCTCGAGCAATACGACTACACCGGGGCGACCGCCATCGCGGTCGTGATGCTGGTGGTGTCGTTCGCACTGCTGCTGGCGATCAATGCGCTGCAGGCCTGGACGCGCCGCCGCGCGGGAGCGCAGGCATGAGTGCCGCAGCCACCTCGCGCACCCGCGGCGAGCCGGCGTGGGTCCGCCGGCTCCTGATCGGGGTCGCGCTCGCGTTCCTCGCCGCGTTCCTGTTCGTGCCGCTGGCGTTCGTGTTCGTCGCCGCCCTGTCCAAGGGGCTCGGCGTGTACCTCGCCGCCATCGTCGAACCCGACGCGCTGTCCGCGATCCGCCTGACGCTGCTCACCGCGGCGATCGCGGTGCCGCTCAACCTCGTCTTCGGCGTGGCGGCCGCGTGGGCGATCGCCAAGTTCCGCTTTCCCGGCAAGAGCATCCTGATCACGCTCATCGACCTGCCGTTCTCGGTGTCGCCGGTGATCGCGGGCCTCATCTACGTGCTGATCTTCGGCCTGCAGGGCTGGTTCGGCGGGTGGCTGCAGGACCACGACGTCAAGGTGATCTTCGCCGTGCCGGGCATCGTGCTGGCAACGCTGTTCGTGACCTTCCCGTTCGTGGCGCGCGAGCTGATCCCGCTGATGCAGGCGCAGGGCAACGAGCAGGAGGAGGCGGCGACGGTGCTGGGCGCCCGCGGCTGGCAGACCTTCTGGCGCATCACCCTGCCCAACGTGAAGTGGGGCCTCCTCTACGGCGTGATTCTCTGCAACGCGCGGGCGATGGGCGAGTTCGGTGCGGTGTCGGTGGTCTCCGGCCACATCCGCGGCCTCACCAACACGCTGCCGCTGCACGTCGAGATCCTCTACAACGAGTACCAGTTCGCGGCCGCGTTCGCGTGCGCGTCGCTGCTGGCGCTCCTCGCGCTGGTCACGCTGGCGCTCAAGTTCGCGGTCGAGCGGCGCACGCGCCACGACGTGGCCGCACCCTCCCTGCGGGAAGCCTTCGAATGAGCCCGCAGGGCCGCCCCAAGGGCGAATGGACCCGGAGCGCGTCAGCGCGGAGGAAATCGTCATGAGCATCGAGCTGCGCGACATCGACAAGCGGTTCGGCGACTTCGTCGCCGTCGACCACGTGGACCTCACGGTCGAGACCGGCGAACTGCTGGCGCTGCTGGGACCCTCGGGGTCCGGCAAGACCACCCTGCTGCGCATCATCGCCGGCCTCGAGTGGCCGGACGCGGGCAGCGTGTCGTTCCACGGCGAGGACGCGACCGACACCCACGCGCGCGACCGGCAGGTCGGCTTCGTGTTCCAGCACTACGCGCTCTTCGGCCACCTGACGATCTTCGAGAACATCGCCTTCGGGCTGCGGGTGCGGCCGCGCAAGCAGCGGCTGCCCGAGGCGGCGATCCGCAGGAAGGTGATGTCGCTGCTCGAACTCGTGCAGCTCGACTGGCTCGCCGACCGCTATCCGCACCAGCTCTCCGGCGGCCAGCGGCAGCGGATCGCGCTCGCCCGGGCGCTCGCCGTCGAGCCGCGCGTGCTGCTGCTCGACGAGCCGTTCGGCGCGCTGGACGCCCGGGTGCGGCAGGACCTGCGCCGGTGGCTGCGGCGCCTGCACGACGAGGTGCACGTGACGAGCGTGTTCGTCACCCACGACCAGGAAGAGGCCCTCGAAGTGGCCGACCGCGTGGTGGTGATGAACCACGGCCGCATCGAGCAGATCGGCACGCCAGAGGAGGTGTACGACCACCCGGCCACGCCATTCGTCTACGAGTTCCTGGGCCACGTGAACCGGCTGCCGGGCGCCCAGGGCGAGACCTTCACGCGGCCGCACGAGTTCGTGGTGGACCGGCGGCCGGCACCCGACGCGCTGCCGGCGCGCTTCGTCCACGGCACGGCCATCGGCCCGGTCGCGCGGCTCGAGTTCGCGCTGGAGCCGGGCACGACGGTGGTGAACGTGGAACTGTCGCGCGACGCGTACCGCGGCCTCGCGCTGCGGGCCGGCGAGGTGGCCTACCTCACGCCCACCCGCCGGGCCGCGTTCGCGCCGATGTAGTGTCCGCCACGCGCGGCGGCGCCGAGGCTAGCCCAGTTCGAACGTCGTGATGCCGTAGGTGCGCGCGACGGGCAGCGGCGGCGCCTCCCGCGTGTACATGCGGGCCGTCTCGAACGCGATCGCCATGCCGTGGCGATGGGCGAGCGCGACGGCATCCGCATTCGGCTCCGGCACGTCGAGATACACGCTTTCGTCCGGCGGCACGGCCCCGGCGAGCGCCGCGAAGAGCGACTGCGCCACCGCCGGCGAATCCGCGAACAGCGGTCCGATCTTGTGTCCCGCCAGGCACCGGCGCACGACCCCGTAGCCCTGCACGCTTCCGTCGCGCACGTACGCGAGCGCCGTCGCGTCGCCCTGCGCGAGCCACGCGCGCAGGAACGCGGTGCGCGCGTCCGCGAAGAACGCGCGGTCGTAGGCCGCGAGCGCCGCGAACGGGACCGCCGCGGCCGCGACGATCGCCGCATCGCGTGCGGCAGGGCCGGTTCCGCGGCCGGCGTAGCGCACGTTGCGATGCGCGAGCACGAAGCCGGACTTGCGGTAATTGTCCTGCTGCGCGACCACGCCGTCGAGGCCGACGTTGCGGCCGGCGAGCCGTTCCATCCCGGCCTGCCACAGCCGCCAGCCGTAGCCCCGGCCGCGCTGCGCCGGCACCACGATGTAGAGCCCGAGGAAGCCGAACGTCGCGCCGTACCGGACGACCGAGATCGAAGCGACCGGCGCGCCGTCGAGGCATCCGACGAGGAAGCCGTCGGGGTCCTGCGCGGCGAAGGTTTCCGCGTCGTGCAGGCCCGGATTCCAGCCTTCGGCGGCCGCCCACCCGACCGCGAGCGCGCGGTCCGCGTCGGACATGGTGCGGACGGTGAAGCGATCGCTCATCGCGCGTCCGCCGCGACGACGTCGATGGCCGCGAGGATGGCGGCCGTGCGGGGGAACGGCACCGGCGAGAACCACAGCGACTGCGGAAAGGTCTCCGGCCGCGGGATGCCGATCGACAGGTGGTCCGCGTCGACCACGCCGAGCAGCGCGCCGCCCGGGGCCACCTGCCCGGCGGCCAGCAGCATCCCGTCGTTGTAGCGGGAGTAGTTCGTCAGGGTCATGAAGAACGGATAGAGCGTCGGGGCGAGGCGCGTCGCCTCGGGCACGCTCACCAGCGAGTATACGGGGACGCCGATTCGGTTCCCGTGTTCGGTCCACCACCGGCGACGCGCCTCGCGCTGCAGGTCCTGCACCGGCGTGCCGTCGTCCTTCGCGCAGGACCGGAAGGGAAACGCCCCGAACGTGGCGCCGTAGAGGCCGTCGAGGCGATCGGCGAGCGGGCTGCCCTGCAGCGCCCCTGCGACGGCCACCAGCGCGGTCGTGCGGCGGGCGATCGCCGGCTGGTCGACCAGCATCTGCAGCACGTCGACCGCGCCCTTCGAGTGCGCGACGAAGACGAGGCGGCGACCGTCGTCGGGCAGCGCAGCCACGGCCAGCGCCAGCGTGCGCGCGTTGGCCGCCACGCCGGCACGGCCCGCCGCCTCCAGGTAGTCGACCGCATAGCCCTGCTCGCGCGCTGCCTGCATCACGTCGCCGAACGTATGGATGTCGGGAAAGCAGGAGGCGAGGAACCCCGGCACGAAGAGGAGATGGAAGCGCGCGGGATCGGCGCGCGCCGGAGGGGGCACGGGCGCTTCACCGGCGAAGCGCCACAACGCGTCGTCGCAGTTCGCCTCCCGCGCGCAGAACGCCGCGCGGAACGGGCCGCGCAGGTCGCGCGCATCCGCGAGTTCGTCCGGCAGGCGCGGGGCGCGGTCGGGTGACGGCAGCGGATCGCTGGCACAGGCGGCGCACAGCAGCGCCGCCGCGACGACGAGCCCGCGGCGCATCATCGGCGCACGCCCGGCGCTTCCAGCGGCAAGCCGCCCGCGCGCCATGCGAGGTAGAGTTCGAGATCGGTGAGTTCGGGCGCGCCGGCTTCCGGCATCTGCGCGCGCACGCCGAAGAAGCACGCGCGGATGCGCCGCTGCAGCGAGCCCACCGCCTGCCACTCGAGGCGGTACGCGGGGAACGCCGTGCCGTGGCCCTGGCTGATCGTCTCCCGCAGCAGCACCTTGCCCCAGTGGCGGTCGTGGCAGTGCGTGCACGCCAGGTTCATCTGGCCGTGGCGCCGGAAGTAGAGGTCGCGCCCGCGCGTCCACGCGGCCTCGGCCGGGCCGTCGATGCGCACCGCGGCCGGCATGCCACGCGACTGGAAAGCGACGAATGCGGTGAGCGCGAGCAGGTCTTCCGATTCGCGCGCGAGCGGCGGCGCCTTCTGGCGCTCGGCGCGGCAGCGCGCGATGCGCGCGTCGAGGTCCAGCACGGCGCCCGCGCCGGCATCCCACGCCGGGTAGCGCGCGGCCACGCCGCGCATCGACTGCTCCGCGGTCGCGTGGCACGTCGCGCACGACGCATCATCGGGGCCCGCCGGGGTCCGCCACAGCGCCTTGCCGCGCTCGACCCACAGGAGGCCCGGGTTCGCGGCATCGTCCGCCTGCATCGCGCGCACGTCGGCGCCGGTGAAGTCGAGGCCGGAACGCAGCGGCACCGGGCGCTCCTGCGCGTGGGCACCGCCGATGCAGCAGGCGGCGAGGAGCGCCGCCACGAACGGCTTCACGCGACGGTCACCGGCGCCCGCTCGCTGCCGCGCACGCCCGCGTCGTCGACCCACTCGAACACGAGTTCGCCCGACGCGCGCGCCGTCACGAAGAAGCGGAGGTACGGATTGGCCGCGATGCCCGAGGACAACTGCGCGGCGAACACCGGCTCGCCGTTGTACGTGCAGGTGAAGCGCCGGATCACGTTGCGGGCGACCGCGCGCCCGGCGTCGTCGGTGCGGTAGCCGGTCTCCATCGGGTGGCGCACCTGCACGCGGACCTCGAACGGCTGCCCGGCCGGCACGCTGGAGGGAAGGCTGATCCGGGCGTCCATCGCGCGCTCCTACGTCCCGTCCATGCAGCCGGCCAGCGTCACGATGACCTCCTTCGCCGCCGCGTAGACCGTGCCGTCGCTCATCTCGGCGGTGGCGACGATCTGCTGCGTGCCGGCGAGCCGGATGCGCGAGTCGACCTCCACCCGCTCGACCGGCACCGGGAATTCGAACACCGCCATGTCGGGCACGGGGTTCGCTTCGGAGAAGAGGCGCAGCGACTTCACGTACGGCCCCGGCGCGAACGGCCCGGGCACCGCGAGCCGCACCGGCACCGAGAAGCCGTTGTCGGCGAGGCCCGGCAGCGTGAGCGCGAGGCGCGCGAAGCGCGGCTTGCGTCCCGCGAGATACGCGTCGAGCGCGGGAATCGCCGGCAGCGCGCCGTCGGCGGCCCGTACGGGCAGTGCCGTGACGAGCACGAGCGCGCCCGTGCCCTGCAGCCAGCGACGACGGGCGGGTCGCATGCTCATCGCAAGGTCACGAGGTACGCGATCACGTCCTCGACCTCCAGCGCCGACAACACGGGCTTGCCGCGGTAGGCCGCGGCCACGCGGTCCAGCCCGTCGGTGCGGTAATAGCCGGGCATGACGGTGTCGGGGTTGAGGCGCGTCGAATCGGCGATGCGCAGGCGCAGTTGCGCCGCGCTGAGACGCGTGCCGACGCCGGCCAGCGAGGGTCCGACGTTGCCGGAAAAGCGCACCGCCGGGTCCGGCACCGCGTGGCAGAGCACGCAGTTCGCGGACTCGCGCGCGACGAGCAGCGCGCGACCGCGACCCGCGTCGCCCGCCTGGGCCGCGAGCGGCTCGGGCACGCCGTCACCCGCGACACGCAGCGCCTGCGCGTGCAGCGCGCCGGCCGCCGCGACGGCGGCCGCCAGCACCGCGAGCCTGCACCACGCGCCGCGCATCATGCCTTCGTCAGCGCCTCCACCGGGTTGCGCAGCGGCAGGTCGCGCAGCGGGCGGCCGGTCGCGGCGACGATGGCGTTGACGAGTGCCGGCGCCACGACGCAGATCGTCGGCTCGCCGACGCCGCCCCAGAAATCGTACGTGGGCACGATGACGGTCTCGACCTTCGGCATCTCCGCGAGGCGCAGGATCGGGTAGTTGTGGAAGTTGCTCTCCACCGCCCGGCCCTTGTCGATCGTGATCTCGCCGTAGAACGTCGCGGACAGGCCGTACGCGACCGAGCCCTCGACCTGCGCCGCGATCTGGTCCGGGTTCACTGCGTGGCCGCAGTTCAGCGCCAGCACCATGCGGTGGACCTTCACGGTCCCGTCCTTGCCTACCGACACTTCCGCGACGGCCGCCGAGTAGCTGCCGTAGCCCATGAACTGCGCAATGCCGCGGTACACGCCGGGTGGCGTGGGCGTGCCCCACCCCGCCTTCCCCGCGGCCGCGTTGAGGACCGCGAGGTGCTTGGGGTGCTTGCTCATCAGCGCACGGCGGAACTCGAGCGGATCCTTCTTCGCGGCGCGCGCCACCTCGTCCATGAAGCACTCGAGGTAGAAGCCGTTCTGGTTGGTGTTCACGCCGCGCCACGGACCGACGGGCACGTGGGTGTTGCGCATCGCGTACTCGACCAGCAGGTTGGGCACCGTGTAGCCCATCTGCGCGTCGCCCGGCTTCTCGTAGTAGCCCTGCAGCTGCCGGTCGTCCTTGCCGTCCTTCGCCGCCGCCTGGTTCAGGAACGCGTTGATCGACTGCCCGGACACGCGGATCTGCAGGCCGACGAGGTTCCCCGACGCGTCGAGCCCGGCCGCCAGCTTCGCCATCGAGATCGGCCGGTAGAAGTCGTGCGCCATGTCCTCCTCGCGGCTCCAGACCATCTTCACCGGAACGCCGGGGAACTGCTTCGCGATGTCCACGGACTGCCGCACGTAGTCCTGCGCGCCGCCACGCCGGCCGAAGCCGCCGCCGAGGATCGTCTTGTAGACCTCGCACTTCTCGAGCGGCAGGCCCGACTGCTCGGAGAGCGCGGCCAGCGAAGCCTCGCCGTTCTGCGTGGGCACCCAGCACTCGGCACGGTCGGCGGTGATGCGCGCCGTGCAGTTCATGGGCTCCATCGTCGCGTGCGCGAGGAACGGCGTGCTGTAGGTCGCCTCGACCTTCACCGCCGCGTCGGCGATCGCCTTCTTCGTGTCGCCCTCGTTGCGCATCGCGTAGACGCTGTCCGCCGCCAGCCCTTCCCTGAGGTGCGCGGCGATCGTCGCGCTGCTGCGCGTCGCGTTCTCGCCCTCGTCCCACACGATGGGCAGCGCATCCAGCGCCTTCTTCGCGTGCCACCAGGTGTCGGCGACGACCGCGACCGTGCCGTCGTCCACTTTCACCGCGCGCTTCACCCCGGGCATGCCGGCGATGGCCGCGTTGTCGAAGCTCACGAGCTTGCCGCCGTACACGGGGCAGGCCTTGATCGCGGCGTTGAGCATCCCGGGGAGCTTGAGGTCGATCGCGTACACCAGGCTGCCGTTCAGCTTCGGCTTGGTGTCGAGCCGCTTCTTGGGCTGGCCGGCGACCTTCCAGGTGCGCGGGTCCTTCAGCTGGATGCTCTTGGGATCCGGCGGCGTGAGCTTCGCGGCCGCGGGGGCGAGCTTGCCGTAGGACGTCTTGCGGCCGGACGGGACGTGCGTGACCACGCCGTTGGCGACGGTCACCTCGGACACCGGCACCTTCCATTGGTCGGCGGCCGCCTGCAGCAGCATCACCCGCGCCACTGCGCCGCCGCGGCGCACGTAGTCCTCGGAGATGCGGATGCCGCGGCTGCCGCCGGTGCCGAACTCGCCCCACACCCGCTTGCGGGCGAGGCTCTCGCCCGGGGTGGGGAACTCGTAGCCGACCTTGTTCCAGTCGCACTCGAGTTCCTCGGCCACGAGCTGGGCGAGGCCGGTGAGCGTGCCCTGGCCCATCTCCGAGCGCACGATGCGGATCACGCAGGTGTCGTCGGGGCGCACGACGACCCAGGCGCCGACCTCGACGTCGGGCGGGGCCATCGGCGACGCGGCACCGGCGAGGCCGGGCACGCCGATGCCGACGGCGAGGCCGCCGCCGACGGCGGCGGTGGTCAGGAGGAAATCGCGGCGGGAAGGATTGGCGGGTGGCGCGAGCTTGTCGTCCATCGCGGCCCCCTTCACGCCTTGGTCCGCGCGGGCGCGGCCTGGGCGAGGTCGGCCGCCATGTGCACCGCGGCACGGACGCGCTGGTAGGTGCCGCAGCGGCAGATGTTGGTCATCGCCCGGTCGATGTCGGCGTCGGTCGGGTTCGGATTCTTCGCGAGGAGCGCGGTGGCGGCCATGATCTGGCCCGACTGGCAGTAGCCGCACTGCGGCACGTCGAGCGCGAGCCAGGCCTTTTGCACGGCCGTCGAACTGGTCGGCGACAGCGCCTCGACGGTCACGATCCGGTCCGTCGGCTTGATCGCGCTGACGGGGTACGAGCAGGAGCGGATCACCTCGCCGTTCAGGAGCACCGAGCAGGCACCGCACTGGGCGACGCCGCAGCCGTACTTGGTGCCCGTGAGCCCGGCCTGCTCGCGGATCGCCCACAGGAGGGGCGTGTCGGGCTCGACCGCGAGGTCGCGGACCTTGCCGTTGATGTTGAGTTTTGCCATGCGCTGCGATGCCTCCAGGATGACGCGCTTGTCGTGGGCGATGCCGCGGTGGCCCGGCCGGTGCGCGTGCCGGTCGGGCGGAAGGTCGCAAGCCTACTATGGCCGGCCCCGGTCGGCACGCGGTTGGCGGCCGATCCCGGGGTAGACAGTCCCGGCCGGGATTCCATTCCCGGGCCGGAATGAACGCGTGCTAGGCCGCGCGGGCTACGGCGAGCCCTTCGGCGGCCCGCGGGAACGAGGCGATCGCGTCGTCCACGCTAGCCGCCTTCAGGAGCCGCTCCTGCACCTGCGCCGGCGACCAGCGGTCCGGCTCGACCTCCGTGGCGAACCGCGCCGCGGCCGCGTCGTCGTCGAAGAACTTGCGGCACATGCGGGCGAGCTGGTCGCGGTCGCAGCGGGTCAGTTCCAGCCGGAAGTCGACGCGGCCCGAGCGGATCGCGGCCTCGTCAATGCGCTCCGGATGGTTGGTGGTCAGGAACACGACCGAGCCCTCGTGCGCGGCCACCCCGTCCAGTGCGTTGATGAAGCCGGAGTACGACACCTTGACCGCGCTGTCGGCCTTGCTGCGCTGCTGGAAGAACGCGTCCACGTCCTCGATCAGGATGATGGAGCGCCGGGGCACCGTCGACAGCAGGTTGCCGATCTTCTCGTCGGTGACGTTGGGCGAGGCGAGCGACAGCACGCACACGTTGAGCGACAGCTCCGAGGCGAGCGCGGTCACGAGCGACGTCTTGCCGGTCCCCGGGGGGCCGTACAGCAGGTACCCGCGGCGCCACGGGATGCCGAGCGACTCGTAGCGCTCGCGGGAGGCGAAGAAGCGCTTGAGGTCCGCGAGGATCGCCTCCTTCTGCCCGGCCTTCAGCACCACCGAGTCGAGCTTCCGGTTGTTGCCGAGCCGCGCGCGCGTCCAGTCGTTGCTGTACGCCGAGGGCACCAGCACCGCGATGCGGTTCAGCTCGCGCTCGATCCGTCGGTCGATCGCGGCGTGCACGAGCGCCTCCAGCGGCCGCTTGTCGCGGCCGAACGTGGACAGCGTGATCTTCTCGATCACGGTCGCGGCGACCTGCACCTCGCGCTTCATCCACATGAGGCGACCGTCGAGGACGAAGACGTGGAAGCCCTCGCCCGGCGAGAACTGCGGCGCGGGCCGCCCGCCCTGCTGCAGCTCGTCGGCGAGGCTCTGGTACGACGAGCTCTGCTCGCGCACGGCGCGGACCGTGAAGTTGTTGATCCGGCGCAGCGCGTCGCGGCTGTCCATGTACTCGACCAGCGCGGGGAACATGAGCTCGTCGCGGCTGTCGACGGTCAGCGTCGTGACCAGGAACTGCCGCGCCCACGACACGAACTTGCCGGGCACGTCGCGCAGCCACACGGCGAGCACGCCGAGCACGGCCAGTGTGGCGCCGCCGGACACGAGCTGGTTGGACGCGAGGAACGACTGCAGGGTCTCGAGCACTGAAAGGCCTTTCCGCGCCGGTGGGAAGGTGGCGCGCGGGGCCTTAACGCGCGAGGGCGGCGGGCGGCTGACAACGCCCGCGACCGGCGGGGACCCGCGTGAGCCGCCGGTGGCGAATGGGCGGAATCTGACCTCAAAGGAGCCGGGGTCAGACCCCTTGGCCGGCGGACCCCTTGGCCGGCGCCAGACACCGGATCGGGCTCTCAGAACTTCCCGAACGCTCCGCGCCGCGCCAGCGCCTTGGCGGCCTCGACGACCGGCACGATCGACACCGCCGCCGCGATCACCACCAGCCAGTCCTGCGCCGCCACCGGCGCGTTGCCGAACGGCGCGTGCAATACCGGCCACGCGAGGATGACTGCGAGCAGCGCCGCCTCCCACGCCACGGCGGCGTTCAGCCACCGGTTCGCCAGCGGCCGCCGGAACAGCGACCGGCGGTCCGAGCGGAAGTTGTACGCGTTGCAGAGCTGGATCAGCACGAGGCACGCGAACGTCATCGTCATCGCCTCCGGCAGGCTGCGCCCCGCCGCCAGCGCCCACGCGAAGAGCCCGAGGTTCACGGCCGACGACCACAGCCCGGCGGCGAGCATCACCGCCAGCACCGGCGGTGGGAACAGCCCCCGCTTCGGGTCGCGTGGCGGCCGGCGCATCAGGTCCTCCTCCGGCGGGTCGACCGCGAGCGCCAGCGCCGGCAGGCCGTCGGTCGCGAGGTTCACGTACAGGATCTGCACCGCGGTGAGCGGCAGCGGCAGGCCGGCGATCATCGCGCCCGCCATCAGCCCGATCTCGCCGACGTTCGACGACAGCAGGAAGGTGAGGTACTTGCGGATGTTGCCGAAGATCCCGCGGCCCTCCTCCACCGCGGCCACGATCGACGCGAAGTTGTCGTCGGTCAGCAGCATCGCCGCGGCCTCGCGCGCGACGTCGGTCCCGGACACGCCCATCGCGACGCCGATGTCGGCCTTCTTGAGCGCCGGCGCGTCGTTCACGCCGTCGCCGGTCATCGCCACCACGTGGCCCTGCCGCTGCAGCGCCGTCACCACGCGCAGCTTGTGCGCCGGCGACACGCGCGCGTGCACCGCCACCTCGTCGAGCGCGCGGGCGAAGGCCGCGTCGTCGAGAGCCGCCATCTCGGCGCCGGTGGCGACGCGCCCGTGGGCCAGGAGGCCGATCTCGCGCGCCACCGCGTGCGCCGTGCGCGGGTGGTCGCCGGTGATCATCACCACGCGGATGCCGGCGGTGCCGCACTTCGCGAGCGCGGGGCCGGCCTCCGGGCGCGGCGGGTCGATCATCCCGACCAGCCCGAGGAACGTGAGGCCGCGTTCGGCGTTGCCGGGCGTGGCCTCCGCGCGCCTCGCCACCGCCAGCACGCGCAGCGCCTCGTCGGCGAGCGCCTGCGCCGTGGCGAGCCACTCGGCGCGGACGGCATCGGTGAACGGCTCGACGCCGGCCGCCGTCGCCTGCGTCGTGCAGTCGGGCAGCAGCACCTCCGGCGCGCCCTTCGCGTACGCGACCACGCCCCCGGACGTCCGGTGCAGCGTGGTCATGCGCTTGCGGTCCGAGCCGAACGGGATCTCGTGGATCCGCGGGCACTCGGCCGCGAGCGCGTCGGCGTCGAGCCCCGCCTTCGCCGCCGCGACCACCAGCGCGCCTTCGGTGGGGTCGCCCTGCACGAGGTGCCGCCCGTCCTCCCCGCGCGCGAGGCGCGCGTCGGATGCCAGCACCGCGGCGCGCAGCAGTTGCAGCACCGCCTCGGACGGCGGCACCGGGACGCCGTCGCGCAGGAAGCGGCCTGCGGGCGCATAGCCGGCGCCGTCCACGGCGACCCGGTCGCCCGGGACGACCAGCACGCGCGCCGTCATCTCGTCGCGCGTGAGCGTGCCCGTCTTGTCGGTGCAGATCACCGACGTGCTGCCGAGCGCCTCCACCGCCGCCAGCCGGCGCACCAGCGCGCGGCGGCGGACGAGCCGCTGCACGCCGAGTGCCAGCGATATGGTCACGACGGCCGGCAATGCCTCCGGCACCACGGCTACCGCGAGCGCGATGCCGAAGACCAGCATGTCGATCACCGGCTTGCCCTGCACCAAGCCGAGGACGACGATCACCGCGACGATCGCGAATGCGACGCGCGCCAGCGCGGCCCCCAGCCGGTCGAGGTTCGCCTGCAGCGGCGTGCGCGCCGCCTCGACGGTCCCGAGCAGCGCCGCGATGCGCCCGAACTCCGTATGCATCCCCGTCGCCGTGACCAGGGCGTGGCCACGGCCCGACGCGATGGCGGTGCCGGCGTAGACCAGGTTGATGCGGTCGGCGACCGGCGCGTCGGGCGCGGGCGTTGCCGCCGCGTCCTTCGCCACGGGCTCCGACTCGCCGGTGAGCACGCCTTCGGCGGCCGCGAGTTGCGCCGCCGAGAGGAGCCGGCCGTCGGCGGCCACGCGGTCGCCGGCGCGCAGCACGAGCACGTCGCCGGGCACGACCTCGTCGGCGGGCACCACGACCTCCGCGCCGGCGCGCAGAACCGCCGCCCGCGGTGGCGCCATCGCGCGCAGCGCGGCCAGCGCCTTCTCGGCGCGATACTCCTGCGCGAAGCCGAACAGCACCGCGAACAGCACGATCACCACGATGGCGATCGCCTCGGTGCCGTGGCCGAGGACCGCCGAGAGACCGGTCGCGATCAGCAGGATGATGACCAGCACGTTGCGGAACTGGCGCCCGAGGAGCGTCCACGCACCGGGCGCGCGTGCCGCCTGCAGGCGGTTGGGGCCGTATTCGTGCAGCCGGCGCGCGGCCTCCGCGGCGGCGAGCCCGGATTCCGACGCGTCGAGCCGGGCCAGGAGGTCGGGGACCGGCACGACGTGCGCGCCGTCCGCGGGCGGCGCGGGCGGTGCCTCGGTCGTGCGTGCGACGGCGCGATCCGCCGTCCGGGCCATGATCACTCCACGATGTCGGCGCCGCGCTCGGCCAGGAGCTGCCGCAGCAGCGAGCGATGGCAGCGCCGCGCGTCCTCGCAGTAGCAGCCCACGGAAAAATCCGCCGTATGCGACAGCGCCGCGAGGAGGTCGAGCGTGCGCGCGTTCGCGGGCTCGCCCATTTCCTTGCGGTAGCGCCGCGCGAACGCGGCCCACTCGCGGTCGCTGGTCGCGGCCAGTGCCGCGGACACGGCCTCCGTGCTCGGGGCCAGGTTCGGGTACCACACGTCGTACCAGTCGCCGCTCGCGAACTGCGCCTTCGGCACCCCGCGCGGCGGCCGGCGCACGGTGCCGATGCGCAGTCCCTCGTGCGGGACGCGCGGCGTGCCGAGGCGGACGATGCGCACGCTCATGGCGATGGCGCGCGCGTCACCCCGATCCGCCTGCGGCGGTCCGGCCCGGAGACGCTGCGTGAATTCGTTGCCATGCGTCAAAGAGTCTACCGCCGCGGCGCAGGCGACGCCTTGACGGGCGGTAAGATGGCGACAGTCTCCTGCCGCGCCGCCCCGTGGACCGCCTGCACCTCACCCGCTTTGCGCTGCTGTCGCTCGCCGCCGCGGTCGTCACCATCACGCTCAAGCTCGTCGCGTGGTACCTGACCGGATCGGTCGGGCTCCTGTCGGACGCGCTGGAGTCGGTGGTCAACGTCGTCGCCGCGGCCGCGACGCTGTGGCTGCTGTTCCTGTCCGCGCGCCCGCCGGACGACCGCTACGCGTACGGGTATTCCAAGGCCGAGTATTTCGCGAGCGCCTTCGAGGGCGCGCTGATCCTGGTCGCCGCGGCCGCCATCGCGTGGACGGCGGTCGAGCGCCTGCTGCACCCGCAGCCGCTGGAGCAGATCGGCGTCGGCCTCGCGGTGTCGCTGGTCGCCACCGCAATCAACTTCGGCGTCGCGCGCGTGCTGCTGCGCGCCGCGCAGCGCAACAACTCGATCGCACTGGAGGCCGACTCGCACCACCTGATGACCGACGTGTGGACCTCGGTCGGCGTGGTGGTCGCGGTGTTCGCGGTCGGCGTCACCGGCTGGTCGTGGCTCGACCCGGTGATCGCGATCGCGGTCGCGGTCAACATCGTGTTCACGGGGATATCACTGCTGCGCCGCTCGGCGTTCGGGCTCATGGACCAGGCGCTGCCGGCGGACAGCGTCGCGCGCATCGACGCCGTTCTCAACCGCTACCGCGGCACCGAGGTCGAGTTCCACGCGATCCGCACGCGGGCCGCGGCCGGGCGCTCGTTCGTGTCGATGCACGTGCTGGTGCCGGGCGCGTGGACCGTGAAGCAGGGGCACGACCTCGTCGAGCGGCTGGAGCACGAGATCGCAGCGGAGGTGCCGGGCACGACGGTGTTCACGCACATCGAGCCCAAGGAGGACCCGGCCTCCTACAACGACCAGTCGCTCGACCACAAGCACCCGGAGCCCGAAGGCTGACGGGTCACCGCGCCGGCGGGTCTGCGCGCCGCATCGCCGCCGCCGCCCGTTCGGCCGGATCTCCGGTGAGTTCCTGCAGCCCCGGGATCGGCCCGCTGATGTGCGACGAGTCGAGGAACGCCTCGTCCTCGGTCACGGCGTCCTGCAGGCGCCGGATGGTGGCCAGCCGCTCGCGTTCGCGCTGCGCGCGCCACCAGCGCACGCCGACGACGACCGCCACGATCGCCGCGGCCAGCGCGGCATATACGACGACATCCATGCAAGCGCTCCCCGCGCCGGAATCGACACCTGACGGGGCATGATACGCCGCGCCGCGAGCCGGGGGGTCAAGGTGCCGTCGTCACCGCTTCCTGACCGGCGCCGTGGCGGCCGGGCCCTCGCCGACAATGCTGAGCAGCACCGGTTCGGGACCCGTGCGCGCGAAGTGCGGCGCGTCCTCGGGCTCCACCACGACGCTGCCCGGCGGCAGCGCCTTGAGCTTCGCCTCGTCGAAGGCCGCGCCCGTGCCGTAGTGCAGCGTGCCGGACAGGACGGTCGCCACCCGCCACTTCTCGCCGTGCGTGTGCGGATCGATGCGGGTGTTGGGCGGCAGGCGCGTCTGCACCGCATAGATGCCGGCCTTCGCGGGATCGCCGACGACCACCGCCGTCTCGTAGCCCGCGTGTGCCGGATCGGGCAGGAACTTCATCTCCGCCGGCGTGGCGGTATACAGCGCGGAGAGCCCGACGCGCGCGGTGACCGCGGCCGCGATCGCGCAACCCGTGACGATGACGACGAGGCGCGCGGTGCGCGCGGCGGAGAAGGACATGGACGAAGGCTCCCGGGAATGCGCAGGACGCGGCGATTGCGTCACAATGCTCGTGGAATGATACGAGAGTCCGGCACCGCGCCTAATGCGTGCAGGACGCAACGACGAGGAGGCACGATGCCGGCCCGACCGCGCAGCCCCGGTGAATTCTGCTGGTTCAACATGCTGACCCCCGATCCCGCCGCGGCCCGCGCCTTCTTCGCGCAGGTCTTCGAGTGGACGTACGTCGAGATGCCCGGCATCGGGCACATCGTGCAGGTGGCCGGGCATCCGGTCGGCGGCCTCTTCGACCTGGCGTCGCCGCCGGTGCCGGCCGGCACGCCGCCGCACATTGGCGTCATGGTGCACGTCGCGGACGTCGATGCCGCCGTCGCGCGCGTGCAGGCGCTGGGCGGCACCCACCGTCCGCCCGCCGACGTGCTGCAGCAGGGTCGCATGGCCGTGTGCTTCGATCCGGCGGGCGCGAACTTCGACCTGTGGCAGCCCCGGCTCGGCCCACCGACCGACGTCGATCCGACGCTGCACGGGGCGCCGAGCTGGCACGAGGCGATTTCCACCGACCCGGAACGGGCCACCGCGTTCTACGCCGCGCTCTTCGGCTGGACGACGGAGGCGATGACGATGCCCGAGTTCACGTACACGCTCTTCAAGCAGGACGACCGCTACGTCGGCGGGCTGATGCCCGTCCTGCCGCACATGGGCACCATCCCGTCGCACTGGGGCGTCTACTTCACGGTGCGCGACTGCGACGCGACCGCACGCCAGGCGACTGCGCTCGGTGCGACGCTGGGTGTCCCGCCGCGCGACATCCCCAACGTGGGACGCTTCTGCGGCATCGTCTCGCCGCAGGGCGTCTGGTGCTACCCGATCACGTACACCGAATGACCCTGCCGCTCTTCTCGCTCGCCCCGCACCAGCAGAAGCAATGGATCGTGCAGCGCCTCGCGCGCCCCGCTCCGGCGGAGGCCCAGGGCCTCTCCGACGGCTTCCGCCTGCCCGGCCGCGAAGGCCGCTCGACCCCGGCGGCCGTGCTGGTGCCGCTGGTCAACCGCCCCGCGGGCCTTTCGCTGCTGCTCACGCAGCGCAGCGCCGACCTGCCCGACCATCCGGGCCAGATCGCGTTCCCGGGCGGCCGCATGGACCCCGGCGACGCGTCGCTCGCGCACGCGGCGCTGCGCGAGGCCACCGAGGAGGTGGGCCTGCCTTCCGGGCGCGTCGAGGTGCTGGGCGAGCTGTCCCACTACGAGACCGTGACGGGCTACCGCGTCACGCCGGTGGTGGGCTGGGTCGAGCCGCCCTTCCCGCTGCTGCCGGACCCTTCGGAGGTCGCGGACGTGTTCGAGGTGCCGCTCGCGTTCGTCCTCGATCCCGTGAACCAGCAGCGCCACCACCGGATGCTCGGCCCGAGCCGCCGCGACTATTGGGCGATTCCGTACGGCGAGCGCTACATCTGGGGCGCGACGGCCGCGATGCTGATGATCCTCGACCGCACGCTGCGCGTGCCCGACTGACCCGCCGCGCGGGCCGCGTCAGGACGCCGGCAGCCGGCCGAGGATGCAGTCGATCGTGCGGTCGTTGCCTGCACCGAAGAACGCGTTGAGGCTCTCCCGGTACTGGCCCGGCCCGATCGTGCGGTAGTAGAGCTTCGAGGTCTGGTCGAGCCAGTAGTCGTACGAGCCGTCGCCGCCGCCACCCATCAGGGGCGTGGCGAGCTGATAGCGGCCGAGCTGCACCGGCGCGCAGGCACGCTGGACGTCGTTGACGAAGCCGTCGAAGCCGGTCGCGGCGCGATTGTTCACGGCGTCGGGGGCACAGGCGGTCAGGGCCGCGACGGCGGCCGCGAGCGCGGTCAGGCGCAAGGGTTGCATCGGAAACTCCGGTCGGGACAGCGAGCCCGCCAAGTGTCGCATACCCGCGCCGCCGGGCGCCGGGTGCGCGGCAATGGCACAATCGATGGTCATCCCGCGAACGACCATCCCGATGCTCACCCGCTCCGCGCCGCGCACGCGGCACTTCGACGGCCTCTCGCTGCACGGCTTCCACCGCGTCGCCTACCACGAGTGGGGCGATCCCGCGAACGGCAACGTGGTGATCGCCGTGCACGGCCTTTCGCGCAACGGGCGCGACTTCGACGTGCTGGGCGAGGCGCTCGCCGACACGCACCGCCTGCTCGCAGTCGACATGCCGGGCCGCGGTGCGAGCCAGTGGCTCGCGGACCCGAACGACTATGCGTTCCCGACCTACCTCGCGACGCTCACCGCACTCATCGCGCGCAGCGGCGCCGAGACGGTGGGCTGGGTCGGCACCTCGATGGGCGCGCTGCTCGGCATGGTCATGGCGGCCCAGCCCAACTCGCCGGTCGCGCGCCTCGTGGTGAACGATGCCGGCCCGCAGATCGAGCCGGCCGCCCTGGCCCGCATCCGCGACTACCTGGGCGGCGATCCCGCCTTCCCGACGTTCGCCGATGCCGACCGCTACATCCGCGCGGTATCGGCCCCTTTCGGCCCGCTCACCGACGCGCAGTGGGACCATCTCACCCGCACCAGCGTGGCGCAGCGGCCCGACGGCACGTGGCACCTCACGTACGACCCGGCCATCGCGGTGCCTTTCCGCACCACGGCGGCGCCGCCCGACCTGTGGCCGGTCTGGGATGCGATCCGCTGCCCGACGCTGGTCCTGCGCGGCGCGCAGTCGGACCTCCTCGCGAGCGGCACCGCGGCGCAGATGGCCGCCCGCGGACCGCGGCCGCGCGTCGTCGAGTTCCCCGGCATCGGGCACGCCCCCACGCTGCTGACGCCCGACCAGGTCGCGCCGGTGGCGGCCTTCCTGCGCGGCGCCGGCTGAGGGTTCACCCGTGGCTTGCGCTTCGCTTACAATCCGGCAACGGCGCGCGCCGCGCGCCGCGGAACCCACGCTCCCTCGCTGAACCGCCCGGGCGAGCGACGAGACGATCGACTCGATGCCCCTCGCCCTGTCGCTGCCGGCTGTCGATTCGCACCCCGCGAACCCGCCGGAAATCCGTCCCGCCAAGGTGGCGCCGTGGCTCGACGAAGTGCGCAAGCGCGAGCCGGCGGAAGCCGCCCGGCTGGTCGGCGACGCGCTGGCCGCCACCAACCGCACCGACATGGGTGACGGCAAGCGGCTCGAACTGGCGGAGAAGTACTGGGAGACGGCCACCGCGCTGTGGCCGCACCTCGAGCGGCAGTTCGTGCGCGCCGCGCACCCGCTCTCCGGCGAGGCGCGGGAGGCCGCCAAGGCCGCGCTGACGCTCGCCACCGAGCTCGCCATCGCCTACAAGCACCTGCTCGCGAGCGAGGCCGACAAGCGCATCTCGCTCGGCGGCCAGCGGCTCATGGTGGCGCTGGTGCACCGCTGCCTGCAGTGCACGGCGCGCGTGCTGGTCAACAGCTACCTGTCGTATGCGCCGGTGCCGCCGCGCACGTGGCATGACGCGCACGCCATCTACGCCTTCGCGCGCGAGCGCAACCTGCACCTCGTCCCCATCGCGCCCGACCAGCCCGAGGCGACGCCGGACCGGCTCACGATCCAGATGCTGCTGCTCGCGCTGGCCAATCCGTACGGCTTCCTGCCCGGGCAGCTGCCGGTGGTCCTGCGCTACGTGCAGGAGTTCGCGCACTGGGCGAAGCTCACCGACGTGCCGCCCGTGCACCGGATGGCGAAGGCGGTGGCCATCGTGCCGGTCGGCCACGACTTCCCGCCGTTCTCCGCGAACAAGGGCGGGTCGATCGAGGGCAGCAAGCTTTTCCTGCTCACGTTCGACCTCGCGTTCCAGATCCAGGAGCAGCTGCGTGGCCTGGACGCCGGCGGCGACGTGCCGCCCGGGATCGGCAAGGACCCGTCGTCGCGGCTCGCCTACGTCACGCTGCTGAAGCGCCTGCTGCGGCAGTGGGCGATCCCGCCGGCGCGCCAGTTCAACCGCCTGCCGTCGCGCGCGCGGGTCGTGATGTGCGCCGGCCTCGAGGGCGTGTGGCAGTACAGCCGCGGGTCGCACGCGGGGGTGAACCGCGCGCCCTCGGGCCTGCCGCCGATGGCCAACTGCCAGGTGATCAACCACACGCCTGCCGGCTACGCGCTGCGCCAGGTGGATCCGACGCCGTCGCCGCTGCGCATCGGCGAACTCGTGGCGCTGCGCATCGAGGGCCGCAACGGCCTGCAGGTCGCGATGCTGCGCTGGTTTCGCAACACGCTGAAGGGCAGCGGCCTCGAGTTCGGCTGCGAACTCCTGTCCGACAGCCCCGAAGCTGCGGCCGCGACCGGCGAGGAAGGCGAAGCCGGCACCTTCCAGCCGTCTGTCGTGCTGCCGGAAGACAACGCCGGCAGCCAGCCCGACGCCTCGCCCGCGCAGATCCTGGTCCCCGCCGGCGCGTTCGGGCTCGAGCAGGCGATCACGCTGAAGCGCGGCAGCGAGACCTGCTTCGCCGTGCTGACCAAGCTCGTCGAGCAGGGACCCGGGTTCGAGCTCTACGAGTACGTGCCGGTCGGCTAGCCGGACCGCATCCCGCTTGCCGCCCACGCCGCCCCCGCTCCCTGCCCGCATTGCCGTCGCGGCGCTGGTCGCGCTGACGCTCCTCGAAGCGCTGTGGGAGATGGTGCTGGCCCCGATCCCCGGCGCGCGCTGGCTTGCGGTGAAGGCGCTGCCGCTGGCGGTGCTGGTGCCCGGCGTCGCGCGCGGTGCGCGTCGGCCGCGGCAGTGGGCGTCGCTGATCGTGCCCTTCTATGTCGCGGAAGCGCTGGTGCGCGCGCTGACGTCGAGCGGACGGCAGGCGATGGTCGCCGCGCTGGCGACGTTCGTGGCGGCGGTGCTGTTCGGTGCGCTGCTCGCGTGGTTCCGCCTGGAGCGAACCGCGCGCTAGCGTCAGGCGGCGGGACCGGTTTCCGGCGCCTTGCCGCGCCCCTGCCCCGTCAGTCCCTTGGGCATCGGGAACGTCACGCCCTCGACCACGCCGGACAGTTCGGTCACCGAGCCGGCGCCCAGCGCCTTCAGGCGCGCGATCACCTCGCGGACCAGCACCTCCGGCGCCGACGCGCCCGCGGTCACGCCGATGCGCTTGCGGCCGGCGACCCACTCGGGCTGCAGCTCCTCCGCGCGATCGACCATCCACGCGGGCACGCCGCGGTGCGCGGCCACTTCCCGCAGGCGGTTGGAGTTGGAGCTGTTCGGGCTGCCGACGACGATCACGGCGTCGACGTGCGGCACCAGGGCCTTCACCGCGTCCTGCCGGTTCTGGGTGGCGTAGCAGATGTCGTCGCGCTTCGGACCCTGGATGTTCGGGAACCGCGCCTTGAGGGCCTCGACGATCGCCGCGGCGTCGTCGACCGAGAGCGTGGTCTGCGTAACGTAGGCGAGCCGGCCGGGATCGGCGACCGCCAGCGCGGCCACGTCCGCCGCGGACTGCACGAGGTGGATGCCGCCGTCCGACTGGCCCATCGTGCCCTCGACCTCCGGGTGGCCCGCGTGGCCGATCATCACGAGTTCGTAGCCCTGCTCGCGCATGCGCGCCACCTCGACGTGCACCTTGGTGACGAGCGGGCACGTGGCGTCGAACACGCGCAGCCCGCGCGCGTCGGCCTCGGCGCGCACCGCGCGCGACACGCCATGGGCGGAGAACACCACCGTGCTGCCGGCGGGCACCTCGTCCAGCTCGTCGACGAAGATCGCGCCCTTCGCCTTGAGGTCGTCGACCACGAACTTGTTGTGCACGACCTCGTGGCGCACGTAGATCGGCGCGCCGAACTGGCGCAGCGCCTGCTCGACGATGGCGATCGCGCGGTCGACGCCGGCGCAGAAGCCGCGGGGATTGGCGAGGATGACGTCCATGTTCGTTCCCTTGATGCGTGGACCGGGTGGGCGCGTCAGCGCGGGCCGGGACCCGGTGCCGGCTTGCGGAAGCTGTCGAGGATGAGGAGCCCGGCGCCGACCGTGATCGCGCTGTCCGCCACGTTGAACGCGGGCCACGCCCAGCCGCGGTAGTGGAAGAGCAGGAAATCGGTGACGTGACCGAGCACGATGCGGTCGTACAGGTTGCCAAGCGCGCCGCCCAGGATGAGCGCGAGACCGAGCATCAGCACACGGCTGCCGCCGCGGCGGATCAGGTAGACCATCACGCCGCTCGCCACCACGGCAATGGCGGCGAAGAGCCAGCGCTGCCAGCCGTCGGCACCCGCGAGGAAGCTGAACGCCGCGCCGGTGTTGTAGGCCAGCACGAGGCTCATGAAGCTCGTCACCGGCAGCGACTCGCCGACCTGGAAGCGCGCCGTGATCATGGCCTTGGTCGCGAGGTCGAGCGCGATCACGACGACGGCGACCAGCAGCCAGCGCCACCACAGCGGCGACGGCGGATCGCGGGACGGGAGCGTGCCGTTGGCGGTCATGCGCAGCGCCGCCACCTAGGCGGTGTCAGACACCGCCTATGAGGTGTCTGACACCGACTGGGGGTCGGCGGGGTGCGTACGCGGTGCGTCATGCGCAGCGGCGCGCCTCGCCCGAGCCGAAGAGGTTGGCCACGCAGCGGCCGCACAGGGTCGGGTGCGCGGCGTCGGCGCCGACGTCCGCGCGCCAGTGCCAGCAGCGCTCGCACTTGGCGTGCGCGCTGGGCGTGACGCGCACCGCGAGTTCCGGCCCGCGCGCAACCGTGGCCGCCGACGTGATGAGCACGAACCGCAGGTCGTCGCCGAGCGAGGCCAGCGCGTCGTAGTCGGCCTCGGGCGCGACGATCGCGACCTCCGCCTGCAGCGACGAGCCGATGGTGCCGGCCTGCCGCACCGCTTCCAGTTCCTTCAGCACGCGCGTGCGCACCGCGAGGATGCGCTCCCACTTCGCGAGCAGCGCCGGCTCGTCGGGCACGGCCGGCAGCGAACCTTGCCACACGTGGACGAAGATCGTCGCGTCGGCCGGATGCAGCAGCCGCCACGCCTCCTCGGCGGTGAACGAGAGCACCGGCGCCATCAGCTTGAGGAGCGCATCGCGGATCGCCGCGAGTGCGGTCTGCGCCGAGCGCCGCGCGACGCTGTCCTTCGCGGTCGTATAGAGGCGGTCCTTCAGCACGTCGAGGTAGAACCCGCCCAGTTCCTCCGAGCAGTACGTCTGCAGCCGCTGCACGACGAGGTGGAATTCGTAGCGGCCGTACGCCGCCTCCACCTCGTTGTGCATCCGCTGCGCCTGCGCGAGGGCGACGCGGTCGAGCTCGAACAGGTCGGCGACGGCGACCGCGTCCTGCGCGGGATCGAAGTCCGCCGTGTTGGCGAGCAGGAAGCGCAGCGTGTTGCGGATGCGGCGATATCCTTCGACCACGCGCTTCAGGATCTCGTCGGAGATCGAAAGCTCGCCCGAGTAGTCGGTCGCGCCGACCCACAGCCGCAGGATCTCGGCGCCGAGGGTGTCGGCCACCTTCTGCGGCGACACGACGTTGCCCTTCGACTTCGACATCTTCTTGCCTTCGCCGTCCACCGCGAAGCCGTGGGTCAAGAGCGCCTTGTACGGCGGCACGCCGTTGACCATGCACGACTCGAGCAGCGACGAGTGGAACCACCCGCGGTGCTGGTCGGAGCCCTCGAGGTAGAGGTCGGCCGGGAACGCGGTCTCCTGGGGATGCGAGCCCATGCGCGTGACGCGACCCTGCGGGCCGCCCATCACGGTCTCGAACGTTGCGCCGGAGTCGAACCACACGTCCAGCGTGTCGGTGAGCTTGCGGTACTTCTTCTCGTCGACGCCGAAGTCCTCGGACGTCGCCTCGAACCAGGACTCGATGCCGCCGTGCTCGACCTTGGACGCGGCGAGTTCGAGCAGCGCCATCGTGTCCGGGTGCAGCGCGTCGGTGTCACGGTCGACGAAGAACGGCAGCGGCACGCCCCACTGCCGCTGCCGCGACAGCGTCCAGTCCGGGCGGTGCGCGATCATGCCGTGCAGGCGCGCCTTGCCCCACGCCGGGTAGAACGCCGTGTTCTCGATGCCGCGCAGCGCGGTGGTGCGCAGCGACTCCGCCGGCTTCGTGCCGTGCCAGCCCGGCGTGTCGTCCATGCCCGCGAACCACTGCGTGGTCGCGCGGTAGATGATCGGCGACTTGTGCCGCCAGCAGTGCATGTAGCTGTGCGTGAACTTCTCGGCGTGGAAGAGCGCGCCGACTTCCGCAAGCTTCTCGACCACCTTCGGGTTCGCCTTCCAGATCGAGAGGCCGCCGAAGAACGGCAGGTCCTGCGCGTAGTGACCGTCGCCGCGCACCGGATTCAGGATCTCATCGTCCTTCATGCCGTAGCGGCGGCACGACTGGAAGTCCTCGACCCCGTACGCGGGCGACGAGTGCACGAGCCCCGTGGTGCCGGTGTCCATCGTCACGTACTCGCCGAGGTAGATCGGCGACGGCCGGTCGTAGAACGGGTGGCGGAAACGGACGAGTTCCAGCGCCTTGCCCGGCGCGGTCGCGACGACCTCGCCGGTGAGCTTGAAGCGCGCGAGGCAGGACTCGACCACGTCCTGCCCGAGCACGAGCATGCCGCGGTCGGTGGCCACCAGCGCATACGTGAAGTCCGGATGCGCGTTCAGCGCCTGGTTCGCCGGAATCGTCCACGGCGTCGTGGTCCAGATCACCGCGACCACGTCGCCGGCCGGCAACTCGGAGAGGCCGAACGCAGCGGCGAGCTTCGCGCGGTCCGCGTCGTCGAGCTTGAAGCCGACGTCGATCGCCTGGTCGACGCGATCCTCGTACTCGACCTCGGCTTCCGCGAGCGCGCTCTGGCAGTCGAAGCACCAGTTCACGGGCTTCAGGCCTCGGTACACGTAGCCCTTCTGCAGGATCTTGCCGAGGGTGCGGATCTCGTCGGCCTCGTTCTTGTAGGCCATCGTGAGATACGGGTGGTCCCAGTCGCCCAGCACGCCGAGGCGCTTGAACTGCTCGCGCTGGTTGGCCACCTGCTCCGTCGCATAGGCGCGCGCGAGGCGCTGCGTCTCGGCGGCGGAGAGGTTCTTGCCGTGCGTCTTCTCGATCTGCACCTCGATCGGCATCCCGTGGCAGTCCCAGCCCGGCACGTACGGCGCGTCGAAGCCCGCGAGCCCCTTGCTCTTGACGATGATGTCCTTGAGGATCTTGTTGACCGCGTGGCCGATGTGGATGTCGCCGTTGGCGTACGGGGGCCCGTCGTGCAGCACGAAGCGCGGGCGCCCCTGCGCCGCCTTGCGGATCGCCTCGTACACCTTCGTGCGCTGCCACTCGGCCACCCAGCCAGGCTCGCGGCGCGCGAGGTCGCCGCGCATCGGGAACGGGGTGTCCGTCAGGTTGAGGGTCGTCTTGTAGTCGGTCTTGGAATCGTCGGGCATGGTGGGGCGGGCCGCGAGGGCCCGTGGTCACTTCTCGTCCGTGGCGAAGAACTCGCGGGCCTGGGCCACGTCCGCGCGGATCTGCCGGGTGAGCGCGGCGAGGTCGTCGTACTTCTCCTCGTCGCGCAGCTTGTGCAGGAACTCGACCGTCACGCGGCGGCCGTAGATCGTCTCGTTGAAATCGAAGATGAACACCTCGAGCAGCGGCCGCCCGTTGCGTTCCACCGTCGGCCGCACGCCGAGGCTCGCCACGCCCGCGCGCGCCTCGGGCCCGAGGCCCAGCACGCGCACCGCGAAGATGCCGGACAGCGGCGGCGGCTTGCGCAGCGGGATGTTCGCGGTCGGAAAGCCCAGGTTGCGCCCGCGCTTGTCGCCGTGCGCGACGCGGCCGCTGATCGCATACGGCCGGCCGAGCAGCGCGGCCGCGCGCTCGAGGTTGCCGGCGGCGAGCGCCGCGCGCACCGCGGTGGAGGACGCACGCTCCTCGTCGACCGCGAGGGTCTGCATGTGCTCGACGCTGAACGTGTTGGCGTGCGCGCGCAGCAGCGCGATGTCGCCGCCACGGCCCTTGCCGAAGCGGAAGTCGTCGCCGACCAGCACCCAGCGCACGCCGAGCCGGCGCACCAGCACGTCCTGGATGAACGCGTGCGGCGTCAGCGCCGCGAACGCGGCGTCGAAGCGCGCCACGAACACGTGGGCGATGCCGAACGCGCGGAACGCGTCGAGCTTCTGCCGCAGCCCGGCCAGGCGCGGCGGCGCGGTGTCGCGGCCGAAGAACTCGCGCGGATGCGGGTCGAACGTCAGTACCGCGGGCGGCAGGCGCAGGTCGTCGGCGGCTTCCAGGAGCCGCATCAGCATCGCCTGGTGCCCGCGATGGACACCGTCGAAGTTGCCGATGGTGAGGGCGACCGGTCCGGCGGCGACCGCCGGCAGTCCGCGATGGATCCGCACGTTGTGGGGGCGCAGCGGCCGGCACGACGCCAAGGCGCACTGCAGCATCAGGACAAAGGCTTGAATTCTATCGTATTTCAGGACCCGGCTGGGACGTACGGCCATTCCCGCCAGCCGCCCTCGACCAGCGGGTGGCACAGGGCGAGCCGGATCGGCCGCGGGTCGAGCGCCTGCACGATGCGTGCGTAGCGCTCGAGCCGGCCGCGGTAGCGCGCCTCCTCCTGGTCGAGGAACGTGGCCGGACTGCCGCCCTCGTGCTGCCCCGTCTTGAAGTCCACGATCCAGCGCACGCCCTCCGCCACGAACGTACGGTCGAGGGTGACGTGCGCGAGCGTCCCGTCGACCACCGCGGCGAGCGCCCATTCGCTGCGCGCGTCCTCGTGCGCCGCGTGGAAGAGCCACGCGCCGCGCGGGTCCGCGAGGAGCCGCGTGACCGCGTCCGCGACCCGTTGCGCGGCGCGCGGCCGTTCCGCCGCATCCACGCCCTCGCGGGCGAGTTCGAGCGCAATGCGCGGTCCCTCGCGCGCGACCCTTGTGGGCGTCCACGCGGCCACGCCGTCGGCCGCCACCTGCGCGAGCAGCCGGTGCGTGACGGTGCCCACGGCCGCGGCGGTCGCCTGCGCCCAGTCGAACGGCAGGCGCTCGGCGCCGGCCGCGGGGGCGGGAGGCGCGGGCACGCCCGGCGGCATCGCCGGCGGAACCCACGCGAGCGGCAGTCGTGCAAGCGACGGCGGGGCGCGGACCGGACCTGCATCGTCCTCCCCCGCCCCCTCCGGCGGCACGGCCGGCACGAAGCGACCGGCGAGCCCCGGCCACATCCGCCAGAGCGCGCTGCGCGCCTTCGGCACCCAGTGCGCCGCGATCTTCGGGGTCGCTGGCTTGGGCGTCGGGCAGCCGATGAGGTGCAGCCGCCGCTGCGCGCGAGTGCAGCCGACGTACAGCAGGCGACCCAGTTCCGCGGCCTCCATGTCGCCGTGCAGGCGCTTGAGGTACGCATACACGGGGTCCGCCTCGCTCGCGGCACCGACCCGCGCGCGCAGCGGGGCAAGCAGCAGCGCCGCCTCGCCGTCCGCTTCCTCGCGCCGCAGCCAGCGCAGCGGCGGGTCCTCGCCCCGCGGCGCCGGATGCGCGAGGCCGGGGATGACCACGGTGTCGAACTCGAGGCCCTTCGCCTTGTGCAGCGTCATCACCTGCACCGTCGCGGCGTCCGGCGGCGGCTCGGCGTAGAGCCCGGCCGCCTGCTGCGCGAAGTCCGCCCAGTCCGCGATGTCGCCGCCGCGCTCGTGACGCGCGAGGAGCGCGAAGAACACCTCCGCGCCGTCGAGGTCCAGCGGGTCCTCGACGCACGCGGGACCGCCGAGCGCGAGCCACGCGGCCCGCACCCGCGCGGCGAGCGGCAGGCGGCCGCGTGCCGCCAGCGCCGGCGCGAGCGCGGCCGCGAGGCGCGCCGCCCGCGCCTGCCCGTCCGGGGTCAGGTCGGCCAGTGCCGCCGTATCGCTCACGACCGCGAGCACCGGCCGGTCGCGCGCCGCCTCCGCGACCCGCAGGAGATCGGCCAGCACGAGCCCGCACCACGGCGCCCGCAGGAGCGCCAGGGCGGCGAGGCGGTCGGCGGGCTGCGTGAGGGCGCGTGTGAGCGTGAGGAGGTCGCGCGTGGCCATGCGGTCCGCGAGCGACTCGAGGTCGAGCGCCACGTATGCGATGCCGGCGGCGCGCAGCGCGGGCAGCACGTCCGTGAGGTGCGCCCGGGCGCGCACCAGCACCGCGACGCTGCGCGCTCCTTCGGCGAGCGCTTCCTGCACGTAGCGGACGACGAACGCCGACTCCTCCGCCGGCGCCACGAAGTCCACCGTCGGCACCGGGGCCGGCGCGTCGCGGGTCGCCAGCACCTCCTCGTACCGCACCTCGCCGCGCGCGGGATCCGCCTCGGGCAGCACGTGCGGAAACACGGCGTTCACCCACTCGATCACCGCGCGGCGCGAGCGGAAGTTGCGGGTCAGCGTGAGGCAGGTGACGGGGACGTCGTTGATCTTCCCGTGGGCCTTGGCGTCGAGGAAGTGGCGCACCTCGGCCTCGCGGAAGCGGTAGATCGACTGCATCGGGTCGCCGACCGCGAACAGCGTGCGGCCGTCGCCCGCGCTCCAGCCCAGCGTCAGTCGGTGCAGGAGTTCGAGCTGGCTCGCCGAGGTGTCCTGGAACTCGTCGACCAGCACGTGGCGGATCGCGAGGTCGGCCGCGAGCAGCAGGTCGCCGGGCGCGTCGGCGTCGCCGAGCGCATCGAGCGCGCGCAGCGAGGCCTCCGTGAAATCCGTCTCGCCGGTGCGCGCGAACACGATCTCGAGATGCGCCGCGAGCGTGGGCAGCAGCGCGAGCGTGGCCGCGACGAACGCCCATGCGGCGTCGGTGAAGGCCGGCGGTGGCAGCGTGCGGACCGCGTGCAGCGACTCGCACAGCGCCGGCAGCGCGTTGCAGCGGTCGCTCCAGGCCTTAATCGCTGCTTTGCGCTCTTCGCGTTCCGGGTACGCCTTGTCCTTCGGCGGAAAGCCGTGGCCCTTGTTCCAGTCGCTGCGCACGCGCGGATCGCTTTTCACCAGCAGCCACGCCGCGAGGCGCTGCCAGTCGGGCAGCGCCTCGGCGTCGTGCGCGGGCAGGCCGCCGTCGTCGGCGAGGCGCTGCAGGAAATCCGCGAGGTCGGCGTCGCCTTCGGTCGCGCGCAGTTGCTCGGCGGCGTAGGCCTCGTGGCCGGCCAGTTCCACCGCGAGGTCCGCCGGGAGCAGGCCGAGCAGGTGCCGCAACGCAGCCTCGGTCTCGTGGCGCAACGCGGCCTCCAGCTCGGCACGCAGCGCGGCGTCGGGCGCGCCCACGTGCAGGCCCCGCCACTGCTCGCGCCGCGCGAGCATGCCGGCGAGGAGATCCACCGCGGCCGCGGCGTCGTTGTCGAGGTGCAGCAGGAAGCTCCGCCAGTGCGGGTCGTCCGCGGGCGCCGCGGCGAGCGCCTCTGTCACCGCCTCGCGATAGAGCGGGCGCGCATCGTCGACGAACGCCGGCAGTGCCCCGAGGCCCGTGGTCAGCGGCACCTGCCGCGCGAACGAGGTCGCCAGCGCGTCGATGGTCATCACCTTGAGCCGCGACGGATTGGCGACGAGCTGCCAGTCGCACCGCGCGTCCTGGCCCAGCGCCGCCAGCGCGAGGTCGCGCGTGACGACGTCGTAGGGCTGGCTCGCGTCGACCGGCGTGCCCGCCGCCGCCTCGCGCAGCGCGCGCAGCACGCGCTCGCGCATCTCGGCCGCGGCCTTGCGCGTGAACGTCATCGCGAGGATCGCTTCCGGCCGCTCGACGCACGCGAGCAGCGCCAGCACGCGCTGGATCAGCAGGCCAGTCTTGCCCGAGCCGGCAGGCGCCTGCACGAGGAACGAGCGGCCCACGTCGAGGGCGCTCGCGCGCGCCTCCTCGTCCTGCCGCAGGAGCGTGGCGTCACTCGTCATCGCCCGCCTCCGCGCCATCCGGGTCCACGAGCTGCTGCACGCGGCACAGCGCCTTCTGGTCGCAGCGCCGGCACGCGTCGGCCCGGGGCGCGACCTGCGCGTCGCCCTCGGCGAACGCCTGCGCGAGCGCACCGTACTGCGCACGCCACGCGGGCACGACCTCGTCCCACCCGGCCAGCGTGACGCCCTTCACCGGCAGCGCCTGGACGCCGGGGACGAGGGTCGGATCCTCGGCGAGGCCGGCGACCGTCACCGCGCCGGCCTTCAGCACCGCGTAGAACGCAGCGCGCACCGGCTCGTCCGGCCGCGTGGCCGCCTGCGCGAGCGCGTACTGCCCCACCTGCGTTCCCGCGGGACGCTCGGCGAACCACCGTGCCGGCCCGGGCGCGTGGCCCGACTTGTAGTCGATGATCGCGAGCCCGCCGGCGGCGAGCCGGTCGACGCGGTCGATCCGGAAGTCGAGCGCGAGCCCCCCGAGCGCGAGCTGCGCCTTGGCCTCGGTATCCAGCACCCGGAAGGGCGCACGCGGGCGCTCGACCGTGTCGAGCCACGCGCGCACCGTGCCCGCGAGGCGTGCCGACTCCGCGCGCGCGACCGGGGCCGGCAGGAGCGCCAGGCGATCCGCCTCCGTCGCGAGCGCGGCCTGCACCGCGCGCCCGATGCGCGCGCGCAGCGCCGCCTCGTCCAGCTCGCACAGGGTCGCGTGCTCGCGCACGTCGCTCCAGAACGCCGCCAGCGTCCGGTGCAGCAGGATGCCGCGTTCCGCCGCCGACAGGCCGGTGCCCGCGTCGTCGCCGGGACGCGCCCGCAGCCGATGCCGCGCGAACGACTGGAACGGGCACGTGCTCTGGCTCTCGACGATGTCCACGCCTCCGCGCACGGCCGCACCTGCCGGCACCGCCGGCGCGACGGCGTCGGGCAGCCGTGCCAGCACCGTGTCCTGTGCCTGGATCTCTTCGGCGCGGCCGCGCGCGGCGGGGATCGGCGCCATCACCGGCCACGCCGCGACCAGCGCCGAAGGCGCCCGCTCCTGGCCGTCGACGCGCAGCGCATGGCTTGCGATCACGTCGTCGGCCGCCACCGCGAGCACGTCGGTGAGCCGGCGTGCGTACGCGAGCGCGCGATCGCCGTCGGCGCGCGGCAGCCCGCGCTCGCGCTGCCACGACAGCGGAAGGAGCGGCGTGGGCGACGCCGGCGGCGGCCACGCTTCCGCCGACCACCCCGCAATCCACAGCGCGTCGAAGTCGAGCCCCGCCGCTTCGAGGAGGCCCAGGATCTGCAGGCGCGCCGGCGGCGCTTCAGGCTGGAAGAGCGCGCGCCGCACCATGCCGCGCAGCGTTCCCGCGGCCTCGTCCGCGCGGAGCGCCGGCGCGACCGCGCCCAGCGTCGCGAATTCGCCCAGCACGCGCAGGAACGCGTCGCGCGCCTGCCAGTCGCCGCTGTCGAGCGGACGATCGCCGGGCCAGCCCAGGTCGGCGAGCACGGTGCGCCACATGGCGGCCCAGGCGGCCGGCGACTGGCGCGTCGCGGGGGGCACCGCCACGGCGGTCCAGCGCGCGCCGAGCGCGTCGCCCCGCAGGTTGCGCAGCGACGCCAGCACGACGGGCCAGTCGATCTCGCGCCGCCCGTCCCCGCGCCATTCCGACTCCAGCGCAGCGCGGTGCACCCACTGCGCCTGCGCGTCGGGCAGGTACGCGCTGCGCACCACGGCGACGGCGTCGTCCACCGCGAGCGGCGACTGCGGCCACGCGACGAGCGACAGCGCGCACGCGACGATCGGAACGTCGGCGAGCGGCCGCCCGAACGACACGTTGTAGGGCCGCGGCGCATCGGCATCGCAGCGCTGCGCCAGTTCCGGACACAGGAGGTCCTCGGCGAGCGCCACCACGGCGGCACGGCGCTCGTCGAGGTCGCTGACCACGATGCCGACGCGCGCCGCGGGGTCGGCCGCGAGCCGGTCGCGCGCGGCCGTGAGCGCTTGGGCCAGTTCGACGGCGGGCGTGGCGGCCTCCGTGCGCGCGCCGCGGCCGGCCCGGGGCACCGGCAGCGCGACCTCGTCCACGGTCGCGCCGGCGGCGCGCAGCGCCGCGACCAGACGCCGCTGCTGCGGCGTGGTCTCGAGGAAGCCGGCGAGCGTGACGCGCAGGCCCTGCCACGCGGGCACGCGCACCGCGACGGCCGCGAGACGATCGGCGACGGTGGCCGGGTCGGCGAGGCCGCGGGTGGCGAGTTCGCGCTCGTACTCCGCGGCCCACTGCGCGAACGTCGCCGCATCGTCGTCGATGCCGGCCTGCGCCCACGCGTCGACGCGCTCGCCGGGCGCGCGCCACGCGTGGAACTCGCGCCACGCATCGGCCGCCCGCTCGGCCGCGCCGCGCGGGTCGAGCAGCGTGGCGCGCGCGGTGACGATACGGTCCCACAGGAGCGCCGCCGCGTGCGGCGAGGCAACCGGCAGGTCCACCGCATGCGCGGCGAGCGCGTCGAGCCACAGCGTGTCGAGCCACGCCTGCCACGGGAGCACGCGCGCGGCTTCCCACGCGCGCGCACCGGCGGCCGCGCGCGCGGCGTCGTGCCGGGCGGTCAGCGCGCGCGCGAGGCGCTTGTTCGGTGTGACGACGGTCACCGCGGCGGCGAGCGCGGCGTCGAGGACGTGTTGGGTCATGCGCAAGCGAAGCGGCCCGCACGAAGGCGCGGGCCGGCACGACACTTTAGCAGCATTGCCGCGGCACGGCGCAGCGTGCCGCGCGGCGCCGGGGAGAGACCGGACGCGCTAGTCGCCGCGCCCCGAGGAACTTGCGAAGGCGCCGCCGGACTGCGTGGCAAAGGAACTGGTCGCGGCCACGGGCCGGGGGGCCGGGCGTGCGACGCCGAGGGAGGCACCTGTGGGCACCGGAATGAGCGGGCCGAGCGCCAGGGGATCGCCACCGCGGCTTTCGGAACGGCGCGCGGTGCCGGGCTTCCACTCGCCGCACCAATCGTCGTCCCGCACGTGCGGCCACACGCCTTCGATCATGTACGTCTTCTGGTTGACGGGATGCAGCATCGGCGACTGCCGCCGGCATTGTCCCCACTGCACGCCGCGCGAATCGGTTTCCTTCGCGCCCCGGTCGTAGTAATTGCAGGCAATGCAACGATCGACCATGACATCCCCCAATGTGCGAAAGCCGGTGTGTTGTGCCGTTACGGCGTTCCTGTCGCCAAAATTGCAATTTGCCTGCCAGCTGCGCACGCCCGTGCAAAATGTTTGTGCAACGTCATGACCCGCGCACGCAGCGGCGATGGCACCGCGCCGAACGGCCGCGGCGCCGCCGCGCAGAACGTCCGCGCACAACGAGGCAACGGTCAACCGTCAGTGGACGACGGCGGGAACGAAATCGCCGAGCAGCGCCGGCGCGGGCCGGCAACGACGAGCGAAGTGCCGCGCGCTGTGCGATGCCGTGCGCGCGGGAACGCGCTGCAGCGCGCACCGATGGGCATTGCGCGGCGGGGCGCGACGTGCGTGCGTGCGGGCGTCGGCTGCGCCTCGCGCGCGCACCGCAACGCGTTGCCGCATCCGGTGCCTGGGGAAGAAAACGGCCGCCGACCGCATCGCTGTTTGCAGTCTGGAAAGTTGATTTCCCGGCGGCCGTAACCTGGGTAATCGCGCCGTCAGGCCGCCAGGGGCGGGAAGCTCGCGCGCAGCGACGGCGGCACGTTCTGCACGTAGCGCACGCCGACCGCGGGCTGGGCATCGAGCGTCGATTTGAGTTCGGCGTCGGCGAGCGCCGCGTCGCGCGCCAGTTGCTGGTCGTAGCTGCGGCGGCGCTCGGCGTCGGACAGGACTTCGTACGCGGCGTGGATCATGCGCACGAGCCCCGACAGGTCATGACCGGTTTCGGTCGAGCCGAAATTGAAACGCTCGAGGACGGCGGCGTACGCGGCCTCGATGCGGGCGGGGGTCGCACCCGGCGCCAGGTCGAGGTAATCGTAGTGGGTGTAGGTCACCGTGGGTCTCCTGTCTGTCCGGCGCTTGGGCCGTCCTGATGACCCGTATCCAGCAGCAACCGTGCCAGCACCACTAACCCACTGAAAACACGAGAAACACGGAAGTTGTAACGGACAGCGAAGGCGGCTCCCGGGAGGGTCGCCGGCCGCGATTTGCCCGCGGCGGGCCCTACAGCATCGCGAGCGGCGTGGCGCGGGTCGGCGGCGGATACGCGGCGTCCACCGCGGCCAGTACCTCGGCCGGGAGGGGCCGTTCCGTAGCGGCGCGGCACTCTGCCAGGTGGGCCGGCTTCGACGATTGCGGGATCGCGATCACGCCGTCGCGGGCGAGGAGCCATGCGATCGCGAGCCCTGCAGGCGTCGTGCCGTAGCTTGCGGCAAGTTTTGACAATTTTCGTTCGCGCAGGAGGGCCCCCTGCCCGAATGGCGAGTACGCCATCACGGGGATGCCATGACGATGACATAACGGGAGCAGATCCCACTCGATTCCGCGCTCGCCGATGTTGTACAGCACCTGATTGGCTGCACACTGCGCGCCGGCCGGCAGCGCGAGCAATTCGCGCATGTCCGCCGCGTCGAAATTGGACACGCCCCAGCGCAGGATCTTGCCCTGCGCGCGCAGCCGCTCGAACGCCCCGACCGTCTCGGCGAGCGGATGCGAGCCGCGCCAGTGCAGGAGATACAGGTCGAGGCGGTCGGTGCCAAGGCGCGCGAGGCTGCGCTCGCACGCGGCGACGGTGCCCCTGGCGCTCGCGTTGTGCGGGTACACCTTGCTCACGAGGAACACCTCGTCGCGGCGCCCCGCGATCGCACGCGCGACGACCTCCTCGGCCCCCCCCTCCCCGTACATCTCCGCGGTGTCGACGAGGGTCATGCCAAGGTCGAGCCCCGCGCGCAGCGCCGCGGCCTCCTGCGCCGCGCTCGCCGCCTGCTCGCCCATGGTCCACGTGCCCATGCCGAGCGCGGGCACGCGCGTGCCGTCGGGCAGGCGAATAGTCGGCAAGGCGGGGGCGGACTGCATCACGCGCAGAATAATCCCGTCGCGGGCGGCCGGGCCGCTCCAGTAGAATCGACGACCGCCGCCATGCCCCTCGATCCGCCTCCCGCCCCCGACCGCCGCCAGGTGCGCGGCGCCTGTCCGCACGACTGCCCGGACACCTGCGCGTTCGTCACCACCGTCGAGGACGGGCGCGCGGTGGCGATCCGCGGCGCGACCGACCATCCGCCGACGGCGGGGGTGCTGTGCACGAAGGTCGCGCGCTACCTCGAGCGGACGTACTCCGACCAGCGCGTCCTGCACCCGATGCGCCGCGTCGGCCGCAAGGGCGAAGGCCGCTTCGCGCGCATCTCCTGGGACGAGGCGCTCGCCGAGATCGCGGAGCGCTTCGGCGCGCTCGCGGCGTCCGCCGAAGGTCCCGAGACGATCCTGCCCTACAGCTACGCCGGCACGATGGGCCTCCTGCAGTACGGCTCGATGGACCGCCGCTTCTTCCACCGCCTGGGCGCGTCGCTGCTGGACCGCACGATCTGCGCGTCCGCCGGCAAGGCGGGCTGGGTCGCGACCATCGGCGCGACCCTCGGCATGGACGTCGAGCGCTTCGCCGAGAGCGGACTCATCCTGATCTGGGGCAGCAACTCGGTCGCGTCCAACCTGCACTTCTGGACCCGCGCGCAGGAGGCGAAGCGGCGCGGCGCGAAACTCGTCGCGATCGATCCCTATCGCAGCGCCACGGCCGAGAAGTGCCACGAGCACGTGGCGCTCCTGCCGGGCACCGACGGTGCGCTGGCCCTCGGCCTCATGCACGTGCTGATCGCGGAGGAGCTCGTCGACCGCGACTACATCGAGCGCTTTACCGAAGGCTACGCGGCGCTCGCGCAGCGCGCACAGGCGTGGACGCCCGAGCGCACGGCCGCGACCTGCGGCCTGCGGGCCGAACAGGTGGTGGCGCTGGCGCGCGCCTACGGCACGATCAGGCCCGCCGCGATCCGCGTGAACTACGGCATGCAGCGCCACGCCGGCGGCGGCAACGCGGTCCGGCTCATCGCCTGCCTGCCGGCGCTGACCGGCGCGTGGCGCGACCCGGCGGGCGGCGCGCTGCTGTCGTCCTCGGGCACGTACCCGGTCGACACGGCCGCGCTCGAGCGGCCGGACCTCATCCGGGGCACGCCGCGCACGATCAACATGTCCGCGATCGGCGACGCGCTGCTCGAGGCGCAGCCGCCCGTGCGCGCGCTGTACGTGTACAACTCGAACCCGGTGGCCGTTGCGCCGGAGTCGGCGAAGGTGCGCGCGGGCTTCGCGCGCGAGGACCTCTTCTGCGTCGTGCACGAGATCTTCCAGACCGACACCGCGGACTTCGCGGACCTCCTGCTGCCCGCGACCACGCAGCTCGAGCAGCTCGACGTGCACAGCTCGTACGGGCACCTGTACGTGCAGCTCAACCTGCCGGCCATCGCGCCGCTCGGCGAGGCGCTGCCGAACACCGAGGTGTTCCGCCGCCTGGCGGCGCGCATGGGCTTCACGGAGCCCTGCTTCGCCGACAGCGACGAGGCGATCGCCCGGGCCGCGTGGCGCTATGCCGATCCGCGCGCGCGCGACCTCGCGTGGGACACGCTGCGCGAGCGCGGCTTCGCGCGGCTCGCCGTCGCCGAGCGCTACGCGCCGTTCGCGCAGGGCGGCTTCCCCACGCCGTCGGGCAGGTGCGAGTTCGCGAGCCGGACGCTGGCGGCGCAGGGGCTCGATCCGGTGCCCGACTTCGTCCCGCCGCGCGAGTCGGCCGCGTCGAATCCCGCGCTCGCGGCGCGCTATCCGCTGGCCTTCATCTCGCCGCCGGCGCGCAACTTCCTCAATTCGTCGTTCGCGAACCTGCCCGCGTTCGTGGAGGAGGAGCGCACGCCTTGGCTCGACCTCCACCCGGTCGACGCCGCCACGCGCGGCATCGCGGACGGCGCGCCCGTGCGCATCTTCAACGACCGCGGCGAGTTCGCCGCGACCGCGCGCGTGACGGAGCGCGCACGGCCGGGCGTGGCGGTGGCGCCGTCGATCTGGTGGCAGAAGCTCGCGCCCGACGGCCGCAACGCCAACGCCGTCACCTCGCAGGCGCTGACCGACCTCGGGCGGGCCGCCACGTTCTACGACTGCCTGGTCGAGGTCGCGCGTGCATGAGACGGTCCCCGGGGCCGCCACCGTCGACCGCCTCACGGCCGAGCTTGCGCTGACCACCGAGGCGCAGGCGCGCCTGCCGCTGCTGCTGGCCCTCGCCGACGGCGTGTCGAGCATCGACGCGCGCCGCGCGCTCGCGCTCGCCGCCGAGGCGGGCGCACTGGCCGTCCAGCTCGCCGACACCGCCGGGCAGGCCGAGGCGCTCTACCTGCAGGGACGCTGCGCCGATCTCCTGCTCGACCACGCCACCGCGCTCGACGCCTACGCCCGCGCGCTCGCGAGCTTCGAGGCCGGCGGCGACGATCCGGGCGTGGCGAAGACGCTGCGTGCGATCAGCTTCGTCCACGATGCCCTCGGCAACTTCGCGAGCGCGCTCGACTGCCAGTTCCGGGCACTCGCGATCGACGAGCGCACGGGCAACGAGGCGAGCCGCGCTGCCACGCTGCGCACCATCGGTATCGTCTACACGCGTTCCGGCGACGTCGCCGCGGGCCTCGACTACTACCGCCGCAGCCTCGCGCTGTGCACCGCGGGCAAGGACGCGATCGAGCGCGGCAAGACGCTCAACAACATCGGCATCAACCTCAAGAACCTCGGCGATCTCGCGGGCGCGCAGGCGGCGCTCGACGAGGCGCGCGCGGTGTTCGTGTCGCTCGGCCTGCCGCTGCACGAGGCGGCGACGCTCAACAACGCCGGGCTGGTGCTCGAGCGGCTCGGCGACTACGCGGCCGCGGAACGCACGCTGCGCCAGGCGCTGGAGCTGTCCGAGTCGACCGGCTACCGGTACGGCGTGGCGCACGCAAGCCTCGGGCTCGGCAAGCTCTGCCTCGCGCAGGATCGGCACGAGGACGCGCGCACGTGGCTCGACTCCGCGCTCGCGACCTGCCAGCGCCACCACCTCAAGCCCACCGAGTACGAGGTGCACGAGGCGCTCGCCGATCTGCTGGAACGCGCCGGCGATCCCGCGGGCGCACTCGCCCACTACCGCCAGTTCCACGCGCTGGAGCGCGAGGTGCAGTCGGAGGCGGCGGCCGACAAGCTGCGCGCGCTCAAGATCCAGCTCGAGCTCGCCGCGGCACGGCGGGAGGCGGAACTCGAGCGGGAGCGGCAGGAGGTGCTGAAGCGGGCCAACGCCGAGCTCGATGCGCTCAACGTGTCGCTGATCGAGGCCAACCTGCAGAAGACGATGCTGCTCGACCAGCTCGAGCGGCAGACCTACGAGGACGCCCTCACCGGCATCGCCAATCGCCGGCGGCTCGACCAGCGCCTCGCCGACGAGTTCGCGCTCGCGGTGCGCCACGGACGGCCGCTCGCGGTCGCGATGGTGGACCTCGACCACTTCAAGCTGGTCAACGACCGCTTCTCGCACGCGGTCGGCGACGCCGCGCTGCGCGAGACCGCGAAGGTGCTGGCCTCGCTCGTGCGCCACACCGACCTCGTCGCGCGCTTCGGCGGCGAGGAGTTCGTGATCGTGCTGGTGGAGACGGACGCGGCGGCCGCTTTGCAGGTGTGCGACAAGCTGCGGCAGGCGATCGCGAACCACGGCTGGACCGCCATCCATCCGGGTCTCGCCCTCACAGTGTCGATGGGGGTGTGCGCCGACACCTCGGTGCCGACCTACGACCGCATGCTGGCGCTGGCCGACCGCAACCTGTATTCCGCCAAGGCGGCTGGACGGAATCGGGTGATATAAACGTCCGCAAAAGGCGAACGGTACACGTCCGCAAAAGGCGTTCGCGGTAGCGGTGGATGACGTTGTGCCGGGGGCGCGCCTTTTGCGGCCGGCACTGCAAAGGCAGGTCAGGCGACCGGCTTCGGGCGGCCGCGCGCCGGTCGCCGGAAAGGGCTACGCAACTACGAGCGTCATGCGCTGGACTGTGGATGAGCCGCGCGTTGACCTTGGGAAGCTAGAGCTTTCTGACCAGACCCACCATCACGCCGAAGATTTCCAGCGCGCCCTCGGGGCGGATGATCGGGTAGGCCTTGTTCTCGGGCTTCAGCACGAAGCGACCGGCTTCGAGGTCGAGGCGCTTCAGCGTGAACTGGTTGTCGACGATGGCCACGACGATGTCGCCCTTCTGCGCGGCGGGCCGCTTCTCGACCACCACGAGGTCGCCGTCGAAGATGCCGGCGTCCATCATCGAATCGCCCTTCACGCGGATCAGCACCGTCGAGGACGGCCGCTCGATCAGGTAGTCGTCGATGGTGAGCGCGTCGGCGTCGCTGTCCTCGATGGCCTCCGGCAGGCCGGCGCGCACCGGCGACTCGGCCAGCGGCCGCGCGAAGAAGCGGCGCGTCGGTGCGAGGCGGCGGTCGGGGGTGGACTCGATGAAGCCGGCGAGCTTCAGCCGCGCCACCAGCGCCGCCACCGACGACTTCGAGCGCAGCCCGAGCAGCGTGCCGATGGACGCGTACGATGGCAGCGCGCGGTGCCGCGCGTAGTAGTCCTGCAACGTCGTCAGGTAGGAACGATCGTTCGACATGGCGCTACAATAGCGAACGAACGTTCGCGCCGTCAATCCCCCCTCCCGCCGCCGCCCGCGATGCGCCTCTTCGCCCCCTCCGTCGCCTTCGTCGACCTCGAGACGACCGGGACCCACGCCGGGGAGGACCGGATCACCGAAGTGGGCATCGTCCGGGTCGACGAGGACGCCGCGGGCGGGCCGCCCCGTGTCCACGAGTGGAGCTCGCTGGTCGACCCCGAGGTACCCATCCCGCCGGCGATCCAGGCGCTGACCGGCATCACGGACGCGATGGTCCGCGGTGCGCCCACGTTCGCGGCGCTGGCCGGCGAGATCGAGGAGCGCATCGCCGACTGCGTGTTCGTCGCGCACAACGCCCGCTTCGACCACGGCTTCCTCAAGCACGCGTTCGCGCGCGCCGGCCGGCCGTTCAACGCCCGTCCGCTGTGCACCGTGCGCCTGTCGCGGCGCCTGTTCCCGGAGGCGCAGGGCCACGGCCTCGACGCGATCGTCGCGCGCCACGCCCTCCCCGTCACCGACCGCCACCGCGCGCTGGGCGACGCCCGGGCGCTGTGGTCGTTCGTCGAGGTGCTCTACCGCACGCTGCCGGCCGAGGACATCGAGGCCGCGGTCCGGCGGATCCTCAAGATCCCGAGCTTCCCGCCCCAGTTGCCACCGGACGTCCTCGAGACCATCCCCGAGCGCCCGGGCGTCTACCTCTTCTACGGCAGCAACCCGCTGCCCATCTACGTCGGCAAGAGCGTCAACCTGCGCGACCGGGTGGCCTCCCACTTCTCGGGCGACTGGCGGACCGAGACCGACCTGCGCCTGTCGCAGGAAATCCGCCGCATCGAGGTCGAGGAGACCGCCGGCGAACTGGGCGCGCTGCTGCGCGAGGCCACGCTCGTCAAGTCGCTGCTCCCGGCGCACAACCGGGCGCTGCGGAAGAAGGCGGAAGCCGGCGTCCTGGCGCTGGTGGCGGACGCGCCGCCGGAGTTCATCCCCGCGGCCGCGGTCGAGCCGCATGCGCTGGCCGGCCACTACGGGCCGTTCACGTCGAAGCGCGGTGCGCGCGAGACACTGCGTGTGCTGGCGGCCGAGCACGCGCTGTGCTGGGTGCGCCTGGGGCTCGAGAAGCGCGACGGCGGCCCGTGCTTCCAGCGGCAGCTGAAGCGCTGCGCCGGGGCGTGCGTCGGCGCGGAGCCGCCGGAGGTCCACGACGCGCGGCTCGCCCAGGCGCTGGCGGGCGCCCGCATCCCGGCCTGGCCGCTGCCTGGCATCGGCCTGCTGCGCGAGCGCGCGGAGCACGGCGAGCGGGTCGACGTCCACGTGCTGCGCGACTGGTGCTGGCTCGGCACCGCCCGCGACGACGGGGAGCTCGCGAGCCTGCTCGCGGCGCCGCCGCGGCCCGCCTTCGACATCGACGTGACGCGGCTCCTGCAGAAGCGCTGGGCGAAGGGCGCGCTGCCGCTGGTGGCGGTTCCCGCGCCCGGCACCGACGACGTCACGCCGGCTTGACCACCAGCTGGTCGGATACCGAGCGCACGCCCTCGACCTGCTGGGCGAGCGTGACCGCGCGCTGCCTGAGGTCCGGCGACGCGACGGTCCCCGCGAGGGTCACCACGCCGTCGTTCGTCTCGACGTCGATGGCGAGCGACTTCAGGCCCGGCTCGGCCAGTACGGCGGCCTTCACCTTGGCGGTGATGGCCGCGTCCTCGACCGCGGCGGCGGCCCGCGTCGTCGCGCGGTCGGGGGGCGTGGCCTCCGCCGGGGTGGAGCGATCCGCGCGGTTGGCAGACGTGTCGTCGCGGTCGCAGGCCGCGAGGAGCGTGGCCGACGCGACGAGCATGGCCAGCAGGGTCGTGCGCAGCGTGGTGGGGATCATGGCGAGTGCTCCTGTCGTTGGGAACGCGAATGGCGGCCGCGCCCGAGGGCGCGACGGCGCGCCTCCCCGGCGCGTGTCGTCATCATCCGCAACGGGCGCCCGCGCCGGCATCGGTCCCCCGCCTCGCTCGCGTGTCGGCCACCGGCGGCCTTGCATGTAGGAGAACCGCGGCCCGGTGGCCGGGCGCACGCTATGCTCGCGTCATGACCCCGCGCCGCCTACGCCGACCCGCCCGCACCTGGGCGCTCGTGCTCGCGTGCGCCTGGGCCGGGACGGCGCCCGCGGCCGTGCCGCCGGGATACCAGTACGTGGGCAGCCGCACGGTATCGGAAGGGCGCGTCGTCTACTGGTACTGGAATCCCGCACAGGGCGAGGTGGTGGGCGACGGCACCGCCTTCGTGGCGCGCCTCTTCGCGCGCGCCGTCGACGTCGACCTCGAACGGCCCTACGTGGCGGTGATCCGCTGCGACCAGCGCCTTTATCGCGAGTACGGTTCGCGCGGGGCCTACGAGGCCATCGACGAGGGCGAACCGATCGCTGCCGTGTGGCGTGCGGGCTGCCGCGACGGGCGCGCGGTGGTGGCCGCGGCTCCCATTGCCGGAAGCGGCGCCCCGCCGCCGCCTGCCGGCGCCCCGACCCCGGCGCCTGGCGCGGCACCCGAGCGCGCCGCGCCAGGCGAAGCGCGGCGTGCAGACCCCTGCGTGCGCGTGGCCGAGACGCGACCGGTACCGGCGGGCGATGCCACGATGACCAATACCTGCGCGTTCCCGGTGGAGGTTTCGCTGTGCTACCGCGGCACCGGCACGGGGGCCCTCGACTGCGGCGCCGTCGCGCGCGGGCGCCACAGCGCCAGCCTCGCCCCGGGGGCGACGCAGGTGCTGCCGGAGTATCGCCGCGGGCGCAACCAGGGCGTTGCGCTGGTCGCCTGCAAGGGGACCCTCGGCAGCGTGTTCCCGCGCCTCGACGAAGCGCGCGGCAGCGGCTGCTTCTAGTGCCTCTCCCGCGCGTGCCGCGGGGTCGCGGGCGCGCGTCGACCCGCGGGCCACCGTGACGAAGGATCCGAACGCATCCCACCGCGCGCGCGTGGGCGGCACCACGATGCGCAAGGGCAGGAGCAGCGCGAAGCACGTCGCCGCGCCGCCGGGTCGCGCGCGCACGATCGCGTTCCCTGCGTCGTACCGGAACACGTTCATCGCGATCCGCCGTTGCGGATGCGACCACGGGCCGCGATTTGTAGCCGACGACGTGTGACGAGGTCGCGATCGCCGTGCGGCAACGGTGTCCGCAGCGCGTGCGCGCGGTCGCGCAACCGGTCGGCCGTCCGCCGAATTGCGCGCGCGCATGGCCGCTGTTCGACGCATCGGGCGTGCGTGCGGAAGCCTACTCTGGCGCCATGGAGAAGCGGGATCAGCAAGCCCCGCATCAACGGACACCTGCCACGAGGCCATCATGGGCGAACACGAAATGCGTGCCATCATCCGCGCGGGCTCGGAAGCACGAGCGAGGGGTCGCTGTGCCTTCGACAACCCCTACCTGCCGAACACCCTGCGTCGCAACGCCGACCGCTACTCGATCAGCTCGTGGCCGTTCCCGGCCAAGGCCTGGCACAACGGCTGGCTGCTCGAAGACGCCGTGCGCGAAGGACGCTGAGCCGGCGCCTGGCGCCCGGCCGGCAGCGCACGCGTGAACGTCAGCGCGCACGGCGGCCGTCGCCGGTCCGCGGCCGCAGCCGCGATCCCCGGTCCCCGGGCGTCAACCCGAGCCGCTCGCGCGTCCCGCCGCGAGCGGGCCGTTAACACAGGCGATCGAAGACGAAGTCCGCGCCGGCACCCGCGCAACTGCCGCACGCTGCCGGCGACGCGTCGTCCGCGACCACGACGAGCCAGGGTCGGTCGCGCAGCACCCGCAGCGCACGTATCACCCGCAGCCCGCAAGATGCCGGGCCCCGCACTTCCACCACCACCACCACGACGTCCGGCCGGTCGCGCGCGATCGCGCGTGTCGCCTCCTGCGGAGCCACTGTGCGTGCGACGCGATGCGTGCCGGCGTCGTCCGCGATCGCTGCGCGGATCGGTGGCACGAGCGCCAGCGAACCGCCGGCGGGGCAGACCTTCATGGCAGTACCCGGGAAGCTGCGACCCGACGATGCACCGGTGCCCGGTGCTCTGCCGTCGGCCCGGGGCTGATCCCGGCGGCGGACGGCGCCGACTGGCGGCGCGCGGGCCGGCGCTCGAAAAATGCGCGCGGGACCACCCCCGCCGACGCGAGTTTGTGGCAATGTTCGGATCGCCGCCGGAGAGCGGACCTCGGGAGTGAGGCGAATGCAAAGGGAGCACTGGCTGTACATCGCGCTGGCCGTCCTGGTGCTGGCGTTCGTGTGGGCGTGGCGCGTCGCGCGCGAGCGCCGTCGCCGCGCGCGCCTGAAGCGCAAGATGAGCGGCGTCTCCGCGTCGCGCGTGTCGTCGGCGCGCACGCGCGGCGGGTCCCTGCGCAGCGACATGCGCTGGGCCGAGTCCAAGAGCGAGGTGATGGAGCAACTCGCGAAGACGGCCACCAACCCGCCCAGCGGCAGCGCGGCGAACACGCACACGCGCCGCAAGCGCAAGGCCGCCTGAAGACCCTCGCGGCGGCCGCGGGGTCGCCGCGCGATTGCCCGCAGGCCCGCGGCGCGCGGACCCGGAACGTCTTCGGCGTGATGCGCACGCCGCCGCCCACGGAGTCCGCATGTAGCTGTCCGCGCCCCGGCGTATCGCAACTGCCGCCCTGTTGACCATCGCCTTGCCTTGCGCGGCCCAGGTCGCGGCCGCACCGGTCGAGTACGTGAAGGTGTGTCCGGTCTACGGCGAGGGCTTCCACTACATCCCCGGCACCGACATCTGCATCAACGGCCAGACCGGCGACGCCCGCGTCGCCACCGAAGGCGGCACCTGGCGCTCGCGGCTGCCCTATCCGGAAGGCCGGTGGGTGGCCACGCCGGCGCAGGACTGCACGAACGGTCGCCTCGTGAACCTCGGCACCTTCGCCGCCACCGACTTCACGCCCAACCCGTGGAATCGCCTGCAGACGCAGTCCGTCGGCGTGCGCGCGAGCGCCGGCGAGTTCGTCTCGCGGGTCATCATGAGCGGCGGCTTCTACGATCCGCGCCAGCCGACGCGCAGCGGGACCAACGGCCGCGACGGCCTGTGCGTGCGCTCGACCGACCCGGGCGTCCTCGAACCGACGGTGGGCGGCGGGAGCGAGAGCCCGCCTTGGGGCAACGGGGGACTGCCGGTCGGCTGCATCGCCAATTGACGGATCGCGAACATGCCGGCGGCCTACTCGATCAGCGCGACCGCTGCCTACCCCAGCGTCGACGCCTATGGACTCGCGAACGGCGCCTTTGCCGGTCCGTTCACCTACGGCAGCCGGCTCGTGGTGACGACCGACCTCGGCCCGTCCGGGCCCTATGCGCCGTCGTACTTCGATACCGCCAGCCAGCGCTACAAGCCGCTCGCGGGCAGGCTCTCGGTGTCGGTGTGCATCGACCAGGGCAACCTGCCCACGCCCGGCGGGCGCTGAGCGCGCACCGCGCGCCGGTGGCTAGGGCCGCGTGCTCACCTGGTGGTACGGCCGCAGGCCGACGCGCAGCGTCCAGCCCTTGTCCTCGAGCGCCCGCCGCGCAGCGGGCGTGACGTTGCCGGCGACCAGCAGCACGCGCCGCTTCGTCGAGAAGTCGCCGCGCGACAGGAATTCCGCCGCGGCCTCGTTCCAGCGCACGTAGTCGACCCCCGCGGCCACGATCAGCGCGCCGTTGTCCGCGACGGCCACCGGGACCATGCCGCTCATCTGCAGGCGCACCGGCCGCCCTTCCTTGCCGTCGTAGTCGGCGAGCATGCGCACCGACTCGACGAGGAAGCGCACCCGCACCTCGCCCTGCACCTGCGCCGCGATCGCCACCACCGACTGCGCGTTGGTCACGCCGCCCATCCGCGCGAGCGCCATCGCGAGCGCGGTCTGCAGCGACGGCGTGAACCAGCGGTTGCGCAGGAAATCGCGCACCGTGCGCGAATCGACGCCAAGGGCGAGGAGGCGCGCCTCGTTGTCGCGGGCGAGGTCGACCGGCGGCTGGTTCCACACCGCGTCGCGCACGTCGGTGTCGAAGCCGATGACGAGGTTGGCGCCCATCGACACCGCGCCGATCGCGGTGTTCACGGCGAAGCTGCCGGCAAAGCTCGCGGCGGACGCGTTGTCGAGCAGCGGCCGCAGCACCGGGTTCGACGTGTACGGGTCGATGTTGAGCTGGCGGGCCCAGTCGCGCCGCGCCTTGTTGTAGCCGAACGGGTCGCCGTTGAACGCGGGCGGCACCGGCTCGTCCTTGGGCGCGGGCGGCAGGCCCGCGCTGGCGGGCGCGCTGCCGCTCGTGCTGTCGGCGACGTTCTGCGCCGTCGAGCGCGCGAGGAAGCCGATGCGCGAGAGCACCGAGCCCATGCCCTGCCCGATGTTCTCGACGGTGCCGAGCGGATTGGTGACGGCGCTCTGCACGAGCTGCACCGGGGCCTGCGCGGCCTGCACCAGCGAATCCTGGAAGGCGCGGCTCTTCGAGGTCTCCTGCAGCACCTGGATCGCGCGCATCTCGTTCGCGCGCACGGCGAGCATGTTCACGCCGACGACCGTGAACTGGCCGAAGTCCGAGTCGATCACGAAACGCCCGAGGAAGGCGTCGAGGAACACGGGCTCCTCGACCTTGTGCAGGGGGCCCTGCAGCAGCGCGGCGGGCGCCAGGTCGGCGCCGGGCAGCGAAACCAAGGTGTCGAACGCGGGCAGCCGCTGCGCAGCGGCGGGCAGGCTCGCGCCCGCGGCGGCGGCGAACAGGCAGGCAAGCGCCGAGGTGACGCGGCGACGCGGAAGATCGGGCATGGGGGCAAACCTCGTATCGTTGGCCAGGTGCGTCGGCACGCTGGCCGGTTTCGGCAATTCCGCCGCGGCGGGCGATGCGCGCGGCGAGGGCGCGCGATTATCCCACGGCGCGCCGCGCCGGGCGGGGCGACGCCGGAACACCGTGCGCACGCGGCGCACGAACCGGGCGCCGCGGAACGGTCAGCGGCGAGGCCAGCCCGCGGGAGCGGCGTGCGCGGGAGCAGGCGCGAGCAGGTCGGAGACCTTCACCTGCGTGCCGCTGCCGGCCAGGTCGTAGCCACCGATGCGGCGCACGCTGGCCACGAAGGTATCGCTGCGCACGCACGCGGCCAGCGTGTCGAGGGCCACGCTCGACTCGTCGGCACGGCGGCACGCGACGTAGTACGACTCGGTCACCACCGGGACGAAGCGCAGGCCCTGCGCGCGGGCGGCGGCCTCGATGCCGAAGGCCACGTCGGCGTCGCCGCCGCGGATCGCGCGGGCAAGGTCGGTGTGCGACGTCACCTCGTGCTCGTAGCCGGCGACCTCCCCCGGCTCCAGCATCTCCTGCCGCAGCAGCGCGTCGAGCAGCAGCCGCGTGCCCGAGCCCAGCTCGCGGTTGACGAGGCGCAACCCGTGCCGGACCACGTCGCGCAGGCCGCGGATGCGGTGGCGCACGTCGTTGCGCAGCAGGAGTCCCTGCCGGCGCCCGAAGAGCCGCATCACCGCGTGCTCGCGCGGATTGAGGACGGCCGCGAAGGCGTCGAGGTCGGGGCCCAGCAGCGAAGCGGGTTCGGGCAGGTGGAAGCCCGCCATCTCGCAGCGGCCGTCCTTGAGCGCGGCGAGGCTCGCGAGGCTGCCCGCGCTCGTGAGTTCGATGGCGAGGCGCGGCGCCGCGAACGCCTGCAGCCGCTCGAGGGCGAGGTCGTGGCTCGCGTGCAGCACGACGCGCTGCGGCGCCGGCGCCACCGGCATGTCGAGGAACGCCGCGAGGTCGCGGGCGACCGCCGTGAAGTCGTCCTGCAGGCGCCGGTCGAGCCACTCGCGCGCCTCGACGAGCCGGCGCCCGAACGGCGTCAGGACGGTGCCCTGCCCGCGCTGCTGCACGAGGAGTTCGTGGCCGGTGATGGCCTCCCAGCGGCGCACGAGCGCGAGCGCGCTCTGGTACGACATGCGCACCTGCTCGAAGCCCTTCACGATGGAGCCGTGGTCGCGCACCGCGCGCAGCAGATCCTCCAGTTCCAGCGGCACCGGATAGGCCTGCTCGCGGCCCATACGCATCCGCGCCTCGACCACCACCTCGAGGGTCGAGGACGGCCATCCCTGGACGCGCACCGCCGCGCGCGTCCCGGGCTCGAGGTTGTCGATGCTGTCGATGTCGTCGCTCACGTTGGACCGCCTTCCCCTGGAGGCGCCGCGCAGCCGCGGCCCGGCACGCAAGATTATGGCAGGCGGCCCGGGAAGGAAAGCCGCCTTCCCGCCGTTCGCGGACCCCGCCGGTGCGGCCGGCCGCTCAGTACTCGAGGCTAACGCCGACCGTCCAGCCGCGGACGCCGGCACCGAAGAGGTAGGACCCCGAGAGGCGCACGCGGTCCGACTGCGGCTTGTCGCCGGCGATCGGCACCTGCACGCCGGCCCCGACTTCCGCGACGCCGGTGAAGCCGAAGACGTCGCGGTTCGCGCCGAAGAAGCCGGCGTAGCCGACGTAACCGACGACGTCCACCGGCCGCTCGACCACCCGCCACGAGGTCGGATGCACGTATTCCGCGCGCACCGAATAGATGTTGGCGGCCTCGTTGAAGTGCTGGACCGGGTCGGTCTCGTCGAAGCTGCCGATCCACGAGCGCGCGACGTGCCCGGTCACGGTGACCGTTCCGCCTTCGACGGGGGTGGTCCACTCGAGCGCGACGCTCGGCGTGACGAACCACGCGTTCGCGTCCCAGTTGAAGAGCAGGCCGTCGTAGATCGGACCGAACACGTTGGCGGCGCCGTTGTAGGTGGCGGCGTTCTTGAGCCGGGCGACGCCGGCGTCGAGCGCGGGCACGAGCGTGAACCCGCTGCCGAGGCGATATTCCGCCAGGAGGCCGGCGCCGAGGCTGTACGCCGACCACTTGCTGTCGATCGACCCGCCCTGCCCGGCGAGCGTCGTGGGGAAGTCCTGCTTGAACTGCAGCCACCCCGCGGCGATGCGCCAGTCGAGCGTCGTGTCGGGCGAGAGCGTGGCGAGCTTCGCCTGGTACGGCAGGTGCAGGAGGTCGATCTTGGCGGTCGGATCGAGGCCGTCGACCGTGTAGCTCGCGGCACTCAGGTCCGGCGTCGCCGACATGTTGATCATCTGCGCGTAGCCGGTGCCCAACCGCGCGCTCGCGATCGCCGCGCGCACCTGGTCGGGCGGCGGCGGGGTCTGCGCGCGCGACGGAAGGTACGCGGCCAGGAGCAGGACGGCGAGCGCGCAGCGGGCAGCGCGCGGCGCCGGGAAGAGGTCGCCAAGCGGGCGTCCGGGGGATGCGGTCATGGAAGGCTCGGAACGCCGCGATGGCGCGGCAAGGTTCGGATCGCCGGCGACGTCAGCCGCCTGTCAGCAGCGGATCGGGAATGTCATACCGCTCGTCGTCACCGATCTTAACCTGCGTGGTGTCGCCCGCCCGCGCGGCAGTTAACGGCTCGGTCGCGTCCGAGCTCACCGGCTTGCCGCCGACGAACAGGATGCGCCGCACCTGCCCGTTGCCGCGGAGTTCCACGGTGGCCGTGCCGTCGGTGCCGCGCCGGATCACGCCGGCGTCGCACGTGCCGGGCGCGGACGCGAACGGCGGCAGGCAGGACACCTGCGCGGTGGCGTGGAACGCCGTGCCCTTGACCTTGGCATCGCGCGCCCCCGGCAGCGGCGGCAGCGCCGTGCCGGAGACCGCCACGGTCAGCGTGAAATTCGCCTTCTCGTTGCGGCGGGCCGCGGCACGTTCGAGGAACACGCGGATCGCGTAGTCGCCGTCGGTGGGGAGCACCACCTTGAACGTGCGCTCGCCGGCCCGCGCGCTCGCGAACATCGCGACGTCCTTCGAGCCCGGCGGCAGCACGTTGAAGTTGGCCTGGCCGTTGGCCGACTCGAACTTCACCTCGAGCGTCTGGCCCGCCCCGGCACGCACCAGGTAGTCGACGTCGGCGCCGCCCTTCAGCGTGCCCTTGATCGTCGCCGCGGACGCGCCCTTCGCGAACGCGACGCGCTCCTGCCGGGGGGCTGGCGGGCCGCCGGCGGCGAGCGCCGGGACCGTGAGCGCGCAGGCCGTGCAGGCGGCCAGCGCCAGTGCTGCCATCTTCTTCATCGTCAATTCCCTGTCACCAGATCGTGACCCGCTGCTGCGGGTCGAGCCACATGCGGTCGCCCGGCCGGATGCCGAACGCCTCGTAGAAACCCTTCTCGTGCTGCGCCGGTGCCGCCATGCGGTAGACACCCGGCGGATGGCCATCGACCGGCAGCAACTGCCGCATGACGCCCTCGTTCATCTTGTCCGCCCACAGCTGCGCCCAGGCGAGGAAGCAGCGCTGGGATGGCGTGAAGCCGTCGACGCTGCGGTTCGCCTCGGGGTGGTCGCGCAGGTGCGCCTGCAGCGCCGCGTAGCCCAGCGAGACGCCGCCGACGTCGGCCAGGTTCTCGGTCACCTCGACGGGGCCGTTGAGGAAAAGCCCCGGCAGGATCTCGTAGGCGCTCGCCTGTCGCGCGAGCTTCTCGGCTTCGGTGAGGAAGCGCTTTGCGTCGTCGGGCGTCCACCAGTCGCGCACGTTGCCCGTCGCATCGTAGAGACGGCCGGAGGAATCGAAGCCGTGCGTGAGCTCGTGGCCGATCACGGCGCCCATCGTGCAGAAGTTGACCGCGGGGTCCGCCTTCGCATCGTAGAACGGCGGCTGCAGGAAGGCCGCGGGAATCTCGATGCCGTTCCAGCCCGAGTTGTAGGCGGCGTTGATGTCGATCGGCAGCGTGTTCTTCGGGATCGCGAACTGGTCGAGCACCACGGGCTTGCCGAGCTTCGCGAGCTCGCGCCGGGCAATGAACTCGTTGATGCGCATCGCGTTGCCCGCGTAGTCGTCGCGCCGGATGTCGACCCCCGCGTAGTCGATCCACTGCGTCGGGTAGCCGACGCGGATCACCGTCTTGTCGAGCTTGCCGAGCGCCTGCCGGCGGGTGTCCTCCGACAGCCACCCGTTGCGCTCGATGCGCGTCCGGAACTCCGCCTTCACCCGCGCGACCATCGCCTCGACCTCGCTGCGCGTCTGCGGGGACATGTACTTCGCCACGTAGAGTTGCGACAGCGGATGGCCGAGCAGGCCGGGCACTGCGTCCGCGACCTGCTTCGCGCGCGGCGGCGTCACGTCCTTGCCGTAGAGCACGACGCTGAAGGCCGCGTCCGGACCGTCGAACGCCGGGGTCAGGTACGGCGTCATCCGGCGCAGGAACTCGTACCGGAGGTACGCGCGCGTCTCGCCGATCGGCATCTCCCCCAGCATCGCGTTGCGCTCGCGCAGCGCGGCCGCCTCGATCACCACGACCTCGCCGCCGACCGGCAGGCCGAGCGCGGTGAAGTACGCGTCGAGGTCGACGTTGGAGAGGAGCTTCTTCAGTTCGGCGTACGGCATCGGCACGAAGCGCTTCGCCGGGTCGCGCAGCTCGAGCGGCGTGAGCTTCTTCTGCGCGATGCGGGTCTCGATCGCCAGCACCGAGCGCGCGGTTGCCTGCGCCGCCTCCGGCGTGGCGCCGGCGATCACGAGCTGGTCGGTGACCTTCTTCAGGTAGCCGTCGCGGATCTTCTGCCCGTTGGGATCGAGGTAGTTGGCGACGGGCAGGCCGAGGCCGCCCTCCCCGACGAAGACGGTCATCCGCGCGCGGTCGGCGGGATGCGGCGACACCGTCGCCATCAGCACCACGGCGTCGCCGGTGGCGAGCGAAAGGCGGGCGAGCGTCTGCGCGAGCGCGGTCGGACCCTGGGTCGCCGCGATGCGCTCCATGTCCGGCGCGATCGGCTGCACCCCGAGCGCCGTGAGGCGCGCGACGTCCATTCCCGACGCGTAGAAGTCGCCGACCTGCTGCGCGGGCGTGCCCTTGGCACCGCTGCTGCGCGCGGCCTCCTGCAGCAGCGCCTGCAGCTGCTTCTCGACGGCATCCTGCATCACGAGGTAGCCCGACACCTCGAGCTTGTCGCCGGGGATGGTCGCCGCGTCGAGCCACTTGCCGCCCGCGTAGCGTCGGAAGTCCTGCCGCGGGTCGGCCGCGGGATCCATCTTCGTCGGCGAGAAGCCGAGCGGGAAGCCGAAGTTGTGCGCGAAGTCCTTCGGCGGGGCAGCCGCGGGCGCCGGCGGGTCGGCCGCCGGCGGCGTGGCGCAGCCGTACGCGAGGGCCAGCGCCGCGGCCACGGCAGCGAGCGGGAACGCGCGGACGGCGCCGCGCCGGTTCGATCGGGTCATCGGGGTCTCCGGGAAGGAAGTGCAACCGCGCCGCCCGGCCGGGCCGGGAAGCGCCGGTCGAGTCACGCTGCGGCAGCGACGCGGCGGGCGTTCAGTAGCCGTTCCAGTTCGGTCCGTTGCGGTACGGGTAGTTGGTCGAGATGCGGCGCCCCGACGAGATGCTGTGGCTCTGTCCGCCCGGCAGCGACGCGTAGTCGCCCGGGCCGTAGGTATGGCAGTCGCCCTGGAAGTCGGCGTCCGTGCAGAAGAGCCAGTAACCGGATTCCACGCGCAGCGAGCGCGCCTTGTCGTTGAAGCCGACGCGCGCGAGGTTGCTCACACCGCCGGGCGTGACGACGAACGCCTCGCCGCCCAGGTTGTAGCCGGAGAACAGCACGGCGCGCGAGCCCCCGCCCCAGTTCTGGCCGCCGCCCCAGTTGTTGTTGTTGTACTGGTAGCTGTTGTTGTAGCCGCTGTCGCGGTTGTAGCTGTTGTTGCCGTTCCAGCCGCCGCCGCCGTCGGGCGTCCAGCCCAGCTCGCGCACGGACGACACGCGGTCGTTCATGCCCATCGCGCGCAGCGACGAGTACTCGCCGGGCCCCAGCGTGACGCACGAGCCGCGGAAGTACGCGTCGTCGCACAGCTGCCAGCGGCCGTTGCGCACGGTCACCGACGACGCGCGGTCGTTGAAGCCGCTGTCGTTGAGGTTGGAGATGCTGTAGGTCGCGCGATAGCTGCGTCCGTTGAAGTTGTCGTTCTCGTACAGGACGATCTGCGCGCTCGCGGAGCACGCACCGGCGAGGGCGACGAGGCCGGCGATGGCAGCAAGGGACTTGGACACGCTTTGAGGCTCCGATGAGGGCGGGAGGGTCCCGCATGACGACGATGCCAGTCGCGGCGACGTGCTTCCGGCGAAGGCAATGGGCAGTTGACAACTGCACGACGTGGACGTCGTGGGTCTAAAATAGCGGAGCGGGCACGGTGACGCTATCCATAAATCGAACAATGTCGCCAACGGTCACTGGACAAGCGTTGTCATCGCGCCACTTCGCGCCGCCTCCGCCGCACGCGGCGACGTTCCGCTCCGACGATCTCGACGAGATTCACGCGTTCATCGCGGCCTACGACGGCAGCCACCGGCGCGCGGCCCTCGGCACCGGTCCGGTGCAGCACGAGATCCACGCCGTGCACTGCGCCGGCATGGACGTCGGCTGGACGACCACCCGGATGCGCCAGCGCGTCCGCGGCACGCCACGGTGCGCGCTGCTGCATCTTCCGCTCGCGCGCCGGCACCTCTACGTGGCCGGCGGCCGCACCTTCGAGTCGCGTCCCGACACGGCGGTCCTGCTGGCGCCCGGACAGGAATACACGCTGTACTTCGAGCCCGACGACTGCTACCTCGCGCTCCGCCTGCCGGAATCGGCACTCGCGGCCGAACTGAGCCACCGGCGCCCTGACGGCGGCCCGGCGCAGGAACGCACCTGCGAGGTCGCGCTGCGGCCGGACGCGTTCGCCGCGCTCTCGGGCCTGCAGCGGGCGCTGGTGGAGGCGACGAGCGGCGATGCCGACGACCGCCGTGCGCAGCACCTCGTGGCGCGGCTGTGCGGCTGGGTCGCCGACCAGCACCTCGTGACGACGCCGACCACGACCCGGACCACGCTTGCCCGCGCCCGGCTGCGCTGGGTCGAGGAGTGGGTCGACGCGCACCTCGGCGAGCCGATCACGCTCGGGCGCCTGTGCGCGGTGGCGGACGTCGGCGATCGCCGGCTCGAATCCGCCTTCCGCGCGCACCGCGGCCAAACCCCGCTGCAGTTCGTCGCCGCCCGGCGGATGGCGTGGGTGCGGCGCCGTCTTCTCGCCGGCCATCCGGCGACGTCGGTGACGCAGGTCGCGCACGACGCGGGCTTCGTCCACCTCGGCCGCTTCGCCCAGCGCTACCGCAGCCTCTACGGCGAGTCGCCGTCGCAGACCCTGAAGCGCGGCGCCGGGCGCGGGTGAGTGCCGGACATGACCCGGTTCAGTGATCGCGGTACGCCCGCGCCGCGAACGCGAGGCTGACGATCCCGATGACGAGGAACAGGATCGGAAACAGCCAGAAGTCGGTGAACGTCGCTAGGCGCGCCTGCGCGGGATTCGCCGGATCGTAGCGAATGGGCAGGTCGCCCTTGGTGGGCGATGTCGGCGCGTGGCGCTGGAGGATGTAGATGCTGCCCGTCACGCGGTGCTCGGTGCCGTCCGCCGCGCGAAATGCGATGATCGGCCGATAGGAGCGCTTGCCCTGCGTGCCCGACGGCCCGCCCACCGTACCGGGTTCCGTGATCTCCCACCGCACGAACGTGCCCTGCGCGCGCGCCGAGCGCGCGAGGAAGCGGAAGTTGGACACGATGCGGCCGAGGGCCCCCAGCGTCAGGATGAGGCCGATGCTGCCTGCGAGGTAGAAGAGGTTCATGCCGCCTCCGGCTGCCTTACGGCAGCACCGGATACAGGTCGAAGCTGCCGTCGAGACCCTTGAGCACCGCGTTGCGCCGCGGCCCGAAGTTGAATGCCCCGAGGCCGCGCACCAGACCATACACGAGATCGGACACGAGGATCTCGCCGCCGAGGGCCAGCGCGCTGATGCGCGCGGCGATCACCACCGTGCGGCCGAAGAAGTCGTGGTCGTGCCGCAGCGCCTCCCCGGCGTGGAGGCCGGCGCGGATGCGGACGGGCAGGCCCTCGAAGCCCGCGGCAATCCGTTCGTGCATCACCAGCGCCGCCCGCAGCGCGAAGGCGGCCGAGGGGAACGCGAGCATGAAGCCGTCGCCCTGCGATTTCACCACGTAGCCTTTGTGCTCGGCGGCGGCGTCCCGGACGATGCCGTCGTGCCACGCGAGCATCGCGACGTACCCGGTGTCGCCGAGGCGCTCCAGCAGCACCGTCGAGGACTCGATGTCGGAAAAGAGGATCGTCACCGTGCCGTCGGGCGCGGATACGGGTGCCAGGTCGGGGCGATCGTTGCGCACGCTGCGCTCGACCCGCGCGATGCTGGTCGGCAGCGCGAGCCCGAGCGCGTCCTCGTTGGCCTGCCCGATCGAGACGTGCCAGTGCACGAAGCGCCAGTGGCCGCGCTCGATGGCCAGGATCGCGGTGGAGCGCAGCGGAACCGGGTGGCCGGAGGCCGGCACGTAGGCCGGACGGTCGACCACCCAGCCGACGTTGCCGAGGCTGTAGGCGACGGGCTCGTGCGGCTCGAAGCGCACGCCCCCCATCTCGCGCGTCTGCGCGATGAGCACCTCGAGGCCCGCCGCGCCGCGCCACCATTCGTCGGGATCGGTGCCGATCACGACCACGTGGGCACCGGTCGAGAACATGTCGCGCAGCGCGGCAAAGTCCTCCCGCGCCCACGCGTCGTACATGCGCAGCAGGAGCGCCCGCAACTCCTCGCTGGGGACGACGTCGGCCACGTCAGCCGCCCCCGTCCGCGGTGCCACCCGCGGCGTGCGGCGCGCGTGACCTCGCGGCCGGAGCAGACGGGGACGACGCGCGGCGCGCGGGCACGTGCGGTCCCGTCAGTCGCCCGCGGCGTCGGGTGGCGCGAGGTCGGGCATCTCGAACGGCTTCAGTCCCTTGGCGGGCGCCTTGGGCGCCGTGCCCGGCAGGATCTCGAACGTCGGGCTGAACGACACCAGGATGCCGCGCAGCTGGTCGAACGGCTTGCGGTCGCCTTCGAACTTCGCCTTGCCCGCGGCGACGAGGTCGTCGAACGTGGTGACGCCCATCATCACGAGGTTGAGATCGCTGCGATTGACCGTGACCGTGAGGTCCGGCTTCGGCGCCTGGAAGCCCTTGATGTTGGTGAGCGTCGCGTTGCTCATCTCGACCACGTACTTCTCGCCGTTGTCGGGCGTGACGAGGTTGATCACGAAGCGGATGCCCTCGGCCTTCTTCGGGTCCGCGCTGATGCCGATGAAGTCGAGCCAGTTCTCGGTCGACATCGCGCGCACCATGTCGGGGCCCGAGGAGCGCGGCGGCGACCCGCCGGGCAGCCCGTTGCGCAGCTCGTAGGCGCCCTGCAGGTAGATGTTGCGCAAGGTCGGGCTCTCCTTCTGGTAGCCCAGCTGCTCGAACGCGTCGGCGAGGAGATCCTTCGCCGGCTGGTTCCGGGGCTCCGCATAGATCAGCTTGTTGAGGATCTCGGTGGCTTCGAGGTACCTCCCCTGCGCGACCAGTTCCCGGCCCTTGGCGATGATCTTCTCCGAGCCGCCCATCATCTCGACGTACAGCGGCGCCGAGTCCTTCGGCGACAGCGGCGCGATGTTCGCGGGATTGCCGTCCCAGTAGCCCAGGAAGCGGTTGATCACGCCGCGGCTGTTGTGCTGTTCCGACCCGTGGTAGCTGTGCGCGGGCCACTGCTGCCACAGGCTCGGCGGCAGCTGGTAGACGTTCTGGATCTCGTTGATGGTGACGCCGAGGTTCGCGTAGTGCAGCGTCTGGTTGTTGAGGTTCGCGTAGGTGTCGCGCTGCACGCGCAGCACTTCCTGGATGCGCGCGTTGCCCCAGCGCGGCCAGCTGTGCGAGGCGAACATCACCTCGGCCTCCTGCCCGAATTTGTACAGCGCGACGTTGATCTGCTTCGACCAGTTGAGCGCGTTGCGCACCGGTGCGCCGCGCGGGGTGTAGATGTTGTGGATCGTGCCGGTCACGTTTTCCGCGGCCCAGAACGCCTTGAACTGCGGGAAGTACGTGTTCATCTCCACCGGCGCCTCGGTGTCCGGCGTGTTCTGGAAGACCATCCGCACGCCGTCGACCGTGACCTCCTGGAAGTCCTTGCTGATGATGAGGTTCGGCGCGATGAGCCCGACGCTGCCGTTGGCGACGTTCTTGCCGATCGACTGGTCGACGTGGCCGAGCGGGTCGCGCGGCAGCAGGACCGCGTACGAGTACTGGGTCCGGCGCGACATCGCGTTGCCGGAGAACACGTTCTCCTCGATGGCCGCCTGCATGAAGCCCTCGGGCGCAATGACCTTGACCTTGCCGCTCGCGACGTCGGCTTCCTCGACCACGCCGCGCACGCCGGCGAAGTGGTCGACGTGCGAGTGCGAGTACACCACCCCCAGCACGGGACGCGCGCCGAGCTTGTCGTTGATGAGCTTGAGCGCCGCGCGCGCGGTCTCCTTCGCCGTCAACGGGTCGAACACGATCCACCCGGTGTCGCCCTTGATGAAGCTGATGTTGGCGAGGTCGAAGCCGCGCACCTGGTAGATCTTGCCGGGCACGACCTCGTAGAGCCCGTACGCCATGTTGAGCACCGCCTGCCGCTGCAGCGACGGATGGATGCTCGCGAAGTCCTTGCCCTGCAGCAGCCAGCCGTAGCTGCCCATGTCCCACGCCACGTGCCCCGCGTCGGCCATGATCTTCGTGTACGGCGGCTCGACGATGAAGCCCTTCTTGGCCTCGTCGAAGTCGCGCTTGTCCGCGAGCGGCAGCGTGGCTTCCACCCCCTTGCGCAGCTCGAGGGTGTAGGTGGAGGGCGGCTTGCCCTTGGGATCGAAGTGCGGCGTCGCCCCCGCCGTCTGCGCGCTTGCCGCCGGGACCGCCACCGCCCCCATCCCGGCGGCGGCGCCCAGCAGCGCCACCATCCACATGCGTCCTGTCATGGCCTATCTCCCCTGTCGTTATGCCGCTCGCGCCAGCCGGATGCGCGCGAACGTATGCGCCGGCCCGCGCGGGGCCTGCAGCTTCGTGCCGGGGATTCTAATACCGCAAGGGCTCCTGCCATGCGGGGACGGCATCCGGCCGCGTCGGCCGCACCCACGATCGAACGTCGGGCGGCGACGCCGGTCGCCACCCTGCCCGCCGGATTGCCCCTGCGTCGTTGCCGCCGCACAATGCCGCGATGCCCCGCGCGCTCTTCACCTTCGACGATCCGGCGTCCGTGACCGACTGGCCGGCCATCGACGATCGCGTGATGGGCGGCGCGTCGCAGAGCCGCCTCGTCCACGAGGGTGGCGACCTCGCCGTTTTCACCGGCGTGGTCTCGTTCGCCAATGGCGGCGGCTTCGCCTCGGTCCGGTCGCGTCCGCGCGACCTCGCCGCCCCCGGCGCCGGCAGCCTAGTGCTCGACGTGTGCGGCGACGGCAAGCGCTACAAGCTCGCCGTGCGCACCGACGACGCGTGGGACGGCATCAGCTGGCAGGCCGCGTTCGCGCCGCCGACGAACGTGTGGACCGCCGTGCGGTTGCCGCTGCCGGCGTTCCAGCCGACGTGGCGCGGCCGGACGCTGGCCGATGCCCCGCCGCTCGACCCGGCGCGCATGCGACAGCTGGGACTCCTGATCGCCGACCGGCAAGCCGGCGCATTCGTCCTGCAGCTGCGTTCGATCGCGGCGGAGTGACCCCGCGTGCCGGGCGGACTCACACGGGGATCGCCCGCTTCGCGTTGAGGAACGTGACGAGCTTCCTGTCCTCCTTCAGGATGTGCTTCGCAAGCCAGTCCGAGAGGTAGGTCATCGCGGCGTGCGCGACCCCGAGCCGGCCCGCCTGGCAGTCGGCCTCGAACTGCTGCACCCGCGCCACGAACTCGGCGTGGAACGCCTTGTGGCCGCTCATCTCCGGATAGCCCGCCGCCGCCTGCAGCCGCTCCTCGTCGCGGAAATGCTTGATCGTGTACAGACGCAGTTCGCTCATCGCTTCGGTTGCCGCCTGCGCGCCCTTGCCGGCCTTGATGGCCGCGTCGAGCTTGTTGATGAGATCGACCAGCTTGCGGTGCTGCGTGTCGATGTCGGGGTGGCCCAGCGCAAGGCGGCTGGACCATTCGATGGCTGCCATGGGTCGTTTTCCTCGGCAGATCGCCCCCTGTTGCGTCGCTCTTCGGACGCCGACGGAACATCGTTGCCGAGGGCGCAAGGACGAGGGCAAACACTTGTATGCAAACGATAAATCGTGGTTTCGCCGGCAGCGTGAAAGCTAGCGCCAACGGCCCCCGCGCGGCGTTGATGCGCATCAAGTGACGCGTGACGCGGACACTCACGCGAACGCGCCGTGCGTGTCGCCGCGTGGTCCCCCGCGCGTGCTATCGCGGCACGAGCGGCCGCATCATCACCACGTCGCGCTGCGCGTCGGTGCCGAGGACGAAGACGTGCTCGCCGACCTCGCGGAAGCCCGCCTTGCGGTAGAACGCGATCGCGCGCGGATTGCGCTCCCACACGCCGAGCCATGCGACGTCCGCCGCGCGCTGCGCGAGTGCGGCGAGGCACGCCGCCATCAGCTGTTGCGCGATGCCCTTGCCGTGCGCGGCCGCCACCACGTAGAGGCGCTGGATCTCGGCGGGTGCCTGCGCGACGACACAGGCGGGTGCCTTTCCCCAGCGCAACTGCGCGTAGCCGACGAGCCGCCCGGCGTCCTCGCACAGCAGCGTCAGGCGGCACGGATCGGCGATCTCCGCGGCCTGGATCGCCTCGCCGTAGGTCGCGCGACAGTGGCGTTCCATGTCCGCGGGCGTGTTTGCGGTCGCGAACGTCGCGCGGAACGTGGCTTCCGCGACCGCGGCCAGGGCGGACGCGTCCGCGCGGCGGGCACGGCGGATGGCAGGCATGCGTGGCGGGCGAAGGCGGCAGAGCGTGATGCTGCCACATGCGCCCGGCGTCGGGTGGCGTCCGGCGCCTTCCCGCCTGCCGCCGGCATGGTGTCTTGCCGCCAGCGTGCCGCACGGACGCGTGCTGCACCCGGGCGGCGCATGGCGCCGCCCGGCATGGCGCGCTACAGCTTCGCGGGATCGAACCCGGTCTCGCGGTAGACCTCCTGCACGAGGTCCTTGCCGATGCGCGGCGCCATCTCGGTGTGCACCTTCATCATCGCCTTCTTCCACGCCTTGCGCTCGTCCGGGGTAAGGTCGATCACCTGCGTGCGGCCGGTCTTCCTCACCGCCGCCAGCGCCTCCTCGTTCTCCTTCTGCGCGATCTCGTTCGCGTAGTCGGTCGCCTCCTTCATCGCGGCCTCGAGCGCCGTGCGGATGTCCGGCGGGAGGCCGTCCCAGAACTTCTTGTTCACGATGACCGCGTACCCGATGTAGCCGTGGTCGGTCAGCGTCAGGTTCTTCTGCACCTCGAACATCTTCTGCGTATAGAAGTTCGACACGACGTTCTCGGTCCCGTCGACCACGCCGGTCTGCAACGCCTGGTACACCTCGGACAGCGCCATCACCTGCGGGATGGCACCGATCGCGCGCATCTGGGCGTCGAGCACCTTGGACGACTGGATGCGCATCTTGAGGCCCTTCGCGTCCTCGGGCTTGTGCAGCGGCTTGTTGGCCGACATCGGCTTGAACCCGTTGTCCCAGTACGCGAGGCCGACGATGCCCTTGCCCTCCAGCTTCCTGAAGAGGTTCTTCCCGATCGGACCCTGCGTGACCTTGTGCACGTCCTTGTAGCCGTCGAAGATGTACGGCAGGTCGAAGAGCTCGAACTCCTTCACCCCGAGCGGGCCGAACTTGGACACGGTCGGCGCCAGCATCTGCACCGAGCCGAGCTGCAACGCCTCCAGTTCCTCGGCGTCCTTGAAGAGCTGGCTGTTGGGATAGAGCTCGACCTTCACGCGCCCCTTGGTCTTCTCCTCGGCGAGCTTCTTGAAGCGCTCCGCGGCGCGGCCCTTCGGAGTGTCGGGCGCGACCACGTGGGAGAACTTGATGACGATCGGCTGCTGGGCGAACGCGAGCCCCGACAGCGCACATGCGAACAAGGCTGCGACCAGGCGCTTCATGGAATCCTCCGGTGGTGCCCCCTCCGGCTCGCGGCGGCCGGGCGGGCGGTGTCGGGCGGATTCTGCGCACCGTCGCACCTCGCGTAAAATGCAATGGTCGTCACGATTGTTGCGTTTTTCGCATGATCGCAATCCCCGGAGGGGCTCCCGCATGAAGATCGACTTCGACGGCATCCAGGCGTTCGTGGCCGTGGCCGAGACCGGCGGCTTCGGCAAGGCCGCCGCCTTCCTGAACCTCACCCAGACCGCCCTGACCCGCCGCGTCCAGAAGCTCGAAGGCTACCTCGACGCGCGCCTCCTCGACCGGACCACGCGCATGGTCCAGCTCACCCCGGTGGGGCGGGACTTCCTGCCGCAGGCGCAGCGGCTGGTGGCCGACATGACCGCAGTCGTGTCCCGCCTGCGCGACGCGTCGCGCACCCGCCGGGGCGAGGTCACGCTGGGCTGCATCCCGAGCATGGCGCACCAGTGGCTGCCCGACTTCATCCGCCGCTACACGCTGGCGCACCCCGGCAACCGCATCCGCATCCTCGACCTTTCCGCCACCGCGGTGGCGGACGCGGTCCTCTCGGGCCAGGCGGAGTTCGGCATCACCATCGTCCTCGCCCGCAATCCGGACCTGGTCGAGCAGCCCATCCTGCGCGAGCCCTTCGTGCTGTTCTGCCGCGACGACCATCCCCTCGCTGCGGCGAAGTCCGTCCACTGGTCGGAGCTGCGCTCGGAGGACCTGATCGTCGTGTCCAGCGCGTCCGGCAACCGCGCGATGCTCGACTACCAGCTCGCGCGGCAGCGCATCGACATCAACGGCACGTACGAGGTCAACCATCCCGGCACCGCGCTCGGCCTCGTGAACGCCGGCGTGGGCATCGCCATCCTGGCTCGCTCCACGCTGCAGGAAGGCACGCACCCGCGGGTGCGCCGGATCCCGCTCGTGCGGCCGGCGGTGACCCGCACCATCAGCCTCATCCGGCGACGCAACGCATCGCTGTCGCCGCCGGCCCAGGCTTTCCACGAGCTCCTGCTGCGCGCCGCGCCGACGGTCGCCGCCGCGCGCAGCCGGCCGCGGCGGCGGTAGCCCCGCCGTCCATGCACCAATCGCAATAATCAACGCCATTCTTGCATTTCCCGCGAAATCGCCAGCGGGGCAGAATCCGGTGCGATCCCGAACGGCGACGACCCGCCGTGGACGCGCCCGCCTTCGCGGCGACGACGGACCGCATCCGCAACCGGAGGACCGCATGAATCTCACCGACTGGATCGGCAGGACCGAGACCGTCACCGACGTCGTGACCGCCACGCCGTACGCCGCGCTGGCGGCGACGTTCGACCTCGGCAACGAGCGCCCGCCCGCGGGCACGCCGCTGCCGCCGCTCTGGCACTGGCTCTACTTCCTCCCGCTGTACCGGCAGTCGGAGATCGGGCCGGACGGCCATGCCAAGCGCGGCGGGTTCCTGCCGCCGGTGCCGCTGCCCCGCCGCATGTGGGCCGGCAGCCAGTTCACCTTCCACGGGCCGCTGCGCGTCGGCGACGCGATCACGCGCGTCTCGACCATCGACAACGTGACGCAGAAGAGCGGACGCACCGGCCCGCTGGTGTTCGTCAAGGTTCGTCACGAGGTGCGGCGGACCGATGCGCCGGACCTCGCGCTGACCGAGTTCCACGACATCGTCTACCGCGAGGCGCCGCAGCCGGGCGACGTCGCGCCCCCGCCGAAGCCCGCGCCGGCCGGCGCCGCGTGGGAGAAGCACTGGGTGCCGGACGACGTGCTGCTGTTCCGCTACTCGGCGCTCACGTTCAACGGCCACCGCATCCACTACGACCGCCGCTACGTCACGCAGGTCGAGGGCTACCCGGGGCTGATCGTGCACGGGCCGCTGGTCGCGACCCTGATGGTCGAGCTGCTGCGCGAGCGCCTGCCGGACGCCACGCTCGCAAGCTACGAGTTCCGCGCGATGCGGCCGCTCTTCGACATCAACCCCTTCACCGTGTGCGGCGAGCCGCAGGGCGACGGCTCGGTGAAGCTGTGGGCGCGCGACCACGAGGGCTGCCTCGCGATGGAAGCCACCGCAGTCCTGCGCCGGGCCTAGCCATGCAGCCATTGGCCGGCATCACCGTCGTCACGCTCGAGCACGCGATCGCCGCGCCGTTCGCCACGCGCCAGCTCGCCGACCTCGGCGCCCGGGTGATCAAGGTCGAGCGCCCGGGCACCGGCGACTTCGCGCGCGGCTACGACGAGCGCGTCCGCGGGCTCGCGTCGCACTTCGTCTGGACCAACCGCTCGAAGGAGAGCCTCACGCTGGACGTGAAGCACCCGGACGCGCACGCGCTGCTCGCGCAGCTGGTTCGCGAGGAAGCCGACGTGGTCGTGCAGAACCTCGCCCCCGGTGCGGCGGCGCGGCTCGGTCTCTCCTACGAGGCGCTGGCGAAGGAGAATCCCGGCATCATCGTCTGCGACATCTCGGGCTACGGCAACGAGGGCCCGTATCGCGACAAGAAGGCCTACGACCTCCTGATCCAGAGCGAGTCGGGCTTCCTGTCGGTGACGGGCACGCCCGACGAGCCGTCGAAGGCCGGCCCGTCGATCGCCGACATCGCCGCCGGCATGTACGCGTTCTCGGGCATCCTCGCGGCGCTCATCGAGCGCCAGCGCACCGGCCGCGGCCAGCATCTCGACATCTCGATGCTCGAATCGCTGGTGGAGTGGATGAACTACCCGCTGTATTACGCGTTCGACGGCGCGCCGCCGCCCGCGCGGACCGGCGCGAGCCACGCGACCATCTACCCCTACGGCCCCTTCCCGGCCGGCGACGGCAAGGTCGTGATGCTCGGCCTCCAGAACGAGCGCGAGTGGGCCGCGTTCTGCGCCAAGGTGCTGCACCGGCCGGAACTCGCCACCGACGAGCGCTTCGCGAGCAACTCGCGGCGCAACGCCCATCGCGACGACCTGCGTGCCCTCATCGTCGCGGCCTTTGCCGAACTCACCGCCGCAGAGGTGGTCGCCCGGCTGGAGGACGCGCAGATCGCCAACGCGCAGGTGAACACGATGCACGAGGTCTGGGAGCACCCGCAGCTGCGCGCCCGCCGCCGCTGGCGCGAGGTCGACACCCCCGCCGGCCCCATCCCCGCGCTGCTGCCGCCGGGCTCGTGGACGCACGGCGACCCGCGCATGGACCCGGTCCCGGCCCTTGGCGCCCACACCGATGCCATCCTGCGCTCGCTCGGCGCCACCGACGAGCGCCTCGCCGCCCTGCGCACGGCCCACGCGATCTAGTCCGGCGACGATGCGTCTTCCGTTGCCCCATCGCCTCGTGTCCGGCCGCCGGCGCGACCGTTGCGCGACGGCCCGGTCGGCGGACGGCGCCGCCTTCCACGCGGGCGGCCGCAGGGCCCACCGCCTCCCCTTGCACGTTGCGCGGGCCCTGCCGGCCCGCGCCACCGCTTGAACAACCCCACCACCGCGCCCTGACAGGACCCGCCATGCCCGCGACCATCGTCGATTCCGCCATCTTCGGCAACATCTTCAGCACCGACGCCATGCGCCGCGTCTGGTCGGACGAGAACCGGACCGCCAAGTACGTCGAGATCGAGCGCGCGCTGGCCATCGTCCAGGGCCGGCTCGGCATCATCCCCGCGGAAGCCGCCGCCGAGATCGTGCGCAACTGCGACCCCGCGAAGATCGACATGGTGAAGCTGCGCGCGCAGACCGAGCGGATCGGCTACCCGATCCTCGGCGTGGTGTCGCAGCTCAACGCGCTGTGCCGGGACAAGCTCGGCGAGTACTGCCACTGGGGTGCGACCACGCAGGACATCACCGACACGGCCACCGTCATGCAGATCCGCGAGGGACTGGCGATCGTCGAGGAGGACCTGGCTGCGCTGTCCGCCGCGCTTGCGGCGCTGGCGCAGAAGTACCGGGACACGCCGATCGTCGGCCGCAGCAACCTGCAGCAGGCGATCCCGGTGACGTTCGGCTACAAGATGGCCACGATCCTCGCGGCCGTCGAGCGCCACCGCGACCGTCTCGCGGAACTCCGGCCGCGCGTGCTGGTCGGCGAGTTCGGCGGCGCGTGCGGCACGCTCGCGTCCCTCGAGCGCGGCGCGATGGAAACGCAGGCCGGGCTGATGGCGGAACTGGGCCTCGGCCAGCCGCTGATCGCGTGGCACACGGTGCGCGATTCCATCGCGGAGGTCGGCGCGTTCCTCGGCCTCGTGGGCGGCACGCTCGGCAAGATCGCGATGGACGTGAAACTCATGATGCAGACCGAGGTCGCCGAGGTCTACGAACCCTATGCCCACGGGCGCGGGTCGAGCAGCACGATGCCGCAGAAGCGCAACCCGATCTCGTCGTGCTACATCCACGCCGGCATCTCGGTGGTGCGCCAGCACGCCGCGGCGCTGATGGACGCGATGGTCGCCGACCACGAGCGCTCGACCGGGCCGTGGGAGATCGAGTGGATTTCGCTGCCGGAGACCTTCTGCCTGATCGCCGGGGCGTTGAAGCAGTCGCGCTTCGTGCTCGAGGGCCTCGAGGTCGACGCGGCGAAGATGCGCGCCAACATCGACATCACCCACGGCCTCGTCATGTCCGAGGCGGTGATGATGGGGCTCGGCCCCTACATCGGTCGCGAGTACGCGCACGACCTCGTGTACGACATCTGCCGCGAGGCGATCCGCGTGCAGCGCCCGCTCGTCGACCTGCTGGCGGAGAACGGGGAGATCGCGAAGCACCTGACGCGCGCGCAACTCGAGCGCCTGTGCGACCCCGCCAACTACCTCGGCCAGTCGGGCGTGATGGTCGACCGCGTCCTCGCTGCGCGCGACGCCCGCGCGCGCTGAGCGGAGTCCGCCCGCGCGTCGGCGCTCGGGCACCGGTGTCGAAGCCCGACGCACCCGACTGGCGCGCCGGGCTTGCCGACGCAACCGCCTCCCATCCCCATTCCCGCAATCATCCGTCGTTGACAATGGTCAAGGAACACGGCGGTACGCATGCGCACGCATCCCGCGGCGTACGTGAAAATACGAGGGAAGCCCCGGGCCCCGGCACGCCCGGGACGGGAGCATTCGCAATGTCCGAACGGGGCGACACAGCACCCGGTCTCCGCAAGGCCGCGACCGGCATCGCCGGCCTCGACCAGATCACGTTCGGCGGCCTGCCCGCCGGGCGCCCCACGCTGGTGTGCGGCGGCGCCGGGTGCGGCAAGACCCTGTTCGCGGTCAAGTTCCTCGTGCACGGCGCGACGGAGTGCGGCGAGCGCGGCGTGTTCCTCACGTTCGAGGAAACCGCCGACGAGCTGGTCCAGAACTTCGCGTCGGTCGGCTTCGACCTGGCGGCGCTCGTGGCGCAGGGGCAGCTGCGCATCGATCACGTCCACCTCGACGACGCCCCCGCCGCGGTTGCCGGCACCTTCGACCTCGAGGGACTCTTCATCCGGCTGGGGCACGCCATCGAGCGTACCGGTGCCAAGCGGGTCGTGCTCGACAACGTGGAGTCGCTGTTCGCCTCCCTGTCCCACGAGGCCCTGCTGCGCGCCGAATTCCGGCGCCTTTTCCACTGGCTGAAGGAGAAGGGCGTCACCGCCGTGGTCACCGCGGAGCGCGGCACCCAGTCGCTCACGCGCCACGGCATCGAGGAATACGTTTCCGACTGCGTGATCGAGCTGAGCCACCGCGTTAACGGCCAGATGACCACGCGCGGCGTGCGGGTCGTCAAGTACCGCGGCTCGCCGCATGGCACCAACGAATACCCGTTCCTGATCGACGAGCGTGGCATCCGCGTGCTGCCGATCACGTCCGCCGGGCTCGCACACGTCGCATCGCGCGAATGCGTCCCGTCGGGCATTGCCGCCCTCGACCGGATGCTCGCCGGGGGCGGTTACTTCCGCGGCAGCAGCGTGCTGGTGTCGGGCACCGCCGGCTGCGGCAAGACGAGCGTCGCCGCCCACTTCCTCGACGCCGCTTGCCGCCGGGGCGAGCGCTGCCTCGCGTTCCTGTTCGAGGAGTCGCCGAGCCAGCTCGTGCGCAACATGTCGTCGCTGGGCTTCGACCTGCAGCAGTGGGTCGACCGCGGGCTGCTGCGCTTCCACGCCGCGCGCCCGTCGCTGCACGGCCTCGAGATGCACCTCGCGATCATGCAGCACCACGTCGAGGCGTTCGACCCGCAGCTCATCGTCATCGACCCCATCTCGAGCTTCGGCACGCTGGGCAGCCTGCTCGAGATCCGCGCGATGCTGGTGCGGATGGTGGACTTCCTGAAGTCGCGCAACATCACGGCCTTCGTGACGAGCCTGACCAATCCCGGCGGCGGCCTCGAGCACACCGAGCAGGAGATTTCCTCGCTGATCGACACCTGGCTGCTCCTGCGCGACATCGAGGCCAACGGCGAGCGCACCCGCGGACTGTACATCCTGAAGTCGCGCGGCATGGCGCACTCCAAGCAGATCCGCGAGTTCGTGCTGACCGACCACGGCGTCGAACTGGTCGACGTCTACGCCGGTCCGGGCGGCGTGCTGACCGGCACGGCACGGCTGGCGCAGGAGGCGAAGGAAGCAGCCGAAGCGCTCGCGGCCGGCCAGAACATCGAGCGGCAGCGGCTCGCGCTCGAGCGCAAGCGCGCGGCGCTGGAGAGCCGCATCGCCGCACTGCGGGCGGAGTTCGACGCCGACGCGGCCGAGGCACAGCGCGCCATCACCCAGGGCGAGGCATCGGTACGCACCGCGCAAGGCGAGCGCGCGGCGATGAAGGAGAAGCGCGAAGGGCTGGCGGTCGAGGGCGGAGGACCGCCCTGAGCCCGCCCGGGTCCGAGCGCCGCCGATGAACGCCGTCGCCGACCAGATGCGCGAACTCGCGCCGGGTGTGTACCCCGACGGCACGCAGTGGGAACTGCGGCTCTACGTGGCCGGGCAGTCGACCCGCTCGCTGGCGGCCATGGCGAACCTGCGCCGGATCTGCGACCGATACCTGCCCGGAAGCGCGACCATCGAGATCATCGACCTCGTGGCCGAGCCGCATCGCGCCGAAGCCGACCAGATCCTCGCCATCCCGACCGTGGTGCGGCGGCAGCCGCCGCCGCCGCGGAAGGTGTACGGCGACCTGTCCGACGAGGCGTCGACGCTCGTCGGACTGGAGGTGCGGCGGTGGCTCTAGGCATGACAACGACCGACGGCAGCCTGCCGCCCGAACGCATGAACGCGGCGAGCCTCGCCGCGGAGAACGCGGAACTGCGGGCCCGGCTCGAGGAAGCGAAGGCCGCGCTGGCGGCGGTGCGCAGCGGCAACGCGGATGCGCTGGTCGCGCCGGATGGCGGCGTCGTGCCGCTGCGCGGCGCCGAGCGCCCCTACCAGGTGTTCTTCGACTCCATGAACGAGGGCGGGGTCACCCTCGACGGCGAAGGCCGCATCCTGCACTGCAATGCGCGCTTCGAGTCCATGGTCGGGCGCACGCTCGCCGCACTGCGCGGCCTGCCTTTCTCGGAGTTCGTGGTGCCCGAGGACCGCACGCAGCTCCGCGCCCTCCTCGCCACACCGGCCGACCGCATCGTGCCCACTGCCCTCGACCAGACGGCGCACCTCGCGATCCCCGTCCAGCTGTCCACGCGACCGCTGCGGATCGGCGAGTCCTGGGTCGCGTGCGTGGTGGTGACGGACCTGCGCAACCAGACCCCCGAGGCGCTTGCGGCGCTGCGCGAGTCGGCGGTCCGGTTCCGCCTGCTGACCGAATCCGTCGCCGACTGGGTCTTCTGGGACGATCCCGCCGGCCGGCCGCTCTTCGTGGGGGGCAACGTCGAGGCCATCACCGGGTACCCGCCCGAATCGTTCATGCGCGACCGGGACTTCATGAACCGCATCGTCTTCGCGGACGACCGCGAGGCATGGCTCGCGCACCGGCGCGACATGGAGCGGCCCGGCACCGGCGAAGGCGAGATCGAGCTGCGGATCGTCCATCGCGCCGGCGACGTGCGCTGGATCGAGCACCATTGCCGCCCGCTGTTCGACCAGGACGGTCGGTACGCCGGACGCTGCGGCAGCAACCGCGAGTGCACGCGGCGCAAGCGTGCCGAACTCGACCTGCGGGCGAGCCGCGAGACGCTGGCGGGGATGATCCCCGAGCTTGCGTCCGCGCGCGACGAGGCGCTGGCGGCCAGTCGCGCCAAGAGCCAGTTCCTCGCGAACATCAGCCACGAAATCCGCACGCCGCTCAATGCGATCACCGGCATGTCCTACCTCCTCGCGCGCACGCGGCTGTCGCCGCAGCAGGTCGAGCGCGTCGACAAGATCGTCCACGCGTCGCGGCACCTCCTCGAGATCGTGAACGCGGTGCTCGAGCTGTCCAAGATCGAGTCCGGGCACTTCGAACTGTCCGCTGCCGACCTCGACCTGCGGGCGATCGTCGACGAAGTGATCGGGATGGTGGCCAGCGACGCGAGCGCGAAGTCGATCGACCTGCGCAACGAGGCGTCGGCGCTGCCGCTGCGGGTGTGCGGCGACCGCACCCGGATCCACCAGGCCCTGCTCAACTACGCGGCGAACGCGGTCAAGTTCACCGAGACCGGATCGGTGGCGCTGCGTTACGGCGTGGTGGAGGAAGCGCCGGATTCCGTGCTCCTGCGCTTCGAGGTGCAGGACACCGGGATCGGCATCGACCCCGCCGCGCTGCCGCGACTCTTCGCGCCGTTCGAGCAGGCCGACAGCTCGACAACCCGCCGCTACGGCGGCACCGGACTCGGCCTCGCCATCACCCGGCGGCTCGCCCATCTGATGGGTGGCGATGCCGGCGTGACGAGCACGCCCGGCGTCGGCAGCACGTTCTGGTTCACGGCACGCCTCGCCCGCACGAGCGAGGAAGCGTCCGACGCGGGCCAAAGCCGTGCGCGGGCACCCGCGGTGGCACCGGAGGCGGCACTGCGGCGCCGCCACGGCGGCAAGCGGGTGCTCCTGGCCGAGGACGATCCCACCAACGCCGAGGTGATCCTCGAGTTGACGGGACTCGCCGACCTCCGGGTCGACCTCGTGGGCGACGGGGCCGAAGCCGTGACGCTCGCGGGGCGCCAGCGGTACGACCTCGTATTGATGGACCTGCAGATGCCGAACCTCGACGGCATCGCGGCAGCGCGCCGGATCATCGCCTCCACGGGCACGGCTGCCCCGCCGATCCTGGCACTCACGGCCAACGTGTTCCCCGAGGACCGGACCCGTGCGGCCGAGGCCGGCATGGTGGACTTCATCCCGAAGCCGATCGAACCCGAGTCCTTCTTCGCCACCCTGCAGCGGTGGCTCGACGGACGACCGGCAAGCGACACCGCGGCTGCGGAACCGGGCGCGCGCTGACCCCGGTCGCGACCGGCGCCGCCCGCGTGGGTCGTCAGACGGCGGTCGCGACCAGGCGCCGGCCGCTCGCCCCGTCGAAAACGTGCAGGTCCGCGGCTTCCGCCGCGAGCGCGACGGCGTCGCCGGCGCGCAGCGACAGCCGGCGGTGCGTGACGAACGCGATGCGCTCGCCGCACGTCTCGCATGAAACGTAGGTGTCGGCGCCGGTGAACTCCACCACTTCCACGCGCGCGGGAATCGCGCCGTCGGCACCGGGATCGGCGACGCGCAGGTGCTCCGGGCGGATGCCGACGGTGAGCGGGCTGCCGTCGGCGACGGCGCCGGCGGGCGCGGGCCAGCGTCCACCCGTCGCGAGGCGGATCTGGCCGCCCTCGCGGCCGCCCGGCAGCAGGTTCATCGCCGGCGAGCCGATGAAGGTCGCGACGAAGGTGTTGGCCGGCGCGTCGTAGAGTTCGGCCGGCGCGCCGATCTGCTCGACGCGGCCGTCGCGCAGGACGACGATGCGGTCGGCCATCGTCATCGCCTCGACCTGGTCGTGCGTCACGTAGATCGACGTGGTGGCGAGCCGCTGGTGCAGCGACCGGATCTCGGTGCGCATCTGCACGCGCAGCTTGGCGTCGAGGTTGGACAGCGGCTCGTCGAAGAGGAACACGTCGGGGTGGCGCACCATCGCCCGGCCCATCGCGACCCGCTGGCGCTGCCCGCCGGACAACTGGCGCGGCAGGCGGTCGAGCATCGCCTCGAGCCCGAGGATGCGCGCGGCGTCGGCGACCTTCCTCGCGATCTCGCCCTGGGCCTCGCCCGCGATGCGCAGGCCGAACCCCATGTTGGCGCGCACGTCCATGTGCGGGTACAGCGCGTACGTCTGGAACACCATGGAGATGCGGCGGTCCTTCGGCGGCAGGTCGTTCACCACGCGCTCGCCGATGCGGATCTGCCCCGCCGTGGGCGTCTCCAGGCCGGCGATCATGCGCAGCAGGGTGGACTTGCCGCAGCCGCTCGGGCCGACGAACACGGCGAACTCGCGGTCCTCGATCGCGATGTCGACGTCCTTGATCACCTCGGTGTCGCCGAAGCTCTTGCGCAGCGAATGCAGGGTCACCGATGCCATGCGCTCATGTCTCCCACGGGCTAGCCGCCCTTGACGCCCCCGGCGGTCAGGCCGCCCACGATGTGCTTCTGCACGAACAGCGTCAGCAGCAGCACCGGCAGCGTGACCAGCAGCGCCGCGGCCGCGAGCGGCCCCCACGCGATCTGCTCGAAGGTCAGCACGTTGTAGATCGCCACGGGCAGCGTGCGGGTCGTGCGGCCCGCGAGCACCGCGCCGAAGATGAAGTTGTTCCACGAGAAGATGAACGCGAGGATCGCGGCCACCGTGATGCCCGGCCGCGCGAGCGGCAGTGCCACGTGCAGGAAGGACTGCCACGGGGTGCAGCCGTCGACGATCGCCGCCTCGTCCAGTTCGCGCGGCAGGGTCTCGAAATAGCCGGCGAGGATGTAGACCGAGATCGGCAGCGTCAGCACGAGGTGCGTGATCACGATCGGCACCAGCGTGCCGGTGAGGCCGATCGCCTGGAACAGCGTGAACAGCGGGATGAGGAAGCTGATCGCCGGCGTCATCCGCGCGACGAGGATGGTCAGCATCAGCTTGCGCGCCTTCAGGCGGGCCACGGCGTAGCCGGCGGGCACGCCGAGGGCGAGCGCCAGCAGCGTGGCCGAGCCGGAGACAACGAGGCTGTTCTTGAGGTAGAGGAAGAACGGCGTGCCGTTGAACACCGCGGCGAAGTTGGCGAGCGTGGGCGGGCTCGGCACGAACACCGGCGGGTACGCGAGGTTGTCGACCTCGGTCTTGAGCGAGAGCGACAGCATCCACAGGAACACCGACACCGCCGGCGAGACGAGCAGGAACACGCAGATCGCGAGGACGGCACGGTCGACGAGCTTGCGCATGGCGTCCGCTCAGTCCGAGTACTTGGTGCGCTCGCGCAGCCAGAAGAGCGCGAGCGAGAGGCCGACCACCAGCAGGAAGAACACCACCACGACGGCGGACGCCTTGCCCACCTGGTAGAACGAGAAGGCCTGCAGGTAGAGGTAGAGGTTGATGGTCTCGGATGCTGTGCCCGGTCCCCCCTGCGTGATCACGTAGATCGTGTCGAAGGTCTTGAGCGCGTCGATGAGGCGCACCACGCCGGCGACCATGATGAACGGCAGCAGCAGCGGCAGCGTCACGAGGCGGAACGTCTGCCAGCGCGACGCGCCCTCGAGGTAGGCGGCCTCGAAGGGCTCGACCGGCAGCGACGAGAGGCCGCCCAGCACGATCAGCATCACGAGCGGCGTCCACTGCCAGACGTCGACCAGCACGAGGCAGGGAATCGCGAGCGCCGGGGAGTACACCCACTCGGAGGGGCCGATGCCGACGAGCGACAGCAGGTAGTTGAGCACGCCCTGCTGCGGGTGGAACATCATCGTCCAGATGAGGGCGATGGCCACCGGCGTGGCCATCATCGGCAGCACGAACGCGCCGCGGAAGAGCCCGCGCAGCGGGAACTTCTGGTTGAACACCAGCGCCGCGGCGGTGCCGAGCACCAGCGGCGCCGTCACCGCGAGCAGCGTGAACCAGAGGGTGTGCCCGATCGCCTGGTGGAAGCGGGTGTCGGCAAGAAGCTCGGCGTAATTGCGCCAGCCCGCGAACTGCGGCTGCGACCCGATCTTCCAGTCGAAGGCGCTCATCCAGATGGTGAACGCCCACGGGAACACGATCACCGCGAGGATCGCGATGACCGCGGGAGCGATGAACCAGTAGAGCGCGCGCCGCGGCGACACGTCGGGTGCCTGCGTCGGAGGTCGTCGCCGCGGCGCAGCGAGGCGCTAGGCCTTGCCTTCGCTCTTGTTCAGCACCGGCTGGAACTCGGCGGTGGCCTTCATCAGTTCGGCGCCGACGTCGGCACCGGTGAGCATGTTGGTGAGCGCGATGCCGTAGACGTCACGGAACTCGGAGACCGGCTCGATCACGGGGAGCGAGGGCTCCGCGATCTTGAGCGAGGCGCCGACCGTCTGCAGCCACTCGGCCGGGACGGTCGACGGCGCGCCTTCGGCCTTGGCCGTGGCCGCATACGCGGACTGGCGGACCGGCGCGCCGGACCCCGATGCCAGCATCCGCGCCTGGTTCGCCTTGTTCGTCGCCCACATCAGGAAGTACCACGACGGGCCCTGCTTCTGCGACGTCGCCGACACGCCGATGCCGTCGCCGAACGTGCCCGAGACCTGCTTCTTCGGTCCCATCGGGATCACGCCGTAGCCCACCTTGCCGACGACCTTCGATTTGGTCGGATCCTCGAGCGGCGCCGCGAAGCCGGAGCCGTCGATCCACATCGCGGCCTTGCCCTGCAGGAAGAGGCTCTGCGCCTCGTTCCAGTTGAATCCCGCCACGCCCGCCGGGCCGGTGTTCTTCAGCAGGTCGCGGTAGAGCGTGGCGGAGGCGACCCCTTCCGGCGAATCGGTGGTGAGCTTGCCGGAGGCGTCCATGAACACGCCGCCGTAGCCCAGGAACAGGTTGGTCCACAGCGGCACGTTGGCGTTCTTCAAGCCCCGGCCGACGAAGCCGTACTGGCCCTTCGCGGGGTCGTGCAGCTTCTTCGCAGCGTCGAGGATCTCGGCGTAGCTCTTCGGGTAGGCGAGGCCCTTGGCCGCGAAGAGCTCCTTGTTCCAGTACAGGATCCAGGGGTCGAGGTTGAGCGGCAGCGTGTCGATGCGCCCGTCGGCCTGCGTCGCGTATGCCATCGCGCCGCTCGAGAAGTCCTTGAAGTCGAAGTCCGCCGGCACCGTCCCGCCGATCACGGGCCGCAGGTCCGCGAGCCACTTGCCGCGCGCGAACTGGCGCTTCTGCGCGTTGTACGTGATGTGCACGATGTCGAAGCTCGGCTTGCCCGACGCGAACTCGATCGCCACCTTCTGCCGCGCCTGCTGCTCGGGGACGAGTTCCATGCCGACCGTGATGCCCGTCAGCTCCTCGAACTCCTTGCCGTACTTCTGCAGCAGCTCGCCGCGCGGGTTCTTCACGAGGTAGGCCTCGATGGACTGGCCCTTGTAGCGCTTCCAGTCGAAGCCGGCCTGCGCGAAGAGCGCGGGCGCGCCGATGAGCGCGGGCGCGCCGGCGGCGATCTGGAGGAAGCGGCGGCGGGTGTGGCGATCGGACATGGTCATCCTCCTTGCGTTGGCGTAGGTGTTGTAGAAGCGGTCAGGGGGCAAGCCGGGCGATCTTCGCCCGCATGATCCCGGTGCCGGCCACGATCTGGTCGAGCACCGCGTCGAGCGCCCAGAAGCGCTCGCGCACGTCGTAGTCGATCACGCGGCAGCGGATCGAGCGGAACGTGCCCAGGCGCTGGTGGTAGAGCTTGGCGAGCGCAGGATAGCCCAATGCCTCGCTCACCGCTGCGGTCACGAGGAACGCGTTGACCTCGGCGGCCAGTTCCGGGTGCGCGGCCCCCGCCACGCGCAGCCAGCGGTAGAGATCCGGGTGGAAGTTGGTGAACACGCCGGTGAAGCCGGCCGAGCCCGCGCGCATCGCGTCGTAGGCGATGGCCGCGTTGGCGTTGATCACGGCGAGCGGCGTGCCCGCGGCCAGCGCCACGCGGCGCTGCACCGTCGGCAGGTCGCACGACACGTCCTTCAGCAGGATGAAGCGCCCGGTCGCCGCGCAGTGCGCGAACTCCTCGTCGGTGAGGAGTCGCCGGTACGGCGCGGGGCACTCGTACAGTCCGAGCGGCATGTCCCGCGGCAGGCGCTCGAGCAGCCAGTCGAGATTGCCGCGGAAGGTCGCGGTCCCGCTGCGCCGGGGATCGAGATGGTTGGTGACGAGGATGACGGCATCCGCGCCGGAGCGCGCCGCCACGGCCAGTTCCTCGGCCTGGCTCCACGGGTCGTCGCTGACGTGGCCCGACACCACGACCGGCACGCGCCCGGCAGCCTCGCGGACGACGAAGCGCGCGAGCGCCTCGCGCTCGGCGAGCGACAGGTACTGCATCTCGCTCGACTGCGCGACGGCGAAGAGCGCGTCGGCGCCGTGCGCGAGATACCAGTCGACAAGGCGCGCGACGCCGTCGAAGTCGATCGCGCCGTCCTCGGTGAACGGCGTCAGCATCACGGGGATGATGCCCTCGATCCTGGTCACGCGGCTTCCTCCTGCGGCACCGGCGACCGCCGGTGCACGCCGCCTCGGGGACGCGACGGCCGTGGCCGTCGCGGATCCGGGCGGATTATGGGGTCATGGTTAATCGTTTACGCAATCGAATTACCGCACGGCCCGCCGGGGCTGTCAAGCCCTTGGCCGGGGCCCTGTTCAGCGCAGGAACGCCTCCACTTCCGCTCGTCCCGGAATGGACGCCTGCGCCCCGTGGCGCGTCACCGCCAGCGCCGCGGCACGCTGGCCGAAGGCGATCGCCGCCGCGAGCGGAACGCCCGCGGCCAACTCGGCCGCCAGCCCGCCGATGAAGGTGTCGCCCGCGGCGGTCGTGTCGACGGCCTCCACATGGGGTGCCGGGTGGTGCCGCCCGCCCTCGCCGTCGGCCTGCCACACGCCGCCCGCGCCCAGCGTCACCAGCACGTCGGCCGCGCCCCGCGCGCGCAGCGCCGCCGCCGCATGCTGTGCCGACGGCAGGTCGATGACCGGCACGCCGGACAGCACCGCAGCCTCCGATTCGTTGGGGACGAGGAACCGGACGCGCCGCAGGACGTCCGCGGTCAGGGGGGCGGCCGGCGCCGGATTGAGCAGCACCGGCACCTGGTGCCGCTGCGCGACGTCGAGCGTGGCGAGCAGCACGGACAGCGGCGTCTCGAGCTGGCAGAGCACGAGCGCGGCCTGCGCGATGTCCGCTTCGGCGGCGGCGACGGCCGCGGCGCCGAGGGTCGCGTTCGCACCCGGCGACAGCACGATCGTGTTGCGCCCTTCCGCATCCACCGTCACCAGGGCGACGCCGGTCGGCGTGCCCGCCACCGTCCGCACCCGGGAGGTGTCGATGCCGTCGGCGGCGAAGCCCGCCAGCAGGGTGCGTCCGAACGCGTCGTCGCCCACCGCGCTCACGAAGGTCACGGGCGCGCCCAGGCGGGCGGCGGCGACCGCCTGGTTGGCGCCCTTCCCGCCCGGCGCGGTGACGAAGTCGTGGCCGGCGAGGGTCTCGCCGGGCGCCGGCAGGCGCGGCACCCGGATCACGAGGTCCATGTTGGAGCTGCCGACGACGACCACGCGCCGGCGTCCGGCGGAGTCCGCGGTCACGCCCGCTTCCTCGTTGCGCGCGCCGCCCGCATTGGCGCGACCGCGTCCGCCAGCAGGACCGCGGGCGGTGCGGTGGTGGCGCCCGGTTCCAGCTCCGGGGGGAGGATCTTGCGCACGGCGTCGGTCCGCTGTCCCGCCACGCGCGCGATGAGGAGCTGCGCCGCGAGTGCGCCGATGCGCTGCTTGGGCTGGCGGATGGTCGTGAGGCGCGGGCTCACGAACGCGGCCAGCGCGATGTCGTCGAAGCCGACCACCGACAGGTCGTCGGGGACGCGCAGGCGGGCCGCCCGCGCGGCATGGATCGCCCCCAGGGCCGAGAGGTCGTTGCACGCGAAGATCGCCGTCGGCCGGTGGCGCAGCGCGAGGAGCGCGGCCGCGGCACCGTGGCCGCCCTCGGTGGTGAAGTCGGCGTGCACGAGGTGCTCCGCGGGAAGTGCCACGCCCGCCTCGCGCAGCGCGCGCACGCAGCCGGCGACGCGCTGGCGGCTCACCGCGAGGCCGGACGGCCCCGCGATGACCGCGATCCGCCGGTGCCCGAGCGACAGCAGGTGGGTGGCGGCGAGGTAGCCGCCCTGCTCGTGGTCGACCTCGACCAGGTCGCCTGCCACACCCTCGATCTCGCGGTCGACGACGACCAGGGGCAGCCACGACGCGTGCAGCAGCCGCGCGAGTTCCGCGTCGCGGCCCGCGGCGATGAGCACCAGCCCGTCCACCCGTTTCGCCATCAGCGTCTGCAGGTAGGCGACCTGGCGCGCCGGATCGTCGTCGGTGTTGCACAGCACGAGGCTGTAGCCCTGCCGGTAGCACTCGTCCTCGACCGCGCGCACGAGCTCGGCGAAGAACGCGTTGCCGATGTCCGGGATCATCATCCCGAGCGTGCGGGTGTCGCGCTTGCGCAGGCTGCGCGCGAGCGCGTTCGGCACGTAGCCCAGCGCCTGCACGGCCGCCTCCACGCGCCCGCGCACCTCGTCGCTGACGAAGCGCGTGTTGTTGATGACGTGCGACACCGTCGCCGACGAGACGTTGGCGCGCTGCGCGATTTCCTTGATGGTCGCCATCGCGTTGCAGTGGGGTTGCGTCCGCCGGCGCTGTCGCCCGCGTAGGTCGATCGTTTGCGTAATCGTTTTAATCGATGCCCGCCCGGCTGTCAACCGCCATGCCGCCCGGACCGCCGGCGGGCGCGCGGCACGGTGCGTTAAGATTCGGCGCCCGATCGACAACCCATGGCCCAACCTTCCCCCTCCGAACGCAAAGGCAACTGGCGCCTCGGCGTGCTCGTCGCGCTGCTGGTGGCCGGCTGCCTGTGGCTGTCGTTCCAGTTCCTGCAGCCGCTGCCGCCGGCCGAGATCGTCATCGCCTCGGGCCCGCCGTCGAGCCTGTACCACCAGCACGCGCAGGAGTACCGGCAGGCGCTCGCCGCGCACGGGGTCCGCGTGGTGGAGCGCATGACCGAAGGTGCCGGCGAGAACCTCGCGCTGCTCGCCAACCCCGCGTCCGGCGTGGACATCGCGTTCGTGCAGGGCGGCCAGGCGCACACGCACGAGGCAAAGGGCGTGGAGATGCTGGCGAGCCTCTACTACCAGCCGCTGTGGATCTTCATGCGCAGGGGCGAGGCCGTGACCACGCTGGCGGCGATGCGGGAGAAGACCGTCGCGACCGGGATGGCGGGCAGCGGCACCGCCGAACTCGCGCTGCCGCTGCTCGCGGCCAGCGGCGTGACCGATGCCAACACGCGCCTCGTCCGCATGCCCACGGACCGCACGCGCGCGTCGCTGCTCGAGCACGAGGTCGACGTCGCGCTGATGGTCGGCGACGCGCGCACCCCCGCCATCGCGGCCGCGCTCGCGGACCCGAAGCTCGAACTCGTGAACCTCGCGCATGCGGACGCGTTCCCGCAGCGGTACCGCTTCCTCACCCGCCGCACGCTGTACGCGGGCGCGGTCTCGTTCGACCCGCTGCTGCCCGCGCGCGACGTGGCGCTCATCGCCACCGAGGGCATGCTGGCCGCTCGCGCCGGGCTGCATCCGGCCATCGTCAACCTGCTGCTCGAGACCATCCGCGACTCCCACGACGACCAGGGCTTCTTCGAAGCCGCGGGCGAATTCCCGAACGTCGACCAGGTGGACCTGCCCGTCTCGCCGGACGCCGTCCGCCACAAGCGGTTCGGGCCGAGCGTGCTCTACCGGCATCTCCCGTTCTGGGTGGCGACGGTGGTCGAGTGGTTCATCATCATCGTCGTGCCGCTGGTGGTGGTCGTGGTGCCGGTCGTGCGCTTCCTGCCGGCGATCATGCGCTGGCGCGTGCGCTCCCGCATCTACCGCTGGTACGGCGAACTCGCCCTGCTGGAGCGCGACGTCGAACTGCGACGCGGCAAGCTGCCGATCGAGAAGTGGCTCGCCGACCTGGACCGCATCGAGCGCGCGGCCGAGCACATCCGCATCCCCGCGAGCTACGCGAGCGAGTCGTACACGCTGCGCGAGCACATCTCGCTCGTGCGCCGCAGCGTGATGGCGCGCGCGGACACCCCCGCCGAGGTCCCGGGATGACGATGCACTGGCCCACCGTGGCCGAACTGGCGCGGCTCGTGCCGCTGCCCGCCGGCTACGCGTACGAGCAGTTGCGCCGCGCCGACGTGCCGGAACTCATCGCGGCGATCGAGCGCTGGCACCCGGACATCCGCGTGGGCGCGGGCAGTGCGTACCTGCGGCCGGCGTTCTACGACGAGAAGGTCACGCTCGCGGGGGAAGCGGAGCGCGATACGTATGCCGTCGTGTTCCGGCACCAGGGCGCGATGGCCGGCGTGTGGTCGTGGGACCGCGAGCCCGACGCGCTGACCATCTACGGCCGCCTGCTGGTCGTCGCCCCCGAGCACCGGGGCTCCAAGATCGCCGCCAGCGCGATGCTCGGGACCGAGCGCCTGGCGCGGCAGTGCGGCGCCGAGTTCATGTACGTGATGGCGACCCTCAAGGTGCCGCACATGGCGATGGCGCTGGAACGCGCGGGCTATCACCTGCTGGGCTTCCTGCCCGGCTACGACCGCGAGGTCGTGGCGGACGGCACCGTCAGGCGCGTGTTCGAGGCGGTGTATGCGAAGGTGCTGGTGCCGGAGTCCGCGCTGCTGCGGCCCGATCCCGCGCAGATGACGCCGCGGGCGCGCGCGCTGTTCGAGGCGACGTTCCCGCCGGGCGCGATCGGCGACCCGGGTTGAGTCGGCGGCGACCACCCGGCGGGTGGCCGCGCGGCCCGTGTCAGGCGCGACGGCGTGGCGCGTCCGCGGACGGCAGCACGCAGTAGCCCATCGGCTGCGCGCCGAGCGCCGCGTTGAAGCGCGCGGACATGTTCTGGAACGCGATCACGGCCGTGAGTTCGACCACCTCCTCCGGCGTGAACTGCGCGCGCACGCGCTCGAACAGGGCGTCGTCGACGGCCGGCGGCGTCGCCGTCATCGCCTCCGCGTAGGCGAGCGCCACGCGCTCGCGCTCGGGGAAGGCCGCACGGCTGCCGTCGTGCAGGGTCTGCGCGATCGCCGCCGCGTCGCCGCCCGCGGCCGCAAGCCGCGATGCGTTGAGGTCGATGCAGAACCCGCAGCCGGTGCGCTCGGACACGCGCAGCGACACCATCGCCTGCAGGCGCGGGGACAGCGGCGAGCGTTTCGCGCGCAGCACGCCGAACATCCGCAGGAAGGCCGTCATCGCGCGCGGGCGCCACGCCCAGAGCAGCGTGGGCTCGGACACGCGGCCGTGCTGGCGCTTCTGCTTCCACGCGAGCGGGCGGAGGTACAGCGGGATGCGGGCGGGGGGAAGGCGCATGGTCGGTGCGTGGGGTGCGATGGAGTCCACGATAGCACCGGGTGGCGCACCGGCGTGGGTGGGCGATGCGGTTGCCCCTCACCCCGGCCCTCTCCCCGTGCACGGGGAGAGGGAGGCCCGGGGCGCGGCGCCCGCGAGTCATCGGGTCGCCGCAGAAAGACAGAGGCCGGCGAATCGCCGGCCTCCTGTTTGCCACCAAACGGTCACGCGGTGCGTGCCCGGTCCACCCGGGCTGTGCGGCGCGCGATCAGGCCGCGACCTGCTTCGCCGTCTCCGCGTACTCCTCGATCTGGTCGAAGTTCATGTAGCGGTACACGCTCGCCGGATCCTGGTTGATGATGCCCATCTCGGCGTGGTACTCGGCGAGCGTGGGGATGCGGCCCAGCTTGCTGATGATCGCCGCGAGTTCGGCGGACGCCAGGTACACCTGCGTGTCCTTGCCGAGGCGGTTGGGGAAGTTGCGCGTCGAAGTCGACACCACGGTCGCGCCCTGCCGCACCTGCGCCTGGTTGCCCATGCACAGGCTGCAGCCCGGCATCTCGGTGCGCGCACCGGCGGTGCCGAACGCCGCGTAGTGCCCTTCCTTGATGAGCTCGCTCTGGTCCATCCGAGTCGGCGGCGCGACCCACATGCGCACCGGCAAGTCGCGCTGGCCCGCGAGCAGCTTGGCGGCGGCACGGAAGTGCCCGATGTTGGTCATGCAGCTGCCGATGAACGCCTCGTCGATCTTGGTGCCGGCGACGTCGGACAGGAGCTTCGCGTCGTCCGGATCGTTCGGGCAGCAGAGCACCGGCTCCTTGAGCTCCCCGAGGTCGATCTCCAGCACCGCGGCGTACTCGGCGTCCTTGTCGGCCTCCAGGAGCTGCGGGTCCGAGAGCCACGCCTCGACCGCGCGGATGCGGCGCTCGAGCGTGCGCTTGTCCTCGTAGCCGTCGGCGATCATGTTCTTCATGAGCACGACGTTGCTCTTCAGGTACTCGATCACGGGTGCCTTGTCGAGCTTGATCGTGCAGCCCGCCGCACTGCGTTCCGCGCTCGCGTCGGACAGCTCGAACGCCTGCTCGACCTTGAGGTCCGACAGGCCCTCGATCTCGAGGATGCGGCCGGAGAACACGTTCTTCTTGCCGGCCTTGGCGACCGTGAGAAGCCCCGCCTTGATCGCGTAGTAAGGAATCGCGTGCACGAGGTCGCGCAGCGTCACGCCGGGCTGCATCTTGCCCTTGAAGCGGACGAGGACCGATTCCGGCATGTCGAGCGGCATCACGCCGGTCGCCGCGCCGAACGCGACGAGGCCCGAGCCGGCCGGGAAGCTGATGCCGATCGGGAAGCGCGTGTGGCTGTCGCCGCCGGTGCCGACGGTGTCGGGCAGCAGCAGGCGGTTCAACCAGCTGTGGATCACGCCGTCACCCGGGCGCAGCGAGACGCCGCCGCGCGTGCTGATGAACTTGGGCAGCTCGCGCTGCGTCTTCACGTCGACCGGCTTCGGGTACGCGGCGGTGTGGCAGAAGCTCTGCATCACGAGGTCGGCGGAGAACCCGAGGCACGCCAGGTCCTTCAGCTCGTCGCGGGTCATCGGGCCGGTGGTGTCCTGGCTGCCGACGGTGGTCATCTTGGGCTCGCAGTACGTGCCCGGGCGGATGCCCTTGCCTTCCGGCAGGCCGCACGCGCGGCCGACGATCTTCTGCGCGAGCGTGTAGCCCTTCCCCGTTTCCTTCGGGGCGACCGGCAGGCGGAAGCACGTGGAGGCCGGGAGACCGAGGAACTCGCGCGCCTTCGCGGTGAGGCTGCGGCCGATGATGAGGTTGATGCGGCCGCCGGCGCGCACTTCGTCGAGCAGCACGTCGCTCTTCAGCTTGAACGTCGCGACGTTCTTGCCGTCCTTCACGATCGCGCCGTCGTACGGGCGGACCTCGACCACGTCGCCCATCTCGAGCGCCGAGACGTCGACCTCGATCGGCAGCGACCCCGAGTCTTCCTGCGTGTTGAAGAAGATCGGCGCGATCTTGCCGCCGAGGGTGACGCCGCCGAAGCGCTTGTTCGGCACGAACGGGATGTCCTGGCCCGTGGCCCAGATGACGCTGTTGGTGGCGCTCTTGCGGCTCGAACCGGTGCCGACGACGTCGCCGACGTAGGCGACGACATGGCCCTTCTTCTTCAGTTCCTCGATGAAGCGGATGGGACCGCGCTTGCCCTCTTCCTCGGGACGGAACGGCGCGCCCGGGCGGCCGTTCTTCAGCATCGCGAGGTAGTGCAGCGGGATGTCGGGGCGGCTCCACGCGTCCGGCGCGGGGGAGAGGTCGTCGGTGTTGGTCTCGCCGGGCACCTTGAAGACGGTGACCGTGATCGCCTTCGGCACTTCCGGCCGCGACGTGAACCACTCGGCGTCGGCCCAGCTCTGCACGACTTCCTTCGCCTTGGCATTGCCGGCGCGCGCCTTGTCGGCGACGTCGTTGAAGTAGTCGAACATCAGCAGCGTCTTCTTGAGGCCGGCCGCCGCGATGTCCGCGACCTCGGCGTCGTCGAGGAGGTCGATGAGCGGCTTCACGTTGTAGCCGCCGACCATCGTGCCGAGCAGTTCGGTGGCCTTGGCGCGCGAGACGAGCCCGACCTTGACCTGGCCCTTCGCCACGGCCGCGAGGAACTCCGCCTTGACCTTGGCCGCGTCGTCCACGCCCGGCGGCACGCGGTGCGCGAGGAGGTCGAGCAGGAACGCCTCCTCCCCGGCCGGCGGCGCCTTGATGAGGTCGATCAGTGCGGCTACCTGCCCGGCGTCCAGCGGCAGGGGCGGAATGCCCATGGCCTCGCGTTCGGCGGCGTGTCGGCGGTACTCGGAAAGCATCGGAAAACCCCTCGATTGGCTCGGATCCGGCCGAGGCAGCCCCCATGGCTGCCGGGCCCCGTTAAACTTTCCTATTCTACGCGCTCCCGCCGCCGGAATGGTGCGCTGCCGCAACGTGCCGCGGCCGGCGCGGGCGCCGCCCGTGGGTCGTCAGCGCGTGGCGGCCGGCGTGGCGGCCGCGGGCGCCGGCTCCCGGCGCAGTCGGGCCGTGAGCCAGAAGGTGCTGCCCTGCCCCGGCGTGCTGCGCGCGCCCGCATCGCCGCCCATGAGGCGCGCGACCCGGCGCGTGATCGCGAGGCCCAGGCCCGCACCGCCGTGAGCGCGCGTGGCGGAGTTGTCGGCCTGCTCGAAGTCGGCGAAGAGGCGCGGCAGGATCTCCGGCGCGACGCCCTCCCCGGTGTCGGTGACCTCGATGCGCAGCAGCGCCGACGTCGCCGTGACGTCCTCGCAGCGCGCGTGCACGGTGATGCGCCCCGCTGCGGTGAACTGCACGGCGTTGACCAGGTAGCTGCGCAGCGCCTCGGCCAGCCAGTGGCGGTCGCCGAGCAGGCCGCCGACGTCCACGTCGTCGCGCACCTCGATCGGCAGGGCCTTCTCCCGCGCCTCGGGGGCGACCATCGCCACGGCGTCCGCGAGGAGCCGTGGCACGTCGAGCGGGGACTCGGCGAGCGCGACGTCGCCCGAGTGCAGCTTGGTGAAGTCCAGCACCTCGGTCACGATGCCGAGCAGGCGCTTGGCCGACGCATCGATCTTGTCGACTCGCCCCGCCTGCTCCGTGGAAAGTCCGGTGCGCCGCAGGAGGTAGGTCATGCCCAGCACGCCGTTGAGCGGCGTGCGCAGCTCGTGGCTCATGTTGCGCAGGAACACCGACTTGGCCTCGCTCGCCGCCTCGGCGGCGAGCATCGCGCGCCGCAGCTCGTCCTCGCGCTCCGCGAGCGAGCGCGTGCGCGCGGCGACCAGCGCCTCCAGGTTGTCGTTGATGCGGTCGTACGCGGTGAATGCGGCCCGCAGCGTGCGCGCGAGCGTCCCGACCTCGTCGCGCGACGAATCCTCCGCGATGGGTTCGGTGCGCCCTTCGGCCACCCCGCGGCAGCTGTCCGCGAGGCGGTCGAGCCGGCGCGTCACGCGCCGGGCGAAGCGCGCGGAGAACTGCCAGAACACCAGCGCGAGCACCGCGCCCACAGCGAGCGAGATGCCGCTGCGCAGGAGGACGCCGCGCACCCAGGGGTGCTGGGTCGAGTAGACGGTGAGGTCGAGTTCGCCGACGGCGGCGGCAGGATCGAGCGGCACCGGCCGCTGCACCGCGAGGTATTCGCCCTGCATGTCGGCGGGCCAGCGGGCGACGGGCCGGCCGTCGAAGCGCAGCATGACGCCGAGCCCCTCGGCGAGCCCGGCGCTGTTGGCGCGCAGCAGCGAGGCCAGGTCCACCGCGCCCATAACGACGCCGATCACGTCCTGCGTGTACGGCGCGGTGACCGGGAAGGCGGCGAGCAGCAGGCCGCCGCCCTGCCCCGGGACGACCGAAAGCCGCTGCCGGCCGTGGGACAGCACCTGCGTCACCTCGCCCCGCAGCGTGCCGGCGTCCACCCCCGGCGGCATGGCCCCGGCGACTTCGCGGCCGCGGTAGTCGAGCAGCATCACGGGCGCCCGCTCGTCGCCGACGTGCAGCGACGCGAGGAACGGCTTGAGGTAGGACTCGCGCTCGCCGGAATCGGTGAGCGCGGTGTACATGATGGGATTGCGGCCGAGGCGCCCGAGGTCCTGCAGCCGCCCGTGCAGGTTCTCGGACAGCGCGGCACCGATCACGGTGGCGGTCTGCGTGTTGGCTTCGAGCCGCACCGCCGGCAGCTCGACCAGCGCCACCGCGGTGAGCGCGACGAAGATCACCACCAGCGTGGTGGCGGTCATCAGGAATGCGGCCCGCTGCACGCGCACGCGCAGCGGCAGGTCGTCGGAGACGATCCACGCGAGCCCCTTGGCCGGCGGCCCGGTGTCTGCGCGAATCGCGGACGCGGTCATTTGCCGTTGCGCCACGCGATCGGGACCAGCACGTCGTCGGCCGTGTAGCGCGCGAAGAAGATGTCGGTGGGCGACAGCGCGTCGTGCCGCTCGGGCGTGAACGGCCGCGCGTACTTCTGCACGAGGCCGTCGTACGGCCCGAGCTGCTCGAGGGCCGTGCGCACGCTGGCGCGGTCGGTGGTCCCCGCCTTGTTGATCGCCCGCGCGAGCAGGTGGGTGAGATCGTAGGCGTGCCCGACGCCGACGGGGCTGTGCACCGCGGCGGCGCCGTCGACGCCGTAGCGCTGCTTGAGGGCCGCCAGCACGCGGGTCGCGGCGGGCGACGGCCTCCCCATGAAGCTGAACGTCTGGATGACGGCGAAATCCACCTGGTGCAGCGACTCGCCGGCGAGCTGCGCGAACTGCCCGCCCGTGAGGCCCCAGTGCGCGACGATCGGCAGCCGCTCCGCGGCCGGCAGCGCCGCCATCTCGCGCACGAAGAGCGCGCCCTCGACCTCATTCGCGATGAGCACGATGGCCTGCGCGCCCGCCGCGTGCAGCTGCCGGTATTGCGGCAGCAGCGTCGCGTCGCCCCAGTTGTACCAGCGGTCGCCGACGACCGTGACGCCGATGGTCTTCGCCGCGCGCTCGAGGGCCGCCTGGTTGCTCCGGCCCCACGCGGTGTTGGGCAGCAGCACGCCCACGCGGGTCGCGCGGTGGTGCTGCTTCGCGAAGTTGAGGAACGCGGGCGCGGCCCACTCGTCCTTGAGCGAAAGACGGAACGTGTAGCTCGGCTGGTAGCGGTGGTCGGTGATGCCGTCCGCCGAGCCCCAGGGATCGAGCAGGATCAGGCGCAGCGCGTGCGTGACCGGCAGGCACTCGATGTAGATGGGGCTGTACTTGCCGCCGAACACCGCGACGAGATCGGGGACCGCGGCCAGGTCGCGCAGGTTGTCGACGCCGATGGCCGTGACCGCGCGGTTGTCGCGCGTGACGATGTCGAGCCGGCGGCCGCCGAGCACGCCGCCGGCCTGGTTGATCTCGTCGATCGCGACCTGCACGCCTTGCTGGATGGCCTGCGCCGACGTGCTCGTGGCGACGCCGAACTCGGCGTCGATGCCGACGTAAACCGGCCCCGCGCCGAACACTTCCGCGGCGACCAGCAGCAGGCCCGCTGCTAGGGTCCTCACCATGGCGCTTCCTTTCGGGTGCGGTGGAGCGGGAAAACCCCGGCTTCGCCTAGGGAGACTATCGAGCGGAGGACCGGCCTGCCTTGCGCCGCATCAACTTGCAGTTGCCAATGGTGCAACGCCGCATTGTTTGTCCGCGACGCCCTACCCCTGCGCTCAGGTCTTGGGGCAGGTCGTCGCGGTGCCGCAGCCGAGTTTCACCGCCTTGGCGGAGACCGGGGTGGTGAAGGCCGGCCAGTCGGACGGCGCACGCGGAACCGCGACGTTGTACGCGAGGCTCAGGTCCCCGCCGCCCGGGTCCGCGTCGCGCGCGTTGAGGGGCGCGAACCCGTACTTGCGCGCAAGCGTGCGGATCACGGCCGCGTGATGCACCGGCGTGTTCACGATGGTGTTGGGCAAGGTGTACGACGAGATCGCGATCGCCGGCACGCGCACGCCGAGGTCCTTGAAGTCGAACGAGGAGTCCGGGACGGCATTGGTCGCGGCAGGCGGCGCCGGGGCCCTCGGCGGGACCACGTGGTCGTACGTCCCGCCGTGCTCGTCGAACACGATGAGGATCATGGTGTCGCGCGTGTAGTCGCGCTTGCCGTTCGTGCCGCTGGTGCGGATGGCCTCGTAGACCTGGCGCAGCACCTCCTCCCCGCTCCGGACGTCCTGCGGCGGGTGGAAGTCGGCCTCGCCCCCGTAGAGCGTCTCCACGAACGAGTACCGGGGCAGGTTGCCGCACGCGACGTCCTGGCAGAACTCGTCGATGCCGACGAATTGGCTCGTGTAAGTGGCGGCGGCCTTCGGATGGATGAAGGCGGTGAGGCCCTGGGGGTAGGTCGCGTTGGTCGACGCGTACACGCGCCAGGCCACCGGCTGCCCGGTGGCGGGATCGGGCGTCGCCGCGAGGCGCTCGAAAACCGTCGGCGCCGTGTTCAGCGCCCACTTCGCCTCCTCGGTCAACCCCGCGTTCTTCTCGGCAGCGGTCGGTGCGTTGTACACGTAGCCCGAGGACGTCGAGGCGTGGAAGAACGAGCGGTTGCAGTACGTCTCCGACGGCACCGCGCAATGCCAGTGGTCGAAGACCGCGAAGTGCCAGGCGAGCCCGGATAGCACCGGCAGCTGCGCGGGCGTGAACGACCCCATGATGTCGGTCACCGTATCCCCGGTGTTGGTCTTCGCCACGGCCTGCGCGTAGTTGGCGGCGAACCCGTTCATCGTGCCCGCCGCGAGCTGGTCCACGGTGTTCCGGTGGCCCTCGCCCGGGTTCGGCGACGGATGCGCCCAGTCCGCGGCCAGTGTCGACGTGGGCGCGAAGTCGTGCGGGTGCACGCCATACCAGGTGCCGGCATCGTAGTTGGATCCCAGCGTGCCGCTGCAGGTCGACGAGCCCGGCGTGCCCGTGCAGTTCGCCGGCGAGACCTTGAACTGCCACAGTCCCTCGAACTTCTTGCCCGGCGGCAAGGCGTACGGCAGGCCTACCTGGGCCGGCCACTGCGGCGGCGGCTGCGTAAGGTCGTCGGCGTAGAGATACCCCAGCAGGTTGTCGAACGACCGGTTCTCCATCATCACGACGACCAGCCGCTCGATCCCGGCCATGTACGGCGGTGCGAGCCCGAGCAGCGGCTCGGGGTCGCTGCTGCCCGAGCCGCGGATGCAAGACGCCAACAGCGACGCCCCCGCGGCGGCCGCCGTCGCCCGCAGGAAATCGCGTCGCGTGTGCGGTGCCGCCGGTGCCGGCGTGGCATCGGTGCGGTCGTCGTCGCCGTTCGTCATGGCCGGTTCCGGTCCTGGTGCGCATTGCCCGCACGCACTCTACGTGACGGCCGGCGACGACCGCAAGCCGCGTGGTACGCGACCCTACCGGCGAGTCCCGATGAAGAGCGTGTAGCCCGCCTCGGTGTCGACGTGACCGACGTCCGCGTATCCCGCTTCCGCGAGGAGCCGCCGGTAGTTCGCGGTCCCGTAGGTCGTGCCGAGGCCTGCGCCGTGGTCGTGCAGGCCCTCCTGCATGCAGTAGAGCACGCTCGAGCTCATGTGGATGCGCGCGAACGGCGAGACGACGTCCGTCGCGACGTCCCCGGTCGCGGTGCCCTCCGCGAACACGACTTTCCCGCCCGGCTTGAGCGACTGCGCCGCGTGCTTCAGCACCGCGACCGGATGCGCGAAGTGATGCAGCGCGTCGAGGATCAGCACGACGTCCACGCCGTCGGCGGCCACCCGTTCCACGTCGCCCAGCTCGAAACTGACGTTGTGCAGGCCGCGCCGCTGGCCTTCCGCCCGCGCCGCGTCGAGGGCGCGCGCGTCGAGGTCGACGCCGACGAACTGTGCCCGGGGCATCGCCTGCGCAAGGTGCAGCAGGGCCCCGCCGGCGCCACAGCCGAGTTCGACCAGATTGCCGCCGGCCCGCAGGCGCTCGCCGACACCCGCCTGGTCGAGCCACGCCACGAGCGCCATCGCGTAGAGCCGCGCCGGGATGCGCGCGACGATGTCGCCCAGGTGCTCGTGATAGACGGCAGGCGGCACGCCCTTCCCGCTGCGGACCGCGGCGACGATCGCGGGCATGGCGCCGGCGATGCCGGCCGTGTAGTCGATGATGTAGTTGAAGTCGAACGGGAACGCCCGGAACGCCTCCGCCTCGTCCGGACGGAAGGTGAACCGGCCCGCGTCGTGCGTCAGGTAGTCGTGCGCGGTCATCGCGCGCAGCCATTCGGCAGCGTTGCGCGCGTCGACGCCGGCGCGCGCCGCGAGTTCGGCCGCGGTCGCCGGCGCCTCCATGATGGCATCGAGCATGCCGGTCCTGCGGCCCACGACGAGCATCGCCATGGCATTCCACCCCAGCAGGTCGCGGATGAACCGCGGCATGCCCGGCGCTTGCGCGCCGCCCTCGCCGGCCCCGGCGTGTGCTTCGGTGCTCATTGCCTTCCCCCTTGTCCGGCGGACCGGCGTTCGCCACCGACGCCCCCGGCCCGCGCGCGCCCCAACCGCGCCGAACGATCATAGCGCCGGGTGGCGGACGGAGCGTGTGCGTGGAATGCGGCTCTTTGCCGCGCGAAAGGCGACGCGCACCACGACCGCAGCCACGCGGCGCGCGCCGTGCGCGGCGCGCGCGCCACGCGGACCCCTCAGGTCGCCGCGCCGGGATCGAGCGCGTGCGACAGCGCCGCCTGGGCGCGTTCGAGGTCGCCCACGAGTCGCGCCGCCGGCCCCGACGCGAACGCGCCCTGGCGCAGCAGCGCATTGAGCGCGCTCGCCGCCTCGGACATCGCGACGAGGCCCAGATTGCCGGCCGCGCCCTTCTGCGCGTGCGCGATGCGCTCGGCGCCGGCGAGGTCGCCGGCCGCAAGGCAGTTTTCCAGCGCCGCCATGTGCTTCGCGTTCTGGGCACATTCGAGACGCAGCAGCTCGACGTAGCGCTCGCGGTGGCCGCGCAGCATGGCTAGGCCCTTGGCGAGGTCGATCCCTGGCGTCTCCGCGAGGCGCAGCAGGACCGCCTCCGTATCGTCGGGCGGCACCACGGGCGCCACGGCGTGCGCCGCCCCGTCGCCGGCGATCGCGCCGTGCGGGAGCCACTTGTCGAGGGTCGCGTACAACGCCTCGGGCTCGACGGGCTTGGCGACGAAGTCGTTCATCCCGGCCGCGAGGCACGCCGCGCGGTCCTCCGCGAACACGTTGGCCGTCATCGCGAGGATCGGCACCGCGCCGCGGCCCGGGAGCGCGCGGATCGCGCGGCAGGCTTCGAGCCCGTCCATCACGGGCATCTGGATATCCATGAGGATCACGTCGTACGCGGTGGCCGTGGCCTTCTCGACCGCGATCCGGCCGTTCTCCGCGACGTCGACCCGCAGGTTCGCGCCGTGCAGGAGCTCCAGGGCCACCTCGACGTTGATCGCATTGTCCTCGGCGAGCAGCACGCGCGCCCCGTCGTGCGTCGCCGCGAGGTCGCGGTCGGGCGTCGCGTGTGGCCGCGGCGTCGTCGGCATCACGCCGTGCCCGCGCGCGAGCCACGCGGTGAACCAGAACGTGCTGCCCTTGCCGACCGTGCTCTCGACCCCCGCCTCGCCCCCCATCAGCGCGGCGAGGCGCTTGGTGATCGCGAGCCCGAGGCCGGTCCCGCCGTACCGGCGCGTGGTGCTGGCGTCCGCCTGCTCGAACTCCTCGAACAGCCGGTCCCGGATCGCGGGCGGCACCCCGATGCCGGTGTCCTCGACCGAGAAGCGGACCTTGATCCGCTCCGTCACGTCTTCCAGCAGGTCGGCGCGCAGCGTGATGCTGCCCTGCTCGGTGAACTTGAGGGCGTTGCCCGCGTAGTTGAGCAGTGCCTGCCGGACGCGCAGCACGTCGCCGCGCAGCCACAGCGGCACGTGGTCGCCGTCGATCCGCACGGCGAGGCCTTTCGCCCGCGCCGCCTCCCCGATGATCGACGCCGTCTGGTCGAGCACCTGTTCCAGCGCGAAGTCGTCCTCCTCGAGCGAGAGCTTGCCCGCCTCGATCTTCGACAGGTCGAGGATGTCGTTGATGATCGACAGCAGGTGCTTGCCCGACCCGTCGATCTTGGCCAGGCGCTCCGTCTGCTCCGGTGTGGGGTCGTCCCGCCGCAGCAGGTGCACGAGGCCGGTGATCGCGTTCATCGGCGTGCGGATCTCGTGGCTCATGTTGGCGAGGAACGCGCTCTTGGCCCGCGTCGCGGCCTCGGCGGCTTCCTTGGCGTCGGCGAGCGCGACCTCGATGCGCCGGCGCACGACGATGGACCACAGGTCGTTCGCGATGAGCTGCAGCTGGCTGAGGTCGGACTCGTTGTAGTCGTCCGCCTTGTTCCCGACCCCGATCAGCAGCCGCACCTTGCCGCCGTCGATCACGGGGACGCCGATGTGGCGCACGAGGTGCGCGTGCCCCTCCGGGTAGCCTCGGCGCCCGTCGAGCGACGGGTAGTCGTTGTGGATCACCGGGCGCCGGTAGCGCACGGTGTCGGCCCACACGCCGGCGGCGGAGACCGGGTAGTGATCGTCGTGCGCGGCGGTGCATTCGCGCAGCGTGCCCGTCGACCACGTCTTGAGCGCGATCGTCTCCTGGTCCTCGTTGACGAAGTGCAGGTACCCGATGCTGCTGTCGGTGAGGCGCACCGCCTCGTCGATCCCCATGCGCAGCAGCTCGGGCTCGGACAGCGTCGGCGCGCGCTGGCTCATCGTGAACATGGCGGTCAGGCGCTCGTCGCTCTTGCGCAGCTGCCGGTTCGCGCCTTCGAGGTCGCGCACCAGCACCGCGTTGGCCGCGTTGGCGGCCTCCGCGGACTCCTTCGCCGCGACCAGCGCGCTCTCCGCCTGCTTGCGGCGGGCGATATCGGTCATGAACGCGATCAGGAAGTCCCCGGACGCGCCCGTCCCCTCGTGGTAGTAGATCGTCATCTCGACCGGCATCGCTTCGCCGGCCTTCGTGCGCTGCACGGTCTCGAACTGCACGAAGCCCTTGGCGCGGATCTCCTCGGCGATCAGCGGGAACGTGGCCTGGGGGAAGTTGGGGTCGATGTCGGACACGCCGAGCTCGAGGATTTCCTCCGGCGTGTAGCCCAGCGACTTCGCGTGGTAGTCGTTGACGTAGAGGAAGCGGCCGGTACGGATGTCGGCCCAGGTGATGCCGATGCCGACCCGGTCCATCGCGAACTGCGTCGCCAGCAGCTTGCGGTTCGACGCCTCCAGTTCCGCCGTGCGCTCGGCGACCAGGCCCTGCAGCTCCTCCTGGTAGCGCCGCAGCTCCGTGATGTCGTGGGCGATGCCGAGCACGCCGACCAGCGTGCCGTCCGCTGCCCGCAGCGGCGCCTTGGTGGTGCTGAGGAGCGCCCGCCGGCCGTCGTCGGCGTAGGTGATCCACTCCTCGTTCACCGTGGGCTTGCCGGCGGCCAGCGCTTCGCGGTCGTGCTCGCGGAAGAAGTCCGCGGCCTCGCGCGGCATGATGTGGTAGTCCGTCTTGCCGACGATAGCCTCGGCCGGCTGCCCGATGAAGCGCTCGAATTCCCGGTTGCACGCGAGGTAGACGCCGTCCGCATCCTTGAGCCAGATGAGGTTGGGCAGCGAGCGGATGAGGAGCTGCAGCAGCGACTGGCCCGCCTCGCGCAATTGCTGCGCGTGGCGCCGCGCCTCCTCGTCCAGGCGCCGGCGGAAGATCCACGCCGCCATGGCGAGGCCTGCCAGCACCGTAAGGAGCAGGAGCGCGACCACCGACGACTGCCGCAGCCACGCCGCGGTCACCTGCGCCTCCGGGATGCCGACCAGCACCGTGAAGCCGTGCCGCTCGCTGCGCGCCCACGTGTAGATCAGCGGCTGCCCGCCGGGCGCCGCCGGGGCGCTGAACGTGCCCTCGTGCCCGTCCCCGCCGAGCGCCGTCCGCAGCTCCGCCGGGACCTGCGCGTCGCCGATCGGCACCTCCGGCAGGCCGCCGAACGTGGCGCGGGCGACGAGGCGCAGCGCGCCCCCGCGCAGGGCGATCTCGCTGCCCGGAGGCAACCGGTATTCCGCGAAGTCCTTCGTCAGGTCGTCGATGAAGAGCGATGCGTAGACGAGGCCCCCGAACCCGCCGTCGGGCGCGTTGATCCGCCGCGCCATGAGCCAGATCCACTTCTGCGAGATCCTGCCGATCACGGGGTCGGCCACGACCATCCCCGCCTTCGGGTCGTCGCGCAGCTGCCGGTAGTAGTCGCGCTGGGCGAGGCTCGCGCGCTGCGCGGGATCGACGCCGCGCCCGAAGATGGCCTCGCCGGCGGGATTGGTGGCCCGCAGGAGGTCGATCGCCGGGAAGCGGTCCTGCTGCCGGCCCAGGAAATCGGTGATCCCCTCGAAGGTGACGTCGTTGCCGGCGTGCCGCCGCTCGATCTCGTCGGCGGCGACCTGCAGCACGTAATCCACGCTCGACACCTTGTCGTCGAGGCGATGCATGAGGCCGCGCGCCACGTCGAGCTGCTTGTCCGTCTGCTCGGCGAAGATCGACCGGTTCAGGGATGCGACGAACGCGGCCGCGGCCAGCGTCGCGACCAGCCCGATCACCCATGCCGCGAGGGCGACGATGCGCTTGTCGTTCACGGGCTCGACGATCCCACTGCGCTCACTCCCCCTGCCGGGCGGCCCCGGAACGGGGCTCTTCGCCCCCGACGATACTGGGAAAGCCCCGGCAAGAGCTTGGCGAGCATCAAGGACGCGAGGGGATCGGGGCCCTTCGCCGCGCCCGCGCAACGGCAACGACCGGACGCCGGCGCCCGCATCGGGCCGCGGCGCCGCGCGAGGGAAAGCACCGGGTCGCGCAGCTTCCGGGCCGCACCGCGGCGGACGTCAAGCCACCCCCGGCCCGGGATGGCCCGCTCGGGTAGACTGCCTTGGCCGGCCCGCGCGGGCCGTCCCCCACCACCCTTGCCCGGCACCGACGATGAACGCAATCCTCAACTTCCTCTGGTTCGTCCTCGGCGGCGTGCTGATGGGGCTCGCGTGGTGGCTGGCCGGGATCGTCTGCTTCATCACGATCGTCGGCATTCCGTGGGGCCGCGCGTGCTTCGTGCTGGGCAGCTTCTCGTTCTTCCCCTTCGGCAAGGAAGCGATCAGCCGGCGCGAGTTGCACCAGGCCGACGACATCGGAACCGGCGTGCTGGGCCTCGTCGGCAACGTGATCTGGTTCCTGTGCGCCGGCGTGTGGCTCGCGATCGGGCACGTCGCGTGCGCGATCGCGAATTTCGTCACGATCATCGGCATCCCGTTCGGCTGGCAGCACCTGAAGCTGGCCGGGATCGCCCTCGCCCCCATCGGCATGACCGTGGTGACGAAGGACGTGGCCGCCGCCGCGCGCCGGCGCAACGCCGACGTCGCGGTCGCGGGACTGCGCGGCCAGTGACGCGGGCGGCCCGCGCGGCCGCTCACCCGGCCCGGTTCGACCGGCGCCAGATGCCGAGCGCCGCGGCGTCCTTGACCAGCTGCTCGCGGCAATCGGGGTGTGCGATATCGATCAGCGCCTCGGCGCGCTGCCACGTGGACTTCGCCTTCATCTGCGCCACGCCGAACTCGGTCACGACGTAGTGCACAACCGAGCGCGGGCAGGTCACGATCGTGCCCGGTGACAGCGTGGGCACGATGCGCGAGCCGATGCTGCCGTCCTTGCGCTTGAACGTCGAGTTGACGCAGATGAGGCCCTTGCCGCCTTCCGAGCGGTAGGCGCCGAGGATGAAGTCGAGCTGCCCGCCGGTGCCCGAGATCTGGCGCGGCCCGGCCGATTCGCTCGCGACCTGCGAGAAGAGGTCGATCTCGACCGCATTGTTGATCGCGATCACCTTCGGGTTGCGGCCGATGACCGCGGGGTCGTTGGTGTACGACGCGGGAAAGATCGCGGCGGCCGGATTGTCGTCGAGGAAGTCGTAGAGCTTCTGCGACCCCATCGCGAACGTGTAGACCATCTTGCGCCGGTCGATGGCCTTCTGGGTGCCGGTGATGCGGCCGGCCTCGTACATGTCCACGTACGAGTCGGCGAGCATCTCGGTGTGCACGCCCAGGTCCTTCAGGTCGCTTTGCGCGATCATCTCGCCGACGATGTTGGGCAGCCCGCCGATGCCCAGCTGGATGGTGGACCCGTCCTCCAGCAGCGACATCACGTGCATCGCGATCTGACGGTCCGCCTCGCCGGCCTTGGCCGCGGGCAGCTGCAGCAGCGGGCTGTTCGGGCCCTCGACCACCATGTCGACGTGCTCGATGTGGATCGACTCGTCGAGACCGCCCAGGCACCGGGGCGCGTTCGTGTTGACCTCGACCACCACCTTGCGCGCGCTGCGGCAGTAGGTCGGCGTCATCGAGCAGCTGGTCGAGAAGTTGAAGAACCCGTTGGCGTCCATCGGCGCGACCTGCACCACGGCGACGTCGGGCGCGCCGTGGAGCGCAACGTTCTGCGGGCCCTGGTGGTAGCACAGCGGGATGTAGCTCGCGAGCCCCTGCTCCGCCGACTTGCGCCCGAGGCCCGAGAAGTGCCAGTCGTTCCAGATGAACGCGCGGCGCTCGCGGTCGGCCTCCACGCAGCGCAGCGGCTTCGCGCGCGTGGTGGTGATCAGGACGACGTTGCGCAGTTCGTGGGCGCGCTCGGCGAGCGCCGCGTCGACGGCCTCGACGTTCTGCGCGAACTCGCCCAGGAAGACGACGTCGTTGGAGTTGACGAGGGCGGCCGCGGCCGCGGCGGGACGGAGCTTTTGCTGGTAGAGGTGTTGCACGTTGGCGGACAAGGGGGCACCTGCGGTCGGATGAAGGGCGGCACGGAAACGCCGGTCATGGTGCCGGCCCCGGCGGTCCGCCGCCTTGACGGCGCGCAGTAACGGTGCCGTCGACGGGCCTGGCCGGGCGCCAGTCGCACCGGCGCGGTGCGCAGGGGCCCGCTGCCCCTCGCGCGGTCCGCGCCCCGCGCACGGGGAGCGCGCGCAGCCCCATCGGACGGGCGCCGCGTTGCCTCCTGACGCGACAGCGGCGCTTTGCTATCCTACGACGCGCTGCAAACCCACCCGGACGGGAGGCGCTGCGAATGGCATCGACGTGCCGACGTGACGTGCCGCAACGGCTGGCTTCCTGACCATGCCGCTCAGGCGCCAGTGGTTCAAGCCGGGCCGCAACGTCGAGCGCGTCGCGCGGCTTTCGAGCCACCCTTTCTTCACCCGCGGCGGCAGCGGCACCGCGACCGCGGGACGGACGCCGTCCCGGCCGCGCCTCGTTGCGCTGTCCGAGAACGTCGGCGCCCTTTTCTCGATCGTGTTGTCGCTGGTGCTGATCGTCGCCATCGTGGCGCTGGTCGTCGCGTTCGCGAAGGAGATCCGCCGGCAGGCGATCTACCTCGACCCGATCGACGTCCCCGACGAACTCGTGAAGCGCGGCTACACGCCGGCGGTGGTGACCGACCGCATGCTCGACCGCGTGCGCGTGATCCAGGGCGAGGCGCCGACCGTCAAGCCGCGCCAGGGCTTCGACACCAACGCGACGCAGGTCGACATCCAGGTGCCCGGCGGCGCGATGTCGATGAAGGCGCTGGTCCGCTACGCGCGCAGCATGCTGGACCTGCCCGAGCAGCACCTCGCGGGCGAGATCACGCGCGACGGCGATCACCTGACGCTGCTCCTGCGCCTGCGCGACCGACAGAAGGTCACGATCATTGCCGACCGCATCACCGCCGACACCGTCGACGGACTCGCGCGCGAGGGCGGCGAGGCGATCGTGCGCGCGGCCGATCCCTACGTGCTGGCTTCCTACTGGTTCACGCAGGAGAGCAACGGGCTCAAGTTCGAGCGGACGCTCGCGGAGATCCGCTACGTGCTCGCCCATCCGCCCGCCAGCGACGACGCCTGGGCCAACACGCTGTGGGGCAACGTGCTGGTCGCGCAGGGCGACCGCGAGGCCGCGATCGCCAAGTACCGGCAGGCCGTCGCCATGGACCCGGAAGGCACACCCGCCTATTCCAACCTGCTCGCCCAACTGATCGAGAGCGGCCGGCGCGACGAGGCGATCGCGGTCATCAATCGCGCCGCCGCGCTGCCGGCCCCGAGCGCGGTGGTGCTGACGGGCCTCGGCGACGGCCATGCCACGCTCGGCAACGTCGACCGCGCGCTCGAGATGTACCGCCGCGCAGCGGCCGTCGACCCGACGAGCGTCGCCCCGCACACCGCGCTGGCGGTGACCTACTACCGGACGCAGCGGTACGACGACGCCGAGCGCGAGGCGCAGGCCGCGATCGACCGGCAGGCGATCCCGCTGCCGTATCTCATCTCGATCGGCGTCGCGGCGGACCAGGGACGCATGGACGACGCGCGCACGAGGTTGGACCAACTGAAGGCATTTGCGCCGCCGTCGATCGTCGCGCTCGCGGATGGCTTCCTGCGCGTCCGCGAGCACCGCTACCCGGAGGCCGTCGCGCTCTACGAGCAGTCGGTGATCGGCACCGGCACCAACGATCCGTACGCGTGGTACACCTACGGACGCGCCCTCGCCGGCACCGGCCGGTGGGAGGCCGCGCTCGCGCAATACGACCGTTCGCTGTCCTACGATCGGCTGGTGGAGACGCTCACGTATCGCGCCGCGGCGCTGGCGGCGCTCGGCCGGTACGACGAGGCGCTCGCAAGCCTGCGCGACGGCGAGAAGGTGGCACCCGACTACGCGTTCCTGCACCAGCAGTGGGCGCGGGTCCTGGCGAAGATGGGCCGCAGCGACGAAGCCGCCGCCCGGCAGGCGAAGGCCGACGCGCTGGCGCGGGCGCAGCACGTGGTCCTCGCGGACTAGCGACCACGGCGCAGGGGATGCCGCCACGGGCGCAGGGCCGCGACCCCATCCGCGCGCGGTGAAACGTCCGCGGCCGCCGCCACGCCCGGGCACTTACAATGAAGCCTGGCTGCCTGCCGCCGTCGCGGTCGCGATGCGGTCCGGCGCCCTTCCTACGCCACGACCTCCGATCCCGCCATGGTGGACCACCCGCTGCTCGTCTTCGTCGCCACGTTCGCGGTGCTGTGGGTATCGGGCTGGCTCGGCGTGTCCCGCTTCCGGCGCCTGCGGGCGCAGATCGCCGACGTGCGCGACGACTTCAGCGTCATCCAGGGCGCGACGCTGACGCTGCTCGGACTCATCATCGGCTTCACGTTCTCGATGGCGCTCGGGCGCTACGACCAGCGCAAGAACCTCGAGGAGGAAGAGGCGAACGCGATCGGCACCGAGTACGTGCGCGCCGACCTCCTGCCGGCAGCCGACGCCGAACGCGTCCGCACGCTGCTCAGGCGCTACCTCGACGTGCGCGTCCAGTTCTACACGATCCGCGACGAGCAGGCGCTGGCGGCCAACGATGCCGCGACGGCCAAGCTGCAGGCGGAGCTGTGGGCGGTGGTCCGGCAGGCGGCCGCCGCGCAGCCCACGCCGATCACGGCGCTGGTCGTGGCGGGCATGAACGACGTGCTCAACGCGCAGGGCTACACGCAGGCCGCGTGGTGGAACCGGATCCCGATCGCCGCGTGGGCGATGATGCTGGCCATCGCGATCTGCTCGACGCTGCTGGTCGGCGTCGGGGCCAAGGAAGAGCGGCCGCGGGGCGGCCTGCTCGTGATCCTGCCGCTCGTGCTCGCGATCGCGTTCTTCCTGATCGCGGACATCGACAGCCCGCGCTGGGGCGTCATCCGGGTGGCACCGAAGAACCTCACGACCCTCGTCGACTCGCTGCGCACCGCGCCGTAACCGCGCCGCGGCCGGCGCGCTCAGTCCGGCTGGATGTTCCCCACCTCGATCACCCGCTTCCAGCGCGCGAGTTCCTTCGCCTGGAAGTCGGTGAACTGCTCGGGCGTGTTGCCGACGAGCTCGAACCCGAGATCGAGGAGCTTCGCCTTGGTGGCGGGCTCGTTCAACGCGACCACGATGGTGTCGCGCAGCTTGTTGCGGATGTCCGCGGGCGTGCCCTTCGGCGCGGCGAACGCCTGCCACGACGTCACCGTCACGCCCTTGAAGCCCAGCTCTTCCATGGTGGGCACGTCGGGCAGCAGCGGCGAGCGCTTCGCGCTGGTGACCGCCAGCGCCCGCACCTTGCCGGCCTGCACCTGCGGCAGCACGGTGTTGATGTTGCCGAACGTCGCGTCCACCTGGCCGCCCACGACGTCCAGCAGCGCCGGGGCGCCGCCCTTGTAGGGGACGTGGACGCCCTTCGTGGCCGTCTCCTGCCAGAACAGCTCCGCGGTGAGGTGGTCCGACGTCCCGTTGCCCGCCGACGCGAACGTCATCTTGTCCGGCGTCGCCTTGAGCTGCTTCAGCACGTCCGCCACGCTCCTGTGCGGCGACCCCGCCGGCACGACGAGCACGTTGGGCGCCTGCACCGCCACGGTGATGTAGTCGAAGTCCTTCAGCGGGTCGTAGCCCACGTTCTTCATCAGGTTGGGACCGATCACGAACGGCCCGAGCGACGAGACCAGGATCGTGTAGCCGTCGGGCGCCGCCCGTTTCACCGACGCGGCCCCGATGGTGCCGCCGGCACCGGGCCGGTTGTCGACCACGAACGGCTGCCTGAACGTCTCCTGCAGCTTCGGCGCCACGGCCCGCGCAATGAGATCGGTGGACCCGCCGGGCGCGAACGGGACCACGAGCGCGACGGCCTTGGCGGGCCAGGTATCGGCGTGGGCGGCCGTGGCCGCGATGCCCAGCGCGAAACCAGCGATGAACTTGCGCATGAACGCCTCCCGGTGGGGGCGCTTGGGGGCCCCTTCGACGTGACTGCGTGGAACAGTCTACCGGTATTGGCAGCGTCCGGGCGACCTACGGGCGGAGCACCTCGTCGGCGCGCAGCAGCACGGACTGCGGAATGGCGAGGCCCAGCGCGGAGGCGGCGGTCGCATTGACGACGAGGAAGAAGTTGGTGGGCTGCTCGATCGGGAGATCGGCGACCGGCGCGCCCTTCAGCAGCTTGTCGACGTACAGCGCCGAGCGCCGGAAGAAATACGGCAGGTCGGGCCCATAGGACATGAGGCCGCCCGCCACGGGGAACGGACGGAACGGCGAAATGGCGGGCAGCCGGCGCCGGCTCGTGTACGCCGCAATGACCGCGGATTTGGCGAAGATCATCGGCGACGAAAGCATCAGAAGGGCCTGACAGTCCGTCCGGATGCTCTCCAGCGCGCGCGACAGGTCCTCGCCGTCGCGGGCCGTCACGAGCTGCAACTCCAGCCCCAGCGACTTCGCCGCCTCCCGGGTGGCGTCGACCTGCGTCGTGCCGGTCGACGCGTCCCGGATCACGCTCACGCGGCGCAGCCGGGGCACGACCTGGCCCAAGAGGTCGAGCCACTTCCCGGCGATCGCCGGATGATCGAGGAACAGGCCCGTGAGATTGCCTCCGGGCCGCGCGAGGCTCTTCGCCCACCCGCTCGTGACCGGATTGGTCTCGAGGTCGATCGCCACGATCGGGATCGACTGCGTGGCGGCCCGCGCGGCAGCGACGGCGGCGGGCCCGACCGCCACGATGACGCCGACGTTGCGTGCCGCCAGTTCGGCGGCAAGGGGCGGCAGCTGCGCCGGATCGCCGTTCGCGGACCTCGGTTCCAGCACCACGGCGGTGCCCACCGCGTGCCCCAGGTCGCGCAATCCCCCTTCGAGGCCCACCAGCGTGGGACTGTTCGAGAGCGGCGTCTGCAGCAGGACCCCGATCCGCACGGGTCCGCTCTTCGGCTGTGCCCGCGCCTGCGGCAGCACGCCCAGCAGGGCCGCCGCCGTGCCGCGCAGGAAGGCGCGCCGGATCACGGCGCGCAGCGTCGGCGGTGGTGCCCGACCAGCGCGATCGCCGGCATCACGGAACGCTGCGCGCGCACGGGCTATCGCGTCATCTGGCGCGCAACGTCGGTGACCTTGCCGTCGCGGAACGTGATCGTCGTCACCGTCTGCGGGTCACCCGGGGTAGGCAGGTAGATCCAGCGCTTCACCGTGACCTGCGCGCCGCCGCCGGAGTCGACGGACTCGCTGTCGGGCCTTCCGATCTTCACCATGACTTCGCCTTCGGTCATGCCTTCGCGGATGAACCGGCGTTCCGAGTCGTCGGCGAACGCGACGTTCGCGAGCAGCAGGAAGGCGAGAAGGACAGCGCTCAGTTTGCCGAACATGCCGGCGCTCTTTCCAATCGGGGACGATCGCGCGAGGGTTCCACGGCATGCGCGTTTCGTCAATCCCTGCAACTGCGAACGGAACAACGGTCGGCCATCTCCGATCGGCGCGGCGGCCCGGGCGTCGCACAGCTGGGTCGACATGCGCGATTTCATCGCGCCATGGCGACGCCTCGCGCGTCGAAGCGCGGGCCTCAGTTGACTGCACAGTCGAGTGCGGATCGGACGCATCCGGAAGGCAGCGGTCACGTCCGACCGAGGTATCGAACCTCACCTCACCGGCGCCTGCGTCCGCGCATCGGCAGCGATGGCTTCCTGCGCCCGAGACGTCGCCGCTTCGAGCAGGCGAACCAAGGCGTCCGTGCGCGAGCGCACAGCGCGCCGCTCACTGCACCTGGATGGGCGCGAAATTGACCAGGCACACCCAGCATTGGCCGTTGGCGGCGGCTTCGATCAGCGTCGAATAGGTGTTCTGATGCGGGGCATCGAGGTCGGCGGGCGCGTAGCCCGCCGAAGCGTCGGGCCTACGCACGAGCCGCGACACGTGGAAGTGGCCGACGGGCAGCGTGCTGAAATTGGTCCAGTTGAGGTCATTGCTGTACACCTCGACCGGCGCGGTGCTGGTGATGCTCGGCGACTCGAAGTAGATGCCCTGGAACGGCTTGCCGGTGGTCGTCCAGCCCTGGTTGACGGTCACGCCGTTCAAGTCCAGAACGCCCGCGGCCCGCAGGACCACGCCACCGGGAAAAACGAAGTCGTTGGTCGATCCGCCCGCCAGCCGCAGCCCTCCCGTCGCCTGGACGATCATGCTTCCGCCGCCATAGGCCGGCTCGGGTGACCCGGCGGCACGCGACCCGCCCGGTGGAACCACGGCATTGTTGGCCGGTCTGGCGGGACCCGGCGGCCACGCCGACGGCATGGCGAGCGTCGCGTTGCCGTGGACCGTCACGTTGAGGTACTGCGGAGCGCTCCCGTACGCGTGCAGGATCAGTCCGACGTCGCTCCCGGTGCCCGGGTAGACCTGCAGTCCGTTGGACAGGTAATGGGCGCCGTTGACGGGATTGTTGGCGTGCGTCAGCGTCGAGAGCAACGTCGCGTCGCCCCTGAACTGGCCTCCGCCGTTGATCGCAAGCCCGGCAATGCCCAGCGCCGGCCCGCCGTCGATGACGCCCTGGTTGACGACCGGACCGCCGGCGTACCACGAGCCGGCCAGTCCGCTGACTTCCAATCCGCCCGGGCCGCTGATCGTCCCGCCGGTCAGCACCGTGACGCCACCGCCGTTCACCAGTGCCATGGCCGGCGGAGCGGCTCCGTTGCCCCCTTGCGCCTGCAGCGTTCCGCGGATCGCGCTCGGCGCGGAGTTGAGGTTCGAGAGCACGACGCTCTGCATCGCGGCACCGGAACGGATCGTCAGCGTACTGCCTGCCGCGAGATCGAAGCCGCGAAAGTCGATCTCGACATACGACCCGGGCGTACCTGCGGCGCTGCCCAGCTGGATGACGGCGCCCGGTTGCAGGTCGGAGATCGTGTTGGCGTGCACCGTCGCGCCGGTCGCGGTGAGCGGCCCGTAGGGATTGATTCCGACGACGCCCGTGCCGGGCATCGACGCGGGCGTGATGAACGATCCGGCGGCGCCCGACGCGCCGGGCACGGCGAGGGTGTGCGTGACGGCATTGGTCAGCGCATCGACGAACGTGACGGCGCCCGCCCCGGGCACACCGTTGGCGCTGTTGACGACCAGGACCTTGGTTTCGGAGGGGTCGACCGCAACGCTGGTCGGAACCGATCCGACGGGGACGGCCGCCACGACTGCGTTGCTCTGCGTGTCGATCACGAGCAGCGTGCCGTCGGTGTTGCGGACCGCGTAGAGACGCGTCCCGGAACGATTGACGGCGACCGCGACCACGTCCTGGGTACCGGGAATCGCCGTGGTCTCGAGGTTGGTCGTGGTGTCGACGACGCGGATGCCGTTGGAGAACGCCGTCACGTAGGCGCGTGGCAGCGTCGGATGCACGGCGACATCGCGCGTCGTCGTGCCGAGCGGAACGGACGCCGCGATCGCGTGGCTGCCGAGGTCGAGCAGCGACACCGCGGACGACAGGCTGTTCGCGATGTAGGCGCCGGTGCCGGCGGGCGCTGCCGCCACGCCCCAGGGCTGGCCGTCCACGGGGACCTCCGCGACGACGGCATTCGCTGCCGCGTCGATGATCGAAACGCTGCTCCCGAAGTGGTTCGTGACCACGACGCTCGCACCGGTCGGGCTGACCGCCACGCCGTAGGGCGTGAGGCCGACCGCGATCGTGGCCACGACCGTGTTCGTCGCCGTATCGATGACCGACACGCTGCCCGACGGGTTGCCGGACTCGACATTGGTCACGTAGGCACGGGTGCCGGCCGCATTCACGGCCACGCCGTTATGGGCGCCCATCGGTACCGGTATGGTCGCGACCACCGTCTCGCTGGCGACGTCGACGACCGAGACGGACCCGTTGGCGACAGGCACGTACGCGAACGGCGCGGCATGCGCGCCAAGGCACGCCACCAGGAACACCAACGGCAGAAGGCGGATGGACATCGGGACCTTCTCCTCGGCGCGTCATTGCGCTGGTTCGGCCGAGAATACGGCCTTCGCCGACGCCGGCGCAACCGCTCCGGCGGTCAAATCGCGATCGGCCGGTCGCCGCCGGACCCCGACCCCATGTTCGAACCCAAGTGATCACCACCAGTGACCCAAAAGGTATGGGCCGCTGCTTGACTTCGCGACTGGCGACGTGCGTCGTGCGCCGGGAGAGCGCAGCGTCGGCTGGCACGCTGCCGCCGACGGACATGCCGGGGCGGCTCGTTGTGCGCCGGTGCCGTTCACCGATCGGTTGCGCGCTGCAGGAAAAGCGACGCCGGATCGACGGCAACGTTGGGCGTGCCCAGGCGTGACTCGCTTCGGGACGGATGAAGGGAGCATGACCGGCGGCAATCCCGGGCAACCCACTGGGGCCTGATCGCGCGCACGGCAGTCCTGCCTCGTCCCGCGGCGCGCCTGCAACGATGCAGCGCCGGCCGCGGTGCACGCGGGGCCGCTCCGACCGTTTGTGCTAACGTCGCCGTGATGTCCTTGCGTCGCCGGTTCCCGCAATCGCTTCCGCCCAGCGCGCGCCGCGTGGCGTCGGCCGTCGCCGTGATGGCGGTGACCAGCTGCGCGTCTGTGCACGGCGTGACCGTGCACGCCGCATCGCCGGCGTCCGCCAAGGCGCCGCTGATCGCCGGCGTAACGCCCTACCATCCGCAAGCCGGCACGCGCAGCGCACTCGCCCAGCGCTACTTCGAGCAGGGCATGACGCTCGCGTGGGGCTTCAACCCCGCCGAGGCGGCGCGCTCGTTCGCGGCCGCCACCGAACTCGACCCGCAGTGCGCCGCGTGCTGGTGGGCGCTCGCGTGGGTGCAGGGACCGACGATCAACGCGGACATGGATCCGGCAGCCGCAGCCGCGGTCGATGCGGCGCTCGCGCAGGCGCAGCGCCACGCGGCGAAGGCGCCGGCGCGTTACCGCGCGCTGATCGCCGCGCTGGCCGCCCGTCATCCGGGACCGGGACGGCCCATCGACGAGGAAGCGTACGCGGCGAAAATGCGTGCACTGGCGAAGCGATTCCCGGACGACGCGGAGATCGCGACCCTCGCCGCGGAGGCGGAACTCAACCTGCATCCGTACGACTGGTGGGCAGCGGACGGCCGCGCGCAGCCGTGGACCGGCGATGCGACGGACCTGCTCGCCCGCGCGCTGCGCCTGCAACCGGGACACCCGGGTGCCAACCACTACTGGATCCACGTCCAGGAGCGCTCGCCGCACCCGGCGGACGCGCTGCCGAGTGCCGCCCGGCTCGCCACCCTCGCGCCGGGTTCCGGCCACCTGCTGCACATGCCGGCGCACGTCTACATGCGCACCGGGCGCTACGCCGATGCGTCGCGCGCGAACGAGGCGTCCATCGCCGCCGATCGCGCGTACCTGGCGCAGGTGGACGCGCAGGGCGCGTACCGCGTCGGGTACGTCGCGCACAACCACCACTTCCTCTACGCGGCGGCGGCGATGGAAGGCCGCAGCGCGACGGCGATCGCCGCGGCCGACGCGGCGTGGCCGGCGGCGTGTGGCCCGGGTCGGCGCGACCTCGGCACCGGCATCCTGCAGCACTACGCGGTGCTGCCGCTGTACGCGCGCGTGCGCTTCGGCCGGTGGCAGGAGCTCCTCACCGACGTCGTGCCGCCCGACGGTCCCGAGCCCTACCCGCGCGCCATCTGGCACTACGCACGCGGCACCGCTTACGCGAAGACCGGCCGCGTCGCGCAGGCCCGCGAGGAGCTCGCGCGCCTCGACGCGATCGCCGCCGACCCGGCACTCGCGCAGGCGAAGATCAAGAACATCAACGCCGCGGCGGCGCTCGTGCGCATCGCGCAGCTCACGCTCGCCGCCGACATCGCGCTGGCCGAGGGTCGCGCGGGGGCGGCGCTGCCGTTGCTGCGCGAGGCGACCGCGATCGAGGACGCCCTGACCTACGACGAGCCGCACCTGTGGCTCGCGCCCTCGCGGCACGCGCTCGGGGCGGCGCTCGTCGCGGCGGGGCAATACGAGGAAGCCGTACGCGTTTACCGGGAAGACCTCGCGCACTATCCGGCAAACGGCTGGTCGCTCGCGGGACTCGCCGAGGCGTTGCGGCGCGGCGGACAGCCCGCTGCGGCGGCCGCCGCTGCCCAGCAGGCGCGTGCGGCGTGGGGCGCCGCGGACGTGCCGATCGCTGCGTCGCGCTTCTGATCCGCACACCCGGGGCGGACATCGCCTCCGCGGCGCCGACGCCGCTCAAGAAGGCCGCATCGGAACTCGATTGCACACGGTGCGATGCCGACATGCACTGACTTTGTTAATAACTGTATGGTTATGCAACGTACAACGTATGACGCCGATCAAGCCGGCGCCCCGCGCTTTGCGGTCCAATGGCAGCGATCGGTGCCGCCCTGCTGGCCCACCGGGCCGTATCCCGCACAGGGCTGCCGATCGCCGCCGAACCCTCGATCGGACGCCTCATGGAACACCTCTCCCGACGCCGCTTCCTCAAGATCTCCGCCGCCACCTTCGGTGCGGCTGCCGTGGTCACCCAACTCGAGTCGCTGTCGCCGCTCGCCGCCGCCGCGGAAACGCCGCCCGGCGAGGTGAAGAAGGTCGCGACGTTCTGCGAGATGTGCTTCTGGCGTTGCTCCGGCTTCGCGTCGGTGCGCGACGGCAAGCTGTGGAAATTCGAGGGCAACCCGAAGGACCCGCAGAGCCGCGGCCGGCTGTGCACGCGCGGCACCGGCGCCGTCGGCGCGTACTACGACCCCGACCGCCTGCAGAAGCCGCTGATCCGCCGCGGGCCGCGCGGCAAGGAAGAGTGGACGGCCGTCACGTGGGACGAGGCGTTCGCGTACATCGCCGAGCGCATGAACCGCATCAAGGCCGAGCACGGCCCGCAGTCGGTCGCGATGTTCCAGCACGGCATCGGCCAGTTCTTCCTCAACCACGTCCTGAAGTCGTGGGGCGCGGTCAACTTCGCGGGCTCGTCGTTCGCGCAGTGCCGGGGGCCCCGCGACGTCGGGTTCGCGCTCACGTTCGGCACCGGCCTGGGCTCGCCCGAGCCGACCGACATCGCGAACACGAACTGCCTCGTGCTCATCGGCGAGCACATCGGCGAGAACATGCACAACACGCAGGTGCAGGAGTTCGCCCAGGCGGTCGAGCGGCGCATCCCGATCATCGTGGTCGACCCGCGCTTCTCGGTCGCCGCCTCGAAGGCGAAGTACTGGCTGCCGATCCGGCCCGGGACCGACCTCGCACTGCTGCTCGCGTGGTGCCACGTGCTGGTCGCGGAAGGCCGCTACGACCGCGCGTTCGTCGAGCAGCACGGCCACGGCTTCGACAAGTTCGTCGCCGCCATCAAGGACAACACGCCCGAGTGGGCCGAGCAGGAAACCGGGATCTCGGCGGCGATGATCCGCACGACGGCGCGCGAGTTCGCGAGCGCACGTCCGGCCAGCCTCATCCACCCCGGCCGGCGGGTCGCCTGGAACGGCGACGACACGCAGCGCAGCCGCGCGATCGCGCTCCTGTCCGCGCTCCTCGGCAACTGGGGCCGCAAGGGCGGCCTGTACCTGTCCACCGGCATCAAGGTCGCGCCCTACCCCCTGCCCAAGCCGCCCGCGTCCGACAAGCCGGCGGCCGACAACCCGAACGGCGAGAAGTACCCGTTCGCCGACGAAGGCATCACCAACGGCATCCGCGAGGCCACGCTGACCGGCAAGCCGTACCCGATCAAGGGCTGGTTCGTGTACTCGACCAACCTGCTCTACGCGCTGCCGAGCCCGGAAGAGACACTGAAGGCGATCGACGCGCTCGACCTCCTCGTGGTGATCGACACCATGCCCTCCGAGATCACCGGCTACGCCGACGTGGTGCTGCCCGAGGTCACGTTCCTCGAGCGCTACGAGCAGCTGCTGACGGGCTTCGGCCGCCAGGGCTGGCTGTCGCTGCGCCAGCCGGTGATGCCGGCGCCGCAGGACCAGAAGCCCAACTGGTGGATCGCGAAGCAGTTGGCCGGCAAGCTCGGCATCCCCGAGTGCCTGCCGTTCGCCGACATCGAGGAGTTCCTGCGCTACCGCGTCGAGAAGTCGGGCTACGACTGGGCGGAATTGAAGCGCGAGGGCGTGATCCTGGCCAAGCCGGCGCCGATCTACGTCGAGGACGGCGCCGAGATGAAGTTCGACACGCCGTCGGGCAAGGTCGAGTTCTGGTCCGACCAGTTGCAGGCGAAGGGCTTCGACCCGGTGCCGAAGTACACGCCGCCGGCGAAGGTACCGGACGGCTTCTTCCCGCTGGTCACCGGCCGCGCGCCGATGCACACGTTCAGCCGCACGCAGAACAACCCGCTGCTCCACGCGCTCATGCCCGAGAACGAGGTGTGGGTGAACGGCGGCACCGCCGCGAAGGCGGGGCTGGTGCAGGGCCAGTACGTCAAGCTCAAGAACCAGGACGGCGCGGTCAGCAACCGCGTGCGCGTGAAGGTCACGCAGCGCATCCGGCCCGACACGCTCTACATGGTCTACGGCTTCGGGCACACCAGCAAGCGGATGCGCCTCGCCTACCAGAAGGGCGCCAGCGCCACGGGCCTCGCCACCCGCTATGTCACGGATCCGCTGATGGGCGGCACGAGCCTCCACAGCAACTTCGTCACCATCGTCAAGGAGGCGTGATGAGCACGCCCGGCCGCCCGAGGCACCCATCCACCCCAGCAGCGCGCAGCGCGGAGGGAAAGTAAATGAGCCGGTTTGCAATGGCCATCGACACGCGCAAGTGCGTCGGCTGCATGGACTGCGTGGTCGCGTGCCAGACCGAGAACGACGTCCCCACCGGCTACTGCCGGGACTGGATCACCACCGAGGTGCGCGGGGAGTTCCCCCAGCTCACGATGGAGATCCGCTCCGAACGCTGCAACCACTGCGACAACCCGCCGTGCGTGGCCTGCTGCCCCACCGGCGCGTCGCACGTGGCGGAGCCCGGCCGCGTGGTGCTCGTGACGCCCGAGAAGTGCATCGGCTGCAAGGCGTGCATCGCCGCGTGCCCCTACGACGCGCGCTATGTGCACCCGGAAGGCTACGTCGACAAGTGCACGTTCTGCCACCACCGGACGAAGGACGGCGGCCAGCCGGCCTGCGTCTCCGTGTGCCCGACGCATTGCATGACCTTCGGCGACCTGGACGACCCGGCGAGCGCGGTCAGCGTGCTCCTGCGCACCCGCCCGCACCACGCGCTGCTGCCGGAAGCCGGCACCAAGCCGCGCATCTTCTACCTGACGTAAGGCGACGGCCATGCTCGAGACCACGATCACCCGCGACAACCCGCTGATCGACCCGTCGCTCCACGTGTGGAGCTGGGAGATCCCGGTGTACCTCTTCGCCGGCGGCATCGTCGCCGGCATGATGATCCTCGGCGGCCTCGCGATGCTGCGCGTGGCGCGCGGCGACGACCCGAAGACGTTCTTCTCGCTGCACACGCCGCTGCTCGCGTTCATGCTCATCAACCTCGGCATGGGCGCGCTGTTCCTCGATCTCGCGCACAAGCTCTACGTGTGGCGCGTGTACCTGACGTTCCAGCCCGGCTCGCCGATGTCGTGGGGCTCGTGGGTGCTGATCGTCGTGTACGGGGCGCTGCTCCTGTCCGCCCTGGTGCGCCTGCCGCAGGCGTGGCCGTGGCTCGGGCGGACGGTCCCCGTCCTGCAGCGGTGGTCGGACGCGATCGTGGCGAACCCCTCCCGCATGCGCGCGCTCGGCTGGGCGAACGTCGGCCTCGGCACGGCGCTCGGCATCTACACCGGCATCCTGCTCAACACCATGGTGGCGCGGCCGCTGTGGAACACCGGGCTCCTGGGCCCGCTGTTCCTGATGTCCGGCCTGTCCGCCGGCGCCGCGGCGATGCACGTGGCGAGCACCTTCCTGCCGCGCCGGCCGGCGCCGGACGGCATGATCGGCGGCTTCCTCTCCGCGCTCGTGCAGGAACTCGGCCCCGAGCCGCCCGAGAAGCGCACCGTGGACGCCCTGATCCGCGCGGACCTGGTCTTCCTCGTCGTCGAGCTGGTGCTGCTCGGCCTCGTCGTCGTCAACCTGCAGACCTCGTCCGCCTCCCACGCGGCCGCGGCGGCGCTCATCGTGAGCGGACCGTACGCGCTGCCGTTCTGGGGCATCGTGGTCGCGCTCGGCATCGTCGTGCCGCTCGCGCTGCAGGGTCTCGAACTCAACCACCGCATCCCCCACACCGTCCTGCCTGCGCTCTGCGTGCTCGCGGGCGGCTTCGCGCTGCGGTGGGTCATGGTCAACGCCGGCCAGGCGAGCCACATCGTGCAGGCGGCCGGACTGTAAGCGACCTCACGTTCGCATCCCAAGGAGTCGGAACATGAGAAACACCAAGACGACCCTCGCCCTGGCCCTGGCGCTACCCGCGCTCGCCGCCGGTGCGCAGGCCCCCGCGCCGGCCGCTACCCCCCCGGTCATCCCGCAGGTCTGCCTGTCCTGCCACCAGCCGAAGCCCAACGCCGTTCAGGGCATCTTCGAGAACGTGGCGTTCAAGAGCCAGTCGATCCAGCTCAAGATCGACGCCCACACCGAGATCGTCCGCTTCGACCCGAAGACGCTGCAGGTCGTCGACGGCGGCGTCGCGAAGCCCGTCGAGGCGCTGCGCGAGATCCCGAAGAACCGCGAGGCACGCATCGACTACGTCGAGCAGGACGGCAAGCGCGTCGCCACCAGGATCTCGTTCAAGGGCCCGATCAAGATCGCGCCCGAGAAGCTCACCAACTACGACGAAGTGGCGCGCATGGTCGCGCTGGGCCCCGAGAAAGGCGCGTACACGCTGATCGACTCGCGCCCGCTGCCGCGCGTGCAGGAAGGCACGATCCCGACCGCCATCAACCTGCCCTACCCCGCGTGGGACAAGTTCGTCGACCGCCTGCCCAAGGACAAGAACCGCTTCATCGTGTTCTTCTGCCAGGGCGTGACGTGCATGATGAGCCCCAACTCGCTGCTCAAGGCCGAGGCGCTGGGCTACACCAATGCCAAGGTCTACCGCGAAGGTTATCCCGAGTGGCTCGAGCGCAACGTCGGCGTGATCGCGGCCCCGCACTACAAGGAAGCGTTCCTCGACAAGCAGATCCCGAGCGTCCTCATCGACGCGCGGCCCGCGGCGCTCGCCGCGGAAGGCGCGATCCCGGGGGCGGTCTCGATGTCGCCGTCGAACGTGCGCGCGGCGCTCGCCGGCCTGCCCGATCCCAAGCTCAAGGCCCCGATCGTCGTCTACGACGGTGACAACGGCTCGTCTGCGAAGGTGGTGGCGGCGCTGATCAAGGAAGCGGGCCAGCCGAACGTGACGACGCTGGGCGGCGGCTTCGACGCCTGGAAGGCGGCGAAGGCCCCGGTGGCCACCGGTCCGCTGGCGACCAAGATCGCGTACGCGCCCAAGCCGCGTCCGGGCTCGATCACGAACGAGGAATTCGTCAAGCTGGCCGCCAACCGGCCCGCCGACGTGATCATCCTCGACGTGCGCAATCCCGACGAGGCGAATGCCGGCATGATCAAGGGCGCCGTGCTGATCCCCGACGAGGAACTCGCCGCGCGCATGGGCGAGCTGCCGAAGGACAAGCGGATCATCGCCCACTGCTCGACCGGCGTGCGCGCCGAGATGGCGTACCACAAGCTGAAGCAGGCGGGCTACAATGTCGGCTTCGTCTACGCGGTGGTCGACATCAACAAGGCCGGCCAGCTCAAGGTCACGCCGAACTGACGCGCCCCGCGGCCGCCGCGCGGCCGCGACCGGCACGTGAGGCCCGCCTCCCGGTCACCGGGACGCGGGCCTCGCCGCATGCAGCGATCCGCACAACGACAACGGGAGGCCCGTGGGCCTCCCGTCATGGTCCGTGCCGCCGCGATCCGCGGGGCAAGGCGCAAGGGCCTTAGCAGCCGCCCTTCTTTTCCTTCTTCGGCGCGGCGGCCTTGGCGGCATCGACGGCCTTCTGCTTCTCGGCGTCGCTCATCTTGGCCCACGCTTCGGGCGTGACGTTGGCGGGCTTCTCGAGCTTCGCGGTGGCGGCCGGCGCCGCGGCCTTGTCCTTCGGCGGATCGGCGGCGAGCACCGACGCGCTCCCGAGGGCGAACGTCGACGCGACGAGCAGGGTAACGAGCTTCTTCATAACGGGTTCCTCGATGTTGTGGGGTGGCGTGTCTGCTGCACGCGGCCGCGCCGGTGGCGGGCAGCCGCGGGAACGCGGACGGCGACAGGTGCTGGTGGCGGCCTGCCGCTCGCTGCCGGGGGATGCCCGGCAGGCGGGTTCGCAGCGCGGGCGGGATTCTACCGCGCAATCGGGGACGCGTGGGGGCGTGCCCCGTTCGCGGCGTGCGGCTCTAGCGGCCGGTCGGCCGCAGGTGGCGGAACCGGGTCTCGAGCTTGCCCATGCCCCAGCCCGCGAAAAGCAGGAACGCGACGAACGCGGCGGCCCACCAGCCGGCGCCGATGCCGGTCACCGCGGGCAGCGTGAGCACGCCCTGGCTCCCGTCCTGGATCCAGGTGTCGATACCCGGGGTGAGTTCCGCGTAGCCGAAGACGCCGGCCAGCATGCCGAGCGCGAACGCGAGGCCGTCCTTCCTGCCGGTGGCCATCGCCGCGATCGACGTGCCCGGGCAGTAGCCGCCGACGATGAAGCCGGCGCCGAACAGCAGGCCGCCCAGCGCCTGCGCCGCGACGTTCGTGGGCTCGACGTAGAGTTCGGACATGTCGAGCACCCCTGCGGCGGCCAGCGCGACGATCCCGACCATCGCGGTTACGATCGCCGAGAACATCACCTTCACCACCGCCATGTCGTGGAGGTAGAACACGGCGGTGAGCTTGCGCGCGCTGCCGAAGCCGGCGCGCTCGAGGCAGAACCCGAAGCCGAAGCCCAGCGCGACCGCGATCGCGAGGTTCTGCGCGGTGGAGAAGTCGTGGAACGCGCTCAGCGGGAACATCACAGCCACTCCTTGCGCACGAAGTACGCGAGCGCATACGCGGACGCGAAGACGGCGCCCATGAACACGAGGCTGCCGACGTTGAGGATCGCTCCGCCGGTCAGCGCCTGGCCGCTGGTGCAGCCCTTGGCGATCTTGGCGCCGTACGCGGCGACGAAGCCGCCCACGAAGGCCAGCGCCAGCCGCTGGCCATCCGTCACCCGCGGCCCGCGCTCCACGCCGATCCGCACCCGGTGCCCAGTGGCCCCGGAGACGAACGCGCCGGCGAAGGCGCCGACGACGAGGAACAGCGTCCACGAGGCGAGCGGCGCTCCGTCGTTCCAGTAGCGCGCGTGCGCCACGTTGCCGGTCACGTGCTCCGGCGACGTGAGGCTCGCGAGCCAGGTGCTGACCGCGCCGAAGGCGCCGGTGGCGCCTAGCCCCCGGCCGGTGACGAGGTAGGTCGCGAGGAGGACCAGGCCGAGCAGGATGCCGGCCAGGTAGGGATTCCAGAACGCCCGCGGTGCGAGGCGTTCGGTCTCGCCCGTCGTCGCGTGCCGGGACAGCGCTATCGCCATGATCGGATCTCCCGCTGCGGTCGCGCCTGCGGGGCGGCAGGCGCGCACCTGAGGTGGCTCGAGAAGTATATCGCCATATAGTTAAGTATGGTTGATGAGCCGCCGGTTCGGGAAGTCCGGCGCCGGCCGCGGTTGACCTCGGTCAAGCGGCCGCCGAAACCGGGCGGCGGCGCGGCCGCCGGATGGCACCGCCGGCCTTGCGCAGCAGCGTCGGGCCGGCGGGCGGCGCTCCGGCCGTCCTACTTCTTCGCGCCCTTGACGGCGGCGAGTTCCGCCTCGAGGTCGTCCACGCGCGACTGCAGCGTCGCGATACGGCCGTTCAGCGCGCCGATGTTGACGAACACCTCGTTGTCGGCCGGCGCGGACAGCGTGCCCGCGTACACCAGCCACGAGGGTTCGTAGATCTTGACGTCCTTGAACCCGAGGTCGCGGAGCACGGTGGCGGCCTCGGCACCGCGGACGCCGCTCTGGCAATAGACGATCGTTTCCTTCTCCGGGTCGAGGCCGGCGTAGAGCTTGCGCAGGTCGGCCGTGCTCTTCAGCGACATGCCGTCGCGCGTCTTCACTTCCTGCCGCGCGAGCTTGCCGGCCGCCGCGGGGTCGACCCAGTTCTGCTCGTAGGGAATGTTCGTCGCGCCCGGGATGTGGCCGCCGCGGATCGCGCGGATGTCCGTGCCCGCGAACTCGGCCGGCGTGCGCGCGTCGATCAGCTGCACCTTGCCCGCCTTGGCGTCGGACACCTTGCTCACCATCTCGTCGGTCCAGACGACCACGCCCTTCTGCGGGTTCACCTTGAGGGCGACGGGCGGCAGCTTGGTGGGCTCGGTCGCGACCGGGAGGCCCGCCGCCTTCCAGTCGTCGAGGCCGCCGTGGTAGACCTTGGCGTTCTTGCCGCCGTAGTAGCGGGTGGTGGACAGGCCGAAGTACGCGTAGGGATCGCCCTTGTTGCCGTACACGATCACCTCGCGGTTGAGGTCGATGCCCGCGCCGCCGAGCGTCTTCTCGATCTGCGCGTCGGACAGCCAGTCCTCCTTGTTCGGATCGCGCAGCACCTTGCCGATGTCGCCGACGCTGACCGCGCCCGCGATGTGTCCGGCCTTGTAGGCGTCGGCGTCGCGCACGTCCCAGACGATCGCGCCGCGTTTCTGCGCGTCCTGGACATAGGCCGTGTCGACGATCTCACCCGCCCGCGCGCCGAGGGGCAAGGCGAGGGCGAGGGCGGCGGCCATGAGGGCGCGCGGCAATGCGAATGACATGAGGTTCTCCTGGAGTCGGATGAAGGCCGTGGCGCGGTGCCGCAGGGCGGCCGCGCCGTGCTGGCTCCTTCTACCCGAGCCGCCGGCGGATGTCCGTGACTTGGGTCACAGGCCGTGCGGTGCCCCCGTCGCGGCTCCGGCGCGGGAGCCGGCGCGCCCCCTTGGCCCGGACCCACGTCCGGCCGGACGCCGCCGGCCGCGGTCAATCCCGGGAGGGAGTCCGCCGTCGCGTTGCGATCGGCCCGGGCTCACGGTATCGTCGCCCACCGCCCGGCCGGTGCACGCCCCCCGCCTTGCCGGTCCACCATGCCAGCGCCCTCGTCCGCCCCGCCGCCCCCACGCCCGCTCGCCGATCGCATCGCGGCGCTGTTCCCCGGCCTCGCCGCGGCGCCCGCCGCCACGCGCCAGCGGATCGCAGAGCGGGGCGTGCTCCGGGTCGTGCCCGAGGGGACCGTCATGTTCTCCGAGCACGCGCCGTGCATGGGATTCCCCCTGGTGCTCGCGGGCACCGTGCGGGTGAGCCAGCTGTTCCCGAACGGGCGCGAACTCCAGCTCTACCGCGTGCAGGCCGGCGAATCCTGCCTGCTGTCGGGCGGCTGCCTCCTCGGCAAGGCCGACTATTCGGCCACGGCGGCTGCCGCGACCGAGGTCGAGGTACTGCTCATTCCCGGTGACGAGTTCCGCGCGCTGATGAACGAGGACGAGAGCTTCCGCACCTACGTGTTCAGCCTCTACGGCGAGCGGCTCGCGACGCTGTTCCACCTGGTCGAGGCCATCGCGTACCAGAAGCTCGACCAGCGCCTTGCCGGGATGCTGGCCGCGCGCAGCCGCGCCGGGAACCGCACGGTGAACGCGACGCACCAGGCATTGGCCGACGAACTCGGCAGCGTGCGCGAGATCGTGACGCGGCTGCTGCGCGGGTTCGAGGACCGCGGCTGGGTCGCGCTCGGGCGCGAGCGCATCGAGATCCGCAATCCCGCCGCGCTGGAGGCGCTCGCCCGCGCCTGACCCGGGCGCCAGGACTCACCGCAGTCCAGGCCCAAGGTGACGTCCGTCACCGGCCCCCGCTGCCTGGTTCCGGCACAATGCGGCAGGACCGGCGCGATCCGGTCCACCTTCCGCAACGACGCGCCCGCGAGTCCCGGCTCGCGGCCCTGTGAGCAACGACCCATGAATCACCACCGCACGCTGGCCCGCGCATTCCTCCTCATCGCCGTCGGCACCGGCGCAACGATGGCCGGCGCGCAGACCCACCAGCACGGCGCCACGCCGATAGCCGCGCCCGCGGCCGATGCCCGGCAGCTGGTCGCCTTTCCCGAGCCGATGCGGGCCCACACGCTGGCCAACATGCGCGACCACCTGCTCGCGCTGCAGGAAATCGACGCCGCCCTGTCGCGGGACGACTTCGACCAGGCGGCGGGCGTCGCCGAGAAACGGCTCGGCATGAGTTCGCTGGAGTTGCACGGCGCGGCGCACATCGCGCAGTTCATGCCGAAGGGCATGCAGGACATCGGCACCCAGATGCACCGCGCGGCGAGCCAGTTCGCGGTCGCGGCCCAGAACGCCGCCGTCACCAAGGACCTGCGGCCGGCGCTCGCGGCCCTGGGCGCGGTGATGCAGCAGTGCGTCGCCTGCCACGCCGCCTATCGGCTGCACTAGCGGCCGCGCAGCGCGCGACGCCTCGTCACGCCCGACGCAGCAGGTCCACGCGCATCGGCCGCACGAACCGCGCCCCCTCGGGGCCGAGGTGAGGATTGAACCGGCGCTCGACCTCGGCGCGCTGCGCGTCCGTCAGGTTGCGCTCGCTGTGGGTCACCGCGAAGTGCCGGCGGGCGAAGTCGGCGAAGTCGCGATACGCGACGGGCTGCGCGAAGAAGACCTGCCGCACGAGCTCAAGCGCGCCGCGGTCCACGGCGCGCACGACGGCGTCGAACGCCAGGGCGCGCACGGTCTCCTCGTCGTTGAAGACGCGGATGATCTCGTTCAGGTCGCCGGCGAACACCGGCTCGGAAACGTACGCGAGCCCGCCCGGCCGCAGGACCCGGGCGATCTCGTCCAGCGCGTCGTCGAGGCGCTCGCGCGGCACGTGGTGCAGCGACTTGAACAGCAGCACGATGTCGATCGTGCCGGCGGGCAGCGGGATTTGCTCGGCGCCGAAGTCCGCGAAGCGCAGGTTCGGCGGCCCGCCCGCGGCGAGGTTGGCGGCGTGCTGGATGCGGTCCACCTCGCTCGCGACGAAGGTGGCCGTGGGATGGTCCCTCGCGATCCGCCGCGCGTACTCCGCCTGGCCGCATCCGAGTTCGACGATGCGGGCGCTGGTGAAGTCGAGCAGTTCGGCGAGGACCTCGCTTTCGGAACAGACGCGGTTCGCGTCGGAGCGTGCGATCTGCATGGGCAAGAGGCTGTGGATAACGGGCGGGACGCCGTGCCGCACGAAGCCGCGGCGGCCGGCCACGTCATTCTAGCCGCGCTCCGCGCGGCGGCCGCGGAGGCGCCCCGCTAGGCGCAGGCCACGCGCCCGGCAGGCGGCGGCACGCTACGCGGCGCGGGTGTCCAGCCAGCGCAGCAGCGTGCTGAAGAGCGTCTCGGTGTCGACCGGCTTGGCCACGAGGTCGCTCATGCCCGCCGCGAGACACGCGCGGCGCTCCTCGTCGAACGCGTTCGCGGTCTTGGCGACGATCGGCGTCGCGGCGTGGCGGGCGAGCGCGCGGATGCGCCGCGTGGCTTCCAGGCCATTCATGTTCGGCATCTGCACGTCCATCACGATGACGTCGTAATCGGCGCCTTCCGCCATCCGCACCGCCTCGCGGCCGTCGCGCGCGAGGTCGACCACGAGCCCGGCCTCGTTCAACGCGTACAGGTCGAGCTGCTGGACGATGGGATCGTCCTCGACCAGCAGGATGCGCCTGCCGCGGTGCACGGTCCGCAGCCGCGCCTCGGCGGCGCCCATGGCGACGGACGCGGGACGGCGGTGGCGCGGCGTCGCCTTCGCGAGCCGCACCGTGAACCAGAACGTGCTGCCCACCCCCGGCTCGCTCTCGGCACCCGCCTCGCCGCCCATCAGCTCGGCCAGCCGCCGCGTGATCGCGAGACCGAGACCCGTGCCGCCGTGCCTGCGCGTCGACGACGCATCCACCTGCTCGAACGGCGCGAACAGGCGCGAGAGCCCCTCCGCGCCGATGCCGATGCCGCTGTCCTCGACCTCGAAGCGCAGCCGGAGGCCGTCGCCCTCGTCGGCGAGCACGCGGCAGCGCACCGCCACGGTCCCGCGCTCCGTGAACTTGACCGCATTCGAGGCGTAGTTGAGCAGCGCCTGCCGGATCCGCGTCGGGTCCCCGCGCAGGCCGGCGGGCAGGCGCGGGGCCTCGGACCTGAGCGCCAGTCCCTTGCCCTCCGCAGCCTCCGCGACCATGTCCACGACGTCGCGCACGAGTTCGCCGACGTCGACCTCCGCCTCGACGAGGTCCAGCTTGCCAGCCTCGATCCGCGAGAGCTCCAGCACCTGATTGATGATCTCGAGGAGGTGCTGTCCGGCCCGTACGATCCAGTCGACCCACACCTCCTGCTGCGCCGTGAGGCTCGACCGGCGCAGCAGCGAGACGCTGCCGGTGATTGCCTGCAGCGGCGACCGGATCTCGTGGCTGATGTTCGCGAGGAACGCGCTCTTCGCGATGTTGGCCGCCTCCGCGGCACCCTTCGCGGCCTCCAGTTCGGCCGTGCGGCTGCGCACGGTCGCTTCCAGCTCGACGTGGTGCGCCGCGAGCCGGGCCTCGATCCGCTTGCGTTCGCTGATGTCCGTCTGCACGCCGACCATCACCGACCCGAGCTCGGGGTGGTCGAGCCGCGAGACCGTCCCGTAGCACCAGAACCGCCGGCCCTGCTTCGTGATGTTGCAGACCTCGCCCTGCCAGACGCCGTCGCGCTGCAGGGCGCCCAGGATCTCGGCCGCCTGCATCTCCGGCGACAGGTCGCCGGGCGCATTGATGACGCTGACGTGCTTGCCGATGAGTTCGCCCGGCTCGTAGCCGAACATCGCCTCGGCCTTCGGGTTCACGTAGAGGATCAACGTGTCGGGTCCGACGACCACGACGCCTTCCTGCATCGAGGCGAGGATCCGCTCGTACATGCGGAGCCGTTCCTCCGCGCGCTTGCGCTGCGTGATGTCGAGGTTGATGCCGCGCAGTCGTATCGCGTTGCCGGCCGCGTCGTAATCGGCCTCGCAGCGCACCAGCAGCCACTTGATCTCGCCGGAGTCCGCGACGACGCGGTGCTCGACCTCGATGGGCTCGCGCCGGTGGGCGTTCTCCGTCCACGCGGCGTCGACCCGCGCGAGGTCGTCCGGATGCACGCGCTTGCGCCACTCGATGTCGGTGCGCGGCACGTCCGGCCCCGCGCCGAAGTTGCGCGCGCACTGCGGCGACCAGTAGGTGCGGCCCGTGGCGAGGTCCCACTCCCAGAAGCCGACCTGCGCCGCCTCCTGCGTCATCCGCAGGCGCTCCTCGCCCTCGCGTCGTTCGCGTTCCCGCCGCTCCTGGACCGACAGGTCGACGACGTTGGCCACGCAACCGCGGGCCGCGCCGTCGCGGACCAGCGGCTGGGCGTACAGCAACACCGGGAACGCTTCGCCGGAACGGCGCCGGAACGTAGCCTGCATGCCATCCTGGGGAAAGCAGCCGTCGAGGACCGACGCGAGGACGCCCATCATTCGGGCGCGCTCGCCTTCGGGCCAGTGCGGGAACGGCGGCTGGCGGCCGAGCAGTTCCGTCTCGCTCCACCCCACCATCCGGCAGAACGCAGCGTTGACGTGCGCGATGCGCCCGTCGGGGTCGATCACGGCGATGCCGCTGCCGACCGCGGCCTCGATGGCGCCGGCCAATGCCGCGTCGCGGGTGGCTGCGCCCTCGTCGCTCGCTTGTGTTGCCATGCCTTTCCCCGCCGGCATGCCTGCCGGAGTGCAGGTCAGCGGCCGATGCTAGCACGCGCAACGCGCGCCTCGGCACCGGGAAACGCGTGCGGAATCAGCTGCGGCGCCGTTCCGCCTGCACGAGGGAATGAAGGGCGAGACGGTCGTCCTCCTCGCCGGGCGATTCCCGGGCACCCGCGCGGCAGCCACCGCTGGCCATGCTCTCGATCGTCGCGCCGACCGTCGCCAGGTCGCCGCGATGCACGATCGCCGGCAGGTCCGTCCGCCGGCGCGGGTGACGCGGGAACTCCATCGTCGAGCACGGCGCCGGGACCGCGACGTGCGGGTGAGGGAGCGGCCCGCGTTCCACCGCGACCCCCGCGCTGTCGAAGCGGTGCATGCGGCACCCGGCGAAGAGCCGGACCGACACCGGGGCCCCGAGATGCGGCAGCAAGGCTTGCCCGTGTCAGGCGCTTCCCACCCCGGCGGCCTGCTTCGCCTCGACGTGGCGCGCGAAGTTGTCGAGGATCGCCTGCCAGCCGTTGCGCTGCTGCTCCTCGGAGTGCGTGGTTTCGCTGTCGAAGGTCACCGTGACGGTCACGCCCGCCGCGCCCGCGCCGAACTCGACCAATCCGGTTCGTTCGCCGAACACGTACCCGATGCGCTGCTGCGGGACGACTTCGGTGTATTCGCCCGCAAAGTCGAAGCCGAAGGAACCGTCCTTGGCCTCCATGCGGCTCGAGAACCGGCCCCCGGGGCGCAGATCGACGGACGCCGCCGTCGTGTGCCAGTCGGGCGAGGCGGTGTTCCAGATCATGATGTCCGCGGGCGTCGTGTACGCCTGCCACACGGCGGGCAATGGCGCCCTGACGACCGCGCTGACGGTGATTTTCATGGGTGTTTCGATCTCCAGACGATGGGAGTCGCGGGCGCCGCCCGGGGCCGTAGCGCGGACTCCTGAAACGTGCGGGGATGCACGACACTTTGCGGGCGGCCCGCTACTTTACTCCCGCGCGCTGGAGGCGGTGTCTTGCGCTGCTCGCAGCCTGGCTGCTCCGGCACGCGCCTCCGTTGCGCGGCCCGTTTCCCGTTTCTGCACCGCGTCGGGACCTGCATGCGCCGACCCCAATGCGGCAGTCTTGCGCGTGTCCTGATCGGGTGCGGAACGGGACTGCACGCCGCAGGTTACCTTCGCCGGCGCGCAGGCCGCCTACTCGATCACCTGATCGGCGCGCAGCAGGATCGAACCGGGAATCGCGACCCGCAACGCGTTGGCGGTCTTGAGGTTCACGGCCAATTCGAGCGTGGTGGATTGTTCGACCGGCAGGTCCCGGGGCTTCGCGCCCTTGAGGATCTTGTCGACATAGCTCGCCGATCGGACGAAGTTCTCCGTGAACTTGGTTCCGTAGCTCATCAGGCAGCCCGCTTCCACCAGCAGATGGTTGCCCGACACCGACGGCAGCCGGTCGCGGAGCGCCAGCTTCGCGATCTGCTGCCGTTGCGACGTCAGGAACGTGGCTTCACCCACGAGGATGGCCTCGGCGCCTTCCCGGGTGGCGGTGGCAAAGGCAGCCTCGATCTCCAGCGGCGACGACGCCCCGACGTTGATCACCTTCATGCCGACCTGGCGCGCGGCGTTCGCGGCGCCCTCGGCCATGGCACGCGACGTCGAACTGGTCGGGCTCACGAGCACGGCCACCCGCGAAACCCGGGGCAGCACGGAGCGCAGCAGGTCGAGCAGCTTGGGCACCAGTTCGCCGCCCATGTTCGAGAGCCCCGTGATGTTGCCGCCGGGATGAGCGAGGCTCTTCACGAATCCGCTGCCCACCGGATCGCCGGTGGTCGCCATGACGATGGGAATCGTCGTCGTCGCGTCCTGCGCCGCGCGGATGGCCTGCGACGCCAGGGCGACGATGACGTCCACCCGCAGGCGCACCAGATCGCGTGCCATCTCCGGCAGCCGCGTGGCGTCGCCGTCGGCAAAGCGCCATTCGATGTCGAGGTTCCTGCCCTCGACGTAGCCGAGGTCCCGCAGCCCTCCCACGAAGGCGGTGCTCGATTGCGCCTGGATGGCGTCGGCGCGACTCTGCGGCGAGAGGTACCCCACTCGCCAGCGCCGGCTGCCGCCCTGCGCCAGCAGCCCGGTCGTGCCGGCCCCGGCGCCCAGTGCCGCGAGCGCCCTGATGAACTCACGCTTCTTCACATCGACCCCATGGCGATGGACCGGTGCACCGCCGGGAGGCCTGCAATGCGCACGGCGTCAGCGCTGCTGCGACGGAGAGGCACGCGAGAATGCTGCTGGAATGGACGGCCGGCGATCATCCGTGCACCCGTGCGTCGACCAGCGCCGGCGGGGTGGCGCGGCGCGCGGCATCGAGTCTTCCGGCCTCGGCGCGCAGGTCGCGCGCGAGGTCGGGATGCCCGCTGCGGTCCTCGGCGCGCGCCAGTGCCAGGGCCGCCCGCTCGTGCCAGAGGCTCGCGGGCGCGTCGTGCGCCCGGCGCAACGCGAGTGCGGCCGACAGATCCCCGATCGCCTCGTCGGCGTTACCGGCCGCGAGCCGCGCCTCTCCGCGCGCCTGCAATGCCGATGCCTGGACGGATACCGGCCGCCAGCCCTCGGGCAGCACCCGCATGGCCTGCAACGCGGCGTCCGCCGCGCGCACGGCTTCTCCCGATTGTCCGAGCATGACGTAGGCGCGGGCGCGCAGGACGTCGCACCGGATGCGCTCGGGCATGCCCACCGGCTTCACGACCGCGAGCCGTGCCAGCGCCTCCTCGGGCTTTCGGCCGGCGAGGTCGATCGCCGCCCGCGTGATCGCGAACGCAACGGCGGCCAACGGCGCCTCGCCGTCGCCGGCAAAGCGCTGCCATTGCGCCATCGCCGCCTCGACCAGCCGCTGCGCTTCGTCCGCCTGCCCGATTTCCGCGAGCACCTCCGCCAGTTCCATCTCGCTGCGGGCGAGGCCCCCCGAATTGGGAACGGTGGCCTGCATGTTCGCGATCACGGTGCGCAGCGGCGCAACGGCCAGGTCCGGACGCCCGCGCTCGGGCAAGGTGCCGGCGAGGCGGCGTTCGATCAGCGCCACCTCGGTCTCGTCGAGCCCGGCCACCCGCGACGCCAACGTGGCGCGCACCTGCTACTGCAGCGCGAGACCCTCGCCGGTCCTGCCCGCGGTGAGATCGAGATTCGCCAGCGAGACGCGGACGAAGCTCGCGTTGCGATGCGCTTCGCCGTGGACCCGCAACGTCAGGTCCAGGGCGGACCGCAGCGTCCGGTCGGCCTCGGCCAGCCGCCACTGCGCCATCAAGGTCTCGCCCAGCGCCCGGGTACCGCCGACGGGCTGTCCCGGCGCCGCGGCCCCGAGTTCCTGCGCGACGACGATCGCGCGTTCCAGCCACGGGACCGCCTCGGCTGTCTGGAAGGCGTTCTCGCGCAACCGACCCTCGAAGTAGAGTGCCGTGGCGAGCCGGATGCGGTCGGCCTCGTCCTGCTCCAGGTAGGCCACCGCCGCATCGGTGCTGCGCCGGGCTTCCGCCAGCGATTCGTAGTTCCAGTACCGCATGGCCTGGATCAAGGCGGCGGCGCGAATCGGCGACCGGGTCTCGCCGGCCGCGTCGAGCACCGCGAAGGCCTCGCGCAGCAGCGCGGGCACCTGCGCGCGACCCGGGCCTTCGTGCAGCGTGTCCGTGAGCGCCAGCAGGGCCTCCGCGAGCCGCGGATCGTCCGGGCGGTACAGGCGGCGCGCCAGCACCACCCGCTCCCGGAGCAGTGCGCCGGCCTGCTCTTCGAGACCGAGCTGCACGTACATGTCGGCCAGCGTGCCCAGGACTTCGAAGCGGCTGGCCGGCGCATCGGCGAGCGCGCCGTCGATGCGGCGCGCGCCGAGGTCGAGCAGTTCGCGCGCCGTGGTCGCGCGGGCCTTGAGCGGCTCCGACTGGAACACCCGGTTGCTGCGGAAGATGTCGAGCACGAACTCCTGCACGGCCCGGGCCGTCCGCGCTTCCTGCTGCGCCACGCGTGCCTGCCAGACCGCGACACCCAGCCCGGTGGCGAGCGATACCAGGACGAGCGCCGCGGCACCGACCGACCATCGGTTGCGGTGGACGAACTTGGAGCCGCGATACCACGGCGAATCCGGTTGCGCGAGGACGGCTTCACCGCGCACGAACCGGCCGATGTCCTCCGCGAATGCGCCGGCGCTGGGATAGCGGTCGGCGGGCTTCTTCCGGAGCGCCTTCTGGAGGATGGTGTCGAGATCGCCCCGCAGCGCACGACGCAGCTGGCCCGGGGTGCTGTCCCGCGCGGCGGCGGCGGCGGCGCCGACTTCGCTCGCGCTGGCCCGGATCGGCTCGACGACGAGGATCGCTTCCTCGAGCGCCGCGCGCGAGCCGCGGTCGAGGCGATACGGCTTGGTGCCCGTGAGCAGCTCGTGCAGCAGGACACCCAGCGCATAGACGTCGCAGGCGGTGCTGATCGGCGTGCCGAGGATCTGCTCGGGAGCGGCATAGGCGAGGCTCTCGCGCGGCCGCCGACGCGCGTGAGTTCGGTGTCCCGCGCCCCGTCCGCGGTCAGGAACTTGGCGATGCCGAAGTCCAGCAGGCGGACCTCGCCCGCGGGCGTCACGAGGATGTTGTTCGGCTTGAGGTCGCGATGGACGACGAGGTGGCGATGCGCGTGCTCCACCGCGGCGAGGACCTGGGTGAAGAGCGCGAGACGGGCCTTGATCCCCAGGCGCTTCGAATCGCACCAGTCGGTAATCGTCTGGCCTTCGACGAACTCCAGCGCGAGGTACGGCCGGCCGTTGGCGGTCACGCCCGCGTCGTAGAGACGCGCGATGTTGTGATGGACGAGCCCCGCCAGGATGTCGCGCTCGCGCGCGAAGCGCTCGGCCAGCTGTCGCTGGGGCAGGCAGACGTGCGGCAGCTTGATGGCGACCGAGCGCTTGAGCAGCCCGTCGTTGCGCTCGGCGAGCCAGACCGAGCCCATGCCGCCGCGCCCGATCGGCCGCAGCAGGCGATAGGGTCCGATCGCCATGCCCGGCTCGAAGTCGTCTTCCACCATCGCGGACGCGGCGTCGAGCTTCGGCAGCGTCCGCAGGAAATCGCACGTCTCGAGCCGATCCCCATCGTCCGCGTCGGCAAGTCGCTGCAGGGTCGGCCGGTAGATGGCCCGCTCCGGACCGAGCCTGGCCAGCCAATCCGCCCGTGCGTTGGCGGGCAGGTCCTGGATCTCGTCGATCAGGGCAGACAACTCCTGCAGCTGGGTCGGGGTCAGCGACATCGCGTGCGGTCCGTGGCGGCAACTAGGGTCCCGTGCCGATGGCAAACGGATTCCGGCCGGCGAAGCGGACAGCGTGAGTCGCGATCATGGCCCGTCCAGGACTGCGCTCAGCAGCGTCTTGGCCTTTTCCCAGAGCCGGCGGATGGTGCGTTCGCTCTGCCCGAGCGCCTCCGCAATCTCCCGCTCCGTCATGCCGGCGAAATAACGCAGGTGGACCACGTCGACCAGGCGGGGATCGACGCTGGCGATGCGGTCGAGCGCCTGGTTGACGGCCAGGATTTCGTCGGCCGGCACCGCCACTGCGCCGGCGACAGCCGTGTCCAGCGTGAGGTCCGTGACGTCGCCACCGCGCCGTACGGCTGCCCGCTCGCGTACCAGGTCGACGATGATCGAGCGCATCGCCCGCGCCGCGTAGGCAAGGAAGTGGATGCGGTCGGTCACCGCCAGGCGACCGGTCCGGACGAGCCTGAGGTAGGTCTCGTTGACCAACGCCGTGGTCTCGACCAGCGTGAGCGGTCCGGACTTGCGCAGCCGCGCATGGGCGATCTTCCGCAAATCGCCGTGCAGCGTCTCGAACAGGCGGTTCAGCGCCTGCGGGTCGCCGTCCCGGGCGCCGGCCAGCAGATGCGGGATGTCCCCTTGTGCGTCCTGCACGGCCTCCCCTCCGCGACGCAGTTCTGAGCTGGCCGCGTCTTTGCCACGGCAGCGAGTGGACCATGCTGCCCCCGCGTCGTGGACAGCGTCAACCTGCGACAAAACGACCTGCGCGTGGGTCCAGCGTGCGGCACGATCCGGTCGCGCGGAACCCGTGGCCCGCGGACCGGACCGGGCGGGTCCGTCGTGCGCTCCTCGAGGAGCGCGGCCGGAATGAGCACCGGATTCCGTTCGTGGAGGCATGCGCAGCTTCGTAAGGGTCCGGCGGTCGGATTGCGATGGCCGTCGACACAGGCCTCCATTGCCGGGAGCGCCGCGGTCGAGTTGCCGCGCCACACCGTCTCCACTTCGCCCCGTTTTCCTCCGCCCGCGTTCGCGGGCTTATTTTCGGTGCACTCCGGACCCGGTGCTGTGGGCGATGCCCGACCAAGCCCGCACGCCGTTGACGGGAGTCAAACACTCCATACGTATATTGCCGTATAGATATATACCGTAGCACCATCCAATCGGGACACCGGCGACCCGCCTGCCTCCCGGTCAGGGCCACCCGCCCATCCTCCCTTGCCCGCAAGGACTCCCATGAAAACGTCGCTCCCCTCGTGCGCGATCCCGCACGCCCTGCTCGCGCTTGCCGCCGCCATCGCGGCGCCCGTCGTCCACGCCACCGACGGCTACTTCCAGAACGGCTACGGCATGAAATCCGTCGGCATGGGAGGCGCCGCGGTGGCGGTGGCCGCGGAGCCCTTCGGCGGCGCCGTCAATCCCGGTGCGATGGCATTCCTCGACAGCCAGTGGCAACTCGGTGCCGCGTGGTTCGGCCCGCGCCGCAGTGCCGAGCGCACGGGCTCGGGCATGGCCGGCGTCGACGGCAGCGCGGTAAGCGGCAGCGAGAACTTCGTCATTCCCGAGTTCGGCATCAACTGGCGCTACAGCCCCGATCTAGCCTTCGGGCTCACGCTCTCCGGCAACGGCGGGATGAACACCAACTACCCGGGCGGACAGATCGGCAACGCCAGCGCCTGCTCGGGGTTCCGCGGCGGGCCCGTCGGTCCTTACAACCTGCTGTGCGGCAGCGGCAACCTGGGCGTCGACCTCACGCAGATGCTGATCGCTCCCTATGTGGCGTGGCAGGCGGTGAAGGGGCATTCCGTCGGTGTCGCGCCCGTGATCGCCTACCAGCGCTTCCGTGCCGAGGGCCTGCAGGCGTTCGACAATCCGGCCTTCAGCACCGCACCGGGCAGTGTGACCAACAACGGCTACGCCTCCAGCTGGGGCGTCGGCGTCCGGGTCGGCTACATGGGCCAGTTCACCGAGCAGGTCGCGGTTGGCGCGGCATACGCGTCGAAGATCGGCATGGGTGCGCTCGGCGGCTACCGGGGCCTGTTCGCGCAGGACGGATCGTTCGACATCCCGTCGAGCCTCACCGTCGGCGTCGCGCTGCGGCCGACGCCGCAATGGCTGGTGGCGGTCGACTTCGAGCGCATCTTCTACGACGACGCGCCCGCGGTCGCGAACCCCAGCGCCTGGATCGGCTATTGCGCTCCGCCGCAGATGGGCGGTGGCGGCATGCGCCAGTACTGCCTCGGTGGCAGCGACGGGGCCGGCTTCGGCTGGACGAACGTGGACGTGTGGAAGATCGGCGTCGAGTACACCGTCAACGAGCAATGGTCGCTCCGCGCGGGCTATAACCACAGCGACAATCCCGTGCAGCCGCAGGACGTCACTTTCAACATCCTGGCCCCGGGAGTGGTCACGAACCAGTACTCGGCAGGCGCGACGTGGCGGCCGGACAAGACGTCCGAGGTCACCGTGGCCTTCATGTACGCGGCCAACAACTCGGTGACGGGCACCAGCCTCCTCGTCGGCTTCGGCCTGCCGCCGACGACGAGCGAGACCATTTCGATGAAGGAGTACCTGCTGGGGATCGCCTACACGCGCCACTTCTGACCGCGGCTCGCGGAAGGTGACCCCGGTCACCTTCCCCTGGGCACGGCTGCTGCACAATGGCGATGGGCCCGGCCACGTCCGGGCGCAGCACGCCACGTGCCGAGCATGCCCGCCTTCCCTTACGCCTCGTCCGCCGGGACCGCACCCGCGGGCGCCGGACCGCTACTCCATCGCATTCCCGCCGCCGCGTTCGCATCGGTCATGGGACTCGCCGGCCTCGCGCTGGCATGGCACCGCGCCGCAGCCGTGTTCGCGGCACCGCCGGCGATCGCCACGGCCATCGGTGTCCTCGCCGGTGCGGTGTACCTGCTGCTCCTCGCCGCGTATGCGGCCCGCGCGTTGCGCACTCCACAGGACCTGCGCGCGGAGTGGCACCACCCCGTCAAATCGGCCTTCGCGCCAACGCTGTCGATCGGACTGCTGCTGCTCGGGACGCTCGTCTCCCTGCACGCACCGGCGCCAGGCGCACTGCTGTGGGGCGCGGGTGCGCTCGCGCACCTCGCGATGACGCTGCGCCTCCTCGCGTGGTGGATCAACCACCCGGAACTGGAGGCGAAGTCGGTGACCCCGGCGTGGTTCATCGCCCCCGTCGGCAACATCGTGGTGCCGCTCGCCGGCGTGCGGCTGGGCTACACCGATGTGTCGTGGTTCTTCTTCGCCACCGGAATCGTGCTGTGGTTGCCGCTGCTCGCGATCGTGTTGTGGCGGTTGTACTTCGCGGGGCCGCTGCCGGAACGGTTGCGGCCGACCCTCGTGATCCTCCTCGCGCCTCCGGCGGTCGGATTCCTCGCATGGACCTCCCTCATCGGCGGCGTCGACGCCTTCGGCCGTGTGCTCTACGGCTTCGCGCTGTTCGTGCTGTTGCTGGTGTTCACACAGGCACGCGCTCTCCTGCGCCTGCCGTTCTTCCTGTCGTGGTGGGCGTGGTCGTTTCCGATGGCAGCGATCACCATCGCAACGATGGCGTTCGCGCAAACGCCTGCGCACGAGGCCTGGCTGCCGGTCGCGGGACTGATGCTGGCGTCCACCACGGCGATGATCGCCTTCCTGTTCCTGCGCACGCTGGCGGCGCTCGCCCGCAGGGAGCCGCAGTTCCTGGACTGAGCGGGTTCTGCCCGGTCGCGTCCCGGGACCCAGGATGAGCGGGCCGCTCCGCGCACCGACGTCCCGGAGGACCGTCCCTCAACAGGACTTCGCCAGCATGATCTCGACGATCTGGCGATCCGTGTGGACCATGCTCCCGCTCGCCAGCGCACAGAGGTTGGCGATCGATTCGTCGACGCTGTCCGCCACGATGCCGTCGCTGCCCGCCACCCGCGCATCGTCCAGCGCCATCAGCACGGCCTTGTAGGCGGAGCCGACGGAGGTGGAGACCTTCATCGCGCAACTGTTCGAGGCGCCGTCGCAGATCATTCCGGCCAGGTCCCCGACCATGCTGCATATCGCCATGCCGACCGTGCGGTACGAGCCCTCCAGCAGCCACGCCATGCCCGCGGCGGCCCCCATGGCGGCGGTGGTCACCGCACACAGCGCGGAGAGGCGCGGCAACTGGTCGTGGATGTAGATGGCCATCAGGTGGGAGAGGACCAGCGCGCGCGCGAGTCGCTCGTCGTCGGCACCGACGTGCTCCGCCACCACGACGACGGGCATGGTCGCCACGATGCCCTGATTGCCCGATCCGGAATTGCTCATGGCCGGTAGCGACGCCCCACCCATGCGCGCATCGGAGGCGGCGGTCGAGCGCATCACGATCCGGCCTTGCAGATCGTCCGAGAGCAATCCCCGGCCGACGTTGCGCGCCATGGTGGCGCCGATGTGCAACCCGTAGTTGCCCGTCATCCCCTCCTGCGACAGGGCCGTGTTGATGCGCGCGGCGTCGAGGATGAAACGAATGTCGGCGAACGGCACCGTCATTGCAAACTCGAACACCGCGCGCGCCCCGGCTCCCCTGAGCGAGTAGGTAGGGGCATGCGGACCCGTGCGGCCGTCGGCGCGCAGGACGGTTTCCCCGTCCCGTTCGACCAGCACGACGTTGGTGTGCGCATCGGCGATGCAGACCCGGGCACTGCGTGCGCCCTTGAACAGTCGCACGTCGGCGTAGATCGGATGCGGGACGGCGACGATGCCGACGTCGACGGCGCCGTCGGCGAGCATCTTCTTCCCCGCGGCGACGGACTCCGGCGTCAGCGCACGCAGGACTTCGAGCCCGGCGCCCGGATCGCCGCCGAGCGCGCCGACCGCAGCGGCAATCGGCAGGCCGACCATGCCGGTGCCCGGGACCGTGACCCCCATCCCGTTCTTCATCAGGTTCGCCGAGACCTTCGCCTCGATGCGGTCGGGCGCTGCGCCGAGGTACTGCGCGCCGATGGCCGCCGCCAGCGCGACCGAGATGGGCTCGGTGCACCCCAGCGCCGGCACGACCTCATGCCGGAGTGCATTCACGAAATCGGACCAGCGGGCGGGTTGGGAACTCAATTCGCACTCCAATCACAAAGGCAACGCGCATGGCGCGTCAGCCACGCAACCCCGCCAGCCACAGGCGGAGCCACATGCCCGCCGTGGTGGTATAGCCCACGGCCACGGAACGCAACTCGCCCCCGGGGTCGACGACCACCAATGCCGGAACGCCGTGCAGGCCGTAGCGGGCCGCAATGTCGCCGTCGGCGTCGATCACGACCGGCCCGTTCATCCCTCGCGCCTGCAGGACCGCCGCCACCTGCCCCGGACTGCCCGACCGCGTCGCCACCGTGAGCACCGGATGGCCGTCCCGAAGCGTTGCGATGTTGCCTTCCTGCATCCTGCATATCGGGCACCACTCGGCCCAGAAGTAGAGCGCGACCGCCTCCCCAGGATGGGCTGCGCGCCACCCGTCGAGGGACATCGCGTCGCCGTCGGCCGTCGGTCCGGCGAACGCAGGCGCAGCGCCGCTCGGGGCGTCGCGCCCCTGCCACCACTGGACGGCGAGCACGACCAGCACGACGACGGCGACCTCGCCCACCCAGCGCAGCGAGCGCCGGTGCCCTGACGTGTCGGGCGGCGGGGAAGTGAGTTCCTGGGGCGGCATGGCAAGCGGGACGACCTTGATACCGACATTGTGCTCCCGCGGGATTCTGCCCACGGCGGCGATGTCGCGCTGGCGCAGCCTCGACACACGGCACGAGCAACTGCCAGCGCCTGCGCGCAGCGCCTCGGCCACTTGATCGCGCGCAAAGTGCAAGCGACTGCCTGTAACGCTTTGTTGCCCCGCGCCTTCGAGCGGGCCGATCGGGAGTTCAATGGCAGGCGAATCGTCACCGGGCCGCTCGGCGGCGGGTACCGCCATCCAACCAGCCGCGGCCCGCTGCGCCGGCCCACCGACGCTCACCTTCGAGAGGAACGTCCGTGAAGTTCACCCCATCCTTCCTGGCCGCCTTGCTTGTGCTCGTCGCCGCATCGGCGAATGCCGAACTTCCGCCGCTGGCCGCCGACAGCGCCGCCCTGGATCGCGCCTACATTCCGGCGCTCATGGCGTCCGGCGGCAAGGACCTGGCGAAGGCACAGGCCGCGCAGAAGACGTACGAAACCGCGTGGGCGATCTTCGCGGAAAGGCAGCGCAAGGCATTCCCGGGCAACCCCGAGTGGACGAAGGTCCTCGCGGAGTCCGACAACGCGAATGTCGAGGCCAGTGCAGCCCTGGCGAACGGGAAATCCGCCGACGCGCACGCCGCCCAGGAAATCGTCCGGCATGCACTCTGGCATCAGCGGCAGGCGATGAAGGTCGCCTACCAGCCCGATCTCCTGACGGACTTCCACGCCACCATGGAAACGATCATCGCCACGGCGCAGCCCAAGGCGACCGGTACCGTGAGCGCCGACCACGTTGCCACGCTCCAATCGCTGCTCGAGAAGGCACGCACGCAATGGGCCAGCGTCAAGGGCGCGAGCTGGAATCCGGCCGATTACGGGATCGAGGGCGCACGGCTCGAAGGTTACCGTGGCGCGCTCGCCGCCGAAGACCATGCGCTGGACGCGCTCGGTGCGGCGCTAGCCGACGGCAAGGGTCCGGCGATCGCGCAAGCCGCCAATGCGCTCAAGCCCCCGTTCGCGAAGGCGTACGCAGCCTTCGGCGTCTTTCCCCAGTAACGGACCGGCCCCACGGCAGGGGGCAGGCCTGCCGACGCCCCCCGAGATTTGACGCGGGTCAGATCGACGCGCGCCCTGCCTCGTAAAATCTGCCGATAGTCACCATGGCATTGCATCCATCCGCGTGATGAAGTCCGGGCGGGCAATCCGCTGGCGCATCCCGTTGCGTCACCAGGTCACAGTCGTCGCAGGGGCCGCCCTGGTTCTCCTGTGGCTGGCGGTCGCCTGGAACTGGCGCGCCACGGAAATGCAGGCCATCGAGCAGGTCCGCGTCGAGACCGCGGCGCTGGCACTCGTGTTCGCGAAACAGGCGGACACGACGTTCCGCACGATCGACCACTCGCTGGTGATCCTGCGGGATCGGTGGCAGGACGATCCGAAGGGATTCTCCGAGGACCTCGCCCATCACCAGGACCTCCTCGGCCCTGTGGCGGCGGCGGTCCTCGTGCTCGATGGCGACGGCAACGTCCAGTACAGCGACCGCCCGCTTCCCGCGGCACGCGGGGACCTGGTCGTCCAGTGCATGAAGGAACTTGCGGCCGGCGCGCACGACCGGATGTTCGTCGGCCGTCCGGCGCGCGATCCCGTCTCGCGCAAGTGGGTGATCCCGGTCGGACGCCCCTTCCGGAACACGGGTCGGCACGACGGCGGCATCTGCATCACCATCGACGCCGACCACTTCGTTCGCTTCTACCAGGATGCAGGCCTCGGCAAGGATGGCGCGGCCCGGATGATCCGCGATACCGGGGAGGTGATGGCCCGGTCGTCCGACGCCGACCGGTTCATCGGTACGGTGCTCACCAATGCCTCCCCCTATCGGCAGCCGGGAGCACCGGTGACCGGCTCCTTCCGCCGGGCGGCCCAGGTCGACGGCGTCGAGCGCCTCTCCAGCTATCACCGGATACCCGACTACGGCGTCACGGTGGTGATCGGACCGAGCCTCGACGAAAAGCTCGCGCCGACACGCCGCCAGCAGGTCTACGTTGCCGTGGCGGCGCTGCTCGTCTCGCTGCTGGTCGTGGCGTTCGCGCTGCAGCTGCGGCACAGCATCGCCCGCAACGATCGCGCCCGCTCGGCGCTGCAGGACCAGAAGGAGCGCCTCGCGCTCGCGACACTGCACAACGGCGTCGGCATATGGGACTGGAATCCCCGGACCAGGAAGATGATCTGGGACGATTCCATGTTCGCGCTGTACGGGCGCACCCGCGAGGGGTTCCCCGGCACCGAGGAAGCCTGGCACGACTCGCTGCATCCCGAGGATCGGGAACGCGCGCAACGCGACCTCGACGCCGCGCTCCGCGACGAGCGACCCTTCAACACGAAGTTCCGCGTCATCACCCCCGACGGCGCCATCCGGCACATCCGGGCCGTGGCCAAGGTCTTCTTCGACGACGCGGGCCGACCCGAGCGCATGCTCGGCACCAACGTCGACATCACGCGGAGCGTCGAAGCGGAACAGGCGCGCAGCCTCGCCGAGGCCAACGCCCGCCGCGTGGCCGAGGCCCATAGCGAAGAACTCGAACGGCGCGTGGCGGAACGGACGGCCGATCTCGACCGCGCGCGGATCGCCGCGGAAGCGGCGAACGTCGCCAAGACGGCGTTCCTCGCGGTGATGAGCCACGAGTTGCGCACGCCGCTGAACGGCGTGATGGGGATGATCGAACTCGCGCAGCGCCGCGTGGCGGATGCCAGGGTCACGGACTGCCTCGCCAAGGCGCAGGCGGCGGCGAGGCACCTGCTCGAACTGCTCGGCGACATTCTCGATACCGCGCGCATCGACAGCGCCGAATTCTCGCTTGCCGAGGCACCGTTCACGCTGGCGGACGTCTTCGCCCGGATCCGGTCGCTGCAGGGACCGATTGCAGCGGGCAAGGGACTGGCCTTGAACGTGGTGTTGCCGCCCCCCCTGGCCGACCGCACCGTCGTGGGCGACGCGCTGCGGATCGGGCAGATTCTCAACAACCTCGTCGGCAACGCGATCAAGTTCACGCCGAGCGGAACCGTCACCCTGCGCGCCGCGGTCGCCGACGAAGGTCCCGCCGACCTCGTCGTGCGCTTCGAGGTCGAGGATACCGGCATCGGCATCAGTGCCGAGGATTGCAAGCGCCTGTTCCGCAGTTTTGCCCAGGTGGACATGTCCCTCACCCGGCCGTATGGCGGCACGGGCCTCGGCCTCTACATCGCCAGGCGCCTGGCCGAGCGGATGGGCGGCACGATCGACGTCGAGAGCACGCCCGGGACCGGCAGCACCTTCTGGTGCACGGTCGGCCTGAAGAAGTCGGGTCACCCGGATGCCGGCGAACGCGGCGAGGCCGGCTCCGACGCCGAACGCGAACTGCGCCGGCTGCATCCGGGCGCTCGCGTGCTCGTCGTCGACGACGACCCGCTCAACCGGGACGTGGTCTGCGACCAGCTGGCGAACGCGGGCCTGGCGGTCACGGCGGCCGCGGACGGCGAGGCCGCACTGGCGCTCGTCGAGGGGAACCGCTACGACGCGATCCTGATGGACGTGAAGATGCCGCGGATGGATGGACTCGAGGCGACCCGCCGCATCCGAAGGCTCCCGGCCGGCAGCCAGGTCGTGATTCTCGGCTTCACCGCCCTGGCCTTCCCGGAGGACCGCGCACGTTGCCTGGACGCGGGCATGAACGATTGCCTGGTGAAGCCCGTGGCCGCGGACACACTGTGCGCGATGCTGCTGCGGTGGTGGGTCCGGTCGGATCGGGAATCCAACCTGCCCGACTCCGCCGTCTCCAGCCTCTAGGTACCGCGATCGCGGCCGGCCGGTGCGCGCGCGCGACGGACACTTGCGCCCAACGAGCACGCACGACCGGAGGCTTCCGACGTGCCGGCGCGTGACCACCCGCGGCTGAGGCACAATCAGATGCCCCGACGAGGACGATCATGAACCGACGCCGCCTGCTCACGCTGACCAGCCTCGCCTTGGCCGGCGCCACGTTGCCCGATGCCCTGGCCCGCGAGCGGGGCCGCAAGGGACCGGGTCTCTGGGGCGTGTGGGACGCCGCCTTCGCACGCGCGCGCTTCGTTTCCCTGTCGCACGTCCTCGTCCCGGACACGCCGGTCTGGAAGGGATTCCCCGCCACCACCCGCTTCGTGCAGGGAACGGGACGCCTCGACGACAAGTCGCCGTACGCCCCCTTCACCTACGAGAAGACCGGCCTCGAGACGACCGCCTACACCTTCGCCACCGACCAGTTCGGCACCCAACTCGATCCGCCCGCGCACTGGCACCCGTGCTTCCCTGCCATCGACGAGCTGCCGGCGACGATCGCCCTGCGCAAGCTCGCGGTGATCTCGATCGCGGACAAGGTCGCGGCCAGCCCCGGCTATCACTTGACCGCCGACGACGTGCGCGCGTGGGAGCGCACGAACGGCACGATTCCCGCCGGCAGCGTCGTCATGGTGCGGTCGGACTGGTCGCAGCGCTGGCCGGACGCCGCGCGCGTCCAGCCGGCCGATGGCCAGTTCCCGGGCGCGACGCTGGAGGCCATCAAGCTGCTGCACCTCGAGCGCAAGATCCTCCTGCACGGACACGAGCCGCTGGACGCCGATGCGTCGCCGACGCTCGTCGTCGAGGACTGGCTGATGAACAACGGCTACATGCAGGCGGAGGGCGTGGCGAATCTCGACCAGGTTCCGGCCACGGGAGCGCTGGTCGCCATCGGCTTCCCGCGCCTGAAGGGCGGAACCGGCGGCTTCGCGAGCTTCACCGCCATCTGCCCGCCCGAGTGGAGGCACGGCACGCGACCCGGCGACGTCGCGGAAGCGCCGCTCCCCTTCCAGGAGAATCGGCTCGTCTACAACGAGGCCACGGGCGTGCGCGAACGTACCGCCGCGTGCGACAAGCCCAGGGGCAAGCAAAGCTTCAACTGATCGCGATCGCCGCGTCGCGAGCCATCGCACGCGCGGTCCCGTCGAACGGCGGGCAACGTCAGTTCGCTGCGCCCGATTCGTCGGGGGCCGCGGGCCGTTCGAGGCGCACAACGAGGCGGAACGTGCTGCCGGCACCGGGCGCGCTCTCGCAGGTCACCGAACCGCCCATCAGCTCGGCGAGCCGCTTCGCGATGGCAAGGCCGACACCGGTGCCGCCGAACCGGCGCGTGTTCGACGAGTCCACCTGCTCGAAGCTCGCGAACAGGTGCGCCTGGTCCGCGGCATCGATACCGATCCCGCTGTCGTACACCGCGAACGCCACTTCGACTTCGGCCCCGCCCTGCTCCACCGCCGCCGCGGACACCGTCACCTGCCCGCTGTCCGTGAACTTCACCGCGTTGTCGACGAGGATGCCGAGTGCCTGCAGCAGGCGCTCCTGGTCGCCGACCACGACCCGTTCCCGGAACTCCGGCTCGGCATCGAGCCACCAGCCCAGGCCCTTCTCCGCCGCACGCGGTGCGTAGGTCGCGTCGATCGGGTCGACGATGCCGCCCAGGCGGAACGGCGCCTGGCGGAGCGTGAGCTGGCCCCCGTCGATGTAGGTGAGGTCGAGGATGTTGTTGATGCAGGAGAGGAGGCGCTGGGCCGACTGCCGGGACCTTTGCAGCTGTTCGACCTGGCGGGGATCGGTGGCACGGCGGAGTGCCAGTTCCGTCATGCCGAGGATGCCGTTCAGCGGCGTGCGCAACTCGTGGCTCATCGTGGCGAGGAACGCCGTCTTGGCGCGGCTCCCGGCGAGCGCCTTCGCGAGCGACTCGCTGATGGCCTGGGTGCGCACCCGGACCTGGTGCTCGAGCTTCGCGTTGACGTCCTCGAGGGCCGCGTTGAGTCGCTGCAGTTCCAACCGCTGCTCGCGGAGCGCGAGGTGCAGCGCAACCCGCGCCTGCACGACTTCGCGCGCGGCCGGCTTGGCGAGGAAGTCCACCGCACCCGCGCGCAACCCGTCGACCTCGCACGCGGTTTCGTGGCGCGCGGTCACGAACAGCACGGGAACCTCGCGCAGCCGCAGGTTCTCCCGCAGCGCGGCGAGAACCTGGAATCCATCCTTGCCCGGCATCATCACGTCGAGCAGGATGAGGTCGGGGGCCTCGTCCGCCGCGAGCCGCAGCGCCTCGTCGCCGTCGGCAGCAACCCGCACGTCGCAGGTGTCGGCGAGGCAATGCGCCAGCAACTCGAGGGACTCCGGACTGTCGTCCACCACGAGCACCTGCGGGCGCTCCGCGGGGGCCGCGCGTGGGAGCATCATGGGGCGTGCCCGCCTTGCGCAATGAACGCGGCCAGCGCGGCCTCGGCTGCCGCGAAGCGCAGCGCGGCGGTGTCCTCGGCCACCGGAGCGAAGCGCGCCGCCAGCGGCGTGCCGGCGAGCGACCGGGCGATGTCCGCCGCGAGGCCCCGCGCCGCGAAGCGCCGGGCGCGCAGCGCGTCGCCCAGTTGGGCAAGCGTGGACTGCAGCCGGTCGTTCGCCAGCGGACCGGACGCGGCCGACGACGGCGCATCGGCGACGGTCTCGGCGAGCCACGGCGCCGCCGCCCGCATGAGCGCGTCCAGGTTGTCGCGGAACGCCTGCAGCGGCACCGCGAATGACGGCTCGTCGGACCGGATCGCGGCCTCCAGCACTCGCGCAGCGGCGGCGGTGTCCGTCGCGCCGAGCGTCGCGGCCACGCCGCGAAAATCGTGCAGGCGTTTTGCGGCGCCCTCGTGCCGGCCCGCGGCCACGTCGTCCGCGACCGCCTGGGCGACCCCGGCCGAGCGCGCGGCGAAGCGCTGCATGAGGTCGCGGTACAGGTCGGCGTCGTCCCCTACCGTCAGTTGCACCAGCGACCCGTCGATGCCGGCAATCCCAGGAAAACCCCGTTCCACGCGTTCGTCCTTCCGCCCCGCAAGGCATCGCCAGCACGAAACAGCCCACGCACTGCCCGCTGTTACGTTATCGGCGACGGCCGCCGACACTTCAGCGCGTGCCGGCCGAAACAGCCAAACGTTTGACGGCGCGCAACGTCGTTGCAGGACACCGCAACGAGGTCGCGGCGCCCGGTACCGGGCGGGGAGCGGGAACCGCTTCGGAAGGCCATCGATTCCGCGGCGGGTGCGGCACGGACGACGCGGCCGCAAGCGCCGTTCCTGGTGCACGCCCAACGGAAGCCAGTCCGTCGGCGGTCGCCCAAGGAAGCGGCCGCACCTGCCATGCACCGTGCGTCAGGGTGCTCCAACGAGTGGACGGGTGCCCGCTGTCGACGAACGCGAGATCCACTGGCCGGTCGACAACCGCAATCGCGGGTGGAGCGCATCCATGGGCACGCGGCGCCCGGCGTCGTTGCAACGCCTCCCGTACGACTCGCCTCCACGGACTCGCTTATCATCCCCGCGTGGACGCACGCGAGACTGCCCCTTCCCCGGAGCGCAACAAGGCGCCGATCCTCGCGGTGCTCGCGCGCGTATTGCCGCCGCGCGGACTGGTTCTCGAGATCGGCAGCGGCACCGGGCAGCACGTCGCCCACTTCGCCGCCGCGTTGCCGCTGCTCACTTTCCAGCCCAGCGAGATGGACCTGCAACGCCACGCCTCCATCGCGGCGTGGGCAGCCGCCGCCGACCTGTCGAACGTACGACCGCCCCTCGCCCTCGATGTCACGCGGCGTCCCTGGCCCGTCGCCATGGCCGACGCCATCGTGTGCATCAACGTGATCCACATTTCACCCTGGGAGGCGACGCTCGCGCTGATGGCGGGCGCCGGCGAGATACTGCCTGCCGCAGGCGTGCTCGTGACCTACGGTCCGTACCTGCGCGGCGGCGTCCACACGTCGCCGAGCAACGATGAATTCGACACGAGCCTGCGCGCGCGGAATCCGCTCTGGGGCGTGCGCGACATGGACAAGGTGGCCGAGGTCGCGGCCGGCGAAGGCCTGGCGCTGGACGAGGTCGTACCGATGCCGGCCAACAACTTCACGCTGGTCTGGCGGAAGTCGAAAGACGCACGCCCGCCAGGCCGGGGCGCAGCTTAGCGTTCCGGCGCGTCGCCGGTGCCGATCGTGGCCGGCACCGGCGACCGCGTCACGTGAGGAACGCCCCGATGTCGAGCACGACGATGCCGCGCGGCCCGTTGCCGGTCGCGTTGGGCGTCTGCAGCGCGGTGTACACGATGCCCTTGCCCGAGGGGACCACCGACGTGCCGTACGGCAGGAACTTCGCGTGCTGCGCCCAGTAGGTCGCCTCGGTGAGCTGCACCGGCGCGGTCCCCTTCGCGACGTTTGCGAGGAAGAGCGCGTAGCCGCCCATGCGACTCGATTCGAACACCACGTAGTTGCCGTCCGGCGACCAGTACGGCGCCCGCCCCTGGTACGCCGGGTCGTAGGTCACGACCGGAGCCGCCGACTCGAGCGGCTGCGAGGTGAAGACCCCGCCCCGGTAGGCATTCACGAACACGTAGTTGTTGTCCTGGTTGTAGACCGGCAACGGCAGCGGATTGGGCAGCGGATTCGGCGGGGTCGCGCCCCAGTACGGGAGGGCCGGCTGCCCCGCGAACGCGATCTGCAGGGGATTGCCGGGCTTCGGCGCCGCGAATCCGCCGAACACCTGCACGCCGGCGATGTCCAGCCCGTTCATGTTGGACTGCACGACCGTGCCGTCCGGGTTGATGAGTCGCGTGACGGGCGGGCCGATGCGCGGCGGCCCGGGCTGCACGACGTTGGTGTTCTCGTCGTAGACCACGAGCTGCTTGCCGTCGCTCGTCCAGATCGGATAGATGTGGGCGTTGGTGTCGGCGACCAGGCGCGGCGCCACGCCGTCGCCGGCGACGAGGTGGACCTGGTTCGGCCCCTGGTTGTTCGGCCCGCCGCTGAAGGCCACCTCGTTGGTGACCCAGCTCCAGTCCGGCCGCGTCTGCGAGTACGGCCAGGTCGCAGGCGGGTTCGCGGGAACGGTGAGGAACGGCGCCACCGTGGGATTCGCCGTGCCTACGCCGCGGATGATGAAGATCTGCGTGTTCTCGTCGCGCGGGTTGGGCGCCACCGTGCGCTCGAACAGGATGTTCTGCCCGGACCGGTCCGGTGACGGCCGGTAGTCGCTGAAGCCAGGGTTGCTCGTGATGAAGACCGGCTTGGGGAATCCCGAGCCGATGGGGGCCGGCGGCTGCGCCGTCCCGCTGTCGTTGCTGCAACCGGTGACGCCCATCGATGCGGCCGCGAGTCCGGGCAGCGAATGCGCGAGGAAATGTCGTCGGTTCATGCGATGTCCTTGGGTCAGGGTTGCGGTCGGTGCGGTCGCCGTCGTCTCCCTTGCCGCCTCCTCACGAAGCAGGCACGCAAACGGGAAGCCGGTTCCGGCAAAACGCGCCGAGTGTGGTCGGACCGACAACGGCGGTCAAGCGCCGGATGGCGATGGCGACCAGCGCCTCGCAAGCGCCGGCGCGGTTGTTCAGAACAGTCACGCCGCCCGCAAGGTACCGGCACTGCAGCGCGCCGCGCCCGTCCCGACACGCCGCGCCACCCGCGCTGTTGCGGATTCCGGTCGTGGCGGCCCGTGGAGCCGGTAAGGGGCGACGGATAGCTCGAGGGGTCGGCGGCGTCCGCGGTTGCTTTATATTCACGCGTTGCAGACCCCTCCCGGAGGACCACATGTCCATCACATCAGCTCTGAAATTCGCGCTCCTGGCCCTGTCGGCGTTGACCGCCGGCCCGTTGTTCGCCCAGGGCACGCCCATCAATGCGGCGGCGTTCGACGCGCTGGTGGCGCAGGGTCCCGTCGCGGATGCCGCGACGATCGCCTCCAGCACCTGGGCCAGCAAGGTCAAGCAGGCCGGCACGCTGCGCCTCGGCGGCACCCAGACCTCGAACCTCTTCTCGCTGCTCAACGAGAAGGACGGGCGGATGCGGGGCTTCGACGCCGGCCTGGCCCAACTGATCACGCGCTACATCCTCGGCGACGCGACCAAGTACCAGTTCACGCAGGTCACTTCGTCGACGCGCGAGCAGGTGCTCATCAACGACCAGGTGGACATGGTGCTCGCCACCTACTCCATCACGCCGGCCCGGGCCGAGAAGATCGCGTTCGCCGGCCCGTACTACACGTCGCAGGCCGGCGTGCTGGTGAAGGCGAACAACAAGACGATCCAGTCGTACAACGACCTGGCCGGCAGGAAGGTCGCCACGCAGGCCGGCTCGACGGGGCCGGCGATCCTGGCGCAATACGCGCCCAAGGCGGTCGTGCAGGAGTTCCAGACGCACCAGGAAGCCCTCGACGCGCTGCGCCAGGGACGCGTGGACGCGTACGTCACCGATTACACGCTGCTGCTCAACGCCCTGAGCCTCGGCACCGGCGACACGCAACTGGCCGGTGCGCCGTTCGGCGCGCAGGACCCCTACGGCATCGGGCTGCCCAAGGGCTCGGACGGCGTGGCGTTCATCAACGCGTTCCTGAAGAAGCTGGCCGCCGATGGCACGTGGGCCAAGCTCTGGACCATCTCCATCGGACAGCGCACGGGCAGCACGGCCGTTCCGGCGCCCCCCGCCATCCCGTAACGGATGGGCGACCTCGCCGGGCTCCTGGCCAAGTACGGGCCTGCCTTCGGGCAGGCCCTTTTCTTGACCTGGAAGCTCACCCTGCTGTCGTTCGTGCCCGGCGTCCTGCTGGGCACGCTGGTCACGGTGCTGCGACTCCTCCCGTTGCCGCCACTGCGCCTCGTCCTCACCGGCTACGTCGAGATCTTCCGCAACATTCCCAGCGTGGCGCTGCTGATCTTCATCGTCTTCGCGCTGCCGGATCTCGAGGTGGTCATCGACTACGAGCCCAGCGTGATCCTGACGTTGACGCTCGTCTGCTCCGCGTTCACGGCGGACTACCTGCGCTCGGGCATCAACACCATCCCCGGCGGCCAGGTCGAGGCCGCGCTCAGCCTGGGCATGCGGCCGATGGGCATCGTCGCGTCGGTGGTGTTGCCGCAGGCGCTGCGCACGGTGGTGCAGCCGATGACGTCGCTGCTGATCGCCCTGATGCTGTCGACCTCGCTCGCGTCGCAGGTGCCGATTCCGGGCCGTGAACTCACCGCGCTCGTGTCCAAGATCGCCACCGACTCCGCCGCCGGCATGGCGGCATTCGCGGTGGCGGCCGCGATGTACGTGGCGACAGGCCTCTTCATCGCCTGGGCAGGTGCGGTCGTGGAAGAGAAAGTCCGGATACTGCGATGAGCCGCGCGCTGGACGACATCCTGTTTGCGGCGCCCAGCCCCCGGGCCCGGGCCGTCATGCAGGCGACGAGCGTGGTCGCGGCGGTTGCGCTCCTCGTGCTGGCTGCGGGCATCGTGTTCCGGTTCCGCGACGCGGGGCAGCTGGCACCCCGGCTCTGGGAACTCTTCGCATGGTCCACGACCTGGACCTTCCTGGCCCGTGGCCTCCTCGGCACGCTGGCGTCGGCGGCGATGGCCGCCGTCATCGCGCTGGCCCTCGGGCTGGTGCTGCTGCTGGGCCGCCTGGCGCGGCCGCGGTTCGTGCGTTGGCCGAGCATCGCGGCCATCGAGTTCCTGCGGGGAACGCCGACGCTGCTGCTCATCTACGTGTGCTTCCTCGTGCTGCCGTCGGTCGGCATCAAGCTCCCCACCTACTGGATGCTGACGCTGCCGATCGGCTTGAGCACCGCCGCCGTGGTGGCCGAGGTCTACCGTGCGGGTGTCCTTGCGGTGCCCCGCGGCCAGACCGACGCCGCGCGCAGCCTCGGGCTGACCGAAGCCCAGGTCTTCTTCCTGGTCGTCTTTCCGCAGGCGCTTCGCTACATCGTCCCGGCGTTGGTCGCGCAGCTCGTCATCGTGGTCAAGGACACGACCTTCGGCTACGTCGTCACCTACGGGGAACTGATGCAGAACGCCAAGGTGCTGATCGCCAACTACCACGCGCTGGTGCCCGTGTACCTCGTCGTGGCGATCCTGTACTGCCTGGTGAACTACGCGATATCGACGGCGAGCAAGCGACTCCGGCCGCCGATGCACTGAGCATCGGGCGGCTGCTCACCTCTCGCCGAGCAGCGTGCGAGGACTCCAGGCGCCGCGCTGTTGCATTACCATCCCGCGTTCGGCCCGTGTTGTGCGCCCCGTAACCCTCCGCCGGCACCCATGACACCCCCCACCACCCAGTACGCGCAAAGCGGCGACGTCAGCATCGCCTACCATGTGATGGGCAATGGTCCGATCGACATGATCATGACGCCCGGCTTCATCTCGCACCTCGAGCACGCCTGGGAACAGCCGCTGTACGTGCGCATGCTGCGGCGCATCGCCTCCTTCTGCCGCCTGATCCAGTTCGACAAGCGGGGGACCGGGCTCTCCGATCGCGTGGCCGGTGTTCCTTCGCTCGAACAGCGCATGGACGATATCCGCGCCGTGCTGGACAGCGCCGGGAGCAAGCGCGCCGTGGTCCTCGGCATCTCGGAAGGCGGTCCGATGAGCATCCTGTTCGCCGCCACCTACCCCGAACGGACCGAGGCCCTGGTCCTGTATGCAACCTATGCGAAGACGGCGTGGTCGCCGGATTACCCGTTGGGAGCACGACTGGAGGCGGTCGACGAGGTCGACGAGGAAGTGCGCAGGAACTGGGGCAGCCCGGACATGGTGCGCAACATGCTGCGCTGGACGGCGCCCTCGATGGCGGACGACCGGCCGTTCAACGAATGGCTGGGCAAGCTCGTCCGCCTGGGGGCGAGCCCCGGTGCGGGCGTGGCACTCCGGCGCATGAACCGTCTCATCGACGTCCGCGCGGTCCTGCCGTCGATCCACGTACCGACGCTCGTCCTGTGCCGCGCCGACGATGCCGACTATCGCGGGCGGTGCCAGCACCTGGCGGACCACATCGAAGGCGCCCGCCTGGTCGAACTGCCGGGCCGCGACCATTTTCCCTTCGTCGGGGATGCGGATGCCTACGTCGACGAGATCCAGGAGTTCGTCACCGGCGAGCGCGTCGTCGCCGAACCCGACCGCATCCTGGCCACCGTGCTGTTCACCGACATCGCCAACTCGACCCGGCTGGCCGTGGACATGGGCGACCAGCGGTGGCGCGCCGTGCTCGACCAGCACAATACGCTGACGCAACGCGTCGTCGCGCGCTTCCGCGGGCGGGCGATCAAGAGCACGGGCGACGGATACCTCGCCACGTTCGACGGGCCGGCGCGCGCCATCCGCTGTGCGCTCGCGATGCGCGACGAAGTCGGGCAGCTCGGGCTCGCAATCCGCGCGGGACTGCACACCGGCGAAATCGAGCTGATGGGCGAGGACATCGGCGGCATCGCCGTGCACACGGCGGCCCGGGTGGCGGCGCGCGCCGAGCCCAACGAAGTGTGGACCTCGCGCATCGTGCGTGACCTGGTCGCCGGTTCGGGGATCGAGTTCACCGCGCGGGGCGAGTTCGAACTGAAGGGCATTCCGGACTCGTGGCCGCTGTTTACGGTCAACTGACCATCGACGACAGGCGTCCCGGCCGCGCAACCGATGCGGGACGGGAACAGTCCCGCCGGCCGGCTCACCCTGCCGTGACGTGACCGCCGCCTCCAAGTCGCCGGTCCGGGGATCGGTTGGCGAACCCACTGGGGATTACCCGCCGCGGCGACCGGCCTGCGCCGGGCGTCACGTCGGGCGCTGCATCGCCGCCAGCATGGCGCCCATCCGCTCCTGGATCAGGTTGATGGCCTTGAGCGGACGGATCATGACCTTGAACTCGACGATCTTCCCGTCCTCGTTCCACTTGACGATGTCGACGCCGTTGACCCGCACGCCGTCGATCTCGGTCTCGAATTCGAGCATCGCATCCGACGTCCCCCGGATCTCGCGGACGTAGCGGAACGTCGGGTTGAAGAAGACACGGAATGCCGCCGCGAGGTACGCGATCGTGACGGCCTTGCCCCGCTGCGGGGTGTGAACGACCGGCGAGACGAAGACGGCGTCGTCGTCCAGCAGTGCGTCGAGCCCCGCGGGATCGTGCGAGCGGACCAGGGCGTGCCAGGCGTCGATGGGGTGTGCGTTCATGGTCGGGTGGGTGCGTACGGCTCTTGGTCATGCCTCAAGGGGCGCCGCTGCCTCGCGCTCCATCGGGGGCCGGCATCGTCGGCATTATCACCGCAGTGCGGGTGCAGCCCCGGACGCGCGCAAGGTCACGCCCCTGCCGCACCGCTCCTCGTCCGCATCCTGCGCGGGGGCGAGAGACCATCCCGTTCGGCGTCCCGCCGTCGCTGCCGCCACGCGCCGACGCCCTGATCCGTCAGCCGGTGCCCGAATCTCCGGGGGCGGCCGCCGACGGGCGTTGGTCCGGCACGTCGGCGCTCCCGGCCGCACTCGCGAGCAGCGCCCTTGCCGCGGTCGGGTACACGAGCAGCGAGAGGAGCGCCGCGCCGATGAGCGCGTTCGCCGTCTCCGGCCGCATGTGCCCGGACTTCTGCCCGGCCGTGGTGACCACGACGACGATGCCGAGGGAGGCCACGGCGGAGCACAGCCCGAACGGAACGAGGTCGCGTGGCGGCAGGTCGCGGCGGTAGAGGAAGACGGGAAGTCCGCGGGCGGCGAGGAACAGCAGGAAGAAGACGGGGAGCAGCAGCATCGTGGTACCGCTGCGCATGAGCGCGGCGACGTCGAACGCGACGCCGGTGCCGACGAAGAAGAACGGCGCGAACCAGCCGAAGCAGACGGCGTCCATCTTGATGCGGAACTCCTGGCCGTCCGGCCCGCGCGCCGCGACGCCCACGATCATGCCGGCGGCGAACGCGCCGAAGGCGGCCTCGAACCCCATCCGCTCGCAGACGAAGACGAGCACGCCGAGGAGCAGCAGCGAGATGCGCACCGGCAATTGCGTGCTCTGGTGCATCGTGCGCGCGAGCAGCGCGATCACGCGCGGCGGCCGGAGGCCTTCGCCGACCGCGATCGCGGTCCCGACGAGCGCGAGGAACACGAGGAGCAGCGCGAATTCCTGCCACGACGAGAATCGCGTCGACAGCACGAGCGACGCCGCGACGATCGGCCCGACCTCGCCCACGGTCCCGGCCGCGAGCAGCATCCGTCCGTAGGGCGTGCCCAGCTGGCCGCCGTCGCGGAGGATCGGCAACAGCGTGCCGAGCCCGGTGGTCGCGAGCGCGATGACCACCATCCACGGCGCGACGTCGCCCCCGACGAGGTCGATGACCCCGATCCCGAGCAGGCCGATGGCGATCGTACCGAGCCATCCCAGCAACGCGAGTCGCAGCGGCCGGCCGCGGATCTGGGCGAAGTCCATCTCCATGCCTGCCATGAAGAGCACGGCGACCATCCCGACGTTGTGCATGATCCCGAGGAAGCGGTCGTATTCGACGAGCGCCAGCGCGTGCGGGCCGATGACGACGCCGAGCACCACCTCGAACACGACGACCGGGACGCGCTTCCCGAGGCTCGTCTGCCCGACCAGCGGTGCCAGGACCGCGGCGATCAACACCACGAAGATCGGATGGTCGGCCAGCATGGCGATTCGGGTCCGCGCGGTCCGTCAGCGCGCAGGCACCTGCGAAGACTCCTGCATGGGCGGCGCCTCCGGCGCCCGCGCGAAAGCCAGGGTCAGCGCCCGTCCGGCACCCGAGCGCCGCCCGTTCACGTCAATTGAGCTCGTTGTCCACGAAGAAGCGCGTGCCGGACACGGTGAGCGTCGCGGACAGTCCGGTCTCGGTGATCTGGTAGAGATAGACGCCCGGCGCGATCGCCGCGGCGCCGCTGAACATCGCGCCCTCGCCGCTGGCGACGGCCGAGACGTTGGCCTGGCCACCGAATTCCCAGCCCTGGTGGATGAAGTTCGCCAGCGCCCGCTCCTCGGTGAACACGAACACGAGGTGCATCTTGTCGATGCCCACGCCGAGACCGCCCTGCACCTGCAGCATCTTCATGTACGTCTGCGCACGGGTGCGGTGGTCGACCGCGAGGCCCTTGCCGCTCGTGCCGCCGGCGACCAGCAGCTTCATCCCGAAGGTGCTGAACGCGGCGTACCCGGCGGCGCGCTCGACCGCCGTCCGCGCGGCCGGATTGATCCCGTACAGCGCGGACAGCGCATTCGACGCCGCCTGCTGCACCTCCCGCCGCGCGTTGGCGATGTCGGCCTGCGTGGGCGGCCCGGTGACCGCCTCCTTCAGCGATTCGAGCAACTGCGCTTGGGCGAGCCCGCCGCAGAGGCCCGCGCCCAGCGCGGCCGCTCCGGCGAGCCACTTCCGGCGTCCGGGGGCGGCCGGCATCACGGGATCATCCCGCACTCGAACATCTTGTTCATCACCGGCCCCGCGATACGGCTGAAGAACTCCTGGCGTGCGGCGGCGTCCTGCTTGAGGAAGGCGATGGCGCGCTCCTCCTCGGGCGATCCCGGCTTGCCGCGGTTGGCCCACAGTTGCTCGCAGGACGCCGCCTGGTACTTCTGCACCACGCGGTTGGCCGCCGCGTCCACCATCGGCATCTGGGCATACGCGATGGCGGCAAACAGCCCGATCGCGACGGCGGTCACACCCGTGATCTTCTTCATGGCACTTCTCCTTGTTGACGAAAACTGGATGGTGGTGGCCGCCGGCGCGCGCCGCGGCCCCGTGGCAATGAGGTACGCCATCATCGCACGACCCCCCGCCCGGATACATCCGACGGCGCACTGCCCGCGGCGGTCGCGAGCGCCAGGGGCGCGCCGCGGACCACAGGCGCGGACACGTAGCGCCCACCCGCCAGGATCGCGTCGACGGCCGGCAGCAGCTCGTCGGCGATCCGCGATTTCACGAGCATGCCGTCGGCGCCGGCCGCCAGCACGTCGGCGGCGACGGTCCACTCGTCGTGCACGCTCAGGAGCAGCAGCTTGGTGGCGGTCGCACGTTCGCGCAGCTGGGCCACGAGGCCGGGAAGATCGCCCCCGGCCAGCGCAAGATCCACGACCGCCAACGTGGGCTGCAGGCGCGCCGCGCCCTCCAGCAGCGACATCGCGTCCACCACCGTGAACACGAAGCCGAAGCTCGCTTCGAGCAATCCACGCACACCGTCGCCCAGGGCGTGGTGGCGTTCCGCCAGCAGTACGCAGGTCATCGCATCCGTCGCGCCGGGGCGCGGGCCGATCAGGTGGGTGCAGGATCGGGCGGGAGGCCGTCTCGCGTCACCTCGGACGGTTGCGGGCAGGGACCGGAAAAATTACCGGTGCCGATGAACCCGGGGTCAGACCCCGACAGGGCCGGGGTCTGACCCCTCGCCGCGCGCCTGCACGATGCGAGGTGTCTGACACCGGTCGGCGCCCGGGCTAGACGATGCCACGCTTGATGGCGTACTGGATCAGTTCGGCGCTGTTGCGCAGGCCGAGGGACTCCATCAGCTTGTACTTGTGGAACTCGACGGTGCGGGGCGAAATGGCGAGCGCCTTCGCGATCTCCTTGGCCGAGCGGCCGTCGGCGAGCAGCCGGAGGATGTCGCGCTGCCGCTCCGATAGCACCGCCTTGCCCGCCCCCGGCGCAGCGGTGCGCGCGCGGCTCGCGTGGAAGAGTTCGCCGGCCAGCACCGGGCTCACGAACGTCCCCCGTGCCAGTGCCACGCGCACCGCCTGCAGCAGCTCGTCCGGTGCCGCGTGCTTGAGCACGTAGCCCGCCGCCCCCGCTTCCAGCGCCATCGCCGCATATTCCACCTCGCGGTGCATGGTCAGGAACACCACGGGCACGTCGAGTCCCTCCGCCCGCAGCGCGGCCAGCGCCTCGATGCCGTTCATGTGCGGCATGGTGATGTCGGCGACGATCGCGTCCGGACCGAGCTCCCGTGCCGCGGCGATCATCTGCCGGCCGTCGTCGACGATGCCGGCCAGGTCGAACTCCGTCGCGAGCAGGCCCTTCAGGCCCTCCACGACGATCCGGTGATCGTCGGCCAGCAGGATCCGCGCGCGTGTCATGCGGCCTCCCGCAGCGGCACCCAGGCCACGACCGCCGTGCCCTGCCCCGGCCGGCTCGCGATCGAGAGCCGCCCGCCCACCAGCCGCACGCGCTCGCGCATGCTGACGAGGCCGAGACTCGTGCCGACGGCCTCCGCGTCGCGCAGGCCCTGCCCGTTGTCGCGGACCGCCAGCTCGACCCCGCCGTCGCGGGTACAGAGCGCGACCTTCACTTCGGTGGCGCGGGCGTGGCGCACGACGTTGCGCAGCGCCTCCTGCGCGATGCGGAAGAGGCAGATGGCAGCATCCGCAGGGATCTGGCGGGGAACGGAATCGCCGTCGAACTCCACCGCGATGGGTTCCTGCCGGGCGACGCGGTTGCACTCGACGCGCAGCGCCGCGACGAGTCCGAGATCCTCGATCACCGACGGGTGCAGGCGGTACGAGAGCGCGTGCACGTCCTCGCTCAGGCCCACCAGGCGCCCGCGCACCGTCTCCAGCGCCTCGCGCTTGGACGACGCGTCGGCCGGGCTTTGCATCGTGCCGGTGTCGATGGCGAGTGCCGCGAGGCGCTGCGTCACGTCGTCGTGCATCTCGCGCGCGAGCCGTCGCCGCTCGTCCTCCTGTGCGGTGAGGATGCGGCCGCCGAGGTGCCGGGCCTCGTCCTCGGCACGGCGCCGGCGCGAACGCTGGATGAGCAGGCCCGCGATGAGCGCGGCCTGCAGCAGGAAGACGGCGGCGGTCAGCGTGATCGCCACGTGGTGATCTTCCCAGACCGTCGGCGGCTTGAACCGCACGGCGCTGCCCGGCGGAAGACGGGCCGGATCGATCTTCCAGCGCTCGAGCTCCCGCCAGTCGTAGACGGGCGGCTCGAAGCCCCGGACGTCGAACCGGGGTGCCGCGATGCCCGGTTCGCCGAGCGCGCGCAGCGCGGCCGTGGCGAGGCGCTCGCCCGCCGACCCCTGGGCGGTGAAGGGCCCGCCCACCACGCCACTGCCGAACTCCGCCTCGTAGACACCGAAGATCGGGGCGTTCGCGACCGCGCGCAGCTTCGTCAGGGCCTCGAGGCGTTCGTGCGGCACGCCCGCAGCATCGTTGAGCAGGAGGAGATAGAGGATGGCGGACCGGGGCGGCATCGTCGCGACCCGCACCTCCATCTGCGGCAACGACAGGGTATTCAGCCACTCGAACTGCACGCGGCCCTCGTAGAGGGCCAGTTCGCGCTTCACCTCGCCCATCCAGAACCGCTCGAGCTGCGACGTCCCGATCACCATGGCGATCGTCTCGGTGTCCGGGAGCACCGTGAGGATGTTGTCGACCAGCCGCGGCAACTCGGTCCTGACCGCGGCCACGGCATCCTGCGGCTGCAGCGGAATCTGGCGGGCGTTGCGCTCGTCGAGCGCCCCCACCAGCAGCGGCACGCCGGGAAAGAGTTCGGCCCGGTGCTGCGCATAGAAGCGCGCGGCCGGCGCCCCCATGGTCGCCACGACGTCCGGCGGCGCATCGACGAACCGCTCGCGCAGGTAGTTGACGATGGAGGCCTGCTCGGCATCGCTCACGGCGCGACCGAAATCCAGGTTCGCCTCTGTGAACACCACCGGCCCCGGGTAGCGGCGCGCCAGGTCGGTGCGGAACGCGGCCGCGGACTCGGCGTGCGGGGACGTTTCCCGGCCGAACGAATGGAGCACGAGGACCCGCTTGGGATCGGCGGCATGCGCGGCGCAGGCGACCAGCCACGCGACGATCGCGCAGAACGCCGCGCGGCCCCGCGGGCCACGAGGCGATATCGACATGATGCGGCATTCTACTTGAGCCGTTGCGCCATCCCGGCGGTCGCGCCGCGCCGCGGCCGGCACCCATGCATGCGATCCGGCGAAGGCCAATCCACGGCTGTTCGTCCCCGGTGCCAATCGCCGGCGCTTCCCCCCAGGCCATCGGCACGTCGCCGGAATGCGAACACGCCGCATACGGGACACGGGTGAAGAACTGCGCCCGCGCCGGCGCCCTGGTCGCCGGTGCCGACTGGAAAACTTACGCCCCGGCCGCGCCCGCCGCTCGCAAACTTACGAGGTGACGCCGGCCCCGCCCGCTGTCCATGATGACGCCGGCGTCAGCTGTGCCGGCGACGGATACGCATCCCCTTGGACGAAGCATTGGACGAACTCATCGTGCGCCCTTCCCGCGCCTGCACGGGCCCGTCGCCGGTGACGCCGGGCGGACGTCATGGGGCGAACGCCCCGAATGGTGGCGAACGGGTGCCGGTCGCACCCGACGCCGGAAGCATCGCCCGCGCGCGCTCAGGCGGGCCGGGCCAGCCAGATCGTGGGGGCACCGATCACGCCGGCGCCCTTCATGGCGTTCTTCAGTTCCGGGGAACCGGCGAGGCCTTGCGCCGCCTCGAGGCTGGCGAAGTCGTGCCACACGGTGATGTCGTTGGCGTCGTCCACGCCACGGCACACACCCTGCGCCTGGACACCGAGCTTGACCCGAACCGGCTCGAAAGCGTCATAGCCTTTGCGCCACGTTGCGTAGTCGCTCACCTGGTGCCTGACGAACATGCGGATCATCGCTACCCTCCTCGTTCGATGGTCGTTCGGGCGAAAAGCCGCTCGCACGCGTCGGGCGAGGCGCCGGGTCCCGTGTGCCCCGGGCGCGAAGGCAACGATATACGCGCACGCCGGTGCGAAGGCAACGTTGGTCCGGGCTGCGGAACGGCGGCCTGCCTTCCGCGACGGGAACGCGGCGTTCGGCGCTTCGTTGCCGATGCGCGTGTGGCGCCACCGTCCTCCATCCACGGCCCGGTCCCATCGCGCATGGGCGTGCCCCGCGGTGCGATCGGTGCGCGACCACGACGGCGACCCGGATATCTTCGGTGACCAACCACGACCCCTGACCATCGAGCACGCGAGTTGATATCCTTCGCCGCCCCCGGGAACGATCCGCTCCGCTGCTCCTCTTTCCAACCCACTCCAGAGACGACATGACCCAACCAACAATTGGCGCAAAACGTATAGACGCTCGCGCCGTCCGCTCCCTCGCCGCCACCATGGGCTGCGCCATGCTCGTCGCGGCGGTTGCCGCGATGGCACCGAACGCAGGCGCGCAAGCGCCGGCCGTGCCCCCGTCGCTCGTGACGCCGAACAAGGTCGAGTCCCGCCTCGGCACGCTCGAGTTCGCGAACGGCGTGCCGTCGGGCGCCACGGCCGAGCGGCTCTACGACAACCTGGACCTCACGTACGCCTATCGCGCGTACATGGACAACCTGCGCGGCGTCAGCATCAACGCATTGCGCAAGGGCATGCTGGACCTCGGGGTCAAGGACAACGAGGTGCTCGTCTTCTCCGAACTGATGGACGCGAAGTCGCTGTTCCTGACCGCGAACGCCGACACGATCTACGTGATGGGGTCGATCGACCTGTCCAAGGGCCCGGTGGTGATCGAGACGCCGCCGATGTTCCTCGGCGTCGCGCAGGATGCGTGGTTCCGCTGGGTCATCGACCTCGGCGTGCCCGGCCCCGACCGGGGCGAAGGCGGCAAGTACCTGATCGTGCCGCCCGATTACACCGGCCAGTTGCCCGACGGCGGATATTTCATCGCGCGCGCCCAGACGAACACGATCCTGTGGTTCGGCCGCTCGTTCCTGGCCGATCACAAGGACCCGAAGCCGGTGGTCGAGACCATCCGCAAGTTCACCAAGGTGTATCCGTACGAAGCGGGCGGCGTCGGCACGCCGATCTCCGATTTCCTCGCCGGCAAGGCGCGCCTCGGGCCGGTCAAGGCGCCGCCGCCGACCGTCTTCCACGAAGGCAGCGGCAAGGTCGTCAACACCATTCCGCCGAGCGACTGGACGTTCTACGAGATGCTGAACGAGGTCGTCCAGCGCGAGCCCGCGACGTCGCTCGATGCCGAACTGATGGGCCCGATCGCCGCGATCGGCATCGTCAAGGGCAAGCCGTTCGCGCCCGACGCGCGCATGAAGAAGATCCTGACCGAGGCGCTCGCCCTCGCCAACGCGACGTCGCGGACGCTTTTCATGTCGCCGCGCGACCCGAGCTGGTTCTACTACCCGAACTCGTCGTGGTTCAATTTCCTGTTCCAGACGGGGTACCAGTTCGAGACGCCGATCCCGCTGATCACGCCGCAGGGCGTCAAGCCGTTCCCGCCGACCGGGTACCGGACCATGGACGCGCGCACCAACTTCTTCTACGGCGTCACCGGCATCACGCCCGGCATGGCCATGCGCCTGCCGGGTGTCGGTTCGCAATACCTGCTGACGATGACCGACGCCGAGAAGAAGCACTTCGACGGCGCGAAGACGTACAAGGTGACGCTGCCCAAGGGCATCCCGGAAGCGAATTTCTGGTCGCTGACGGTCTACGACAACATGACGCGCTCGATGCTGGACACGCCGCAGCGGTATCCGCGCGCCGGCAGCCAGAGCTATCCGTCGCCCGCGGCGGAACCGAGTGCGGACGGGTCCACGACGGTCTATTTCGGCCCGACGCAGCCGGCCGGTGTTGCGCGCGGCAACTGGATCCAGACGGTGCCCGGCAAGGGCTGGTTCCTCATCCTCCGGCTCTACAGCCCGCTGGAGCCGTTCTTCGACAAGAGCTGGCGCATCAGCGAGGTGGAAGTGGTTCGCTAGAGGCGCAACCGCGCACGCAGCGGCCTAGGGGTCGCTGCACGCGGCGCTGAACGGATCCTGCGGGGGACGACGACCGCCCGCAGGGCTCGCCCTACCCGGCCGCGTCGTTCTCCGGCATGCCCGCGGCGCGATAGCCGGCCAGGATCGCGTTCCACGGGATGACGCCGACGCGCGCCGCCCACTCGGTCCACGACCGTTCCAGCCGGGCGACGACGTCCGGATGCGTGGCCGCGAGATCCCGTGTCTCCGAGCGGTCGACGGCCATGTCGTAGAGTTCCCACGGCTGCGGAAACTCGCGCACGAGCTTCCAGCGCCCGTCGCGCACCGCCGCGTTGCCGGTATGCTCCCAGTACAGCGTCGGCGCCGCCTGCGCCTGTCCGCGCAATGCGGGCAGGAAGCTCACGCCCTCGGGCGGCAGCACCGGGCACCCGGCGTGGTGCCCGGGATGCGTTGCGCCGGCGGCCTCCAGCAGCGTCGGCAGCACCGAGGTCAGCTGCAGCGGATCGCGCACGATCGAGCCGTCGGCGAGCCCGCCGGCCGGCCAGCGGACGATGAGCGGCGTCGCCACGCCGCCCTCGTGCGTCCATCGCTTGTAGAAACGAAACGGGGTGTTGGAGAGGTTGGCCCACGAGCGGCCGTAGCTCGCAAACGTGTCGTCGCCGCCGGGCATGATCGACGGGTAGTTGCCGACCTGCAGTTCCTTGCCGTTGCGCGGCCGCAGCCGGCGCAGGTACGGCCGGTGCCGGACGAATGCGTCGGCGTCGCCGTCGAGCGGCAGCGGCTCCGCGCAGGCGCCGTTGTCGGACAGGAACATGACGAGCGTGTTCGCGCCCTGCCCCGAGGCCTCGACGGCCGACACGATCCGGCCGACGCCGTGGTCCATCCGCTCGACCTGCGCCGCGTAGACCTCCATGCGCCGCAGTTCCCACGCCGGGTGCTCGGCATCGCGCCACGCGGGCTGCGTGGGGTCGCGCGCGCTGAGCGCGGCGGTCTCGTCGAGAATCCCGGACCGGTACAGGCGCTCGATGCGCCGTTCCCGCAGCACGTCCCAGCCCTCGTCGAAGCGGCCGCGGTACTTCGCGACGTCCTCCTCGCGCGCATGAAGCGGCCAGTGCGGGGCCGTGTAGGCAGCGTACAGGAAGAAGGGCCGGTCGCCGTCGCCCGCGCGTCGCACGAAGTCGCACGCGAAGTCGGTGATGGCGTCGGTGTAGTAGTAGTCGCCGACCGCTTCCGACTCGACGTTCACCTCGCCCCGCGTCAGCGACCCCGGCTGGAAGTACGAGGAGGAACCCTGCAGCGTCCCGTAGAACTCGTCGAAGCCGCGGCGGGTGGGCCACGCGTCGTTCGGGCTCCTGATATCGGACACGAGATGCCACTTGCCGGCGAGGCACGTCGCGTAGCCCGCGTCCTGCAGCACTTCCGCGATCGTGACGCAGTCGCGGTTGAGCGAGCCGGGGTAGCCGCCGTGCGCGAGGTCGTTCTTGGTGAGCACGCCGATGCCGGTCTGGTGCGGGTGCAGCCCGGTGAGCAGCGAGGCCCGCGACGGACTGCAGCGGCCCGCGTTGTAGAACTGCGAGAACCGCACGCCCTGCGCGGCGAGGCGATCGATGTTCGGGGTGTCGATCTCGCCGCCGTAGCAGCCGATGTCGGAGAACCCCATGTCGTCGACCAGGATGAGGACGATGTTGGGACGAGGTTGCGCGGCCATGGTCGGGATCGGCGGGGCCGACCCATTGCGTGAGAGGGTCAGTGCGCTTAGGATAGCAGAGGTATAGTGGTCCTACCACTCAACCTTTCCGCCCCCCCCAAGGCCCGACTCTCCATGCGCCACCCCATCTCCCGCCGCCGACTCGTGATCGGCATGACCGCACTCGCCGCGGCCGGACTCGCTCCTTCCGCCTTCGGCCAATCCGCGTTCCCGTCGCGCCCGATCCGCTTCCTGGTGGGCGTGCCGCCCGGCGGTTCGAGCGACGTGGCGGCGCGCATCCTCGCGGAGGAGATGAGCAAGACGCTGGGCCAGCCGGTGGTCGTCGAGAACAAGACCGGCGCGAGCGCCAACATCGCGGCGCAGGCGCTCGTCGCCGCACCTGCCGACGGCTACACCCTGCTCTTCCTGCAGTTCAGCCACCTCACCAATCCGAGCCTCATGGCGAACGTGGGCTACGATCCCGCGAAGGACCTCGCGATGGTCTCGCAGATCACGACCCTGCCGGTCGTGGCCCTGGCCCGCGCCGACTCGCCGCTCAACGACCTGCAGGATGTCGTCAAGGCGGCCAAGGCGAAGAAGGGCGAACTCAAGGTCGGCTCCGGCGGCAACGGCACGTCGTCGCACATCGCGGCCGAGCTGCTGGCGCGCGCGGCCGGGTACGAGTACATCCACGTCCCGTATCGCGGCGGCGCCCCGGCGTTCCAGGCGCTGCTCGCCGGCGACGTGGACCTCACGTTCGACTTCGTGACCCCCGCGATGAAGGGCAGCGCCGACGCGGGCAAGATCAAGTTCCTGGGCGCGATGCAGCAGGAGAAGGTCGCGACGCTGCCCACGATCGTGCCGGCGGGGGCGCAGGGCATTCCCGCTTCCGCGTTCATTCACCCGTGGCAGGCGGTGGCGGTGCGGGCCGGCACGCCGGCACCGGTCGTCGACAGGCTGCACGCGAGCGTGACGGCCGCGCTGCGCAACAAGGACGTGATCGCGAAGCTGGAGGCGATCGGCACCGAGGTGCACCCGAGTGCGAAGCCCGCGGACATGCAGGCGCTCTACGACGCCGACCTCAAGCACTGGACGACCTTCATCAAGGCCGCCGGCATCAAGGCCGACTAGCCGCCGCGCCGCGCTAGCGCACCGGCTTGTCGAACAGGAACGCGTACACCGCGTCGATGTGCCGTTCCATCGCCTCGCGCGCGCCGACCGCGTCGCGGCGCCCGATGCACTCGATCACGTCGCGGCGGAACCGCTGGCGCCGGCGGCGGTTGAGATAGATCTTCGACCGCACGCGGATACCCTCCATCAGGGGGCTGCGCATCAGCCGCCACAGCTCGTCCGTGACGACCACCCACGCCGGATTGTGCGTGGCTTCCGCGAGCCGCATCTGGAACGTCCGCGACCAATCGGCGGCCTCGGTCGGCGGGAACGCATCGTCCTGCATGATGCCCTTCACCGCGTCCTCGAGCCGCGCGATGTCCTCCGGCGTGGCGGACGCCGCGGCAACGGCCGCGACCTGCGGCTCGATCGCACGGCGCACGGACAGGATGTCGCTCGGGCTGGCACCCGCCAGCACTTCGGCGCGCGCCGCGGTCCGCGGCTCGGCCGCGACGACGACCGTGCCCACGCCGTGTCGCGTCTCCACGTAGCCCGCCACCTCGAGCGCCAGGATGGCCTCGCGCACCACGTTGCGGCTGACCTGCAACTGCCGGCCGAGGTCGCGCTCGGGCGGCAGGCGCGCGCCGAGCGCGTACTCGCCCGACTGGATCATGGTGCGGAGCTTGTCCGCGATGAACTGATACGTGCGCTTCGGCTCGTGGGGCGTGAGCGGCATGACCGGCGGGGGAATGGAGTCAACTCGAGCGTCGACGTCCGCCCTTGGCGCATCGACGTTGGCGCACACCAAGATACACGGAATCGTCGCGGCATGGGAGCGCGCTGCGCGTTGCCGGCACGCATCGCCCGGTGCGGCCGCGCAGCATCGAGCAGCCGGTTCTCTTCCGCTGCGAAACCGCATGGCTGCGGCGATCGCGCACCTTCCCCGTATCGACTCCGTGCGCAACGCTGCGGCATCCACGTGGTTGCACGACCGGTCCGGGGCCGCATGCTCGACGGGCCGGATGCCGTCCCTCTTGACGCCCGCTCTTATTTCGACAATACTCGAAACATAGCACTTGCCCAGCACCTTCGGGAGATTCCCATGAAGCGCTTTCACGTCCACCTCGCCGTCGCCGATCTTCCGGCGAGCATCCGGTTCTACTCGGGCCTGTTCGGGATGGAGCCCACCGTCACCAAGCACGACTACGCCAAGTGGATGCTCGACGATCCCCGCGTGAACTTCGCGATCTCGGAACGCGGCGGCCAAGCCACGGGGCTCGACCACCTCGGCCTCCAGACGGACTCCGACGACGAGCTGGCCCAGGTTCGCGAGCGGTTCGAGGCGGCGGATGCGGCATCGACCGTGGCGGAACCCGGCGCCCATTGCTGCTACGCCGTGTCCGACAAGCACTGGGTGGCCGACCCGCAGGGCATTCCGTGGGAAGCCTTCCACACGCTCGATTCGATCCCCGTCTGGGGCGCGGGCAAGGCGGCAGAAGCCTCAACCGGCGGCAGCTGTTGCTCGGGCGCTCCGAAGGCGAAGCCGGGACCGGCCGTTGTCGCCGACAGCGGCTGCTGTGCCGGCGCGGCAACGTCGCCACGGTCCTGCTGCTGATAGCCGCACAGCGGCACGTCACGCGTGAACGTCCTGTTCCTCTGCACCGGCAACTCGTGCCGTTCGATCCTCGCCGAGGCGACGTTCAACCACCTCGCCCCGTCCGGATGGCACGCGCAGAGCGCCGGCAGCCATCCGGCGGGCCACGTCCACCCGCGTTCGCTCGCGCTCCTCGGCCGCGAAGGCATTGCGTCGGACGGTTGCCGCAGCAAGTCGTGGGACGGATTGCCGGAGGCGCCGGACATCGTGATCACGGTATGCGCCAGCGCCGCCGGTGAATCGTGCCCGGCCTACCTGGGCGCCGCCGTGCGCGCGCATTGGGGCGTGGACGACCCGGCACGGGCCACCGGCACGGACGCGGAGATCGACGCCGCATTCGTGCGCGCCTATCGTGTCCTGCGCGCGCGCATCGAGGCGCTGCTCGCGCTCCCGCTCGCAACGCTCGGGCAGGACCGGGCCGCACTGAAGCGCGAACTCGATCGCATCGCCACCGTCGGCGCCTGAAACGCACCGGCGCGTCCTGCCGTCATGACCACCGTCGCCCCCACCGCACCCGCCCCGGCCGTCGCCCCCATGAGCGTGTTCGAGCGCTATCTCACGGTGTGGGTGTTCCTGTGCATCGTCGCCGGCATCGCGCTCGGCCAGTGGCTGCCGGGCGTGTTCCAGGCGATCGGCCGGCTGGAGATCGCTCGCGTCAACCTCCCGGTGGGCCTGCTCATCTGGGTCATGATCATCCCGATGCTGATGAAGGTGGACTTCGGCGCGCTGCGCGAGGTGCGCCAGCACGTGCGCGGGATCGGCGTCACGCTGTTCGTCAACTGGCTGGTGAAGCCGTTCTCGATGGCGTTCCTCGGCTGGCTGTTCCTCCGCCAGCTCTTCGCGCCGTGGCTCCCGGCCGACCAGATCGACAGCTACATCGCGGGGCTCATCCTGCTCGCGGCCGCGCCGTGCACGGCGATGGTGTTCGTGTGGAGCCGGCTGTCCAACGGCGACCCGCTGTTCACGCTGTCGCAGGTGGCGTTGAACGACACGATCATGGTGGTGGCGTTCGCGCCGCTGGTCGCGTTCCTGCTCGGGCTGTCGGCCATCACGGTGCCGTGGGACACGCTGCTGACCTCGGTCGTGCTCTACATCGTGATTCCCGTGATCCTCGCGCAGTTGTGGCGCCGGTCGCTGTTGCACCGGGACGACGGTCGCGCGGCGTTCGACGCCACGCTGGCCCGGATCGGCCCGTGGTCGATCGCCGCCCTGCTCGCCACGCTCGTGCTGCTCTTCGCGTTCCAGGGCGAGGCCATCATCCGGCAGCCGCTGGTCATCGCGCTGCTGGCCGTGCCGATCCTGATCCAGGTGTTCTTCAACGCATCGGTGGCGTACGGACTCAACCGCATGCTGGGCGAGAAGCACAGCGTCGCCTGTCCCTCGGCCCTCATCGGCGCCTCGAATTTCTTCGAGCTGGCGGTGGCCGCCGCCATCAGCCTCTTCGGCTTCGACTCCGGCGCCGCTCTCGCCACCGTCGTCGGCGTGCTGATCGAGGTGCCCGTGATGCTGCTCGTGGTGCACGTCGTCAACGCGAGCAAGCCCTGGTACGAGCGGGCGTGACGTGACCGATCCCTGCCACTGAGCGTGCCTGCGGTGAACGCCGCGGCCGCGATGGCGCGGCTGGGCCGTCGCTAGAAGGTGCTCACGACGGAACCCGGGTCCTTCTCCCCGCGCCGCCGGGCGGGCCCCGTGCCGGTGCCGAGCGAGATCCATCCCAGGAGCTGCTCGCCAGGCGCGCAGTACGCGCGCTGGATCGTAGCGTCCGACGCGCGCACGCCGGAGAGCACCTTGCCCGCGTAGCCCAGCAGGTGGCAGGCGGTCATGAAGTTGCTCACTGCACCGCCGACGCAGGCCCACTGTTCGTGCACCGGCACGTCGTTGTGCTCGTCGATGCGCGCGACGACGGCCACGACGACCGGCGCCTGCAGCGCCCGGACCCGCTCCTGCTCGAGTTCGTCGCCGCTCTTGCCCCGCCGCATGCCGTAATCGACGAACAGTTGCGCCAGCCGGGCAAGCCCTTCGCCACGCGCGACCACGAAGCGGAAGGGCACCAGCTTGTCGTGGTCGGGCGCGCGCAGCGCCGCCAGCGCCATGGTCAGGATCTCGTCGTCCGAGGGGCCCGGCTCGCCCAGGTACTTGGGACTCACCGAGAATCGTGACAGCAGCAACGCGAGCGCCGCGGCGCGCGCGGCGTCGCCCGCCGTCTCGTCTGCATTTTCGATGCGCCGAAGCACGTCGGCGACGATGGGTCCCGTCGGCACGCCCGCGCTACCCGCAGGTGGCGTCGGGCCGTTCATGGTCCGGCAGTGCAGTCACGTTCGAGGCATCCGACTCGCATGCCGCGGCAACCCGCGCGGCGACGGCGCGATGGTACGCCGTTCCAGCCTCGGGTGCGACGCACGCACCGAGCGTTGACAACCGTCGACCGGACGGTATATTCGAAGGAACATGGAAACGTCCTCCGTGGTCGCCGCCCTCGCCGCGCTGGCGCAGGACACCCGGCTCAGCGTCTATCGGCTGCTCGTCGAGCACGCGCCCGAGGGTCTCCCCGCGGGCCGGATCGCCGACAAGCTGCGGGTGCCCGCGAGTTCGCTGTCGTTCCACCTCAAGGAACTGACGCACGCGGGACTGATTTCGCCGAAGCAGGACGGGCGGTTCCTCTGGTATCGCGCCGACCTGGACGCCATGAACGGCCTCGTGGGTTACCTCACCGAGAACTGCTGCGGGTCGAGCGCGGTGTGCGATCCGCAGTGCGGCCCCACCCGCGCGACCAGGCCCGTGACCGTCCGCATGCCCGCGTCCCGGAAGCGCAAGTCCGCCTGAAGCGCACGCCCCTCCCGCCCGGGTGGATCGTCGTCGCGGCCGCCCTCCGGCGGCGCCTGCACGAAGCCCTCTCACCCACGGACATCAAGGAGCCACACGCATGACTCAGGCGCTCATGTCCGCGCATGTCCCGACCATGCTGCTGATGGTGCTGATCGTCTCCGGCGTGATGGCGGTTGCAGTGCTGGTCGTCGGACTCGGCCAGACCGGGAATGCCGGCCTGCTGTGGTGGGGCGCCGCGATGCTGCTCAACACGATGGCCTACGCCCTCTACGTGATGGCGGCGGAGGATGCGGGACCGTGGCTGGTGGTGGCCGCCTACTGGGTGCAGTCGGCGGACTGCACGGCCGCGCTGAAGGCCCTCCCCGCTTCGTTCGGATGGAAAGTCCACCGAACGTGGCTGTGGCTGCCCTTCACGCTGGTGGCCGTGCTGTCGGTGGCGTTCGCGCACGACGAGCAACAGGCGATCCGGCTGGTGGAACTCGTGCTGGCGGTCCAGGTGGCGATGATCGGCTGGGTGGCGCTGAAGGGAGACCCGCCGGTGGGCCGACTGCACGTGGAACGAAGCCGGTGGATCTTCCTCGCGGGCATTGGATTCGGCGTTCTCGGCTTCCTCCAGCGCGTCGTCATCGCGTGGTCCGATGCGCCCGCGGCGATCGATCTCGTGTCCTCCGATGCCTGGCAGACGGCGACGTACGTACAGGGGACCGCGTGCCTGCTGCTCTCGACGATCGGGCTGGTGCTGATGCACAAGGAGCACGCGGACGCGCAGGCGCAGCGCGCGAATGCGCGGCTGGTCGAGGTCGAGCGCGAGCGGGCGCGCCTCGACGAACGCAAGCGCCTGCTGCAGGACGTGCACGACGGTTTCGGGTCGCAACTGGCGACGGCACGCCTGCGGGCGCTGGACGCGGACCTGACGCCCGCGCAGATGGAGGAAATGCTGCGCGAGTGCCTGGACGACCTGCACCTCGTCATCGACACGCTGAACAGCGCCGACAGCAGCCTCGAGAACGCCCTCATCGACTACCGGCACCGCATGCAGCAACGGCTCGCGAAACTGCCGATCGCCATCGAATGGCAACTCGCGCTGGAACACTGTCCGCCGCTCGACGAGCGCGTGATCCTCCAGTTGCTGCGCATCGTCCAGGAGGCGCTGGCCAACGCGCTCAAGCACGCCAAGGCGGCACGCATCGTGATCGGGGCGCGCTGCGACGCCGTCGACGGCCTGCAGGTGGTCGTCGCGGACGAGGGATCCGGCATGCCCGCCAATGTCCGGCACGGACGCGGAGTGGACAGCATGCGCGGCCGGGCGCGCGACATCGGCGCGGACCTGCGCTGGGAAACCGACGCCAACGGCACCCGCGTCCTGCTGGGCATGCCCCACGTGCGCGTGCCCGCCACCGCGTAGCCAGGCCGGCACCGCGGCGCACCCGCGCGCCGCCAAGGACCCTCGCCGCGATGCGGCGAACGGTCGCTGCCCGGGCCACCGCTCCCGGCGCACCCCACGCCCGCGTCGGGACCGTGCGGGGAACCCCTTTCGGCAGGCGCCGCTCCCGGCGACACTGATCCAGGTCAAGGGCCGGCCGGAGTCCACCTCAGGGCCCCGGCCGACCCCATATCCATGGGATTCGGCGGCCCTTGCGGGGGCCGATAGTCACCGTGCGCACACGGCGCACCGCGGGTCCCTGCCTGTTCCATGCCCCCCACCCGGTGCCCGATGACTGCCATGACTCAAGACCGCGACCTTCCACCCTCGCCCCGATCGATCCTGGTCGTGGAAGACAACCCGCAGTTCGTCCGGGAAATCCAGCGTGCGATCGCGGCCACCGGCGACCCCGGGGCGACGACCACGACCTGCGCGACGGGCAGCGATGCGCTTGCCTTCGTCGGGCGCGCCGACTGCGCAATCGACCTGGCGCTGATCGACCTCGGCCTGCCGGACATGAGCGGCATCGAAGTGATCCGCGCGATCCACCGGCGATTCCCGGACGTGCCGATCATGGTGATCTCGGTCGCGTCGTCGGAGGAGAGCGTGCTCGACGCGATCCGCGCCGGCGCCCGCGGCTACCTGCTGAAGGGCGACCCCGGCGCCGAGATGGCCACCGCCATCGACGAGGTGCTGCGCGGCAACTACCCGATCAGCCCGTCGCTCGCGCGGGCGCTGTTCCGCCTCGCCGGCGCCCCCGCGGCCGCGCCGGACGCGCCCGCCTTCGAGCTGACCCAGCGCGAGCTCGAGACGCTGCAACTGATCGCCCGCGGCCACAGCTACAAGGAGGTCGCGCGCGAAATGAACGTGGCGCTGTCCACGGTGCAGTCGAACATCCGCAACCTCTACCGCAAGCTCGAAGTGCACTCGCATGGCCAGGCCGTGACCAAGGCGCGCGATGCGGGACTCCTGTGATGCACGACTGAAAGGACGATGATGGCCTGGACCTATCTCCTGCTCGCCGGACTCTTCGAAATCGGCTGGCCCATCGGACTCAAGCTGGGCTGGAGCGAAGGCGGCCTGCGCCCCGCCTGGATCGTCCTGGCCCTCGCGTGCATCGTCGCCAGCGGCGCCCTCCTCCTGCTCGCGCAACGCACCATCCCGATGGGCACCGCCTACGCCGTGTGGACCGGCATCGGCGCCGCGGGCGCCTTCATCGTCGGCATCCTCGCGTTCGGCGACGCAGCCAGCACGATGCGCATCCTGTCGGCGGGACTGATCGTCGCCGGCGTGGTCGGGCTGAAGTTCGGCTGATCGACCGGGACCCGCCGTTCGCCTGCATCCCCCCACCGGCGGCGGTCGCCAACCACGCTGCCGCCGCGTTCCCCCTCTTCCCAGGAAAGTGAGTCAGACGTGAGCCCATCGCAAGGTCATCGCCCTCGCTGCGCGCGGCACGCCGCACGTGCTCCGCGTTTCGCCATCACGCTCGCGGCGCTCGCGCTGATGGCGGCCGCCACCCTGCCCGGCCGTGCGATCGCGGCCCCGGACACGACCGCGCCCGACGACCAGTCGCAACTGCAGCCGCTCGTGAACGTGGGCGGAACGCCGTTCCGGTTCGACTGGCCCATGGTGCGGATCGGCACCGCCGAATACAAGGAAGGCCCGACCGGCGTGACGGTGTTCAGCTTCGCACGGCCAGTGCTCGCGACGGTCGACGTGCGCGGCGAGCCCGCCACCGCCAACACCGACTGGCTGCGCCTCGGCAAGGATCGGCCGACGGTCAGCGCGGTCGTGCTGTCGGGCGGTTCCTTCTACGGTCTCGAATCCACCACGGCGGTGGCCACGGCCATGAAGGACGACCACGAGCGCACGGGTGCGCTGGGCGACGTGGCGCACACCACCGGCGCGATCATCTACGACCTGGGCGACCGGCGCCTGAACGAAATCTATCCGGACAAGCGCCTCGCGCAAGCCGCCTGGCGCGCGGCGCAGCCGGGTGTGTTCCGCGTGGGGTCCGCCGGTGCGGGCCGGATGGCCAAGACCGGCGCCATCTTCGGACTCAATGCCCACTCGGGCCAGGGCGGCGCGTACTACGAGCGGGGCAACCTCAAGGTCGCCGTCTTCACGGTCAACAACGCGCTCGGTGCGGTGACCGACCGCAAGGGCCGGATCGCCGCGGGCTACTTCGATCCGGCGTGGCCGAAGGACATGGAGACCGCGGCGCTGCTCGCGACGGCGCGCGACAAGTGGGTCCAGTCACCGGTGCGGACCGCGCCATCCGGCAACACGACGATCAGCCTCGTGGTGATGAACCAGAAGCTCAATTTCGGCGACCTGCAGCGCCTGGCCATCCAGGTGCACACGTCGATGTCGCGCGGCCTGCAGCCCTACGCCACCGAGTACGACGGCGACGTGCTGTTCGCCGTGTCGACCGGTGAGGTCGAGCTGCCGACCGACCCGAAGGAACGGCAGTCGAACATCACGCTGCTGCCGATCATCGCCTCCGAACTCATGTGGGACGCGATCCTGTCCTCGGTGCCGGAGCAGCCGCAGCCGCCCACGCCGATCGCGACGAACGCGCCGCTGCCCGCCAGGTACGCCGGCAAGTATCGCTTCAGCCGCTTCGTCACCGTCGACGTCACGGCCCGCAACGGGAAGCTCTACGCGCAGGCCACCGGCGAGCGCGACGCCTACGCGATCCCGCGCAGCGAGGCGGTCGAACTGGTGCCGGTGGCGCCAACGCTCGACCAGTACACGCTCGCCACGCCGTCGCGCTATCCGCTGGTGCTGGACTTCTCGTCCGGCTCGCTGGTGATCAATCCGGGTCCGTGGGCGCAGGCCAGCACGCGGCAGTAGCGCCCGAACCGTTACCTCGACCCGCCCGCGGATCGATGCCCGTCCGCATTCCCAAGCAAAGGGACCACCATGAAACGCCGTGAATTCCTGCAAACCGTCGCGCTGGGCAGTGGCCTGATGGCGCTGTCGCCGCGACTGCTGCTCGCCAACACGTTCTCGCCGAGCGACGGCAAGGCCGACTGGATCTACCGGGGCGGCCTCGTCTACACCGTCGACCCGGCCCAACCGACGGCGGAAGCAGTCGCGGTGCGCGGCAATCGCATCGTCTTCGTCGGCAGCGCGAAGGAACTGGACGCCTGGATCGGTCCCGACACGCGCCGCGTCGAGCTCGACGGCGGCATGCTGATGCCGGGCTTCGTGGATGCGCACGCGCACCCCGAACTCGCGGGCGTGGTGAAGGTGGGCCTGGACGTCACGGGGGTCAAGGGCAAGGATGCGATCCTGGCCCGCGTGCGCGAGTACGTCGCGAAGACGTCCGGCACCGACGTGCTGCGCGGCTTCGGGTGGAATCCCAGCGAGATCAAGCCGAGCCGCGACTGGCTGGACCCCATCACGGGCAACCGGCCGATGTACCTCATCTCGTTCGACTCGCACGACGTCTGGTTCAACACCGCGGCGATGAACGCGGCGGGCATCGACGCGAACACGCCCGATCCGGATCCGGGATCGCAGTATTTCGTGCGCGGGAGCGACGGCGTGCCCACCGGCTACGGCGTCGAGGCGAGTGCGGTCATGCGCGTCACCGTCCCGCTCGGCCTCTTCAGCCCGACGACCGTGCATGCCTCGCAGGCACGCACGCTCGACCCGGCGCCGTCGTGGGGCGTCACGAGCCTCTTCAACGCCGGCGTGATCGTCGGCGCCCACAGCCAGGATGGCCAGTGGGTCTACGAGGAGTTCCTCGAGCGCGACCGCGCCGGCAAGCTCCCGCTGCGCATCGGCGGGTGCTTCTGGACGCGGGAGGACACCAACGACCCGAAGATGATCGTCGACAACCTGATCATGTGGAACCGGACCTTCAAGTCCGAGCACCTCAAGGTCGACATCTGCAAGCTGTGGGCCGACGGCACCGTGCTTTCGCGCGGCGCCCTGCTGCTCGAGCCGTTCGCCGACCGCAAGGACGAGTACGGCCGGATGACCTTCACCAAGAAGGCCATCCTCGCGCAGGCGCTCGCCACGCAAAAGGCCGGGTTCGACATGCACATCCACGTCGATGCCGACGGCTCCGCGCGGACGGTGCTCGACGTCTACGAGGAGGTGCGCAAGACGCTGGGGCCCGGCGGTCGCCGTCACACGATCGCCCACAACTCCACCGTGCACCCGCAGGACATTCCGCGCTACAAGCAGTTGGGCCTCATCGCCAATTGCTCGCCGATGTGGGGCACGAACTACAACGGCAACTACATCGAGTCGTTCAACAAGCTCCTCGGGCCGCAGCGGGTCGAGGAGGAGATCTTCCCGTACGGCGACCTGGTGCGCTCGGGCGCGATCGTCACCTACGGCAACGACGCGCCGGGCATCGAGATCGTCGACTCGCCGCCGCTCATGAACCTCGAGGCCGCGGTCACGCGCAAGCGCCCGGGCTACCCCGACGATCCGGTGTTCGTCGCCCGGCAGAAGGTGACGCTCGCGCAGGCGCTCCAGTGCTACACGCTGAACGGAGCCTACCAGATGCGCATGGAAGACGAGGTGGGATCGATCGCCGTCGGCAAGAAGGCGGACCTCGTGTTCCTGGAGAAGGACCTGTTCAAGATTCCTGCGGACCGGATCCACTCCACCAAGGTCATGCAGACCCTGATGGACGGCAAGGTCACGCACTCCGCGCTATAGCGCACCCACCGGCCCGCGGCTTGGCCGCGGGCCCGCCGTCGAGTTCTCGCGACGGCATCGCCACGTGTCGTCGAGGAGCGAGCATGAACCCTCTCCCGAAACCCGCCCTCATCCCCGGTGTGTGCCTCGCGGCGCTGGTCTCCACGTGCGCGCTGGCGGCCCCGGCGGCGGACTACGTCTTCCGCAACGGCGCGGTCTACACGCAGGACCCCGCGCACCCGACCGCCGAGGCGCTGGCGGTCATCGGGAAGAAGATCGCCTACGTCGGGACCAACCAGGGCGCGGCGGCGTTCGTGGGCGCGAAGACGCGGGTCGTCGACCTCGGCGGCCGGATGGTGCTGCCCGGCTTCGTCGACTCGCACGTCCATCCCACCCTCGCGTTCCTCGCGGCGGGTGCGGACCTGCAGTCCGACGAGGTGAGCGAAGTGCTGGCCCGGACCAAGGCGTGGGCCGACGCGCATCCGCAGGCGAAGGTCGTCCGGGGCTTCGGCTGGCGCTACACGCTGTTCTCCACGAACGGACCGGACAAGCGCGATCTCGACCGCGTGTTCCCCGACCGGCCGGTGATGCTGGTCGCCATCGACGGCCACAGCGCGTGGGTGAACAGCAAGGCGCTGGAGATGGCCGGCATCACGACCGCGTGGCCGGACCCGCTGCCGGGCGTGAGCTTCTACCAGCGCGATCCGACGACCGGCGAGCCGACCGGGTGGGTGGTGGAAGGACCCGCCGAACAGGAGATCCTCGCGAAGCTCGATCCGCCCACGCCCGCGTCCGTGATGGCCGCGGTGGCCGACGAAATGCCGAGGTACGCCGCGGCCGGCATCACGGCCGTGTTCGACGCCGGCGTGGCGATCATGCCGACCGCGCCCGCGTTCGATGGCTACCGGCGCCTGGAAAGGGAAGGCCGGCTGCCCGTGCGCATCGTCGGCAGCTTTTACTGGAACACGCCCAAGGTGGCCGATCCGGTGGCGGAGACGGTTGCGCTGCGCCGCGCGTTCCAGTCGGAACTCGTCCAGGCGCGAACGCTGAAGCTGACCTTCGACGGCGGCGAGGCGCAGCACACGGCGGTCATGCTCCAGCCGTATGCGGATCGCCCGGGCTTCGTCGGCGAGTACGCGCTCGACCCGCAACGGGTCGCGGCCGCGATCATGCAGGCGCAATCGCTCGGCATCGACACCCACTGCCACTGCTACGGCGATGCGACGACCCGGACATACCTCGATGCCGTCGCCGCCGCGCGCAAGGCCTATCCGAAGAGTCCGTCGCGACACGCGGCCTCGCACGTGATCTTTCTCGCCGACCAGGACGTGCCCCGCTTTGCCGAGCTCGACGTCACGATGCAGGTCACGCCCGCGTGGGCCATGCCCGATCCGACCATGAAGCGCACCGCGGAAATCGTCGGCGAGAACGTCGCATTCAACGAGTTCCATCGCTTCCGCTCGGTCGCCACGAAAGGCGGTCGCGTCGCCTTCGGCTCGGATTGGCCCGCCTCCGGGTACATCTACACCTATCGCCCGCTGGACGGCATCCAGGTGGCGGTGACGCGCGCGATCATGCCGCAGTACGGCCACGCGCAGTTCGCGCCCGTCCTGCCTCCGGAAGGCGAACGCGTCACCCTGGACCAGGCCCTCAAGGCCTCGACCATCGATGCCGCCCACGTGCTGGGCCTCGAGCGGCGCATCGGGTCGCTGCAGGCCGGGAAGCTGGCCGACATCGTCGTGCTGGCCCGCGACCTGCACAAGATCGCCCCGCAGGAGATCAGCACCACCAAGGTGGAACTGACCATGATGAACGGGAAGATCACGCATCGGGACGGCCTCTGACCGCGTGCGCCTTCCGCTTCCTGACCCGACTCGTTGCCTGCCGACCGCGTGCTGCCGCGCGGGCACGCGTCGGCGCATGACCCGCCGGCATCTCCAGCACCGGCTGACCCGCGTCACTCCAAAACCCATCGGAGCATCGATATGAAGCGCCTCATCGCCAAGACCTTCCTCGCCGCACTGGCCGTCCTGCCCATCGCGTTCGCCCCCACGGTCCACGCCGAGTCCGATCAGCAACAACTCGTCGCGAAGTCCGAGACCACGCTGTCGAACTTCCTGCGCGACCCCGACATGACGTGGTTCCAGCAGAACATCGGGCGCGCCAAGGCCGTGCTGATCGCACCGGAGGTGGTGAAGGCCGGGTTCATCTTCGGCGGCTCGGGCGGCAGCGCCCTGCTGATCGCCCGCGAACCCGCGAGCGGCAAGTGGGTCGGCCCGGCGTTCTACACGCTCGTGACGGCGAGCGTCGGATTCCAGGCCGGCCTCGCGGTGTCCGAGTCGATCACGCTGGTGATGACCGACAAGGGCATGAACTCGCTCCTCGCGTCGTCCTTCAAGATCGGTGGTGACGCGAGTGTCGCGGCAGGCCCGGTCGGCGCCGGTGCGAAGTCCGACGTCGTGGCCGATCTCATCGCGTTCTCGCGCTCGAAGGGCGTCTACGGCGGCCTCAACCTGGACGGGACGGTGGTCAGCACCGACGACAGCGGGAACGACGCCTACTACGGCAAGAAGGTGCTGCCGCCCGACATCCTCGTGCGCGCCAACGTCCACGAGAAGGGTGCCGACAAGCTCATCGCCGAGATCGCGAAGGCCGCGGGCGGAAAGTAGCGCCCCTCGACGGGAGGAGCCGGCGGCCGAGCCGCTCCTCCCTGAATTCCCCGTACCGCGCGCCATCGGGCGCGAGCGAGTCCGGGGCCTTGGGCAACCGTGGCACCAAGTGCCGCGGGAGAGGCGTTCAGCGCGGCGCCAGCCGGATTCCCGTCGTTACGGCAAACGCGTTTCGACCATGTGCGCGTCGGTCCCGATCGCGACGCGCCATGTCGGAATGCCGCACACCAGCGGCGTTCGGCGTCCGGACATGTGATTGAATGAGCGTCCGAAGGGGCAGCCGACGTACCGGGAATAGCAATCCGCGGCCGGGTGCGGCGCCGCCTTTGCCGACCCACACGTCGACCGCCCATGAACGCCGCCCATCCTTCGCCGGAGCCCACCTGTCTCGTGTTCGGCGCGAGCGGATACGTCGGCACCAACCTCGTCCCGGCCCTGCTCGCCGCCGGCACCGGCCGCGTGCGTGCGGCCGCCCGCAACCGCAAGGTGCTGGAGGCGCACCAGTGGGACGGCGTCGAACTGGTCGAGGCGGACGCGCTGAAGCCCGAGACGCTCGCCGCCGCGCTCGCCGGCGTGGACATCGCGTTCTATCTCGTGCACTCGATGGCGACCGGCAGCGATTTCGGCCGCCTCGATCTCCAGGCCGCGGAGAACTTCGCGCAAGCGTCCGCGACCGCCGGCGTCAAGCGCATCGTGTACCTGGGCGGACTCGTGCCCGCCGACGCCAACTCCGAACACCTGCTCTCCCGCAAGGAGACCGGCGACCGCCTGCGCACGGGCGGCGTTCCGGTCACCGAGGTGCGCGCGGGCATCATCGTCGGGGCGGGCTCGGCCGCCTACGAAGTCATGCGCGACCTCGTCTATCACCTCCCGGTGATGGTGACGCCGAAGTGGGTCCAGTCCAGGTCATCACCGATCGCGCTTTCCGACCTGCTCGTCTACCTGCAGCGCGTGGCGACCCTGCCGGAGGCGGCGGGACGGATCTACGACGCGGGCGGCCCCGACTACATCTCGTACGAAAGCATGATGCGGCAATTCGGGGAGATGGTCGGCAAGCGTCCACGCATCCTGCGCGTGCCGGTGCTGTCGCCCCGGTTGTCGTCGTACTGGCTGGGGCTCGTCACGGCGGTCCCGGCGACCATCGCGCGCGCGCTGATCGGCGGCCTGAAGCACGACATCCCCGCCGCCGACGCGGAGCTGCGCCGGCTCGTTCCGCAATCGCTGCTTTCCTTCCGGCAGGCGGTTGCCGCCGCCCTCGACGCGGAGCGGCGCAACGTGGTGGCGGCGCGCTGGACCGAGGGCGCGCTGATGTATCGCGCGTTCCGTCCCGACTACGCGTACTACGCCAAGCGCGCCGCCGGCAGCGCAGAGACCCGCGCATCCGCGCAGGCCGTCTGGCGCGTCGTGACGAGCATGGGCGGCGCCAATCGCTACTTCTACTGCGACTGGATATGGACGCTGCGCGAGGTCCTCGACTGGCTCGTCGGCGGCCCCGGCCTCACGCGCGGCCGGCGCGACCCGGTCGACGTGAGGCTGGGCGACAACATCGACTACTGGACCGTCATCGGCATCGAGCCGGAACGTCGGCTCACGTTGCACTTCGGATTGCGCGCGCCGGGCTCCGGCATCCTCGAATTCGAACTCGAACCGCTGCCCGACGGCGGCACGCGGCTGACGGAAACCGCATACTGGCATCCGCAAGGCGTGTGGGGGCTCCTCTACTGGGCGGTGCTGGTGCCGTTCCACCTCTTCATCTTCAAGGGCATGACGCGGGCGATGGTGCGGAGGGCCGAAGCGACGCCACGCGGACCCGACTAGGGTTTGCCCAACCGGGCATCTTCGCGGATCGCCTGCCCCAACGAGCCGTCGCCGGTTGCGATGTAAGGGTTCGTCCTGCATCAGCAGCCCCGGCCGGGCGCCCATGGCCGATCACCATGTCGCCCACTTCCCGTGCCCGCGCGGACGGCGCTCGCAATGTAGGCGACAGGACACCACCATCGACCGCGACTTCCAAGCGCGCTGGCGATGCTGTACCTTGCGCAGCGGCCGGCGCAGTCGTGCGCGCGCATGAACCGAACGGGGAACTTCAGTGCAATCGCATTTGTTTCGCAACGCCGTCGGCGTGGCCGTCCGCGCGTTCGCCGCGGCAATCGCCCTTCACTCCGCGCTGGCCTTCGCGCTGACGCAGCCGGTCATCACCGCCGCCAACGTCACCGCGACGACCCCGCAGCAGCTCGTGCTGACCGGAACCGGCTTCACCGGCGTCGCTAGTGTCGCCGTGGGGTCGATGAGCGCACTCGCCCCGGTGTCGCAGTCGGACACGATGCTGATCTTCAACCTGCCCCAGAGCTTGTCCGGCGGCACCTATCCGGTAAGCCTGAAGGTGTCGGCAGGTGCGGGGCCGAAGGACCCCTACTTCGTCGAAGAGGCGTACGTGACGTATGGAGCGGGCGGTCCTCCCGGTCCGCAAGGTCCCCAGGGCGTTCAGGGTCCGCCGGGACCGCAGGGCGCGCAAGGCCCGGCCGGGGCCACCGGTGCGCAGGGGCCGGCGGGAGCCACCGGGCCCGCAGGACCGACCGGTGCCCCGGGACCGCAAGGACCTCCGGGCGCGACGGGCACGGTGTTCTATCTCGTGAGCACGTGGACGGGACAGCGCCTCCTGCCCCAGCCCGACCACTATGCCTTGTGGAACCGGAACGGGCTCTTCCTGCCGATCAAGGTCGTGAAGACGGGCGACACGACCTACGTCATCGACGCCCGCGACTACGTCTACTTCGACGGCCCCAATTGCACCGGCAACGCCTACGTCAGCGCGTCGGCCTCCTACGGCTCCCGGATCGTCGGACAGGTTGGAACCACACTGCATGTTGGCGACTCCTCTGGCTTCGGAATGGTCACGCCGATTTCGAAAAGAGGTACCGGTTTTTGCGACGACGGACCTGGCCAACCCACCCTGGCGACGCCGGTGGCGTTCGTGGTCGACCTTGCAGCCGAGTTCGGACCCCTCCTGACGCTCGTCATGACCCCGTAGCGGCCACCGAGGGCGAAGCGGCGCTGCCCGAAGAGCGTGCCGCGGGCTGCGAAAGGCCCAGGGGCAAGCAGGGCTGCGGCCGATCGCGCCCGCCGCACGCCGTGCCCTCCGGAACCGCCCCCGGAGGCAACGGCCGGCCGGACGCGGGCCCGGGTCGGTCCCACCTCAGGACGTGCCGATCAATCGCGAGCCGGCCGCCTTCCGCGGCGCGCTCTTCGACGAGGTCGCGGTGGTGACGCGCCTCGCGGTGGTGGCCGGCCTCCTGCGCGCCAACGGACCGGAGCACGCGGCGCTCCCGGTCTACGCGACGGCGGCCCTGGGCTTTGCACTGGCCGCAGTCCTGCTCCAGTCGGTGACCCGCACGCGGCCCCGCGTGGCCGGGCGGTCCGGCGGTGACGTAGCCGTTGGGCACCGCGAACTTGGGAATGGTCAACGTTGGCCCCGCGGCCGGGGCTGCGGCGCCGTCGCGCACTCCAATCGGGAGCGAAACAGCCGATAACCCCTGCGATCAGGGGGCGGCTGCCTTGGGTTCGCCGTGGGCAGAAGCCGAGACATGCAGAAGCGTCGCTGACTGCCTCGCGATTCGAGGCAGAACGCGCCGTGGCGCACCACTTCAGGAGAGTCCATGAGCATCCGGCATTCGCACATCACCGCCCGCAACCTTGCCCGCAACCTGTCGCTCCTGACGGTTGCCGCATGGGCCGGCGCCGTACCGATCGCGGCGCACAGCTCGGAGTCCACCGGCAGCGCGGGCGCCAACAGCATCGCCTTGAACCCGGTCTACTACGACGCACGCCCGATGCTCGAGACGAAGAACGGGACCCTGCAGGGCATCGAGCGGAACGGGATGGTGATGTTCAAGAACATTCCCTATGCCGCGCCCCCGGTGGGTGATCTCCGTTGGCGTCCACCCCAACCGGCGCAGCCCTGGGTCGGCGTTCGCGATGCCAGCCGGTTCGGCCCGGCCTGCATGCAGCCGCTCATCGACGGGCTGACGAACGAGCTGGTCCCCGGCAGCGAGGACTGCCTGCATTTGAACGTGTTCGCGCCCAAGGGCGCGAAGAACCGCCCGGTCATGCTGTGGATCCACGGCGGCGGGCTGCTCACCGGTTCCGCCAGTGAGCCGTATTACCACCCGGTCGGCTTGGTGGCCGAAGACGTCATCGTGGTGACCATCGACTATCGCCTGGGGCGCCTCGGATTCTTCGCGCCGAAGGAGCTGGTCGAGGAGGCGCGCAAGAACGGCGAACCGTTCGGCAACTACGGGATCATGGATCAGATCCAGGCCCTGAAGTGGGTCCGCGACAACATCGCGACCTTCGGTGGCGACCCCGGGAACGTGACGATCTTCGGCCAGTCCGCAGGCGGACGCAGCGTCGCCTGGCTGATGACCTCGCCGGCTGCTGCGGGGCTGTTCCACAAGGCCATCGCGCAAAGTCCGCAGCAGTTGCCCATGCGCCAGCTGACGCAGGATCGGTTCGGCGCGCTTGCGGTCCAGGCCAACGACCAGAAGTTCATCGAAGCGAAGGGGAACAAGACGCTGAAGGAGCTGCGCGCCCTGCCCGCCGCCGAAGCCTCGCTCACCGCCGCCGACTTCATCACGGGCGGCTTCGACTCGGCGATGATCGACGGCGAGATCATTCTCGGCGACGCGATCCCGATGTTCGCCCAGGGCAAGCAGCACAAGGTTCCGTTCATGATCGGAACCAACGCATGGGACGCAAGCTTCTTCGCGCTCAACGCGCCCCCGGTCGCGGCTTACATCGAGAAGATGAAGCAGGATCCGGCCATGATCGCCAGGCTGTACAAGGACTTCCGGTATCAGTGCGGACAGGCTCTGTCGCCGCAGATCATGGCCGACGGCTGGTACACGGGTGCCGTCAAGCTGCTCGCCGACAGCGCCAACAAGGCCGCACCGGCGTACGCCTACTATTACAACTTCATCACGCCGAGCCTGGCGGCGAGCTACGTCGGGCCGGCGCACACGTTCGAACTCCCCTACGTGTTCGGTGCGCTCGACACCGCGAACCTGGCGCCGGGCAAGATCGCAGCCGTCGATCCATGCCAGAAGATCGCCGAAGGCATCGTGGATGCGAAGCAGAAGAGCAAGTGGAGCGACTACTGGTTCATCGTGACCACGCCGGGCAATCGGGCCGATCGGTCGATGGCCCAGCAGCTGGCGAAGACCTGGACGAGCTTCGCCAAGACCGGCAATCCCAACTACGATGGCAAGAACGCCTGGCCCCGCTACAACATCGAGGACGATGTCATGCGGAACTTCTCCACCATCCCGGACGCGACCATCACCCGGGTCAACAAGGCACGGGTCGACTACCAGCTCGAATTCATTCGGGCCTTCTACGGCCTGCGCTGAGCATCGTCAGAGGAGCGAGGGCAATCGGGGCGCACCAGCCGCCCTGCCCTCGATCCGCACGTTGGGGGCCTGATTCCGGGGGGGGCCTACGGAACGTCGGCACATCAGCCAGAGCCGACCTGGGCCCAAAGGGATGCCGTTGGCAACTACCGACCTACTCCGGTCGCTTGAGCTGACAGCCCCGAGGGCTGCTCCACAGCGGTAGCGGCCGTTGGGCTCAGCGACACCGCTGACGAGTCTCGGCCAATTCCGGGCGGCCGCCCGCATTTCCCAGTTTGCGCCGAAGCAGTCGTTCCGACGCAGTCGCCTCTGGCGCCTTGGACAGGTGTTGCGCAGGTTGCCGATGATGCCAGCGTCGTTTCGCGCTGAATCTGTCGCCCAAGATGTGCTTCGGGCAGTCAAACGATGATCTCCTCGGCGGATCGAATCAATGCGCCGATGACATCCTCAAGTTTCTGCCGTATCCAGCGGTTGGCCGGGTCCTGTCTCAACCGTGAACTCCAGACGATTGCGTGTGCCAGCGGTTCAATGCGCAACGGCGCACTGCGGACTTCAATACCGAAGGTTGATAAGGCATCGACCATCACAACGGTAGGCAGCGTCGCCAGTAGATCGGTGCTCGCGAGAAGCGGGGCGACCGCCGCGAAGTTGGGAACGTGTGCCGCGATACGACGCGCGACACCTGCCCCAGCCGCCGCTGCGCTTACCGGACTACGCAGCGTGTCACCCACACCCACACTTGCGTGGGGCCATCTTGCCCACGTCTTGAGGCCCCAGCGGGCGAAGCCCGGGTGCCCCTTGCGCGCAAAGCATGCCCAGCGAAGCGCGCCGACCATGCTCGATTCGACGCCATCTGGCAGCTTTAGCGACGAAGGAACCAGCGCGGCATCAAGTTGCCCTTCCGCCACGTCCAGCAACATCGATTCCCTGGGCGTCACCCACTCCAGCGTGACGCCGGGCGCCCCATCATGCACTGCTGCGAAAAAGCGCGGAAACAGGCTCATCGCGAGATCCGGCAAACCTAGCCGGAAACTCCTTCGCGTCGTGGCCGGTTCGAACTGCTTGCGCGGACCCAGCACCCGCTGCACGTTGCGCAGTATCGGTCGCAACTCCTCGATCAGTTCGAGGGCGTGTGGGCTTGGTTTCATCACGCTGCCCGACTTGACGAGCAGCGGATCACCCACCTGCTCGCGTAGCCGCGCCAGCGCATGGCTAACCGCCGACTGCGTCCGCCCCAGGCGATCGGCAGCCCGCGTCACGCTTCGCTCGGCCATGATCACCTCGAACGTGACGAGGAGATTGAGGTCAATTCGGCGCAAATCGATTTCGTTCATGAGTCATGCATAGAATGCGTTGGACATAATATGAAACATTTTCATAACATTCTCGCATCATCGTCCTCATTGATACAGTCTATGCGCCCAATTCTCTTTGCGGTTGCCTTGATTTCGACAATCGCAGGCGTCGCAAAGGCGCAGACGGCGCCCCCCCTCACAGTCGACAAGGCTCGCGCCGTGATCGCGCCCTTCTACGACGCCTTGAACGCCGCTCCAGACAAGGACGTGGTGGCGCTGATCACTCGGGCCACCTCTGACGATTGGGTTTCGTGCAGCGACAACGAGAACTGCCGTCCGCGCGACAAGGTGATTCCCGGCATTGTCGGCTTCCATCAAGCGATTCCCGACCTCAAGTGGGAGATCAAGGAGATGTTGGTGTCCGGAAATCGTGCCATCGTGCGAGGCGAGGCGAGCGGCACGCCCAGCGGCGTCTTCATGGGAGTTCCGCAGGCCGGTAAGTCCTTCAAGGTGATGTCGATCGACATGCATACGATCGAAGGCGATCGAATCGTACGCTCATATCACGTGGAGGATTGGACTGGCGCCATTCGCCAGTTGTCTGCCAAGTGAGAGCGCGATGAACCATGCGCTTCCATACCTTCACCGTGTGCTGCTAGGCCCGGCACTGGTCGTCGTGCTCGCTGCGGCGAGCACTACCCTCCGCGCTCAGTCTGTAAGCGACGTGCCCGCCGTTGCCGCGACGTACGGCGTCAGCGCCACGACAGGGCTTTGGCAAGGTCGGCGCGCGCTGGCGGTCGAACTGACCGACGAAGAACAGGCGCGCGTGCTCGCCGGTGGCGGTGGCAATGGCGCCACCTACGCTCTTATTGACGCCGACTTCACGGACGGCGTGATCGAGGTCGATATTGGTGGGGAACTGACGGGCAAGGGAGCGCCGGACGCGCGTGCCTTCGTCGGAATCGCATTCCACATCCCCGAGGACCGCAAGACCTATGAGGCAGTCTATCTCCGGATGGCCAACGGGACACTCAACGTTCCGCCACCACCTGCGCCACGAAACGTCCGGGCCGTGCAATACGTTGCCCACCCCGATTTCCATTTCAACATTTCGCGCGAGAAATCCCCGGGTCAGTATGAAAAGGCCGCGCCGGTGGCGCTTGCCCGCTGGCACCACCTGCGACTCGAGATCGAGGGCAGCCGAATTCGTGTCTTGGTCGACGGCGGTGAGGTACTGGTCGTGAGGGACATCAAATTTGCTGGAAGGAGGGGCCGCATCGGCCTCTGGGTGGACGACGGCACGCGCGGGCAATTCGCAAATCTTCGTGTCGAGTCAAAGGTAAATGGTTCGTCGATGGGCCGCGTCACTGAGCGAACTCACGCCGAAGCGGACCTGATCCTGCCGTCCGGCTGCTTCCATCGGTTTCAACGACGCCTTCCGGCTGAGGCCGATGTCGGGAAGGGGTCGCGAGCTGAGATCAAGGCCCACCGCGCGAAGGACCGCAATCTGCCTGGAGCCGTAGTCCGTATCAAGCCTTCGCTCATCGGAGGCGGCTCACGAGGCGAAGCCGTCACTCGCATGTTCGGAACCGCGCGCGAGACTGGGCGCCTCTGCGTAGCGTGCCCGATTGCGCGAGGGATTCGGCCGCAGCTCAGCCGTCTTGCTTGACGAGCCCGAGCTTGCGCAATTGCCACTCAAGTTCTTGGACGCTTGCCCAGGGCAGGATTGGAGCGTTTCGCCGCTCATCGGGCGGGTTGTCGGGTAGCTGATCGGACCAGCCTCCGCAGCCCACAAGCGGCAGGAGAGGCCGCTTGTGCAGCCAGGCCAAGCACACTTCCGAGACGGTGCCAGCCCGGCCGCCAACGACGATGCATGCGTCGCCGGACAGCGCCATCAGAAGGTTCCTTGCGTCTCCCATTCCGCACGGCACTACAACTGTTGCTGGCCAGTCCGACCCAGGCATCTGATCCGGCGGAATAATGCTCAGCACAGTGCCTCCACCTGCCACCGCCCTCTCGGCGGCGACGCGTGTGGCAGGACTACCGCACCCGCTGACGACCGTGACGCCAAGGCTTGCGAGCAGAGCACCGGCCTTACCGGCGAGGTCATACGCGGCAGAGCCGTTTTCAGCGCTGCCGAGGACGCTGACCTGCGGGCGGCGGATGGACATCAGCGACGACCTCCTCTAGATTCTAGCGAGCCAAGACGCGTGACAGGACTGGGCAGCTTGCCGCTGCCGCGATGATGAACCAAGGTGGTCACGGCGGGCAAGGAAAGCAGCCTCGGCGCATCGGCTGTTCTTGAAATCGGTGTCAAGCCGTACTTGCCGCAATTGGCTTGATGAGAATTCGATTTTCGTAGGACCGCCGCTCGAAAACGAACGACGTAGCGCCAACGTCCTGAAACCCCTGGGCCCGGTAGAAGACCAAGGCTCGTTGATTGCCAGCCCAAGCAGTGAGCCAGATGAGGCCGCACCGGGACAGCGAGGCGCATGCCTCTGCTTCGCGAAGCAACATGCTTCCGATGCGTTGACCCTGCGCCGCTGGCTGGACGTACAGTCGGGCAACCTCGAGACCATGGTGCTCCATGCTCGGTGGCCGTGATGGTTCGGTGACCAGCTCAAGGAAGCCAACCAACCGGCTCTTGCGCTCAGCCAAGAAGAAGCGCAGTCGCGATGAGGCGAGCCTCGCGGTGAATGCCTCTGGGGAGCAAATGACGAACGCCTCATGGGCCAGGTCGGGCGTGATGCCATCCGGACCATAGGTATCCAAATAAACCTGTGTAGCAAGGGCGCTGACAGTGACAGCGTCGGTGGCGCAGCCGATGCGTAGTACCGGTGATTCAATTGCCACGGAAGTGTCTTAGGTCCGTTTGAGGTTCGAACTGTGTGCGCGGTGACGGCAGGGGCCACGCCGCGACCCGCAATGATAGACGGCGTACCACGATCTTGGTCATGCCGAATCTCGGTCAGCGCACCGTGCCGCGAAAGTGAGATTCGCGAGCAGGCCGCTGAGGCCGCGGGCAAACGGTACAGTGTGGCCCGGTCGCTGCTGGCACGCGGAAAGCTCACGGTCGACGTTCTCGAAGATTACTTGGGTCGAGAAAGCGCACTGGGATTGCCACGATGGACGGGAGATCCCCCGCCGCGCCGGCGGCGCAATACTCTACCGAGGACGTGATGGTCGCTCGGGCGGCCCCGGAAAGAGGCCCATCTGAGCGTCCGCAAGTGGTGCAGACTGCGAACGTCCGCTTCCTGCCTGGAGCCGTCGACGGCTTCACAGAGGTAACGGACATTGAAAGCGGCTGGCGTGCACTCGCCTCCCGATCCCAAAGCGGACATCGCGCCATCACGCCAACTCCTTCTGTGGCCGCGGAGCCGGCCGCGCATCAAAGCACTGCCATAAGCTCAAGCCCTGCTACGACGGCAGAAACTCCAGCCCGTACCTTTTCGCAATTGCCCTGGCACCGTCCGACGCTTGTCGCGTGGGACTCCCGGTATCCAGCGACGTGAGTTCCTCGATCATGGCGTCGAAGATGCCACCGGGCGAACTGATGATGATTTGACGACCTACCTGAGGTCCGGTGCTCACGAACCCGTGGGGAGTTCCACGCGGGACGAATACAACGTCGCCCGGCACCAGCTGCAAGAGGTTGCCGTCGAGGCGAAAGTCGTAGCGCCCTTCGCAAATGATGAATGTCTCGTCGTAAGTCGGATGGCGGTGGTAGCCGGCACCGGACTCCGGCGGTTCGACTGCTTCACAGACCGTGTACGCGTTCCAGGACCCCTCGGCAGTAGTCTTGAATGTCATCGTCATCCGTCCGATCCTGAATGCCTTGCCTTCCCCTGGCTGGAAGTGCCTCGGCTGCGGTGCATCCGCCATACGTTCTCCGATTGAAGTCCTGTGAATGATTGGCGTACCCCAAGCAAGGGGCGTCAAGGCCGGCTCCGTCGCTCGACCCCGAAAGCTGTCTGTAACGCGCTGCTACGGCACCCTCTCCGACGGCCGCATTGGCCGGCGTCCAGCCATCCCTGCGCTCCTTGGACCGCACGTGCATAATGGCAAAAACTCGTTCCTCTGGCACCTCGTCAGCGGCGCGCCTCTACGCTCCCTATGCGAATCGATCCTCGTCGGCTCCTCGACCTGCTCGCCATCGCTCGCCATGGCTCATTCAGCGCCGCCGCGGAGGCAACGAACGTCTCGCAGCCCGGCCTTTCCCAGAGCATCGCCCAGCTCGAGCACGGTCTCGGAGTGCGGGTACTCGAACGGGACCGGCACGGTGCGCGCCTGACGGAGAGCGGACGGGCCCTCCTTCACCACGCCAAGGCACTGGAATCGCTGCTCGACCGGGCGAAGGAGGAGGCCAGGCTTCGCCTGCTCGGCATCGAGGGCCCGCTCTCGATCGGCATCACGCCAGTCAGCGCGGCAACCCTCGTCCCGCAAGCACTCGGAGTTCTACTCAGCGAGACCCCAAGCGTGGCCGTGTCGGTCACGGAGGGTCTGGATGACGAGCTGCTGTCGATGTTGCGCGCCCGCGAGATCGATCTTGTCATCAGCCGGCTGCGCCCGGGACTGGACGGCGTTTCCGCAGAGCCTCTGTCGAGCTTCGACTGGGCGTTGATTACCCGTCCGCAGCACCCGCTCGCCGCCCGCGAGACGGTGTCGTTGCGCGAAATCAGCGACGTGCAATGGGTCCTGCCGGCCGGAGGCAGCGCATTCCGGCGGCAAATGGAGATGGTCTTTGCGAGCGCGGGGCTTGCTTGGCCGGAACGGGGGATCAGCACGAACTCGATCCTCGCGATCAAGGGCATCGTCATGAGCACGGAATGCGTCACGGTGATGTCGCCGTCGCTCGTTGAAGTGGAATGCAGGGTCGGCAGCCTGCGTGCCGTTCGGCTCACCGACGTGGCGCCTCTCCAACCCGTCGGCATCATGCGACGCGCCGACGAGGAACTGACGCCGATCGCGGCACGCTTCGCGAAGCTGTTGCGCTTCGTGGCGGCGGCCGGCACTCACGGCTGAAGCGGCCCGCCAGACAGCCGGTCTTCGATTCCAACGGCGGGCGTCATCCGAACGTCTCCCGATCCAACGACTGCCGGGAACTCCGCCGCCTGAGGCAACGGCCGAAGTGATCGACGAGGCGCGGAAAGCGATGGAAGTCGATGCCTGCGCTTTCCCGCATTCCCCAGCAGTGGCTCAGCAATGCATCGGGTACATGCCACCGCTCGCCGGAAAGCCAGGGCCTCGACGCCAGCCGCGATTCGGCCCTCGCGAATGCATCGACCACTCTGTGTTCCGTCGCCTGCTTGAGGCGCATCGCACCGTCCCCGCCGTCGCCGAATCGCTCGGCCTGACCCGCAAGGCATAGCAAAGGATGGAGCGTCCCCGCCAGCCATGCCAGGTCGGCAACGGCTGTCTCGCGCGCAGGCGAAAGCGGTGCCGGCAGAAGCAGCGCGCCCGGGTGCAAGCGATCGAGCTGGCAGATGATGGCAAGAAGGTCTGCGGTCGCGCCATCCCGGCATTCGAGAACGAGCGAACCGCCAGACGCGCCGTGCCTCCCGTCGACAACCTGCGGCGGACGATCGCGATCCGCCCGCAGGCGCACCGCTCGGTATGGGGCACCGGTCTCTTCCAGGGCGATCAGCACCACGCGGGCCAGGCCGCCCGGCAGGAATTTCAAGCAAAGATCAGGTTCGTGCTTCCCGGCGGCCGATGGCGGCGCGTCAGTTGCCATACAGCAGGCGCGGCAGGTAAAGCGCAATATCGGGGACCGCCAGGAGCATCACGATCAGGACCATCGGCGCAATCAGGAAGGGCACCGTTCCCTTGTAGATCGCCAGGATCGGAATCTCGGGCAGTTGGGCCTGGATGACGAACAGGTTCATACCGACCGGCGGGTGGATGAGACCCATCTCGACCACGATGACCACGATGACGCCGAACCAGACCGGGTCGAACCCGCTCGCCGTGACGACGGGCAGGAACACCGGTACGGTAATCAGGACCAGGCCAATGCCTTCGAGAAAGCAGCCAAGGACGATATAGGCCGAGATCAGGGTGATCATCAGCCCGAGCGGGCCCATGCCGGCCCGCTGAATCCAGCCGATGAGCGCCTCGGGCAGTCGCGCCTGGACGACGAAGTACGAGAAGATGATCGCGCCGATGACGATGAGGAACAGCATGCATGTCGTCTTGACGGTCTCGTAGAGGCAATGCTTCATCACCGGCCACGACAGCTTGCGTTCCACGGCCCCGATCACCATCGCCATGAAGGCACCCACTGCGGCGGCTTCGGTCGGGCTGAAAAGCCCGGCATAGATCCCACCCACCGATACGCCGAACAGCAGGACGAACTCCCACATGCCCAGCATGTTGGCGATCCGCTGCGGCCAGGTCTCGTACTCCCCTTTCGGCGCCCAGGCCGGAAACAGGGCCACCAGTGCGGCGGCGACCACGATGTAGAGGGCGGTCAGAATGAGCCCGGGGATCAGGCCGGCCGCGAACAGTCGCGGCACCGACTGCTGGGCGATGACGGCGTAGATGACGAAGATCAGCGACGGCGGAATGAGGATGCCGAGCGTGCCGCCCGCCGCGACCGATCCCGTCGAAAGCCGGTCGTCGTACCCGCTCGTGCGCATCTCGGGTACGCAGATCCGCGTCATCGTCGCGGCCGACGCGACCGACGAACCGCACACGGCGCCAAAGCCCGCGTTCGCGCCAATCGTGGCGTAGGCAAGCGCCCCCTTCACCGTGCCGAACATGGACTTGGTGCCGCGGAAGAGCTTGGTGGACATGCCCGTGGTCGACGCCAGTTCCCCCATCAGCACGAAGAGCGGCACGACCGACAGCGCATACGCGCCCGCAATGTCGAAGGGCGCCTGCCCGAGAACCGTCGTCGCCTTCCCCCAACCCTCGAGCGTCGCGTAGCCACCGAAGCCCACCACCGCGAGGCTGATGGCGACAGGCACCCGAAGGAAGATGAGCGCCAGCAGGCAGAACATCCCTATGGCGCCTACGAGTTGGACGGGCATTACTCGTCGTCCTTCGGCGCCGCATCGCCGCGGATCAGGACGGCGACCAGCGTGGCGGCGGAAAGTCCGATGCCGAAGATCATCGGCAACCAGAGCACCCAGAGCGGCAGACCCAGTTCCTGCTTGCGTTCCCCGAACCGGAACGCATCGAGCGCGGGGTACGTCATCTGCCACGCGAAGAACACCAGAAAGGCCAGCGTGATGACCCATGCCAGCACCTTGAGGCGCCGCACGGTCTCGGGGGAGACCACATGGTCGATGATGTCGACGGCAATGTGACCGCCACGCAGGAACGTGATCGGGAACCCCAGGAACACGAGGAATACGAGCGTCGTCTCGACGACGTCGAACGTTCCGCTGATGGGACGCCGCAGCAGGTTGGCCATCGCAACGTCGGCGACGAGCACGAAGACCATCACGAGCAGCGCCAACGCGGACACGGCGAAGCTCAGCTGGACAGCCACCTCCAGGGCGCGTCGAAGGCGCATCTCGGGATCTCCGGGGTGTCGAGTCCGCGTTGCCGACGAAAGCTGCTAGCTGCCCGCCTTGGTCAGGGCCTCGTACAGCGCCTTCGCCGGCTGGCCCTTCGCCTCGAGCTTGCCGATGTGCTCGTCGATGAGCGGCTTCGCGGCGGTCTTCATCTGCTCCTGCATCTTCGGACTGAAGGTGATGACCTCGGCGCCTTTGCTCTTCATGTACGCCCGTCCTTCGTTCTCGGCCTCGTCCAGCTGCTTGCCGATCCGCTCGGCGGTAGCCGCGCCGGTGGTCTGGTCGATCAGCGCCTTGAGATCGGGCGGCAGCTTGTCGTAGGCCGCCGGGTTCATGACCCAGAAGAAGCTGGCAGCGTTGACGCCGGGTTCGTACGATGCCTTGGCCACGGTGGCGATCTGGAAGCTTTGCGCACCCTCGAACGGGAACAACGCGCCGTCGACCGTGCCCTTGCTCATCGCATCGACCGTCTCGCCGGGAGCCACCGCGACGGGCGTGCCGCCGAACGCCTTTACCGACTCGGCGAAGATTTCACCGGCGTAGCGGATGCGTTGGCCCTTGAAGTCGGACAGCTGGTTCAGGTTGGGCTTCGCCATGTGGAACTTGAGCGGCGGGGTGATCGTGAACTGCAGCAGCTTCACCCCTTCGAATTCCTTGGCGAGGTACTTCGGGGCGAGTTCCGTCATCCGCTTGGAGGCGGTCGCGCTATCCGTGACGACGAACGGCAGGTTCGAGACTTCCGTCATCGGGAATCGTCCGGGTGTCGCGCCGGTCAGTCCGACCGCGATGTCCGCCACGCCGGTGCGCGCCAGGTCGAACTGCCTCGGCGTCGGTCCCATCTGCCCGGAAGGAAACACCTTGATGACAAGGCGACCATTCGACTTCTTGGACAACTCCTCCGACCAGCGCAGGAGTTCCTTGTGGAACGAGTGGTTGGGCGGAAGGAAGTGCGTCGCCTTGAGTTCGATGGGCTGACCCTGCGCCATGGCGAACGGGCTCGCAACGAGCACGGCACCCAGCAGCCCAACGCGGAACGCGCCGGCAACGAGATTGCTGCGAAACATGGAGACCTCCTTGGGATGGAAGTTTATGGACTGTTCAGTCATATGGGTAGACAGCCGGACTTACTTGAGGAACGCCCGCATGAGTTCCTGCTTCTCCGGAGCGCTGAACATCAGTTGAAACGCCTTGCGCTCCAGCCGAAGGCCCTCGGCGAGCGGAACGTTCATGCTCGCGAGGATCAGTTCCTTGGTTTGCCGCACGGCGAGCGCGGGCAGAGCTGCAATCTCGCGAGCCAGCGCGATCGCCCTGGGCAGCACCTGATCGTCGGGCACAACCTCACTGACCAGCCCGAGGGCGCGCGCTTCGGCAGCGGGGATCGCGCCGCCGGTCAACATGAGCTTCATGGCGGCAAACTTGCCGACGCTGCGGGTCAGCCGCTGGGTCGCACCGCCTCCGGGGACCAGCCCGATCCGAACCTCGGGCTGGCCGAATCGCGCCGACTCGCCGGCCACGATGATGTCGGCGTGCATGGCCAGTTCGCAGCCGCCACCGATGGCGTGCCCGTTTACGGCGGCAACGATGGGCGTGGGGCACTCCGAGATCGCACCCCAGAGCCGATCCATCTGGCGACTGATGATCTCGAGCGGCTCGGCGTCGACGTACTCCCGCAAGTCGGCACCGGCACAGAACGCCTTCGCATCGCCGGTCAGGACGATGCAACGGGTGGCGCTGGACGACCCCGCCTCGGAAAATGCAACAGCGAGCGCCCGACGCAACTCGAGATTGAGGGCATTGCGGACCTGCGGCCGGTTGATGCGCAATAGTTCGACGCCGTCTCCGCAGTCCTCGCGGAGCAGTACCGGCGTGGTAGCCGCCTTGTCCATTCAATGGCCGTGAAATTCGGGCTTGCGCTTGTCGAGGAGCGCGGAGACCGCCTCGACGTGGTCGGCGGTATGGTGGGCAAGCGCCTGGTACGCGGCCGACATCGTCAGGATGGTATCGAGCCGCTCGTGCTGGGACTCGCGCAGCAATCGCTTCGTCCACCGCAGCACTTGCGGGGGATTCTCGGCAATACGCGCAGCGAGGTCCAGCGCGGCATCCATGAGCTTTTCCGCAGGAACGACATTGGCGACGAGTCCAAGCTTCAGAGCCTCGTCCGCGTCGATCATCTCCCCCGTGAACGCCATCCTGGCGGCGCGCGCATAACCGATCGCCCGCGGCAGCAGCCAGCAACCTCCGTCTCCGGGCACGATGCCGACCTTGACGAAGCTCTCGGCAAAGACCGCCCGCTCGGACGCGATGCGGATGTCGCACATGCAGGCGAGGTCGCAGCCAGCCCCGATCGCAGGCCCGTTCACGGCGGCGATGGCGGGAACGTCCAATGCAAGCAGCGCGCGCGGAATGCGCTGGATGCCGACCCGGTACTGCTCCGCGATGCGATCGGGCGAGCCGCCGAACATACCTTTGCGGTCCCGCATGTCACGCACGTTGCCGCCGGAACTGAAGGCAAGTCCGGCCCCCGTCAGCACCACCACCCGGATCTCGAGATCGTCGTTGGCAAGCCGTACGGCCTCCTCGAACCCGGCAAACAGCGCTTCGCCGTGCAAGGCGTTACGGGTGGCCGGATCGTCGACGGTGAGCAGGAGGACATGCCCGCGCCGCTCGATCCTCAGGACGGCACCCTCCTCGGCGGTCTTCCCGACCGCGGCGCGCACTTCTGCGTGGTCGTTCATCGATGTGGCCGATCAGGCGCCGACCATCGCCAGGCCGCCGTTGCAGAGCAGGAACTGGCCGGTCATGTGCCGGGATTCCTCGCTCGCCAGGAACAGCGTCGGGCCGACCATGTCCTCGGGTTGCGCGATGCGGCCGAGTGGCGTCTGCCGCAGCACTTCCTCCCGCCGGCCGGTCTTCCAGTCGTGACGGCTCTTGAGCGCCTCGGTCTCCATGAACGCGGCGCCGAGCGTGTTCACCCGCACGCCCGGCGCGAGAGCCCGGGCGTACGACTTGGTCAACCCGATCACCCCGTACTTCGCGGCGGCATATTGCGGCGCTCTCGGGCTGCCGGCAATCACCACCTGCGATCCGATGTTGACGATGACGCCGCCCTTTCCGCTGTCCAGCATCCGGGCGCCCACTTCGTGGATCATGAACATGGTGCCCTTGATGTCGACCGCGAGCGTGTGATCGACCACCTTCTCGTCCAGTTCCCGCCATGACTTCTGGTCCATCGCCATGTCGCCGACGTTGTTCACGAGCACGTCGATGTGGCCGTAGGCGTCGAACGCCGCCTGGGTGATCCCCCGTACGGCGTCGAGGCTCGCGATGTCTCCCTTCACCATCATCGCCCGCCGTCCGAGCGCCCTGACCTCCGCGCATACGCCTTCGGCACCCGCGGCCGAGCTGTTGTAATGGACGACGAGATCGGCCCCTTCCCTCGCAAACGCAAGGGCGAGCACGGCCCCGAAGCCGCGCCCCGCGCCGGTCACGATCACCGCCTTGTCCTGAAATCTGCCTGCACTCATGGTCGCTGCCCTTACCGATCCGTCGCACCTGCATTCGCTTCTCAATCGCGCGGCGGTCACCCGCCCCGCGCCCTAGGCCACCCCACGCACCAGCTCGCGGAACTCGTCGTCGGTGAGGAGCCTCTTCTTCCGCATGGCGAGGCTCTTGACCGCTTCCAGGAGCTTCGGGTAGCTCTCGGCCGGCGCCGGCAGCGCGAGTTCCTCGCACTTGATCTTGATCGAGGCCAGGCCGCTCTTCTTGCCGAGGACGATGCCGCGGGGCGTCGCCAGGATCGAAGACGAGTACGGCTCGATCGCCTCCGGCGTGTGGAACTGCGCGGCAACGGCGCCGGTTTCGCGCACGAAGAGGTTTTCGCCGACGACGCTCTTCCACGGCTCGAGCTGATAGCCGGCGATCTCGCGCAGCCTGCGGGACGCCGCACGCACCCGGTCGAAGCGAAGGCCCGTATCCACCCCGTACAGCAACTCGAGGGCCAGCGCGATCTCCGGAAGGTTGGCGTTGCCGGCGCGTTCGCCGATGCCATCGATCGTCCCGTGCACCCACGATGCCCCGGCCTTGACGGCGGCAACGGCACAGGCCGTGGCGAGCCCGAAGTCGTTGTGGCCGTGGAAATGGATGACGGCATCGCTGCCGAGCCATTCCCGGACCTTGCCGATCAGGAAGGTAACGGCCTCAGGCGTGGCAATGGCGATCGTGTCGACGATCACGAACTCCTTCGCGCCCGCGTCGCGTGCCGTCTTGTAAGCCTGCTCGAAGAACGCCAGGTCGGCGCGCGTCGAATCGACGCCGAAGTAGGCGACGTGCAGTCCCTGTTGCGCCCCGAAGGAAACCGCCTTCTGGATCCGGTCGAGCACCGCCTCGCGCGACACGCCGAGGGCGCCCAGCTTGAGATCGGAAATCGGCGACTCCACCACGCAATACTGGAGCCCGAGATCCGCGACGGCGGCCACGTCCTCGACGAGTGCCCGCGCGAAACCCCAGATTTCCGCCGACAGTCCCGCCTTGAGGATCTGCGCGATGGCGAGCCGGTCGTCTTCCGAGACGCGCGGGAACCCGGCCTCGATGCGGCCGACGCCGAGTCCATCGAGCAGCTTGGCGATCTCGAGCTTCTGCTCCGGGTCGAACATCACGCCGACCGACTGCTCGCCGTCACGCAACGTCGTGTCGTAGAACTTGGGGGTTGGCACCTTGGCGCCCGCGAGCGCCGCCTGGTTGAGGCTGCCGGTCCAGACCTTGCTGCGATCGATGGTCGACATGTCAGAACCCCTGCCATTCCGGCGCGTCGACGCCGAATGCTTCCTTCCAGCCCACCACCCGGTTGCGCAACGTCCCGATGTGCTCGATGTGGGCTTCGATGAGGTCGCCCGGCTTGAGGTACCACGCCTGCGGATTCGCACTGAACGCCGCCACGCCCGACACCGTGCCGGTGGTCACGATGTCACCGGCGGAGAATCCGGCGGGCGAGAACTTGCTGATGATCTGCGGGATCGTCACCGACATGTGGCTGGTGTTCGAGATCTGGCGCTTTTCCCCGTTCACCGTGAGCAGGAGGTCGAGGTTGTACGGATCAGGAACCTCGTCCGGGGTCACGATCCACGGCCCGAACGGACAGAACGTGGAGATCGACTTGCTGAATACGAAGTTGGCCGACTGCATCTCCCGGCGCTGGATGTCGCGCGCGGTGATGTCGTTGAAGATCAGGTAGCCGGCGATGTAATCCTTGGCCTGGTCCACCGTCAGGTACTTTCCCGGCTTGCCGATGATGGCGCAGAACTCCAACTCGTAGTCGAGTTCCTTGGTCAGGTGCTCCGGGTAGACGATGTCGTCGTCGGGGCCGATGATCGCGTCCGGATTCTGGAAGAACATGATCCAGGGCTTGATGGCCGCGACCCAGTTGGAGCGGTCCCCCTCCTGCGCATGCTCGGCATAGTTGCCGGCCGTGTGAAAGATCTTCTTCGGGATGATCGGGGCCTCGAGCTTGACGGCGGCGAGCGCGTAGGACTGCTTGGTGCGACGGCGATTGGCCTCCGCGGCCACCTCGCACCCGCCGAGTTCGAACAGACGGCGCATGTCGGCAACGTCCACGACCGTCACGTTGTCGCCTTCGACGATCCCGACGTGTCGATTTCCATCCATGCTGAAGGTCGCAAGCTTCATCTAGTTGCACTCCCGAAATTGACGATGTGCGCGCGCCCCCGTTCTGCAGGGTAAGCGCGACTTGAAGAAGGAATGGCGGGCGTCCAGGCGGAAGCCGCTCTCCACGGATTGGCCGAAAGAACTACTGTGCATAGCGGAGGACCATGTTGGCCGCACGAAGGTTGTGGCCCTTCACCGCGTCGAGTACCTCCGGCAGGGACAGTCCAGGTGCCAGCGCGGAAGGATCGAGGTCGGTGGCAATGATCGTGAACGTGTAATGCTGCGGCGCGCCGCCACGCACCGGACAGGGACCCGCCCATGTTCCCTGGCCATAGACGTTCTTGCCGCCGACGAAACTGCCCGACGGCGCGTTCGCATCGCCTTCACCAAGACCGCTGACGCTGGCCGGTATGCCGTAGGCCAGCCAGTGCAGGACGCCGAGGCCGTCGCGCCCTGCCTGATCGTGGACGATGACGACGTAGCTCCGGGTCGCCGCCGGAGCGTTGGACCAAGCCAGCGGCGGCGAGATGTTCTCGCCCGTACAGGTCGGGACCGCCTTGTTGTTGCCGCCGTTCCGGCGGGAGAGCATTCCGTTGTCGGGGAGGCCGGGGGAGGAGATGCGGAATGCACCTGGCGGCACTTCGTCCGCAGGTTGCTGGGCCGCGCAGGAGCCGATGAGTAGTGCGAGCAGCACGCCGCCCAATGCGCGATTCGCCGACGCAAGATGCGAACGTCCTCTGCGATCCACGGGTCCTCCCAGACTGTTGTCATCCGCCGTGAGTCCGGCGGCTGGCGTGGATCATGCGGAGCGGCCAAGCGGCCGTCCAATACGATTTTTTCGGGTCGCCATCGCGTCCGCTTATTCATCGACGGGACCCGCGAACGTTGGCAGCGTTGCGCCGAACGCCCGTGCTCGGTCCGCAATCCCTTGCGGGTCAACGACCAGCGCCGGACCGGCGTTTGCCGCCCCGCGACACGATGGAGCTTGTGGCGGACCCAGCGCCTGGTGATGTGGATTGACGCAATCTGTCGTTGCCATCCACGGTGGCATCGGAGTCTCGTAACGGGCCTGTCGCCTGGGATGGGACAGGGCTGACACGAGATGGCCGCCTTCGTGGCGGCCATCCGTGAGCGGGTCGGTCCCGCCTGCGGCGGAAGGCGCTGCCCGAACCCCGCTCGTGCGGGCGCTTCAGCGACGGGTTAGCCGCACTCGGTGCGCGCTACGCGCATACCCGCCTGCGGGCATCCGAAGGCCACGATTCCGAAAGTGCCTGTACCCAGAACCGGGCATGGCGTCCCCGGGGCGATGCATTGCCATTCCCACTTTGGTCTTCAATGGATTAGCGAGGCCGCGCCACCGGAAGGCGCCTCGTGGCCGCCAGCGGCAACCTGCCCTGCATTCCTGCCATGACCCGAGCCAACCCCAGGCAGCGTTCAGCACCAGCACCCGATTCAGCGTGCGTGCAGGCATCGCAGGCCGTGAAGCGGGTCTTCAACCAGACCCCGCGAGGCGATGAATCCCTTCGGGGCGTGTCAACCGGGGATCGCCTCGCCCGGCTGGTGTGCCGGTGCCGGCGGCCGCGCAGGCACCAGGCCATATTGCGCCATCACCTGAGCCAGCCTCACGCGATCAGGCGGACCTCCCGCGTTGACGACCGCGCCGACATCGCGGAAGTACTGCGGCCCGATGTCCGGCGTCATGATGACCAGCGCGCGCACCACGGCGTCGGTCTTGTTGATGAAGTGATGCGTCGCGCCCCGAGGCGTCGACATCCAGTCGCCCGGCTCGAGATCGCGCGACACGCCGTCGACGCAATAGCGTAGCGTGCCTTCCAGGACGTAGACGCACTCCTCGTTATCGGTGTGGCTGTGTGGCGGAGGAACGGTGGCCCCCGCAGGGACCGTCATCTCGAACACGCCCAACCCGCGCTGTTCCGCTCCATCGACGAGATAGCGGATCTCGAGGTGGCCTACCTTGATCAATTCGCCGTCCATGACGCTCTTCTGGGTTCGTTGCCGGACCGGGCATCGGGACCGGTGAGCAGAACTGTAGACTGTTGCGTCAATCGTATAAATAATGTCTAAGTCAACCGACTGTTGCAAGGATCGTACCAATGCGAAACAGGCTGATCGGCATGAACGTGTTCGCGGAAGTGGTGGACGCGAAGAGTTTTTCGGCCGCCGCTGACCGGCTGGGCATCTCAAAATCGCTTGCGAGTCGGGAGGTCAGCGCACTGGAACGCTCGCTGGCGGTGAAGCTGCTGAACCGTTCGACGCGCAAGCTCAGCCTGACCGAAGCCGGCAGCGTCTTCTACGAGCACTGCGTGAACATCCTGCACGAAGCAAGACTTGCCGAGCAGCGCGTGACGCAGACCCAGTCCGAACCGGCCGGAGTCGTGAAGATGACCGCGATCCCTGCGTTCGCGGTTCGGCACGTGCTTCCGGCCATCGTCGAATTCCGGCAGCAGTACCCGGAGATCCAGGTCCGGCTGTCCTGCAGCAATCGCACGGTGGACTTCGGCGCCGAGGACTTCGACCTCGGCATCCGCTCGTCGCCCCCCGCGCCGAATCTCGTCGCGCGAAAGCTCGCCGTCAGCAGACTCGTCCTGCTCGCCTCGCCGGCATATCTCGCGCAGCGTGGCACGCCGCGGCGGATCGAGGACGTGGAGAAGCACGACTGCGTGTTCTTCCCGATGCTCGCGCCCAAAGGGGTCTGGACGTTCCGGCGCGACGGGCGGAACTGCACGCTGAAAGTCCCGGTTTCATTCGAGACCGATGATCTGGAGGCTGTCCGCGCGGCCACCCTTTGCGGCCTCGGCGTGGGCCTGCTCCCGCTCCACATGGTGGGCGCAGACTTGCGGCAAGGGACCCTCGTGCAGTTGCTGCGGCAGTTCCAGCCCGTGCCCGAGGGCGCCATCTATCTGGTTCATCTGCCCAATCGCACGCAGCCCGCACGGGTTCGGGTGCTGGTTGACTTCCTCATCGCACGCTTCGGACCGGTGCCCCCGTGGGAGCAGGGATGGCAGCGACCGGCGGCGCAGGCAGCCAGGTGAGGTGCCAGGAAGATGCCCGTCGCCGGGATCTGGCCACAAGTGGCCATCGGCTCTACCGACGGCCGGGCACAGGGAACCGCGAAGCATCACTCCTCGGCGCATGAAGTTGAGGAATGGCCGGCAACCTGCGGCAACCGCGCGAAAAGAGAAGAGGCCGCGCAAGCGGCCATTCGCAAGTACCCGGCATACCCGATGCCCGGGTCTGGCATCCCCAGGGCGATGCCCTGCTATTCCCACTTTAGTCGTCAATGGGTTAGCGAGGGCACTCGGGGCGGATCAGCCGCCCTACCGTCGATCGGCGCCATGGGCGCCTGACCCCGGGGAGTGAGGCCGAACTTCGGCTGCACAGCGGGGGCGATCGTCAGCGTGGGGTATGCGAGTGTCCGCTCCGGGAAAGCAAGCGGCCCTACCCACCCGCCGTTCTCCGACGGCGAGCGGGATATTGCCCTAGCAAATTGTCGGAATTGCGGGCCATCGGCTCGCATCTTCGCCTCCACCGTGGAGGAAGCCGCCTTTTCGCCGCCCCAGCGAACGGCGGATTGGCAGGAAATGCCGAGAAGTCCGGCGCAACGCAGCGTATCGTCGACCTCAGGGGGCTTGCCATGGTGCGTGGTCCCTGTGTCGACCAGCGGTAGTGTTGGCAGCCGGGCCCATGGGTCCCTCCACTTGCAAGCTGCAGGGATCGACGACGGACTGTCCAGACGCTCCGACCGCGGAAATACGACCTTGAAGCCCGTCACATTTCTCGTTGACGTGGACAACACGCTCCTCGACAACGATCGCATCCAGGCTGACATCCGCGATCATCTTGAGCACGCGTACGGACCCGAATGCCGCGACCGCTACTGGGCGATCCTCGAGCAGTTGATGAACGAACTCGGCTATCGGGACTACCTCGGTGCCATGCAACGGTATCGCAACGAGCATCCGACCGACATCGCGCTCCTGGGCATGTCGTCGTTCCTGGTCGACTACCCGTTTGCGGAACGGCTATACCCGCACGCGCTCGATGTCCTGCGACGACTGCGCAGCTGGGCACCGACGGCCATACTCTCGGACGGCGACGTTGTCTTCCAACCGAGGAAGGTGGAACGATCCGGAATCGCAGCGGCCGTGGATGGGAACGTTCTCATCTACATACACAAGGAATTGGCTCTCGACGACATCGCGAGGCGGTACCCGGCGGACCACTATGTGCTGATCGACGACAAGCTGCGAATACTTTCCGCTGTGAAAGCCGCTTGGCGCAGCCGGGTCACCACCGTTTTCGCGCGCCAGGGCAAGTTCGCGCTCGACGCTTCCGTACAAGCCTCATTGCCACCGGCCGATGTTGCAATCGATCGAATCGCAGACCTACTCGAATTCCAAATGTCGGCGCTGGTCTGAAAGCCGCTGGTCCGAAAACGGTCGTGGATCGGCTACAACCGGAGGGACAGGAAATGGCAAAGGCAACTCAACCGAAGCTTCCACGCGACGACGCCAAGACGAAAGGCTCGGAGCCTATCCCGCTCGTGGATGTCAACGAGCGGATTCGTCGCCGCGCCTACGAACTGTGGGAACTGGGAGGCAGGCAGGCAGGGCACGACCAGGCCCATTGGTTGCAAGCCGAGCGGGAGATCCTCGGGAAGGAATAGGCAAACTCCAACGGGCGCGGCATTTCGCCGGAAGAAGTCCGGCGGTGCCGCGGACCAGTTTCGGGAAAGCGACATTCGAACGCGCATCGCGCTCGGGTCGCATCCTCAGAGATCGTCCCCTGCAAGGAACCGCGTTCGCCATTCTCGGGGCGTCATGCCGGACCAGCGTCGAAACGTACGCGCGAACGACGAGACATCGTCGTAGCACAAGAGGGTCGCAACGTCCGCTATGGAGCGATCGGGGCGCGCCAGGAGGTGCATGGCGTACCCAAAACGAACCTCGTCCAATTCCTTCTGAAATGTCGTGCCGGCATCGCTGAGGCGACGCGACAGCGTGCGCCGGTTCATGGCCAGGCTGCGCGCCGCCTGGTCCCCATCCGGGCGTCGCAGCACCATGAGCACACGGATGCACCGCTGCAGAAGTGGGACCAGATCCGGGATGACGTGCTGCCGGAGCTGCCGCGCCAGTTCGTCACGCCGCGCGCCGTCGGCGCCCTCGAGCGGGGTCGACAGCACCTTCCGGCGAAACAGGATCGACGACATCTCGGCGCCGAACACCGGCGTCGTGCCGAAGTAGCTGCGGTACGGCGCCACGGAATCGGGACGCGACCGCGTGAGCATCACCTGCCGCGGCATCCATGACGCGCCTATCATTTCACGAATGATGGCCACCACGGCAGCCATCACCCCGTCACTGGCGCGAGTCAGGTGACGGATGTCCGGGTCGTGTGCGGCGTAGATGACCTCGGCATTCAGTTCATCCGACCGCACGACGATGGCGCCACCACCACTGTTGATGTGGTGGAACAACATGACGTATTCGAGGGCGTCGCCCAAGGTCGGGGCGTGACGCATCAATTCACCGATCAACCCCATGCCCTTCAGGCTCCAGCGGGAGCCCGCCAGAATCTCGAAGTGCTCGCAACCCGATTCCACGCTTGACTCGTGCAGGACCCGGCCGAGTGCCGAGAACGGAATGGTGGCGTCGGGGTCGTCCAACGCCGACGCTTCGAGCCCCGCGCGCTTGAGCGCTGGTGCTGGATTGGCCACGCCCAGCTCACGCAGTAGCGTGGGAAGCGCGACCAGGCCGCCTACGCGTTGCCAACTCGCCGTCGGGCGAACACGTCGTCGAGAGTTCCGTGAATCTGCCACCGCGGTACGGTCCGTTGATTCAAGTCAACCGGGCAAAACAGTGGCTAGAAATGCCGAGATTGCGGCTGCTGCTTGCCCGTAATGTCTTTACTGCGCAGTCGTCTCCCGCGACCACGAATCCACCTGTTCCAAACGCGACACATCATGGGATTGCGAACATGAACGATATCACCAACGTTGCGTTGTCTGCGCAGGAGGCCGCCATTGCGGCCAACCGCGAGACGCTTGCCGGCACGGCCTCGGCGCGCGTGCTCCGCATGTACGAAGCCATCCGCGGGTACGGCCCACCGCGCGTGTCGCTCGACCGCGCGGTGCACTTCACGGCGTCGTTCCAGGAGACGGAAGGTGAGCCGCTGGTCGTTCGGTGGGCCAAGGCGCTGAAGCGCTATGCGGAGCAGGCGCCGGTCACGATCTTCGACGATGAGCTGATCGTGGGAAGGCCGAACACCTGGCTTGGCCGCTGGGCGATCGTCTACCCGGAACTCGACGGCAGCATCATGCCGTCCGGGGTGACCATGTTCCGCAACCTCAAGGGCAAGCCAGGCGAGGTCACGGTCACCGACGACGACGCCCACGTCATCGACGATGTCCTGACACCCTATTGGGCCGGCAAGGACTACGCCACCAATTTCATCCGCGCCCTGCCCGAGCCTACGCGTTTCGAGATGCTCGGGCCGGACCCGAAGAACCTGCTGATGTACACCTGCGTCGTCATCGGCACGTCTCCCATGCGGCATTCCCAGAACTGGACGCCCGACTTCCGCAAGATCCTGGAGCGCGGGGTGAAGTCCATCCGTGAGGAGGCGCAGGCGAAGCTGGCGGCACTGACCGAGCCGCGGGACATCGTCTACAAGAAGCCGTTCCTCGAGGCCGTCGTCATCACCTGCGACGCGATGACCCTCTGGTCGCAGCGGTATGCGAACCTCGCGAAGGAACTTGCCGCCAAGACGGCCGACGCCCAACGGCGCGCGGAACTACTCCAGATCGCAGAGGTTTGTGCATGGGTTCCCGAGAATCCCGCGCGCACGCTCCACGAAGCACTGCAGGCGCAATGGTGGGGACAACTCTTCAACCGCCTCGAGCAGACGAGCAGCGCGATGGGCCAGGGCCGGGTGGACCAGTACCTGCTGCCCTACTACCAGAAGGACATGACCGAGGGTCGGATCACCAAGGAGTCGGCCATCGAGCTGTTTCACTGCCTGTGGCTGCACATGTCGCAGGCCGTCGAGATCAAGCTCAATCCGGTGGCCGCCGCCGGGACCGAAGGCTTCTCGCAGTTCATGGACGTATGCGTCGGCGGCCAGACGACCGAAGGCCGTGACGCGACGAACGAGCTTTCCTACGTCATCCTGGAGTCGATGCGCGGTCTGCAGATCACCAGCCCGGACCCGTGCGTGCGCGTCCACGCCAATACACCGGATGCCTTCCTCCACTACGTCGTCGAGTGCATCAAGGACGGCAAGGGCTATCCCAAGCTCCTCAACGACGAGGACGTGATCCCGTTCTACCTCGCGAACGGCGCCACGATGAAGGAGGCCCTCGACTGGAACATCTCGGGCTGCTGCGAGAACCGCCTGCCCAACCGGGAAACGAACGTCACCGCTGGGGGCGGCATCAACTATGGCTCCATCACGGAGATGACCTTCCGGCAGGGGAAGCTCAAGGTCCTGCACGACATCCCCTTTGGCCTGCCGACGGCAGACCCGCGGACTTGGACCTCGTTTGCCGAGGTCTGGGACGCGTTCAAGGCGCAGCTCGCGCACCTCGCGCACCACGTCCTCGTCCAGCAGCACGTCGCGATGAAGCTCAAGCCGCAGTATTTCGCCGCCCCGGCCACGTCGATGCTGCACGACCTCGCCATGGCCGAGTGCCGCGACCTGCACACGCACGGCGAGTGGTTCGAAGGTTCCATCGACCACAGCACGTTCGAGGCGATCGGCAAGGGTACCGCCATCGACAGCCTCGCGGCCGTCAAGCACCTCGTATTCGACACCAAGCGGCTGACCTGGGACCAGTTGCTCACCGCGATGGAAGCCAACTGGGAGGGGCACGAGGCGATCCGGCAGATGTGCGTCAACGCGCCCAAGTACGGCAACGGGATCGAGTGGGTCGACGCGCTCGGCTATGACATCGAAACCGCCATCCTCGAGATTCTCCACCGGCACCCCAAGCCACACGACCAGGTCTTCCTGCTGCGGCAGATCCCGATCACGTTCCACGTCCCGTTCGGCAAGGTGACGTGGGCCACGCCCAACGGCCGCAAGGCTGGGGAATATCTCGCCGAGGGCATCTCCGCCTCGCACGGGATGGACGTGAAAGGTCCCACGGTGGCGCTGTCGTCGATCGCCCGGGGCCGCAACCGCTCCTTCCGCGAGAAGGGCGGCGACCTCATCAACATGAAGTTCAGTCCCGCCAACGTCGCCGGCGAAGACGGCACGCGGCGGCTCATGCAGATCATCCGGAGCTGGTGCGAACTCAAGCACTGGCATGTGCAATTCAACATCATCAACAGGGCCACCCTGCTGGCGGCGCAGAAGGACCCGGCGAAGTACCGGAACCTCATCGTCCGCATCGCCGGCTACTCGGCGTACTTCGTCGATCTCTCGCCCATGCAGCAGGCCGAGATCATCGCGCGGACCGAGGAACACGTCGGCTGACGCACGGCAACGGTCGGAAGGAACCAAACCATGGAACTCAAGGACAAGGTCGCCATCGTCACCGGCTCGGGACGGGGCATTGGCGAGGGCATCGCGATGGTCATGGCGCGCGAAGGTGCGCGGCTCGTGATCGTCGACATGAACCTCGACGACGCGAAGGCCGTCGCGGCGCGGATCGAAGCGGGCGGCGGCAAGGCGATCGCCGCGCACGCCGACATCTCGAAGAAGGCCGACGTGGATGCCGTCGTCGCACAGGCGGTCGCCGCGTTCGGGACCGTGGACGTGCTCGTCAACAATGCGGGCATCGAGGCGACGCCTTGCCTCGTGCACGAGATGACCGAGGCCCAGTGGGACCGCGTCATCGGCGTCAACCTGAAGGGCACGTTCTTCTGCTGCCAGGCCGTGATCCCCGCGATGATCGCGAAGGGCGGCGGGCGGATCGTCAACATCGCCTCAACGGCGGCCCTCCGGATGACGTTCTTCGGCAGCGTCGACTACACCGTGTCGAAGCACGGCGTCGCCGGCCTGACCCAGCACCTCGCGTGGGAACTCGCGGACTTCGGCATCACGGTCAACTCCGTGTGCCCGGGCGGCGTCCTGACCCCGCTGATGGAGCAGCACACCACGCCCGAGTTCCGCGAGCAGGTCGTCAAGCGGCTGATTCCCCTCGGACGGATGGACAGCATTGGTGACATCGGCGAGGCCGTGAGCTTCCTGGCGAGTGATCGCGCTGCGATGGTCACCGGCCAGATGTTCGCGGTCGATGGCGGCCTGCTGACCGGCTTCGGCGAAGACCTCCGCCCGCTGGTGCGCAAGCGCATGGCTGATGCGAAGGCGGCGAAGGCGGCGGCCCCGAAGGCATGAAAGTCGCCATCAACTTCGGCAGTGGCTACCTGCCGGGCCTGGACACGATCGTCGCGGGGGCGGCGATCGCCGCCCACGAATTGGGATGGGAAGCCGTCGGCATTCGGGACGGCTACGACGGCCTGCTCCGCCCGGAAGCCTATCCTGACGGAGGGCTGGTCGCGATCGACGCCCGCGTAGCCCATGCGCTGCACGGCGACGGCGGCAGCGTTCTCGGTACCGCGGCGCGCACCGACCCGTTCCGCGTGCGCACCGAAGTTGACGGCATGATCGAGGAGCTGGACTGCTCCGACCGGGTGCTGTCGGCACTGGCCGAAGCCCGGGTGGACGCCGTGATCTCGGTGGTCGGCGGCAGCCCGGTGACAGGCCTGCACGCGCTCAGCGTGGCATTCCGGCTGGCCCGCAAGGGACTTCGGACCGTCTGTGTGCCGAAGTCGGCCGAGAACGACATCGCGGGCGTTCCGCTGGCATTCGGCTTCAACAGCGTCCTTTCCCATGTGACGGAAACGCTCGGCCGCGCCCGGGCGGCTGCACTTGACGCAGGGCGTATCGCAGTCGTCGAAGTGCCGGGCCAGCACGCCGGATGGCTGGCCCTGCAGTCGGGTCTTGCCGCGTTGGCCGATGCGGTGCTCATTCCGGAGGTTCCCTACGAACTCGCTCGCGTGGCAGACGCACTGTCGGCGCACGAGGCACGAGGACGCAAGGCAGCCCTGGTCGTCGTCGCAGAGGGTGCTCGGACCGCCACTCCGGTGGAACGGGAGCAAGCTCCCGACGCCTTGCGCGCAAGCCTCGCCCCCAACGCCGACCCCGACTTCGGCGTCGGCGGCCGTGTGATGAACCGCCAGGGTGCCGTGGCCGAGGCGGTCGCGGGCGAGCTGCAGCGCCGGACCGGTCGCGAGACGCTGCCCCTCACCCTCGGCCATCTGGTGCGCGGCGGCGCACCGACGGCGGTGGACCGCCAGCTCGGGCTTGCCTACGGGGCCGCCGCCGTGCGCGGCCTCGCGCAAGGGCAGACCACCGTGCTCGTTAGCTTCCAGCCCCCCGCCATCGAGTACGTGCCGCTCGCCGATGCGCTGAGCCGCGTGCGAACCATGCCCTCCGACAGCGAACTCATGATCCTGGCGCGTGCCCTGGGCATCGCGCTGGGGACCGGGGCCGCGCCATGAGCCTCCACAGCGAAGGCGCGGCGACCCTGACCGGGAGGGTGCTCAACATCCAGCACTTCTGCACCAACGACGGCCCCGGTATCCGAACCACGGTCTTCCTGAAGGGATGCTCGCTGCGCTGCAAGTGGTGCTGCAACCCCGAAAGCATCCATCCGAAGCCGGAACTCGCCTACGACGCGAAGAAGTGCATCGGCACGTCGGAATGCGGCATGTGCCTCAACGCCTGCGGCGAGCACGCGATCTACGTCGTCGACGGAACCCCGGAGGTCCGCGTCAACTGGGACCTCTGCACCAACTGCGGTCAGTGCGTTCCGGTGTGTCCGTCGAATGCGCTCTACGAGTTCGGCCAGCCAATGACGGTCCAGGAGGTGCTCGCCGAGGTCGAGCAGGACGGGTCGTTCTATCGCGAGTCCGGGGGTGGGATCACGCTTTCCGGCGGCGAGTGCACGTTGCAGCCGGAGTTTGCCGCCGCCCTGCTTGCGGAGGCTCACCGCCGCGGGATCAACACCGCGATCGAGACCGCCGGCAACGTTCCATGGGAGTACTTCCGGCAGGTCATCGAACACGCCGACACCGTGATGCACGACCACAAGCTCACCGACCCGGTCCGGCACAAGGCCTGGGTGGGCGTGGACAACGTCCGCATCAAGGAGAACTTCAAGCGCGCGTACGAGTCGTTCCCCAACGTTCGCTTCGTGGCGCGCACGCCCGTGATTCCCGGCGTCAACGACGACGAAGAGCACATCCGCTCGGTCCTCGCCTTCATCCGTCCCCACGCGAATGTGATCGACTACCAGCTGCTGCCGTATCACCGCTACGGCGAGGCGAAGTACGGCTTTCTCGGTCGCGTGTACCAGCTGAAGGACTTTGACGCGGTACCCGACGAAACCATGCGCCGGCTGCGCGCGATCGTCGACGACGCGTTTGGCCGTCCCGCGACTTAGAGCGGAGCCTCCCGGTGCCATCGCCCGCGCTCAACGCCGTGGTCACGCTGGTCGACCGCATTTCGCCGTGGCTCATGCGGCTGCAGGTCGTACCGGACGGCGGCGCGATCCCTTCCTTTGAGCCGGGGCAGTACACGACGCTGGGACTACCGGCTCGCGCACCGCGGTGTGGCTCGGCGCAGGCGGAAGCAACCGTGCACGATCCGGACCTACTGATCCGGCGCGTCTACTGCATCGCATCGTCGGCCGCCAATCGCGAGTACCTCGAGTTCTTCATTCACCTCGTCCCGCAGGGCGCCCTCACCCCGCGGCTCTTCGCGCTGGCCATCGGCGATCGCCTCTGGATCTCGGACCACGCGACGGGCGCGTTCACGTTCGGGCAGGTGCCGGCGGCCGCGAACGTGGTGATGATGGCCACGGGTACTGGTCTCGCGCCGTTCGTGAGCATGCTGGGGACGCATCTTCGCTTCCAGTCACAGCGCCGCGTCGCCGTGCTCCACGGCGTGCGCAATTCGTGGGACCTGGGTTACCGGTCCGTCCTCGCGGCCATGCAGCACCTGCGTGACAACTTCACCTACCTCCCCATCGTGAGCCGCCCTGGCGCCGAACCTGCCCCCTGGCCGGGCGCCACCGGCCATGTGCAGGACGTGTGGAAAGGCACCCGCCTGGCCGAGTGCTGGGGAGCGCGCCCGACTCCGGCGGACACCCATGTCTTTCTCTGCGGCAGCCCGCACATGATCGACGATGCGGCGGCGATGCTGCGCACCGAGGGCTTCCGGGAATCCCGACCGGACGCGGCGGGCGAGGTTCACATCGAGCGCTATTGGACCGCATCGCCAACGGCCCATGGAACACAGTCGTGATGGAATGGCTGAACGGCTTGCTGAAGGTGAGTCTCGCGCTCTTCATGGTCGGCAACCTGCTCGACATGGGATTGCGCTTGCGAGTCGACGCTGCATGGCGGGATATCCAGGACGTTCGGTTTTCGCTGGCGGCCCTGGCATGGGGCTTCGTCATACTGCCGGCGCTGGCGTATGGCATCGCCCGGGTCGTCCCGATGGCACCGCCGTTCGCGATGGGACTGGTACTGCTCGGGCTGACACCGTGCGCACCCTTCCTGCCGCCCATGGTCGATCGGGCCAAAGGCGACATCGCGTACACGGCGGCCTTCATGCTGCTGGTCTCGGTCGTGACTATCGCGTACATGCCGTTTGCCGTGCCGATGCTCGTTCACGGGTTGCAGGCCGACGCGTGGACCATCGCCAAGCCGTTGGTCATCCTGCTGCTCGTTCCCTTGGTCGTGGGGATCATGGTGCAGAAGAGGTGGCCTACCCAGGCCGAGCGACTGCATCCTATCGTCAAGAAGGCCACGAGCATCGACACGCTGCTCATGCTGGTCCTGTGCGTGGCCGTGTACGGAAAGGGATTTCTCGACCTCATCGGCAGCTACGCGATCGGCTCGCAACTGCTCTTCTTTTCGGCCGCTACCGTTCTCCCCTTCCTGATCAGCTTCGGACTGCCCCGCAGCCAGCGTACCGTGCTGTCACTTGGCATGGCGACACGCAACCTCGGTGCCGCTTTCGCGCCACTGTTTGCCGTGCCGGGCGTCGATCAGCGCGCCGTCGTCATGGTTGCGATGGGCGTTCTCATGCAGGCCACGTTCTCATTCGTAGCTGCCACCTACTACGGCCGCCAGCCGGTAGCGCCGGGCTCGCGACCGGAATCGCCATAGGTACACCGTCATGTCCGCTACGCACGCAAAATCCGCCCGCCGCCAACAGTCGCCAACCACTCGCTTTGAGGCTCACGATCGCCGCATCCTGGTACTACAGGGTGGCGGCGCGCTCGGGGCCTATCAGGCGGGCGTCTACGAAGGACTCTCCGCCACTGGCTTCGCCCCCAACTGGGTGGCCGGTGTCTCGATCGGGGCCATCAATTCGGCCTTGATCGCGGGCAACCCGCCCGAGCATCGCCTCGATCGTTTGCGCGAATTCTGGAACCGGGTGTCTGCCCAGGCCCCGTTCATCCTGCCCGCGGGACTCGATGTCATGCGGCCGGCGATGAACCGGATGGCCGCTGCCTCCGCCATGACGTTCGGAATCCCGGGATTCTTCCAGCCTCGTCCCATCCATCCCTATCTCGCACCGGAAGGCAGTCTTGCCGCGCTGAGCTTCTACGACACGACCCCCTTGCGGGACACCCTCGAAGAATTGGTCGACTTCGACCGCGTGAACGAGGGTGAGGTTCGGCTCTCGCTGGGAAGCGTGAATGTCCGCTCCGGGGATTCGCACTACTTCGACAGCACCCGAGACCGGATCGGCGCGGCGCATGTGATGGCGAGCGGGGCACTCCCCCCGGGCTTTCCGCCAGTCGAAATCGACGGTGAGTTCTACTGGGACGGCGGAATCATGTCGAACACGCCGCTCCAGTACGTGCTCGAGGACTTTCGGATGAATGCGCTGGTCGTGCAGGTGGACCTCTTCAGCGGGAGGGGCGAGTTGCCGCAAACGCTCGATCAGGCGCAGGAGCGCGCCAAGGACATCCAGTACCGGAGCAAGCAGCGACTCTCCCACGCACGGATTCGCGAGTTGGAGGCGTTGCGAGCGACGCTTGCGGACGTGATTGGGCGCTTGCCCAAGTCGATGCAGGCAGATCCGCAAGTGCGCAAGCTGGCAGAAGTAAGCCAGCGCGGCCCGCTGTCATTGCTGCACCTGGTCAATCGCCACGATACGCGTTCATCCGACTTCAAGGATTACGAGTTCTCGCGCGCGACCGTAGATGACTTGTGGGACGCCGGTCGGGACGATGTCGCTCGCATGCTCACCGATCCACAAGCTTGCGTGACGACGGATTTTGGAAACGGCGTGCGTGCCTACGATTTTCAGTAGCCGGAGGGAACGTTAATGGACGAAACCGAAGTAAAGCGCCGCGCATTTGCGATGCCGCTCACCAATCCGGCCTTTCCGCCGGGTCCCTATCGATTCATCAATCGGGAGTTCTTCGTTGTCACCTATCGAACCGACCCCGATGCTCTCCGGGCGGTGATTCCTGCCCCCCTCGAGTTCGTAGAGCCGCTTGTCAAGTTCGAGTTCATCCGCATGCCGGACTCGACCGGCTTCGGTGACTTCACCGAGAGCGGGCAGGTGATCCCGGTCTCATATCGCGGCCAGCGCGGCGGATACGTGCATGCGATGTATCTCAACGACCATCCGCCGATCGCCGGTGGCCGCGAGATTTGGGGATTCCCGAAGAAGCTCGCCTGGCCGGAATTCCGCGTCGAGAAGGAAACGCTTGCGGGCGTCCTGAAGTACGGGCCGATCCCGGTTGCGGTCGCGACCATGGGCTACAAGTACCGCCAACTGGCGGCCGACAAGGTCCTCGCTTCGCTCCAGACACCGAACTACCTGCTCAAGATCATTCCGCACGTCGATGGATCGGCGCGGATCTGCGAGTTGGTGCAGTACTTCCTCGAGGATGTCACGGTCAAGGGCGCATGGGAAGGACCCGCCGCACTCGAGCTTTTCCATCACGCACTGGCACCCGTTGCCCAACTGCCCGTTCTGGAAGTTGTTTCCGGTGTCCATATCCTGACCGACCTCACGCTGGGCTTGGGGACGGTCGTCCACGACTATCTCGCAACGTAGAGGAGTGCCCATGAAGCTCAAGGACAAGGTCGCCATCGTCACCGGCGCGGCGAGCGGGATCGGCAAGGAGATTGCGCTGCTGTACGCGCGCGAGGGCGCGCTCGTCGCCATTGCGGATTTGAACAAGGCTGCCGCCGATGCGACGGCAGCGACCATCCAGGCTGCCGGCGGGAAGGCGATCGGCATCGCCATGGACGTGGCGAATGAAGAGGCCGTCAACGCCGGAATTGCTGCGGTGGTGTCGGCCTTCGGTGGGGTGGACGTTCTCGTCAGCAATGCCGGAATCCAGATCGTGAATCCCATCGAGGATTTCAGCTACTCGGACTGGAAAAAGCTGCTCGCCATTCATCTTGACGGCGCCTTTCTTACCACAAAGGCATGCCTCCCCCATATGTACAAGTCGGGTCGCGGCGGCAGTGTCATCTACATGGGGTCCGTCCACTCCAAGGAAGCATCGAAGCTGAAGGCCGCCTATGTGACAGCCAAGCACGGCCTGCTTGGGCTGGCGCGTGTTGTTGCCAAGGAAGGGGCGCGGTACGGAGTGCATGCGAATGTGATCTGCCCGGGCTTTGTCCGCACACCCTTGGTGGACAAGCAGATTCCGGAGCAGGCGCGGGAATTGGGGATCAGCGAGGCGGATGTCATCAAGAACGTCATGCTGAAGGACACGGTCGATGGAGAGTTCACCACCGTCGAAGATGTTGCGGCTACCGCGCTCTTCTTTGCCGCGTTCGGCAGCAACGCGCTTACGGGCCAGTCGCTCGTCGTAAGCCATGGCTGGTTCATGGAGTGATCGTCGCGATACCAACTTGTTGAGCTGAGGGAGTCAACGCATGAAGACCCGCACGAAAGTCGCAATCTTTGTCGCTTTGGCATCACTTCCAGGCCTTGCCGTCGCCCAGACATCGGCCCCGACCGGCAAGGCGCTTGAACAGGAGTTACAGCAGCAGTCTGTGAACATGCCGGAGATGACCGCTGCCCAGTCGGCCACGCTGCGCGCCGAGTACAAGGCGGCCAAGGCCAAATGGTCGACGCTGAGCCCACAGGAACAAGCAGCAATTGTCGCGTCGGCACGCCAGAAGAAGATTGCCGACCTGACGGCGATGGAACGTGTTGGTCAGCGGGACGATATGCTCCGTGAGACTGCGGCCATGTCAGCGCAGCTGAAGGCAGAGGCGGCGGCAGCGGACGCGGCATGGGCGAAGCTGACTCCGGCGCAAAAGCAAGCCGCGCGCGCATCCGCCTGGAAGAAGAAGCGCGCGGAACTCGATGGCATGGAAGCGGCCGGGCAGCGCGACGACAGCTACCTCATCAATCCGGCGAGCTAGCTTGAACTTGGTCTGCGGACGCGCGTCCGCAGACCCGGATGTCCTCAACAGGACGCGAGGTGGCTTTCTAAGCGCCTTCCGTATACGTCCGCGGAGCGGACGATCCAGACTCGTTGGCAGCGTCGCGATACTCAGGACATTGCCAATCCGCTTTCAGACTAGCGACGCCCTTGCGTGGCGGCTAACGAAGTACGGCTTTCTGCCGATCCTGTTGAAATACTCGATTGGGGATCATCGACGTGCACCCGCGGTGAAAGTCGACCTCGTAGAACGGTCAAGGATCGACGATCTCCACTCGGGTGATGGTCGGAGACCCCCTGAAAATGCCTCGACGAAGGTCAAGAAGGTGTTTTTCAACAGAATCTGCCCGAACCGGTCGTCCAGATCGGGCACGCACGCATCGAAGGCGTCTTATGCCCCCCTTCAGCGAGGCGACCGCTCTCCGCGTGCGGCAGGCGATTTTTGCCCACCTGCTCGTGAAGCGCTTCTCGGTCGGGAGTGGGCCGGGCTCGACGAGGCCGATCGTCGAACCGGCTACCTCAGTCAATCGGGCGGGTCGGTCCTGTGCGCCGAGTAAGGCGCTCCGGAATTCCATTCGCGCGCAGTTCAGCGTCGGATGGGCAGAATGCGGAACGTGCAACGCATATACCCGTTCGCGGGCATACGACGTTGACGAATCCGAAGTTGCCTATACCCAGAACCGGGTATGGCGTCCCCAGGGGGATTCGAACCCCCGTACTCACCGTGAAAGGGTGATGTCCTGGGCCTCTAGACGATGGGGACGGTGCTTCTCTTGCTCTGTTGTCGGCCGCCGTTGGGGGGGCGGCCTGGCTTGCTTCTGTTGCGTCCTGCTTGTCGAGTGGTGGAGGTAAGCGGGATCGAACCGCTGACCTCTTGCATGCCATGCAAGCGCTCTCCCAGCTGAGCTATACCCCCACGGCCAAAGGAAAATTATAGCGCGGTCGGGCGGCGCTGGCAACGCTCGGGCTTTACCAGACGTGTCCACGCAGGGTGCCGCGGGTGATCCGCTATCATCGCGGCACGACCTGCGCCACGCGCCGGACGCCCTTCCCGCCCACCGATTGCCCGCAGGCCCCGCATGCCCACCGTCCTCGCCCGCCCTCCCGCCTTCGGCTCGCTGCGCGATCGCGTGGTGCTCGTGACCGGCGCAACCGGCGGCCTCGGTGCTCCGCTCGCCCGCGCATGCGCCGCGCAGGGCGCCGTGGTCGTGCTGCACGCGCGTGTCGTGCGCAAGCTGGAGGCGCTCTACGACGAGATCGTGGCGGCGGGATCGCCCGAGCCCATCATCCTGCCGCTCGATCTCGCGAAGGCGGGCGCGGACGATTTCGGCAACGTCGCGAGTGCGCTGCAGGGGCAGCTCGGGCGTCTCGACGGCATCGTGCACACGGCCGCGCTGCTCGGATCCCTCGGCCCGATGGAGCATCAGTCGTTCGACAGCTGGCTCGCGCTCCTGCGCGTCAACGTCGCGGCACCGATGGGTCTCACGCGTGCGCTGGTGCCGCTGCTTGACGCGTCGTCGGACGCGAGCGTGATCTTCACGCTGGACGATCGCGGCGAAGCGCCTCGCGCGTACTGGGGCGGCTATGCGGTGACCAAGGCCGCGGTGTCCGCCCTCGCGCGCGAGCTGGCGGACGAGTGGGAAAACCGACTCAACCTTCGCATCAACGCGGTGGTACCGGGGCCGATCCACTCGCCGCTGCGCGGCCGCACGCATCCCGGCGAGGACAAGTCCGGCTTGCCCACACCCGATGTCCTCGTGCCGCTGTTCCTGCACCTGCTCGCCGGCCAGGCGAAGGGCGACAGCGGGCAGCTGGTCGACGCTCAGGCGTGGCTTGCCGGCGCGCCGTCGATGACATCGCTGCGGGAGTAGCGCAGCAGCACGCGCAAGCGCCGGAAATCCTCGGCCGGCAGCATGTCCGGCAGCACGAGCACCGCACGCGACCAGCGCGCGTCGTCGGGACGCCAGACGATGCTCGTGAGCAGCGACCCGACATACGTGGCGCTGCGCACGTGGCCCGCGACCAGCGCGCCGTCGCCGCGGCACACGATCAGCATGCGGTCGTGCGCGAGCGTGAGCGCACGGACTACCCCGGTCCCCTGCCGCAATGCGACGCCGCGGAAGGCCGTCCACGCCCACACGGCCAGCGCGACGGTGGCGGCCGACTGCTGCCACGCCGCGACGGGCAGCGCGAGCACGACCGCGAGCGTAGCGATTGCAAGGGCGCCGATCCCGATGCCGGCGAGGCGTGACGGGCCGAGGCGGACATGGACGGCGGGCGGGGTGCGCATGGCGCCATTGGACGTCATGCGGCGTGACGGGACCATCGGCCCGATGGCCTAGGCCGTCGGGATAATCGCCGGGCGGACCTGCGTTACGGTGCGCAAACCAAGACGGCGCAGGTCGCGACCGGCCCCGCCCAGGCCCTGCCGCGCACGGCGCGCGGTCGCCGCCATCGGACCTCCGAACCGCCGCGTCTGCAGCAACGCGCATTCCCGCGGACCTTCCACACGCAACCCGCGCACAGGGCGCGGGCGTCCGGCCGGCGGTCGCGTCATCGCCCCGCTACTTCTTCGCCCCCGCGAGCGCGAGCCAGGTCTCGACCACCGTATCGGGGTTGAGCGACATCGACTCGATGCCCTGCGCGACCAGCCACTGCGCGAGGTCGGGGTGGTCGGACGGCCCTTGCCCGCAGATGCCGACGTACTTGCCGTGCTTCTGGCACGCCTTGATCGCGAGCGACAGCATGGTCTTCACGGCATCGTCGCGCTCGTCGAACGTCGGCGCAATCGGCCCGCCGGAATCGCGGTCCACGCCCAGCGTCAGCTGCGTCATGTCGTTGGAGCCGATCGAGAAGCCGTCGAAGTGCTCGAGGAAGCGCTCGGCGAGGACCGCGTTCGACGGCAGCTCGCACATCATGATCACGCGCAGGCCGTTCTTCCCACGCGCGAGGCCGTTCTTCGCGAGCAGGTCGTTCACCTTTGCCGCTTCCGTCAGCGTGCGCACGAACGGGATCATGATCTCGACGTTGGTGAAGCCCATCACGTCGCGCACGCGGCGCATCGCCTCGCACTCGAGCGCGAAGCAGTCGTAGAACTCGGGCGCGATGTAGCGCGACGCGCCGCGGAACCCGAGCATCGGGTTCTCCTCGTGCGGCTCGTAGCGGTCGCCCCCCAGCAGGTTCTTGTACTCGTTCGACTTGAAGTCGGACAGCCGCACGATCACCTTCTTGGGGAAGAACGCCGACGCGATCGTCGCCACACCTTCCGCGATCTTGCGGATGTAGAACTCGGTCGGGCTGCCGTAGCCCGCGATCCGCGACTCGATCTCGCGCTTCAGCTCCCCCGGCTGCCGGTCGAGCTCCAGCAGCGCCTTCGGGTGGATGCCGACGTTGCGGTTGATGATGAACTCGAGGCGCGCGAGGCCCACACCCTCGTTGGGAAGCCGCTGGAACTCGAACGCGAGCTCCGGGTTGCCGACGTTCATCATGATCTTGGTCGGCGACGGCGGCATGCGGTCGAGCGCGACGTCGACCACCTCGATCGGCAGCAGGCCCTCGTACACGTGGCCGGTGTCGCCCTCGGCGCAGGAGACGGTCACCTGGTCGCCCTCGCGCAACGCCACGGTGGCGTCGCCGCAGCCGACCACCGCCGGGATGCCCAGCTCGCGCGCGATGATGGCCGCGTGGCACGTGCGCCCGCCGCGGTTGGTGACGATGGCGGCCGCGCGCTTCATGACCGGCTCCCAGTCGGGATCGGTCATCTCGGTCACCAGCACGTCACCCGCCTGCACCCGCGCCATCTCGCTCGCGGAGCGGATGAGCCGGACCGGGCCCTGCCCGATCTTCTGGCCGATGGCGCGGCCGGCGGCCAGCACCTTCGCCTTGCGGCCGAGCCGGTAGCGGCGCAGCTTGTCGGCGGCCTCCTCGCGCGACTTCACGGTCTCGGGCCGGGCCTGCAGGATGTAGAGGCCGCCGTCCGTGCCGTCGCGGCCCCACTCGATGTCCATCGGGCGGCCGTAGTGCTGCTCGATGGTGACGGCCGCGCGCGCCAGCGCCTCGGCCTCCTCGTCGGTGATGGAGAAGCGGATGCGCTCGGCCGCCGGCACCTCGACCGTGGCGGTGGACTTGCCGGCCGTGCGGGCGTCGGTGAACACCATCTTGACCGCCTTGCCGCCCACCGACTTGCGCAGGATCGCCGGCCGCCCGGCCGCGAGGTTGCGCTTGTCGACGTAGAACTCGTCGGGATTCACGGCGCCCTGCACCACCGTCTCGCCGAGGCCGTAGGACGCGGTGATGAAGACGACCTTGTCGAAGCCGGACTCGGTGTCCAGCGTGAACATGACGCCCGAGGCGCCCGTGTCGCTGCGGACCATCCGCTGCACCCCGGCCGAGAGCGCGACGTCGGCGTGGGCGAAGCCCTTGTGGACCCGGTAGGCGATCGCGCGGTCGTTGTACAGGGAGGCAAAGACCTCTCGTATCGCTTGAATTACATTATCCAAGCCGCTGATATTTAAAAATGTTTCCTGCTGGCCGGCGAACGAGGCGTCGGGCAGGTCCTCGGCGGTGGCGGACGAGCGGACGGCGAAGGTGGCGCCCGCAGCATCGCGCGTCAGCGCGGCGTAGGCGGACCCGATCTCGGCCGCAAGGGCCGCCGGCAGCGGGGCGGCGGTGAGCCAGCCGCGGATCTCCTTGCCCGCCGCGGCCAGGGCCGCGACGTCGTCGATGTCGAGACCGGCGAGGCGCCTGGCAATGCGGCCGGCCAGGTCCTCGTGCGCCAGGAATTCCCGGAAGGCCGTGGCCGAGGTGGCGAAGCCGCCGGGCACCTTGATGCCGGCGCCCGCCAACTGACTGATCATCTCCCCGAGCGACGCGTTCTTGCCCCCCACCTCCTCGACGTCGCTCATGCGCAGACGATCGAGAGGAATGACCCGTGCCTTGCTGCTTGTCATGATTTCTGGCTCGATGGTGCACCGCGCAACGTGGCGGCCCGATTTCGCCATTTTAGCGTGCGCGTCCCCCCGGCTCACCGCTGTCGCGTTGCGCAAGTGTGAACTTGCGCCGCAACGCACCATGAAAAACGGCCGCAGGAGCGTGCGGCCGTCGTCGGGCGTGGGAGGGGCGGCCGCGTGGGCCGCTCGGGATCAGGCTTTCGGGACGATTTCCTGCGCGAGGGACTTGTCCAGGTTGAGGAGGTCGTCGCCGTCGAGGTCGGGCGCGCCGCCTTCGGTATCCGGCGCCAGGTTCACGCCGCCGTCCGGACCGTGGCGGTGCCGGCTCTTCACCGCACGGCGCAGCGTCCGGTAGAGGTCGGGATGCGACTCCTTGAGGTAGCTGATGATCTCGAAGTCGACCCGCTTGACCTGCGACAGATCCAGCTGTTCCACATGAACAAGCCGCAGCAACTCCTTGACGGGACGAGGCATATCGCGCCCGCTCTCGTACCTCGAGCCACCGCTTTGGGTCACGCCGATCTGCGTCCAGAACTGCTCCTGATTCATGCCCAGGCGGCGCCGGATTTCCCGGGGATTGAGGACGCGATCCAGAATTTTCACGGGGGTGGACCTTCCGAGTGTTGGCTTCGGGATAAGGCACGGCCGGCGCAACCCACCGCCGGCCGCCACGCTATCCCAATGGCATATTTTTGACCGATTCCCGACCACGGCGCAAGCCTTCGCGGACGAACGGCATTGTGTCCGCAATTGCCGTTGCGCGCATGTGTCAGGGATTCCACCGGCGGCGGGCGGCCGGACAGGCTGCGCGGCCGCCTTTGCTATCATCGCGCGCCTGCTGCACGCCGCAGGGCGGTGCCCGCGCGTGCAGTTTCCTTCCCCACGATGCCGCGCTACGACCTGCACTCCCATTCGACCGCCTCGGACGGCGTCCTGTCCCCCGCCGACCTCGTGGCGCGGGCGCTGGGGCAACGGGTGGACGTGCTGGCCCTCACCGATCACGACGACACCGCGGGCCTTGCCGAGGCCCGTGCGGCCGCGGCGGGCACGCCGCTGACGCTGGTCAACGGGGTCGAGGTCTCGGTGTCGTGGGAGCGTCACACGATCCACGTGGTCGGCCTCCAGGTGGACCCCTACGCCCCCGTCCTCGCCGACGGCCTTGCCGGGATTCGCCGCGGCCGTGACACCCGCGCCCGCGCAATCGGCGATTCGCTCGCGCGGGCCGGGATCACCGGCGCCTACGAGGGCGCGCTCGGCTTCGTCACCAGCGAGCGGCTGGTGTCGCGGACCCACTTCGCGCGTTTCCTGGTGCAGCGCGGGCACGTGAAGGACATGAAGGCCGCCTTCAAGCGGTACCTGGTCCGCGGCAAGCCGGGCTACGTCCCGCACGCCTGGGCGCCGCTCGCCGATGCCGTGGGCTGGATCCACGCCGCGGGCGGCCAGGCGGTGCTCGCGCACCCGGGACGGTACCCGCTGACCGCCACGGGGATGCGCCGGCTGCTCGGCGACTTCCGTGCGTGCGGCGGCGACGCGATCGAGATCCTGTCGTCCTCCCATACGCCGGCGCAGGCGACGGAGTACGCTACGCAGGCGCGCGTGTTCGGCCTCGCCGGCTCGTGCGGTTCCGATTTCCATGGCCCGGAGGAGAGCTGGATCGACCTCGGGTCGCTGCCCCCCCTGCCCGCCGGCGTGACGCCGGTGTGGGCAAACTGGTGACACCATGCCCAGCCAACGCACCGTCTTCTTCATTTCCGACCGCACCGGGATCACCGCCGAGATGCTCGGCAACAGCCTCCTCACCCAATTCGAGGACTTCCAGTTCCACCGCGTGACGATTCCCTTCGTCGATACGCCCGAGCGCGTGCAGGAGGCGATCCGGCAGGTCAACGAGACCGGCGAGCGCGAAGGGCGCCGGCCGCTCGTCATCAGCTCGGTGGTCGACGAGAAGCACAGCGAGACGATCCGGCGCGAGGTCCACGCACTGACGCTCGATTTCTTCCAGGTCTTCATCCAGCCGCTGGAGGCGGAGCTGTCCGCGAAGAGCTCGCACGCCGCGGGCCGCTCGCACGGCATCGCGAACAGCCACGAGTACTTCGCGCGCATGGACGCCATCAACTTCACCCAGGCGCACGACGACGGCGCGACGACGCGCGACCTCGCGAAGGCGCAGGTGATCCTGGTGGGCGTCTCCCGCTGCGGCAAGACGCCGACGTCGCTCTACCTCGCGCTGCAGTTCGGCATCCGCGCCGCGAACTTCCCGCTCACGCCCGACGACTTCGCCGACCGCCGCCTGCCGGCGTCCGTGATGCCGTTCCGGGAGAAGCTCTTCGGCCTCACCATCCAGCCGGAGCGGCTGCGCGAGATCCGCGAGGAGCGCCGGCCGGGCAGCAAGTACGCGGCGCTCGACAACTGCCGCGCGGAGGTCCGCGAGGCCGAGGCCATGATGACGCGCGAGGGCATCGCGATGGTCGACACGACGACCAAGTCGATCGAGGAAATCGCGACCACCATCCTCCACCGCGCGAAGCTGCAGCGGCACATCTACTAGCAGCGCCGCACCTATCCGGTGTCAGACACGTCACATGACGTGTCTGACACCGGATAGGTGCGGCGCGCCATCGCTCACGTCGCCGGGACGCAAAATGGCCGCGCACCGCGGCGATACTAGACTGCCATTCGCCCGCAGCCAGGTAGTGCGTCGCCGGAAACGCAAGTATTGCGGCGGCGGTTTGCCCCCCGTCGTCGCCAATTCCCGACAGGCGAAACCAAACAGGTAGCGGTGAATCGGTGTACGCGATGAGCAGCGATAGTCGGCAAGAAGGCACCGAAAGGCCCAGGGCATTGAACGTTTGTCCTCCGCGGCGTACTAATGAAGCGGCGTCGGGTCTGTGTGTATCGTCCGCGTGCGCTGCCCCCGGCGCGTCCCGCTAGAATAGAGTCATCTCATTGTCAACAATACCTCTGCCCATGACCGCAATTCGTGCCTTCCTGCGCGCCGTTACCGCAAGCCTCCTCATCGCCTTGGCGGCCCCCCAGCCGGCAGCAGCAGTCGACTGGACGGACCTATGGTGGAACCAGAACGAGAGCGGCTGGGGACTCAATTTCGTCCAGGCTAGCGATTTTGTCTTTGCAACATTCTTTGTCTACGGACCAAACAACCAGCCGTTTTGGTACACCGGCCAGATGTCCGTGGACGCGAACGGTGTATGGTCAGGACCGCTTTACCAAACCACTGGCACCTATCTTGCGAATCCTTGGAATGGCATCGACAAGTCTGCGACTCAGGTCGGCACGGTGACTTTCGTCCCGACCAGTTCGTACGCCGGGACTCTGACCTACAACGTCAATTCGGTCAACGTCACTAAGCAGATCACGCGGCAGACCTTAAAGACCATTCCGCTCGGCGGCAAGTACTCGGGAGCTTATCTCTCTATCTACAGCAACTGCAATAACTCGAGCTTTAACGGTGCGGCCACGTACTTCTCCAACATCACCGTAAGCCAGACCAACGGAGGTAACCTGACGCTTACCTTCGATGCCGACGTCACGCTGAGCATGAGCGGACCCTACGCTCAGGACGGGCAGCTTTATCGCATTCCAAACGCCTCGTACCTGCTAAATGGCAATAAACTCATCGCTCAGGTAACCCAGATCAAGGCCACCGCGCAGGGGATAGAAGGCGAGTGGGCCGCCAATGTGGGCGCGGCCTACCCCGGGTGCGTGGAGCAGGGCTACTTCAGCGCCCTTTACATCACGAACTAGCCGCTACCTCGCCGTCGCACCGCCTCGAACAGCACGACCGCAGCGGCCGCCGCGGCGTTCAGCGATTCCATGCCGCCCGGCATGGGAATCGTCACCGGGAGATCCGCCTGCGCGCGCAGCGCAGGCGACAGACCCGCCCCCTCGTTGCCGATCGCGACGGCCAGCGGCCGCGGCAGCGGCGTCGCGTAGAGGTCGGAGCCGCCCGCGGCCACGGCGGCCGCGACGTGCCCGCCCGCCTCCCGGAACGCGGCGCACCACATCGGCAGGTCCACGTCCTCGACGATGGTCGTCAGGAAGTGCGCGCCCTGCCCCGCGCGCAGCACCTTGGGCGCCCACGCGAAGGCGCAGCCCGCCGACAGCACCACCTGGTCGACGCCCGCCGCGGCCGCCGTGCGCAGCATCGTCCCGACGTTGCCCGGATCCTGCACGTCGTCGAGCAGCAGGTGGAAACGCGCCGGCGGCGGCGCACTGGCCGCCGGCGTGGGCACGACGGCGAGCGCGCCGATCTCCGGCGGCAGCGTCGACACCTCGGCAAAGAGCGCAGCGCTCACCGCGATCACGTCGCGCTCGGGCATCGCCGCGACCAGCGCCGCGATGCGCGGGTCGTGCGCGCGGGATTCCACGACCAGCAGCGTCTCGGGCGCGCCGATGCGCGCCTGGTAGACGCCGATCAGGTGCTCGCCCTCCAGCACGCAGCGGCCCGTCTTGCGGCGGTCGCGCGAGGACGCGAGGAGGCGCGCGGCTTCCTTGAGGCGCGGGTTCTGGCGCGACGTCGCGCGCTGCATGGGGTCAGTGCGGCGCGGCCGGCTTGGGCGCGGGACGCGCCGCCGCCTTCGCCGCGGGCGGCGGCGTCTTCTGCACCACCACGCCCGGCTGCAGCTGGAAGAACACCTCGTCGCCCTTGGTCATGCCGAGCTCCGAGCGCGCGCGCTCCTCGATGGCCTCGGAACCGGTCTTCAGATCGCGCACGTCGGCATCGAGCGCCTCGTTGCGCGCCTTCAGCTTGGCGTTGGCCTCACGTTGGAGGGCCAACTGGCGGTCGGTCTCGCGCACCTGCAGCCAGCCGCCCTTGCCCAGCCACATCGGATATTGCAGGGCCAGGATCAGGGCGAGCAGGATGAACGCGAGGATGCGCAAGGACGCCGATCAACGCCGGAGGTTGAAGAACGCGTCGCGGCCCGGGTAGCTCGCCGCCTCGCCCAGGTCCTCCTCGATGCGCAGGAGCTGGTTGTACTTCGCGATGCGGTCGGAGCGCGAGAGCGAGCCCGTCTTGATCTGGCCGGCGTTGGTGCCCACCGCGATGTCCGCGATGATGCTGTCCTCGGTCTCGCCCGAGCGGTGCGAGATCACCGACGTGTACCCCGCGCGGGTGGCCATCGTCACCGCGGCGAAGGTCTCGGTCAGCGTGCCGATCTGGTTGATCTTGATGAGGATCGAGTTCGCCACGCCCTTCTGGATGCCCTGCTTCAGGATCTTGGTGTTGGTCACGAAGAGGTCGTCGCCGACGATCTGGATGTTCTTGCCGAGCCGGTCGGTGAGGATCTTCCAGCCCTCCCAGTCGTGCTCCGACATCCCGTCCTCGATGCTCACGATCGGGTACTTGTCGCACCACGTCGCGAGCACGTCCGCGAACTGCTCGGACGTGAGCGTGCGGTTCTCCGACTCGAGGTTGTAGCGCCCGTCCTTGTAGAACTCGCTGGCCGCGCAGTCGCACGCGAGCGCGATGTCGGTGCCGGGCGTGTAGCCCGCCTTGTCGATGGCCTCGACCAGGAGCTGCAGCGCGGATTCGTTGCTCGGCAGGTTGGGCGCGAAGCCGCCTTCGTCGCCCACGGTGGTGGGCATGCCGCGCGAATCGATGAGCTTCTTCAGCGTATGGAACACCTCGGCGCCGTAGCGCAGCGCCTCGCGGAACGTCGGCGCGCCGAGCGGCACCAGCATGAACTCCTGCAGGTCGATCGCGTTGTTGGCGTGCGCGCCGCCGTTGATGACGTTCATCATCGGGACCGGCAGCTGCATCTGGCCCGCGCCGCCCAGGTACCGGTAGAGCGGCAGCGAGGCCTCGTCCGCGCCGGCCTTCGCGACGGCACACGACACCGCCAGGATCGCGTTGGCGCCGAGGCGGCCCTTGTTCTCCGTGCCGTCGAGGTCGATCAGCGTGCGGTCGATGAAGCTCTGCTCCGAGGCGTCGAGGCCGAGAATGGCCTCGCAGATCTCGGTGTTGACGTTCTCGACGGCCTTGGTGACGCCCTTGCCGAGGTAGCGCGCGGCGTCACCGTCACGCAGTTCGACCGCTTCCTTCGAGCCGGTCGAGGCGCCCGAGGGCACCGCGGCGCGGCCGGACACGCCGGACTCGAGGACGACGTCCGCTTCGATGGTGGGATTGCCGCGGGAATCCAGGATCTCGCGGGCGATGACGTCGACGATGGCACTCATGGTGGTTCCGCTTTCGGGAGTCGGTGATCGGGAATGGGAGGCGAGGCTCGCGCGCCGCCGCATTCGAGGGCGCAACACCGCAGCGCGGGAGCTTCGGTTTCGTGGTCGCGGACGGGACGGCTTGGTCGGGCTCCGGTTACTTCGCGCGCGCGGCCATGAGGTCCGCCTCGGCCAGGGGTCGGCGCTTGACGGTCTCGTCCAGCGCCTTCAGCGTTTCGAGGAGTTCGCGCATCCGCGGCAGCGGCCAGGCGTTGGGCCCGTCGGACAGCGCCTTCTCGGGATTGGGGTGCGTCTCCATGAACACGCCGGCCACGCCGGCCGCGACCGCGGCGCGCGCGAGCACCGGCACGAACTCGCGCTGGCCGCCCGACGACGTGCCCTGCCCGCCCGGCAGCTGCACCGAATGGGTCGCGTCGAACACGACCGGGCACGCGGTGGCGCGCATGATCGCGAGCGAGCGCATGTCGGAGACGAGGTTGTGGTAGCCGAACGACGCGCCGCGCTCGCACACCATGATGTTGTCCGCGCCGCTCGCCGCCTTCGCCTTCGCGACGACCTGCAGCATGTCCTCGGGCGCCAGGAACTGGCCTTTCTTGATGTTCACCGGCTTCCCGCTGCGCGCCACCGCCTGGATGAAGTCGGTCTGGCGGCACAGGAACGCGGGCGTCTGCAGCACGTCGACGGCCGACGCCGCGGCGGGAATCTCCTCGACCGTGTGCACGTCGGTCAGCACCGGCACCTCGACGTGCTTGCGCACCTCGGAGAGCACGTGGAGGCCCTCGTCCATGCCCGGGCCGCGGAACGACGCGTGCGAGCTGCGGTTGGCCTTGTCGTACGACGACTTGAAGATGAACGGGATGCCGAGGGACGCGCAGATGGACTTGAGCTCGCCCGCGACGTCCATCTGCAGCTGGCGCGATTCGACCACGCACGGCCCCGCGATGAGGAACAGCGGGTGGTCGAGCCCGACGTCGAAGCCGCAGAGCTTCACGGCGCGGCCTAGATCGATGCGACCAGCTCGGCCACCGCGTGCACGGCGCCGCCGCTGCGCTGCTGGTGCGCGAGCGCAGCCTTGATGAAGGCCACGAACAGCGGGTGGCCCCGGCGCGGGTTCGACGTGAATTCGGGGTGGAACTGGCAGCCGAAGAACCACGGGTGGTTCGGGTATTCGACCATTTCCACGAGGTCGCCGGCGAGCGGGCTCTTCGCGCGCGCGCCGACCACGAGCCCCGCGGCCTCGAGGCGCGACAGGTAGTGGTTGTTGACCTCGTAGCGGTGGCGGTGGCGCTCGGCAACGGTGGTCGCGCCGTAGACGCGGTGCGCGAGCGAGCCGGGCACGACCTCGCACGGCTGCGCGCCCAGGCGCATCGTGCCGCCCATGTCGGAGACTTCGCTGCGCCGCTCGATCGAGCCGTCGCGGTTCTGCCACTCGGTGATGAGTGCCACGACCGGGTGCGGCGTGTCGGGATCGAACTCGGTGCTGTTGGCGTCGGCGAGCCCCGCCAGGTCGCGCGCGCACTCGATCACCGCCAGTTGCATGCCGAGGCAGATGCCGAGGTACGGGATGCCCGCCTCGCGCGCGAGGCGCACGGCCTTGATCTTGCCTTCCACGCCGCGCTTGCCGAAGCCGCCGGGCACGAGGATCGCGTCCATCGTGCGCAGCGATTCCACGCCGTCGCGCTCGATCTGCTCGGAATCGACGTAGTGGATGACGACCTTGGAGCGCGTGTGCATGCCCGCGTGCGTCAGCGCCTCGGAGAGCGACTTGTACGACTCGGTGAGGTCGACGTACTTGCCGACCATCGCGATGTGCACCTCGTGCTCCGGGTGCTCCAGCGCCTCGACCAGCTTGTTCCACGCGGACAGGTCGGCCGGCGGCGGGCAAATCGCGAGCTTCTTGCAGACGATGTCGTCCAGGCCTTCCGCGTGCAGCATGCCCGGGATCTTGTAGATCGAGTTCGAGTCGAGCGCCGGGATGACCGCTTCCGCCGGGACATTGGTGAAGAGCGCGATCTTGCGGCGGTCGCCTTCCGGCACCGGGCGGTCGGCGCGGCACAGCACGACGTCCGGCTGGATGCCGATCTCACGCAGTTCCTTTACCGAGTGCTGGGTGGGCTTGGTCTTCATCTCGCCCGCGGACGGGATGTACGGGACGAGTGTCAGGTGGATGTAGCAGACGTTGTCGCGGCCGAGCGTGATGCCCAGTTGCCGGATCGCCTCGAGGAACGGCAGCGACTCGATGTCGCCGACGGTGCCGCCGACCTCGACGATCGCCACTTCCGCGTCGCCCGCACCCGCGACGATCCAGTTCTTGATCTCGTCGGTGATGTGCGGGATGACCTGCACGGTGCCGCCGAGATAGTCGCCGCGGCGCTCCTTGCGGATCACCGATTCGTAGATCTGGCCGGTGGTGAAGTTGTTGCGCTTCCCCATCCGCACGTCGGTGAAGCGCTCGTAGTGGCCGAGGTCGAGGTCGGTCTCGGCGCCGTCGTCGGTCACGAACACCTCGCCGTGCTGGAACGGCGACATCGTACCGGGATCGACGTTGATGTAGGGGTCGAGCTTGAGGTTGGTGACGCGGACGCCGCGGGACGCGAGGATGGCGGCGAGGGAAGCGCCGGCGATGCCCTTGCCGAGCGAGGAGACCACCCCACCGGTCACGAAGACGAACTTGGTCATGACGATCCAGGCGCGGGAAATTCTTATTTTATCCGATCCCGCGGGGATCGCAAAGGCGACATCGGCGCCGCCGTGCGGCGTCAGCCGATGCCGAGCCCGGTCGCCATCCGGGCGCGCACCGTGTCGCGTCCGATCAAGTGCAGCACCGCGTCGATCGCCGGCGTGGACGTGCTGCCCGCGACCAGCATGCGCAGCGGCATCATGATCTGCGGCGGCTTCAGGCCGTGGCCGCTCGCCGCGACCTTCACCGCCGCCAGCAGCGCCTCGCGGGTCCACGCGACGGTGGCGAAGGTCTCCGTCAGCTCGGTCAGCGCGCGCCGGTTGCCCTCGTTCACCTGCTCGGCGATCTTCTCGACGGGGACGTGCGGAGTCTTGTAGAAATACCACGCGGCGTCCGCCATCGCCACCAGCGTCTCGGCGCGGTCGCGCAGCAGCATCGCCACGGCGCCGGGGTCCGGGCCGGCGGCCGGATCGAGGCCGTCGCGCACGAGGTACGGCACGAGCCGCGCGCCCAGTTCCGCCTCGGACAGGCGCTTCATGTGCTCCTGGTTCACCCAGTTCAACTTGCTGGTGTTGAACCGCGACGGTGCGGGGCTGATGCCGGACAGCGTGAACCACTCGACCAGCTGCTCGCGCGAGAAGATCTCCTCGTCGCCGTGCGCCCAGCCGATGCGGGCCAGGAAGTTCACCATCGCGTCGGGCAGGTAGCCCGCGGCCTCGTACTCCATCACGCTCACCGCACCGTGGCGCTTGGACAGCTTGGCGCCGTCCTCGCCCAGCACCGTGGGTACGTGCGCGTACTCGGGGGGGGTGATACCCAGCGCGCGGAAGATGTTGATCTGGCGCGGGGTGTTGTTGACGTGGTCGTCGCCGCGGATCACGTGCGTGATGCGCATGTCCCAGTCGTCGACCACGACGCAGAAGTTGTACGTCGGCGTGCCGTCGCTGCGCGCGATGACGAGGTCGTCCAGTTCGCTGTTGGCGAACTCGATCGGGCCCTTCACACCGTCGTTCCAGGCGACGGTGCCCGTGTCCGGATTGCGGAAGCGGATAACCGGCTTCACGTCCGGCGGTGGCGTCTTCCCGGCGGCGTTCTCCGGGCGCCAGCGGCCGTCGTAGCGGGGCTTCTCGCCGCGCGCCATCTGCTCCGCCCGCAGCGCGTCCAGTTCGGCCGGCAGCATGTAGTCGCGGTAGGCGAGCCCGCGCGCGAGCATGTCGGCGATGACCTCGCGGTACCGGTCCATCCGCTGCATCTGGTAAAACGGGCCCTCGTCGTACGCGAGGCCCAGCCAGTCCATCGCGTCGAGGATCGCCTGCACGGCGGCCGGCGTCGACCGCTCGACGTCGGTGTCCTCGATGCGCAGGATGAACGTCCCGCCGTGGTGGCGCGCGAACGCCCACGCGAAGAGCGCGGTGCGCGCGCCTCCGAGGTGGAGGTAGCCGGTGGGACTGGGAGCGAAGCGGGTGCGGACCTGGGTCACGGCGGGCAGGCGAAGGCGGCGGAGCCCCCGATTCTACCGGACCGCCTCCTCCGCCCTGGCATCGCGCCGTGCCGCTACTTCGCGCCGGCGCTGACCTTGGCGCGCTCCTGCTGCTTCTTGAACATCTCCAGCACCTCGGTCAGGTGCTTGGGGTCCTGCGAGCCGCTCGGCGCGCCCTTGGCATCGGGCACGGCGACGCTGGACACGCCGTTCGCCTCGCAGCCCACCACCGCGCCGGTGCCGCTCTTGGTGCCGGCGTCGGCAGACTCGAGGTAGATGCTGCACTTCGTGATCTTGCCGCCCTTCTGCTGCCAGGAGTACGCGACGTCGTCGTCCTGCCTGTACGGCGGCTCCATCATCTTCATGAGCTGGAAGAAGCGGCCCAGCGCGAGCGCGTTGTAGTCCGGAAACTCGGGCCAGACGCGCGTGGCGATCAGCACTTCGTTCTTCGTCGCCGGATCGCGCATGAACACCGTGATGGCGACCGAGCGGTCCTTGTCGGTCGGTGCCTTGGCGGCGCCCTTCTTGGCCTGCGCCGCGGCGGTGGACGCGCCGAAGGCCAGGGGCAACAGGAGCAACACGAAGGCGAGTTTGCGCAGCATGGGAAATCTCCAGGCGAAGCGGCCGCACGGGGCCGCGAGTGACAGTCAGTTAGAAGGCGCCTCGAGCGGCGCCGCGCCCCGCACTATAAGACAAGCCCGCGCGGCGCGGGGGTTAAGCAGCGCACCCGTGCATGCTGCATTGCGCCATGCGGGAAGCTACGCGGGCTTCGCGAGCATCGGTCGGAAGACGGCAAGGAACGCGATCTGCGCGGCGAGTCCCCGATCCCACCGATCATGGGAGGTAGTGTCCCGAATAGTGTGCAGAGCCGCTTGAGTGCGGGCGGCGGTCATGGCAAGAGGTTGGTTGTCGAGACTAACCCTGCCTTGGAGGGCACTGCCATGACCGCCAACCTGAAGAGTAAACCGTCTGTGGTCGCTGTCGAAGGGCTCCTGGTCGAGAACCGGGACCTGTTCAAGGCGTTGCTGCGCGAATCGCTGCAGGAGGCGCTGGCGGCGGAGATGACGGAGGCGATCGGCGCCGAGCCGGGGGAGCGCAGCGCGGATCGGGTGGGTTACCGGTCGGGGTATTACAGCCGCAGCCTGGTGACCCGGATCCGGGAAGCTGAAGCTGCGGGTGCCGCGCGACCGCGAGGGCGCAGAAGTTCTCGACGGAGTTGTTCGAGGCGCCACCGGCGGTCGGAGAGGCGCTGGTGTCGGCCTTGGCCGAGATGTACGTCCAGGGGTGTCGACCCGGAAGGTGAAGGCGATCACCGAGGAGTTATGCGGCCACGCGTTCTCGGCGAGCACGATCAGCCAGGTGAACAAGGGCTGGACGCGGCGCTGGAGCAGTTCGCGACCCGAGTGCTGGAGGAGCCGTACCCGTACCTGGTGCTGGACGCGCGCTATGAGAAGGTGCGCATCGATGGGGTGATCCGTTCGCAGGCGGTGCTGATCGCGATCGGGATCAACCAGGAAGGCCGGCGGCAGGTGCTGGCGGTCGAACTGGCCAACCGCGAATCGACGACCAGCTGGAAGGACTTCCTGCGGCGGCTGAAGGAGCGCGGGCTGCATGGGGTCGAATTCGTGGTCTCCGACGATCACGACGGACTCAAGCGGGCGGTGGCGGAACTGCTCACCGACGCAGCCTGGCAGCTGCTACGTGCACTTCCTGCGCAATGCGCTGGACCATCTGCCCCGCAAGGGCGCCGACGACTGCCTGCAGGAACTGCGTTGGCTCTACGAGCGGCGCGACCTGAAGGAAGCGCAGGCGGACGGACCTGGCCGGAGTGGCTCAAGCGCTGGGGCAGCGCTACCCGCCGGCTGACCGACTGGGCGGAAGAGAACATCGGGGCCACCCTGACCTTCTATCGACTGCCGCGGCAGCTTCCCCAAGCACATGAAGAGCACCAACCTGCTGGAGCGGCTGAACGAGGAAATCAAGCGCCGGACGCGCGTGGTGCGGATCTTTCCGAACGAGGCGTCCTGCCTGCGACTGGTGCGCGCGCTGTGCGCCGAGACCCACGAGACGTGGCTCGAGGACAACCGCTACATCAACATGGACCTGCTGCTGGAGCAGAAGAAGGCGGCGATGAAGCTCGCCGCCTGATCATCCCCAACCTCGAACCTGACCGCCTATTTGCACAACTTGACGGACACGACCTCATGGGATTGGGCGCGGGAGTGAGGCAAGCAACGCAGCGGTCGCGTCCGCCCGCCCCGCACCCCAACCCTCTCCCCGCAAGCGGGGAGAGGGAGCCCTAAGTGGAGCGGTGTGCAGAACTCATACGCTCGCAGAGGCATTCAGCCCGCAAGCAGCGCGCGACCGAACGCCGCGCGCAGCGCGGTATGAGCGGCGCGCTTCGTAGGTCTTGCAGTTGCTACGGGAAAACCGCCCGGCCGCCCGAAGGTTTTCCCGGGCCTGACTTGAAGTGCCGGCCGCAAAGGGCGCAACGCCGAACCCACGTCATCCACCGGCCCGGCGAACGCCTTTTGCGGCCGTTAGCGCCCGGGCTGCCACCGAAGGTCGAGCGTCGCCGGCGTCGCCGGATTCGGCGGCTCGGGGTACACGTGCATCGGCCCCGGCGTGTGGCCGTGCGCCCAGAAGCGGGCGACGCGCCGCGCCTCCGCTTCGTTGGCGTTGACCGGGAACGTCGCGTAGCTGCGGCCGCCGGGATGCGCGACGTGGTACGTGCAGCCGCCGAGCGCGCGCTGCGCCCAGGTGTCGACGAGGTCGAACACCAGCGGCGCCTGCACGCCGATCGTGGGGTGCAGCGCCGACGGCGGGTTCCACGCGCGATAGCGCACGCCTGCGACGTACTCGCCAGGCACGCCGGTCGGCGTGAGCGGCAGGCGGCGGCCGTTGCACGTCACCGCATGGCGGTCGCCGGTCATGCCGGTCACCTTCACCTGCATGCGCTCGACCGACGAATCGACGTAGCGCGCGGTGCCGCTGCCGCTCATCTCCTCGCCGAGCACGTGCCACGGCTCGATGGCCTGCCGCAGTTCCAGCGTGACGCCGTCGTAGCTCGCCGTGCCGTAGCGCGGGAAGCGGAACTCGACGAACGGCTCGAACCACGCGGACTCGACCACGTAGCCGGCGCGCAGTCGTGCGCGACGTCGCGGATGTCGGCCGCGACGAAGTGCGGCAACAGCCAGCGGTCGTGCAGCGCGGTGCCCCACGGGATCAGTTGCCCGCGATACGGCTCGCGCCAGAAGCGCGCGACCAGCGCGCGCAGCAGCACCATCTGCAGCGCGCTCATCCGGTAGTGCGGCGGCATCTCGAACGCGCGGAACTCGACCAGCCCGAGACGCCCGGTCGGACCGTCGGGCGAATACAGCTTGTCGATCGAGAACTCGGCGCGATGCGTGTTGCCGGTGAGGTCCGTCAACAGGTGCCGCAGGCCGGTCGACCAGCCACGGCTGCGGCGTCTTGCCCACCTCCTGCTTCTGCTCAAGCTGCTGGAACGCGATCGCCAGCTCGTAGAGCTGTCGTCGCGCGCCTCGTCCACGCGCGAGGCGCCTGGCTGGTCGGGCCGATGAACATGCCCGAGGAGTACGACAGCGACGGGTGGTTCTGCCAGTACGTGATGAGGCTCTGCAGCAGGTCCGGCCGCCGCAGGAACGGACTGTCGACCGGCGTCGCGCCGCCCAGCGTGACGTGGTTGCCGCCGCCGGTGCCGGTGTGGCGGCCGTCGAGCATGAACTTCTCGGTGCCGAGGCGCGTGAGCCGCGCCTCCTCGTACAGCGTCTGGGTGACCTCCATCAGCTCGCGCCACGACGACGCGGGATGCACGTTCACCTCGATCACGCCCGGGTCCGGCGTGACCATCAGCACCTTGACGCGCGGGTCGCGCGGCGGCGTATAGCCTTCGACGACCAGCGGGATCCCGAGCGCGTGCGCGGTGTCCTCGATGGCAGCCAAGAGCGCGATGTACGCCTCGATGCGCTCGAACGGCGGCATGAAGACGTGCAGGTGGCCGTCGCGCACCTCGATGGTCAGCGCGGTCTTGATCACCTCGCGCGGCGCGCTGCCGCGCACCGCCACGAACCCGCTCGCGAGACCGTCGCGCGGCGGCAGCGCGCCACGGGGCGCGAACGGGTCGACCGCGAACTCCTGCTCCTGCTCCGCCGGCAGCACCTCGGGCAGCGAGTTGAGCGGAAGGCGCAGGCCGAGCGGCGAATCGCCGACGACCGCGAACAGGTACTCGCGCCGCAGCGGCCACGGGCTCGACAGCCAGCCCGCCCGCCCCGCCTCGTCGACGGCCGCGCGCAGCGGCAGCACGTACCCGACCGGCTCGGCGAGGCCGCGCCGCAACTGCCGCGCGAGGCGTGCGCGCTCGTCGGGCTTGGTGAGGTCGGCCTTGAGCGGATCCACGTTGACCGGGAGTGCCGCCTCGGCGGCGAGCGACAGCGGCACGTCCTCGTACGCGGGGACGAGCAGCGACGCCGGCAGGCCGAGCGCGTGCACCAGGCGTTCGGCGAACGCGTGACCCTGCGCGAGCGTGGTCTTGCCGGGCACCGTCGTGTCGGCCACCAGTTCGGGCCGCGTCCACAGCGGCTGCCCGTCGACGCGCCAGAAGACGCCGAGCGCCCAGCGCGGCAGCGGCTCGCCGGGATACCACTTGCCCTGCCCGTAGTGCACGAAGCCGCCGGGGGCGAAGCGGTCCTTCAGCCGATGCAGCAGCTGCACCGCCAGCCGCCGCTTCGCGGGCGACATGGCCGTGAAGTTCCACTCGGGGCCGTCCATGTCGTCGATCGACACGAACGTCGGCTCGCCGCCCTGCGTGAGGCGCACGTCGTGCGCGTGCAGGTCGCGGTCGACCGCCTCGCCGAGCGCGTCGATCGCCGTCCACTGGGCGTCGGTGAACGGCTTGGTGACGCGCGGGTCCTCGTGGACGCGCGTCACCTGCATGTGGAACCCGAACTCGACGTTGCACACGTCGGTGTAGCCGATCACCGGCGCCGCGTTGCCGGGATCGGCGGTGCACGCGAGCGGCAGGTGACCCTCGCCCGCGAGCAACCCCGAGGTCGGGTCGAGCCCGATCCAGCCCGCGCCGGGGATGTAGGCCTCGGCCCACGCGTGGAGGTCGGTGAAGTCGTGGTCGGTGCCGGACGGGCCGTCGAGGGCCTTCACGTCGGCCGTGAGCTGGATCAGGTACCCCGACGCGAAGCGGGCCGCGATGCCCAGCTGGCGCATGATTTGCACCAGCAGCCAACCCGTGTCGCGGCAGGAGCCGCTGCCGTTGCCGAGCGTGACCTCCGGCGTCTGCACGCCGGGCTCCATGCGCACGAGGTAACGGATCTGCTGCTGCAGGAGCTGGTTGAGGCGCACCAGCAGCAGCACGGTGTTCTCGCCCGGCGTGATCGTCTTGCGGAACTCCGCCAGCCAGTCGGTAAGCAGCGGGCCGAGCGGCGCCGTCTCGAGGAACGGGATCAGCTCCTTGGCGAGCTCCGGCTTGTACGCGAACGGGAAGCGCTCCGCGTACTCCTCGACGAAGAAGTCGAACGGGTTGATGACCGTGAGGTCGGCGACGAGGTCGACCTCGATCTCGAGCTTGTCCGCGCGCTCGGGGAAGACGAGGCGCGCGACCCAGTTCCCGTACGGGTCCTGCTGCCAGTTGAGGAAGTGCGGGTCCGGCGTGACGTTGAGCGAATAGCCCAGCACCGGGGTGCGGCAGTGCGGCGCAGGCCGCAGGCGGATCTCGTGCGGGCCGAGGGCGACGTGGCGATCGAACCGGTACGTCGTGCGGTGGGAGAGCGCGACGCGGATCGCCATTACCGCCCCTCCGTCAGGACCAGTCCGGATCCGGCAGCTCCGCGAACACGCGCCGCAGCCCCTCGCCCCACTGGGTGTTCACCATCTGGAAGTACGCGTCGGACTCCTCGATGCGCTTCGAGAGCTTGATCTGCAGGGAGTCGGCCTCGTAGACCAGCAGGTCGATGGGCAGGCCCACCGAGATGTTGGAGCGCATCGTCGAGTCGAACGACACCACCGTGCACTTGGTGGCCTCCAGCAGGCTGGTGCCCCGCTTGAGCACCCGGTCGATGTACGGGTTGCCGTACTTCGTCTCGCCGATCTGGAAGTAGCAGGTGTCCGGCGTCGCCTCGATGAAGTTGCCCTCGCCGTACACGTTGAAGAGCCGCGGCGGCTCGCCCGCCGCACCTGGCCGCCGATGATGAAGTTGGCCGAGGCGTCGATGTTGTTCTGCACAAGGTACGGGCCGTCGCGCGTTTTCACCTCGCGCAGCGAGTCGCCGAGGAGCCGCGCGACGTCGAACATCGACTCGGCGTTCCACAGGTGCATCTGGTTGTCGCCGCCCCGCGACTTCATCTCGAGGATGTTGAGCGCGTTCTGGGTGATCGACAGGTTGCCGGAGCACATGGTCACGATGACCCGGTTGCCCTCCCGCGCGAACACCTTCATCTTGGAGAAGCGGGCGATCTGGTCCACGCCGGCGTTGGTGCGGGAGTCCGAAGCGAAGATCATCCCCGCGTCGAGCGACATGGCAACACAGTAGGTCATGGTGGAAAGCGGCCGGTTCCCGCCCGACGGCGGGCAAAGGGAGGCATTCTACCGAAACGGGGCGGGCAGTCGTTTTCAATAGCTCGGCACCAGGAAGCGCCGGCTGATCTCCTCGCCCAGCAGGGAGACCCGCTGGAGGAAGTCCATCAGGTACTCGTGGAGCCCGAACCGGATGATGTCGTCCGTGCGGGCGAAGTGCAGCCGCGCGTGCAGTTCCCCCGCCTGCCGGCGCAGCTCCCGGCTGTTGTCGTCGCACAGCAGTTCCAGCGTATCGTCGATGAAGTTGAGGCAGGCGTGCAGCGACCGCGGCATGTCCTCGCGCAGCACGAGCAGCTCGGCGACCTTCCGCGGCTGGATCACGTCGCTGTAGATCTTGCGATAGGACTCGAAGCCCGAGAGCGACTGCAGCAGCGAGGCCCACTGGTAATAGTCGACTGCGCCGCCCACGTCGGCCGCCGACGGCAGCAGGATGTGGTACTTGGTGTCGAGGATGCGCGCCGTGTTGTCCGCGCGTTCGATGTGGGTCCCGAGGCGGATGAAGTGGTACGCCTCGTCGCGCAGCATCGTCCCGAAGGTGACCCCGCGGAAGAGGTGCGAGCGCATCTTTACCCAGTCCAGGAACTCGGACACCCCCACGCCCTGCATGCGCGGGTAGTCGTAGCCGCGCATCTCGATCCAGGCGCTGTTCAGGTCCTCGTACATCTCCGACGTGATGGCGCCGCGCACGCTGCGCGCCGACTCCCGGGCCGCGCGCAGGCAGCAGAAGATCGACGAGGGATTGCCCGAGTCGAACACCATGAAGCGGATGACGCTCTCGGCGGAGAGCGCCGGCGACGTGCGGTAGAAGGCCGTCGCCGTGCCGGTGGCGATCAGCGGCACCGCCCACGGCTCGGCCCACGCGAGGCCGGGCTCCTGCGGCTCGTAGGGAAGCAGCGACGTGCGGTACGTGACGTCGAGCAGGCGCGCGGTGTTCTCGGCGCGCTCGATGTGGCGCGCCATCCAGAAGAGCTCGTTCGCGGTCCGCGACAGCATGGCGTGCTGCATCATGCCAGCACCCACGTATCCTTGGTGCCGCCCCCCTGCGACGAGTTCACGACCAGCGACCCCTCCCGCAGGGCCACGCGCGTGAGGCCACCCGGCACGAGGTCGATGTCGCTGCCGGACAGCACGTAGGGGCGGAGGTCGATGTGGCGCGGCGCGATGCCGGCACCCACGAAGGTCGGGCAGGTCGACAGCGCCAGCGTCGGCTGGGCGATGTAGCGCTCGGGGGTGGCGATGATCCGCTGGCGGAACGCCTCGCGCTCCTCGCGGGTGGCCGCAGGGCCGACCAGCATGCCGTAGCCGCCGGCGCCGTGCACCTCCTTCACCACCAGCTCGGCCAGGTGCTCGAGCGCGTAGTCGCGGTCGTGCGGCTTGTAGAGCATGTACGTCGGCACGTTGTTGAGGATCGGGTCCTCGGCCAGGTAGTACTTGATCATGTCCGGCACGTACGGGTAGATCGACTTGTCGTCGGCCACGCCGGTGCCGATCGCGTTGGCGAGCGTGATCCGCCCGGCGCGGTAGGCGGCGAATAGGCCGGGCACGCCGAGCATCGAATCCTTGCGGAAGGCGAGCGGATCGAGGAAGTCGTCGTCGACGCGCCGGTAGATGACGTGCACGCGCCGCGGACCGCGGGTGGTCCGCATGTAGACCGTATCGTTCTGGACAAACAGGTCCTGGCCCTCGACCAGCTCCACGCCCATCTGCTGCGCGAGGAACGCGTGCTCGAAGTACGCGGAGTTGTACGCGCCGGGTGTCAGCACCGCCACCGTCGGGCTGTCCTCGCCCTTCGGCCCGACCGCGCGCAGGTTCTCGAGCAGCATGTCCGGGTAGTGCTGGACCGGCAGGATCGAGCGCGTGGCGAAGAGCTCGGGAAAGAGCCGCATCATCATCTTGCGGTTCTCGAGCATGTAGGACACGCCCGACGGCACGCGCAGGTTGTCCTCCAGCACGTAGTACTCGCCGGCGCCCGCGCGGACGATGTCGACGCCCGCGATGTGCGCATAGATGCCGCCCGGCACGTCCATGCCGGCCATCTCGCGGCGGTACTGCGTGTTGCCGAGCACGCGGTCCGCGGGGATCGCGCCCGACTTCAGGATCTTCTGGTCGTGATAGACGTCGTCGAGGAAGAGATTGAGCGCGCGCACGCGCTGCTTCAAGCCGCGCTGGAGCATCTCCCACTCGGCCGCGGGAATGATGCGCGGCACGATGTCGAAGGGAATCAGGCGCTCGGTGCCGGCGTCCTCGCCGTACACGGCGAACGTGATGCCCACGCGGTGGAAGGCGCGCTCGGCCTCTTCCCGCTTCTGCGCGATCCGTTGGGTGTCGGTGCGCTCGAGCCAGTCGGCAAAGGCCCGGTAGTGGGGGCGGACGCCGCCGTCGGCGGCGGTCATTTCATCGTAGGGGTGGGAGGACATGAGATCGTCTTCGGAATCTCACAACGCCTTAGCAAGCGCCGGGCCATTGCCCGGGAAACGTGCAAATTCCGTCGGTTACGTCCGGAGGCCGGGTTTCCACCCGCTCCGCACTCCCCCTTTCGGCCCATCGATGCACCCGCTTGGTGCGTCGATGTCCTGGACAGAATTGGACATAAGACCTAAGGCCGTTTGACCCTCGTTCGGCCGATATGGTTAAATCGCGGCTCCTGTCTGGGTTCGCGGGGCGTTTAGCTCAGCGGTAGAGCACTCCCCTCACACGGGAGGGGTCGCTGGTTCGAACCCAGCAATGCCCACCACATTGAACCAAGGGGTTACGCGAAAGTGTAGCCCCTTTTTTTTTGTGTCTGCGTCCGCAAATGGCGACTCGTGCTGGCGGGGGATGCCGTGGGGTCGGCGTTGCGCCTTCTGCGGCCGGAACTGCAGTCAGCGAGGAAAGCTTTGGGCGGCCACGCGCTGTCCTCGCGGCAAAGGCAACGAAGCGCGTCGCTCATACCGCGCTGCGCGCGGCGTTCGGTCACGCGCTGCTTGCGAACTGACAGCCTACGGTCGGCGACGATGGCAGGCGACGGTCCCGCTTTGATGCCAGGGGTCGGACCCCGCGGGCAAAGGCGCGGACTCGGGTGCGGCTGCGTACAGGCGGGGTCCGACCCCGGGTTGTGGCATCGACGTGGCCCCTCCCCCCACCCCCCTCTCCCCGCGGACGGGGAGCGGGAGCCCTAAGCGAGAAGGAGCGAGGGAGCCCCAGATGGAGCGGTGCGCAAAGCGCACGCGCCCCTAGGGGCATTCAGCCCGCAAGCAGCGCGCTACTGAACTCCGACGCGCAGTGCCGGGATGATCGGCGCGCTCGTAGGTTCTGCCTTTACTACGGGAAAGCCGGGTAGTGTCCCGAATAGTGTGCAGAGCCGCTTGAGTGCGGGCGGCGGTCATGGCAAGAGGTTGGTTGTCGAGACTAACCCTGCCTTGGAGGGCACTGCCATGACCGCCAACCTGAAGAGTAAACCGTCTGTGGTCGCTGTCGAAGGGCTCCTGGTCGAGAACCGGGACCTGTTCAAGGCGTTGCTGCGCGAATCGCTGCAGGAGGCGCTGGCGGCGGAGATGACGGAGGCGATCGGCGCCGAGCCGGGGGAGCGCAGCGCGGATCGGGTGGGTTACCGGTCGGGGTATTACAGCCGCAGCCTGGTGACCCGGATCGGGAAGCTGGAGCTGCGGGTGCCGCGCGACCGCGAGGGCAAGTTCTCGACGGAGTTGTTCGAGCGCTACCAGCGGTCGGAGAAGGCGCTGGTGTCGGCCTTGGCCGAGATGTACGTCCAGGGGGTGTCGACCCGGAAGGTGAAGGCGATCACCGAGGAGTTATGCGGCCACGCGTTCTCGGCGAGCACGATCAGCCAGGTGAACAAGGGGCTGGACGCGGCGCTGGAGCGGTTCGCGACCCGAGTGCTGGAGGAGCCGTACCCGTACCTGGTGCTGGACGCGCGCTATGAGAAGGTGCGCATCGATGGGGTGATCCGTTCGCAGGCGGTGCTGATCGCGATCGGGATCAACTGGGAAGGCCGGCGGCAGGTGCTGGCGGTCGAACTGGCCAACCGCGAATCGACGACCAGCTGGAAGGACTTCCTGCGGCGGCTGAAGGAGCGCGGGCTGCATGGGGTCGAATTCGTGGTCTCCGACGATCACGACGGACTCAAGCGGGCGGTGGCGGAACTGCTCACCGACGCAGCCTGGCAGCGCTGCTACGTGCACTTCCTGCGCAATGCGCTGGACCATCTGCCCCGCAAGGGCGCCGACGACTGCCTGCAGGAACTGCGTTGGCTCTACGAGCGGCGCGACCTGAAGGAAGCGCAGGCGGACCTGGCCGGGTGGCTCAAGCGCTGGGAGCAGCGCTACCGCGGCTGACCGACTGGGCGGAAGAGAACATCGGGGCCACCCTGACCTTCTATCGACTGCCGCGGCAGCACCACAAGCACATGAAGAGCACCAACCTGCTGGAGCGGCTGAACGAGGAAATCAAGCGCCGGACGCGCGTGGTGCGGATCTTTCCGAACGAGGCGTCCTGCCTGCGACTGGTGCGCGCGCTGTGCGCCGAGACCCACGAGACGTGGCTCGAGGACAACCGCTACATCAACATGGACCTGCTGCTGGAGCAGAAGAAGGCGGCGATGAAGCTCGCCGCCTGATCATCCCCAACCTCGAACCTGACCGCCTATTTGCACAACTTGACGGACACGACCGAAAGCCGCCCGGCCGCCCGAAGGTTTTCCCGGGCCTGACTAGAACGGCCGCAAAAGGCGCCACGCCGCCCCCACGTCATCCCCCGCCGGCCCAAAGCGCCTTTTGCGGACGAAGCGTCACGGCATGAGCTGCCCGCCATTGATCTCGATCACCTGCCCGGTCACGTAGCCCGACATGGCGTCGGAGGCGAGGTAGAGGAATGTGCCGGCGCACTCCTCTGCGGTGCCGAGGCGGTTCATCGGGATCGTCGCCTGCATCGCGGCGAGCTGTTGCGGGGTCGAGTAGCGGTCGTGGAACGGAGTCGTGATCACGCCCGGCGAGACCGCGTTGACCCGGATGTTGTCGCCGACCAGTTCCTTCGCCCAACCGTGCGTGACGGTGGAGACGAAGCCCTTCGCACCGGCATACAGGATCGCCCCGCCCCCGCCACCGTGGCGTGCGGCGATCGACGTGACGTTGATCACGTTGCCGGACTTCTGCCGCTTCATCACGGGCACCACCTCCCGCAGGAACAGCGCAACCTGCGTGCAGTTGAGCGCCAGCACCCGGTTGATGTGCTCGACCGTGTAGTCCTCGATCTTCACCCGGCCGAGCATGCCGCCCGCATTGTTGATCAGGATGTCGATGCGCCCGAAGCGGGCCAGCGTCTCGGCCACGATGCGCTTGACGTCCACCTCGACCGTCACGTCGCCGCCGACGCTCGCCGCCTCGCCGCCGTCGGCGGCGATCGCCTTCACCACGCCCTCGGCCGCCTCGCGGCTCGCGTTGTAATGGACCATCACCTTGCTGCCGGCCCGCGCGAACGCGATCGCCGCGGCCGCGCCGATACCCGTCGAGGCACCCGTAATGAGTGCCACCTTGCCCTTCAGATCCGTCGTCATCGAACTCCTCCTTGGAAACGCACACTGGCGCCGCGGTCGACCGCGTGCGCCGTTGGCAGCAGAGTATCCCTCATCCGATCAACACCAGTGTCAGACACCTCATAGGCGGTGTCAGACACCTCGTAGGCCAAACGGCCGATTGCGGGTTCCCTTCCGCTCAGGCCGCCCGCGTCCGTTTCGGTGTCTCCGGCCGGCACTGCGCGACCGCGTCGCGGATCGCCGCGATCGCATCCGGCCGCGGGAAGCTCTTGCGGCAGGCGACCGCCACCCGCCGCGTCGGCACCGGCTTCCCGAACGGGACCGGCACCACCATCCGGCTGTGGTACTTCGGGGTCAGCGCGTCGCGCGGCAGCACCGAGATGCCGAGCCCCGAGGCCACCATGTTGCGCACGGTCTCGAGCGAGTTGGTGCGCGAGATGTGGGCGTCGGCGCGGTTCAGCTCGGGGCACGACTCCAGCACCTGGTCGCGGAAGCAGTGGCCGACGTTGAGCAGGATCGTGTGCTCGGTCGCGAGCTCCGCCGGCTGCACGAGCTTGCGCTTCGCCCACTTGTGCGAGGCGGGCACCACCACCTGGAACGGCTCCTCGTACAGGAACTCCGTGACCACCCCGGGCGGCGCGAACGGCAGCGCGACGATCGCAGCGTCGATGCGCCCCGACTTCAGGGCCACCTCCAGGTTCTCGGTGAGGTTCTCCTCGATGTCGAGCGGCATCTCGGGCGCGCGCTCGTGCAGGACCGGGATGAGGTCCGGCAGCAGGTAGGGCGCGACCGTGTAGATCACGCCGAGCTTGAGCGGCCCGTAGAGCTGGTTGCGCCCGGCCTGCGCGATCTCGCGGATGCGCGAGGACTCCTCCAGCACCCGCTGCGCCTGCTCGACGATGCGCTCGCCCACCGGCGTGACGGTGACCTCGCTCTTGCCCCGCTCGAACACCTGCGTGCCGAGCTCGTCCTCGAGCTTCTGGATCGCCACCGACAGCGCCGGCTGGCTCACGAAGCACTTCTGCGCCGCGCGGCCGAAGTTGCGCTCCTGCGCCACGGCCACCAGGTAGCGCAGCTCGTTCAGCGTCATCGCGGCTGGCGCTGCGCCAGGAAGCGCGCGAACTCGGCGCCGGTCTCGGGGTGCTTCAGGCCGAAGTCGACCGTCGCCTCGAGATAGCCCTGCTTGCGCCCGCAGTCGTAGCGGCGGCCGTCGAAGCGGTAGGCCACCACCCGCTCCTCCTGCAGCAGGCGGGCGATGCCGTCGGTGAGCTGGATCTCGCCGCCGGCGCCGGTGCCGATCGCGCGCAGGTGGTGGAAGATGCGCGGCGTCAGCACGTAGCGGCCGACCACCGCGAGGGTGGACGGCGTGCTGCCCGGCTTTGGCTTCTCGACGATGCGCGAGATGGCCGCGACCCGCGACCCGGGGACCGTGTCGGCGAGCGTCTCGACGATGCCCCAGCTGCCGACGTCCTCCGCCGGCACGTCCATCACGCCGATGGTGGACACGTTCTCGCGGGCGGCGACGTCGACCATCTGCTTGGTGACCGGCACCTCGCCGTCGATCAGGTCGTCGGCCAGGATCACCGCGAACGGCTCGTCGCCGACCACCGGCGCCGCGCACAGCACGGCGTGGCCAAGGCCCAGCGCCTCCGACTGCCGGATGTAGATGCAGTTGATGCCGGGCGGCGTGGACTCGCGCACCGCCTCCAGCAGCGCCGACTTGTTGCGCAGCGCGAGCTCGGTCTCGAGCTCGTAGGCCTTGTCGAAGTGGTCCTCGATCGCCCGCTTGTTGCGGCCGGTGATGAAGATCATGTCGGTGATGCCGGCGGCGGCCGCCTCCTCCACCGCATATTGGATGAGGGGCTTGTCGACGACCGGCAGCATCTCCTTGGGGCTCGCCTTGGTGGCGGGCAGGAAGCGGCTGCCGAGCCCGGCGACCGGGAACACGGCTTTGGTGATGGTCTTCATGGCTTGGCCTTTGCACTGTGCCCCGCGACGAGATCGCGGAGTCCGTCCTCGTCGAGCACCGCGATCCCGAGTTCCTGGGCCTTCGCGAGCTTGCTGCCGGCGTCCGCGCCGGCGACGACGTAATTCGTCTTCCTGGAAACGCTGCCGGCGACCTTGCCGCCGGCATCCTCCACCAGCGCCTTCGCCTCGTCGCGCGTCAGCGTCGGCAGCGTGCCGGTGAGCACCACCGTGAGGCCGGCGAGCGGGCCCGCGGCCGTCACCCGGGGCGGGCCCTCGGGGAAGGTCACGCCCGCCGCACGCAACTGCTCGATGCCTTCGCGGTTGTGCGGCTCGGCGAAGAACTTGGCGATGGACTCCGCGAGCACCGGCCCGACGTCGTTCACCTCCAGCAGCGCCGCCTCGTCGGCCGCGAGCAGCGCGTCGAGGCTGCCGAAGTGGTTCGCGAGGTCGCGCGCCGTCGCCTCGCCCACGTGGCGGATGCCGAGCGCGAAGATGAAGCGCGCGAACGTGGTCTGCTTGCTGGCCTCGATGGCGGCCAGCACGTTGGCGGCGCTCTTCTCCGCCATGCGCTCCAGCGCCGCGAGCTTGGCGAGGCCCAGCTTGTAGAGTTCGGCCGGCGTGTGCACGATGCCGCCGTCGACGAGCTGGTCGACGAGCTTGTCGCCCAGCCCCTCGATGTCCATCGCGCGCCGGCCGGCGAAGTGCAGCAGCGCCTGCTTCCGCTGGGCCGGGCAGACGAGGCCGCCGCTGCAGCGCGCGACCACCTCGCCTTCCAGGCGCACGACCGCCGAGCCGCACTCGGGGCAGTGCGTCGGCATCACGAACGGCTTCGCATCGGGCGGCCGCTTCTCCGGCAGCGCGCGCACGACCTGTGGGATGACGTCGCCCGCCCGCCGGACCACGACCGTGTCGCCGATCATGAGGTCGCGGCGGCGGATCTCGTCCTCGTTGTGCAGCGTGACGTTGGTGACGGTGGTGCCCCCGACGAACACGGGGGCCAGCCGCGCGACCGGCGTGATCGCGCCGGTGCGCCCGACCTGCACGTCGATGGCGAGCAGCGTGGTCGCCATCTCCTCCGGCGGGAACTTGTGCGCCACCGCCCAGCGCGGCTCGCGGGTGCGGAAGCCCAGCTCCCGCTGCAGCGCCAGCGAGTCGACCTTGTAGACGACGCCGTCGATCTCGAACGGCAGGCGGTCGCGGCGCGCCTTGACGTCCTCGTAGTACGCGGCGAGCGCGTCGGCGCCGAGCACGTGCCGGCGGTCGTCGTTCACCGGCAGGCCGAACGCGGCCAGCGCCTCGAACAGCCCGGCCTGCGTCGCGGGCAGCGTCCAGCCCTCGACGTCGCCGATGCCGTAGGCGAAGAAGCGCAGCGGACGCTGCGCGGTGATCGCGGGGTCCAGCTGGCGCACCGCGCCGGCCGCGGTGTTGCGCGGATTGACGTACAGCCGCTCGCCGGCCGCCTCCTGCCGGGCGTTCAGCTCCGCGAAGTCGGCGCGCGCCATGTAGATCTCGCCGCGCACCTCGAGTACGGGCGGCGCGCGGCCGTGCAGCTTCTGCGGCACCTCGCGGATCGTGCGGACGTTGGCGGTGACGTCCTCGCCGGTCTCGCCGTCGCCGCGGGTCGCGGCGACCTTGAGCGCGCCGTGCTCGTAGCGCAGGCTCATCGCGAGGCCGTCGAACTTGAGCTCCGCCATGTAGGCGACCGGCGGGTCGTCCGGCCCGAGCTTCAATTCGCGGCGGATGCGGGCGTCGAAGTCGACGGCGCCCTGCACCGTGGTGTCGGTCTCGGTGCGGATCGACAGCATCGGCACCTTGTGCGCGACCGCGGCGAACTGCGCGGCGCGGGTGCCGCCGACGCGCTGGGTGGGCGAATCGGGCGTGGCGAGCGACGGGTGCGCCCGCTCCAGGGCCTCGAGTTCGCGGAAGAGCGCGTCGTAGTCGGCGTCGCTGATCGTCGGCGCGTCCTCGTCGTAGTAGCGCCGGTTGTGCTCGCGGATCTCGTCGCGCAACCCGGCCACGCGTGCGGCGACCGCCGCCGGGACGGCCGGTACCACAGGCATCGCGTTCAGGCTCCGAAGAGCGCCAGCGCGCGCGGGCTGCCGGGCTCGATCCCCGCCTCGCGCAGGGCCGTGGCGGCCCCGTCGACCTGCTTGCGGATCGCGGCGAGCGCCGCGTCGTCGAGCGGGCGCCGGTTGTCGTCGACGAGCTCGGCGCCCAGGTTCTGCGCCATGCGCCGTGCAGCGAGCTTCATCTGGTCGAACGTGCGGGCCGGATCGGCCACGCGCGGCACGTCGAGCACGAACACCACCCCGTTGGTGGCCGACACGCGCAGCGTCTCGGACGTGAACGGCTCGTTGCGCAGGTTCTGCAGCGAGTAGGCGACCGCGCCGGTGTCCTCGTTCACCCACTCGAAACGGCCGCCGGGGGCGAGCCGGAAACCCGACGCCTCCGCGACCCCGCGCAGCTTCGTGCCCGGGACGCTGCCGGCACCCGGGACCAGCACGGTCAGGCCGAGCTGCACGTCGACGTCCGCGCACAGCCGGTCGAGGGCTTCGGCGCGCTCGGTTTCCGCGGCGGGATCGGGGACGGACATGGCCGCCGGCAGGAGCGGCGCCAGCTCGCCGACCACCCGCGTGAACGTGTCGAGCTGCGCGCGGCTCGCGGCACCGTTGCGGTCTGCGAGGAGCAGGCATGCGGCCAGCTCGACGAACTCACCGCGGGTGTCGGAGGCGAGGTACTGCCAGGGCGCGTTGGGCTGGGTGCGGCCGAACCACCGCAGCCGCTTGCCCAGGCGTGCGTGCAGGCCGGCGGCGATGGCGCCGACCGTGACGGGCTTCGCCGGCTGCAGCGTGACGATGCACTCGATCTCGGGGTCGGGCTTGCGCAGCGGCTGGCCGTCCGTGGCTTCGGCCGCGGGCGCGACGGGCGCCGGCGCCGCGGCGGGCGGCTCGGCGAGCACGTCCGCGGGCACGTCGTGCTCGATGACGTCCATCGGCGGCGTGAAGTCGCTGTCCTCGGGCTCCGCGGGGGGCCGGTAGGCCGGCACCGCGTCGGGCGGCGGCGCGGCCGCCGGTGCCGCCGACCCCAGCGTCGGCTCCACGCGCGCGGCCGCAGCGGCCGTGCGCATGTCGCCGGCTTCGGGCGCCGGCTTGCGCTGCGCCTCGGCGATGCGGGCCTTCGCGCGGCGCAGGACCCAGGAGTTGTAGGCGATGACGCCCAGCACCAAGAGCACCCCGGCGACGATGAGACCGATCTGCAGCGGGCTCATCGAAATCGGCAGGGACATGGGGCGGGCCTTGGCGGAGGGAGATAGCCACCGAGTATAACCCGCGTGAGCACGATAACTGTGTAGATAGGTCAGAAAGGGTCGCAGGCCTGACGGCGCGACCCCTTGGAAAAATCGACGACGCTGACTGCCTGACGAGAAGCGGATCAGGGGGAAATCGCGGGCGGAGCCCGACGATTTCCTCCAGCAACGGCTACGCGGGGCGCGTGGCTTCGCCGCGCGATCTGCGGTGCGGCGCGGGGCGCCGCTAGGCCGCTGCCAGGTTCAGTGCTTCCGCGATGTCGACCGCGACGACCCGGGACGCCCCCGGCTCCGGCATCGTGATGCCGACGAGCTGGTTGGCCATCTCCATCGTGATCTTGTTGTGCGAGATGAAGAGGAACTGCGTCTCGCCCGACATCGCCTGCACCATCTTGCAGAAGCGCTCGGTGTTGGGGTCGTCGAGGGGCGCGTCGACCTCGTCCAGCAGGCAGAACGGCGCGGGGTTGAGCTGGAAGAGCGCGAACACGAGCGAGATCGCGGTGAGCGCCTTCTCGCCGCCGGAGAGCAGGTGGATCGACGTGTTGCGCTTGCCCGGCGGCTGCGCCACGACCTGCACGCCGGAGTCGAGGATCTCCTCGCCGGTGAGGATCAAGCGCGCCTGCCCGCCGCCGAAGAGCGCCGGGAACAGCTTGCTGAAGTTCTCGTTGACGGTGGCGAAGGTCTGCTGCAGGAGGTCGCGCGACTCGCGGTCGATCTGGCGGATCGCCGTCTCGAGCGTGGTCATCGCCTCGGTGAGATCCGCCGCCTGCCGGTCGAGGTAGTCCTTGCGCTCCTTCGCCTGCGCGAGCTCGTCGAGCGCCGCGAGGTTGACGGGACCGAGTTCCGCGATGGCGGCGGTGAGCCGCTCGATCTCGGCCGGCAGCGTGCGATACGGGCCCCACGCCTTCAGCGCGTCCGGCAGTGCCGCGAGGTCGGCATGCGCCTCGGCGAGCTGCTCCGCGAACTGCTGCTCGGCGAGTGCCGCCGCCTGCTCCTTGAGCTGGATGTCCTGGATCTTCTGACGCGCGGGCTCCTGCTTCTGGTCGGCGCTCATCCGTGCTTCCTCCGCCTCGCGCAGCGCCGCGCCGAGCGTCTCGAGCCGGTCGCGCGCGGCGGCCAGCGCCTGCTCGGCGTCGCCGCGCACCGCGAGCTGGCGCTGCAGGGACTCCTCCACCGGCGTCCAGTCGATCGCCTGCTGCTCGCTCGTGAGCTGCGCCAGCAGTCCCCGCTGCTGCGCGGCCTGCGCGACGAGCCCCTCGGCGCGCCGGCCGAGCTCGGCCAGCCGGTCGCGGCCGCTGCGCTCCGCGAAGCCCGCTTCCTGCGCCGTGCGCTCGGCGGTGCGCACGCGTTCACGCCCGCGCGCGAGGCCGACTTCCGCCTCGTTGCGGCCGTGCCGCGCGCTCTCGCGCTGCGCCAGCTCGTCGTGCAGGCGGGACTGCAGGTTGGCGATCTCCTCCGCGATCGCGTCGCGCTGCATCTCGTCCTCGGCGTAGCGCGCCGCGAGGTCGGACAGCTCCTGCGTGATCTGCGCGCGACGGCGCTGCGCGGCCTCGGCCGCCTGCTTCAGCTGCACGAGTTCGAGGTCGAGGTCGTGCACGCGCCGCTGCTGCGACGCGACCGCGAGGCTCTCGCTGTGATACGTCTGCTGGGCGGTGCGCAGCTCCGCGACGACCGCATCCCGTTGTGCGCTCGCCTCGCTCGCGGCCGCGGCGGCCGCTTCCATCGCGACCTCCAGCTCCTCCAGCTCGCGCTGGCGGGCGAGCACGCCGTGCAGCTCGCTGTCGGGCGCGAAGAACGCGGCGCCCTGCGCGGTGACGAGGTGCCCCGCCGGCGTGACGAAGGCCTCGCCCTGCCCGAGCGCGCCGCGCTCCGCAAGCGCGGAGGCGAGATCGGGACGGCAGCGGATGCCGTGCAGGCCATCGGCGATGCAACGGCCGAGCGCCGGGTCCTTCAGGCGGACCTTGGAGAGCAGCGCGTCGTGCTGCGCGTGCGGCTCGTGGCGCGCGGGGGCCGGCGCGTAGGCCGCGAGGCGACGCGGCGGCTGCGCGCCGTCGGCGACCCAGTCCAGCACGTCGTCGAGCTGGGCCAGTTCCAGCGCGGACAGGCGCTCGCGCAGCACCGCCTCCATCGCGTCTTCCCAGCCCGGCTCGATGTCGAGCGCCTGGTAGAGCCGCCGCGATTGCGCGAGCCCGTGCGCGTCGAGCCAGCCGTCGACGTCCTTGCCGTGGCCGATCTTCGCCTGCAGCGCCGCGAGCGCGTTCTTGCGCGCCTCGAGGTCAGCGAGCCGGCGGCTCGCCTGCTCCCAGGCGTCGGCGGTATGCCGCTGCCGTTCCTGCAATTCGGTGACCGTCTGCTGCAGCGTGGCCAGCGCTTCCTGCTTGCCCGCGAGGTCGGCGTTCTCCTGCTCGAGCTGCTCCTCGACCTCGCGCACCGGGTCGGTCATCGGCGCGGCGATGCCCGCGAGCTCGGCTTCCAGGCGCGCGCGCCGGTCGGCGAGCTGCGCGAGCGCCTTGGCGGCACTCTCGCGGCGCGTCTCGGCCACCCGCACGCCCTGCTCGGTGAGCGCGATCTGCTGCTGCAGCTCCTGCATGCGCCCGGCGGCCGTCGCGACCGCCGCCTCCAGTTCCGGCAGCGCGGCGTGCGCCGCCTGCTCCTCTTCCGCCGCCGATTCGCGCGCCGTGATGGCGGCTTCCAGCGCGGCTTCCGCGGCCGTGCGGTCGTCGGCAAGCGCGGCCTCCTGCCCGGCGATGGCGCCGAGCGCCTCGGTGAGCTGCGCGACCTGCTGCGTGAGGCGCGTCTCCGACTCGCGCGCGAACGAGAGCTGCTGCTCGAGCTTGGTGACCTCGGCGTTGGCCTCGTAGAACGCGCCCTGCCGCTCGTGCAGCTCGTCGCCGGCCGCGTAGTGCTCGGCGCGCAGGCTCTCGAGGCGCGCTTCGGTCGCGCGCAGGTCGGCCTGGATCGCCTCCAGCGCGACGACGAGGTTGGCGTGCTCCGCGCTGCAGCGGTCGCGGGTGCGCACGGCCTCCTGCTGCTTCGCATACCACGACATGTGCTGCGAGAGTTTCAACCGCGCGTCGAGCTCGCGGTACTGCGCAGCGACCTGCGCCTGCTGGTCGAGGCGCTCCAGCTGGTTGCCGAGCTCGGTGCGGATGTCCTCGACGCGCGCCAGGTTCTCGCGGGTGTCGGACAGGCGCCCTTCCGTCTCCTTGCGGCGCTCCTTGTACTTCGACACGCCAGCCGCCTCCTCGAGGAAGACGCGCAGCTCCTCGGGCTTGGCCTCGATCACGCGCGAGATCATGCCCTGCTCGATGATCGCGTAGGCGCGGGGGCCCAAGCCGGTGCCGAGGAAGAGGTCGTGGATGTCGCGGCGGCGGACCGGGATGTTGTTGATGTAGTACGACGAGTCGCCGTCGCGCGTCAGCACGCGCTTGATCGAGATCTCCGCGTACTGGCCCCACTGGCCGCCGATGCGGCCCAAGCTGTTGTCGAAGTGGAGCTCGACCGAGGCGCGGCCGACCGGCTTGCGCTCGCCCGCGCCGTTGAAGATCACGTCCTGCATCGACTCGCCGCGCAGCGCGGAGGCCTTCGACTCGCCCAGCACCCAGCGCACGGCGTCGATGACGTTGGACTTGCCGCAGCCGTTGGGGCCGACGATGCCGACCAGCTGGCCGGGCGTACCGATGGCCGTGGGATCGACGAACGACTTGAAACCGGACAGCTTGATCTGCGTGAGGCGCAAGGCTTGGGTTCGCTTCGCTTCGGGGTGGCGGGGCGTGGGCCGCCGCGGCGGGGTCGGGTGCCCCCGCGGCGTCCTCGCGGCGTTTCGCGGCGAGGCGGTGCCCGGAAAGGGCGCGATTATAGCGGAATCGCCCCCTGCCTTCCCCGGGTTCCGGCCGGGGCTAGACCGCGACCGCGGGCAGCGGCCGGGCGGGCAGCCGCCCCTCCTCGACGGCGTGGCACGCGGCCTCGCCGGCCGTCCCCGGCCCATGCCGGCGCAGCACGGGCAGCTCCTTGCGGCAGCGGTCGTTGGCGAAGGGACAGCGCGGGTGGAACGCGCAGCCCGGCGGCGGGTCGAGGGGGTTGGGCACCTCGCCCGCGACCGCGATGCGCCCTTCGCCCGTCATCTCGAGGTCGGGCACGGCGTCGAGCAGCATCCGCGTGTACGGGTGCCGCGGGGCGGTGAAGAGCTCGCGCGTGGGAGCGAGTTCGACGATTCGCCCGAGGTACATCACGCCCACGCGGTCGGCGATATGGTGGACGACCGCAAGGTTGTGCGAAATGAAGAGGTAGGTGAGGCCGCGCGTGCGCTGCAGGTCGCGCATCAGGTTCAGCACCTGCGCCTGCACGGATACGTCGAGCGCGGACGTCGGCTCGTCGCACACGAGGAAGGCCGGGTTGGTCGACAGCGCCCGGGCGATCGAGATGCGCTGTCGCTGGCCGCCCGAGAACTGGTGCGGGAACTTGGCGCCGTCCGCCGCCGCAAGCCCGACCTGCTCGAGCAGCGCGGTCACGCGGTCGGCGAGCCGGGCGCGCGGCACGTCCGGCTCCTGCGCGCGGATGGGCTCGGACACGATGTCGGCCACGCGCCAGCGCGGGTTCAGGCTCGCGTACGGGTCCTGGAAGATCATCTGCATGCCGCGCCGCGCGCGGCGCTGCGCGGCGGCGTCGCGCGTCGCGCCCTCGCCCGCGAGCGCGACGCCGTCGTAGCGGATGGTGCCGCGGGTCGGGGCGTAGAGTCCGGCGATGAGGCGTGCGACCGTCGACTTGCCGCAGCCCGATTCACCGACGAGGCCGAGCGTCTCGCCGCGGTCGATCGCGAGGTCGACGCCCGCCACCGCGTGCAGCAGCACCCGGCCACGGCGCTCGAGCACGCGGTTCAGCCACGGCGGGGAGACGTCGAAGTCGCGGGCCACGCCCGCGAGTTCGAGCAGCGGGCCGCTCACGCCGGCGCTCCGGCCGCCACTGCACCGGCGACCCGCAGCCAGCATGCGGCGCTCGTCGCCCCGGCCGGCGTGAGTTCGGGACGCTCGTGCCGGCAGCGGTCGAGTGCCTGCGGGCAGCGCGGGTGGAACGCGCAGCCCGGGGGAATCGCGGTGAGCCGAGGCATCGCGCCGTCGATCTGCGTCAGCCGCTCGCGCACGTCGACGATCGACGGGATCGAACCCATGAGACCCACGGTGTACGGATGCTGCGGCCGGTGGATGACGTCCGCCACCGGGCCGATCTCGACGATGCGGCCCGCGTACATCACCGCCACGCGGTCGGCGGTCTCGGCGATCACGCCCATGTCGTGGGTGACGAGCATCACGGCCGTGCCGTGCTCGCGGCACAGCCGCTTGACGAGCTGGATGATCTGCGCCTGGATCGACACGTCGAGCGCGGTGGTCGGCTCGTCGGCGACGATGAGCCGCGGATTGGCCGCGAGCGCGAGCGCGATGACCACGCGCTGGCGCATGCCGCCCGAGAACTGGTGCGGGTAGTGGTCGATGCGGCGCGCCGCCGCGGGGATGCCGACCTCCTCGAGCAGTTCGACCGCGCGCTTGCGGCCGTCGGCTTCGGACAGCGGCAGGTGCGTGCGGATCGTCTCGACGAGCTGCCGGCCCACCGTGAACAGCGGGTTGAGCGAGGTCAGCGGGTCCTGGAAGATCGCGCCGATCTCGCGGCCACGCACGCGGCGCATCGCCTCGTACGGCAGGTGGTCGATGCGCCGTCCCGCAAGGCGGATCTCCCCGGCGGCGATGCGCCCCGGCGGGTCGATGAGGCCGATGATGGCGGCGCCGGTCAGCGACTTGCCGGCCCCGGACTCGCCCACCACGCCGAGCACTTCGCCCGGCGCGATGGTGAACGAGACGTCGTGGACCGCGACCAGCGTGCCGCGGCGCGTCGGGAACTCGACGCGCAGCCCCTCGACCGCCAGGAGCGGCGGCGCCGCCTCCGTCATCCGGCTACTTCGCGGCCGCGCCGGGCAGCTGGCAGCCGCTGATCGGCTCCACGAAGTCGACCACCGGCTGCCACTCCTGCGTAATCGTGTTCTGGAACTGCGCGTTGATGTAGTACCGCTTGCAGGGCTCGACGTCCAGGATCATGACGTGCAGCGGCGGGCCGCCCGACCAGCCCGGCGCCGGGCCCTGGACCACGAGGCGGTGCTTGCCCGGCTCGACCTTGATGAGGTTCGGGTTCGGGAACGACCCCTGGTTGTCGACCTGGTCGATGATCGCCGGACGCCGGTTGGGAATCGTCATGTTGTACCGCGCTCCCGTGAGTTCGCTCCACGTCGGGCCCCACGTCTGGCACCCACCCAGGAGCATCGGTGCCACCAGGGCGGGCACGGCCAACAGCATCAGCTTGCGCATCTTTGCGACTCCCTCTGCGTGGCCCGGCAGCGTGCCGCCGGGCTTGTGCGGCGGGCACCGAGGCACCCGCCCTTCTCCCCACCGTCCCCATTCCAACATGCGGGACGAGCCAAAAATTCCGTCAGCGCAGCTTCGGATTCAGGGCGTCGCGCAACCAGTCCCCGAGGAGATTGATGGCGAGCACCATGATCACGAGGGCCACCCCGGGGAAGATGGTAATCCACCACTCCCCCGAGAACAAAAATTCGTTACCGATCCGGATCAGCGTGCCGAGCGACGGCTCGGTCGGCGGCACCCCGACACCGAGGAAGGACAGCGTGGCCTCGGTGAGGATCGCGGTGGCGATGTTGATGGTCGCGAGCACGAGCACCGGCCCGGTCACGTTGGGCAGCAGGTGCCGCGCCATGATGCCGAGCGGCGGCACGCCGATCACCCGCGCGGCCTGCACGTACTCCTTGCCCTTCTCCACCATCGTCGAGCCGCGCACGGTGCGCGCGTACTGGACCCAGTTGGAAAGGCCGATCGCGAAGACCAGCACGACGATCGCGAGCCGGTCGTGCAGTTCGCGGGGCAGCGCGACCCGCGCCACGCCGTCGATCAGGAGCGCGATCAGGATCGCCGGGAACGAGAGCTGGACGTCGGCGATGCGCATGATGATCGCGTCGGTCTTGCCGCCCAGGTAGCCGGCGAGGAGCCCGAGGGCCACGCCGAGCACCAGCGCGAACGCGACCGACGCCAGGCCCACCAGCAGCGAAATGCGCGCGCCGAAGATGATCGCCGACAGGATGTCGCGGCCCTGGTCGTCCGTGCCGAGCGGGAAGGCGGCCTTGCCGCCCTCGCTCCAGGCCGGCGGCAGCCGCGAGTCGGACAGCGACAGCGTGGTGAGGTCGAACGGGTTGTGCGGGGCCACGACCGGCGCGAACGTCGCGCCCAGCACGCACACGGCGAACACCGCGAACGAGAGCATCGCCACCGGCGAGTGGCGGAAGCTCCAGCCGACATCGCTGTCCCACAGCGCGCGCAGGCGGTCGCCGAGCCCGGGCGCCTTCGCGGCGGCTTCGCTCACGCGCCGGCTCCGGCGCGGCCGGCCACGAGGCCCGCGAGCGCCTCGCGGGCGCGCGCGAGCGACTGCGCGTGCAGCATCGCCTTCCAGTCGTCCGCGTCCTGGTAGAACGCGTCGCGGACCGCGCGCTTGATCGCCGCGCGCTGCTCCGCGGGTGCGTCGGGATGATTGGCGAGCCACTGGTCGGCCCGCAGCGCCTGCAGCACGGCGAGCACCGGCAGCGTGCCGAACTCGAGCGCGATGCCGGCGTACGCGACCCCGGGGCACTCGTCGCGCGCCGCGTGGCCGTTGATGCCGGTGAGGGCCGCGGACGTCGAGGAGCCGTCGTAGAAGGAGGTCACCGCCGGTCCCCAGATCGCCTTGGTGCGGGCGATGTCCTCGGGGTGCGGACCGCCGTTGTAGATCATCTCGCCGTGGCCGCGCGGACCGAGGGCCGTGTGGTAGTCGATCCACGCGAGCGCGCGCGCGCCTGCCGCCTCCTCCCGCAGCACGCGGCGCAGGACGCCGTTGCTCCACGCCGCACGCACGCCGGCGTAGAAGAGGCCGTCGGGGAATTCGCTCTGGCCGGAGGACACGGCCTGCTGCAGCGTGCGCTCGCCGTGGGCCGCGAGGTACGCGCCCAGCGCCGCGTCGTCCGCCGGCGACGGGGGCCACGTGGCCGGCACCATGAAGCCGTGCACGTCCGCGTACGCGCGGTTGGGCAGGGCGGGCACCGACCAGTCGCGGAAGTTGCGATTGAGGTCGACGTTGTCCTCGTTGGTGCGCCGCAGGTGCGAGAAGCCGAACGGGTTCAGCGCGTGCAGGAACACCACCCGCACGCCGTCGCGGAGCGCCTGCGCCACGAAGGCGTCGTCGGCGAGGAGGCCGATCTCGCAGCCGGAGCCGCAGAACCCTTCGGCGCCGTGCGTGCCTGCGGTGAGCAGCAGCACCTCGCGCGCGGCGGGATCGCCCAGGACCGCGACGTCGATCGCGAGATCTTCGCCCTGCGCCCCCTTGGCGACCGGATGCACGTGGTGGCGCAGCGCGAGCCCGCGCGCGCGCGCTGCCGCGAGGAACTTCTGGCGCGCCTCGCCGTAGGTCGCGGCGAAGCCGGCGGCGGCGCTCATGCGCGCAGCGGCAGCGCGCGCTCGGCGAGCGCGGCCAGGTACCCGGCACCGAGCGGGATCACGGCATCGTTGAAGTCGTAGGTGCTGTTGTGCAGGAAGCAGCCGCCCTCGGCGCCGCCCTGCCCCAGCCGCGCGAACGCGCCCGGCTTCGCCTGCAGCATGAAAGAGAAGTCCTCGGCGCCCATCGACGGCGGCAGGTCGCGCACGACGTTCTCCGCCCCCACCAGCGATTCGGCCACGTCGGCGGCGAACGTCGCCTGCCGGTCGTGGTTGATGGTCGCCGGGTAGACGCGGACGTACTCCACGCGCGCCGTCGCGCCGAACGCGGCGGCGATGTTGCCGGTGAGCTCGTGCAGCCGCTTTTCGATGTAGTCCTGCGTCGCCGGGCGGAAGGTGCGCACGGTGCCGACGAGCTTCGCGTGCGACGGGATCACGCTCATCGCGCCCGGGTGGCCCGCCTGCATCGCGCACAGGCTCACCACGGCGGTGTCGATCGGGCTCACGTTGCGGCTCACGATCGACTGCGCGGCGGTGATGATGTGCCCGGCGACCAGCACCGGATCGATCGCCGCGTGCGGATGCGCGCCGTGGCCCCCCTTGCCGTCGATCGTGATCTCGACGCGGTCGGCGGCCGCCATCGCGGGTCCGGGCGTGATGCCGATGCGGCCGGGCGCGAGCCCCGGCCAGTTGTGGAGCGCGTAGACCTCGTCGGCCGGGAAGCGCGTGAAGAGCCCGTCCTCGATCATCGCCTTCGCGCCCGCATGGCCTTCCTCGCCGGGCTGGAAGATGAGGTAGGCGGTGCCGTCGAAGTTGCGTGTCGCGTGCAGGTACTTCGCCGCCGCGAGCAGCATCGTGGTGTGGCCGTCGTGGCCGCAGCCGTGCATCCGGCCGTCGTAGCGCGACTTGTGCGGGAAGTCGTTCTCCTCCTGCATGGGCAGCGCGTCCATGTCGGCGCGCAGGCCCACCGCGCGGCCGCTGCTCGACGCGCGGCCCGGGATCACGGCGACGATGCCCGTCTTGCCGATGCCCGTGTGGTGCTCGATGCCGAGCGCGGCCAGCTTCTCCTGCACCACGCGCGCGGTGCGCTCCTCCTCGAAGCCCAGCTCGGGGTGGGCGTGGAGGTCGCGGCGGATCGCGGTGAACTCCGCGTGCCATTGCTCGATGTGACGGTTGGGCTGCATGTCGGGGTCCGGGGTCAGAGGGTTTGCGCGCGCTCCATGCGCAGGCGCGGGTCGACCGCGTAGTACAGGAGGTCGACGACGAGGTTGATCACGACGAACACGAGCGCGATGAAGCACAGGTAGGCGGCCATCACCGGGATGTCGGCGAAGGACACGGCCTGGATGAACAGCAGGCCCATGCCGGGCCACTGGAACACCGTCTCGGTGACGATCGCGAACGCGATGATCGCGCCCAGCTGGAGGCCGACGATGGTGATGACCGGCACCAGCGTGTTCTTGAGCGCGTGGGCGAAGTGGATCGAGCGGTCGGTGAGCCCGCGGGCCCGCGCGAACTTGATGTAGTCGGTGCGCAGCACCTCCAGCATCTCCGAGCGCACGAGGCGCATGATCAGCGTCATCTGGATTAGCGACAGCGTGATCGTCGGCAGGATCAGCGCCTTGAGGCCGCTCGTCGTGAGGAGGCCCGTGGTCCACCAGCCGAAGGCAACCGTGTCGCCGCGCCCGAAGGACGGGAGCCAGCCGAGCTGCACGGCGAACACGAGGATCAGCAGGATGCCGATGAGGAACGTCGGCAGGCTGACGCCGATCAGCGAGCCCGCCAGCAGCACGTGCGACACGACGCTTTGCCGGCGCAGCGCGGTGTAGACGCCCATCGGGATGCCCACCAGCAGGGCGAGCAGCGCCGCGGCAGTGGCGAGCTCCAGCGTGGCAGGCAGGCGCTCCTTCAGCAGCACCGAGACCGGGCGCGCCTGGCGCAGGGACAGCCCGAAGTCCCCGTGGACCGCGTTGCCGAGGAACTTCGCGAACTGCACGTAGAACGGGCGGTCGAGGCCCAGCTCCTCGCGCAGCCGCTGGCGGTCCTGCATGGTGGCGTCCTGGCCGACCATGAAATTCACCGGGTCGCCGGTGAAATTGAAGAGGCCGAAGGCGATGAAGGCGACGACCGCGAGGACCAGCGCGGACTGCAGGATGCGGCGGAGGATGAAGGCGAGCACGCGGGGATCGGGGAGCCCGGCCGCGAGGCCGGGCAATGCCGGGCGATCATGCCCAAAGGGGCGGGTGGCGTCAACGCGCACCCCGGGGCGCCCGCGCAAGGGGCACCAGTGGTCTGACCCCGAAGTTGGGGTCAGATCCCGACGATCCGGCAGGACCCGCACCGCAGGCGCGAGGATCGCCCCGCCGGCTACCCGAAACGAAAGGCCCCGGGCGAACCGGCCCGGGGCTGGCAAGCGGCGCGCGGCGCCTATTCCTTGATGTCGACGCCGTAGAACGTGTGGCGGCCGAACGGCGAGAGCTTGAAGTCGATCACTTCCTTGCGCACCGGCTTCAGCTGGACGGCGTGCGCGATCGTGAACCAGGGCTCCTGCTCCTTGAAGATGACCTGCGCCTTCTCGTAGAGCGGCGTGCGCGCGGCCTGGCCGGTGGTGACCTTGGCCTTCTGGATCAGCTCCTCGTACGGCTGGTAGCAGAACTTGGCGACGTTGCTGCCGTTGGTCTTGGCCGAGTCGCAGCCCAGCAGGTTGGCGAGGAAGTTGTCCGGGTCGCCGTTGTCGCCGGTCCAGCCCAGCATGCCCATCTGGTGCTCGCCGTTCTGCATGCGCTTGCGGTACTCGCCCCACTCAAAGCTCTTGATCTCGGCCTGCACGCCGACCTTGGCCAAGTCGGCCTGCATCAGCTCGGCGATGCGCTTCGCGTTCGGGTTGTAGGGACGCTGGACGGGCATCGCCCACAGGTCCGTCTGGAAGCCGTTCGGGTAGCCGGCCTCGGCGAGGAGCTTCTTCGCGGCGGCGGGATCGTACACGTCGTCCTTCACCGCGTCGTTGTACGACCACTGCGTCGGCGGGATCGGGTTCTTCGCGGCCACGCCGGTCGTGAGGTACACGCCGTCGATGATCGCCTTCTTGTTGATGGCCATGCTCACGGCCTTGCGCACGCGCACGTCGTCGAACGGCTTCTTGGTCGTGTTGTACGCGAGGTAGCCGACGTTCAAGCCCGGCTGCTCCAGCACCTGCACGTTCGGGTCCTTGCGGATGACGTCGAGGTCGGCCGGGTTCGGGTACGGCATCACGTGGCACTCGCCCTTCTGCAGCTTGGCCCAGCGCACCGACGCGTCGGGCGTGATCGCGAACACGAGGTCGTCGATCTTCGCCTTGCCGCCCCAGAACTGCGGGAACGCCTTGTACCGGATCACGGCGTCCTTCTGGTACTGCACGAGGTAGAAGGGACCTGTGCCGATCGGCTCCTGGTCGATCTTCTCCGGCGTGCCGGCCTTCAGCATCGCGTCGGCGTACTCCTTCGACTGCACGCCCGCGTACTCCATCGCGAGGTTCGACAGGAACGGCGCCTCGGGCTTGTTGAGCGTGATCTTCACCGTGTAGTCGTCCACCTTCTGGATCGACTTGATGAGCTTGCCCATGCCCATGTCGTTGTAGTACGAGTGGTTGGAGCTCGTGACCTTGAAGTACGGGTTGTCTTCTTGCCCTGCCGCTCCAGCATGAAGATGATGTCGTCGGCGTTCATGTCGCGCGTCGGCTTCCACGCGCGGTGGTTGTGCCACTTGACGCCCTTGCGCAGCTTGAACGTGTACGTGAGGCCGTCCGGCGAGATCTCCCAGCTTTCCGCGAGGCCCGGCACGACCTTGGTGGTGCCGCGCTCGAAGTCGACGATCCGGCTGTAGATCTGGCTGTTGGCGTCGAACGAGGTGCCGGTCGTGTTGACGCCGGGATAGAAGTTCTCGGGGCTGCCCTCGGAGCAGAACACGAGGGTCTTGGCGTTGAGCGCGCCGGCGGTGGCGAGCGCCAGCGCGGCGACGACGGCCGCGCGCAGCGCGCGCGCGGAGTGCGGGTTGCGATGCTTCATGCGTTTCTCCCTTGGAATGGGCTGCGCGGTCAGTGCAGCGATGGTGCCGGGGCGCCAGTATGCCCCGAATCGGTGAAATTCTCCGCAAAATGGCAGGCCACCTGCCGCCCGTCCACCGGGCGCAGGACCGGCCGCTCGGCCGTGCAGCGCGGCCGCGCGTGCGGGCAGCGGGTCGAGAACACGCAGCCGGCCGGCGGGTCGAGCGGCGACGGCAATTCCCCCTTCAGCACGATGCGCTCCTTGCGCACCCCGCCCAGCGCGGGCGTGGACGCGAGCAGCGCCTGCGTGTACGGGTGCAGCGGGCGCTCGAAGATGCGCGTCTTGTCGCCCTGCTCCATCGCGAGGCCGAGGTACATCACCAGCACGTCGTGGGCGATGTAGCGCACCACCGCGAGGTCGTGCGAGATGAAGAGGTACGCCACCGACAGTTCGCGCTGCAGGTCGGCCATGAGGTTCAGCACCTGCGCCTGCACCGAAACGTCGAGCGCCGACACCGGCTCGTCCGCGACCACGAGCGCGGGCTCCAGCATCAGCGCGCGGGCGATGGCGATGCGTTGGCGTTGGCCTCCGGAGAACATATGCGGGTAGCGATCGTATTGCTCCGGCCTTAAGCCCACCTTAGCGAGCATGGCCCGCGCCCGCTCCGCGCGCTGCGCGGCGGACAGCGGCGTGTTGATCGCCAGCGGCGCCTCCAGGATCGCGCCGATCTTCTTGCGCGGGTTGAGCGATCCGTACGGATTCTGGAACACCATCTGCACGGACTTGCGCAGCACCTGCCGCGCGGCGTGCGACGACTGCATGACGTCGGTGCCGGCCAGCGTGAGCTCGCCGGCCGACGGCCGCTCGATGAGCGACACCATGCGCGCGAGCGTCGACTTGCCGCAGCCCGATTCGCCGACCACGGCCAGCGTGCGCCCGGGCGCGACCTCGAACGAGATGCCGCCGACCGCGGTCAGTCGCGCCGCGTCGCGGAAGGCGCCGCGGCGCACCTCGTACACGCGGGTGACCCCGCGCGCGATGACGACCGGTGCGGTCATGCTTCGGTCCCCTGCGGCCGCACGTTCGACGGCAGCCGCCCGCCGTCGCGCCCGATGCGCGCCTCGCGCTGGCCTTCGCCGAGCGGATAGTGGCAGCGCACGACGCCCCCGCCCGCGGACTCGCGCAGCGCCGGGCGCTCCGCGCAGTACGGGGTGGCGTCGGGGCAACGGGGCTGGAAGAGGCAGCCCGCCGGCCGGTCGTGCAGTCCCGGCACCACGCCCGGGATGGTCGCGAGCCGCCCGCCGGCCGCGTGGCGCTCCGGCATCGCGGCGAGCAGCGCCGCCGTGTACGGATGCTGGGGCGCGCGGAAGAGTTCGTCGGCGGGGCGCGACTCCATGACCTGCCCCGCGTACATCACCGCGACGCGGTGCGCCATCTCGGCGACCACGCCCATGTTGTGGGTGACCAGCACGAGTGCCATGCCGCGCTCGCGCTGCAGGTCGCGCAGGAGGTCGAGGATCTGCGCCTGGATGGTGACGTCGAGCGCGGTGGTCGGCTCGTCGGCGATGAGGAGCTTGGGATTGCAGGCGATCGCCATCGCGATCATCACGCGCTGGTTCATGCCGCCCGACATCTGGTGCGGGAAGTCGCCGAGGCGGCTCGCGGCGGCCGGGATGCCGACCTGCTCCAGGAGCTCGATCGCGCGCTTCCTCGCCGCGTGGCGGTCGAGCGCGAGGTGCAGGCGCAGCGTCTCCTCCAGCTGGAAGCCGATCGTGAAGCACGGGTTCAGGCTGGTCGTCGGCTCCTGGAAGATCATCGCGATGTCGCGGCCGAGGACCTTGCGGCGTGCGCGCTCGGGCAGCGCGAGGAGGTCCTGCCCGCCGAACGCGAGGCGCTTCGCGCGCACCCGGCCCGGGAACGCGACCAGCCCCATCAGCGCCAGCATCGTCACGCTCTTGCCGGAGCCCGACTCGCCCACGATGCCCAGCACCTGGCCCTGGTCGAGCGCCAGGCTCACGCCGTCGACCGCGTGCAGCACCCCGCCTTGCGTCGCGAAGTCGACGTGGAGGTCCTCGATCTCGAGCAGCGGCACGCAGCGTCCCCTTACCGCTTGAGCTTCGGGTCGAGCGCGTCGCGCAGCCCGTCGCCCAGCAGGTTGAACGCGAGCACGGTCAGCAGGATCATGAGCCCGGGGAAGGTGACCACCCACCACGCGCGCAGCACGAACTCGCGCGCGTCGGCGAGCATCGTGCCCCACTCGGACGCCGGCGGCTGCGCGCCCAGGCCGAGGAAGCCCAGCGCCGCCGCGTCGAGGATGGCGGTGGACACGCCGAGCGACGCCTGCACGATGAGCGGCGCCGCGCAGTTCGGCAGCACCTCGCTGAACATGAGCCGCAGGCGCCCTGCCCCGCTCGCCTTGGCGGCGGTCACGTAGTCCTTCGACGTCTCGGTGATCACCGCGGCGCGCGTGATGCGCACGTAGTGCGGCAGCACGACCACGACGACCGCGAGCATCGCGTTCATGATCCCGGGCCCGAGGATCGCGACGATCACGATGGCGAGCAGCAGGCTCGGCAGCGTGAGGATCACGTCCATGAGCCGCATGATCCCGATCTCGAGGTAGCCGCGGAAGAAGCCCGCCACGAGGCCGAGCGTGATGCCGACCACGATGGCGACCGCGACCACCGCGATGCCGATGAGCAGCGACAGCCGGGCGCCGTAGATGAGCCGCGAGAGGATGTCGCGGCCGATGGCGTCGGTGCCGAGGAGGTGCGCCATGGACCCGCCGTCCTGCCACGCCGGCGGCTTCAGGAACATCGCGCTGTTGGTGAGGTCGGGCGGATACGGCGCCAGCACGGGCGCGAAGGCCGCGGTCAGCAGGATGAAGATCACGAACGCGAGGCCTGCCACCGCGCCCTTGTTGGCGCTGAAGTAGCCCCAGAATTCGCGCAGCGGGCCGGGCGGCGCGGAGGCGGCGGCGGGGGTCGCGAGGCTGCTCATCGCGCGTGCCGGATCCGGGGGTTGATGATGCCGTAGGTGACGTCGACCAAGAGGTTGACCGTCATCACCACGAGGCCGAGCAGCAGCACGCCGCCCTGCAGCACCGGATAGTCGCGGCGGTTGATCGCCTCGATCATCCACTTGCCCACGCCGGGCCACGAGAAGATGGTCTCGGTGAGGATCGCGCCGGTGAACAGCACGCCCACCTGCAGGCCGATGATGGTGACCACCGGGATCAGCGCGTTGCGCAGCGCGTGCAGCGCGACCACGCGCAGCGACGACAGGCCCTTGGCACGCGCGGTGCGGATGTAGTCCTCGCCCAGCACCTCGAGCATGGCCGAGCGCGTCATCCGGGCGATGATCGCGAGCGGCTGCGTGCCGAGCACGATCATCGGCAGCACGAGGTGCGACACCGCGGACCGGAAGGCGCCCTTCTCCCCGGACAGCAGCGCGTCGATCGTGAGGAACCCGGTGACGGGCTCGATGTAGTACTGCACGGCGATCCGGCCCGACACCGGCGTCCACCCGAGCTGCACCGAGAAGAGCAGGATGAGCAGCAGGCCCCACCAGAAGATCGGCATCGAGTACCCGGTCAGCGACACGCCCATCACGCCGTGGTCGAAGATCGAGTTGCGGCGCACCGCGGCGATGATGCCGGCCGGGATGCCCAGCACCAGCGCGAACAGGATCGCCGAGAGGGCGAGTTCGATCGTCGCCGGAAACAGCGCGGCGAATTCCTTCAGCACCGGCTCCTGCGTGATCATCGACTTGCCGAGGTCGCCGTGCAGCACGCGACCGATGTAGATGCCGTACTGCACGAGCACCGGGCGGTCGAGCCCGTATTCCTTGAGCAGCGCCGCGTGGCGCGCCGGGTCGATGCCGCGCTCGCCCGCCATCGTCTCGATCGGGTCGCCGGGGACGAGGCGGATGAGGAAGAACGCGAGCAGCGTCATCCCGATGAACGTCGGGATGACGAGGCTGACGCGGGTGAGCAGGAAGCGGAGCATCAGGCGGTACGGCGCGGGCGGCGGTATTTAAGCACAGCCGCCGTCAGCCGGACGTCCGCAGGCGCGCCGCGCGGGTCGCGTACAGGCAGATGCCGGCGGCCACGGAGACGTTGAGGCTTTCCACGCTGCCCACGAGGGGAATCCCGACGACGCGGTCGCAGGACTCGCGGGTGAGGCGCCGCAGGCCCGCCCCTTCCGCGCCCAGCACCCAGGCGACGGGGCCGGCGACGTCGGCCGTCACGAGGCTCTCGCCGCCGGCGTCCGCACCCAGCACCCAGACCCCGCGCTCCTTCATCTCGCGCAGGGCGCGCGCGAGGTTGGTCACCGCGATGACCGGCACCGTGTCCGCGGCGCCGCACGCCGCCTTCGCGACGGTCGCGTTCACGCCGACCGCGCGGTCCTTGGGCACCACGACCGCGAGCGCGCCGAACGCGTCGGCGCTGCGCAGGCACGCGCCCAGGTTGTGCGGATCGGTGACGCCGTCGAGGACGAGCAGGAGCGGCGGCTCGGGCGGCCCGTCGAGCACGTCGTCGAGCGTCACGTGGGGCAGGCGGTCGTCGACGATCGCGACCACGCCCTGGTGCCGGCCGTGGCCGGCGAGCGCGTCGAGGCGCGCGTGCTCGACGCTGTGCACGGCCACGCCCGCCGCCTCGGCGCGCGTCACGACGTCGCGCAGCCGGGCATCCTGGCGGCCCGCCAGCACGTAGAGCGCGTGCACCGCCTCGGGCCGCTGGCGCAGGCGAGCGGTGACGGCGTGGAATCCGAAGAGCGGGCGGGTGGCGGTCACGGGAGGAGCGCGCGGCGCACACGCCGCGGGGCCACGCGAGGCCGGCGCGGCTGTGCTAGTGTACCGCGCCCGCGGGTCGCCCCGGACCCGGTCGCGCACGCCATGATCGAGAACGACATCCGCAACTTCCTCACCGCGCTGCTGCTCGTGGTGGGGGGGCTGCTGCCGATCGTCAACCCGGTGGGCAGCGCCCCGCTCTTCCTGTCGATGACGCACGGGTCGAGCGACGAGGTGCGCGCCCAGCTGGCGCTCAAGGTCGCCATCAACTCGTTCCTGCTGATCATGGGCTCGCTCATCGTCGGCGCGTACGTGCTGAAGGTGTTCGGGCTGTCGATCCCCGTGGTGCAGGTCGCCGGCGGCGCGGTGCTGTGCGCGCTCGGGTGGAACATGCTGTCGAGCGATCCGCCGCCGGCGGTGGCGGCGCAGCCGGCCAGCGACAGCGTGGCCATCGCGCGGGCCTTCTACCCGCTCACGCTGCCGCTGACCGTGGACCCGGGCGCGATCTCGGTGGCCGTCACCCTTGGGGCCAACCATGCGAAGGGCCTGGAGCGCGTGATCATCGGCGTGGTGGCGAGCATCATCGGCACGGGGATCATCGCGCTGTGCGTGTGGATCGCGTACCGCTATGCCGAGCGCATCGCCCGCTGGCTCGGCCACAACCGGGTGATGGTCGTGCTCCGGCTGTCCGCGTTCATCGTGCTGTGCATCGGCGTCGAGATCACCTGGAACGGGGTGAAGGCGCTGGCGTCGGAGATCTCCTTTGCGCCGCCGGTCGCGCCCGCCCCCGCCGCGCCGGCCGCCGAACCCACGCGCCCGTGACGCCCGACGCCGGCAATTTCCTCCAGGGCGTGCTGCTCGCGGTCGGGGCGCTGCTGCCGATCGTCAACCCGTTCGGCAACGCCGCGATGTTCGTGGCGCTGACCAGCGACCTCGACGACGCCGCGCGCAAGGTGATGGCGCGCCGCGTGGCGATCAACGGCTTCATCCTGCTGGTCGCGTCGATCTTCGTCGGCGACTACGTGCTCGCGTTCTTCGGCGTCAGCATTCCGGTCGTGCAGGTGGCGGGCGGCCTCGTGGTCGCGAGCCTCGGCTGGCGCATGCTGCGCGCGGACGAGAAGGACGCCCGGCCCGCCCCTGCGGGCAACCCCGAGACGCGCACGGCGCGCGCGTTCTATCCCCTGACGCTGCCGATGACGGTGGGCCCGGGTTCGATCTCGGTCGCGATCACGATCGGCGCCAACTTTCCCTCGACCGTGCAGCCGTTCCTCGCCGACGCGGGGTCCACGGTGCTGGGCGCGCTGCTGGTGTGCCTCACGACCTTCGTCTGCTTCCGCAACGCCGAGCGCGTCACCGCGCGCCTGGGGCCCGCGGGCACGGCCGTCTTCATGCGCCTGTCCGCCTTCATCCTGCTGTGCATCGGGGTGCAGATCCTCGCCAACGGGATCGACGCCCTGTTTCCCGGTCTGAAACTCCCGCGCTAACAGCGGCCGCGCCTTTCCCGCACTTGCTGCGACGAAATGCAACACAAATCGAGTCCTCCGGCTAGCCAAACCGCACTGGACCGGTTATAATTTCTGGCTCGGTTCTCCGTTGGTGGCGTGCACGGCGCCCACCTCGCTGGCCGCGCCATCCGCCGGTGTAGCTCAGTTGGTAGAGCAGCGCATTCGTAATGCGAAGGTCGGGGGTTCGACTCCCTCTACCGGCACCAGATTCCTCCGAAAGGCCCGCCGCACGGCGGGCCTTTTTGCATCTGCCGCTAGCGCTTCGCCCGCCGCGCGCGCGGAACCGGCGCCGGCGGCAGCAGGGCCTGCAGCATTTCCTCGCAGCCCTTGGGTGACATGTAGCGCGGCACCGGGTAGTTGGTGTCGGCCTCCCAGCACGCGGCCTTCGCGAGCGCGGGGATGTCCTCGGCGCGCAGCGTGTCAAGGTGCCGCGGGATGCCGAGGTCGGCATTGAGGGCGTCGACCGAGGCCAGAAACTTCTTCGCGAGCGTGGCGGGCCGCTCGCCCGCCTTGCCGACGCCGGCCCGCACCGCGAGTGCCGCCAGCCGGCGCGGGACGGCGGGGGCGGAGAACCGCAGCACGTGCGGCAGCACGATCGCGTTCGCGAGGCCGTGCGGCGTGTGGTAGCGCCCGCCCAGCTGGTGCGCGATCGCGTGCACGTAGCCGACGTTGGCGCGCGTGAACGCGAGGCCGGCGTAGGTGGCGGCCAGCGCCATCTGCTCGCGGGCCACGAGGTCCTTGCCGTTGCGGAACGCCGTGCGCAGGTGCCGGTATATGAGCCCCACGGCGGCGAGCGCCATGCGGTCGGTCTGGGCGTTGGCCCACTGTCCGATGAAGGCCTCCACCGCGTGCGTCAGCGCGTCCATGCCGGTCGCGGCCGTCACCGCCGGCGGCAGGCCGGTCATCAGCACCGGGTCGAGCGCGGCCATCGCGGGCACGAGGCGCGTGTCGGCGATCACCAGCTTGCGCTGCGCCGCGGGGTCCGACACGACGGCGGCCACGGTGACTTCCGAGCCCGTGCCCGCCGTCGTCGGCACCGCGTAGAGCGGCACCGGGCCGTGCCGGCCCTTGAAGTACCCGACCAGCTTGCGCGGGTGCTTGCGGTTGGCCACGGCGAGGCCGATGGCCTTGGCGGCGTCCATCGGCGAGCCGCCGCCGAACGCGACGATCGCGTCGCACTGGCGCCGCTCGTAGAAGGCGATGCCGGCCTCGATCACCGGCAGCGGCGCGTCCGCGGTCACGTCGGCGAAGATCGCGTGCGCGACGCCGCCCGCCTTCAGCGCCGCCACCAGCGCGTCCGGCAGGCCGCGCTCCGCCACCACGCGGTCGGTGACGATGAGAATGCGGCGGTGGCCGAAGCCGGCGAGCGCCTCGCCCAACCGGCGGCTCGCGCCGGGGCCCACGAGCAGCGTCGGCTGCGGGATCGGCAGGAGCCCCGTCACCACGCCCGCCGCGCGCATCGCCGCCGACAGCCCGACGGAACGTACGGCATCTCCCACCACGGCCGGCATCTCGATCACGACATCCTCCGCACACGAATCCGCACAGCCCGAAGCTTGAACCCATCGGCGCCGCGCGACGCGCCGTGCCGCGCACGGTTGTCGATCAAGATCAAGCATGCCGCGGATTGCGCTCGGGAACGCGCGCGGTGGCGCCTAGAATCGACGAGGGGCAACCGCGGGACCGCGCGGGAGGGGTCTTGCGCGCGGGTCCGCCAATGGGGCGAAGGCCGCAGCGCGCCTTCGCCCCGTGACGAGGACGACATGAAGACGATCGTCGGCATCAGCATGGGCGAGCGCGCCCAGGACTTCGATTTCCGGGCGCGGTTCCTGGGGCAGCTCTGCCACGTGCGGCGCCTGGGCGCCGACGGGCGCGTCGAGCGCGCGATCCGGCTGGTGCGGCAGTGGGAGAAGAAGGCCGATGCGATCGGGCTCGGCATCGCGCGCGACAGTTACACGGTCGGCACGCACAAGTTCGTCGAGAAGGACAGCGCGCTCGTGCTGCAGGCGGCGACCGAGGTCCCGGCCACCACCGGCGCGCGCCTGGCCGACATCCTGCAGGAGTGGGCGCTGCGCCACGTGCAGGTGCGCCTCAAGGACTACTTCAACAACGCCAACGTGCTGTTCCTCTCCGGCCGCACGAACTACAAGCTCGCGGTCACGATGGCGGAGTACACCGGCAACCTGCAGTTCGCCGACCTCCTGCTGCAGTTCGGCGTGCCCAAGATGCTCACCTCGCTCGACACGCTGGAGACCTACGCGAGCGGCGCGCAGCACGTGCCGGACTGGGCCCCCGCCGGCGTCATGGGCAGCGCGCCCCTGAAGGAGTGGACGCACTTCATGCTGCGCCGGGCGCTGCAGGAGGCGACGGTGGTGGTCGCGGCCGTGCACGAGCTCGACGACTTCGACGCCGAGGACCTGGCCGGCAAGACGATCATCACCTCGACCGTCAGCGACCGGCGCGTGGCGAGCTTCCGCGACAAGGGCGTGAACCTCGTGATCGACGGCTCGCCGATGGTGCAGGGCCACGTGCTCGCCCCCTCGATCCTCGACGCGATGATCGTCGCCGCCACCGGCAAGGCGCCCGACGACCTCCGCGAGGACGACTACCTCGAGATCATCACGCGCGAGGCGCTGGAGCCGCGCCTCATCTACCCCAACGGGTTCCGCCGCGTGAACCGCTTCGCGTTCGTGATCCACCCGCTGTCGCAGGAATATTTCAAGAACGTGAAGCCGATCGAGCTCCTGTCGCACGTGTCGCCGCCGGCGTTCATGGACACGGTCGAGAAGGTCATGGCGTACGCGCCCCCGTTCGTCTACTCGAAGGTGAGCGGCATCAGGTCGCCCACCGGCGTGGAGTGCGAGGGCTGGCTCATCTCCGTCGGCGGCACGCCGAAGGAGATCATGAGCCACCGGCCCGAGTTCACCTACCGCCGCCTGCTCGACGCGGCGCGGATGGCGAAGCGCCTCGGGGCGCAGATCATGGGCCTCGGCGCGTTCACCAAGGTCGTGGGCGACGCGGGCCTCACGGTCGCGCGGCGCGCGCCGCTGCCGATCACCACCGGCAACAGCTACAGCGCGTCGGGCGCGCTGTGGGCCGCGCACGACGCGATGCTGCGCCTCGGCCTGGTCGCGGAGCCGGCGAAGGGACAGAAGGGCAAGTTCAAGGCGATGGTGGTGGGTGCCACCGGCTCCATCGGCTCGGTGTGCGCGCGCCTGCTCGCGATGGTGGCCGAGGAGGTGTACCTCGTCTCGCCGGAAACCGCGAAGCTCCTCTCGCTCAAGGGCTCGATCCTCAAGGAGACGCCGGATGCGCGCCTGCACCTCTCGTCGCGCGCGGACAAGGACATCGGCGAGGCCGACATGATCGTCACCGCGACGTCCGGCGCCGGCAAGAAGGTCCTCGACATCATGCAGGTGAAGCCCGGCTGCGTGATCACCGACGTCGCGCGTCCGCTCGACCTGCCGCCGGAAGAGGTGGCGAAGCGCCCGGACGTGCTGGTCATCGAGTCCGGCGAGATCCGCCTGCCCGGCAAGGTGCAGATGAAGAACATCGGCCTGCCGAAGAACGTCGCCTACGCGTGCCTCGCGGAGACCATCGTGCTGGCGCTGGAAGGCCGCTTCGAGAACTTCACGGTCGGCCGCAACATCGAGTGGGAGAAGGTGCGCGAGATCTACCGTCTCGGCCGCAAGCACGGCATGCAGCTGGCGGCGATCTCCGGCGTCAACGGCCCGTTCTCGGACGCCGACATCCGGCGTGTGCGCCGGCTCGCGCTGGCCGCGCGGGCGAAACTCGCGGCACCGGCGACTCGGAAGAAGGCGGCCCCTGCCCGCAAAGCGGCGCCGGCGGCCAAGCGGTCGCCCCGGTCACGCAAGGCCGGCACCGGCGCATCGGCGTAGGCGCCCTCTGCGGCCGGCGCCGCAGTACTTAGTGCCGCTGCATGCTCATCGTCAACTACGGGGCCACCGCGACCGAACGCGCGACGTGGTCGATCCCCACGGACGACGGCAGCACCCAGGCCCTCACGCCGTACCCCGGCGTGATTACCGAGGTGGTCGACGACGAAGACCGTCCCCTGCCTCCCGGCCACGAAGGCATCGTGCGCATCGGCGGCCCCCAGGTGGCGCAGGCCTACCTCGAACCCGAGCCGCTTTCCAGGAATAGAGCGTTCGAATTTCCCAGGGCAGGTCAGGCCGGCGACCGCGGTGTGCTGGACGCGAACGGCGGCCTGCGCCTCGTCGGCCGTGCCGCCGACCGCATCAACATCGGAGGCGTCAAGCTCAATCCCGAGGCGCTGGAGGCCGCGCTGGGCGGCGTGCGCGAGTGCGCCTTCTTCGCGTTCGCCGACGGCCGCGACCGCGAGTACTCGTGCGTCGCCGTCGTGCCCGGACCGGGATACGACGCCGCCGCGATCAAGGCGCGCTTCCGCCAGGAACTGGGTTCGCTGTCCCCGCAGTTCGTGCTCGAGTTGCGCATGCTGCCGCGCACCGAGAACGGCAAGGTGGTGAAGCGCGAGCGCGCGCTGGCAGCGCGGCGCGCGAGCGACAGGACGGAGTAGCGGGGGCGGCGCTTGCCCCTCACCCCGACCCTCTCTCTGTGAGCGGGGAGAGGGGCCTTAGGTGCGAGCGTCCAGGGGTCTGACCCCGGCCACATCGGGGTCTGACCCCGGATTGTGGCTTGGGACGCAGCCCCTCACCCCAACCCTCTCCCCCGCCGGGGGAGAGGGAGCCCCAGATGGAGCAGCGTGCAGGACGCAGGCGCTCCCAGGGGCATGCAGCACGCAAGCAGCGCGCTGCTGAACTCTCCGCGCAGGGGAGGATGCTCGGCGCGCTTCGTAGGTCTTGGTGTTGCTACGGGAAAGCCGCCCGGCCGCCCGAAGGTTTTCCCGGGCCTGACTTGAAGTGCCGCCGCAAAAGGCGCAACGCCGCCGTCACGTCATCCACCGCACGAACGACGCGCCCTTTGCGGACGCCCCCACGACGCGCCTCTCGCGGACGCCGCTAGAACCATCCCACGGCGTAATAGGCCACCGCCGAGATGATCGCCGCCGCCGGCATCGTCAGCACCCATGCCATCACGATGCGTTGCGCGACGCTCCAGCGCACGGCGGCCGCGCGGCGCGCCGCCCCCACGCCGACGATGGCGCCGGTGATCGTGTGCGTGGTCGACACCGGCACGCCGAGGCCCGTCGCGAGGAACAGCGTGATGGCGCCGCCGGTCTCCGCGCAGAAGCCCTGGATCGGCTTCAGCTGCGTGATGCGCGAGCCCATCGTGTGGACGATGCGCCAGCCGCCGAACAGCGTCCCGAGACCCATCGCGGCCTGGCATGCGATCACCACCCAGAACGGGACGTGGAACTCGCCACCCAGCATGCCCTGCGAGAACAGCAGGACGGCGATGATGCCCATCGTCTTCTGCGCGTCGTTGCCGCCGTGGCCGAGCGAGTACAGCGACGCCGACGCGAGCTGCAGGATGCGGAAGCGCCGGTCGACCGCGTAAGGCGTCGCGCGCCTGTTGGCCCAGCTCACCGCGACCACGAGGAGCTGCGCGAGCACGAAGCCCAGCAGCGGCGACAGCACGATGCCCGCGGCGGTGATGCCGAGGCCCTTGAACACGATCGCCGAGACGCCGGCCTTCGCCACGCCGGCGCCGGCCAGCCCGCCGATCAGCGCGTGGCTGGAGGACGACGGGATGCCGGCCCACCAGGTGATGACGTTCCAGACGATGGCGCCCATCAGTGCGCCGAAGATCACCGCACCGTCCACGAGGCCCGGCGCGACGATGCCGGTGCCCACCGTGTTCGCGACGTGCAGGCCGAACACCGCGAACGCGATGAAGTTGAAGAACGCGGCCCACACCACCGCCACCTGCGGGCGCAGCACGCGGGTCGCGACGACCGTGGCGATCGAGTTCGCGGCGTCGTGCAGGCCGTTCAGGAAGTCGAACAGCAGCGCGACCCCGATCAGGGCGACGAGGATCGGCAGGCCGAGGGCGGTGGCGTCCATGGCGGGCGATGCGGCGGCGGCGTTCGGCCTACACGTGCTTCGCGGTGATCGACTGGACGGTGTTGGCGATGTCGTCGCACTTGTCGACGACGTCCTCCACGAGCTCGTAGAGCTCCTTGCGGTCGAGGTAGCCGATGGTGTCGATGCTGCCGGTGCGCAGCTGGCCGCGCAGCTCGGTCAGGCCGTGGTCGAAGCACTCGTCGGCGCGGCCCTCGATATGGCCGATCTTCTCGCACAGCGCGAAGATGGCCTTGTGGTCGCCCGCGACGTTGTCGAGGTGCGGCATCACCTCGTGCAGCAGGTCGGCGCTCTCGACGATCGCGTCCGCCATCGCGTGCATCTCCGGCGGGAAGCCGCGCACCTCGTAGCGCTGGATGCCCTTCGCGGTGTCCTCGATCTGGTCCACCGCGTCGTCGAGCAGGTGCGCGAGCAGCAGGATGTCCTCGCGGTCGATCGGCGCGTTGAACGCCCGGTTGGCCGCGAAGAACACGCGCTTGGCCACCTCGTCGGCGGCCATCTCGATGGTGCGGATCGCGGCGACGTGGGCGTCGGCGCTGCCCGTCCCGACGACCATCTCGCGCAGTTCGCGCGCGGCTTCGAGGATGCGCTGCGCCTGCTCGCAGAAGAGCGCGGTGAAGCTCTCCTCGGGCGGCATGAGGCGGGAAAACAAGTTGAGGGACATCGGGCGGACCGGACGGGACGACCCCGGCGGGCGGGTCGGAAGGCCTATTTTCGCACGCCGCGCCGCCCGGCGCGCGACGCCGCGCCCGCCGCACCGCACCTGCGCGGTGCGCGCGATCGCCGGCGTATGACCTAACGCAAACCCGTGCGTGCCACGGGGACCGTCGCAGCGACGGCGCGCGGCGCCCGCGGCGGGCGGATACCCGGGTCGCGCCCCCTCCTGCCCCGACCCGGGCAGGATCAGCCGGTGGCGCGTCCCGCGCCGCCGCCGCGGGCCGTTCCGCCTAAGCCTGCCGCGCGTGCGCGATCCACTGCGCGGTGAGCTTCTCCTGCACGGCGTTCTGCTTCAACCGCAGGTCGAGCGCCGCGAAATCGACGCGGTCGAGCGGCTGGTCCTGGTTGAAGCAGGAGAACACGTACGTCACCTTGCCGGTCGCGGGATCGGTGTGCGGCTGCAGGCACTGCGCGCAGATCTCCTTCATCATGCACTGCATCGGCGAGTTGATGGACCCGATCGCCTGGTGCGCCGGCTTGAGATGCGGCGCAAGCACGCCGTGCCGCGCGCGGCCCACCGCCGCCATCATCTTGTCGGAGCCGATGGCGATGATGCGGTCGCAGTCGGCGAACGGGATCGCCTGCTCGCCCAGCCGGCTTTCGGCGTACGCCCGCATCGCCTCGACGATGTTGCCGACGAACGCGCGGTCCTGCGGGCGCGTCGGCGCGAATCCGGGGCCCTCGTCGCTGCACCAGACCACGACGTCGGCGGCGGCCTCGATCTCGGGCACCTTGTAGCGGTCGATCATCTTCTTGTAGCCGGCGAAGTACAGCACGCGCGACCCGGCCTTGCGGAACGCCTGGCCGATCGAGAACAGCACCGCGTTGCCGAGACCGCCGCCCGCGAGCACCACCGTCTCACCGGGCTCGATCTCGGTCGGCGCCCCGGTCGGCCCCATCAGCACGACCGGCTCGCCGGGCTTCAAGTCCGCGCACAGGTTCGACGAGCCGCCCATCTCCAGCACGATGGTCGAGACGAGGCCGCGCTCGCGGTCGACCCATGCGCCGGTGAGGGCCAGGCCCTCCATCACGAGCCGCGTGCCGCCGCGCACCGCGGCGAACGCCTCGTAGTTCTGCAGCCGGTAGAACTGCCCGGGCTCGAAGCGCTCCGCGGCAGCGGGCGCGCGCACGACCACCTCGACGATGGTGGGGGTCAGGCGCTCGACGCGCTCGACGCGGGCGCGCAGGCGGTCGTCGAGCACCGAGTAGAACGCCGCGTCGCTCGCCGACAGCGAAGGCCCCACCTTCGCGAGCATCCGCGTGACGATCGGGTAGCCCTGCTTGGCACTCGCCATCGCCTTCACGACGTTGCCGAAGAAGGACGGGTGCAGGTCGCCGAAGAAGCTGATCGCGCGCCCGTCGGGCAGGATGTCGGTGATGACCGCAGGCTGCGCGGGCTTCGCGAGGCCGCGCAGCACCTTGACCGGCGTGCCGTCCTCGTCCAGCACTCGGAAATACTTGCCTTCGAGGCGGAAATCCTCGGCGTCCTCGCGCGCGAGCACGGTGTTGGGCTGCGTGCCGGCCGCGATGAAGATGGTGCGCGCCGGCAGCGTGGTGCGCGACGACTCGTGCCACACGCCCTCGAGGTCGATGTGCTGCACCGATACCTGCAGGCCGGTCGCGGCGCCGCGGGCGTCGACGTCGATCGCGATCGGGGTGAGCCCTTCCGCGAAGCGGATGCCCTCCTCCAGCGCCTTGGCGATCTCCTCGTGGTTCAGCGTGTACGACGGACTGTCGACGAGGCGCCGGCGATAGGCGATGGTCACGCCGCCCCAGCCGTCGATCAGTTCGGCGACGCGTGCCGGCCGCCCGGCCCGCTGCGCCGCCGCGCGCTCCTCGCGCAGCGCCCGCGCGTGCTCCAGGAACTCGTTGGCGACGAGGCCCTCCTCCACGGTCCACGCCGCCTCGACGGCCTCGCGGCCCTTTTCCGCCACCAGTGCCTCGTAGCGGGTGAGGAATTTCTCGACCTGCACCGGGTAGTACGCGAGCGACTCGGTCGCGGTGTCGATGGCGGTGAGGCCGCCGCCCACCACCACCACCGGCAGGCGCACCTGCATGTTGGCGATGGTGTCGCGCTTGGCGGCGCCCGTGAGCTGCAGCGCCATCAGGAAATCGGACGCCGTGCGCACGCCGTTGGCGAGGCCGTTGGGCAGCTCGAGCACGGTCGGCTTGCCCGCACCGGTGGCGAGCGCGATATGGTCGAAGCCCATCGCGAACGCCCCGGGCGCGTCGAGCGTCCCGCCGAAGCGCACGCCGCCGTACATCGCGAAGCGGTCGCGGCGCTCGATGACGAGCCGGATCATCTTGAGGAAGTTCTTGTCCCAGCGCACCGTGATGCCGTACTCGGCCACGCCGCCGAAGCCCGCCATCAGGCGGTCGTCGAGCGGCTCGATCAGCGAGGCGACGTCCTCGACCGGCGCAAACGGCACCCGCTTGCCGGTGATCGTGATGCCCGAGAGCGCGGGGTCGAGCGGCTCGATCTTGAGGCCGTCGATGCCGACGACCGTGTGGCCGTCGTTGACGAGGTGGTGCGCGAGCGTGAACCCCGCGGGTCCCATGCCGACGATCAGCACCCGCTTGCCGGTGCGCGCGTGCGGCACGGGGCGGCGCAGGTTGAGCGGGTTCCAGCGCGTGAGCAGCGAGTAGATCTCGAAGCCCCAGGGGAGTGCCAACACGTCCTTCAGGAGCCGCGTCTCCGACTGCGGGATGTCCACCGGCTCCTGCTTCTGGTAGATGCACGACTTCATGCAGTCGTTGCAGATGCGATGCCCCGTGCCCGCGACCATCGGGTTGTCGACGCACACCATCGCGAGCGCGCCCACCGGCACGCCGTCCGCGCGCAGCTTGTGGAACTCGGAGATCTTCTCCTCCAGCGGGCAGCCGGCGAGCGGCACGTGGAACGGCGACTTCTTGAACGGAAGCTCGCCCTCGGCCGCCTTCTTGTCGGGCAGGCCGCGGGCACACGAGTCCTTCCCCTGCTCGTGGCACCAGATGCAGTAGTGGGCCTGGTCGAGGCCGCCCACGAGGTCGGTGCCGTGGTCGGTGAGCGCGAAGCCGTCGCGCTGGCGCAGCGGCTGGCTGTCCGGCTGCTTCCACGCCGTCACGCCGTGGCGCGTCTCCGCCTGCAGCGGCACGAGCTTCATGTAGTCGAGCTTGTGCGGGCTCTTGAACAGCACGCCGGTGCGGTGGGCCGTGCGTCCGGCCGGCGTGTGCGCGGCCCAGGCGGCGTAGCGCGTGGCGAGGTCGAGCGCGGCCGCGTTGGCGTCCGGATCGGCGAGCCACTGCGTCACGGCCTTGGCGAACGCGAGTTCCGCGAAGGGACCGCCGAGCGCGCGCTCCAGTTCCGCCCGCAGCGCCGGGCCGTCGAACGTCCCAGCCACGTCGGCCTTGTAGGCGTTCATCGCCTTGCGCTGCACGAACTGGCGCTTGATCGCGAAGAGCGGAGCGAGCTCGTGGTGCTGCGCGGCCAGCGCCTGCACCTCGCCGCCGATGCCGAAGAGCCGCCCGAGGAAGTCCTCGACGTGCGGCGCAAGCGCGATCAGCAGTTCGGACTCGGCCTTGGGCGCCAGCGCGTCGGGGGCGGCGCGGCCGTCCGCGAGCCGCTGCGCGAGCGCGGCGTCAGCCGCGGCGAGGTGGGCGAGGAAGTGCCCGTCGATGCGCCGCACGCCCTCGTCGGAGTAGAGGTCGGCGAAGGAAAGGCCATGGGCAAGGGTGAGCGGTCGGGACATCGGGAGCGGCTTTCGGGCGGCAGGACGCGGCAAAGTCTTGAATTTTAACCCGCCGGGCCCCGCCGTCCCGTGCCTTCGCTGCATAAGCATAGATGCGCCCCGGGAGCATCCGTGGGCCGGCGTGCGTCGCTCCCGGCGGCGGGCGGGGCGCATCGGCGATAATCGCAGGTCAACCCGTGGCCGGGGTCGCCCGTTGTGGCCCCCTTCGCCCGCACTGGAGCCTGCATGAACGTGCTTCGCTACGTCCTGGCCACCCTGGCGCTCGCGGTCGCCGCCGCGGCCCCCGCCCAGACCATCAAGCTGGGCGAGCTCAACAGCTACAAGGTGTTCCCGGCGTTCCTCGAGCCGTACAAGAAGGGGATGGAGCTTGCCGTCGACGAGATCAACGCCGCGGGCGGCGTCCTCGGCCGCAAGATCGAGGTGGTCGCGCGCGACGACAACGGCACGCCGGGCGACGCCGTGCGCGTGGCCGAGGAGCTCATCGCGCGCGAGAAGGCCGTGATGCTGCTGGGGACGTTCCCGTCGAACGTGGGCCTCGCCGTCGCCGACTACGCGAAGCAGCGCAAGGTGCCGTTCCTCGCGTCCGAGCCGCTGACCGACAAGATGGTCTGGGACAACGGCAACAGATACACCTACCGGCTGCGGGCGTCGACGTTCATGCAGACGGCGATGCTGGTGCCGGAGGCCGCGAAGCTCGGCAAGAAGCGCTGGGCGATCGTCTACCCGAACTACGAGTACGGGCAGTCGGCCACGGCCGCGTTCAAGAAGCAGATGAACGTGCTGCAGAGCGGCGGCCTCGAGTTCGTCGAGATCGCGGTGCCGCTCGGCAAGATCGACCCGGGCCCGGTCGTGCAGGCGCTGCTGGACGCGAAGCCCGACGCCATCTTCTCATCGCTGTTCGGCCCCGACCTCGCGCGCTTCGTGCGCGAGGGGCAGCTGCGCGGCCTATTCAAGGACCGGCCCGTCTTCAACCTGCTGGGCGGCGAGCCCGAGTACCTCGACCCGCTGAAGGACGAGGCGCCGACCGGCTGGTACGTCACCGGCTACCCTTGGTACGCGATCGGCACCGCCGACCACAAGCGCTTCCTCGACGCCTACCAGAAGCGGTTCAACGACTATCCGCGCCTGGGCTCGGTGGTCGGCTACAGCACGGTCGTCGCGGCCGCGGCGGCCATCAGGAAGGCGGGTTCGACCGATCCTGAGAAGATCGTCGCCGCGCTGTCGGGGCTCACGTTCACCTCGCCGTTCGGTCCGGTGACGTTCCGCGCGATCGACCACCAGTCGACGATGGGCGCCTACGTCGGCCGCACCGCAGTGAAGGACGGCAAGGGCGTGATGGTGGACTGGCGCTACGCCGACGGCAAGGACTACCAGCCGGCCGACGACGTGGTGCGCAAGCTGCGGCCGCAGCAGTAGCGGGTCCGCCGGTGGGCCGCGCCCGCGCGCCGGGGCGCGGCGCGGCCGTGTCAGAATGACCACCACGCCGTGCGCGGCCCGCGCCGCGCCGCGTGCCGCCCGCCGCGCATGACGCTCGCCTCCTTCCTCCTGCAACTGCTGAACGGCCTGTCCGGCGCGTCGGCGCTGTTCCTCGTCGCGGCCGGGCTGACGCTGATCTTCGGCGTCACGCGCATCGTCAACTTCGCCCACGGGTCGCTCTACATGCTGGGCGCGTACGGCGCGTTCGCGTTCGGGCGGCTGCTGGCGCCGGTGACCGGCGGCGCCGCCGCGTTCTGGCCCGGCGTGCTGCTGTCCGCGCTCGCGGTAGCACTCGCCGGCGCGCTGATCGAGCGCCTGCTGCTGCGCCGGCTGTACGCCGCCCCCGAACTGCTGCAGCTCACCGCCACCTTCGCGGTGGTGCTCATCGTGCGCGACGCCGTGCTCGCCGGGTTCGGGGCGGAAGACCTCCTCGGTCCCCGCGCGCCCGGACTCGCCGGCACCGTCGAGATCCTCGGCCGCGCGATCCCGGAGTACGACCTCTTCCTCATCGTCGTCGGGCCGCTCGTGCTGGCGGCCCTCACGTGGCTCGTCACGCGGACGCGCTTCGGCGTGCTGGTCCGCGCGGCGTCGGAGAACCGCGTACTCACCGCAGCGCTCGGCATCGACGAGGCGAAGCTCTTCACCGCCGTGTTCGCGCTCGGCGCGTTCCTGGCCGGCCTCGCGGGCGCGCTGCAGCTGCCGCGCGAGCCCGCCAACCTCACGATGGACCTCGCGATCATCGCCGATGCGTTCGTGGTCACGGTGGTCGGCGGGCTGGGCTCGATTCCCGGCGCGTTCCTCGCCGCACTGCTGATCGGGCTTACCAAGGCACTGTGCATCGCGCTCGGCGACGTGGAGGTCGCCGGCATCACGTTCGCCTTCCCGAAGCTCACGCTGGTCGCCGAGTTCGTGGTGATGGCGGTGGTGCTGGCCGTGAAGCCGCAGGGCCTCCTCGGCGCGCCGGTCGCAGCACCCGTGAGCACGCCGCTGCCCGAGCAGCGCGAGCTCGTGGTCGCGCCGGGCCGGCGCGAACTCGCGGCCACGGCGGTCCTGCTCGCGTTCCTCGTCGCGGTGCCGTGGCTGCGCGACGAGTACACGGTGGTGCTCGCGACCGACATCCTGATCGCCGCGCTGTTCGCGGCGAGCCTCCAGTTCCTGCTCGGCACCGGCGGCATGACGTCGTTCGGGCACGCCGCGTATTTCGGCGTCGGCGCGTACGCGGCGGCACTCGCCACCAAGGCGGGCTGGCCGATGCTCGCCGCGCTGGCGCTGGCGCCCGTCGGGGCGCTCGTCGCGGCGCTCGTGTTCGGCTGGTTCTGCGTGCGGCTGTCCGGCGTCTACCTTGCGATGCTCACGCTCGCGTTCGCGCAGATCACGTGGTCGGTGGCGTGGCAGTGGGACAGCGTCACCGGGGGCAGCAACGGCCTCATCGGCGTGTGGCCGGCGCCGTGGGTCGCGGACCGCACGGCGTTCTATTTCCTCGTGCTCGCGATCGTGGGGCTCGCGCTGCTCGCGCTGGTGCGGGTCGGCCGCGCGCCGTTCGGCTTCGCCCTGCGCGCGGTGCGCGACTCGCCGTTGCGTGCCGCCGCACTCGGCATCGACGTGCGCCGCATGCAGTGGCGCGGCTTCGCGCTCGCCGGGACGTTCGCGGGCCTCGCCGGCGGGCTCTTCGCGTTCTCGAAGGGCAGCATCTCGCCGGAGACGCTCGCGATCCCGCGGTCGGTCGACGCGCTCGTGATGGTGCTGCTGGGCGGCCTCAACGCGCTCTTCGGACCGCTCCTCGGCGCCGCCGCGTTCACGTGGCTGTCCGACACGCTCGCGCGCTTCACCGACTACTGGCGCGCCGGGCTCGGGGTGCTGATCCTCGCCCTCGTGCTCCTGTTCCCGATGGGCATCGGCGGCGCGCTCGCGCGGCTCCTGCGCCGGCAGGCGATACCGTGACGGCAGGCGCCCCGGTGCTGGCGGTCGCCGGCCTGCGCAAGGAGTTCGGCGGCGTGCGCGCGGTCGACGACGTGTCGTTCGCCGTGCAGCCAGGCGAGATGGTGGCCCTCATCGGCCCCAACGGGGCCGGGAAGACGACGTGCTTCAACCTCGTCAACGGGCAACTGCGGCCCGACGCCGGCGAGGTGCGGCTGGCCGGCGCGCGCATCGACGGCCGGTCCCCGGCGGCCATCGCGCGGCTGGGCGTGGGCCGCACCTTCCAGGTGGCGGCCACGTTCGCGTCGATGACCGTGCGCGAGAACGTGCGCGTCGCGATGCTCGCGCACGCCGGCCGGCAGCATGAGCTCCACACGCTCGCGTCGGCAGTGGACGTCGCCGCCGTCGATGCCCTCCTCGCGCGCGTCGGTTGCGCCGATCTCGCGGACGCGCACTGCGCGGCGCTCGCCTACGGCAACGCGAAGCGCGTCGAGCTGGCGCTGGCCCTCGCCGACCGGCCGCGGCTCCTGCTGATGGACGAGCCGACCGCGGGCATGGCGCCCCGCTCGCGGCGGCGCCTGATGACCGTCGCGCGCGACCTCGCGCAGCGCGACGGCATCGCGGTGCTGTTCACCGAGCACGACATGGAGGTCGTGTTCGACTTCGCCGACCGCATCCTCGTGCTCGATCACGGTGCCCTGATCGCGCAGGGCGCGCCGGCCGCGGTGCGCGCCGACCCCCGCGTGCAGGCGGTCTACCTGGGCGAGGACACCCCACCGTCAACGGACGGCGGCGCCGGTGCGTTGTGAGCGGGACCGCGCCGTGCACCCCACGCCCCCACGTATAATCCGCGCGCCGATGATCGACCGTAACGCCATGCCCCTCCGCCGCGCGCTGCTCGTCGCCGCCCTCGCCCTCCCCGCCGCGTTTCCCGTCCGTGCCGGCACGCTCGTCGACGCGTGCACGCTGGTCGACCCCGCCGCTGCCACCGCGGCGCTCGGTGGCGCGTTCACCGCGAAGGACAAGGCGGTCCTCACGCGCAACGAGGACAGCCTGTGGGAGAAGAGCGGAGACTGCCTCGTTGCCGCCAGCGGCGGCAAGGCCAAGGTCTACGTCGTGGTGTTCGTCGCCAGGGACGCGGACGGCGCGAAGGCGAGCTTCGCGGCCAACCAGAAGGCCATCGACGACGGCAAGGCCATGCCCGGCGTGAAGGCCGCGCCGCTGCCGGGCCTCGGCGACCGCGCGTTCACGTATCACTATGCGTACGGTCCCGGCATGGCGAGCCAGGACACCACGGTGTCCGCCATCGCCGGACGCAAGCTCGTCACGCTGTCGCTGCGCAACGCCGGCGGCGACGTCGCCCGGCAAACCGACCAGGCGAAGGCCCTCGCGGCCCACGTCCTGGCCAAGCTCTAGGAACGAACCATGAATCGCATCCGGATTGCAGCAGGGCTGTTCGCGGCGTGCCTCGCCTCCGCCGCCGCCGCGCAGGTCACGCTCTACCAGAACGAGGGGTTCTACGGCCCCACCTTCAGCACCAGCGGCAACGTCTGGAACCTCGCCAACAGCGGCTTCAACGACCGCGCGTCGTCGCTCATCGTCGAGCGCGGCATGTGGCAGGTGTGCGAGGACGCCGACTTCCGCGGGTACTGCCAGACGCTGCGCCCGGGTCAGTACCCGTCGCTGCGCGCGATGGGCCTCAACAACCGCATCTCGTCGCTGCGCCGCGTCGGCGGCTACGGCCCGCCGCCGCCGCCGCCCGCGCCGCCGGCCTACGTGTATTACCCGCGCCAGGGCGAGCCGCTCTACCAGGCGACCGTGCTTTCGGTGCGCGCGGTGATGGGCCCGCCCGAGCAGCGCTGCTGGACGGAGCCGCAGCAGGTGACGACCTACAACCAGCCGAACGTCGGCGGCGCGATCATCGGCGGCATCCTGGGCGGCGTGCTCGGCCACCAGATCGGCGGCGGCGTGGGCAAGGACGTCGCCACCGCGGTCGGCGCGGTGGGCGGCGCCGCGATCGGCTCCAACGTCAACCGCGGCACGCAGACCTACACGCAGAACGTGCAGCGCTGCCAGTCGGTGCCGAGCGGCCAGGTCTCGTACTACGACGTCACCTACACCTTCCAGGGCGTCACGCACCGGGCCCAGCTCGCGTTCGCGCCGGGCGCGACGATCACGGTGAACGGGCGCGGCGAGCCGCGCGTGTAGCACCCCGACGGGCGGGTGTTTCGCGCCCGCCCGGAACGGCGTAACGTGCGGCGTTCGGCGGCCCCGGGTTCCCGCCGGGTGGAGGTGCCGTGCCGCTCCTGTCCGCCGACCAGCTTCTCACCAGCGATGCGCAGCACGCGGCGCTCGCGCGCATCGCGGGCGCACCGCCCGGCCTCGTGCTGTCCGTCGGGGGTCCCAGCAGCGGCAAGCTCACGCTGCTTCTCGCGATCGCGTACCGGATCGCGGGTGCGCGCCCCGTCGTGCTGCTCACCGACACGCCGGATCACTACGCGCCGTTCCACCCCCTCCCGCCCACGTGGCGCGAGCGGGTCGTCGCTGCGACGCCCGCCGCGTGGGAGGCCGCCCTGCGCGATGCGGGCGACGCGCTGACGGTGGTCGCGCCGCTCGCACCCGCCAGTGCCGCGCCGACCGTGGCGCGCGCCCGCCACGGATGGACGCTCGCGGCCGTGGAAGATGTCCGCTGCGGCCTCGCCGCCATGCCGGCGCTGACCGCGATGGGCGTGCCGCGCGACGCGTTCGTCGACACGGTGCGCGCGGTGTGGTCGCAATTCCTCGTGCCCGGCCTGTGCCCCGACTGCGCGCTCCCCGCGACCCTGCCGGCGGCCGAGATGCAGGCGCTGCTCGGGCCCCGTGCCGCCCCCGCGACGGACGTGCGGTCCGAGCAGGGATGCCCCGCGTGCGCCGGCAGCGGCACGCGCGGGCGTGAGGCCGTCTGCGACGTCGTCGTGGTCGACGACGGCATGCGCCCGGCGCTGCGCCGCGCGCTGGCCGACGGGACGCCGTTCGCGCCGCCGGCGACCGCGCGGCTGTCGGCGCTCGACCAGGCGCGGGACCTGCTGTGCGCGGGCTACATCGGCGTCGGCACGTTCCGGGACGCGGTGCGCGCGCACCCGTGGCTGCGCGCGCAGGCCGGGGTGGCGCGCGGCGGTCGCGCCTAGGTCAGCGCGCGAGGTGCGCGAAGCCGGCCGCGAGGTCGGCGACGAGGTCGTCCGGATCCTCGAGCCCGATCGCGAAGCGCAGGCACGGGCCGCCCGGCGTCCACGTGGTCGCCGTGCGCACGCGCTCCGGCCACGTCGGGATCACCAGGCTTTCATAGCCGCCCCAGCTCCAGCCCATGCTGAAGATTGCGAGCGAGTCGAGCATCGCGGCCACCTTCTCGTGCGCGACCGGATGCAGGATCACGCCGAAGAGGCTCGACGCGCCCAGGAAGTCGCGGCGCCACAACTCGTGGCCGCGCGCGCCCGGCAGGCCCGGGTGCAGCACCTCCTTCACTTCCGGGCGCTCGCGCAGCCACTGCGCGATGCGCAGTCCCGCCGCCTGCTGGTGGGCGAGGCGCACGGCCAGCGTGCGCAGGCCGCGCAGCGCGAGGAAGCAGTCGTCGCCGGAGGGCGTGACGCCCATGTCCGTCCACATGCGGTGCAGCTTCGGCCAGGTCGCCGCATTGGCGACGACGAGGCCGAGCAGCACGTCGGAGTGGCCGCCGATGTACTTGGTCGCCGCGTGCACCGACACGTCGACCCCGTGGTCGAACGCGCGGAAGAAGAGCGGCGTCGCCCACGTGTTGTCCATCACGACGGCGGCACCGACGGCGTGCGCCGCGGCCGCGATCGCGGGCACGTCCTGCACCTCGAACGTGAGCGAGCCCGGCGATTCGACGAACACGACCCTGGTGGTCGGCCGCAGGAGCGCGGCGATGCCCGCGCCGGCCAGCGGGTCGTAGTACTGCACGTCGACGCCGAAGCGCTTGAGGTGCAGGTCGCAGAAGCGGCGCGTCGGCCCGTACACGGCATCGGTGACGAGCACGTGGTCGCCAGGGCCGGCGAGTGCGAGCAGCGGCAGCGTGGTCGCGGTCAGGCCCGAGGGCACGGCCAGCGCGGCGTGCCCGCCCTCGAGCTGTGCCACCGCGGCCTGCAGGTCCGTGACCGTCGGCATGCCGTGCAGGCCGTAGCTGACGCCGGGATACTTGCCGGCGGCCGCGGCCTCGAGGTCGGCCACGCGATCGAAGAGGATCGTCGAGGCGCGGAACACCGGCGTGTTGACGGCGCCCAGCCACTTGCGCGGCGTGCGCCCCAGGTGCCCGACGCGGGTCGCCGGGCGCTTGCGTTCGTTGCTCATGGATTCGTTCAGGAAAGGGAGAAGGCGGCGCGGATGCGCTGCACCTGCACCGGCACCGCGTCGCGGATGTCCACCGCGAGGGCGTCGGTCGGCGGCTCCAGCGTGGCGAACTGCGACGGCAGCAGCGACGGCGGCATGTACACGTGCGTGCGGGCCGCGAGGCGGGCCGCGATCGTGTCGCGGTCGCCCTGCAGGAACACGAAGCGCACGTCGCCCGCGCGGCGCAGGCGCTCGCGGTAGACCTCGCGCAGCGCGGAGCAGGCGAGCACCGCGTGGCCGCCGCGCGCGAGGATCGTGCGCAACTCGTCGGCGATGCGGTCGAGCCATGGCCAGCGATCGTCGTCGACCAGCGGCTGCCCCGCGGCCATCTTGGCGATGTTGGCCGGCGGGTGGAAATCGTCGGCGTCGAGGAACGGCCAGCCGACCGCCTCCGCCAGCGCCTGTCCCACCGTCGACTTGCCGCATCCGGACACGCCCATCACCACCAGGATCACGACGCAGGGCCCTCTTCCTTCGGTTGCTGTCTCGCGCCGCCCGGCGCGAGTGCCAGCGCCAACGATAGCACCGGCGCCGGCACGCCCCGCGCGAGCGCGGCATGGATCACGCCGTGCGCGTGCTCCGCCGCGGGCGCGGACGCTGCGGCCCCGGGATACCCGGCCGCGGCCGCCACGAGTTCGGGGTGCGCCGCCACCAGCGCCCCCGCCTCGGCGCGCGCGGCCTCGGTGGCGAGCGCCACGCCGGCGTCCACCATGCGCAGGAAGTGCGCCGCGCCGGCCGCGCCGCAGTGCCGCCACGCGCCCAGCGCGTCCAGCATCGGATGCATCGCTGCAATCGCCGCCGCGTTCCCGCCGACGTGCATGCCGTCCGCGCGCAGCGCCGCGTCGGCAAAGCGCACGCCGGCCGCCGCGAGCGATGCCTCGCGCCGCCGGGCGTCGCGCCAGTCGCCGGCACCGCCGTCGACGATCACCTCGCCCCGCGCGAGCTCGGGCCACACGTCCTGCAGGGCGACCTCGGTCGTGCGCCCGGGTGCCACGTCGACCCACACCACGCGCGGCGCGGGCACCGCCTGCGCGACCGCGACCGCGGACGGCCACACGTGGACACCCGCCCGCGCGGCCGCCGCCGCGTGCGCCGGATCGGCGTCGCAGCCGTGGACGGTGACGCCGGCGGCGAGCCAGCGCTGCCAGGCGTCGGCACGGCGCAGGCCGACGAGGCCGATCGCGAGGGAAGCCATGGGACGGGAATCCGGAGGGGACGGCCGATGCTACCCGCGAAGCGCGCGCGCAGGCAACGCGTCAGGCCGGCGCGACCACGCGCGCCCGCCGCGATGCCGCGACCGCGACCGCCACCAGCACCGCCGCGCCGGCGAGCGCGCGCATCGTCGGCCACTCGTCCTGCAGCAGGGCCGCGAGCGCGATGCCGTAGACGGGCTCCAGCGCCGCGACCACGGCCGCGGTCGCGGCGGACACGTGGGCGAGGCTCGCGGCGAAGAGCGAGTGCGCGAGCGCCGTGCATGCGACGCCGAGCAGCAGCACGAACGCCAGCGCCTGCCCGGTGACGGGGCCGCCGGTGCCGTGCGCGGCCACCCACGGCAGGACGCACAGCGCGGCCACGGCGTTCTGCCACAGCGCGATGTCGGCCGCGCCGCGGGTCGCGCGCAGGTGCCGCGTGCGCACGGCGAGCCACGCGAACGTGAAGCCCGAGAGGACACCCCACGCGAGGCCGCGCACCGTGTGGCTCGCCCACGAGAACTCGGGCACCACCAGCAGCAGGCCGCACGCCACCAGCACGCCGTCGACCAGCGCGCGGCGCGTGAGCGGGACGCCCAGCAGCCAGCGTTCCACCAGCGGCGTGAACAGCGGGAAGCTCGCGAACCCGATGAGTCCGACCGCCACCGTGGACGCCTGGATCGCGGCGAAGAACGCGACCCAGTGCACCGCCAGCAGGACGCCGTTGGGGACCAGCGCCCACGCCGGCGCGGCCAGGCGTCCCGTGCGCACCAGCGCCAGGACGGCGAGCACCGCCGCCGCCACCGCCGTGCGTCCGAGCACGATTGCGACGGGGTCCCAGGGGATCCACCGCGCGAAGAGGCCCGCGAACCCGAACAGCACCACGGCGCCTTGCAGCGCGACGAGCGCGGCGCCCGGCGTGGCGGTCGGCGGGCGGTCGGCAGCGCTCATGCCCGGATGATGCCATCACGGCGCTGGGCGTAGAATCGGGCGCTCGCGCCGAACGCAACCACGGGGGAGAACGAAGCGATGCCGACGAGTCAGAAGACGTCCGAGATCCTGGCCGCCGTCAGGAACGCGCCGGGGACGCGGGTGAAGGTCGCCGTGTCGGACATCGACGGCATCCTGCGCGGCAAGTACATCCACAAGGACAAGTTCGCGTCCGCGGTGGAAGGCGGCTTCGGCTTCTGCGACGTCGTGTTCGGGTGGGATTCGCAGGACGCCTGCTACGACAACACGACGATCACCGGCTGGCACCACGGCTTCCCGGACGCGCTCGCCCGCATCGACCTCGGCACCTTCCGGCGCGTGCCGTGGGACGACGACGTGCCGTTCTTCCTGGGCGAGTTCGTGTGGGAGAAGGACGGCAGGCAGGCGCCCTTCCCCGTGTGTCCGCGGCAGGTGCTCAAACGCGTGCTGGCGCGTGCGCAAAAGCTGGGCTTCACGCCGATGTGCGGCATGGAGTTCGAGTGGTTCAACTTCGCCGAGACGCCGCAGTCGTGGGCCGCGAAGAAGGGCGTTGCTCCCGAGCCCATCACCCCGGGCATGTTCGGCTACTCGCTCCTGCGCGCGAACGCGTCGCGCGAGTTTTTCGCGGCCCTCTTCCACGACATGCAGGCGTTCGGCGTGCCAATCGAAGGCCTGCACACGGAGACCGGCCCCGGCGTGTACGAAGCCGCGATCCTCTTCTCCGAGGCGCTCGAGCAGGCCGACCGGGCGGTCCTCTTCAAGACCGGCACCAAGGAGATCGGCGCCCGCTTCGGCGTCATGCCGAGCTTCATGGCGAAGTGGAGCCAGCAGTACCCGGGCTGCTCCGGCCACATCCACCAGTCGCTGTCGGACGGGAAGAAGAACCTGTTCTTCGACGCCAAGGGCCGCCGCGGGATGAGCAAGCTTTTCGAGAGCTACCTCGCGGGCCAGGTCGCCGCGCTGATGGAGTTCGCACCGATGTTCTGGCCGACGATCAACAGCTACAAGCGGCTGGTCGACGGCTTCTGGGCCCCGGTGAAGCCCACGTGGGGCATCGACAACCGCACCGCGAGCTTCCGCGTGATCCCGGGCAGCCCCAAGTCCACGCGCCTGGAAACGCGCTGCCCCGGCGCCGACGTCAACCCGTACCTCGCGATGGCCGCGGTGATCGCCGCGGGCCTGCACGGGGTCGAGCAGAAGCTGAAACTCACCGCCCCGCCGATCACGGGCACCAACCAGGGCGCCGAGAACATCCCGCGCGCGCCGCGCACGCTCATCGAGACCACGCGCAACTTCGCGCGCTCCGACGTCGCGCGCGACTGGTTCGGCGACGACTTCGTCGACCACTTCGCCGCCACCCGCGAGTGGGAGTGGCGGCAGTGGCTGGACGGCGTGACGGACTGGGAGCTGAAGCGGTACTTCGAGATCATCTAGAAGCACCGCGCTCGCCGTTCCGCTTGTCCGGTAACGCCACGCGCCAGTTGCACCGGCGTGTTCGTGCGGGCACAGGGGTCAACCTCCCGCGCGTGCCGAGCGAGCCGGGCGCGCGAGGGGGCGGCGGGTACCGCGGCGTCGAGGACGATCTCCCCGCGCCGTACGACTTCAGCAGCACGAACATGTGGCGTGTCGCCGCCGCGCACGGCTACGGCACCATCCCCCATCCAGCGCCGACGCCCGGCAGCGATTCGGTGACCGGCGCCACGTGCCGTCCGCGCATCAGCCACCGCACAACGCTGCCGCCCGCGGTGCCGTACCACATTACGTCCGCGTGGCCATCCTGGTCGAGGTCGCCCACGCGTCCGATCGTCCAGTCGGCCAGCGGAACCGACGACAGGAAGTCGAAGTCGGCAACTGCACCGCCGTTCAGGTACCACACCGCCGTCATCCCGGTCGCCTCGTCGCGCCAGAAGACGTCGGTCGTGCCGTCGCCGTCGAAGTCGCCGACGCCGTACGGACGCCACGTCCCCGCCCCCACCGCCCCCGGAAACACGGCCGTGTGGGTGCCGTTCGTCGCCATCAGCCACAGCGCGACCTGCCCGTCCGTGGCGTTGAACCACAGCAGGTCGGCGATGCCGTCCGCGTTGAAGTCGCCCACCCCACTCAGTGCGTAGGCCTGCGGCACCACGCCGAGATCCAGGGTCGCGGCCAGGTTGCCGCCCGCGTTCATTAGCCACACCAATGCCTGTCCGGTCCCCGTGTGCCGCCACACGAGATCCGCGCGCCCGTCGCCGTTCAGGTCACCCACCCCCGCCAGCACCCACGGCGACGCCGCGCCGACGCTCGCCGGGAAGGTCGCGCTGCCGATCGAGGACGGTGAACTCATGAGCCACGTCGCCACCTGCCCGCTCGCCGGGTCGAACCACACGACATCGCGCACTCCGTCGCCGTTGACGTCGGCCGTGAACTTCGCCTGCCAGCCGCCGGTCACGCCCGGCAGGAACGACGCCGAGAACTGCCCCGGCCCGCTTCCGGTGTAAGTCCAGATCGCGTTGGTGCCGTCGCTCCTGCGCCAGAACACGTCCCACCAAGAGCCGGCGGGGACGAACGTGGCCGTCACCGTGCCGGCGTCGTTCAGCGTGATCCGGCATGGGGTGGTGCCGGCGCACGGCCCCGTCCAGCCGGCGAAGCGGGAGCCCGCGGTCGCGGCTGCCTGCAGCGTCACGAGCGTGCCCGCTCCGAAGCTCGCAGCACACGTCGCGCCGCAGTCGATGCCCGCCGGCGTCGAGGTCACGATGCCGACACCCGTGCCGGCCTTCGTCACCGTCAGCGCGTGGGCAGCCACTGCGGGCGCGATGGCGAACAGCGTAATCGAGTTCGCGGGGAACGTTGCCGTGAAGCCGCCGGCCGCCATGGCCTGATCGGCGGGCCGCTCGATGCCGGCCGGCTGCGCGGCACTGTAGCGGAAGATCGGCGCCGTGGGCTTGGGCGTCATGCCGGCGATCGCAATCGTGCTGGTGAGGTCGGTCGCCGTCTTGTTCAGCACCACGAGCGTCAGCGTGGCGTCCGCGGCGCGCTGCGCCGCGTACACGGAGAGCTTTGCCTGGTCTTCACTCTGCGCCAGCACCGACGTCTCGCCGAACGCGTGGCCGGCGCCGTCGTAGTTCCGGAACATGCGAAACGCAAAGGCCATCGGTTCGGTCGCGGCAGGCGGCGCCCACAGGGTTGCGAGATCGAGCCCTTCGCGTCCGAAGATGCCGAGCACGTCGGCCTGCGCGAGAGCACCGTTGATGCTTTCCGGCGCGCCCCAGTTGTACTCGGTGATCGCGAGGCGGGTCCCTGGGTAATTCGCGGCCACCCAGGCCTTCATGCGCGGGATGAGCGCGACCGCGGTGCCGCCCGGGTTGAGGTCCGACACCCAGCTCTCGTCGATGTACGTGGGATCCCACAGCGAACGGGTCGAGCGCAGCCGCAGCGCCTGCGTGCTGCCGCTGCCGGCGCCGGCCAGCGCGACACCGGGTGCCGCCGGATAGTAGTGCAGGTCGAGATAGTCGAGGAGCCGCAGCCCCTGCTGCTGTTCGTACGCGCGCATCTGCGCGAGGTACCACGCCACCAACGGCACGCTGCCGTGCGCCTGGTAGTCGCTGCCGGGACTGCAGCCGCCGGGATCGGCGGCCGAGTAGAGGTAGGCACACCAGCCCCATTCGACCGGCCCCAGCGTCCGCGCGGTCGGGTCAACGGCCTTGATGGCTGCAGCGTAGGCGACGCCGCGGTCGCGGATCTCTTCAAATCCGGCGGGCTGGGGGTGTACGTCGCGGTGCGTGCTGTTCCACAGTGACGGCTCGTTGTCGAGCGCGTAGTAGGCAACACCGCCTGCCGCCGCGGTTCCGAACCGGCCCACGAGATGCCGAACCCAGTCGGCGACGAATACGGGGTCCGAAGCGATGCTGGTATCGGCGGGATCGTTGCTGACGATGCGCGTACCGTTGGCGGCGACGCCGTTGCCGCAGTCCGCATCCCACGGATCGGTGGACTCCTGTGCTCCGTACTTCGATACCTTGAAGCCGCAGTCGAAGGGGTGGCTGGGGAGCCGGCGCCTCGCCACCCAACCCAGCATCGGCGCGCTCATCAGGGTGCGCGTCGCCGTGCGGCGGTCCTGCTCCACGAAGCGGTCGGCGGCCGAGCCATCGGGCAATGCGCCGGGGTTGGCGTTGGCGTCGGTCAGGTTCTCGAAAAACCAGTCGGCGCCGGCGCTGTACGCATCCACGCGCCAGTTGTAGCGGCTGGTCGCGTTGCCGCCCCAGCGGCGCACGGGCAGCCGCAGCTCCGCCGCCAGCGCTTCGTCGGCATAGTTGATGCCGTAGATGTCGGGACTGATCGGATGGCGCGACCCGCCGACGTCCACGGAGAGGCCTGGTCCCGCCTGTGGCGGCAAGGGCGCTCCCGCAACGATCCCGATGTCGTCGACATAGAACGTGGATTGCGCGCTGCCGCTCTGGTCCTGCAGGTAGAGGTCCTGCATCGCGGCTGGGCTCCCGAGCGCAGAGAACGGCGCGCTGACCAGCGTCCAGGCCCCGGCGACCGGTGTGAACGCATACGCAGTCGCAGCGGCCCCGTTGATGATCACCGCCAGCTTCTGCCCGCCGGAAGCGCCGCCGTGCACCCACAGCTGCAGTTCATCGGTCGGCGCAACGGCGGGTGCCGCACCGCTGTGCAGATACAGCGCGCCCCATGCGGAGGTGATGGTCACGGCGATCGAGCGGGTGCCGCCGTGAACCGGCGAGACGCTGGCCAGGTTGCGCGTGCTGTCCCACGACCAGTCGGCCCACGACGCGGTCAGGCTGTCGTCGTAGATCGTCGCATCGGCGCGTGCTGCTCCGGCCGCGAGCGCCGCCACGACCCACAGGGCCGCGCCGAGGGCTCGCCGGGGCCATCGTGTCCACCGCGCGGGGCTGGATGCGCGGCGCGCGGTCCGCGCCCCGATGCGTTCGGCAAACGCCGGCAACGCCTCGGACTCGAACGTCGACCTTGGGGTCGTCATGACGCCAGCGTACGCCATGCCGCGGCCTCGTGCGGGCGGTGCCGGACGAGCGGCGTGACGCGATCGAAGGACGGCACTCCCCGCCGCAGCGCTCGCAACGGCGCGGCGATCGCACGTCCCCATCGCGCGGCCACTCGCGCGCCGCTCACCACGCGAGTTCCAGCACCTCGCAGTTGGCCATTGCGCGGCCGGTGAGGTGGTAGAAGAACGTGCCGTGCCCGACGAGCGCCACGACGCGTTCCGGCCGCGCCAGCACGTCCTGCCGGAACTGCGCCGCGCGCGCCTGCACGACGGCGATCGGCTCCACGCAGATGCCCCGCTCGTCCGCTTCGCCGTCGTGGTGCCACCACGGGTCGGCGAGATGCGCGACGTCGACCGCCGGGAACTCGGCGGCCAGCGCCGCAGGTGGCCGGCCGACGTCGCAGCTGTTCTCCACCCGCTCGCGCAGCAGTGGCGCCACGTGGAGGCGCGGCCGCTGCGGATGGTCCGCGAACAGGCCGTGCGCGGTCTGCAGCGCCCGCGTGAGTGGCGACACGAGCACGACCTCGACCGGGTAGCGGGCCACCGCGGGGCGCGCCGCGGCCACCTGCGCATGCCCGACCTCGGACAGCCGCGCATCGAAGTGCAGCGGATCGACAGGTGTCGCGCGCCACGCGGCGTTGAACGTCGATTCGCCGTGGCGGATGCAGAGAACGGTCTTCGGGTTCATGGCGGACGGGGCTGGCGGCGGTCGCGGCACCGCACCAGCGCAGATGGTAAAACATGGCGCAGCGCCGACCGTCGCGGGGCCCGGACGGCGGCAGGCGATTGGCACGAACCCTGCGATTCCCCGCCGCGGGGGCGCCGGCAGGGCGGCCGTCGACGACGATCACGCCCGCGCGCCCGTCCCGCGCAGCCCCAGCGGCAAGGAGTATCCCGTGGCACCGGCTCCATCGCCCATGCAGTTCCATTACCCGTTCGCGCCGGCGTTGAAGACGTTCCTCGCGGGCCGCACCTCCCCGGCGAGCTTCCGCTTCGGCGACTGGCTCGCGACGCTGACGCAGGAGCAGCTCGCGGACTTCGCGGACGAACTGGACCTCTTCGCGCACGCCACATCCGCCGTGCGCCAGCACTGCCGCGAGACCGCGTGGGTGCTGCTCATGTCCGAGGCGATGGAGCATCGCTCGACCCGCCCCGTGACGCGAACGGAGGACCTGGGCCACCTCGTCGCCCGGGCGATCGGCGCGGTGGTCTTCGAAAGCCTGCGCCGCAAGGGCTGGGTGTACGTGGAGGGGAGGCTGACGTTGCGGCACCCGCAGGTGCCCGTCTATCCCACCGCCTACGGCCTCGCCCGCCAGCAGGCCGAGGCGATGCGCAACGGCCCCCAGCCCGCGTAGTCGCACGCCCGCCGGCGCCCCACGCCGCTCACCCGGTACGGCAGACAATGACGATCCGCGCGGCAGCGGCCCGGCCGGCGGCCGAACCGTGAGAACGGCGCACGCCGGCGCCCATGTGCAGGGTCGACCGGGGGCCGCCGCGATTCATGCCAGAATTCGTGTTTTCCCGCATTGCACGCGGCCCTCGCGCCCCGGCCTGCCGCCGGCGCGCCTGCATCGCCCGGGCTGCCGCTTGCGTTTCCCCCAAGGCTCCCGCCACACCGGCGCGACGAGGATCATCGATGGGCATCGACAAGTTCAGCTTCCCCACCACCATCCACTTCGGCGTCGGCGCGCGCAAGCTCGTCGCGGCGAACCTGAAGGCGCAGGGCGTCAAGCGCCCGCTGGTCGTCACTGACCGCGGCATCGCCGCGCTGCCCATGCTGAAGGCGTTCGTCGCCGAGCTGGCGAGCCTCGATGCGGCCGTGTATTCGGACATCGGCGGCAATCCGGTGCGCAAGCAGGTGATGGACGGCGCGGCGGCATACCGCGCGCACAAGGCGGACGCGGTGGTCGGACTGGGCGGCGGCGCGGCGCTCGACGTCGCCAAGGCGATCGCGCTGATGGCGGACCATCCCGGCGACATCCTCGAATACGCGTGGGACCACCCGCAGGTGCGGCCGATCGACCGTGCGATCCCCTACTTCGTGGCGCTGCCGACGACGGCGGGCACCGGGTCCGAGGTCGGCCGCTCGTCGGTGATCTCCGACGACGTCACGCACGTGAAGAAGATCATCTTCTCGCCGCTGCTGCTCGCCAAGGCCGTGTTCGTGATCTGGAACTGACGGTCGACCTGCCGTCGCTCATCACCGCGGCGACCGGCATGACGCCTCACCCACAACGTCGAGTCGTACCTCCTCGCCCGCGTACTACCTGCCAGCGGACGGTGATCGCCGCCGAGGGTGCGCGCATCGCCGCCCGCGCGCTGCCGCTCGCGGTGCGCAACGGCCACGACCTCGCGGCGCGCGCCGACATGCTGATGTCGTCGATGATGGGCGCGATCGCGTTCCAGAAGGACCTGGGCGCCGTGCACTCGTGCGCGCACGCGCTGTCGACGGTCGTCGACATGCACCATGGGCTCGCCAACGGCATCATGATCGACCACGTGATGCGCTTCAACCTGTCCGCCGCCACCGACAAGATGGCCGAGCTCGCGCACGTCGTGCAGGCGCCGGGCGGCGACACCGGGAGCGCCGAGGCGCGGGCCAAGGCGTTCATCGCATGGCTGGCCGCGCTCAAGGCGAGCCTCGGCATCCCGGCCAGGCTCTCCGACTACTGCGCACCGCGTCCGCTCGGGAAGTCGGACGTGGCGCGCCTCGTCGAGATCGCGACCGCCGACATCTGCCACCAGACCAATCCGCGCCCCTGCACGGCGGCGGACTTCGAGAAGATCTTCGCCGGCGCGCTCTAGCCCTCGCGCGCCATGCTGAAGGCCGGCATCTCCGCGTCGTTCTTCCACAGCGACCAGCCACGGGCGATCTTCCAGGGCATGACGCTGCAGTACATCGAGCAGAACGTCGCGCACTGGCTGATGCAGCGCGACGCGCTGGCGCTGATGATCCCGTCGCCCGACGGGTCCACGCGCCGCGCCGGCAGCCGCATCACCGTCGACGACTACGCGCGCGAGCTGGACTGCCTCGTGCTGATGGGCGGCTCCGACGTGTGCCCGGCCACCTACGGCGAGGCCGCGCTGCAGCCGCAGTGGAACGGCGACCGCATCCGCGACGAGTACGAGATCGCGCTGCTGCGCGCGTTCGTCGCCGCCGGCAAGCCGGTGCTCGGACTGTGCCGCGGCGCGCAGGTGATCAACGTCGCGCAGGGCGGCACACTGTGGCAGGACATCCCCTCGCAGCAACCGCACGCGCTGCGCCACCGCATGCAGTCGATCTACGAGAAGAACTGCCACGCCACGTCGCTCGTCGCCGGCAGCGGTCTCGCCCGCCTCTATCCGGGGCGCACGCTGGTCAAGACCAACTCGGTCCACCACCAGGCGGTGCGCCGGCTCGGCCGCGAGCTGGTGATCGAGGCGTGGTCCGAGCCCGACCGCGGCGTGGAGGCGATCCGCTGGACCGGCCCGTCGTACCTCTTCGGCGTGCAGTGGCACCCCGAGTTCCACCCGCCGGGCGACGCCTCGTTCATCGACGACACGCCATTGCTCGACGATTTCCTCGCCGCCGCTGCCCGTGGGGCGGCCAAGGCCCACTGACGAAAGACCCCGCATGAAGATCACGAATCCCGCCACCGGCGAAGTGCTGCTCGACGTCGTCGCCGACGACACGAAGTCGGTCAAGGCCAAGTACCGGCGCGCGCGCGCGGCGCAGCCCGCGTGGGCGGCGACCCCCATGAAGACGCGCCTCGCGTGCATCGCGAAGTTCCGCACGCTCGTGGTCGACCGGCTGGACGAGCTCGCCCGCACGCTGTCGCTCGAGGTCGGCAAGCCGATCCGACAGTCCCGCAACGAGCTCAACGGCCTCCTCGGCCGCATCGACTTCTTCCGCGCTGAGACGGAGAAGACGTTGCGCGAGGAGAAGGTATTCGCCGACGGCGGCATGGTGGAGCGCATCGGCCACGACCCGCTCGGCGTGATCGCCAACATATCGGCGTGGAACTACCCGTACTTCGTCGGCGGCAATGTGTTCGTGCCGGCCCTCGCCGCCGGCAACGCGGTGCTCTACAAGCCCTCCGAGTTCGCGACGCTGACTGGCATGCATATCGCCGACATGCTGCATGCAGCCGGCGTGCCGGAGGACGTGTTCGTGCTCGTGGTGGGCGACGGATCGACGGGCCAGGCGCTGCTCAGCCAGCCGGTCGACGGCGTATTCTTCACCGGCTCGTACGCGACCGGGGCGAAGATCGCCGCGAGCACCGGCAAGCGGATGATCAAGACCCAGCTCGAACTGGGCGGCAAGGACCCGATCTACGTCGCGGAGGACGTCGACGTGAAGGCGGCCGCTGCCGCGGTCGCGGACGGCGCGTTCTACAACACGGGGCAGTCGTGCTGCTCGGTGGAGCGCGTGTACGTGCACGCGAAGATCTACGACGCGTTCGTGAAGGCCTTCGTCGACGAGGTGAAGACCTTCAAGATGGGCGACCCGCTCGACGAGTCGACCTACATCGGCGCGATCACGCGCAAGCCGCAGCTCGCGGTGCTGAAGGCGCAGGTCGCGGACGCGAAGAAGAAGCGGGCGAAGCTCCTCGTCGGGGGTGCCCCGGTCAAGGGCAAGGGCAACTGGTTCGCACCGACGGTGTTCGCCGACGTCGACCACACGATGGCGCTGATGCGCGACGAGTCGTTCGGGCCGATCATCGGGCTGCAGGCGGTGCCGGACGACGCGGCGGCGATCGCGCTGATGAACGACACCGAGTACGGTCTCACCGCGGGCATGTACACGCGCGACGAGAAGCGCGCGCGGCGCGTGCTGCGGCAGGTGAACGCCGGGACGGTCTACTGGAACTGCTGCGACCGCGTGAGCCCGCGGCTGCCGTGGTCCGGGGTGAAGCACTCGGGGATCGGGCTCACGCTGTCGACCTACGGCATCCAGACGTTCACGCGGCCGAAGGCGTGGCATCTGCGCAGCGCGTAGCGCGGCGGCGACCCCTCACCCCAGCCCTCTCCCCGCAAGCGGGGAGAGGGAGGTCTGGGGATTGCGATGCCAGGGTAGCGCGACGACGCGCCTCGGAAATCTCCCTCTCCGGACTTGCGGGGTGAGAGGCAGCGCTTCCTGACCTAAACCACTCCCACCTGCCACCGCGCCGCCTGCAGCGTATTCGCCAGCAGCGTCGCGATGGTCATCGGCCCCACCCCGCCCGGCACCGGCGTGATCCAGCCGGCCACGTCCTTCGCCGAGTCGAAGTCGACGTCCCCCGCGAGCTTCCCGTCCGGCAGGCGGTTGATGCCGACGTCGATCACGATCGCGCCCGGCTTGATCCACGCGCCGGGCACGAACTTCGGCTTGCCCACGCCCGCGACCACGATGTCGCCCTGGCGAACGATCCCCGGCAGGTCGCGCGTGGCGGAGTGGCAGATCGTGACGGTGCAGCGGGCAATGAGGAGCTCGAGGGCCATCGGCCGGCCGACGATGTTCGACTGCCCGATGACCACCGCGTGCTTGCCGACGAGGTCCTCGCCGGTCTCCTTCAAGAGACGCATGCAGCCGTAGGGCGTGCACGGACGCAGCACCGGGTTCTTGAGCACCAGGCGGCCGACGTTGTACGGGTGGAACCCGTCGACGTCCTTCCTGGGATCGATGCGCTCGGTCACGCGCTCGGCGTCGATGTGCTTCGGCAGCGGCAACTGGACGAGGATGCCGTTCACCGCCGGGTCGGCATTCAGGCGGTCGATGAGCGCGAGCAGGTCGGCCTCGCTGGTCTCCGCCGGGAGGTCGTGCGAGAACGAGCGCATGCCGACCGCTTCCGTCGTGCGGCGCTTCATCTTCACGTAGACCTGCGACGCCGCGTTGTCGCCGACCAGCACGACGGCAAGCCCGGGCGGCGCATGACCCGCGGCCACGTGCGCGGCGACCGCCGCGCGCACTTCGTCGGTCACCTGTTGCGCGATTGCCTTGCCGTCGATGAGCATGGGGAATGGGGGATCACGTGGGGCTGCAGGCGGCGCGGAAGCGCCGTGGACCCCACGATTTTACCGCAGTGCAACACCCGCGGGCCGCGGGGACCCCGTTCAGCGGATGTGGATCGCCGGCCAGCCCTTGCAGCGCGCGTGGGCGGCGAGTACGGCGTCGGCGTTGACGGCGACCGGGTGCGTGACGTGCGACAGGAGCGGCAGGTCGTTGACGGAATCGCTGTAGAACCAGCTCTCGCGGAAGGTCGCGAGGTTCCGCCCGCGCTCGGCGAGCCACTCCAGCAGCCGCTCGATCTTGCCTTCGCGCATGTTGGGCGTGCCCAGCACGCGACCGGTGTAGCGCCCCGCCTTCATCTCGGGCTCCGTCGCGATGTGGTGCTCGAAGCCCAGTTCGCGCGCGACCGGTGCACTCAGGAAGCGGCTCGTGGCGGTGGTCAGCACGAGCAGGTGGCCGAGGTTGCGGTGCCTGGCGACGAGCGCGCGCGCCGCGTCCGGGATGGAAGGCACGATGCGCTCGTGCATGAACTGCGCGTGCAGCACGTCGAGCTCGCCCGTCGCGAAGGGAACGAGCGTCGAGAGATAGAACTCCGTGAACTCGAAGGCCTCCGCCTCGCCGCGCTGGTAGCGTGCGGCGAGGTCACGGTTGGCCGCCTCGTGGGTCGCGCGATCGAGCTTGCCGAGGTCGAGCAGGAACTCGATCCACTGCTCGTCCGTATCGTGCGGGAGCAGCGTGTGGTCGAGGTCGAAGAGGGCGAGGACGTCGTGCTTCACTTCATTGCAGCCTACAGTTTGATGGTGGAGTGAGGGCTCTAGAATGGTCGCCATGCTGGATGACACGGCCCTCTCCGCCCTCCACGCCCGGCTCGCCGCCGCGCTCGCTCCGCCCCGCCAGGCGCTGGTGCCGCTCTTGACCGGCGGCAGCGTCGTCGGCGCGCTGACGCCGGCGCGCGTGGACAGGGTGGCGAGGTGGGAGCGCATATTCCGCGTCAACAACGGAGCCGTCGAATTTGTTCCGGACCTCGCCGACGAGCCGGCGCGCACCGCGGCAATGGCGGGCGTCGCGCGCACGCTCGCCGACGAGGGCGCGCTGTCCCCGTGGCGCGACGAGCGCTACGCCGTGGCCGCCGGGGATGGGGCACCGGTGCTGTTCCGCCTGGAGCGCGCGGCCGCGCGCTACTTCGGCGTGCACACGGTCGCCGTGCACGTGAACGGGCTGGTCCGTGCGGCCGGGGGCAGGCGGATGTGGCTCGCGCGACGCAGCCCCACCAAGGCGATCGACCCGTCGCAGCTCGACAACCTCGTCGGCGGGGGCGTGGCCGCGGACACCGACGTCCCGCGCACCCTCGTCAAGGAAGCGTGGGAGGAAGCCGGCATCGACGCGGCGCTCGCGCGCACCGCGCAGCCGTGCGGCACGGTGGGCATCCGCCGGCAGCAGCCCGACGGGCTGCAATGGGAAACGATCCACGTTCATGACCTGTGGTTGCCTGCGTCGTTCGTGCCGTCGAACCAGGATGGGGAGGCGGTCGAGCATCGCTGCGTGGTGCTGCCGGAAGCGGCGGTGCTGGCCGCGCATCGCGACGGCCCCGACCTCGTCACGGCGGATGCGAGCCTCGTGATCCTCGACTGCCTGCTGCGGCACGGTCTCGTGCCCGAGACGTCCCGGTGGCACGCGCCCCTGCGCGCGTTGCTCCGGCCGGCCCCCGGCTGACGCAAGCCGCGGCGCGCGCGTCAGGCCGCAGCCTTGGCGGGCGCCGCGGACACCGTGCGGATGCCCATCTCGCGCAGCGTGTCGGCCACCGCGTTCACTGCGTGCCGCATCTCGGCCGGCGCGATGGCGCCGATGCACCCGACCCGGAACGTTTCCATCTGCGTCAGCTTGCCGGGATAGAGGATGAAGCCCTTGTCCCGCACGCGGTCGTAGAAGTCCTTGAAGGCGTACTTCGGGTCCGCGGGCGCGTGGAACGTCACGATGATCGGCGCCTGGATCGCCGCCGGCAGGAACGAGCGGAAGCCCAGCGCCTGCATGCCGGCCAGCAATTCCTTGCAGTTCGCCGCGTAGCGCGCGAGGCGCGCGGGCTGGCCGCCCTCGGCCATGTACTGGTCGAGCGCCGCGTCGAGCGCGACGACGATGTGCGTGGGCGGCGTGAACCGCCATTGCGTCGTCTTCTCCATGTAGACCCACTGGTCGTGCAGGTCGAGCGCGAGCGACGTCGAGTTGCCCGCGGCCTTCTCCAGCACGTCGCGCTTCGCGAACACGAAGCCCATCCCCGGTGGCCCCTCGACGCACTTGCCCGACGCGGCGATCAGCGCGTCGAACGGCGTGGTTCGGGCATCGATCGGCAACGCGCCGAACGAGCTCATCGCGTCGACGATCAGCCGCTTGCCGTGCTTCGCGACGGTCAGCGCGATGGCGTGGAGCGGGTTCTCGATGCCGGTCGACGTCTCGCAGTGAATCAGCGCGACGTGCGTGATCGACGGGTCCTGCGCCAGCAGCCGGTCGACGTCCTCGGCGGTGGTCGGCACGTCGTCGGCGGTCTCGAACTGCGAGATGCGCCGGCCCATCATCGTCGCGAGCCGGGCGAGCCGCTTGCCGTAGGCGCCGTTCACCAGCACCAGCAGGTGGCCGTCGCGCGGCACCAGCGTGTTGACCGCCGCCTCGACCGAGAACGTGCCGCTGCCCTGCATCGGCACGCAGACGTGCGACGCCTCGCCGTGGATGATGGCCAGGAGCTTCTGGCGCACGCGCGCGGTGACGGCGTTGAAGGCGGCGTCCCACGATCCCCAGTCGCGCAGCATCGCGGACTTCGTCGCGAGCGTGGTGGTGAGGGGGCCCGGGGTCAGGAGGATCGGGTCGCGGTCGTGCAGGCTCATGGTGGAGTCCTCGAAAGTTCGGTCGCTAGTGGCGGCCGTGTCGGCGCCACGGCTGGCGTGCGATCAGCAGCGCCTCGGCGGCAAAGGAGAGCATGGTCACGACCGCGGAGGTCGCGACGATGAGGGTGGCCATCGCAGCCGCCGAGCCGATCGCGCCGGCCTCGTCGAGCTGCAGGATGGAGATGGACGCCGGCATGGTCTTCGGCGAGTACAGGAAGACGACCGCCGAGATCGTGGTCATCGCGTTGACGAAGTAGTAGCGCCCGATGTCGATCACGGTCGGCAGGCACACGGGCACGGTCACGCGGACGAAGGTCTTGTAGAACGGCACCTTGAGCGAGGCCGACACCGACTCGAACTCCGGGTCGATCTGCTTCAAGGCCGTCACCGCGGCGAGGTGGCTCGACGAGTAGTAGTGGACGACCGTGCAGATCACGAGGATCGCCATCGTCCCGTAGAGTCCGCCGAGCGGATTCTGCGGGTTGTTGAAGAAGAGGATGTAGCCGATGCCGAGCACCATCCCCGGCACCGCCATCGGCAGCATCGCCTGCAGCCGGATCGCCGGCCGCAGGAGTTCCGCGCCGCGCGTCTTCTCCACCCAGTAGGCGCCGGCCGACGTGATCGCCGCGCCCAGCACCGCGCACCACCCCGCCAGCACGAGGCTGTTGCGGTACGCGTGGTCGACGTTGGCCTCCTCGAAGCCGTACGTGTAGTTCGCGAGCGTGAACGACAGGTTGTACGGCCACAGCTTCACGAACGAGCCGAAGATCGCCATGCCCATCACCAGCAGCATCGCCGCCGACACGAGGATCACGTAGGCGAGGAACACGCGGTCGCGCAGCGGCGACGGCCGCGGCGCGTACGGCACGCTGCGCGCGGTCATCAGCGCCTGCTGCTTGCGGCGGATGCGCTGGTCGACGACGAACGCGAGCACGGCCGGCAGCAGCAGCACGAGCCCGACGACGGCCCCCATGCGGAAGTTCTGCTGGCCGATGACCTGCTTGTAGATGTCGATCGCGAGCACCGGGTAGTTGCCGCCGATGACCTTCGGTACCCCGAACTCCGACACGCCCATCGTGAACACGACCATCGCCGCCGAGATGAGGCCGTATTTCGCCCCCGGCAGGGTGATGGTCAGGAACCGCCGCCACGGCCGGGTGCCGAGCGCCTCGGCGGCCTCGTAGAGCCGCGCGTCGGACAGCGCCATCGCGGCGAGCAGGATCATCACCGCGTGCGGGAAGGCGGCGAAGGTCATCGCCAGCACCATGCCCGGCAGGCCGTAGATCGTCGTGAGGCCGAACCAGCCGAGCAGGAACTTGAACGCGCCCTGGTTGCCGAGCAGGTAGATGAACGACAGCGCGGCCAGCAGCGACGGCGCAAGGATCGGGATCAGCGCGATGCTGCGCCACACGCCCTTGCCCGGAATGCAGGTGCGCTGGATCGCGTAGGCGAACGCGAACGCGAGCGGGATCGTGAAGAGCGTGGTGATCCCGGCGAACACCAGCGTGTTGAGCGTCGAGCGGGCGAGCGCCGGTGTCTGCACGTATTGCACGAAGTTGGCGAGCCCGATCCACGCGCCCTTCTGGTCCTCGAAGCTGCGCACCAGCAGCGTCAGGAGCGGCACGGTGAGGAACACGAAGAGGCCGGCGGCGAGCAGCCACAGGCCGCCGTGCGTCGCGAGGCTCTCCGCCAGCACGCCGCGCGTGGCGCGCACGCGCGGCGCGGCCATCGGGGTCGCGAGCCCGGTCACGACGCCTCGGCAAAGACGCGCACGCGGTCGGTGCGCAGCGCGAACGTGAGGTCGCCGCCTTCGCGGATCGCGAGGTCGTGCAGCTGGTTGAGCGACATCGAAACCAGCATCGACTGGCCGAGGCCTGCGCACGTCACTTCGGCCAGGCACACGGTGCCGAGGTACTCGATGTGGTCGACGCGGCCCGTGAGGCGGTTCGGGAGGCGGGCGAGGTCGCCCTCGATGTGGCGGTCCTCGGGGCGCAGGTAGATGCGCACCGGGTCGCCGGCGCGGAAGCCGTCCACGCCGAGCTCGAGTTCGGTGTCGCCGACGCGGTAGCGGCCGGGCGCCGTCGACACGCCCTTCAGCACGTTGCACTTGCCGAGGAAGTCCGCGACGAACGGCGTGGCCGGGCGCTCGTAGACGTCCTGCGGCGTGCCGATCTGCTCGATCGCGCCGTGGCGCATCACGACCACGCGGTCGGACATCGACAGCGCCTCTTCCTGGTCGTGCGTGACCATGATGGTCGTGACCTGCAGGCGCCGCTGCAGCGCGCGAATCTCGCCGCGCAGGCGCTCGCGCACCTTGGCGTCGAGTGCGGACAGCGGCTCGTCGAGCAGCAGCAGCGACGGCGAGGTCGCGAGCGCGCGGGCGAGCGCCACGCGCTGCTGCTGGCCGCCGGACAGCTGCGCCGGGTACTTGGTCCCGGCGTCGGGGAGCCCGACCAGCGTCAGCAGTTCCTGCACGCGGCCCGTGATCTCGGCGCGCGACTTGCGGCGATTCACGAGGCCGTAGGCGACGTTCGCCGAGATGGTGAGATTGGGAAACAGCGCGTACGACTGGAACACGATGCCGTAGTCGCGCGCGGCCGGCGGCGCGTTCGACACGTCGCGGCCGTTCTGGATCACGCGGCCCGACGTCTGCCGCTCCAGCCCGGCGATGATGCGCAGCAGCGTGGTCTTGCCGCAGCCCGAGGGGCCGACGAAGCAGACCATCTCGCCCTGCGGGATGGTGAGGTCGATCGACTGCAGCGCGACGAAGCTGCCGAACGCCTTGTGTACGGATTCGATGCGCAGCGCTTCGGCGGCGCGGGGTGACTCAGGAGCCATGCCTGTCCCGGCGTGCGTGAAAGGCCGGCCTCATCCCGCGCGGGGCATCGGCCGGCCGTGCCGCGGGCGCCCCGGCGGGCACCCCGCGGCAGGCGAGAACGCGCTTACTTGGGCGCGGCCTTCGATTCGTAGCGCTTGCTCCACTCGGCGAGGATCTTGTCGCGGTTCACCGCCGCCCACGCGAAGTCGTTCTTCACGAGGCGCTGCGCGTAGTCGGCCGGCACGTTCGGCAGCGGCTTCGACAGCGACGGCACCGCGACGATCGCGAAGTTGGCGGCGTACAGGCCCATCGCCGCGTCGGTGATCGACCAGTCGAGGAGCTTCTTCGCGGCGTCGAGCTTGGGCGTGCCCTTGACGATGCCGATCGCTTCCAGGTCCCAGCCCAGGCCTTCCTTCGGGAACACGAGATCGATCGGGGCGCCGCGCGCCTTCTCGCGATTGGCGCGGTACTCGAACGAGATGCCGATCACGTATTCGCCGGCGGCGGCCGCGGCGCACGGGCGCGAGCCCGAGTGCATGTACTGCGCGATGTTCTCGTGCAGGCCGTCCATGAACTTCCAGCCGCCCTGCTCGCCGTAGATCTGCAGCCACGCGGTGACGTCGAAGTAGCCCGTGCCCGAGACGCCGCGGCGGCATCACGATCTGGCCCCTTGTAGATCGGCTTGCGAGGTCCTGCCACGTCTCCGGCTTCGGGATGCCCCGCTTCTTGCGCCTCGACGGTGTTGAAGCAGATGGTCGCGCCCACGTCTACATGCCGACCAGCGCGGCGGGTTCTGCGAATCCTTGTATCGCGCGGGGATGCGGTCCACGCCCGGCGGCGCGTAGCCCTGCAGCATGCCCTCGTTGGCGAAGATGCCCATCGAGGTCGCGGCCACGCCCATGATCACGTCACCCTTGGGCGCCGCCTTCTCGGCGAGGATCTTGGCGGTGATGATGCCCGTCGAGTCGCGCACCCAGGTGATCTCGATGTCCGGGTAGGCCTTGTTGAAGCCTTCCTGGTACGCCTTGAGCTGGTCGGTCTCGAGCGCCGTGTACACGGTGAGCTGGGTCTTCTGCGCCGCGGCACTGCCGGCGGCGGCGAGCGCGGCGACGGCGATGGCGGAGGACACCCAGCGGGCGATGCGGATGGGTTTCATTGTGGTGAGGCTCCCTGTCGTGATGGTCCATGAAGGCCGCGGGTGCGGTCCCCCCGTCGACTCCCGGATGCTACGCGTGCCGTCGGCCGCCGTGCAACGCGGGACAGCGCGCCGCAGCGCGCTTTCCCCCAGCAGCCTGCCACCGGTCGATTGCAGATTGTTGACAATCTACATCGATCGCCGTCTAATCGCAACATGCTGAAGACGGGAAGCGACGAGCGGACCGGCGGCACCCGGACCTCCGGGGCGCCGGCGCGCCCGGCCGCCCCGCCGGACGGCACCATCGCGATGCTGCAGTCCAATTCCCTGCCCAACCTGGTGCAGAAGGAGCTCGCGCGCCGCATCCTGGCCGGCGAGTTCCCCGCCGGCGGCAAGCTCAACGAGGCGGCGATCGCGGACCTCCTCGGCGTGTCGCGCGGCCCGGTGCGCGAGGCGTTCCGCGCGCTGGAGGAGTCGGGCCTCGTCCGACTCGAGAAGAACCGCGGCGTGTACGTGCGCGAGATCGCGATCGACGAAGCCGACGAGATCTACGAGTTGCGCGCGGTGCTGGACGAGCACGCGGGCCGCCAGGTGGCGCAGAGCATCGCGCCGGCCGACCTGCGCGCGCTGCGCGCCCTGGTCGAGCGGATGGACCGCGCCGTCGCCCGGGACGACATCGACACCTACCACGCGGCCAACCTCGAATTCCACGACACGCTGGTGGCGCTCGCCGGCAACCGCAAGCTGCTCGCGACCTATCGCCGGCTGGTCAACGAACTGCATCTGTATCGCCGGGCCTCGCTGTCGCGTGCGGGCGCCCTCCCCCTCTCGGTGCGCGAGCACCACGAGATCCTCGACAAGATCGCCGCGAAAGACGCGGCCGGCGCCGGCGCCGCGTTGCGCGAGCATGCGCTGCGCAGCCGGCAGCACATGCACCTCTCGCGCCAGGACGCGGCCCCCGCCGCCGCCGCGGCGCGCCTGCGCAGGAAACGATGAACACCCCACACCGCACCCTCACCGTCAACGGCCGCACCTATCGCTGGCCGGACCGTCCGCTCGTCGTCGTCTGCGTGGACGGCTGCGAGCCCGACTACATCAACCAGGCCATCGAGGCCGGCCGCGCGCCGTTCCTGGCCTCGCTCAAGGAGCGCGGCACCTGCCTCACGGCGGACAGCGTGGTGCCGTCCTTCACCAACCCCAACAACCTGTCGATCGTGACCGGCGCCCCGCCGGCGGTGCACGGCATCTGCGGCAACTTCTTCTGGGACCCGGATGCCAAAGCCGAGGTCATGATGAACGACGCCAAGTACCTGCGCGCGGGCACGATCCTCGCGGCACTGGCCGACGCGGGCGCCAAGGTCGCCGTGGTCACCGCCAAGGACAAGCTGCGGTCGCTGCTCGGGCACAAGATGAAGGGCATCTGCTTTTCCTCGGAAAAGGCCGACCAGGTGACGGTGGCAGGCAACGGCATCGCCGACGCGCTCTCGCTCACCGGCATGCCGGTACCGTCGGTGTACAGCGCAGCGCTGTCCGAGTTCGTGTTCGCGGCCGGCGTGGCGCTCCTCGAGCGTGAGCGGCCGGACGTCATGTACCTCTCGACCACCGACTACGTGCAGCACAAGGCCGCGCCGGGCACGGGGGCCGCCAACGACTTCACGGCGATGCTCGACCGCTACCTCGCGCAGATGGACCGGCTGGGCGCCACGATCGTGCTCACCGCCGACCACGGCATGAACGCCAAGACCGACGCGCTGGGCCGCCCGAACATCCTGTTCCTGCAGGCGCAGCTCGACCAGTGGTTCGGCGCCGGTTCGACGCGCGTGATCCTGCCGATCACCGATCCGTACGTCGTGCACCACGGCGCGCTCGGCTCGTATGCGACCGTGTACTGCAGGGACGCCGCGCAGCGCGACGACGCGGCCAGGCGCATCGCGGCGCTGCCGGGTGTGGAGGGCGTGTACACACGGGAGCAGGCCTGCGCGACGTTCGAGCTGCCGCCCGACCGCGTGGGCGACCTCGTCGTCGTGTCGGAGCGGCTCACCGTGATCGGCACCAGCGCCGACCGGCACGACCTGTCCGGCCTCGACGTGCCGCTGCGCTCGCACGGCGGCCTCTCGGAGCAGCGCGTGCCGCTCATCGCCAACCGCCCGGCGCGGGACCTGCCGGCCCGGCGCTGGCGCAACTTCGACGCGTTCGACCTGGCGCTCAACCACCTCCAATGAACATGATGACCGAGCTCGCGGGGGTGCCCCGCGGCACGCCGATCGCCGCGACGATGCGCATCGCCGGCGAGGCGGTGGGCAACCCGCGCACGATCGAGGTGCGCAACCCGTACACCGGCGCGCTGGTGGGCACGGTGCCCAAGGCGACAGTCGACGACGTGCGCCGCGCGTTCGCGACCGCGAAGGCCTACCGCGCGCGTCTCACCCGCTACGAGCGCTCGGCGATCATGCAGAAGGCCGCCGCATTGATCCGCGAGCGGACGGAGGCGATCTCCGACCTCATCACCGCCGAGGCGGGGCTGTGCAAGAAGGACACGCGCTACGAGGTCGGCCGCGCGTGCGACGTCTTCACGTTCGCCGCCAACGCCGCCCTGCAGGACGACGGCCAGGTCTTCTCGTGCGACCTCACCCCCCACGGCAAGTCGCGCAAGGTCTACACGATGCGCGAGCCGCTGCTCGGCGTCATCTCGGCGATCACTCCGTTCAACCACCCGCTGAACCAGGTCGCGCACAAGATCGCGCCGGCGATCGCGACCAACAACCGGATGGTGCTGAAGCCCACGGAGAAGACGCCGCTGACCGCGCTGCTCCTCGCCGACATCCTGTACGAAGCCGGCCTGCCGCCGCCGATGCTCTCGATCGTCACCGGCGACCCGCGCGAGATCGCGGACGAGATGCTGGTCAACGACGACGTCGAGCTGGTCACCTTCACCGGCGGCGTGCCCATTGGCAAGTACATCGCGGCCAAGGCGGTCTACAAGCGACAGGTGCTGGAGCTGGGGGGCAACGACCCGATCATCGTGATGGAGGACGCCGATCTCGACGAGGCGGCGGCGCTCGCGGCGGCCGGGTCGTACAAGAATTCGGGGCAGCGCTGCACGGCGGTCAAGCGGATGCTGGTGCACGATTCGGTGCACGACGGCTTCGTCGAGCGGCTGGTGGCACTGACGCAGACGTGGAAGTACGGCGATCCCGCCGACCCGGCGATGGACATGGGCACGGTGATCGACGAGGCCAGCGCGCGCAACTGCGAGGAGCGCGTCAATGACGCGGTCGCGCGCGGTGCGCGGCTGCTGGCGGGCAACGTGCGGCGCGGCGCACTGTACTCGCCCACGGTGATCGACGCGGTCGACCCGGCGATGAACGTGGTCCGCACCGAGACCTTCGGCCCGGTGTCGCCGGTGATCCGCTTCCGGGACATCGACCACGCGATCGCGATCTCGAACGGGACCGCCTACGGCCTGTCGTCCGCGGTGTGCACCAACCGCCTCGACTACATCACGAAGTTCGTGTCGGAGCTGAACGTCGGGACCGTGAACGTGCGCGAGGTGCCGGGGTACCGGCTGGAGCTGACGCCGTTCGGCGGCATCAAGGATTCGGGCCTGGGGTACAAGGAAGGCGTGCAGGAAGCGATGAAGAGCTTCACCAACACCAAGACGTATTCGCTGCCGTGGTGACCGGGCACCCCGCCTGCGGCCGGGATCGCGGTACGCCCTCGACGCGATGAAGGACAGCGCCCCCGCCCCCGATCTCTCCGCGGAAGGCGACGTCAACCTGTCGCCGCTGCGCGCCGCGTGGGAACGCGAGCATGTGCGCGGCGCGACCCGCGCCCTGCTCGACCGCGATGCCGACGTCTACCTGCACCAGTCGCTGTCCACGCCCTGCTTCGACGCACTGGTGGCGGCCGAAGGCATCTGGCTGACCGACGTCGACGGCCGGCGCTTCATGGACTTCCACGGCAACAACGTCCACCAGGTCGGCTACCGGCACCCGCGCGTGATCGCGGCGGTCAAGGAACAGCTCGACACCCTGCCCTTCTCCCCGCGGCGCTTCACCAACGAGCCCGCGGTGCGGCTCGCCGAGCGTCTCGCGGACGCGGCGCCGGACCCGCTCGGCAAGGTGCTGCTGGCCCCCGCCGGCACGCTCGCCATCGGAATGGCGCTGAAGCTCGCGCGGGTCGCCACCGGCCGCCACAAGACGATTTCCATGTGGGACGCGTTCCACGGCGCGTCGCTCGACGCCATCTCGATCGGCGGCGAAGCCGTGTTCCGCCGGGCGATGGGGCCGCTGCTGCCCGGCACCGAGCACGTGCCGCCGTGCGACCCGGGCGCCTGCCGCTTCGGCTGCGGCGGCACCTGCGACGCCCGTTGCGCCGAGTACGTCGACTACGTGCTCGGCAAGGAGGAGGACGTGGCGGCGGTGATCGTCGAGACCGTCCGCTGCACCGACGTCCAGATCCCGCCGCCGTCCTACTATCGCGTGCTGCGGGACGCCTGCACCCGCCACGGCGCGCTGCTGATCCTCGACGAGGTCCCGATCGGCCTCGGCCGCACCGGCCACCTGTTCGCGTTCGAGCGCTACGGCATCGTCCCGGACATGGTGGTCATCGGCAAGGGACTGGGCGGCGCCGTGTTCCCGCTGGCGGCGCTGATCGCCCGCCGCGACCTCGACGTCGCCGGCGACCGGGCGCTCGGCCACTACACGCACGAGAAGAGCTCGGTCGGCTGCGCGGCGGCGCTCGCCACCCTCGACGTCATCGCCGAGGAAGGCCTGCTCGACCGCGCCAACACGCTCGGCGCCCGGGCGCTGGACCGGCTGCGGGCGATGGCCGGGCGCCACCCGCTGGTCGGCGACGTGCGAGGCGTGGGCCTGCTGCTCGGCGTCGAACTGACGCTCCCGGACGGCTCGCCCGCCCGCCGGGAAGCCGAGCGCGTGATGTACGGCTGCCTGTCCCGGGGCCTGGCGTTCAAGATCGGCCAGGGGAACGTCATTACAATGTCGCCACCGCTGGTGATCGCCGACGCCGACCTCGACCGCGCCCTCGACCTGCTCGAGGAGGCGATCGCGGAGGTGGAGGCGAATCCCTAGCGCACGAATCGATGCAGACCCTGCTCAACCTGCTGTCCGGTGTCGCCCTCCTGGTGTGGGGGACGCACATCGTGCGCACGGGGATCCTGCGCCTCTTCGGCGCCAACCTGCGCCGGGTGCTGCGCAAGAGCATTTCGCAGCGCTTCACAGCGTTCACCGCCGGCCTGGGCGTCACGGCGCTGATCCAGAGCAGCACCGCGACGGCGCTGATCGTCGCCGCCTTCGCCGGCCAGGGCTTCATCACGACGGCGCCGGCGCTGGCCGTGATGCTCGGCGCCGACGTCGGCACGTCGCTCGTCACCATCATCCTGTCGTTCGACCTGTCGTGGCTCGCGCCGCTCTTCATCTTCGTCGGCGTGACCCTCTTCCTCGCCAAGCAATCGACCAACATCGGCCGCTTCGGCCGCATCCTGATCGGCCTCGGGCTCATCATCTTCGCGCTGCAGTGGATTTCGCTGGCCGCGAAGCCGTTCGTGCAGGCCGCCGGCGTGAAGGTGATCTTCGCGTCCCTGACCGGCGACGTGCTGCTCGACATGATCGTCGCGGCCGCGTTCACGATCCTCTGCTACTCGAGCCTCGCCGTCGTGCTGCTCACCGCCACGCTGGCCTCGCTGTCCATGATCTCGCTGCCGGTGGCGCTGGGACTCGTGCTCGGCGCGAACCTTGGCAGCGGCATCCTCGGCATGCTGTCGACGCTGCGCTCGCCGCCCGAGGCGCGCCGCGTGACGCTCGGCAACTTCCTGTTCAAGCTGATCGGCTGCGTGCTCGCGATCCCGACGCTGCGCCACGTCGACGGCTGGATCGCGGGGCTGGAGCTCGACCCGGCGCGCGAGGTGGTGCTGTTCCACTTCTTCTTCAACGTGGCGCTGGCGCTGATCTTCATCTTCTGGACCGAGAAGATCGCGCGCGTCGCCGAGCGCCTGCTGCCCAACCGCCCGGCCGACGCCGACCCCGCGAAGCCCCGCAACCTCGACCCGTCCGCGCTCGACACCCCGCCGCTCGCGATCGCCAACGCGGCGCGCGAGGCGATGCGCATCGGCGACGTCATCGAGGACATGCTGACGGGGATGCTCACCGTCATCCGCACCAACGACAAGGCGCTGGCCGAGCGGCTGCGCAAGAAGGACGACGTCGTCGACGAGCTGTACACCGCGGTCAAGCTCTACCTCACCCAGATCTCCCGCGAGGCGCTCGACGAACGCGAGGGCCGCCGCTGGGCGGACATCGTGTCGTTCACCATCAACCTGGAGCAGGTCGGCGACATCATCGAGCGCGTGCTGACCGACATCGAGGACAAGAAGATCGGCAAGCAGCGCAGCTTCTCGGAAGCCGGCATGGCCGAGATCTGCGACCTCCACGCCCGCCTCGTGGCCAACCTGCGCCTCGGCATGAGCGTGTTCCTGCACGGGGACCTCAAGAGCGCGCAGGAACTGCTCGCGCAGAAGGTGCTGTTCCGCGACCTCGAGCGCGCCTACGCCGACTCCCACCTGGGTCGCCTCGCCGGCAACACGCTGGAGAGCATCGAGACCTCGTCGCTGCACCTCGACCTCATCTCGGACCTGAAGCGCATCAACTCGCACATCTGCTCGATCGCCTACCCGATCCTCGAGGAGGCCGGGGTGCTGGCGCGCACGCGCCTCAAGGAGCCGGTCCCCGCGCCCGACGACGACCCCGTCGTGCCGGCCAAGGGCGCCGCGGCCAAGGGCAACTGGCAGAAGCGCAAGCCGCGGGCCGTCTGACCGGGTGGAACTCTCTCTCGGCGTCACGCTCGCGGTACTGGCCGCCGGCCTGCTGCACGCAAGCTGGAACGCGATCCTCAAGTCCTCGGGGGGCGGCGATCCGCTGCTCGACACGGCCACCGTGGTCGCGGGCTCGACCGTGTGCTCGGCGCTTGCCCTCCCCTTCGTGCCCGTCCCGCTCGCGGCCGCGTGGCCGATGGCAGCGGCGTCCGCGATCATCCACTTCGGCTACTACCTGACGCTCGCGCACGCCTATCGCACGGGCGACCTCTCGTTCGCCTACCCGCTGATGCGCGGCACCGCACCGCTCATCGTCACCGTGCTCGGCATGCTGTTCCTGCGCGAGCTGCCGTCGCTGCAGGTGGGCCTCGGCGTCCTGCTCATCAGCGGCGGCATCTTCTGCATCGCATTCGCGCAGCGGCACCACCATCCGCGCGCCGCCGTGTTCTGGGCTCTCGCCAACGCCTCGATCATCGCCGTGTACACCCTCGTCGACGGAGCCGGCGCGCGCGCGTCCGGCCACGCGTTCGGCTACGTGCTGTGGCTGACGTTCGTCGAGAGCATCGCCTTCCTGATCTGGATCCGCGCGAGCCGCGGTCCGGCATCGGTGACCTACATCCGCGCGCAGTGGCGGCGCGGCCTCGTCGGCGGCGGGTGCAGCGTCGCGGCCTATGGCATCGTGCTGTGGGCGATGACCAAGGCACCAGTCGCGGCCGTGGCGGCTCTGCGCGAGACGTCGGTGCTGTTCGCCGCGCTGATCGGCACGCTGCTGCTCAAGGAAGGCTTCGGCCTCGCGCGCATCGCGGGTGCCGCCAGCGTCGTGGCCGGCGTGGCCGCGTTGAAGCTCTAGGGGAACGAGAATGACCAGATTGCCAACCCAGGCGCAGGTCGTGATCGTCGGCGGCGGCATCGCCGGCGCGTCCACGGCATACCATCTCGCGAAGTTCGGCATCACCGACGTGCTGCTGCTGGAGCAGGGCAAGCTCACGTGCGGCACCACGTGGCACGCGGCCGGGCTGGTCGGGCAGACCCGGGCGACGCGCAACGCCACGCGCATGAGCCGCTATGGCATCGAGCTCTACTCGTCGCTGGAGGCCGAGACCGGGCTCGCCACCGGCTGGAAGCAGTGCGGCAGCCTCAACGTCTGCCGCACCCCCGAGCGGCTGGTGCTCACGCAGCGCACGATGGCGCGCGCCAGGAGCTTCGGCATCGAGTTCGAGTTCGTCGCACCGGCCGAGGTCGCGCGCTACGCGCCGATCCTGCGCACCGACGACCTCTCCGGGGCGGTGTGGATTCCCGGGGACGGCAAGGCCAACCCCACCGACCTCACGCAGTCGCTCGCCCGCGGCGCCCGGATGCGCGGGGCCACGCTCGTGGAAGGCGTGAAGGTCACCGGCGTGCAGGTCGTCGACGGCCGGGTCACCGGCGTCCACTGGCGCACGGCGGAGGGCGAAGGCACCATCGCGTGCGAGACGCTCGTCAACTGCGCCGGGCAGTGGGCGCGCGAATTCGGGCGCCTCGCGGGCGTGAACGTCCCGCTCTACTCCGCCGAGCACTTCTACATCGTGACCAAGCCGATCGCGGGTGTCACGCCGGACCTCCCGGTCATCCGCGACCCGGACGGCTGCATCTACTACAAGGAGGAGGTCGGCGGCATTGTGATGGGCGGCTTCGAGCCGGTGGCGAAGCCGTGGAACGTATCGCCGATCCCCGACGGCTTCGAGTTCCAGCTGCTGCCCGAGGACTGGGACCAGTTCGAAGTCCTGATGACCAACGCGATCCACCGCACGCCCTGCCTCGAGACGGCCGAGATCAAGATGCTGCTGAACGGCCCGGAGAGCTTCACGCCGGACGGCAACTTCATCCTCGGCGAGGCGCCGGAGGTGCGCAACTACTTCGTGTGCGCCGGCTTCAACTCGGCGGGCATCGCGAACTCCGGCGGCGCCGGCCGGCTGGTCGCCGAGTGGATCGTCGGCGGCGAGGCGCCGCTCGACCTGTGGGACGTCGACATCCGCCGCTTCGCGCCTTTCCACGCCAACCGCCGCCACCTCGCGGACCGCACGGTGGAATCGCTCGGCCTGCACTACGCGATGCGCTGGCCGCGAGAGGAGCTCGCGAGCGTGCGGCCGCTGCGCCGTTCGCCGCTGTACGACCGCCTGCGCGCGAAGGGCGCGGTGTTCGGCACCAAGCTCAACTGGGAGCGCGCCAACTATTTCCTGCCGCCCGGCGAGCAGCCGGCGCCGTACACCCTCGGCACGCCGGCGTGGCTGCCGTGGGTGCTGGAGGAGCAGCGCGCCTGCCGCGAGGACGTCGTCGTGTTCGACCAGACGTCGTTCGCCAAGTTCGTGTTCAAGGGCCGCGACGCGCTCGCGGTGCTGCAGCGCCTGTGCGCGAACGAGATCGACGTGCCCGTCGGGCGCATGGTGTACACGGCGATGCTCAATGCGCGCGGCGGCTTCGAGAGCGACCTCACGATCACGCGGCTCGCGCGCGACACGTTCTTCATCCTCACCGGCTCGGGCCAGGCCACACGCGACGCCGCGTGGATCGAGCGGCACATCGGACCGGACGAGTTCGCCGCGCTGGTGGACGTCACCGGCGCGTACTCGGTGATCTCGCTGATGGGACCGAAGTCGGAGGCGCTGCTGCGCGAGCTCTCCCCCGACGACCTGTCGAAGTCCGGGCTGCCGTTCTCCGCCACCGCCGAGATCGACGTCGGCTACGCGCGGGTGCGCGCGGCGCGGATGAGCTACGTCGGCGGCCCCGGCTACGAGATGGTCGTGCCCACCGACCAGTGCGCGACGCTGTACGACGCGCTCGCGAGCGTCGGCGAGGGGTTCGGGCTGCGCGACGCCGGCTACTACACGATCGACGCGCTGCGCATCGAGGCCGGCCGCCGCGCGTGGGGCCCGGAACTGTCGCCGGACGAGACGCCGTGGGAAGCGGGACTCGGGTACGCGGTGAAGCTCGACAAGCCCGCGCCCTTCCTCGGCCGCGACGCGCTCCTGCGCCAGCAGGCCGCCGGCCTGCGCAAGCGCCTCGTCCAGTTCACGTTCGACGACCTGGCGGCGTTCCCGTGGGGCGGCGAGCCGATCCTGATGGACGGGCGCAACGTGGGCGAGATCACGTCGGCCGGGTATAGCCGGCGCCACGGCCGCGCGGTCGCGATGGGGTATGCTCGCTCCCGACCGGACGGCGAGCCGCTGACCGACGCCGCGATCCTGGCGGCGCACTACGAAGTCGAGATCGCCGATCGCCGCTATGCCGTCACCCCGCACCTGAAACTCGCGTAGAGCCCGTGGCCAGCCAGCACGATTCCCGCATGCCGCACCGTCCCGTCTCGCCGCCCCCGCGTCGCGGCCGCACCCCCGGCAAGCCGGGCGCCGCCACGGTCCAGGTCCAGAGCCTGACGCGCGGCCTCTCGCTCCTCGAGGCGCTGGCGCGCGCCGAGGGCGGGCTCACGCTGACCGACCTCGGACAGCGGGTGCAGCTGGCGCCCTCCACCGCGCACCGCCTGCTCGCGACGCTGGAGAAGATGGGCTACGTCTACCAGGCCGGCGAGATGGGCCGCTGGTACATCGGGCTGCAGGCATTCACCGTCGGCACGAGCTTCCTCGCCAACCGCGACTTCGTCGCGCAGAGCCACCCCTACATGCGGCGGCTGATGGAGCAGTCGGGCGAGACCGCGAACCTCGGCATCCTCGACGGCGCCGAGGCCGTGTTCATCGACCAGGTCCAGTGCCGCGAGATGATGCGCACGATCGTGAAGCTCGGGAGCCGCGTGCCGCTGCACGCGTCGGGCGTCGGCAAGGCCATCTTCGCCGCGCTGCCCGACGACGAGATCGAGGCGATCCTCAAGGTGAAGGGCCTGCCGCGCATCACGCACAACACGATCACCTCGCCCGAGACCATGTGGGCCAGCATCCGCGTGATCCGCCAGCGCGGGTGGTCGTTCGACGACGAGGAGCACGCGCTGTCGACGCGCTGCGTCGCGTCGCCGATCTACAACGAGCACGCGGAAGTGCTGGGCGCGATCTCGCTCGCGGGGCCGACGTCGCGGCTGCCGGACGACCGCATCAAGCAACTGGGGCCGCTCGTCGCGCACACGGCCGAGGAGCTGACGCATCGCCTCGGCGGCCGCTGGCCTATGGGCCACCGGGGCCAGGCGCCGGGGCTGCCGGGCGGCATCTGATGCGAGGGGTCCGACCCCGGCGCGAGGGGTCTGACCCCGGCTTCATCGGGGTCTGACCCCGGTCCGATGCCCACAATCGATCCCATGCCCCAACCCGGGATCTGACACCGCCGCGCGAAATGCACGCGCGCCGGCATCCGACCCCTGGACGACTCAGGCCTGACCGCCGCCCGTTACGCTCCGCACCGGCCGCAGCGTCCGCAGCGCGTACACGATCGCGTAGAACACGCCGATCGCGGCCACGCCGAACGCCGCTTCCACGTACAGCATCCCGTCCGCGCCGAAGCGGCCGTGCGCCCAGCCGTCGACGACGATCATGTACGCGATCGGGACGTTGGACAGCGACGCGAACACGTTGTACTTGGTCGCCGCCGCCCCCTGCCCGATCGTCTCCAGCACGATCGCGGTGAACCCGGCGTAGGAAAGTCCGCTGATCCACGAATAGATCGTCGTGAACACGATGTAGCTGTTCTCGGTCTTCGGCGCGGCCGCCATGCCGACCGCGCAGAGCGCGAGCAGCAGCCCGAACAGCGCGTAGGCGTTCTTGCGCTCCATGCGGTCGCACACCCAGCCCCCCATGAAGCAGCCGATGGCGGACGCGATGCCGCCGACGACACCGGTGACGAGCGCCACCGTATCGGCGCTGGCGCTCCAGTCCTTGGCGACCGCGGACCACAGCCCGGAGGCCGCGCCCGTGCCGAGCGGCAGGAAGCAGATCAGGAGTGCCAGCATGCCGCTGCGCGCCTTGACCACCGACCAGAGGTCGCGCACGACGTTCGCGAGGTCCTGGCCGTAGTGGGCGCCGCGCGGCGGCCGCACCGGCTCGCGGATGAAGCGCAGCGCCAGGCAGCACGCGAGGCACGCGGCGGCCAGGATCGCGCCCGACATCCACGGCGCGGGCAGCACCTGCGCGAGCCAGAGCCCCGCCCCGCCGCCCAGGCCGCCGCCACCCAGGTTGCCCGCCTGGTACCAGCCGCTCGCGCGGCCCTTGCGGTCGGGCGGCGTGTCGTAGGCCAACAGGCTCTCCGCCGCCATCGCGAGGAACGTGGTGGCGAAACTCGACAGCACCGCGATCGCGTACAGCCACGGCAAGGACGCGCGCGTCGCGGGCAGCGCCGCGATCGCGTACACGCCGGCCGCGCTGACCACGCAGGCGATCACGTACCAGCGCTTCGCCGTGAGTGTCGTGTCCGCGACCGGCGCCCACAGGAACTTCCACGTCTGCGGGATGAAGCTCGCCGCGACGAGCGCCGCGATCTCCTCGACGCCCACGCCAGCCTGCGACAGCAGGAAGCCGATCGCCACCGACAGGAATCCGCTGACCACGCCGAACGGCGCGCACAGCACCATGAACACCGCCGGGTGCGCGGGGTTGCCCCCGGGCAGATGCGCGTTCGCGCTCACGACGCCGGCGCCGTCACCACGCCGCGCTCACCGGCCGCCGGCGCGCGCCCGCATGCGCTCCGCGCGCCGGGCGAGGTCGGGGGACGCCGCGGGGCGCCAGCGCGACAGCAGGTCGTCCATGGCCGCGAATTCGTTGCACGCGAGCACCATGTCGCCGCCTGCGGCGAGCGCCGCGTCGGCGCGCGCCACGAGGTCGCCGGCCGTGCCGGCACCGGCCATGCCGAGGTCGTCCGAGAACACGAGCCCGTCGAACGCGAGCCGCCCGCGCAGGATGTCCTGCAGCCAGATGCGCGAATAGCCCGCCGGCAGGCGGTCCACCGCCGGGTAGACGACGTGCGCCGGCATCACGGCCTCCAGCCCCTGCTGCACCAGCACCGCGAACGGGACGAGGTCGTGCGCCACCAGGTCCGCGAGCGGCCGCTCGTCCACCGGCACCTCGAGGTGCGAGTCCGCCGCGACGAAGCCGTGGCCGGGGAAGTGCTTGCCGACGGCCGCGCAGCCGCCCGCGTTGAGCCCGCGCCGCAGGCATGCCGCGAGGTGCGCCGCCGCGTTGGGATTGTCGGAGAACGCGCGGTCGCCGATCACGGTGCTCGCCCCGAAGTCGAGGTCGAGCACCGGCGTGAAGCTGAAGTCGACCCCGTGCGCGACGAGTTCGCGCGCGATCACGAGTCCGAGCCGCTCGGCCTCCGCCGCGGCCGCCGCCACGTCGAGGTCCCACCGCGCGCCGAGCGTGCGCATCGGCGGGATCGCGGTAAAGCCCTCCCGGAACCGCTGCACGCGGCCGCCCTCGTGGTCGGCGCATACGAGGAGCGCGGGGTCGCGCACCGCGCGGATGGCGGCGGTCAGTGCGCGCAGCTGCGCGTTGTCGACGTAGTTGCGCGCGAACAGGATGACGGCGCCGACCAGCGGATGCGCGAGGCGCTCGCGGTCCGCCGCGGTGAGTTCGGGGCCCTCGACGCCGAGGACGACGGGGCCCAGGGGCAGCGTCATCGCCCGCCTCCGCCCGCACGGCCGAAGGCGGCGGCCTCGCGCATGAGGGTCTTCATCTCGCGCACCGCGCCGCGCATGCCCGAGAACATGGCCCGCGCCACGATCGCGTGCCCGATGTGCAGCTCGCGCACACCCGGCAGTGCCGCCACCGGCTGCACGTTGAAGTAGGTGAGCGCGTGGCCCGCGTTGAAGCGCATGCCGAGGTCGCGGATCGCATCCCCGGCAGCGCGGATGCGGGCGAGTTCCGCGACCACCGCCGGGCTTTCGGCGTCGCGGCCCTTCGCGTGGAACGCATGGGCATAGGGCCCCGTGTGAATCTCGCAGACCCGGGCGCCGATGCGCGCCGCCGCCTCCACCTGCGGGAGGTCGGCATCGATGAACACCGACGTCACGATGCCCGCGCCCGCGAGCCGCGCGACCACCTCGCGCAGGGTCGCCTCCTGCCCCGCGACGTCGAGCCCGCCCTCGGTGGTGATCTCGTGCCGGCCTTCGGGCACCAGCATCGCCATCTCGGGCTTCAGGCGGCACGCGATGCCGATCATCTCGTCGGTCGCGGCCATCTCGAGGTTGAGCTTGATGTGCACCAGCTCGCGCAGGCGCCGGACGTCCTCGTCCTGGATATGGCGCCGGTCCTCGCGCAGGTGCACCGTGATGCCGTCCGCGCCGCCCAGGTGCGCCTCCACCGCCGCCCATACCGGGTCGGGGTCGTGCGTGCGCCGCGCCTGGCGCAGCGTCGCGACGTGGTCGATGTTGACTCCGAGCTCGATCAAGTTCCGCTTCCTTCCTCGTCCAGCGCCATGAGATCGCGCACGATCCGGCGGCTCGCGATGGTCCGCTCCTCGAGATAATGGTCGAGGACTTCGCGCATCAGGCGCTTCGCCTCCGCGGCCGTGTCGGCGTCCGGGTAGGCGTCGGTGGCCAGTCCCAGCAACGTCGCGCCACGCACGACGGGGCCGCGGGCGCCCGGCTCGCGCGCGGTGCCGTCGAGGCGCCGCGGGCCGCGCTCCAGCTCGTAATGGTACCGGGCCGCGGCGTCGATCGCCGCGTGCGTGTCGACATCGCGCGCGAGCTCCAGGCCGTACCCCAGCTCGGACAGGAGCTTGCGCTCGAACCGGCGCAGCACCACGGCCTGCGCGGCGGCCTCGGCATGCGCGGCCAGCGCGCGCAGCGCATCCGCATACGCGTCGAAGAGCGCCGGGTGGGCGTCCTCGCGCGCGAGCATCTTGAGCAGCAGCTCGTTCAGGTAGAACCCGCACAGCAGCGCGGCGCCGCCCGGCAACGGCATGCCGCCGCGCCACTCCGCCTTCATCAGCGTCTTCAGCTCGCCGCCGCCCGCCCACGACAGCGACAGCGGCTGGAAGGCCTGCAGGAGCCCGCGCAGCTCCGAGCGCGGGCGCTTGGCGCCGCGCGCGACCATCGCGACGCGACCCAGCGACGGCGTCAGCGCCTCCACGATCAGGCTGGTCTCGCGGTACGGATACGAGTGCAGGACGAACGCGGGCTCGTCGTCGTGCCGGTCGACGGGCGTGCGCGCGGGCATGCCGGGTCCTAGTAGCCGAAGCGCGCGAGCGACGCGTCGGTGGCCGCCCAACCCCGCTTCACGCGCACCCACACCTCGAGGAAGACCTTGCCGCCGAAGACGCGCTCCATGTCGGCGCGCGCCTCGCTCGCGATGGCCTTCATCGTGGCACCGCCCTCGCCCAGCAGGATCGCGCGCTGGCTCGTCTTCTCCACGTACACGGTGGCCTGGATGCGGCGCAGCGCGCCGTCCAGCGTGAAGCTGTCGACGCCGACCGTCGTGGCGTAGGGCAGCTCGTCCCCCAGCTTGCGGAAGATCTTCTCGCGGATGTACTCCGCCGCGAGGAAGCGCTCGTCGCGGTCGGTGACGTCGTCCGGAGGATAGAGCGGCGGCGACACCGGCAGCAGCTTCGCGATCTCGGCCTTGAGTTGCGCGAGCTGCGCGCCGCGCTCCGCCGAGATCGGCACGATGGCCGCGAACGCGTGCCACGCCGCCGCTTGGGCAAGCCGCGGCAGCAGCGCGTCCTTCTGCGGCAGGAGGTCGATCTTGTTGAGCGCCGCGATCGCGGGCACGCGCGCGGGCAGGAGCTTCACCACGGCACGGTCGGCCTCGGTGAGGCGCGTGGCGTCGAGCACCAGCACGACGACGTCGACCTCGGCCAGGCTCTCGCGCACGGCGCGGTTCAGGCGATCGTTGAGTCGCGAGTGATGCTTGGTCTGGAAGCCGGGCGTGTCGACGTACACGAACTGCGCATCCGGCTGGGTGTCGATGCCGACGATGCGGTGGCGCGTCGTCTGCGGCTTCTTCGACGTGATGCTGACCTTCTCGCCGACGAGCGCGTTCATGAGCGTCGACTTGCCCACGCTCGGACGGCCGACGATGGCCACGTGTCCGCAGCGGAAATTCCCGCCGGTGCCCGGGTCAGCCATGGACCCGGCCCCGCGGCTGCGTCGCGACGCGTGCGAACGCGTCGTCCGCCGCCGCCTGCTCGGCGATGCGCCGGCTGCTGCCGTGCCCGACCGTGACCACGTCCAGCGCCGGGATGCGGCACTCGACCTCGAACGTCTGCGCGTGTGCGTCGCCGGTGGTGCCGATGATCGCGTACTCGGGCACCGCGATGCGGCGCGCCTGCAGCCACTCCTGGAGCCGCGTCTTCGGATCCTTGCCGAGCAGCACCGGATCGGCCTCCGCGAGGATCGGGCCGTAGCAGTCGACGATCACGCCGCGCGCCGCCTCGAACCCGGCGTCGACGAACACCGCGCCGAACACGGCCTCCAGCGCATCCGCGAGGATCGACGGGCGGTCGGCGCCGCCGCTGCGCAGCTCGCCGTCGCCGAGGCGCAGGTGCGCGCCCAGGTCGAGCCGGCGGGCGACCCGCGCCAGCGTGTCCTGGTTGACCAGCGACGCCCGCACCCGCGACAGGTCGCCCTCGGAGAGTGCGGGGAAGCGCTCGTACAGCGCAGCGCCCACGACGCAGTTCAGCACCGCGTCGCCGACGAACTCCAGCCGCTCGTTGTGCGCGGCACCGTAGCTGCGGTGCGTGAGGGCGTGCTGCAGGAGTTCAGGCCGGCGGAACGGATGCGCGACGGGCGCGCTCGGGGCCGCGACCATCCGGTGCCTAGCGCGACGCGTGCGCTTCGAAGTCGATGAGGATGCTCACGTTGGCGACCATCGGCAGGACCTTCTGCCAGCTGACCTGCGCGGTGATCGTGTTGCCTTCCTTCACCACGTTGACGTCCTTGGCCGTCACGGCGTCCGCATAGTCGGCGGAGAGCTTGCGTTCCATCGCCCGGCGGATGTTGTTGAGCGAGGGGTCGTTGCCGGCGTCCGCGACCGCCGACTCGAGCGCCCTCTGCACCGTGTACCACTCGATGTAGGCCGGGATCATGCGGAAGCCCACCAGCGCGAAGATCACGATGACCGCCGCGACGAACAGGAAGCCGATGATCGAAATCCCCCGCTGCCCCTGCGCTCCCCTGTCGCGTCCCATGGTGCCTCGCTCGCCGGACCCGGTCGCCGGTCAGCGGATTCCGCTGCCGACGCGCTTGAAGGCCAGGCTCGAAATGTCGTCCCAGTTGAACCAGATGAAGAAGGCCCTGCCCCGGATGTGATCGTCCGGGACGAAGCCCCAATACCGGCTGTCGTCGCTGTTGTCGCGGTTGTCGCCCATCATGAAGTAGTGGCCGGGCGGCACCTTGCACGTGAATCCGCGGTCATTGTAGTCACAATTCTCGCGGTTCGGGAACGGCCGGACGTTCTGCGGGTACACCGGCGCCGCCTGCGGGTTCTCGCCGATGGTGTAGGTCTTGTCGCCGGCCTCGGGGTGCGCGGTCTCGTCGAGCTTGTCCAGCGTCTCGAAGCGCAGGTTCTCGAGGTAGCTGTAGGTCCCGTCCTTCTGCTGCGGCAGCGGCTTGCCGTTGACGGTGAGCTTCTTGTCCTCGTACTTCACCACGTCGCCGCCCACGCCGACCACCCGCTTGATGAAGTCCTGGGTCGGGTTCACCGGGTAGCGGAACACCACCACGTCGCCGCGCTGCGGGTCCCCGAGCGGCACCACCTTCTGCTCGAGGATCGGCAGGCGCAGGCCGTAGGCGAACTTGTTGACCAGGATGAAGTCGCCGACCTCCAGCGTCGGCCGCATCGAGGACGAGGGAATCTTGAACGGCTCCGCGACGAAGGAGCGCAGCAGGAACACCACCAGGAGCACCGGGAAGAAGCTCGCGGCGTACTCGACCCAGGCCGGCTCGGGGGCGTCGGGCGCCCGGCGCTTGCGGAAATGGAAGCGGTCGACGCACCACAGGACGCCGGTCGCCAGGGTCAGCAGGAAGAGGATCAGCGCGAAGTTCATTGTTGTTGGCGTGGTGCGATGCAGTGGTGCCGATTGTGGCATGCGGCCGGCACGCGGCGGCCGCCGCTCGCGCCGCCGCTTCGGCGCTTCGTCACTTTTCCCCGACCTGCAGGATGGCGAGGAACGCCTCCTGCGGGATCTCGACGCTGCCGACGGCCTTCATCCGCTTCTTGCCGGCCTTCTGCTTCTCGAGAAGCTTCTTCTTGCGCGTGATGTCGCCGCCGTAGCACTTGGCGAGCACGTTCTTGCGCATCGCCTTCACCGATTCGCGGGCGATGATCTGCGCGCCGATGGCGGCCTGGATCGCGACGTCGAACATCTGCCGCGGGATCAGCCCGCGCATCTTGGCCACCACCTCGCGGCCGCGGTATTGCGACACCGAGCGGTGCACCATCACGGACAGCGCGTCCACGCGATCGCCGTTGATGAGGATGTCGAGCTTGACGACGTCGGCGGCACGGAACTCGAGGAACTCGTAGTCCATCGACGCGTAGCCGCGCGACACGCTCTTCAGGCGGTCGAAGAAGTCCATCACGACCTCGGCGAGCGGCAGCTCGTAGTGGATCACGACCTGCCGGCCGCGGTACTGCATGTCCTTCTGCAGGCCGCGCTTCTCGGTGCACAGCGTCAGCACCGGCCCCACGTAGTCCTGCGGCACGAGGATCGTCACCGTGATGATCGGCTCGCGGATCTCCTCGACGCGCGACAGGTCCGGCAGCTTCGACGGGTTGTCGATCTCGACCAGCTCGCCGTCGCGCATCAGCACCTGGTACACGACGGACGGCGCCGTCGTGATGAGGTCCATGTCGTACTCGCGCTCCAGCCGCTCCTGCACGATGTCCATGTGCAGCAGGCCCAGGAACCCGCAGCGGAACCCGAAGCCCAGCGCCTGGGACACCTCGGGCTCGAAGTGCAGCGACGCGTCGTTGAGCTTGAGCTTGGTGAGCGCCTCGCGCAGCGCCTCGTACTGGTTCGACTCGACCGGGAACAGGCCCGCGAACACCTGCGGCTTCACTTCCTTGAAGCCGGGCAGCGGCGCCGCGGCGGGGCGCTGCACGTGGGTGATCGTGTCGCCGACCTTGGCCTCCGCCAGTTCCTTGACGCCGGAGATGACGAAGCCCACCTCGCCCGCCTCGAGCGCATCGCGCGCGACGGACTTCGGCGTGAACACGCCGAGCTGCTCGCACTGGTGGACCGCGCCGGTCTGCATCAGCAGGACCTTGTCGCGCGGGCGGATCGTGCCGTTGACCACCCGCACCAGCATCACGACGCCGACGTAGTTGTCGAACCACGCGTCGATGACGAGCGCCTGCAGCGGCGCCTCGGGATCGCCCTTCGGCGGCGGCACGCGGGCGATGACGGCCTCGAGGATGTCGTCGATGCCCTCGCCGGTCTTGGCGCTCGCGCGGATCGCGTCCTCGGCGGGGATGCCGACGATGTCCTCGATTTCCTCGATCACCCGCTCGGGCTCGGCCGAGGGCAGGTCGATCTTGTTCAGCACCGGCACCACCTCGACGCCCAGCTCGATGGCGGTGTAGCAGTTGGCGACCGTCTGCGCCTCCACGCCCTGCGAGGCGTCGACCACCAGCAGCGCGCCCTCGCACGCGGACAGCGACCGCGAGACCTCGTAGGCGAAGTCCACGTGGCCGGGCGTGTCGATGAGGTTGAGCTCGTAGACCTGCCCGTCGCGCGCCTTGTAGGTGAGCGCGGCAGTCTGCGCCTTGATGGTGATGCCGCGCTCGCGCTCGAGGTCCATCGAGTCGAGCACCTGCTCGCTCATCTCGCGGTCGGAGAGCCCGCCGCAGCGCTGGATGAAACGGTCGGCCAGCGTCGACTTGCCGTGGTCGATGTGGGCGATGATCGAGAAGTTGCGGATCTGGAGCACTGCGGCCTTGGAAAAATCGAAGGGCACCCCGGGGGTGCCCAGAACGTGCCCGCCCAAGCCTTCCGGCCAGACGGCGGGAAGCCATCGGAAACTATTGAATTTTAACCGATTGGCGGCGTTCCTGCGAGCTTCGCGAGCGCGGCGGCCACGGCGTCCCGGTCAAGGTGGTAGTGACACAACGCGACGCCGTCGGGCGGCGCACCCAACAGGAGCACCGGGACGAGGTCACCGTAGGTCGCCTCGAGGTCGGGAAACGCGTCGACGTCGACCTCCTCCACCGTTGCGCCGAAGCGGTGCGCGAGGGGCGTCAGCGCCTCGCGCATGTCGTCGCAGAGGTGGCAGTAGGAGCGGGAGAGGAGCGTGAGGGTGGGCATGGCCGCAACCGTGGTGCGCCCTCCCCCGGTCCGCGGGGAGAAGGTCTGGATGGAGGGCGGTGGCTTCGGCGTGCCCCCTCACCCGCCCTGTCGGGCACCCTCTCCCCGCGCACGGGGAGAGGGAGAAGCTGGTACCGCCGGCGCCTACTCGGCCCCGTTCACCGCCCGCAACGTCGCGAAGAACTGCTGCTCCCCGCGCTTCAGCTGCAGCGTGACCGCCCCGCCCTTGTCGACCTTGGCGAGCAGGTCGTTCACCTGCGCCGCCGTCTTGGCCTCCGTCGTCACGCCGTTGCGCACGATGGCGATGATGACGTCGCCCGGCTGCACGTTGCCGCGCACGGTGGGCGCGACGTCCTCGACCGCGACGCCCGCGCGCACCTCGGCTTCCTTCTTCTGCTCGTCGGTCAGGTCGGACAGCACGAGGCCCATCTTGTTGGGCTTCGCCTTCTCCTTCGGCGCCGGTGCGTTGCCGCGGCCGCGCGGCGACGTGGCCTGGTCCTCCTTCATCTCGGCGACGGTGACGGCAAGCTCCTTCTGCGCGCCCTTGCGCCACACCGTGATCGTGATCTTGTCGCCCGGCTTGACGGCGGTGATGATGCGCGGCAGCTCGTTGGACGACGCCACCTCCTTGCCGTTGGCGCGGATGATGATGTCGCCCACCTCGACGCCGGCCTTGGCCGCGGGACCGTCGCGCTCGACGCCGTTGACCAGCGCGCCGCGCGGCGCGCCGAGGCCGAACGCCTCCGCCTCCTCGCGGCTCACCGGCTGGATCTGCACGCCGATGCGGCCGCGCGTGACCCGCCCCTTCTCCTTCAACTGCGCGACGGTGTTCATCGCGACGTCGATGGGGATCGCGAACGCGAGGCCCATGTAGCCGCCGGTGCGCGAGTAGATGAGCGAGTTGATGCCGACCACCTCGCCGCGCATGTTGAAGAGCGGGCCGCCGGAGTTGCCCGGATTGATGGCGACGTCGGTCTGGATGAACGGCACGAGATTTTCCTGCGGCAGGTCGCGGCCCTTCGCGCTCACGATGCCGGCAGTCATGGTGTTCTCGAGGCCGAACGGCTTGCCGATGGCGACCACCCATTCGCCGACCTTGAGCTTGTCCGGATCGCCGATCGTGACGCGCGGCAGGTCCTTGGCGTCGATCTTGAGGAGCGCCACGTCGGTGCGCTTGTCGGCGCCGATGACCTTGGCCTTGAACTCGCGCTTGTCGGTCAGGCGGACCGTGACCTCGTCCGCCCCGTCGACGACGTGCGCGTTGGTGATGACGTCGCCGTTGCTGCCGATGATGAAGCCCGAGCCCACGGCCTGCGCCTCGGGCGCGCGCTCCGGCGCGCGCCGCGGCGGGACCTGCCCGAAGCGGCGGAAGAATTCGTAGAACGGATCGTCCTCGGACAGTTCGGGCATGCCGCCGCGGCTGCGCGCCTTCTGCGTGACGTCGATCGACACCACCGCCGGGCCGTTCTTCTCGTACAGGTCGGTGAAGTCGGGCAGGCCCGCCGCGCGGTTGGCCGGCGCCTGCGCGGCCGCGAGCGGCGCGAAGGCGGTGGAAAGCGCGAACAGGAGCGCGCCAGCGGCGCTCGGGGCAAGGAAATGCGGTCGCATTGGAATCGATCCTCTACGGGTGCGTCGACGATGTTGGAATGGGGTGCTGCTACTTCGGACTGCGGGCGACCGACTGCGCGATCTGGCGCACCGTCGCGGGGGGCGCCTCGCCCATCACCGTGACCAGCGCGGCGTCGCTGCGCGTCGTGTACTGCGCGAGGCCGCCGGTCTGCGTCAGGCCGACCTGCGTCTGCGTCACCGTGAACGGCTCGACGAAGATGCTGATCGCGACGAGGCCGTCCGAGTACACGATGTGCGCGACCGGATTGGGCTTGCCAGGAAGCTTGCGGAAGCCCTCGCTGATCTTGGCGAAGCCCGGGGGCACCTTGCCCACGAGCCATCCGGTGTCCTTCAGCTCGACCTCGCCGGGGCCGCTCTGCCGCACGCGCCAGTCGGCGGGCACGGTCGCCCACGAGGGCTTCACCATGTCCTTGTCGACCTTCGCGTTCACCGTCACGTCGGTGAACGAGAACTGCTCGACGACGTCGCCCCGCTCGTTGATGAGGCGTGCCTTGAGCAGCAGGCCCGTCGCCGCATCGGACCAGAACTTGTGGCCGTAGCGCAGGCCGTCGCGCGGCTCGAACACGACGACGTCGGCGTTGATGCCCGCGACGCGGTCACCGCCGATCGTCTTGAAGTCGTAGTACTGCGTGAGGTTGCGGATGGTCTCGGTGGACAGCGACGGGAACACGTTGCGGAACGTGCGCGGCTCGAACAGCACGACCTTCGCATCCGGGAAGTAATAGCGGACCTCGGTGCCGGTGCGCACGATCTCGCGCGCGGGGCCGTCGAGGCTCAGGAGCTTCTCCCACTCCTGGCCGTTCTCGTTGAGGTGCGAAAGCCGGAACGTGTCGGTGCGCGTCGGCGACTGCAGCACCACCGTGCCGCTGTAATTGAGCGTGCGCGCCGCGTGCGTCACGCGGGCCAGCCACTGCGCCGCATCCTCGGCACGCGCCGCCGACGCGGCCAGGAGGCCGGCCGCCAGCCACATCCCCATCACCAGGCGCCGCCCGGCGCCCGGACCAGCCTTCCCCATTCGCATCATCGTGCGCTAGCGGGTCGTGGCGGGAGCTTCCGCCGCCGCGGGTGCCGGCGACGTCGCGGGGGGCGGCGGAACGACGCCGGGGGCGGTCGCGACCGCGCGCAGGTAGGTCCCGCTCTGCATCGCGAACGCGGGCGCGTATTCCTGGTGCGCGAGAAGGTAGTCGGCGCCGACGGCAGCGGGCGGGGTCACCTGCGCCTGGCGCACGGTGGCGGCCTCGCGCGCCTTGGCGAGCGCGGTGGGCGGTGCGTCCATCATCGAGACCGCGGTGTAGCCGACGACGGAGACGGCCGCCACGGTGGCTGCCACCGCCCATGCGAAGGTCGCGGGCCGCGCCGGCGCCGGCGGGCGCGCCTTGGGCGCCAGCACCGTCGGCTCCTCCGCCAGCCGCGCCGCGAAGCGCGCCTCGAAGCTCGTCGAGTGGCGCACCGTGCCGCGCAACGTGTCGCCGATGACGTGGTAGCAGACCCAGGTGTGCATGGCGTCCGCCGACTTCAACTCGCCGCAGCAGCGCTCGAATTCCGCGTCCCCGAGCTCGCCGTCCATCAGGCGCGATATGTTCTCGTTCATCACCATCTCCGGCTTTCATCGGTGCCAAGCTGCGGCCGCAACTCGGCGGCGATCGCTTCCCGGGCGCGGAAGATCCGCGAGCGCACGGTACCGATCGGGCAATTCATCACGGCTGCAATTTCCTCGTAGCTCAGGCCCTCGATCTCGCGCAGCGTGATCGCCGTGCGCAGGTCCTCGGGCAAGGCCTCCATCGCGCGGTTCACCGTCTCGGCGATCTGCTTGCCGTGCGCTTCGTCCTCCGGTGTCGCACTGTCCCGCAACTGCTCCGCTTCCTCGAAACCCTCGGCCTCTTCGTTGTCGAACGACGTCGACGTCGCGCGCGCCGGCCCATCGCGACCAGGTAGTTCTTCGCCGTGTTGATCGCGATGCGATACAACCACGTGTAGAACGCACTGTCGCCGCGGAAGCTCGGCAGTGCGCGGTAGGCCTTGATGAAGGCTTCCTGCGCCACGTCCTCGACTTCCGCGGGGTCGCGCACCAGCCGCGACAACAGCCGCCCCAGCTTTCGCTGGTATTTCGCGACCAGCAACTCGAACGCACGCTTGTCGCCGCGCTGAGCCCGCTCCACGAGCTGCTGATCGACTTCGCGATCACCCATCCGCGGGTATTCCCTGTTTCATTTGGTTGTTATCCCACCGGCAGGCGGGGGCGGCCGGACTGGCCGGCTGTGCTCCCATCCGTCCCGAGGGGTCGAGCCCGCGGCGCGCGCTTGCGGTAACAGACTGTTTCCGGGGGCACAAGTTCACTGGATGCCCCTGTCGGCGTGAGGTTCGCGCGCGGCGGGCCCCTTGTCCAGTACAAGGGTCGCCTGCACGTCGCCCACCACGGTGCCGCGCACGTTGTGGAGCGGCGGCCGCGCCATCGGCGCCAGGGCGGCCCGGGCCGCGGCGTCGAGGAGGCCGAGCTGGTCGAGCACCGCCACCACGGCCGGGCCGCGCCCGCGCACGCTGCCGTCCGCCACCTTGACCGCGATGCCCCATCCGCGGCTGCGCACGCCGATCGCATGCACCCCTTCGGCACCCACCTTGGTCACCCAGTCGCCGCGGCCGGCCGTCATCAGCAGGAGATCGGCGCCGTGCTCGCCGGAGACCATCGCCGGCTCCGCCGTCATGGCGTCGGCCAGCGTGCGCGGCGCGGCGCCGTAGTCGGGGTCGTCGGTGGCCGCGGCCAGCCGGGCGAACGCGCGGGCGAGCGCGGACAGCGGCAGCGCGTAGTTGGGGGCGGAGCAGCCGTCCACGCCCCACGGGAGTGCACTCGCGTCCACGCCGGCGAACGTCGCCACCGCCTGCCGGATCTGCGCCTGCAGCGGGTGGTCGTACGCAAGATAGTCGTGCTTGGTGTAGCCGCACGCCGTGCAGTGCGCGAGCATCCCGCTGTGCTTGCCGGAGCAGTTGTGCGCGAGCGGCGAATACGGCGGGGGCGGCGGCACTTCGCCGCGCGCCTCGTAGCAGTACGGCGCGTGCGCCCCGCACTGCAGGTCGGCGGCCGCATTGCCGGCCTTGGCGAGCATCGCCGCCGCCGCGGCAACGTGCCGCGGCTCGCCCGCGTGGCTCGCGCACAGCATCGCGGTCTCGGCCTGCGTGAAGCCGAAGCGCCCCGGGCCGCCGGCCGCCACGAACGGCAGCGCCTGCAGCGGCTTCAACGAGCTGCGCGTGAAGGTGAGGAAGTGCGGGTCGCCCGCGGCGTACAGGAGACGCCCGTCTCGGTCGACGACGGCGACCGAGCCGGCGTGCACGCTCTCGACCGTCGCGTGGCGGGTGGCGGCGGCGAGCGGGACGTGGGCGAAGGGAACCGGGGCGGCGGGCATCGTGCGGACGGGGACGGCCAACCGCGCATTATCGCGCATCGGACCCCTCATCCGCTGCGCCCGCTTGAATCGGCCGCGGCGGCCGGCGGGGGCGCGCCGCAGCCCCGGCGACCCGGGCGGCGGCGGCCGTCCGGGTCGTCCGGCGCGATGCGTCAGGTCGCCCCGAGCGCCGCCCGGATCTGCTCCAGCGCCGCCGGATCCTCGATGGTCGTGAGGTCGCCCGGGTCGCGCCCTTCGGCCAGCGCCTGGATGGAGCGGCGCAGGAGCTTGCCGGAGCGGGTCTTGGGCAGCACGGTGACGAAGTGCACCGCACCCGGACGCGCGATCGCGCCCAGCTCGCGGTCGACGGTGTCCATGACCTCCTTGCGCATCTTCGCGACGCCTTCCGCCGTGGCGACGCGCTCGGGATCCTTGACCACGGCGAACGCGACCGGGATCTGGCCCTTGAGCTGGTCGGCCACGCCCACCACCGCCACCTCGGCGATGCCCGCGTGCGCCTGCACCGCCTCCTCGATCTCGCGCGTGCCGAGCCGGTGGCCGGCGACGTTGATCACGTCGTCGGTGCGGCCGAGGACGAAGTAGTAGCCATCGGCGTCGCGGGTCGCCCAGTCGAACGTCGAGTACACGTAGCGGTCACGGAACGTGCCGAAGTACGTCTTCACGAAGCGCTCGTCGTCGCCCCACACCGTCGACATGCAGCCCGGCGGCAGCGGCGGCGTGATCGTCAGCACGCCCTTCTGGTCGGTGCCGACTTCCTCGCCCGTGGTCTCGTGCAGCAGGTGCACGTCGTAGCCGGCAGCCGGGAACGACGGGCTGCCGAACTTGCGCGGCGTCTCCTCGACGCCCAGCTGCGCGGAGAGGATCGGCCAGCCGGATTCCGTCTGCCAGTAGTTGTCGACGATCGCGACGCCGCCCAGCGAATCGGAGACCCAGCGCGCGGTCGGCTCGTCGAGCGGCTCGCCCGCGAGGACCAGGTACTTCAGCGTGCCGATCGGGTACTTGCGCATGAATGCCGGATCCTGCTTCTTAAGCACGCGGATGGCGGTCGGCGAGCTGAACATCGTGACCACCTTGTGGTCGTGCACGATCTTCCACCAGATCGACGGATCGGGCCGGATCGGCAGGCCCTCGTACATGATGGTGGTCGACCCGTTGAGGAGCGGCCCGTAGATGATGTAGGAGTGGCCGACCACCCAGCCGATGTCGCTGGTGGTGAACATGGTCTGTCCCGGCTGCACGCAGAAGATGTCGCGCATCGAGGTCGCGAGCGCCACCGCGTAGCCGCCGGTGTCCCGCTGCACGCCCTTGGGCTTGCCGGTCGTGCCCGACGTGTACAGGATGTACGACGGCTCGCTCGACTCCAGCCACTCGCACGGCACCTTGGCGTCCATGTGCTTCGCGCGCAGCGTCGCGTAGTCGATGTCGCGTCCCGCGACGCGCTGCATGCCCGGGTCGAGGCCGCGGTCGACGATGACGACGTGCGCCGGCGGGGTCTGCGCGAGGCGGCACGCCTCGTCGACGAGGTGCTTGTCGGGACCGGCTTGCCGCTGCGCATGCTGTCGGACGACCATGACCTTCGGCTTCGGCGTCGTCGTCGATCCGCGTCGCGAGCGAGGCCGCCGCGAAGCCGCCGAACACCACCGAGTGCACGGCGCCGATGCGCGCGCACGCGAGCATCGCGAACACCGCCTCGGCGATCATTGGCATGTAGACCAGCACGCGGTCACCGCGGCCGACGCCCAGCTCGCGCAGGATGGCCGCGAAGCGGTTCACCTCGTCGTGCAGCTGCCGGTAGGTGTAGGTCGCTTCCTGCCCCGTCTCGGTCGACAGGTACACGAGCGCCGCCTGGTCGCCGCGCGTCGCGACGTGGCGGTCGACCGCGTTGTGGCAGAGGTTGGTCCGGCCGCCGACGAACCATTTCGCGAACGGCGGCCGCGAGTAGTCGAGCACCGACGTGAACGGCGTCTGCCAGTCGATGAGCTGCGCCTTCTCGCGCCAGAAGCCCTCGCGATCGGCGAGGGAGCGTTGGTGGTAGTCGCGGTACGAGCCCATGGGTGGCCTCCGGAGGTCGTGGGATGGCGCCGCGGGGGCACTTCTGGACGGGGCCCTCGCGCGGCCGGCAACGCATGCTAGGACGTGCGCCTTACTGCAACCTTGCGCGGGGTCAAGGGGCCCGACGTGCCGCACCGACCGGTCGGCCAGGACCCGCGCGCAGACGCCCGCACGACGCCCGTTGTTGCGGAGCCCTTTCCAGCGGCCGCCGCCGGGCCGCGTCAAGGCGGCCGCCTGACCCGCCGCGAATGCAAGGGGTCTGACCCCGGCCTCATCGGGGTCTGACCCCGATGGCGGCCACGGACGCAGCCCCTCACCCCAACCCTCTCCCCCGCCGGGGGAGAGGGAGCTCACGCGTGGGGGCTCACACCCGGTGACGGTGTAACGGCGGCAAAAGGCGCGACGCCGGTGCTGCGCGTCGCGCCGCCGCCCCGGACGCCCTTTGCGGACGTGCGCTATCCCCCGTGCGAGTCCGGCGCGATCCGCACCACCGTCCGGCCGCGGACGAGACCCTTCAGGTAGGCGTCGAAGTGCGTCGGCAGCTCGTCGAAGTCGATGGTGCGGACCATGTCGTGCACGCGGTCCGGGCGCCACTCGACGGCCAGGCGGTTCCAGATGCGCTGGCGCTGCGGCATCGGGCAGTTGACGCTGTCGGTGCCGAGGAGGTGGACGCCGCGCAGGATGAACGGCATCACGGTCGTGTTGAGCTTGTGGCCCGCGGCCAGCCCGACCGCCGCCACCGTGCCGCCGATCTTCTGCACGGACAGGAGCCACGCCAGGATGTCGCCGCCCAGGTTGTCGATCGCGCCCGCGAACGTCGCGCGGTCGAGCGGACGGATCTTCGTGAAGTCGAGCGACTGCCGCAGGACCACCTCCTTGGCGCCGATGGACTTCAGGTAGTCGGCCTCCTCGCCCTTGCCCGTGATCGCGACCACGTGGTAGCCCAGCTTGGCGAGGATCTCCACCGCCACCGAGCCGACGCCGCCCGTCGCGCCCGTCACGGCGACCGGTCCGGCTGCAGGGGTGAGCCCCATCGTCTGCATGTTCTCGATCGCGAGCGCCGCGGTGAAGCCGGCGGTGCCGAGCGTCATCGCGTCGAACGCGGTCATGCTCTCGGGCCGGCGCACCACCCAGTCGGCGGGGACGCGCACGTGCTCGGCGTAGCCGCCGTCGTGCGCCACGCCCATGTCGTAGCCCGTCACGAGCACCTTGTCGCCGGACTTGAAGCGCGGGTCGGACGACGCCTCGACGGTGCCGGCCATGTCGATGCCGGCCACCGTCGGGTACTTGCGCATGATCTTGCCGGTGCCGTTGTGCGAGAGCGCGTCCTTGTAGTTGATCGTCGAGTACTTGGTCCGGATGATCACCTCGCCGTGGTCGAGCTCGTCGATCGTCATGTCGACGAACGAGCTCGCCACCACGCCGTTCTCCTCGAACGTGCGATAGGCCTTGAATTTGTTGGGCATGGCAATCTCCTTCTGTGTGCTTGTGGGTCAGGCGGGAACGGGGGCGGCTGCCCGCGCGTCGTCGGCGGCGTGCGGCTCGGCCAGGTAATCGTGGGTGCGCATCTCGATCAGCCGGCTGACCGTGCGCGGGAACTCCTGCGCGTTGTGGCCGGCGACGTACAGCGCCTCCGCGGGAACGTCGGCGGAGGCGACGAGCTTCACCTTGTGGTCGTACAGGATGTCGACGAGCCACGTGAAGCGGCGCGCGAGGTCGCGCTGCTCGGGCGACATCGCCGGGATGCCGGAGAGGAACACCACCGCGAAGCGCTGCGCGAGCTCGAGGTAGTCGCGCTGCGAGCGCGGGCCGTCGCACAGCGCGTGGAAGTCGAACCAGATCGCGCTGCCGGCGCGGCGGCGGGCATGGAGCGGCCGGCCGTCGACGACGAGCTCCGGCGACTCGTCGTTGCCGTTGCGCATCGCCTCGAACGTCCGGTCCAGGGTCGCGTCCGCGGCCGGGCCCGCGGGCACGAGGAAGCAGGCGGCGTGCTCGAGCGTGCGCAGCCGGTAGTCGACGCCGCCGTCGACCTCGACCACGTCGAGCCACTGTTCCATGAGGCGGATGGTGGCGATGAAGTTCTCGCGCTTGAGGCCGTTCGGATAGAGGCCCGCCGGCGGGTAGTTCGACGTCATCACGAACACCACGCCCGCGGCGAAGAGCGCGGTGAGCAGGCGCCCGAGGATCATCGCGTCGGCGATGTCGGACACGTGGAACTCGTCGAAGCACACGAGGCGGTAGCGCTTGGCGATGCGCGCCGCCACCGTGGCGAGCGGGTCCACTTCGTTCTTCAGCGTCTTGAGTTCCTCGTGCACGTCGCGCATGAACGCGTGGAAGTGCACGCGCGTCTTGCGCCGGATCGGCACGGTCGCGTAGAAGCTGTCCATCAGGAAGCTCTTGCCGCGCCCCACCCCGCCCCAGAGGTACAGGCCGCGCGGGACGTCGGGCGGCGACAGCAGGCGCTTCAACGTCGACCGGCGCGCGGTCTTGAACGCGGCCAGCTCGTCGGACAGTTGCTGGAGGCGGTCGAGCGCCGCCGCCTGCGAGTGGTCGAGCGTCGCGCCGCGCTGCGCGAGCAGCGGGTCGAGGTATGCGATGAGCGCGCCCTGACGGCGCGCGATCTCCCCGGGAGCGAGCGCCCCGGTCATGCGTCGTGTTCCATGATTGCGTTTGCCCCGCCCCCCCGGGGCGCCTGGTGCGCCATGCGGGTCGGGCGGGCGTTGCTCACGTCCGGCGCGCGGCGGCGAAGCCTGCCGTCCGTTCGAATGCCGCCAGGGCGACGTTGCAGCGGAACCGCACCCGCTCTCCTCCATCGACCGGGGCGCACCGCTGCCGCCCCGCCTTTGTGCCTATCCTAGAGGTTCAGCGTCCGTCCGTCCACCGCCAAAGCCGCCTCCTTGGTGGCTTCGGACAGGGTCGGGTGTGCGTGGCAGATCCGGGCCAGGTCCTCGCTGGACGCCCCGAATTCCATGGCCACCACCCCCTCGGAGATCAGTTCGGAGGCCATCGGGCCGATCACGTGCATGCCGAGGATGCGGTCGGTCTTGCGGTCCGCGAGGATCTTCACGAGCCCGGTGGTGTCGCCCATCGCCCGCGCCCGGCCGTTCGCCGTGAACGGGAAGCTGCCGGCGCGGTAGTCCACGCCCTCTTCCTTCAGCTGCTGCTCGGTCTTGCCGACCCACGCGATCTCCGGCGCGGTGTAGATCACCCACGGCACGGTGTCGAAGTTCACGTGCCCGTGCTGGCCGGCGAGCCGCTCGGCCACCGCCACGCCCTCCTCCTCCGCCTTGTGCGCGAGCATCGGGCCGCGCACCACGTCGCCGATCGCCCAGACGTTCGGCAGGTTGGTGCGGCAGTCGTCGTCGACCGTGACGAACCCGCGGGCGTCGAGGGCGAGGCCCACGCCTTCCGCGTTGAGGCCGCCGGTGAACGGCACGCGCCCGATCGAGACGATGAGGTGGTCGTAGGTGTCCGACTGCTCCTTGCCGGCGGAATCGGTGTACGCGACCTTGACGTCGTTCTTGCCGGCCTTCACCTCGGTGATCTTCACCCCGGTGTGGATCTTGAGGCCCTGCTTCGTGAACTGCTTCTGCGCTTCCTTGGCGATGGCCGTGTCGACGATCCCGAGGAACGCGGGCAGCGCTTCGAGCACGGTGACGTCCGCGCCGAGGCGCCGCCACACGCTGCCCATCTCGAGGCCGATGACGCCCGCGCCCACCACGCCGAGCTTCTTCGGGACCGCGGGGATCGCGAGCGCGCCGGCGTTGTCGAGGATGCGCACGTTGTCGGCGGCCACTCCGGGGAGCATCCGCGGCTTCGAGCCGGTGGCCACGATGACGTGCGTCGCGGCCAGCTCCGCGGGCTTCGCCCCGGCCACCGCGACCTTCCACCGCTCGCCCTCCTTGCCGGCGAACGAGCCCAGGCCGTTGTAGTAGGTCACCTTGTTCTTCTTGAAGAGGAACAGGATGCCGTCGTTGTTCTGCGCGACGACCTTGTCCTTGCGCGCGAGCATCTTCGCGACGTCCATCGCGAGGCCGGACACGGCGATGCCGTGCTCGGCGAACGCGTGGCCCGCGTGCTCGAAGTGCTCGGACGACTGCAGCAGCGCCTTCGACGGGATGCACCCGACGTTGGTGCAGGTGCCGCCGGGCGCGGGCTTGCCGTCCTTGCGGGTCCAGTCGTCGATGCAGGCCGTCTTGAAGCCGAGTTGCGCCGCGCGGATGGCGGCGATGTAGCCGCCGGGGCCGCCGCCGATCACGACGACGTCGAATTGCTCACTCATGGGTCGCTTTCATTCGCGTCGCGGCCCGGGGCGGCGCCGCCCGCCGCGACAGGCATCACAGGTCGAGCAGCAGGCGCGCCGGGTCCTCCAGCGCCTCCTTGATGGCCACCAGCGACAGCACCGCCTCGCGGCCGTCGATGATCCGGTGGTCGTACGACTGCGCGAGGTAGTTCATCGGGCGCACCACGACCTGCCCGTTCTCCACCACCGCGCGGTCCTTGGTCGCGTGCACGCCGAGGATCGCCGACTGCGGCGGGTTGATGATCGGCGTCGAGAGCATCGAGCCGAACACGCCGCCGTTGCTGATCGTGTACGTGCCGCCGGTCAGTTCCTCGACGGTGAGCTTGCCGTCGGCGGCGCGCTTGCCGTACTCGGCGATCTGCTTCTCGACGTCGGCGATCGACATCTGGTCGGCGTCGCGCAGGATCGGCACGACGAGGCCGCGCGGGCTGCCCACGGCAATGCCGATGTCGTAGTAGCCGTGGTACACGATGTCGTTGCCGTCGATCGACGCGTTGACCAGCGGGTATTTCTTGAGCGCGTGCACGGCCGCCTTCACGAAGAAGCTCATGAAGCCGAGCTTCACGCCGTGCTCCTTCTCGAAGCGATCCTTGTACTTGTTGCGCAGGTCGATGACCGGCTGCATGTTCACTTCGTTGAACGTCGTGAGGATCGCTGCGGTCGACTGCGACTGCACGAGGCGCTCGGCGACGCGCTGGCGCAGGCGCGACATCGGCACGCGCTGCTCGGGACGGTTGCCGAGCTGCACGGGCAGCGGCACGGCCGGCGCCCTCGCGACCGGTGCGGCCGCGGGCGCGGCGGCGGGTGCGGACTTGGCTTCCACCGCGGCGAGCGCGTCGCCCTTGGTCACGCGGCCGCCACGGCCGGTGCCGGCGACGTCGGCGGCGGCGACGCCCGCCTCCGCCAGGATCTTGCGCGCGGCCGGCAGCGCGGTGGCGCTGGCGGCAGGCGCTGCGGCGGCCGCCGGCGCGGGCTTGGCCTCGGCCTTCTTCGCCTCGCCGTCCTTGGGCGCGGCAGCGGCCGCGGCGGCGCCCTTGGCCTCGGTGTCGATGATCGCGATCACCTCGTTGGACGTGACCGTGGAGCCGTCCGGCTTCACGAGCTCGACCAGCACGCCGTCGCCGGGTGCAGGCAGCTCGAGCACGACCTTGTCGGTCTCGACGTCGATCAGGTTCTCGTCGCGGGCGACGGCCTCACCGGGCTTCTTGTGCCAGCTCACGAGCGTGGCTTCGGCCACGGACTCGGGGAGCTGCGGGACTTTGACTTCGATGCGCATGTTCTACACCCTGGGGACTAGTGGGCGACGACCATCTCGCCGGACTGCAACTTCGCGGCGAATGCGTCCTCGACGAGCTGCTTCTGTTCTGCGTTGTGCTTGGTGGCATAGCCCACCGCCGGCGACGCGGAAATCGGCCGGCCCGCGTAGGCGAGCACCTGCTGCGGCGCGATGTCCGCGCGCAGGTAGGCCCGCAGGCGGTACCACGCACCCTGGTTCTGCGGCTCCTCCTGCACCCACACCACTTCCTTGGCGTGCGGGAACTTCGCGACCTCGCGGGAGAAGTCGTCGTGCGGGAACGGGTACTGCTGCTCCAGCCGCACGATCGCGATGTTGTCGATCTTCTTGTCGCGGCGGTACGCGAGGAGCTCGTAGTACACCTTGCCGGAGCACGCCAGCACGCGCGTCACCTTCTTCGGGTCGAGCTTCTCGGTCTCGCCGATCACGGTCTTGAACGTGCCCGCGGCGAGCTCGTCCAGCGTCGAGATGGCCTCCTTGTGCCGCAGCAGGCTCTTCGGGCTCATCACGATCAGCGGCTTCCGGTACTTGCGCAGCATCTGCCGGCGCAGCATGTGGAAGACCTGCGCGGGCGTGCTCGGGACCACCACCTGCATGTTGTGCTGCGCGCAGAGCTGCAGGAAGCGCTCCGGCCGCGCCGACGAGTGCTCGGGACCCTGCCCCTCGTAGCCGTGCGGCAGCAGCATCACGAGGCCGCAGATGCGGCCCCACTTCACCTCGCCGGCGCTGATGAACTGGTCGATCACGACCTGCGCGCCGTTCACGAAGTCGCCGAACTGCGCCTCCCACACGACGAGCCGGTGCGGGTCGGAGGTCGCGAAGCCGTACTCGAAGCCCAGCACCGCCTGCTCGGTCAGGACCGAGTCGATGATCTCGATGGTCGGCTGCCCGTCCTTGAGGTGCTGCAGCGGGATGTACACGCCCTCGTCCCAGCGCTCGCGCTTCTGGTCGTGCAGCACCGAGTGGCGGTGCGAGAACGTGCCGCGGCCCATGTCCTCGCCGGACAGGCGCACGCCGTAGCCGTCGTTGAGGAGCGTCGCGTAGGCGAGGATCTCGCCCATGCCCCAGTCGAGCGGCAGCTTGCCCTCGCCCATGGCCTTGCGGTCGGCGATCACCTTTTCCGCGCGCGGGTGCAGCTTGAACCCTTCCGGCACCACCGCGAGCCGGTCGGACAGCGCGGTCAGCGTCGCCTTCGGCACCGCGGTCTCGACCGTATCGGACCAGTGGCGCCCGACGAAGGGCGTCCAGTCGATCGTGAACGGCGGCTTGTAGTTGGACAGCACCGTCTTGTTGGTGTGCTGGCCCTTGTCCATCGCCGCCCGGTAGGTCGCCACCATCGCGTCCGCGTCCTCGGCCTTGATCACGCCCTCGGCCTCGAGCTTCTGCGCGTAGAGCTTGCGCGTGCCCGGGTGCTGCGCGATGCGCCGGTACATGAGGGGCTGCGTGAGCTGCGGCTCGTCGGCCTCGTTGTGCCCGAGACGGCGGAAGCAGACGAGGTCGATGAACACGTCGCGGTGGAAGCGCTGGCGGTACTCGAGCGCGAGTTCCACGGCGAGCAGGCACACCTCGGGGTCGTCGCCGTTGACGTGCAGCACCGGCGCCTCGACCATCTTCGCGATGTCGGTGCAGAACGTCGTGCCGCGGATGTCGCGCGGGTCCGACGTCGTGAAGCCGATCTGGTTGTTGATGACGATGTGGATGGTGCCGCCCGTGTAGTAGCCGCGGGTCTGGCCCATGTTCAGCACTTCCTGGTTCACCCCCTGCCCCGCGATCGCGGCGTCGCCGTGGATCAGGAGCGGCAGCACCTGGTCGCCAGCCTTGTCGCCCCGGCGGGACTGGCGCGCGCGCACCGAGCCCTCGACCACCGGGTTCACGATCTCGAGGTGCGACGGGTTGAACGCGAGCGTGAGGTGGACCGGCCCGCCGGGCGTGGAGACGTCCGACGAGAAGCCCTGGTGGTACTTCACGTCGCCCGCCGGCAGGTCCTGCGCGGCCTTGCCCTCGAACTCGGAGAAGAGCTGCGCCGGCATCTTGCCCAGCGTGTTGACCAGCACGTTGAGGCGCCCGCGGTGCGCCATGCCGAGCACGATCTCGCCGATGCCCGCGGTGCCCGCGAGCTCGATCAGGCGGTCGAGCATCGGGATGATGGTGTCGCCGCCCTCGCCGGAGAAGCGCTTCTGGCCGACGTAGCGCGTGTGCAGGTAGCGCTCGAGCGTCTCGGCGGCGGTGAGCCGCTCGAGGAAGTGCCGGCGCTGCTCGGGCGTGTACTTCGGCCGCGAGCGGATCGGCTCGAGGCGCTCCTGGCAGAAGCGCTGGGAGGCCGTGTCCGACATGTGCATGTACTCGGCGCCAAGCGTGCGCGTGTACGTGTCCCGCAGCGCCTGCACGATGTCGCGCAGCCGCATGCGGGCCGGGCCGGCCTTGAACGAGCCGACGTCGTACTCGGTGTCCATGTCGGCATCCGTGAAGCCGTAGGTCGCGAGGTCGAGGTCCGCGACGTAGTCGGGCTCGTGCTGCTTCAGCGGGTCGAGGTCGGCGCGCAGCATGCCGAGCGTGCGGAACTTGCTGATGAGGCGCAGCGCCAGCACCTGCTTGTGCATGGTGGTGGCGTCGACCATCGCGCCCTGCACGCGGCGGTTGCGCGCGAGTTCGCGGAACGACTCGACGACCGGTGCGTGCGCCACGTCGGGCGCCCCGCCGCGCAGCTCGTCGAAGTAGGTGCGCCACTCGGGCCCCACGCTCTCCGGATCGGCCAGGTAGCGCTCGTACAGCTCCTCGATGAACGGCGCGTTGGCGCCGAACAGCGTGCTGGTCGATTCGAATTCCTTCATGATGCCCATCGGATCACCTCGGATGCCTGTGCCAGGGATGGCAGTTGGGGGTTGGCGCCCCCGGATGCAATTCGGGCGGTCCGTGCCACCGGGCCGCCCGAGTCGACGCGGGGCTTACCCGCGTTGCGCGATCGGCACCACGCTGCGCGGCTTGGCACCCGTGAAGAGCTGGCGCGGACGGCCGATCTTGTATTCCGGATCGGTGATCATCTCGTTCAGCTGCGCGATCCAGCCGACGGTGCGGGCGAGCGCGAAGATGGCGGTGAACAGCGACACCGGGACGCCGATCGCCTTCTGCACGATGCCGGAGTAGTAGTCGACGTTCGGGTAGAGCTTGCGCGAGACGAAGTAGTCGTCCTCGAGCGCGATCTTCTCGAGCGCCATCGCGAGCTTGA
>JAXMFO010000007.1:0-286612 GCA_046347715.1 Burkholderiales bacterium
TACTCGCGGCGATCACCAAGTCGGCGCCGGCGGCCGAGCCCGGTGCCTGACGAACCCGGTGCCTGACACCGACGCGCGAACAACACGCGCGCCGGAGTCAGGCACCTGAACGCTGCCGGGACCCCTCTCACCCTGCGAGGGAAGGGATGGCTCAGGGTACGTCGGACAGATCCGCGTCGTGCGGCAACGCCGGCCCGCCGCGCGCCGCGTGACCGGCGGCACCCATAGGCGCCTTGCGCTGCAGGAAGTCGACGACGGCGCTGCCGAACGCGTCGTTGCGGTCGCCCGCGACCATGTGGCCGGCGCTGCCGACGTTCGCATACTCGGCCTGCGGGCACAGCGCGAGGAACTCCTGCACGCCCTCTTCCGTCACCACGTCGGACATGCCGCCGCGGACGATCATCACCGGCAGCAGCAGCCGGCGCGTGGCGGCCTCGAAGCGCTGCTGGCGCTCGGACAGGCTGCGCCGCGCCTCGCGGAAACGCGGGTCCCAGTGCCAGCGATAGCGCCCGTCGGCGCCGAGGCGCACGTTCTTCGCGAGCCCCGCGAGGTTGCGCGGCCGCCGGCGGTGCGGCTGGTAGGCCGCGATCGCGTCGGCCACCTCGGCGAGCGACGCGAAGCCGTTGGGGTCGCGCTCCATGAACGCGCGGATGTTCGCCACCCCGGAGGGCTCGATGCGCGGGGCAATGTCGACCATCACCAGCGCCGTGGCGTCGATGCGATCCTCGCCGATGGCGCACAGGCTCGTGCCGCCGCCCATCGACGCACCCACCAGCGCGGGCCGCGGATTGCCGAGCGCATGCAGCAGCGCGAGCAGGTCGTCGATCATCACGTCCGTGCCGTAGCGGCCGTCGGGCGCCCAGTCGGAGTCGCCGTGCCCGCGCGCGTCGAACGCGATCGCGCGGAAGCCCGCGTCGCCCAGCACGCGCCCGACGTTCTTCCACGCGTGGCGCGTCTGGCCGCCGCCGTGCAGCAGCAGCACGAGCGGCGCCGCCGCGTCGCCCCAAGCATCGCCGGCCAGCGTGATGCCGCCGGCACCCGGCCACCGGAACATCGGCTCGGGCGTGCCCGGCAACCGCTCGCCTGCGCTCATCCCGGCCTCAACCGAGCAGGTCGCCGGAGGCCTTGCGGCCGCGGCGTGGCGCGTCCTGCGCCTTGCCCCGCCGCTTCGCCTCGACCTCCAGCACCGGCTTCAGGTACTGCCCGGTGTAGCTCGCCGCCGTCGCGGCCACCGCCTCCGGCATCCCCTCGGCGATGATGGTGCCGCCGCCCGCGCCGCCCTCGGGCCCGAGGTCGACGATCCAGTCGGCCGTCTTGATGACGTCGAGGTTGTGCTCGATCACCACCACCGTGTTGCCGTGGTCGCGCAGCCGGTGCAGCACGGTGAGCAGCAACTCGATGTCGTGGAAGTGCAGGCCCGTCGTCGGCTCGTCCAGGATGTAGAGCGTGCGCCCGGTGTCGCGCTTGGAGAGCTCGAGCGCCAGCTTCACGCGCTGCGCCTCGCCCCCGGAGAGCGTGGTCGCCGACTGCCCGAGCGTGATGTACGACAGGCCGACGTCGACGAGGGTGGCGAGCTTGCGCGCGACGGCCGGCACCGGCTCGAAGAACGCGTGCGCCTGCTCGACCGTCATCGCGAGCACCTCGTGGATGTTCTTGCCCTTGTACCGGATCTCGAGCGTCTCGCGGTTGTAGCGCTGGCCGTGGCACACGTCGCAAGGCACGTACACGTCCGGCAGGAAGTGCATCTCGACCTTGATGAGGCCGTCGCCCTGGCACGCCTCGCAGCGCCCGCCCTTCACGTTGAACGAGAAGCGCCCGGGCCCATAGCCGCGCTCGCGCGCCTCCTTGACCTGCGCGAACAGCTCGCGGATGGGCGTGAAGAGGCCGGTGTAGGTCGCCGGATTGCTGCGCGGCGTGCGGCCGATCGGGCTCTGGTCGACGTTGATGACCTTGTCGAAGTGCTCGAGGCCGTCGATCTCCTTGTGCGGCGCGGGCTCCTCGGCGCTGTCGTACAGGTGCCGCGCGACCGCGTGGTACAGCGTGTCGTTGATGAGCGTGGACTTGCCCGACCCCGACACGCCCGTCACGCACACGAAGAGGCCGATGGGCAGTTTCAGCGTCACGCCGCGCAGGTTGTTGCCGGTGGCGCCGCTGATCACGAGCTGCCGGCCCGGGTCGGCCTTGTGCCGCCGCGCCGGCACGGGAATCTGGCGATGCCCGGCGAGATACTGGCCGGTCAGCGAATGCGGCGCGCGCCGGATGTCCTCGGGCGTGCCCTGCGCGACCACCTGCCCGCCGTGCTCACCTGCGCCCGGCCCCATGTCGACGACGTGGTCCGCCGCGTTGATCGCGTCCTCGTCGTGCTCGACGACGATCACGCTGTTGCCGAGGTCGCGCAGGTGCTTCAGCGTGGCGAGCAACCGGTCGTTGTCGCGCTGGTGCAGGCCGATCGAGGGCTCGTCGAGCACGTACATCACGCCGGCAAGGCCGGAGCCGATCTGCGACGCGAGGCGGATGCGCTGCGCCTCGCCGCCGGAGAGCGTCTCCGCCGAGCGGTCGAGCGCGAGGTAATCGAGGCCCACGTTGTTCAGGAACTGCAGCCACCACGATCTCCTTGACGATGCGGTCGGCGATCGCGGCCTTCTGCCCGTCGAGCGCGAGGCCGCGGAAGAAATCCATCGCGCCCTTCAGCGGGAAGCCCGAGATCTCGTAGATCGTGCGCGCGCCGTCGTCGGTGCCCACCTTCACGAACCGCGCCTCGCGCTTCAGGCGCGTGCCGTTGCACTCGGGGCACGGCTTGTTGTTGAGGTACTTCGCGAGTTCCTCGCGCACCATCATCGAGTCGGTCTCGCGGTAGCGCCGCTCGAGGTTCGGGAGGATGCCCTCGAACGTGTGCTCGCGCACGATCGGCTTGCCGCGGTCGGAGAGGTACGTGAACGGGATCTTCTCGTCGCCGGAGCCCATCAGGATCACGTTCTGCACGCGCTCGGGCAGCTTCGCGAACGGCCGGTCGACGTCGAAGCCGACGTGCTTGGCGAGGCTGCCCAGCAGCTGGAAGTAGAACTGGTTGCGGCGGTCCCAGCCGCGGATCGCGCCGGACGCGAGCGACAGCTGCGGAAAGGCGACGACGCGCTTCGGGTCGAAGAAGCTGATCGAGCCCAGACCGTCGCACTTCGGGCACGCGCCCAGCGGGCTGTTGAACGAGAACAAGCGCGGCTCGAGCTCGGCCAGCGCGTAGTTGCAGACGGGGCACGCGAACTTCGCCGAGAACAGGTGCTCGGTGCCGGTGTCCATCTCGACCGCGATCGCGCGGCCGTCGCCGTGGCGCAGCGCGGTCTCGAAGGACTCGGCGAGCCGCTGCTTGAACTCCTCGCGCACGCGCAGCCGGTCGACCACGACCTCGATCGTGTGCTTGGTGGTCTTGGCGAGCTTCGGCACCGCGTCGATCTCGCATACCTTGCCGTCGACGCGCACGCGCACGAAGCCCTTGGCGCGCAGCTCGACGAAGAGCTCGTGGTGCTCGCCCTTGCGGTTGACCACCGCCGGCGAGAGGATCATCAGGCGCGGACCCTCGACGTCGTGCGGCGCGCGCAGCGCGAGGGTGGCGTCGACCATCTGCGAGATGGTCATCGCGGCGAGCTTCTGCTCGGGGTGGTCGGGGCAGTACGGGTCGCCGACCCGCGCGAACAGGAGCCGCAGGTAGTCGTGGATCTCGGTGACCGTGCCCACCGTCGAGCGCGGGTTGTGCGACGTGGCCTTCTGCTCGATCGAGATCGCCGGCGACAGGCCCTCGATCAGGTCGACGTCCGGCTTCTCCATGAGCTGCAGGAACTGCCGCGCGTACGCGGACAGCGACTCGACGTAGCGGCGCTGCCCTTCCGCGTACAGCGTGTCGAAGGCGAGCGAGCTCTTGCCCGAGCCCGAGAGCCCCGTGATCACGATCAGCTGGTGCCGCGGCAGATCGAGGTTGAGGTTCTTGAGGTTGTGGGTGCGGGCACCGCGGATGCGGATGGAATCCATTGGCGCGTCGAATCTCGCTCGTTGTCGGGGCGCGCAACGGCCGTCGGGGCGGCGCTGCGCACTCTCCCGCCGCCTCGTCCATCCGGATGAAGGACGAGAGGCGAACCTGTTAGTATATTGCGTTTCGCCTGCCCGATTCCAATCGCCGTGCGCGCGGTCGCGAGCCCATGCGCAGGGCGCGGAAATGTCCAGGCCGCGCACCGTGCGGCGGGGCGGTCGGCCGGCAGCCACGCACACCTTCGCGCCCGCGACACCGCCTTACCGCAGCGCGCGCACTCAATGGGAGAAACGTGAGATGGCCTCAGTCAACAAGGTGATCCTCCTCGGCAATCTCGGGCGCGATCCGGAGACGCGCTACACCACGGGCGGCGACGCGGTCACGAACCTCAACATCGCCACCTCGGAGCAGTGGAAGGACAAGAGCGGCGAGAAGCAGGAGCGCACCGAGTGGCACCGCGTCGTGCTGTTCGGCCGCCAGGCGGAGATCGCGGGCGAGTACCTCAAGAAGGGCCGCTCGGTCTACATCGAGGGCCGGCTGCAGACGCGCAAGTACACCGACAAGGACGGCGTGGAGAAGTACTCCACCGAGATCGTGGCCGACCGCATGCAGCTCATCGGCGGCGCGCGCGACGGCGGTGGCGGCGGTGACGCCGACTTCGGCGGCGGCGCCCCGGCCGGCGGTGGTGGCGGCGGCGGCATGCGGCGCGAAAGTGGCGGCGGTGGTGCCGGCGGCAAGCCCGCGGGCGGCGGCGCCAAGAAGAACGTCGACGACTTCGACGACGACATCCCGTTCTGATCGCTGCCGCCGGCCACGGCCGTCGGCAGCGGCATCGGCGCTGGCCCGCCCGCACGGGCCGCGCCTCCCGGTGCCCCGAGCGAACGCCGTCCCGCGCGCCGCCGCTTCCGGCCGCCGCGGGAACGACGCAAGACAGCGGCGCGGCCCGCGGCCCCGCGATTGCCGGGTCGCTGCGCGCTAGGCCGCGACGCTCGCGGCGATACCCGGGACGGCGAGCGCAGCCGCCCCCTGCGCGATCACCCCGCCCCCGAGGCACACGTCGCCGTCGTAGAACACGAGGTACTGGCCGGGCGTCGGGGCCCACTGCGGCGCATCGAACGCGGCCACCACGCCCGCCTCCGTCGCGCGCACCGTGCACGCCGCGTCCGCCATCCGGTAGCGTGTCTTGGCGGCGAGGCGGCGCGGCCACGCCGGCGGCGCTCCGGCGATCCAGTTCAGGTCGAACGCGGCCACCTCGGGCCGGAAGAGCAGCGGGTGGTCGTGGCCCTGCACCACCACCAGCGCGTTGCGCGCCATGTCCTTCGCGGCCACGAACCACGGCGCGTCGCTGCCGTCGCGCGTGCCGCCGATGCCGAGTCCCTGCCGCTGCCCGAGCGTGTAGTATGCGAGCCCCTGGTGCATGCCGACGCGCTCGCCCGCCGGCGTCACCATCGGACCCGGCGTGCGCGGGAGGTAGCGCGCGAGGAAGTCGCGGAACGGCCGCTCGCCGATGAAGCAGATGCCCGTCGAGTCCTTCTTGGCGTACGTGGGGATGCCCTCGCGCTGCGCGATCCGGCGCACGTCGCGCTTCATGAGATCGCCCAGCGGGAACAGCACGGGGGCCAGCTGCCGCTGCGACAGCCGGTGCAGGAAGTAGCTCTGGTCCTTGGTGCCATCCGCGGCCTTCAGCAACTCGACCCGCGACGCGTCGCCGGCGGCGCGCCGCACCCTTGCGTAGTGGCCGGTCGCGATGCAGTCGGCGCCGAGGCGCTGCGCATACTCGAGGAACGCCGCGAACTTGATCTCGCTGTTGCAGAGCACGTCGGGATTGGGCGTGCGGCCGGCCTCGTACTCGCGCAGGAAGTGCGCGAACACCCGCTCGCGGTACTCGGCCGCGAAGTTGACCGCCTCGAGGTCGATGCCGATGACGTCGGCCACCGCCGCGGCGTCGACCAGGTCGACGCGCGACGTGCAGTACTCGTCGGTGTCGTCGTCCTCCCAGTTCTTCATGAAGACGCCGACCACCTCGTAGCCCTGCTGCTTCAGGAGCCACGCCGCGACCGACGAGTCGACGCCCCCGGACATCCCGACGATGACGCGCGTCCGGCGCCGGGCGGGCGTCGCGGTCGCGTTCACGCCGGACGACCCGTACCGGTGCGGCAAGCGGCCGCGCCCGTCACGCGATCTCCTGCACGAGGTCGATCGGCAGGCGGACGCCGGCGCGGAAGTCGTCGACGCAGCGCAGGACGAGCGGGCTGCGATGCTCGGCCCGCGAGGCGACGATCTCGTCGTAGGTCATCCACAGCGCGCGCACGATGCCGGTGTCGAGCGGCCGCGCCGGGTCGTGCGCGGTGGCAGTGCCCGCGAACGAGAAGCGCACGAAGGTAACCCCGGTCTCGCGCGAGGTCCAGCGGTACACGCCGATCAGGGCGGTCGGCTGCACGTGCCAGCCGGTCTCCTCCAGCGTCTCGCGCGCGGCCCCGGCCGCGAGGGACTCGCCGCATTCGAGGTGGCCGGCCGGCTGGTTGAGGCGCAGGCCGGCGCGCGTGTGCTCCTGCACGAGCAGGTAGCGACCGTCGCGTTCCACGACGGTGCAGACGGTCACGGCGGGGCGGGAGGGCGTCGATTCAGGCATCCGGGAATTCTACGTGCCGGCGCGCTGCCGGCCGGGCAAAAAAAGAAGGCAGGGCGCGACCGCCCTGCCTTCCGCGTGCGAAAGCGGGAGACTAGCCGCCGGCCTTCGACTTCTGCTGCAGTTCCTTCTCGAGCTGCTGCTGGCCTTCCTTGGTCTTGAGCTCGGTGTTCTGCTTCGGCACTTCCTTCGACTTCGCGGTGTTCGCGGCCTGCTGCTTGGCGGTCGCGGCGGTACCGGCGTCGTTGTTCGGGTTCGCGCCCGACTTGTTCGCGGCCTTGATGGCGGCGTTCTTCTCGGCGGTCGTCATCTTCGGCGTTTCCTTCGAGACCGCGGTGTTCTTCGCCGCTTCCGCCGCCGTCTTGGCGCCGGAGTTGGTGTCGGTCTGCGATTGGGTCACGGCCTGGACTTCCTTGGCCTTTTCCTTGGCGGGCGTCGTGGCGGCCGGGGCAGCCGTCTGGGCGGCGGCCACCGACGCGAAGGCGCCGGCGATCAGTGCGATGAGAAGCTTGTTCATTTGGATATCCTCTGTGGTCTCGGGTGTGGTCAGGAGTGCTGCCTTGTCGTTATTGCTTGGCGGGCGTCGTCGTCGAAGCGGGCGCCTTGGAGCTGCTCGACTTCTTGGAAGCCTTCTTCTTGGAGGTCTTCTTCTTGCTGCTGGTAGCCGGTGCTGCCGGCGTGGCCGACGCGGCGGGAGCCGACGAGGGGGCCGGGGGAGTCGTGCCTTGCGCGAACGCGACGGCCGCAAACGCCGTCATTGCCAGTGCCGCAACCAATTGCTTCATTGCATCATCCTTTGAGGGAAGCTGAAAAATAAGACACCGGTCTCCCGTGTCGCCGCCATTAACGGACGCATGTGCAAGGCGGTTGACAGCACTACCCGTGCTCGCGCGCCGGGCAGGCCGTCATTTTACCTGACAGATCAAAGAACTAGGGGATTTTCAACGGTTTTTGCGCAGTGCGGGGGCCGCCGCCTCATTTTTGCAACACGCGCCACCCCCGGGGGTTGGGTCACGACGGCAGGGGCCGCTGCAGCCACTCCCGGACCAGCGGCAGGGTGATCGGGCGCTTGGCCGCCAGCGAATAGGCGTCCAGCGCGGACAGGGTGGCGACCAGCGACGCCATGTCGCGGCGGCCGTGCGCCAGCAGGTACGCGATCACCTCGTCGGGCAGGCGGAAGCCCCGCTCCCGGGCGTGCGCCGCCAGCGCGGCCGGCTTGTCGGCGTCGGCCAGCGGCAGCAGTTCGTAGACGAGACCCCAGCCCAGCCGCGACCGGAGGTCGTCGCGCAGGGGCAGCCGCGCGGGCGGCACGTCGGCCGCCGCCACCAGCAGCCCCCCGCTCTCCTGCAGCGCGTTGAAGAGGGTGAAGAGCCGGCCCTGCGCCGCGGCGTCCGCCTGCCCGACGTCGTCCACGGCCACCAGCGCCCCGGGATCGGGCGGCTCGGCCGGTGCGGCCGCCGGCCCGGGACAATACAGCGCCGGCCGGGCCGCGGCGCCCACCACGGCCCGCAGCAGGTGGCTGCGCCCGGCCCCGGGGGCACCCCAGAGCAGGACGACGCGCTCGGCCAGTTCGCCCCGCGCCGCGAGCCGCAGCCGAGCCACCGCCTCGCCGTTGGGACCCACGATGAAGTTCTCGAACGACGGCGGCTCCGGCGCCGCCAGCGCGAACGTGAGCTGCTCCACGCGGCTACTCGTTGCCCCGGTAGACCGGCGAGTCGAAGTAGGCCGCGCGCAGGTGCCGCAGGCCCACCAGCAGCGCCGCCGACGCGGGGAGCGCGAGCAGCACCCCCGCGAAGCCGAAGAGCTGCCCGAACGCGAGCAGCGCGAAGATCACGGCCAGCGGGTGGAGCCCGATGCGGTCGCCGACCAGGTAGGGGACCAGCACGTACGCCTCGAGGAGCTGCCCGATGCCGTACACCGCCAGCACCGCGAGGAAGCCCGGCCAGCCCGACCACTGGAGAAGTGCCGCCAGGACCCCCAGCGTGAGGCCGAGCCCGTAGCCCACGTACGGCACGAACACCAGCAGGCCGGTGAGCACGCCGATCGCGAGCGCGCGGTCGAGGCCGGCGAGGGAGAGCGCGACCGCGTAGTACGCGGCGAGCACGATCATCACCATGAGCTGGCCGCGCAGGAACTCGGCCAGCACGGTGTCGATGTCGGACACGATCGTGTGCGTCTTGCCCACCCAGTCGCGCGGGACGAGCGACATGAGGTGCGCGGCGATCATCCGCCAGTCGCGCAGCAGGTAGAACATCACCACCGGGATGAGGGCGAGGTTCACCAGCACCGAGACCACGATCATGCTGCCGGTCTTCACCCCGGCCAGCACCTGCAGCGAGAGGTCGCGGGCCTCGTCCATGTTCTCCGCGATGAGCTTCTTGAGCGAATCCATGTCGAACGTGACGGTGACGCCGAACGTCTCCTGCAGCCACGGCGTCAGGCGCGCGACCAGCTTGGCGACCAGTTCCGGCAGCCGGCTCGCCGCCAGCGTCACCTCCGCCTGGACGAGCGGGATGAGGACCAGGAACAGCGCCAGCAAGAGCACGCCGAAGAGCATCACCACGAGGGTGGTCGAGAGCCCGCGCGACACGTTGCGCCGCGCCGCCCAGTCGACGATCGGCGTGCCGAGGTAGGCGAGGATCGCGCCGATCAGGAACGGCGTCAGCACCGGCCCGAGGTAGCGCAGCCCCAGCACCAGCACGAGCGCGGCGGCGACGATCCACACGTAGTTGCGGACCGTCAGCACGCGGCGCGCGCGCGGTGGCGGATCGGGCGGCTCGCCGACGGGCACGAGCCCGCCTTCGGGGGTGGCAGGCGCGGGTGCGGCGGCAGGCGGCGGCGGGCGGTCGGCGGTCATTTCCGGTAAAATCCGACGCGAATTCGGCATGTGCGTCGCGTCCGACGCGCATTGTAGAAGGTTCGCCGTCCGCTGCGGCGCACACGCGTCGCAATGGCGCACGCCGCGCCCACGATCCCCCAGGCTCGCCCATGACCGCGCCCGCTCCCACCTCCGCCCTGTCCTATCGCGACGCGGGCGTCGACATCGATGCCGGCGACGCGCTCGTCGAGCGCATCAAGCCGTTCGCCAAGCGCACGATGCGGCCCGAGGTGCTGGCGGGCATCGGCGGTTTCGGGGGCTTAGTCGAGATCGGGAAGCGCTTCCGCGAGCCGGTGCTCGTGTCCGGCACCGACGGCGTGGGCACCAAGCTGATGCTCGCCTTCCGGCTCGGCCGCCACGACACGGTCGGCATCGACCTCGTCGCGATGAGCGTCAACGACATCCTGGTGCAGGGCGCGGAGCCGCTGTTCTTCCTCGACTACTTCGCGTGCGGCAAGCTCGATGTCGACACCGCGGCGGACGTGGTGAAGGGCATCGCGCACGGCTGCGAGCAGGCGGGCTGCGCCCTCATCGGCGGCGAGACGGCGGAGATGCCGGGCATGTACCCGCCCGGCGAATACGACCTCGCGGGCTTCGCGGTCGGCGTGGTCGAGAAGTCCGACATCATCGACGGCACGAAGATCGTGGGGGGCGACGTCGTGCTGGGCCTCGCCTCGTCCGGCCCGCACAGCAACGGCTTCTCGCTCATCCGCAAGATCGTCGACCAGAGCGGCGTGGACCTCGCCACCCCGTTCGAGTCGACCACGCTGGGCGGCGCGCTGCTCGCGCCCACCCGCATCTACGTGAAGCCCGTCCTCGCGCTGATGCACGCGGTGCCGGTCAAGGGCATGGCGCACATCACCGGCGGCGGCATCGTCGAGAACGTGCCGCGCATGCTGCCGGAAGGACTGCAGGCGCGCATCACCCGCGCGTCGTGGCAGCGGCCCGCGATCTTCGACTGGCTGCAGCGGCACGGCAACGTCGCCGACGCGGAGATGCACCGCGTCTTCAACTGCGGCATCGGCATGGCCATCGTGGTCGCGGCCGAGCACGCCGATCGCGCGCTGCGCATTCTCGACGAGCAGGGCGAGCGCGCGCAGCGCATCGGCACCGTCGTCGCGCAGCCGGCCGGCGAGCCGCCCACGGTCGTCGTGTAGGCGCGGCGCCGCGCTTTCCCGCCATGGCCGACCCGCGCATCACCGTCCTGATCTCGGGGCGCGGGTCCAACCTGGGCGCGCTGCTCGCGGCGATGCACGCGGGCACGCTCGGCGGCACCGTCACCGACGTCATCGCGAACAAGGCCGACGCGGGCGGCCTCGCTGTCGCGGCGGGTCACGGCGTCGCGACCCACGTGGTGCCGCACCGCGATTTCCCGTCGCGCGACGCGTTCGACGCCGCGCTCGCCGAGCGCATCGACGCGGGACGCCCCGACCTCGTCGTCCTCGCAGGCTTCATGCGCGTGCTGGGCGCACCGTTCGTGCGCCGCTACGAGCGCCGGATGCTCAACATCCACCCGTCGCTGCTGCCCGCCTACCCCGGCCTGCACACCCACCGGCGCGCGCTGGCGGACGGCGTGCGGGTCCACGGCTGCACCGTCCACTTCGTGACACCCGACGTCGACGTCGGGCCGATCGTCGGGCAGGCGGTGGTGCCGGTCCACGACCACGACGACGAGGACACGCTGGCCGCCCGGGTGCTGGCGGCGGAACACGTGCTGCTGCCGGCGGTCGTAAGGTGGTACTGCGCCGGGGCGCTGGTCATCGACGGCAGCCGCGTGCGGGTCCGCGGGGTGGACGCGGGCAGCACGGGCGTGCTGTACGCGCCGGCCGCGTTCTAGGCGTTATGGCGGCGTGCTGCCGCCACTGCCGCCGACCGTGTCCACCACCACCGCGCCCCCGTCGCTGCTCACCCTCGCGCTGCGGCTCGCCGAGGCGAACGCGGGCCGGCGCACGCGCCGCGCGCTCACGGTCGCGCTCCTGCTCTCGCTCGCCGTCCACCTGGCCTTCACGCTCTGGTCGGGGCACGAGACGCCGACCCCGGACAGCGTGCCGCTGACCGCGACCCTGACCGAACTGCCCCCGCCCCCGAAGCCGACGCTCACGCCGGAGCCCGCGCCGCCGGCCAAGCCGAAGCCCAAGCCCCGGCGCAGCGCGCCCTCGCCCGTCGCGCCGCCGGCACCCGAGGCCGCCCCGACGCCGGAAGCGGCTCCTGCCGAAGCGGCGGTCCCCGCCGCACCGGCGCCCGCCGCGGCCGACGCCCCGCCCGCCCCCGCAGCCCAGGTCACGCCGGGCGCGGTCACCAGCGGCAAGATGCTGCCCCCGCGCATCGACCTCGCGTTCAAGGTGTTCTTCGGCACCCACGGCTTCCAGATCGGCGACGCCGTCTACCGCTTCGAGCACGCGAACAACCGCTACCGCATCGTCACCATCGGGGAGGCGCGCGGCCTCGCGGCGCTGGTGCTGCGCGGACAGGGGAAGCTCGAAAGCCGCGGGCTCATCACCGAGGACGGCCTGCAGCCGCAGGTGCTGCGCATCGAGCGCGGCGGACCCGACCGCGTCGAGACCGCGACGTTCGACTGGGAAGCGGGCATCGTGACGATGCACGACAACAAGACCGAGGCGCTCGACCTCCCGACGTTCGATCCGCTGTCGCTCATGTGGCAGTATTACTTCACGCCGCCGGCGAGCGACGTCGTCACCGTGACCGTCGCCACCCCCCGGCGGCTCGTCCGCTACACCCTCACCCGCGAAGGCGTCGACACCGTGGAATGGTCGCAGGGCCCGATCGAGGCCGAACGCTGGCACCGCACGAGCGAGGACGGCAAGACCGACGCCTACGTGTGGCTCGCGCCGTCGCTGCGCTACCTGCCGGTCAAGATGCGGGTGTCGAACACAGTGCGCGGCACGGTGGAGGTCGTGCTCGACGGCATCCGCGTGGACGAGGCCGCGCAGATGGGCGCGGGCGGCGACGTAGCGCTGCCCCGCGCGTCGGATCTCGCGCCGGCGCAGCGGCCCGACACCGTGCCGTCGTACGACGAGGCGCGGCCGGGCGCGACCTTCCCGCAGATGACCGGCCAATGACCATCCGCGCCGGAGAACTCGCCGCGCTCGCGGCCGCGATCGAGCGCGTGCGCCGCTTCGACACGCCCGCCGACACCGGCCTGTCGGCGTTCTTCAAGTCGCACCCGCAATTGGGGCAGCGCGACCGCGCGTTCATCGCCGACGGCGTGTTCGCGCTGCTGCGCCGCCAGCGCTCGCTCGAGGCGCTCGCCGAATCGACCGAGCCGCGCAAGCTCGCGCTCGCGGTGGTGGTGCGCGAGATGGGCCGCTCGCTGCGCGAATTGGAGCCGATCCTCGACGCCGCGGACGCGCTGTGGGTGCGCCACTTCAAGTCGCGGCTCGCCCGCGAGTTGCCGCCGGCCGTCGCGCACGACCTGCCCGACTGGCTGTGGGAGCGGCTGGGCGAGGCGTACGGGGACGCGACGCGGGTGGCGCTCGCGCGGGCGTGGGTCGCGCCGGCGCCGTTCGACCTGCGGGTGAACCCGCTGAAGACGAACCGCGAGGCCGCGCTCGCCGCGCTGGTGGCGGAGGGGCTCGCCGCCACCGCCACGCCGTACTCCCCGCTCGGCATCCGCGTCGCCGGCCGGCCGTCGCTCGCGCGCCATCCGTGGCTCGCGGACGGCCGCCTCGAGGTACAGGACGAGGGCAGCCAGCTCATCGGTTTCGTGGTCGCGCCGCGGCGCTCCGACATGGTCGTCGACTTCTGCGCCGGCGCGGGCGGCAAGACCCTGCTCATGGGCGCGCTCATGCGCTCGCAGGGCCGCCTGTACGCGTTCGACGTGGCGGACAAGCGCCTCGCGAAGCTCACGCCGCGGCTCGCGCGCTCGGGGCTCTCCAACGTGCACCCGCAGGTGCTGGCCTCCGAGCGCGACGCGCGCGTGAAGCGGCTCGCCGGCAAGGTCGATCGGGTGCTGGTCGACGCGCCCTGCACCGGGTTCGGCACGCTGCGCCGCAATCCCGACCTCAAGTGGCGCCAGCCGGAGTCGGCGGTGGCGGAGCTCAACGCCAAGCAGGCGGCGATCCTCGCGTCCGCCGCCACCCTCGTGAAGCCGGGCGGCCGCCTCGTCTACGCGACGTGCAGCGTGCTCCCCGACGAGAACGAGGCGATCGTCGCGGCGTTCCTGGCGGCGCACCCGGAGTACGCCCCGGGCGATGCGGCCGCGGAACTCGCGCGGGCGAAGATCCCGCTCGACACGGGCCCCACGCTCAAGCTGCTGCCCCACGTCCACGGCTGCGACGGTTTCTTCGCGGCGGTGCTCGAGCGGGCACGCTGATACAGTAGCGGCGTTGCGCGCGGCGGCGCACTGCGGCCGGCCGCCGTCCCGGCCCGCGCGACGCCACGACTCCCGACCGCATCGCCCATGATCGGCCCCATCGACTACTCCCGCTTCGAGACGGCGCTCACGTCGCCGCGCGGCTGGCTCGACCTCGGCATCGTCGCCGCGTGCTGCGGCGTCGCGTGGCTGATCGACCGCCAGCTCGTGGCCCGCGCGAAGGAGCGCACGGGCGAGCGCTCGGAGGCGCGCATCCACCTCGAGAACAGCTTCGGCCGGGTGCTCTTCTCGCTGATCGCGCTCACCCTGCTCGCGATCGGGCGCGCCGTGTACCAGGCGCTCGGGGGCAAGCCGCTCTTCATCGACATCGCGATCCCGCTCCTCATCGCGCTCGCGGTGATCCGCATGCTGCTCTACGCGATGCGCCGGCTGTTCGCGCAGGCGGCGTGGCTCAAGACGTCGGAGCGCACGGTCGCGTTCACGATCTGGACGCTGGTGGTGCTGTACTTCATCGGTGTGCTCCCGGAAGTGGGACGCGAACTCGACGCGGTGATGCTGCCGATCGGCAAGACGTCGGTGTCGGTGCTCACCATCGCGAAGGGCATCGCAGCCGTGGTGCTGACGCTGATCGTGACGCTGTGGCTGTCGAGCCTGCTGGAGCAGCGCCTCCTCAACGCGACGTCGCTCGACACCAACACCAAGGCGCTGCTCTCGAAGCTCCTGCGCGCGGTGCTGCTGGTGGTCGGCGTGCTGATCGCGCTGCAGGCGATCGGCTTCGACCTGACGCTGCTGTCGGTGTTCGGCGGCGCGCTCGGCGTCGGCGTGGGCTTGGGCCTCCAGAAGCTCGCGGCGAACTACATCTCCGGCTTCATCATCCTGCTCGAGCGGGCGATCCGGCTGGGCGACATGATCACCGTCGACGGGCGCCTGGGCCGCGTCGCGCGGGTGACGTCGCGCTACGTCGTCGTGCGCAGCCTGGACGGCGTGGAGGCCATCATCCCCAACGAGACGCTGGTGACCACGACGGTGCTCAACCACACCAACGCCACCCACGACATCCGGGTCGTGGTGCCGATCCAGGTGGCCTACGAATGCGACCTCGACCTCGCCTGCCGGCTCATGGAGGAGGCGGCGGCCGGCGAGCCGCGCCTCGTGACGGTGGGCGAGCGGCCGACGGCCATGGTCGCGGGTTTCGCCGACAGCGGCATCAACCTCGAACTGGTGCTGTGGGTGACCGGCCCGCAGGCCGGGATGCCGGATGTGCGCAACAGCCTCAACCGCAAGATCTTCACGGCCTTCAAGGCGCACGGGGTGTCGATACCCTACCCCCGCCGCGACATCCAGGTCATCGGCGCCCCGGCCGGGGTGCCGCCCGCCCCGCCGGCGGCTTGACCTGCGTCATTGCGCCGCCCGACCCCGGGGGTACAATTTTGGGTTTACGTGCGTCCGCGCTATCGACGGCGCCCGCCCGTACTCGACAATAACCTGGGTAATCAATGACCTACGATTTGCTGCAAGTCGCCGCTCATGGCCTCGTCGACCTCCCGTGGTGGGGTTACGTCGTCGTCACCCTGGTGCTGACCCACGTGACGATCGCCTGTGTCACGATCTTCCTGCACCGCTCGCAGGCGCACCGCGCGCTGGACCTGCACCCGGCGGCGGCGCACTTCTTCCGCTTCTGGCTGTGGCTCACCACGGGCATGGTGACCAAGGAGTGGGTCGCCATCCACCGCAAGCACCACGCGAAGGTGGAGACGGTCGACGACCCGCACAGCCCCATGACCCGCGGCATCGGCACGGTGCTCCTGAAGGGTGCCGAACTGTACCGCGAGGAGTCGCGCAACCAGGAGACGCTCGCCAAGTACGGCCACGGCACGCCGGACGACTGGATGGAGCGCAACGTCTACAGCCGCTTCACGTGGCAGGGTGTCGGCCTCATGCTGGCCGTCGACCTCGTGCTGTTCGGGCCGATCGGCGCGACGATCTGGGCGGTGCAGATGCTGTGGATCCCGGTCAACGCCGCCGGCATCATCAACGGCATCGGCCACTACTGGGGCTACCGCAACTTCGCGTGCGCCGACACGTCGACCAACATCATGCCGTGGGGTCTCGTGATCGGCGGCGAGGAACTGCACAACAACCACCACGCGTACGGCACGTCGGCCAAGTTCTCGTCGCAGTGGTACGAGTTCGATCTGGGCTGGGTGTACATCCGCATCCTGTCGGCGCTGAAGCTCGCCCACGTGCGCAAGATCGCCCCGCAGGTGAAGTTCGACCGCACCAAGGCGGTGGCGGACCTCGCCACGCTGCAGGCGGTGATCACCCACCGGTACCACGTCGCCACGGCCTACGCGCGGACGCTGAAGGCCGCCTGCGCCACCGAGCTCGCGAACCTCAAGGCACGCAGCGCCGCCAAGGCGGACGTGCCGAGCCTGCGCCGGATGAAGCACTGGCTGCTGGCCGACCCGGCCACGCTCTCCGACGCCGAGCGCGCGCAGCTGTCCGAGGCGCAGGCGAAGAGCAAGGCGCTGGCCACGATCTACTCGATGCGGCAGGACCTGGGCGCCCTGTGGGGCCGCTCGACCGAGTCGTCCGAGCAGCTGCTGGCCCGCCTGCAGGACTGGTGCCGCCGCGCGGAGGCCTCCGGCATCGCGCCGCTCGCGCAGTTCTCGGTGCAACTGAAGCGCTACGCCTGACCGGGCACCGCCCGTGAAAAAGCCCGCCGCCCGGCGGGCTTTTTTTTCGGACCGGCGACTTCAGCGCCCGGCGACCTGCGCGGCCTGCCGCGCGGACACGACGTCCTGCACGCACGCCTGCCGTTCCGAGACGTAGGTCCGGTCGTGGCACGCCGCTTCGGCGGTCGCGAGCTCGGCAAAGGGCTGGCCGCGGCTCTGGAACAGGGTGGTGACGCTGCCGGCGACGCCCACGGCGATCAGTGCGGACAGGAAGGCGGCGACGAACGTGCGGCGGTGGCTCGGGAGCGGGCGGAATTCGTGGCGCATGGTGGTCTCCTGGGTTCGGTGGGCCGGGTGGGTCCCGGATGAGACGCACTTTGCCGGGAGGCCCCTGTCCCCGTCCTTTAGCCGGCCTGAATCGTCCTGAAACGTGACGTTCAGGCGGCCTCCGCCCCTGCCTTGCCCGCGACCCGGTCGATCGCGTAGGCTCGCCCGACCCCCCCTTCGCCGCGAGGCCGCGCATGCTCTGGGAAGCCGACCGTCACGAGCCGGTCACGGCGCAGCCGTGGGACGAGGCACGGGCCCGTGCCGCCATCCGCGCCATCGCCGCCGACATGGAGCGCACGCTCGGCGACGGCGACGGGTGGCCGCCGCACCCGCTGGACGTCGAGCGCGCGACCGCGCCCCACCACTCGTTCTACCTCGGCGCCGCGGGCGCGCTGTGGGCGCTGTGGCACCTCGCGCGCACCGGCGCCGTGGACCTCGCATTCGATCCGTGTGCGCGGGTCGCACGGGTGCCGGCGAACTACCTCGCCGCGCCCGACACCGAGGAGGTCGTCCCGTCCTACTTCCTGGGCGAGGCAGGCGTGCTGCTCGTCGCGTGGCGCATGACGGGCGACCCGGCCCTCGCCGACCGCCTGCACGCGTGCATCGCCGGCAACATCGGCAACCCGACCAACGAGGCCCTGTGGGCCGCGCCCGGCACGATGGTCGCGGCGTGGCACATGGCGAACTGGACCGGGGAGCCGCGCTGGCGCGACCTGTGGCTCGCCAACGTCGGGCACGTGTGGCCACTGTGGCACCCGAGCGAGCACGCGCCGTGCATGATGTGGACGCAGGACCTCTACGGCCGGATCGTGGAACTGCTCGGCGCGGGCCACGGCTTCGCCGGCAATGCGTACGGGCTCCTGATCGGCGGCGACGCGCTCGGCCCCGGGCGTCTCGCGGAACTCGCGACGCGGTGCACGCAGACGTTGCAGGTGACCGCGCTGCGCGACGGCGAATGCGTGAACTGGCCCCCGGGCGTCGGGCCGCCGCGCCCCGGGCGATCGAACGTGCTCGTGCAGTGGTGCCACGGCGCGCCCGGCATCGTCACCTCGCTCGCGGGCCTGCCGGTGGGCATGGCGCCGGAACTCGACGACCTGCTGGTCGCCGGCGGCCACCTCACGTGGCACGCGGGTCCGTTGACCAAGGGCTTCGGGCTCTGCCACGGCACCGCCGGCAACGGCTACGCGTTCCTCGCGCTGCACCGGCGCACCGGCGACGCGGTGTGGCTCGACCGTGCGCGCGCATTCGCGATGCACGCGATCGCGCAGCAGGAGGCGATGCGCGCGAAGTACGGCCGCGGGCGGTATTCGCTGTGGACCGGCGATCCCGGCCTGGCCGTCTACCTGTGGGGCTGCGTGCGCGGCGCCGGCGGCCTGCCGGGCCTCGACGTGCTGTGAGCGCCTAGCGGGCGGCCGCGCGCGTCACGCGACCGGTGCGCCCGCGGTCGGCGCGCAGCGTGAACGCGATGCCCAGCATCGCGAGCATGGCGGCCATCACGGCCAGGTAGGCGATGCCGAACGCGTGTGCGTCGCCGCCGCCGAAATCGGCGATCGCGGCGATGATCGCGGCCGAGAGCAGCGTCCCGATGCTGTTCGCGATGTTGACGAGACCCTGCGCGGTGCCGCGCAGCGCCGCCGGCGCCTCGTCGATGGCGATGAGGCGCAGCGCGCCGCCGACCACGACGCCGACGCCGAGCCCGATGGGCACCGAGGCGGCGACGAAGCCCGTGATGCCGAGCCCGGTCACCGACGCCGCGCCGTAGCCCGCGGCGAGCAGCACGAACCCGGCGATGATGAGCAGGCGCGAGCCCGTGCGGTTGAGCATGCGGCCGCCGCCCATCGAGCCCGCCATCGAGCACACCACGAGCGGCAGGAGCCAGAAGCCGGTGCGGTCGGGCGCCACCCCGTAGGCCAGGTGGACGATCGACGTGAGGAACACGACGCTGCCCATGCCGAAGCCCGCGCCGACGGTGAGCACGTATGCGGTCGCGAGCCGCCGGTTCGCGAAGAGCGTCAGCGGGATCATCGGCTGCGCGGCGCGGCGCTCGATGCGCACCAGCACCGGGAGCAGCACGACGGCGAACGCCAGGCACCACGGCCACACCACGGCGCCCGTGAAGGTGTCGACGACGCGCGTGATCGCGAGCACCAGCGCGCACAGCAGCAGGAACACGACGGCCAGTCCCGCGACGTCGAGCGGCGGCAGCGCCGCGTGCCGGGTCCGCGCGGGCAGCACGCGCACGCCGAGCACGAGGATGAGCGCGGCGATCGGCAGGTTGGCGAGGAAGATCCAGTGCCACGACGCGGCGACCATCAGCCCGGCCGCGAGTGGGGGTCCGAGGACGAACGCCATGCCGTAGATCGCGCCGATCATGCCGAGCGCCCGGCCCTGCCGCTCGAGCGGCACGACGTCCCCGATCACCGCGCTGGCGGTCGGGATGATGCCGCCCGCCCCGAGGCCCTGCAGCGCGCGGCCGGCGAGCACCATCCAGTAGCGGGGGGAGAGCGCGATCACCAGCGACCCCAGGGCGAACAGCGTGACGCTCGCGAGGTACACCGGCCGCCGGCCGTGGCGGTCGGAGAGATTCGCCATCAGCGCGGTGCTGGTGAGCGCCACCAGCACGAAGACGATCATCACCAGGCCGACCGCGCGGTTGTCGATGTCGAACGTGGCACGCAGCGCGGGGATCGCGGGCCCGATCACGGCCGTATCGAGCGCGGCCATGAACACCCCGGTGTACAGGGTCGCCATGAGGCCGCGCGGCGCGGAGGCCGGAGTGTGGGGTGCTGCCAAGGGGGAACCGGGGATGGCGTGTGGACGGCGGATGGGGCGCGCCATTATAGGCGGGGACGCGCGGCCGGACGGCTCCGCGCCCTTCGACGCGGCGGGGGCCGGCCATGCAAAAGGGCCGCTCGCGCGGCCCCTTTCGATGCTGCGTGCTGCCCGCCGCTCGCGCGGCGTCACGTCACTTGAGCTTCGTTTCCTTGTACATGACGTGCTTGCGCGCGACGGGATCGAACTTCTTGATCTCCATCTTCTCGGGCATCAGCTTCTTGTTCTTGGACGTCGTGTAGAAGTGGCCGGTGCCGGCCGACGATTCGAGCTTGATCTTTTCACGCATGGTCGGTTCTCCTTGCAGGCAGCCTTAGATGGCTTCGCCCTTGGCGCGCAGGTCGGCCAGCACCGAGTCGATGCCGTTCTTGTCGATCGTGCGCAGCGCGTTGGTGGTGAGGCGCAGGCTGACCCAGCGGTTCTCGCTCTCGACCCAGAAGCGGCGACGCTGCAGGTTGGGCAGGAAACGGCGCTTGGTCTTGTTGTTGGCGTGCGAAACGTGATTGCCCACGATGGGGGCCTTGCCGGTGACTTGACAGACTCGAGCCATGGCTCGCTCCTTCGATGCGTATTCGGGGGCCGGACCGCGGCACTCAGGGCCTTGGGCGGTGCGGCTTGGGGGTTGGACTGCCGTAAAGCCCGCCATTATCACCCAAAACGCCGGTTCTATCAAGCCCTTACCCTGCCGCCGCCCGGCGGCCTACAGGAGCCCCCGCTCGGCGAACGAGACCACCCGGCTGCCCGCCACGACGAAGTGGTCCAGGGTGCGGATGTCCACCAGCGCCAGCGCCTGTTTCAGTGACGCCGTGAGGAGCTCGTCCGCCCGCGAGGGCTCGGCCACGCCGCTCGGGTGATTGTGGGCGAAGATCACCCCGGCGGCGTTCTCCGCCAGCGCCGCCTTGACCACCTCGCGCGGGTAGACGCTGGTCTGTGCCAGCGTGCCGCGGAAGAGCTCCCGGGCGGCCAGCAGGCGGTTCTGGCTGTCGAGGAACAGCCCCACGAAGGCTTCGTACGGCAGCGGCGCGAGGGTCAGCCGGAGGTAGTCGCGCACCGCCTCCGGGGAGGTGAGGACGTCGCGCGTCGCGGCCTCCGCCACCAGCGAGCGGCGGACCAGCTCCACCATCGCCTTCAGCTCGGCCGCGCGCGCCGGCCCCACGCCCGGCTGCCGGCGCATCTCGGCCACACCGGCCGCCAGTACGCCGCCGGCGCCCCCGAACGTGGCCAGGAGGCTCTCGGCCACCGCCAGCGCCGGGCGCCCCGCCACGCCGGTGCGCGGCATCACGGCCAGCAGCTCCGCGTCGGTGAGCGCCGCAGGTCCGAGCGCGAGCAGGCGTTCCCGCGGTCGCGGCGCGGCGGACGAGGCGGCGGCGAAGGTGGCGGCGGTCACGAAGGCGAAGGGGCCGGCGAGCGCGCGGTCGGCGCACGAGGGACGGGAGTGTAAACTTCGCAGCGCCAGTCCCCTATCGTCCGCATAGCCGATCCCCATGAGCGCCCCGGATTCCGCCACGCCGTCCCTGACGCGCGTCGTGCTGGGCGTCACCGGCGGCATCGCGGCCTACAAGGCAGCCGAACTCACCCGGCTCTTCGTCAAGGCCGGCGTCACGGTCGACGTCGTGATGACGGGGGCCGCCACCCGCTTTGTCGCGCCGATGACGTTCCAGGCGCTCTCCGGGCGGCCCGTGCATACCGATCTGTGGGCGTCCGGGGCCGCCGATGCGATGGGACACATCGCGATGTCGCGCGGCGCCGACGCGATCGTGGTCGCACCGGCGTCGGCCGACTTCATGGCCCGCGTCGCGCACGGCCGCGCCGACGACCTCCTCGCCACCATGTGCCTCGCGCGCGAGTGCCCGCTGTTCGTTGCGCCGGCGATGAACCGCCAGATGTGGGCCAACGCCGCCACGCAGCGCAACGTCGCGCAGCTGCGGGCCGACGGCGTGGGCATCCTCGGTCCCGACACCGGCGAGCTCGCGTGCAAGGAGAACGGCGAGGGGCGCATGTTGGAGGCCGCCGACATCCTCGCGCAGCTCGTGGCCGCGCGGCAACCGAAGGTGCTCGCCGGCAAGCGGGTGCTGCTGACGGCCGGCCCGACCTTCGAGGCCATCGATCCCGTGCGCGGCATCACCAACTCGAGTTCCGGCAAGATGGGCTTCGCGCTCGCGCAAGCGGCGGCCGAGGCCGGCGCCGAGGTCACGGTCGTCGCCGGACGCTCGGACGTGCCCACGCCGCACGGCGTCGTGCGCGTCCCCGTGACGAGCGCCGCGGACATGGCGCGCGAGGTGCTGGCGCGTGTCGACGCGTGCGACGTCTTTATCGCGGTGGCCGCGGTCGCCGACTACACCCCGGCCGCGCCGTCCGCGCAGAAGATCAAGAAGTCGGCCGCCGCGCTGACGGTCACGTTGCAGCCGACCGTCGACATCCTGGCGACGGTGGCCGCGCGTCCGCATCCGCCCTATTGCGTCGGCTTCGCTGCGGAGAGCCAGGACGTCGAGCGGCTGGCCGAGGAAAAGCGGCGGTGCAAGAAGGTGCCGCTGATCGTGGCCAACCGCGCGCAGGATGCGCTCGGGGCCGACGACAACGAGGTGACGCTTCTCTCGGACGACGGTGCGCAACGGTTCCCGCGAATGGACAAGCGCTCCCTCGCCCGGCGCATCGTGTGCGAGATCGCGCAGCGCCTCCGCCCGCACGCCACGTCATGACGAACGCCCTGCCCACGATCGCCGTCAAGGTTCTGGACGAACGGATCCGGCCATGCCTGCCCTGCTACGCCACGCCGGGCTCCGCCGGGCTCGACCTGCGCGCCTGCATCGACGCGCCGCTGGTGCTGGCGCCGGGCGAGACGAGCCTCGTTCCCACCGGCATGGCCATCCACATCGGCGACCCGAGCCTCGCCGCCCTGATCCTGCCCCGCTCGGGACTCGGCCACAAGCACGGCATCGTGCTCGGCAACCTGGTGGGGCTCATCGACTCCGACTACCAGGGACCGCTGATGGTGAGCTGCTGGAACCGAGGGGTGGAGACCTTCACGCTGCACCCGCTCGATCGGCTGGCGCAACTCGTGATCGTGCCGGTGGTGCAGGCGGCGTTCGCCGTCGTCGACGCGTTCCCGGACAGCGAGCGCGGCGCGGCCGGGTTCGGCAGCACGGGGCGGTAGCGGGGGCCCCGGCACGGCGCCGCGCAAGGCGGCCACACCGAAAACGAAAGAGGCTGCCGAAGCAGCCTCTTTCGTTGCACCGGTATGACTAAGCTTAGCCGCGGCAGCTTGCCGGTACGAACTTCTTGTCAGCGCTGGACGTGGTGCAATCCCATTGCGTGACCGCGTTGCCGCTGATCGTGGGCGTCAGAACAATCGTTTCCGTGTCCATCGCCGAGTTGGTGCCTTGCACGGTGATCGTGATCACGCCCGTCGCATCCGTCACAACCGGGGCCTTCGCATATTGCGTGTCCTTGTCGTTACAGCCCGCGTTTGCGCTGGTCAGCGCGGCGGCGCCGCGCGACGCGATGAATTCCGACACCGACGTCTTGCACGCCGACGCGGAGGCCAGCGCCTCGGACACCTTCGAACGGACCACGTAGTCCGAATACGCCGGCAGCGCGATGGCGGCCAGAATGCCGATGATGGCGACGACGATCATCAGTTCGATGAGAGTAAAACCTTGCTGTGCTGTCTTCATAATCCCTGTCTCCTTGTGTATGGATCGGCACTTCGAAACCGGCACCCAGCGATGCTGGACACTATCGAGCAATCGATGTGCCAGTCGAATGAACGCCCGTCGGACAGAGGTTGCACCAATTCAACCTGTTGATTGGGAACGAATTGTTAAATTGTTGCACCGGAACGGGGGTTGCCCCTCCCGTAACCCGCGAAGACGGGCGGCAGGCACCACGCGCCAAGTGCGCCGCAACGTCAGCCGCCGGGTGACGCCCAGCGGCACCTGCGACAAAACGCGTCAGGCGTCGGCGGACAATTCGAGCCGCACGCCCGCCACTTCGAACGTGTCGCCGGGGTGGAGGGCGGTGCCCTCGGGTGCGACGGGCGCGCCGTTGATGCGCGGGGGCTCCCGGCCTTCGAGCGGGACGAGCACGTAGCCGCCCTCGCTCCGCCGGATGACGGCGACCTGCACGCCGACCCGGCCGATGGTGAGCTCGGACTTGGCGAACGGCACGCGCACCCCGGTGCTCACGCCCGAGAGCACCCGTACCGTCGGGACCGTCGGCGTCGGGGGCGGGGCTGCAGCTTCCGCGGCCCCGCCATTCGCCTTAAGCGCCAGCGGGGAGGTCTCCGACCCAGCGTCACGGCGGGGAGCGCCGTAGCCCGGCGCATCGGGTTCGCGAACCGGAGGGGCCGGCCGCGGCGTCGCCGAGGGCATCGCGGCCCGCGCCGGGCTGGTGTCCCGCGCGTGGGCATGGACGGCGGGCTGGGGTGCCCGCGCGGCGGGAAGGAGCACCTCCGCCGGCTTCGCCGACGGCACGCGGTCGAGCAGCCCCTGCAGCTGCGCCCGCGCGCTCTCGCCCTGCAGGTGCGACGGCTTGGCGTCGTCGTTGGACAGGTAGGTCAGCCGCTGGCGGCCGATGTCGATCTGGTCGTTGTCGGTCAGGAAGTGCTTGGTGACGGCCTTGCCGTTGACCAGCGTGCCGTTGGTGCTGCCCAAGTCCTCGAGGAACGAGTCGGCGAGGATCGTGACCACCTGCGCGTGCTCGCCGGAGACGGCCGGGAACGGCAGGCAGACGTCGTTGTCGGCGCGGCGGCCGATCGTGATCCGCTCCCGGTCGAGCAGGATGTCGCGGGTCGTGCCGTCGGCCAGGAAGAGGACGAGCTTGCCCACGGCGCCTAGCCCTTCTTCTTGGCGAGCCAGCGCTGCGCCCAGCTCGCCTGCGGCAGGAACTCGGGCGTGACACGCACCAGGATCACCGAGATGTTGTCGCGACCGCCGTTCTGGTTGGCGAGGTCGATCAGGTCCGCGGCGGCGACCGCGAGGTCGCTGCGCTTGTCGTCGACCACCGAGTGGATGACCTCCGGCTCGACCATGTCGGTGAGGCCGTCGGAGCACAGGAGGTAGATGTCGTTGGCCTCGATCCGGTACTCGGCGACGTCGGTGGGCACGATGGCCTCGATGCCGAGCGCGCGCGTGACGAGGTTCTTGTTGAGCGAGTAGCGCGCCTGCTCGGGGGTCAGCACGCCGCTGTCGATCTGCTCCTGCAGCAGCGAGTGGTCGCGCGTCAGCTGCTCGAACTTCTCCCCGCGCAGGCGGTAGCAGCGCGAGTCGCCGATGTGCCCGATCGACACCCGGTTGCCGCAGAACACCGCGGCGACGATGGTCGTGCCCATGCCGGCGCACTCGGGCCGGGCCTGCGCCGCTTCGTAGATGCCCTTGTTGGCGGCCGCGATCTGCTGCTGCAGCAGGAGCGCGCCGTGGGTGAGGCCGCTCTGGACGTCGATCTTGGAGAGCTCCCGACCGGACTTGAGCTCCGGCATCATCCCGTTCGACACCATGTTCACGGCGATGCCGCTCGCGACCTCCCCCGCGTTGTAGCCGCCCATGCCGTCGGCGAGCACGGCGATGCCCGCCTCGCCGTCCACGAAGATGCTGTCCTCGTTGTGCGAGCGGACCATGCCCGGATGCGAGAGGCTGGCGACATCGAGGGCGGCGTTGCTCATGCGGGACCGGTCGGCGCGAACGCGGGATGCGAAGTCGTCAAGTGTAGCGGGGTACCGCCCGCCGCGGTAGCGGAGCGCGCGCTACTGCGCGCCGGCGGCCTGCCGCGACTGCATCCATTTCGCCACGCCGACCACCAGCAGGACGCCCGCCATCGGCACCGCCCACTGCAGGACGTGGGCGTGCCCCTCGATCCAGGGGGCGAGTGCCCCGTCCTCGACGATCATCTCGCCCGCGACCCACCCCAGCAGGCCGCCGCCGGCCAGGATGAGGACCGGAAAGCGCTCGATCAACCGCATGATGATCTGGCTGCCGGCGATCACCAGCGGGATGCTGACCACCAGCCCGAAGACCAGCAGCAAGAGGCTGCCCTTCGCCGCCGCGGCGACGCCGAGCACGTTGTCGATGCTCATCACGAGGTCGGCGACGATCACGGTGCGCACCGCCGCCATCAGCTTGTCGCTGGCGGCGACCTTCTCCTCCCCGTCGCCCCCGTCCTCCTCCTCGGCGATCAGCTTGACCCCGATCCAGAGCAGCAGCACGCCGCCGACGATCTTGAGGTAGGGCAGCGTCAGCAGCGTCACCGCGAAGTAGGTGAGCACGATCCGCAGGACGATGGCGCCCACCGCGCCCCAGATCACGCCCCACTTGCGCTGGGCCGGCGGCAGGTTGCGGCAGGCGAGCGCGATCACCACGGCGTTGTCCCCCGACAACAGCACGTTGATGACGATGATCTCGAGCGCAGCCAGCCAGAACTGCGTGGTGCCGAAGTCCACGGAGCCTCCTCCTTCCCGCGCGCCGCCGGATGCGTGCCGGCGGCGTTGCGCGAGCCTGCGACGCCTACAGGACCGACTTCAGCAGCTTGCCCATCTCGGCGGGGTTGCGCGTCACCTTGATGCCGGACGCTTCCATCACCTCGAGCTTCTCCTGCGCCGTGCCCTTGCCGCCGGAGATGATCGCGCCCGCGTGGCCCATGCGCTTGCCCGGCGGCGCGGTGACCCCGGCGATGAACCCGACGATGGGCTTCTTCATGTTGGCCTTGGCCCACAGTGCCGCCGCTTCCTCGTCGCCGCCGCCGATCTCGCCGATCATCACCACGGCGTCGGTGTCGGGGTCGTCGTTGAAGAGCCGGAGGATGTCGATGTGCTTCAGGCCGTTGACCGGGTCGCCGCCGATGCCGACCGCCGACGACTGCCCGAGCCCGAGCTCGGTCAGCTGGCCGACGGCCTCGTACGTGAGCGTGCCCGAGCGCGACACGACGCCGATGCGGCCCTTCTTGTGGATGTGGCCCGGCATGATGCCGATCTTGATCTCCTCGGGCGTGATGACGCCGGGGCAGTTCGGCCCGAGCAGCAGCGTCTTCCTGCCCTGCATCTTGTAGCGGGTCCGGATCATGTCCGCGACCGGGATGCCCTCGGTGATGCACACCACGAGGTCGAGCCCCGCGTCGACGGCCTCGTCGATCGCGGCGGCGGCGAACGGCGGCGGCACGTAGATCACCGAGACCGTGGCGCCGGTGGCTTCCTTCGCCTCCTTCACCGTCGCGTAGATGGGCACGCCCTCGAAGTCCTCGCCGGCCTTCTTGGGATTGACGCCGGCGACGAAGCAGTTCTTCCCGTTCGCGTACTCGCGGCACATGCGGGTGTGGAACTGGCCGGTCTTGCCGGTGATGCCCTGCGTGATGACCTTCGTGTTCTTGTTGATGAGGATCGACATCGCTCTTACCCCTTCGCCGCCGCGGCCACGACCTTCTCCGCCGCTTCCGCCATGTTGTTCGCCGTGATGATCGGCAGGCCGGAATCGGCCAGGATCTTCTTCCCGAGGTCCTCGTTGGTGCCCTTCATGCGCACGACGAGCGGCACCTTGAGCGACACCGCCTTCGACGCCGCCACCACGCCCTCGGCGATGGTGTCGCACTTCATGATGCCGCCGAAGATGTTGACGAGGATCGCCTTGAGGTTCGGGTTGCGCAGCATGATCTTGAACGCCTCGGTCACCTTGTCGGCCGTCGCGCCGCCGCCGACGTCGAGGAAGTTCGCGGGCTCGCCGCCGTAGAGCTTGATGGTGTCCATCGTCGCCATCGCGAGGCCGGCGCCGTTGACGAGGCAGCCGATGTTGCCGTCGAGCGAGATGTAGGAGAGGTCGAACTTGGACGCCTCGATCTCCGCGGGGTCCTCCTCGTCCAGGTCGCGCATCTCGACGATGTCGGGATGGCGGAAGAGCGCGTTGGAGTCGAAGTTGAGCTTCGCGTCCAGTGCGATCACCTTGCCGTCGCCGGTGATCACGAGCGGGTTGATCTCCGCGAGCGAGGCGTCGGTCTCGACGAACGCCTTGTAGAGGCCCTGCAGCACCGACCGCGCCTGCGCGAGGCTGCCCTCGGGCACGCCGATCTTGCGCGCGACGTCGTCGGCCTCGGCGTCGGTCAGGCCCTTGACCGGATCGACGAACACCTTGTGGATCTTCTCCGGCGTGGTCGCGGCGACGTGCTCGATGTCCATGCCGCCTTCCGAACTCGCCATCAGCGCGACGCGCTGCGTGCCGCGGTCGACCACCATGCCGACGTACAGCTCCTTGCGGATGTCCGCGCCTTCCTCGACGAGGAGGCGGCGCACCTTCTGGCCGCCGGGGCCGGTCTGGTGCGTGACAAGCTGCATGCCGAGGATCTCGCTCGCGCGCTGCCGCACCTCGTCCATCGACTTCGCGACCTTGACGCCGCCGCCCTTGCCGCGGCCGCCCGCGTGGATCTGCGCCTTGACGACCCAGACGGGGCCGCCCAGCGACTCGGCGGCCTTGACCGCCTGCTCGACGGTGAACGCGGGAATGCCGCGCGGCACGGGCATGCCGAACTTGCGGAACAGCTCCTTGCCTTGATACTCGTGGATCTTCACTTCGTCTCCTCGGCGGATGGCGAGACGGCCTCTCCCCTGCGGGCCGCATCGGTGGGGGCGTGGCGGATCGGCGAGTCCGCGACTGCGGGCCGGTACCACTTGGGATAGAAACGCTGGACGGTGTCCGTGGACGTCTCGAGCGCGTGGCACTTGTCGAGCTGGAACGGCTTGGTGCGGCCGTCGTCCTCCGGAATGAAGCCGCCGAGCGTCTGGAAGGCGGCCGTGGGCAGGTACGACAGCATCTCGGTGAGGTGCGTGCAGCCCTGCACGTGGCCCAGGTCGTCGTGCAGCCGCTTGCGGAAGCCCATGGCGAGGTTCGCGCCGATCAGCCGGCGGTACTCCGGGGTGATGCGGTTGCAGGCGCCGGGGTACGGCATGCTCTCCGTGACGGCCTCGATGTCGTGGACCGTGAGGTCCATGTCGATGGTGACGCGCACCCACATCTCGTGGATGGGCGTGCCCGCGGGCCGCACGCCCGTCAGCAGCGCGTAGTCGTGGTCCTTGGTGTCCGTCATGTGGGCCTCGATGTCGATGAGGCCGTCGGCGCGCTTGTAGCCGTCGTACGTCACGGCACGCGTGTGCACGCGCTCGCGGGGCGACTTCGGACGGGAAAGCGGCTGGGTCAAAGCGAAAGCGCCCGGGTTGGCGGGGCGGGCGGTCGACGGTCGGCCCGCGCCCGAATGGCTAGAATGCCGAAACCGCACAATTTTACGCTGCACCGCAAGGTAGCGGCAACCGGAGGAGAACATGCCGTTCGTGCTGGCCCTGGACCAGGGCACCACCAGTTCCCGCGCCATCCTGTTCGACCGCGACGGGACCATCCGGGCCTCCGCCCAGCAGGAGTTCCGGCAGATCTTTCCGCAGCCGGGCTGGGTCGAGCACGACGCGACCGAAATCTGGGCCACCCAGTCCGGCGTCCTGCACGAGGCGCTCGCCAAGGCGCACGTCACGGCGAAGGACGTCGCGGCCATCGGCATCACCAACCAGCGCGAGACCACGATCGTGTGGGAGCGCGCCACCGGGCGGCCGATCGCCCACGCGATCGTGTGGCAGGACCGCCGCACGGCCGGCCTGTGCGACGAACTGCGGCAGGCGGGGCGCGCCGACCTCGTCGCGCGCAAGACCGGGCTCGTGATCGACGCGTACTTCTCGGGCACGAAGCTCCGCTGGCTCCTCGACCACGTGCCCGGCGCGCGCGCGAAGGCGCAGCGCGGCGAGCTCGCGTTCGGCACCGTCGACAGCTGGCTCGTGTGGCAGCTCACCGGCGGCCGCGTCCACCGCACGGATGCGTCGAACGCGAGCCGCACCATGCTCTTCGACATCCACCGCGGCGAGTGGGACGACGAACTGCTCGCGCTGCTCGACGTCCCGCGCAGCGTGCTGCCGGCGGTCGTGCCGTCCTCGGGCGTGTGCGGCGAGGCCACGATCGATGGCGTGCGCGTGCCGATCGCGGGCATCGCCGGCGACCAGCAGGCGGCGCTCTTCGGGCAGGCGTGCCTCGCCCCGGGGCTCGCCAAGAACACCTACGGCACCGGCTGCTTCATGCTGATGAACACCGGGCCCAAGGCCGTGGCCTCCGGCAACAGCCTGCTCACGACCGTCGCGTGGCGGCGCGAGGCGCAGCTCGACTACGCGCTCGAGGGCAGCGTGTTCATCGGCGGCGCGGTCGTGCAGTGGCTGCGCGACGGCCTGCAGATCATCAGGAGCGCCGGCGAAGTCGAGGCGCTCGCCGCGAGCGTGCCGGACAACGGCGGCGTCTACCTCGTGCCCGCGTTCGCGGGCCTGGGCGCGCCGCACTGGGACGCGTACGCGCGCGGCGCGATGTTCGGCCTCACGCGCGGCGCCACGAAGGCGCACATCGCGCGCGCCGCGCTCGAGGCCATCGCGTTCCAGAACACGGATGTGCTGAAGGCGATGGAGCGCGACGCGGGCCTCGCGCTCACCGAGCTGCGCGTCGACGGCGGCGCGGCGGCCAACGACCTCCTCATGCAGTTCCAGGCCGACATGCTCGGCGTGCCGGTGGTGCGTCCCAAGGTGCTGGAGACGACGGCGCTGGGCGCCGCGTACCTCGCGGGACTGGCGGTCGGCTACTGGACGAGCAGCGACGACATCGCGCGCAACTGGCGCAGCGACCGCCGCTTCGAGCCGGCGATGCCGGCCGCGCAGGCGGAGGACCTGCGCGGGCAATGGCGCAAGGCGGTGGAGCGGGCGAAGGCGTGGGCGTGAAGCCGTTGCGCGGTTGCGCCTGGCGCCGCTGAATCCGTAGCCCCCGGAGGCTGTCATCCGGGGCGTTCCCGGGCTTGCCGGCGCCGTCATGCGTGCATATACTCGCATTTTCCGTGCACCTGCACCCAATCGTCCCGTGACCGCCGCCGCCGCCGAGATCGACACCACCGCTGCCTGCGTCTGCGGGCGGCTGCGCCGCGCCTCGCGGGCGCTCACCCAGCTCTACGACGACCTGATGGCGCCGTGCGGCCTGCGGGTGACGCAGTTCTCGCTGCTGCGCACGCTGGCACGCACGGGCACGCCGGTGCGCATCAGCGAACTCGCGGCGCTGACCCTGATCGACCGCACCGCGCTGTCGCGCAACCTCGAGCCGCTCGTGGCGCAGGGCTGGGTGGAGATCGCCGCGGGGCAGGATGCCCGCACCCGCGAGGTGGGCCTCACGCGGGCCGGCCGCGCGGCGCTCGCGAAGGCCACGCCGCTGTGGCAGGCGGCGCAGGCCGAAGTCGCGCGGCGCCTGGGCGCGTCCCGGATCGACGCGCTCGTCGGGCTCCTCGCGACGGTCGAGGAACTGCATCCGGCCCCGGACGCGCACCGCTGAAGACAAGGACGCAAGCCATGACCCACGCTGCGCGCGACTGGCGCACTCCCACCGTCGTCCTCGTCGCCTCCGGCCTCATCGTGACGCTCTCGATGGGCATCCGCCACGGCTTCGGCCTCTTCCTCCAGCCGGTGTCCGCGGAGATGGGCTGGGGGCGCGAGGTGTTCGCGCTGGCGCTCGCCGTGCAGAACCTCGTGTGGGGCGCCACGCAGCCGTTCGCCGGCATGCTGGCCGACCGGTTCGGCTCGGCGAAGGTGGTGGTCGGCGGCGCCGTGCTCTACGTCCTCGGCCTCGTGGCCATGGCCAGCGCGCCGACGCCCACGCTCTTCGTCCTCTCCGCGGGCCTGCTGATCGGGACCGGCCTGTCCGGCATCACGTTCAGCGTGGTGTCGGGCGTGCTCGGCCGCGCGTTCCCGCCCGAGAAGCGCAGCATGGCGCTCGGCATCTCCGCCGCCGCGGGCTCGTTCGGCCAGTTCGCCGTGCTGCCGCTGACCCAGTGGCTGCTCACGAACGTGGGCTGGCACAACGCGCTCTTCGCGCTCGCGGGACTCGGGCTCCTGATCGTGCCGGTCGCCGCCGCGATGGTCGAGCGGCGGGAGCGGGCCGCGCACGCGTTCGCGCAGTCGGCGGGACAGGCGGTGACCGAAGCGTTCGGCCACCGCGGCTACGTGCTGCTCACCGTGGGCTTCTTCGTCTGCGGCTTCCAGGTGGTGTTCATCGGCGTCCACCTGCCCGCCTACCTGGCCGACCGCGGGCTGCCGCCGCACGTCGCCGTCACGGCGCTCGCGCTGGTCGGCCTCTTCAACATCATCGGGACCTACACGACCGGCTGGCTCGGCGGCAAGATCAGCAAGAAGTACATCCTGTCGTTCATCTATTTCGGTCGCGCGGTGGTGATCGCGATCTTTCTGTGGCTGCCGCTGTCGGCGGCGTCGGTCTACGCGTTCGCGATTGCGCTGGGGCTCCTGTGGCTGTCCACCGTGCCCCCGACCAATTCCATCGTCGCGCAGATCTTCGGCGTGCGCTACCTCGCGATGCTGTCGGGCTTCACGTTCTTCTCGCACCAGATCGGCAGCTTCCTGGGTGCGTGGCTCGGCGGCAAGCTCTACGACACGACCGGCAGCTACGACGTCGTGTGGTATCTCGCGATCGCGCTGGGCGTGGTCGCGGGGCTCATCAACCTGCCGATCGACGAGCGGGCGATCCGGAGGCCGGTGGCGCAGGGGGCGTGATGCGTTCCGGGGGCGGGGCGCACGGGCGATGATCAGGAGCGCGCCGTTGGAGCGGCAACCCGGCGTCAGACACCACCGGTGAGTGCGACCGCCCTTCCGGGCGCCTGTGCACGCGGTGTCTGACCCCTGGGCGTCTGTGCGGTCTCCCTAACTCGGGCTGCGAACCGCGGCGCCACCCCAGAACGCCTGCGGCTCCGGCGACTGCGCTCGCCGCGTCCCGCCACCTGCGCTACCATGTCCGGGAAGGCGCGCCCGGCATCGGCGGGCGTGCCGAACCTCGTGTAAGCCCGGCGAAAGGCGGCCGGGCTAGATTCGCGGCCGCGGCAGGACACCTGCTCCGGCACCACGCCCCGAACAACTACCCGAAGGAGGAAGCAACATGACCAAGGACAAGGCACGCGTCGCGCTCGTCACCGGCGGCATGGGGGGCCTGGGCGAGGCGATCTGCCTCAAGCTCGAGGACCTGGGCTACACCGTCGTCACCACCTACTCGCCCGGTAACACCAAGGCGGACGAGTGGCTGGCGACGATGAAGGCGCACGGTCACAACTTCAAGGCGTACCCGTGCGACGTCGCCGACTGGGAGTCGTGCGCCGCGTGCGTGAAGAAGGTCAACGAGGAGGTCGGCCCGGTCGAGGTGCTGGTCAACAACGCCGGCATCACGCGCGACATGACGTTCAAGAAGATGGACAAGGCCAACTGGGACGCGGTGCTCAAGACCAACCTCGACTCGTGCTTCAACATGTCGAAGCAGGTCTGCGACGCGATGGCCGAGCGCGGCTGGGGCCGCATCGTGAACGTGTCGTCGGTCAACGGCCAGAAGGGCGCGTTCGGCCAGACCAACTACTCGGCGGCCAAGGCGGGCATGCACGGCTTCACCAAGGCGCTGGCGCTCGAGTACGCGCGCAAGGGCGTCACGATCAACACGATCTCGCCGGGCTACATCGGGACCAAGATGGTCATGGCGATCCCGAAGGAAGTGCTGGACAGCAAGATCATCCCGCAGATCCCGATGGGCCGCCTCGGCAAGCCGGAGGAAGTGGCCGGCCTCGTCGCGTACCTCACGAGCGAGGAAGCGGCGTTCGTCACCGGCGCCAACATCTCGATCAACGGCGGCCAGCACATGTTCTAGGCGCGCCTTCGCAGCGCAGCGCAACGGCGGGCCGCGGCCCGCCGTTTTCGTTTTCGCTAGAATGCGCCCGAATCCTTCCCGCACCGGCGCGGATGCTGCCCGCCACGCTACGCGGCCACCCCTCCCGACGGGAGTCGTCATGCACGACACGACCGGTCGCCGCGCGCCGACCTGCGCGCTGGTCCTCTCCACCCTCCTCTCCGCGCTGGTCGCCGCCCCGCTCGCGGCGCAGCCGACGGCCGCCCAGCAGAGCGCGATCCGCGCGTCGTGCCGGGCCGATTTCCAGGCCAACTGCGCCGGCGTGTCGCCCGGCGGCGAAGCGGCACTCGCGTGCCTGCAGCAGAACCTGCCGCGGCTGTCCGCGGGCTGCAAGCAGGCGGTGGGCGCGGCAGCCGGCGGCAGTGCCGGCGCCAAAGCGGCGATCGCCCAGCCCGCGGCCGCCGCCGCGCCCCCGGCGCCGGCCGGCCCGCCGGCGGCCGACGCGTGGCCGCACACGGTGAGCGGGCCCAACGGCAGCGCGACGATCTACCAGCCGCAGGTCGTGTCGTGGCCGGACCACCGGACGCTCGACACGCGCATCGCGCTCGCGATCACCCCGACCGGCGCGCCGAAGCCGCTGCTCGGCGTCATCGAGGTCGCGTTCGACACGCAGGCCGAGGTCGCCGAGCGCACGGTGTTCCTGTCCAATCCGCGCCTCGTGTCGTCGAAGTTCCCGCTCGCCGACGCGGCGCAGGGCGCCCGCATCGACGAGCGCATCAAGGAGGCGCTGGCGAATCTCGGCGTGAAGCAGGTGCCGCTCGCCACGCTGACGATGAGCCTCTCCCGCCAGATGGAGAAGCCGCCCGAGGCGCCGGTCGACAACCGTCCGCCGCGCATCTTCGCGAGCGCGCAGCCGGCGAGCCTCGTGGTGTTCGACGGCGAGCCGGTGCTGGCACCGGTCGACGGCACCTCGCTCGCCGTGGCGGTGAACACCAACTGGGACGTGTTCCGCGACGCGTCGAACAACACGTGGTACCTGCTCGTGAACGGCGGCTGGCTCGCCGCGCCCGACGCCAAGGGCCCGTGGATGGCGGCCGGCCGCCTGCCCAGCGCATTCGCGACGCTGCCGAACGACAAGAATTTCGCCGAGGTGAAGAAGCAGATCCCCGGCCGCGCGTACACGGCGAACGACGTGCCGGCGGTGTTCGTGTCGACCACCCCCGCCGCGATCATCGTGACCAGCGGTCCGCCGCAATTCACGCCGATCCCGGGCACGCAGCTCGCGTACGTCAGCAACACCGACGCCGCGCTGTTCCGCGACAAGGGCGGGCGGTTCTACTACCTCGTGTCGGGGCGGTGGTTCGCGGCCGCCTCGCTCGACGGACCGTGGACGTTCGCCACGCCCGACCTGCCGCCGGACTTCGCGCGCATCCCCGCCAACGGCCCGCGCGGCTTCGTGCTGGTGTCGGTGCCGGGCACGCCGCAGGCGCAGGAGGCGCTGCTGGAGGCGCAGCTGCCGCAGCAGGGCACCCTCGACCGCGCGACCGCGAAGCTCGACGTCGCGTACGCCGGCGCGCCGCAGTTCGCGCCGATCCCGGGCACGCCGCTGTCGTATGCGGTGAACACGTCGTTCCAGGTGGTGCAGGCCGGCGAAGGCTACTTCGCATGTTACCAGGGCGCGTGGTTCGCGGCGCCGGCGCCGACCGGGCCGTGGACGCTCGCCCCGACCGTCCCCGCCGTCATCTACACCATTCCGCCGTCGAGCCCGCTCTACCCGTGCACGTTCGTGAAGGTGTACGCGGCCACGCCCACCACCGTGACCTACGCCTACACCGCCGGCTACACGATGAGCTACGTCAGCGCCGGCGTCGTCGTGTACGGCACCGGCTACTACTACCCGCCGTACGTATACCCCGCGCCGATCCCGATCTACTACCCGTACCCGTATTCGTACGCGGGCGCCACCTACTACAACCCGGCCACCGGCGCGTGGGCGCAGGGCGGCGCCATCTACGGGCCGTATGGCGGCGCGGCCAAGGCGGGCTACGCGTACAACCCGAACACCGGCGCCTGGGCGCAGGGCGGCGCGATCTACGGGCCCAACGGCGGCGCCGGCGCGTTCTCGGCGTACAACCCCAGCACCGGCAGCTACGCCCACGGCAGCGCCGCGTGGGGGCCGAACGGCGCCGCGGCGAACGCGAGCTGGTACAACGCGAACACCGCCCGCTCGGGCAGCACGCAGCAGAACAGCAACGCGTACGGCCGGTGGGGCTCGACCACGGTCTCCGGCCCGAACCAGACCGTGCACACCCAGAGCCAGAGCAACCAGTACGGGCGCGCCGGCTCGTTCAGCTCGTCGAGCGGCGCGAAGGGCGCCGCGGTGTCCGGTGCGGGCGGCAACAGCGCGGGCGCGGTGAAGACGTCGGGCGGCGACGTCTACGCGGGCGCCGACGGCAACGTCTACCGCAAGACCGACGACGGCTGGCAGAAGTACGACGACGGCTCGTGGAACAACGTCAGCAAGCCGACCACGCAGAACGCCAACGCACGCAGCGCCAACGGGACGCAGGCGCCGGCCGCGCAGCAACGCACCGCGCCGCAGGGCGGCGGCCAGTACGCGCAGCAGCGCAGCGCCGCGCAGTCGCGCGCGGGCGAAGGCGGCGGCTTCGAGGGCATGGGCCAGCTCGAGCAGGACCGCAGCGCGCGCCTGGGCGGCGGCGCCCGCCAGCAGCAGTTCAACGAGGCGCGCGGCGGCGAATTCGCGGGCCGCGGCGGCGGCGGGTTCCGGCGGTAGGCACGCCGGTCCGGCGGCATGGCCACGAACAGGGAGACGACGCAATGAAGCGCACACGACCCACGACGCTGGCGGCCGCGGCGGCCGTCGCCCTCGCCGCTTTCTCCACCGTGGCGGACGCCCAGTGGGCGCTGGTCGCGCGCCGCGCGCTCGGCCGCGTGGAGCAGATGTCGCAGCAGTCGCCGCAGTCAGGGGGACCGAGCTACGACACCGCGGCGGTGATGCTCGAGGTGCCGGTCGACCGCGTGTACGGGGCGGTGGTCAACGGCCTCGCCGGCAAGCCCGAACTGCGGGTGACGCGCGAGGACCGCGCGGCGTGGCTCGTGCAGTTCACGGACGGCCAGCAGATCGCGGGCATCAAGCTCTCGCCGCTGTCCGAGAACCTCACCCACATGATGATCTCGTCGGCGCACAGCGCGGGCCAGCAGGACGCCTCCGCGCTGGTGCTCAACGCGGTGCTGCGCGTGTGCCGCGAGATGAACGTCGACTGCTCGCCGGCCGGCCGGTAGCCGCGGCGCCGCGCCCGCCGGGGCGCGGAATTCGACGAATCACTCTAATTCGATCGCACAAAAAAGAACCCCGCGACGCATGTCGCGGGGTTCGAGGCTGTATCAATCAGGAGGAGGTATTGATACAGAGGAGACATCACCACCCATCTTGGGACCGCGCGGCGCGTTTCAAGTTCCCCGCGCGTTCAACTTGGGACCCCATCCGGGTGCAGAGCCGGTTCCGACGCCTGCATGATCGGACGTTCGCGGCCGGAGCCCTCTGACTCAGGTCAACAACACGCCGTGCGCAGGACGGACAAGCCGTGTCCGTTGCATTTGCGGGCACCCGGACACGACGGCAAGACCGCGTGCGCCGGGTCCGCCCAACCAAATCGCCGGCACGAGGGCCGGCGATCCGCAGGCGGCGCGGCCCCGGTGGGGACCGCCCGTCACATCACGACACCAAGGGCGTGGCTTACGCCGCCTTCTTGGTCTTGACGGCCTTCGCGGCGGTGGCGGCGGCGGCGCGGACGTTCGCGTCGGCGATGCTCACGACCTGCTTGCTGGCCTTCTGGAACTGGTCGAACGCGGCGGTGGTGGCGGCCATCGTCGACTTGAACGCGTTGACCGCGACGTCCGAGCCGGCCGGCGCCGACTTGGCCGCGCTGTCGACCCAGGTCGCGACGCCGCGCGTGTACACGCCGAACGCTTCTTCCGCGAGGGCCGAGTAGCCGGCTTGCGCTTCCGTGGCCAGTTCATAGAGCTGGCGCGAGTAGCCGACGGCGGTCTGCACTTGCGCTTCGGCGAGCTTGGTGCGCAGCGCCATCAGGTCCTGCACGTCCTTGACGGAGGCGACGGCTTGCGCGCCTTCGACGGACTGCGCGAACGCGGCCTTGGCGGCGCCGAGGTTGAACTTGACGAGCTTCTCGGCGTTCTCGAGCGCGAGGGCGGCGAGCTTGGTGGCCTGGGCCACGTTGGTCTTGTTGATCGCGGCGATCTGTTCGGTCGGGTTGTACATTGTCATTTCCTCTATCGTTGGGTGGAGTTGAATAAGCCGTCGTAACTCAACGCAGCCTGTCCTCGTTCACCGCACCGTCGAAGTGCACACGGCGCGAAGCGGTCCGGACATCGAGGCTGCTGGAAAGACCGCTCGCGGCTGCAGCGAAGACCCCCCGCTCGGGTGGCTTTGTTGCACCGCACAATTCCCATTGTAGGGACGCCAAACCCCGAAGTCAACAATTTTTTGATGCGGCGCAGCAAGGGGCCTCCGGCGCCGCCGCCGCCAATCCCAAAATTTTGATAAATCAGGCGGTTATAATAGGCGGTCCCCAGTTGGAGTCCGCCATGAGCGACGCCGTCCGCACGATCAAGAAGTATCCCAACCGCCGCCTCTACGACACCGCCAACAGCGGCTACATCACGCTCGCCGACGTGAAGCAGATGGTCCTCGAGAACATCGAGTTCCAGGTCGTCGACGCGAAGTCGGGGGAAGACCTGACCCGCTCCATCCTGCTGCAGATCATCCTCGACGAGGAAGGCGGCGGCGTGCCGATGTTCAGCTCCGAGATGCTGTCGCAGATGATCCGTTTCTACGGCACCGCGCAGCAGACGATCATGGGCCAGTACATGGAGCAGAACGTCAAGGCCTTCCTCGCGATCCAGAAGAAGCTGCAGGACCAGGCGAAGCAGGTGTACGGCGACAAGTTGATGCTCACTCCGGACCTGTGGAAGCAGTTCATGCAGATGCAGGCGCCGGCGATGCAGGGCATGCTCGGCAACTACCTCGAGCAGAGCGCCAAGCTCTTCATGGACATGCAGCAGCGGATGCAGGACCAGACCCGGGGCATGTTCACCGCGTTCCCGTTCCCGAACTTCGCGCAGGCCGGCGCCGAGGAAGAGAAGAAGCGCTGACGGCGCAAAAGCGGCGCAGCATCGCAGTTTTTTGCGATGCACTAGCTGCGACGCGACACCGGCGGCCCGCCGCCATACCCCGCCGGACCGAATTGGCATGACGACACGCAAGACCGCGGCGCCGAAGGCACCGAAGCGCGCCGCGCCCGCGACTCCCCGGGTGGGTTTCGTCTCGCTCGGGTGCCCGAAGGCGCTCGTGGACTCCGAGCAGATCCTCACCCAGCTGCGCGCCGAGGGCTACACGATCGCGCCGTCCTACGACGGCGCGGACCTCGTCGTGGTCAACACCTGCGGGTTCATCGACGCCGCGGTCGCCGAATCGCTGGACGCGATCGGCGAGGCGCTGGCCGAGAACGGCAAGGTGATCGTCACCGGCTGCCTCGGGGCGAAGGACGGCGGCGGCTTCGTGCGCGACGCCCACCCGCAGGTGCTCGCCGTGACCGGGCCGCACGCCACGCACGAGGTGATGAGCGCGGTGCACGCGCACCTGCCGAAGCCGCACGACCCGTTCACCGACCTCGTGCCGCCGCAGGGCATCAAGCTCACGCCGCGCCACTACGCGTACCTGAAGATCAGCGAGGGCTGCAACCACCGCTGCACGTTCTGCATCATCCCGGCGATGCGCGGCGACCTCGTCAGCCGGCCGGTGGGCGAGGTGATGCAGGAGGCCGAGAACCTCGTCAAGGCGGGCGTGCGCGAGCTGCTCGTGATCTCGCAGGACACGAGCGCCTACGGGGTGGACGTGCGTTACCGCACCGGCTTCTGGCAGGGCCGCCCGGTGAAGACCCGCATGACCGAGCTCGTGCAGGCGCTGGCCACGCTCGGCGTGTGGGTGCGGCTGCACTACGTGTATCCGTATCCGCACGTGGACGAGGTGATCCCGCTGATGGCGGAAGGCAGGGTGTTGCCCTACCTCGACGTGCCATTCCAGCACGCGAGCCCGCGCATCCTGAAGCTCATGAAGCGGCCGGCGAATGCCGAGGACACGCTCGCGCGCATCCGCGCGTGGCGCGCCGCGTGTCCGGAATTGACAATCCGCTCGACGTTCATCGCGGGTTTCCCGGGGGAAACCGAGCGCGAGTTCGAGGAACTGCTGCAATTCCTGCGCGACGCGGAACTCGACCGCGTCGGCTGCTTCGCGTACTCGCCGGTCGAGGGTGCTGCTGCCAACGGGCTGCCCGACCCGGTGCCGGCCGAGGAGCGCGAGGCGCGGCAGATGCGGTTCATGGAGGTGCAGGCCGGGATCAGCGCGGCGCGCATGGCGCGCAAGGTCGGCCGCACGCTCGACGTGCTGGTCGACGCGATCGAGGGCCAGGACGCCGTCGCGCGCTCGGCCGCCGACGCGCCGGAGATCGACGGCGTCGTCCGCGTGGTGGGTGGAAAGTCGCTGCGTGTGGGAGAATTCGCGAAGGTGGTCGTGACGGCCGCCACCGAGCACGACCTCGTGGCCCGCATCGCGTAACACCCAACCGCTGACGCAGGTCAGCACCTCCGATCGTCCGGGGAGCTAATCTGGACGCGTCGCATGACCCGACGGGATCGTCCATGGCCACTCCTTCCCGCGTCGCCCGAGCGCTTGCCGCCGCGCCGACGGCTCTCGTGGCCGGCGCCGCGCATGCGTCCCTGTTCGCTGGCGAAGCGCTCGACCGGGTCGCCGACATCATCGCCATCGTGGTGCTGATCGTGGTGCCGGTCGTGGTGATCGTCGCCTTCTGGCTGATACACATCCTGCCGGAGAAGATCGCGGAAAAGCGCCACCACCCGCAGAAGGGGGCGATCCAGACGCTGTGCCTGCTGTCGCTCTTCTTCGGCGGCCTCCTGTGGCCGCTCGCGTGGCTATGGGCGTACACGCGGCCCTTCGGCTACCGCATGGCGTACGGCACCGACAAGCACGAGGACTACTTCCTCGAGCACGGGGAAAAGGCGAAGCAGGGCCAGCTCCTCGCCGCCGACATCGATCACCTGCGCGCCGAGCTCGACACGATGGCCTCCCGCGGCCAGTTGCCGCCCGAACTCAAGGCGCTGCGCGCGGATCTCGACGCGCTGCAGGCCGCCAAGGGGAGCGCGGCGTAGATGGACATCCTGCTGCTCGGCATCTACGCGTTCGTCGTCTGGCTGATCTTCATCAAGTTCAAGTGGCTGCCGTGGAACATCACGTCGCAGGTGATCGTCGTCACGATTCCCATCGTGGCGCTGACGGTGATGATCCTGACGCTGAACGTCGTCGCGCCTTCCTCCGCCAAGCTGCGGGTGTTCAAGTTCACGATTCCCGTCGTGTCGCAGGTGCGCGGCCGCGTGCTCGAGGTGCCGGTCGAGGAAGGCAATCGCCTCGTGCACAAGGGTGACGTGCTGTTCCGCGTCGACCCCACGCCGTACCAGCTCGACGTCGCGAGCCTCGAGGCGCAGTTGGCACTCGCGCAGGGGGGCCAGAAGGAGACACAGGAGCAGCTGACGGGGGCCAATGCCAAGGTGGCCGAGGCGCGTGGCGCAATCGCGCAGGCGAACGCGCGGCTCGCGGAAGTCGACGCGAAGGTCGCCCTCGCCCGCAAGCGCGTCGAGCAGTACCAGGAGCTCGTGAAGACCGGGGCCGGCAGCAAGTTCGACCTCGAGCAGGCGGAAGCGACCCTCGCCGAATTGACCGGGCAGCGCGAGTCCACGCGCAGCCAGCAGCTGCAGGCGCAGGCGGCGGAGGGCCAGGCGCTCGCTGCCGTCGGCCAGGTCCGGCAGAAGCTCGGCGCCAACGTCAACGGCACCTACGCGCAGGTCGCGCAGATCAACGCGCAGCTCGCGAATGCGCGCTGGCTGCTGGACCAGACGACCACCCGCTCGCCCTGCGAGTGCTACGTCATCAACCTGCAGTTGCGGCCGGGCGCGTTCGTCGCGGCGCTGCCGGTGAGTCCCGTGATGTCGCTGGTCGAAGCCGACGGCCAGGTGATCGCGTTCTTCAACCAGAACGAGCTGACGCAGGTCGCGCCCGGCGACGAGGCGGAATTCGCGCTCGACACGTACCCGGGGCGCATCATCAAGGGCAAGGTCGACTCGATCATCTGGGCGATCGGCCAGGGGCAGCTGCCCCCGAGCGGCACCATCCCGATGTCCACGCTCGCCAACACGCCGCCCGGGCAGTTCGCCGTGAAGTTCGACGTCGCCGAGCGCGACCGTGATCTGTTCCTCGCGGCCGGCGCCTCCGGCGACGCGGCGATCTACACGCAGCACGCGCAGTTCCTGCACATCCTGCGCAAGGTGATCCTCCGCGTGGGCTCGTACACCAACTACCTGGTGCTGAAGCTGCACTGACCATGCGCCGTCTGCGCCCGCTCGCCGTCGCCTGCGTGCTCGCCCTCGGGGCGTGCGCGCTGCCGGACGCGGCGCGCCACGACGACCTCGTGCGCGACGCGCTGCCGAACGTGGCGGTGCCCGCGCAGTACGCCGCCGCCGCGGCGGCGCCCGGCGCGGCCGCCGACGACTGGCTGGGCGAATTCCGCGATCCCGCGCTCGCCGCGCTGGTCAGGGAAGCGCTCGCGTACAACCCCGACCTGCGCATCGCCGCCGCCCGCGTCGACCAGGCCAATGCCTATCTCGCCGGGGCGAAGTCGCCGCTGTGGCCGCAGTTCAACCTGGTCGCGCGCGGCGGCGGGAAGATGAGCGGCGACTCGTCGGGCCTGCAGGGCGTGGGGCTCTTCGCGTCGTGGGAGATCGACCTGTGGGGCCGCGTGCGCGCGACGACGCGGGCGACGGAACTGCAGTCCGAGGCGGCGGCGCTCGATGCGCAGTACGCGCGCCAGTCGATCGCGGCGCTGGTCGCCAAGGCCTGGATCACCGCCATCGAGGCGCAGCTGCAGATGGCGCAGGCCGAGGCGATGCAGCGCTCGGCGGAGCAGCTCGCCGCACTCGCGCGCGACCGCCAGCGCGTGGGGGTGGGCAACGACTTCGACGTCACCGTCGCGCAGGCGAACGTGGAGACGATGCGCGACACCGTGCGCAGCCTGGATCTCGCGCGCACCAACGCGCTGCGGGCCCTGGAGACGCTGGTCGGCCGCTATCCGGCGGCCGCGGTCGCCGTGGCCGCCGCGCTGCCGGCGTGGCCGGGCGACGTGCCCGTGGGCCTGCCGTCCGAGCTCCTCGAGCGACGGCCCGACGTGGTCGCGGCGGAACGGCGCGTGGCAGCCGCGTTCTACCGCGTCGAGGAGGCGAAGGCCGCACGCCTGCCGCGCATCACGCTGGTCGCCAACTACACGTCGATCTCCTCCGACCTCTTCGTGCTCAAGAACCGCGACGACCCGCTCCTGAGTTTCGGCGCGGGTCTGGTGCAGCCGGTCTTCCTGGGCGGCCTCCTGCAGTCGCAGGTGGACGTGCGCACCGCGGAGCAGCAGGCGGCCATCGCGGACTACGGCAAGGTGGGCGCGCGCGCGTTCGGCGAGGTGGAGGGGGCGCTCGCCAGCGGCGCCGCGGCCGCCGATCGCGAGGCGATCCTCGGCCGCGCGGTGGCGGAGAGCACGCGCGCACTGGATCTCGCCGGCGTGCGCTACCGCGTCGGTTCCGCCGACCTGCGGACCGTGCAGCAGCAACAGATCGAACTCGGCAGCGCGCGCGCCGCGCTCCTGCGGATGCAGGCCGACCGGCTCGTGCAGCGCGTCAACCTGCACCTGGCGCTCGGCGGCAGCTTCGACGCGCGTCCGCGGGAGGTCGTCGGCACCGCCGGCGCGAAGGCAGCACCCTGATTCACGGCCGGCGGGCACTGCGCCCGCCGACCCGCATGACCCGACAGTGGCGCGACCGGTGACGGCCGCGCCGGAAGCAGGAAACGAAGACGAAGGAGCTTGGGGAAAAATGCACCGACTCGCGATCGCCGTGGTGGTCCTCGCCGTGCTGGCGGGCTGCAGCAAGGAAGAGAAGAAGGCGCCGGAGCGCGGCCCGGTCGAGGTGACGGCGATCACCGTCACGCCGCGCGACACGCCGGTGAGCTTCGAATACGTCGGCCAGTCGCAGAGCTCGCACCAGGTCCAGATCCGCGCGCGCGTCGACGGCTTCCTCGACAAGCGCGTGTACACCGAGGGCCAGTTGGTCAAGCCCGGCGACATCCTCTTCCTGCAGGACCCGAAGCCGTTCGAGGCCCAGCTCGCCGCCGCCAAGGGCGCGCTCGCGGAGCAGAAGGCCCGGCTCATGACCGCCAACGACAACCTCGCCCAGGTGAAGCCGCTGGCCGCGCTGAACGCGCTGTCCGTGAAGGACCTGGACGACGCGACCGGCCAGCAGGCCGCCGCCGCGGCGGCCGTCGAGGTCGCGAAGGCCAACGTCGAGACGGCCGAGCTCAACCTGTCGTACACCAAGATCCGGAGCCCCATCGCGGGCCTCACGTCGTTCGCGCGGGTGCAGGACGGCGCGTACGTCAACGGCGCGAACAGCCTCCTCACCTACGTCGAGAAGGTCGACCCGGTGTGGGTGAACTTCACGCTGTCGGAGAACGAGCTCCTGGGCTTCCAGCAGGAGTCCGCGGCCGGGCGGCTGCGCCTGCCGCCGCAGAACGAGTACACGGTCGAGGTGATCCTCGCCGACGGCTCGGTCTTCCCGCAGAAGGGCCGCATCACGTTCACCAACGCGGACTACAACCCGCAGACCGGCACGTTCATGCTGCGCGCGACGCTGCCCAATCCGAAGGGCGACCTGCACCCGGGGCAGTTCGTGCGCGTCCGCGTCTCCGGCCCCGTGCGCCTCAACGCGATCCTCGTCCCGCAGCAGGCGGTGCTGCAGGGCGCCAAGGGCCACTTCGTGATCGTGGTCGACAAGGACAGCAAGGCGCAGATCCGCGGGGTCGAGGTCGGCCCGTGGTTCGGCGACGACTGGTTCATCACGGGCGGGCTGCAACCCGGTGACGTCGTCGTGACCGACGGCGTGGCGCGCCTGTCGCCCGGCGCGCCGGTGAAGGTGACGATGGCCGCCGCGAAGTCGGCGGCACCGGCGGGGGCCACCGCACCGGCGGTCATGCCGCCGCCGGGCGCCAAGCCGGGCGCCAAGCCGGGAGCCGCCCCGGCCGCGAAGGCCGCCACCCCGCCCGCCCCGGCCGCCGCGCCGGCGCCCGCGAAGTCGTAAGCCCGGGAACGCCGCCATGTTCTCCCACTTCTTCATCGACCGCCCGATCTTCTCGGCGGTCATCGCGCTCGTCATCTCCGTCTGCGGCATCGTCGCGATGGTCAAGCTGCCCATCGCGCAGTACCCGCAGGTGACGCCGATCCAGATCCAGGTCACGGCGACCTACCCCGGCGCCAACGCGCAGCTCGTCGCGCAGAACGTCGGCGCGCCGATCGAGCAGCAGGTGAACGGCGCCAACAACATGATCTACATGTCGTCGACCAGCTCGTCGACGGGCAACTACACGCTCACCGTCTACTTCACGATCGACACCGACCCGTCGCTCGCGCAGGTGGACGTGCAGAACCGCGTGAGCCAGGCGATGGCCCAGCTGCCGCAGTCCGTGCAGGCGCAGGGCGTGGACGTGCAGCAGAAGACGAACACCTTCCTCATGGTGCTCGCCTTCTACTCGCCCGACGGCCGGTACGACGCCGACTTCATCTCGAACTACACGAACGTCCAGATCCTGTCGACGATCAACCGGATCCCCGGCGCCAACCAGGCGTCGATCTTCGGCGTGCCGGAGTACGCGATGCGGATCTGGCTCAAGCCCGACCGCATGGCGCAGCTCAAGATCGGGACCACCGACATCGCCGAGGCGGTGAAGAACCAGAACCAGCAGTTCGCGGTCGGGCGCATCGGCGCGCCGCCCACCCCGTACCCGGTCAAGCAGACGTTCCCGGTGACGACGTCGACGATCACCGAGCCCTACCAGTTCGACAACATGATCCTGCGCAGCCGCAACGCGGACGCGGCGCTGGTGCGCGTCAAGGACGTGGGCTACGCGAGCCTCGGCGCCCAGAGCTATTCGCTGGACACGTCGTACCAGGGCAAGCCCGCCACGCTGATCGCCGTCTACCAGCAGCCCGGCGCCAACGCGATCGAGGTGTCGAAGCAGGTGCGCGCGCTGCTCTCCCAGATGGAAAAGGAGTTCCCGGACGGCCTCAAGTACAGCGTGGCGCTCGACACGACGCTGTTCGTGCAGGCGTCGATCCACGAGGTGGTGAAGACGTTCTTCGAGGCCGTGGTGCTGGTCGTGCTGGTGGTGTTCATCTTCCTGCACAGCATGCGCCTCACCATCATCCCGACGCTCGCCGTGCCGGTGTCGATCCTGGGCGCGATGGTGGGCATGCTGGTGTTCGGCTTCTCGATCAACATGCTGACGCTGTTCGGCATGATCCTCGCGATCGGCCTCGTGGTGGACGACGCGATCGTGGTCGTGGAAAACACCGAGCGGAACATGGTGCAGTTCGGCCTCTCGCCCCGCGACGCCGCCAAGAAGGCGATGGACGAGGTCTCCGGGCCGGTGATCGCGGTGGTGCTGGTGCTGAACGCGGTGTTCGTGCCGGTGGCGTTCCTCTCCGGCATCACGGGCGCCCTGTACAAGCAGTTCGCGGTCACCATCGCGATCTCGGTGGTGTTCTCGGGCCTCATCGCGCTCACGCTGTCGCCGGCGCTGGCCGCCATCCTGATCAAGGCGAAGCACGGCGAGAAGAAGGGCTTCTTCAAGTGGTTCGACGACACGTTCGACCGGATCACCGACGGCTACGTCGGCGGCGTGCGCTGGGTCACGCGCAGCTGGCCGATCGGGCTCGCCGTGTTCGCCGTCGTGGTCGCGGGCTGCGTGTGGCTGTTCAAGATCCTGCCCACGGCATTCGTGCCGCAGGAGGACCAGGGGTACATCTACGTCGCCTACTTCCTGCCGGACTCCGCGAGCCTCGACCGCACCCATGCGGTGGGCGCGCAGGCGGCCGCGATCGTCCGCAAGCACGCGGCGGTGGACAACGTCTCGCAGGTCGACGGCTACAGCCTCATCGACTCGCAGAACAAGACCAACTACGGCGTGCTCTTCGTCTCGCTCAAGGACTACGAGCAGCGCAAGACGCCGGACCTCTCCGCCGACGCGCTGATCGATTCGCTGCAGAAGGAATTCGTGGCGATCCAGGGTGGCCTCGTGGTGCCGGTGAATCCGCCGGCCATCCCGGGCCTCGGCATCACCGCAGGGTTCCAGATCTGGATCGAGCAGCAGGGCTCGGGGACGTACGGGCAGCTCTCCGACATCGTCGACCGCATCATCGCCAAGGCCAAGACGCGGCCCGAGCTGGCCGGCGTGAACACGACCATCCGCGCGACCGGCCAGCAGATGCTCGCCGACGTCGACCGCGAGAAGGCGGAGGTGCTGGGCGTCGCGGTCCAGGATGCCTACAGCACGCTGCAGACGATGTTCGGCTCGCTGTACGTCTCGCAGTTCCCCAAGGACTCGCGGCTCTACCAGGTGGTGCTGCAGGCGGAGCCCGGGTCGCGCATGACGCCGCAGGACATCGGCCGCTTCTACGTGCGCAACCGCGACGGCGACATGGTGCCGCTGTCCGCGCTCGTCACCACGAAGTACGTGGTCGGGCCCGACCTCGTCACCCGCTTCAACAACTATCCGGCCATCGCGATCAACGGCGCGCCGGCACCGGGCGTGAGCTCGGGCACGGCGCTCGCCGCGATCCGCGAGATCACCGAGGAGATCCTGCCGTCGGGCTACGGCTTCGAGTGGGCCGGCGAGGCCCGCGAGGAGGTGTCGTCCGGGTCGACGTCGAGCATCGCGTTCCTGTTCGGCCTGCTGTTCGTGTTCCTGATCCTGGCCGCGCAGTACGAGAGCTGGTCGTTGCCGATCGCGGTGATGATGGCGGTGCCCTTCGCGGTGCTGGGGGCACTGCTCGCCATCGCACTGCGCGGCATCGCCAACGACCTCTACTTCCAGATCGGGCTCCTCACGCTGATCGGGCTCGCCGCGAAGAACGCGATCCTGATCATCGAGTTCGCGGTGGACCTCAATCGCAAGGAAGGCAAGTCGATCTTCGAGGCGGCGGCGGAAGCCGCGCGCCTGCGCCTGCGGCCGATCGTCATGACGTCGTTCGCGTTCGTGCTCGGCACCTTCCCGCTCGCCATCGCGACGGGCGCCTCGGCGAACAGCCGGCACTCGATCGGCACGGGCGTCATCGGCGGCACGCTGATGGCGACGGTGATCGCCATCTTCTTCATCCCGATGTTCTTCTGGGCGCTGGAGACGGTCAGCACGCGCTTCTTCGGCAGCGGGACGGAGAAGAAGGCGGAAGGCGACGCCAAGGCGGCGCCGCCTGCGGCCGCCGCGCCGAAGACCACCGGGGAGGCGGACTGACATGCGCACCCGACTCGCCGTCATCGTCGCCTGCTGTGCCGTGGCCGGCTGCATGGTCGGTCCCGACTACAAGCGACCCGACATCGCCGCGCCCAAGGCGTTCCTCTACGAGCCGAAGGACGTCGCCGCCACCGCCGACCTCGCGTGGTGGAAGCGCTTCGGCGATCCCGTGCTCGACCAGCTGATCGACGAGGCCCTGGCGAACAACCGCAACGTCCGCATCGCGGCGGCCAACGTCGAGCAGGCCGCGGGCGTGGTGACGAGCGTCCGCTCGCCGTTGTACCCGCAGCTCTCCTACCAGGGCGCCGGGACGCGCGAGCGCTTCGCGGAAGGCAACGTCGTCACGCTGCCGTCCGGCATCTCCAACCCGACCAACGCCTTCAACGTGCTCGCCGGCGCGAGCTGGGAGATCGACCTCTGGGGCAAGGTGCGCCGGCAGACCGAGGCCGCGCAGGCGAACCTCCTGGCGACCGAGGATGCGCGCAAGGGGGTGATCCTCACGCTCGTCGCCAACGTCGCCACGGCCTACCTGCAATTGCGGGGACTGGACGAGCAGCTCGTGATGGCGCAGAAGACGCTCGAGGCGTACCGGGAGTCGCTGAAGCTCATGGAACTGCGCTTCAAGTACGGCCGCGTGTCGCAGATGAACGTGGAGCAGGCCAAGGCGCGCTACGAGACCGCCGCGGCGCAGATCCCGCGCATCCGCCGCGACATCGCGCTCCTGGAGGACAGCATCTCGATCCTCCTCGCGCGCAACCCCGGCCCGATCCCGCGCGGCAAGTCGATCTTCGCGCTGGCGGTGCCCGCGGTGCCGCCCGGCGTGCCGTCGGAACTCCTGGAGCGCCGTCCCGACCTCATGCAGGCGGAGCAGCAGCTCGTCGCCGCGAACGCGCAGATCGGCGCCGCCAAGGCGCAGTACTTCCCGACGATCTCGCTCACCGGCGTGCTCGGCACCGCGAGCACCGACCTCTCGAACCTGTTCAAGGGACCAGCGCGGACGTGGAACTTCGCGGGCTCGATCGTCGGGCCGATCTTCACCGGCGGCCTCATCGCCGGGCAGGTCGCGCAGGCGGAGGCGGCGGAGAAGGCGGCGCTGCTCTCCTACGAGCAGGCGATCCAGAACGCGTTCGCGGACGTCAGCAACGCGCTGGTCACCCGCGCCACGCTCGAGGAGCAGGTGGCAGCCCAGGAGAAGCTCGTCGCCGCGCTGCGCGGCTACGAGCGGCTCGCGTCGCTGCAGTTCGAAGGCGGCCGCGCGCCCTACTCCACGGTCATGCAGGCGCAGGAGCAGCTCTTCCCGGCCGAACTCGACTGGGCAGCGAGCCGCGCGCAGCTCTGCGTCTCGCTGGTGGGTATCTACAAGGCGATGGGCGGCGGCTGGGTCGAGACCGCCGACGCACTCACGCGGACCTCGGCGGCCCCCGCGCCCTGACCGCATGGCGCCACGCGGCGGCCGCCTCGGCGCGCCGCCGCGCAATCCGCGTCGACAAACGCCGGCGGGTCAGGTAAAAACGGCTCTTCCGGAGGGAATGCCCGGCCGTGGCAGCCCTCGCCCCGGGCGCGGCGGCGCGGTGGACCGCGCGCCGACCGAACCTGCCGACCCGTATGGACATCTCCCCAGCCTCCCCGCGTCGCGCGCGCTGCCAGGCGCTCCTCGCCGCGGCGTTCGCGTGCCTGGCCGTGGCGGGCTGCAGCCGCGAAGCGCCGCCTGCCCCGGCCAAGGGTCCGGCCGACGTCACGGTGCTCACGGTCGCGCGCAAGGACGTGCCCATCACGGCCATCTACGTCGCGCAGACGCAGAGCTCGCAGGCGGTGAATATCCAGGCCCGGGTCTCGGGCTTCCTCGACAAGCGGATGTACGTCGAGGGCTCGCTGGTGAAGAACGGGCAGGTGCTGTTCCAGATGGACCAGAAGCCGTTCCAGGCGCAGGTCGACGCGGCGCAGGCGGCGCTCGCCCGGCAGCAGGCGGCGGCGCTGGTGGCGAAGCAGAACCTCGCGCGCACCAAGCCGCTGGCGGCGGCGAACGCGCTGTCGCAGAAGGACCTCGACGACGCGACAGGGCAGGCCGAGCAGACGGCCGCCGCGGTGGAACAGGCGAAGGCCGACCTCGAGACGGCGCAGCTCAACCTCTCCTACACGACCATCCGTTCGCCGGTCGACGGCGTGTCGAGCTACGCGGTCGTGGCCGACGGCACCTACCTCTCGCCCACCAACGCGCAGCTGACGACGGTATCCGTGCTGACCCCGATGTGGATCAACTTCAGCGTCTCCGAGAACGAGATGGAGCGCATCCGCAACGAGGTGCGCAGCGGGCAGTTGAAGCTCCCCGAGGGAGGCAAGTTCGTCGTGCAGGTCGAGATGGTCGACGGCAACCTCTTCCCGTACACCGGCACCATCACGTTCGCCGACCCGTCGTACAACCCCACCACCGGCACGTTCCTGCTGCGCGCCACGGTCGACAACCCGGCCGGCGTGCTGCGGCCGAACCAGTATGTGCGCGTGCGCCTCACCGGCGCCACGCGGCCGAACGCGATCGTCGTCCCGCAGCGCGCCGTGCAGCAGAGTGCCAAGGGTCACTTCGTGTGGGTCGTGAACAAGAGCGACAAGGCCGAGGTCCGGCCGGTGGTCGTCGGCCAGTGGAAGGGCGAAGGCTGGCTCATCAACGAGGGCCTGAACGACGGCGACCGCGTGGTCGTCGACGGCGTCGTGCGCCTGACCGCGGAGGCGCCGGTGAAGGCGACGGCGTACGTGCCGCCGCCGCCGGCCGCGGCCAAGGCCGGCCCGGCGCGCGCGACGACCGACCCGGCCGTCAACCCGCCGCCGGCCGTGTCCATCTACTTCGCGCGCGGCAAGGCGGCACTCGACGACGCCGCCCAGCGTGCGCTGCGCACCGCCGCCGCGGCGTACATGGGCATCGGGACCCAGATCGTGGTGACCGGCTACGCGGACAAGACCGGCAACGCCGCGGCCAACGTGGAACTCGCGAAGCAGCGCGCGGTGGCGGTGCGCGACCAGCTCGTGAAGCTCGGCGTCGAGCCGCGCCGCATCCGGCTCACGCCGCCCGCGGAGGTCACCGGCGCCGGCAGCGACGACCAGGCGCGGCGGGTCGACATCAGCGTCATCTCGTAACGGCCGCGTCGCATGTTCTCGCGCTTCTTCATCGAGCGGCCGATCTTCGCGGCCGTGGTCGCGATCATCCTGGCGCTCGCCGGGGCGGTGGCGATGACGCAGCTGCCCGTGGCGCAGTACCCGGCCATCACGCCGGTGCAGGTGACGGTGACGGCGACCTACCCCGGCGCCGACTCCACGACGCTCGCCGCCGCGGTCGCCTCCCCCATCGAGCAGCAGATCAACGGCGTCGACAACATGCTCTACATGTCGTCGATCAGCTCGTCCACCGGACAGCTGACGATGACCGTCTACTTCTCGCTCGACACGGACCCCGACATCGCGCAGGTGCAGGTCCAGAACCGGGTGAACCTCGCGATGCCGCAGCTGCCGTCCGCCGTCGTGCAGCAGGGCGTGAACGTGCAGAAGAAGTCCTCGTCGATCATGATGCTGGTCGCGGTCTACGCGAAGGACAACCGCTACAGCGCCAATTACATCGCGAACTACGCGAACGTCTACGTGCTGGACGCGCTGAAGCGGGTGAACGGCGCCGGGCAGGCCCAGATCATGGGCGTGCCCAACCAGGCGATGCGGATCTGGATGAACCCCGACCGCATGGCGTCGCTGTCGATCACGACGTCCGACATCGCCAACGCGATCAACCAGCAGAACCAGCTCTTCGGCGCCGGCCAGATCGGCCAGCAGCCCAACGCCGGCCCGGTCGAGCTCACCTTTCCCGTCATCACCCAGCCGCAGTTCACGGACCCGAAGCAGTACGAGAACATCATCCTGCGGGCGTCGCAGGACGGCAGCGCGATCGTGCGGGTCGGCGACGTCGCGCGCGCCGAGATCGGCCTCCAGCAGTACATCGTCGACAGCCGGCTGAACGGCGTCCCGGCCACCATCATCGCCGTCTACCAGCAGCCGGGCGCCAACGGGCTCCTCGTCTCGTCCGCGGTGCGCAAGACGATGGAGGACATGAAGTCGCGGTTCCCGGACGGGATGGAGTACACGATCTCGCTCGACACCAACGACTTCGTGCGGCTGTCGATCAAGGAGGTCATCAAGACGCTGTTCGAGGCCGTCGCGCTCGTGGTGCTGGTGGTCTACCTGTTCCTGCAGAGCTACCGCACCACCATCATCTGCACGGTCGCGATCTGCGTCGCGCTGATCACGACGTTCGCCGGCATGCTGGCCCTCGGGTTCTCGATCAACCTCCTCACGCTGTTCGGCCTCGTGCTCGCCATCGGCATGGTGGTCGACGACGCCATCGTGGTGGTGGAGAACGTCGAGCGCAACATGCACCAGCACGGCCTCGATCCCAAAGAGGCGACCATCCGCTCGATGCAGGAGATCGGCAGCTCGCTGGTGGCGGTGGTGCTGGTGATGTGCTCGGTGTTCGTGCCGGCGGCGTTCCTGCCCGGGACCACGGGCCAGCTCTACAAGCAGTTCGCGATCACGATCGTGATCTCGGTGTCGGTCTCCGGCTTCATCGCGCTGACGCTCACGCCGGCGATGTGCGCGGTGATGCTGGAGCGCAACCCGCACCCGCACCGCGGGTTCTTCGCTTGGTTCAACCGGCAGGTCGACCGCGTCACGCAGCTCTTCGGCGACGCCGTCACGTTCACCATCAAGCGCATGGCGGTGGCGCTCGTGCTGCTGGCGGGCTTCCTGTACGCGATCTGGCACCTGTTCCACATCATCCCGACGTCGTTCGTGCCGAACGAGGACCAGGGCTACGCGATGTCGGCGATCATCATGCCGCAGGCGGCGAGCCTGTCGCGCACGCAGGCCATCGCGAGCCAGGCGGATGCGATCTTCAAGGACCTGCCGGGGGTCGCGACGCGCACCGTGGTCACCGGCTACAGCCTGCTCGACAGCGGGTTCAAGACGAACTCCAGCACGATCTTCGTCACGTTCGACGACTTCGAGAAACGCTACGCGACGCTCGCAAGCACGGAGCGGGAGAACGCGCGGGCGATCCTCCAGGGCTTCTTCGCCAAGGCGCGGCAGATCGAGGGGGCCGTCGTCGTCCCGATCGCGCCGCCGGCGATTCCCGGCATCGGCACCACCGGCGGGTTCGAGTTCTGGATCCAGGACACCGGTACCGGCGACCCGGTCGCGCTCGACGCCGTGATGCAGGACTTCCTCAAGAAGGCGCGCGAGCGGCCGGAGCTGACCGGCCTCGCCACCACGTTCTCCGCGTCGACGCAGCAGCTGCGCGCCGACGTCGACCGCGAGAAGGCGCAGCTCCTGGGCGTGCCGATCCAGGACGTCTACAGCGCGATCCAGGCGCAGTTCGGCTCGCTCGCCGTGAGCCAGTACAACCTCTTCTCCAACGTCTGGTGGGTGATCATGCAGTCGGACGCGCCGTTCCGCCAGAACCCGGAGGACCTGACGCGCCTGTACACGCGCAACACGCAGAACCAGATGGTGCCGCTGTCTGCGCTCGTCACGACGCACTGGACGTCGGGGCCGGACATCATGCCGCACTTCAACGGCTTCCCCGCCGCCAAGATCAACGGCAACGCGGCGGCCGGCTACAGCTCCGGGCAGGCGATCCTCGCGATGGAGGACGTGGCGCGGCAGGTGCTGCCGCCGGGCTACCAGTTCGACTGGTCGGGGCTCGCGTACCAGGAGAAGCAGTCGGGCGGCACGTCGGGCATCGCCTTCGTCTTCGGCCTCATCATCGTGTTCCTGGTGCTCGCCGCACAGTACGAGTCGTGGACGCTGCCGGGGGCGGTGATGACGGCGGTGCCGTTCGGCATCCTCGGCGCGCTCCTCACCAACCACCTGCGCGGGCTGTCCAACGACGTCTACTTCCAGATCGGCCTCCTCGTGCTGATCGGCCTCGGCGCCAAGAACGCGGTGCTGCGCGTGTCGGCGGCCGTCGAGTTCCGCAAGGAAGGCAAGTCGATCATGGAGGCGACGATCCTGGCGGGCGAGCAGCGGCTGCGCCCGATCATCATGACCTCCCTCGCCTTCGCGATCGGCTGCCTGCCGCTCGCCCTCGCCGTCGGCGCGGGCGCCAACGCACGGCACTCGATCGGCACCGGGATCATCGGCGGGATGCTGGGCGAGACCACGCTCGCGATGCTGTACGTGCCGCTCTTCTTCTACATCTTCGACCGGCTGAAGGAGCGCGGGAACAGGACGCCGGAGGCCGCTCCCGGGCCGCCGGCGGGCGGCGACGCGGCGACGCCGCGCGCGGAAGGCGACTGACGATGCGGCGCGCCGCCCTCCTCGCCGTCGCCCTGCTCGCCGGCTGCACCGTCGGCCCCGACTACACGCGTCCGGCGGTCGATGCGCCCGCGGCGTTCCTCTACGCGCCGAAGGACGCCGCCGACACCGCCAACACGATGTGGTGGAAGCAGTTCGGCGACCCCGTCCTCGACCAGCTGATCGCCGAGGCGCTCGCGCACAACCTCAACGTGAAGGTCGCCGCGGCGAACGTCGAGCAGGCCGCGGGCGTGCTGACGCAGACGCGCTCGGCGCTCTTCCCGCAGGTCGGCTACGACGCGAGCGGCGGCCGCGCGCGCACGTCGGAGTCGAGCGCGACGCCCGAGTTGTCGCGGCTCATTCCCAACCCCCAGAACGCATACCAGGCGGTGCTCTCGGCGTCGTGGGAGATCGACCTCTGGGGCCGCATCCGGCGCCTGTCCGAGAGTGCCCGGGCCAACCTGCTCGCGACCGACGAGGCGCGCCGCGGCGTGATCCTGTCGCTGGTCGCCTCGGTCGCCGGCAACTACCTCACGCTGCGCGGCCTGGACGAGCAGCTCGTGGTGGCGAAGCAGACGCTCGCCACCTACGCCGAGTCGCTGCGGCTCTTCGAGCTGCAGTTCAAGTACGGCCAGATCTCGCAGATGAACGTCGCGCAGGTACAGTCGCAGTACGAGACGGCCGCCGCGCAGATTCCCGTGATCGAGAACCAGATCGCGCAGACGCAGAATGCGCTGTCGGTGCTCGTGGGGCGCAACCCGGGCGCGATCGCGCGCGGCAAGGACGTCTACCAGCTCGCGCTGCCGCAGGTGCCGGCGGGCATTCCGTCCGACCTCCTCGAGCGGCGGCCCGACCTCAGGCAGGCCGAGGACGCGCTCATCGCGGCCAATGCGCAGATCGGCGCCGCGAAGGCCCTCTACTTCCCGCAGATCGCGCTGACAGCCGGCGGCGGCAACGGCAGCACGGCACTCAACAGCCTCTTCTCGGGGCCGGCGCGCGTGTGGAGCTACGCGGGCACCGTCACGGGACCGATCTTCACGTTCGGCGCGGTCAGCGGGCAGGTCGCGCAAGCCGAAGGCGCGCAGCAGGCCGCGCTCTACGGCTACCAGTACGCGATCCAGAACGCGTTCGCCGACGTCGACAACGCGCTCGTCAACGCGCAGAAGCTCGGGCAGCAACAGGCCGCGCAGGAGCGCCTCGTCGCGGCGCTCAAGGACTACGCGCGCCTCGCGCGCATGCAGTACGACGGCGGCTACACGTCCTACACCACGGTGCTGCAGGCCGAGCAGACGCTGTTCCCGGCGGAACTGCAGCTCGCGGCGATCCGCGCGTCGGTGTTCGCCGCGAGCGTGAACATCTACAAGGCGATGGGCGGCGGCTGGGTGGTCGCGGCCGACCGGATGACGGGCGACACGGCGCCCCCTCCCGCGACGCGCGATACGGGATTACCCTCGCCCTTCTAGGCTGCGCCTGTGCCCGCCGATGGTGCATTGACGGCAGTCAAGCGGCCTGACGCCCGGCGGTCTAGAGTAATAGCTGTACGCCGGCCGCACCGCCGGCGCCTGCCTCGCGACCGCACGCCCGTGCGGCGCCCGATTCCCCGTCCGACCCATTCCCAGCCGGAGGCGAGACCATGAGCCGCATCGAGAAGGATTTCCTGGGCGAGAAGGAGCTTCCCGACCACGCGTACTACGGCGTGCAGACGCAGCGCGGGAAGGACAACTTCCACATCACCGGCATCGCGATGTCCGCGGAGCCGTTCTTCGTCAAGGCGTTCGGCTACGTGAAGAAGGCCGCCGCGCTGGCCAACCGCGACCTGGGCGTCCTCGATCCACGGATCGCCGACGCGATCGTCGCCGCGTGCGACCGCCTGATCGCGGGCGAGATGCGCGACCAGTTCGTCACCGACTTCATCCAGGGCGGCGCCGGCACCTCGACCAACATGAACGCCAACGAGGTGATCGCGAACATGGCGCTGGAGGCGCTCGGGCACAAGAAGGGCGAGTACAACATCGTCAGCCCGAACGACCACGTGAACTTCGGGCAGTCGACCAACGACGTCTACCCGACCGCGTTCCGCCTCGCGCTGATCCTCCGGCTGACGGCCTACATGAACTCGCTGTCCCGCCTGCAGGATTCTTTCTTCGCGAAGGGCAAGGAGTTCGAGCGCGTGCTGAAGATGGGCCGCACGCACCTGCAGGACGCGGTGCCGATGTCGCTCGGGCAGGAATTCCACGGCTGGGGGACGACCATCGGCGAGGAGGTGCAGCGCATCGCCGAGGTCCGCGCGTTCCTGCACGAGATCAACCTGGGCGCCACGGCCATCGGCACCACGGTGACCGCGCACCCAGGCTATCCGGAACTGGCGACCAAGTACCTGTCGGAGATCACCGGGCAGAAGTTCATCCTCGCGGGCGACCTGATCGAGGCAACTTCCGACACGGGGGCCTACGTGCTGCTGTCGGGGGTGCTGAAGCGGACCTCCGCGAAGCTCACCAAGATCTGCAACGACATCCGGCTGCTGGCGTCGGGCCCGCGTTGCGGGTTCAACGAGATCAACCTGCCGCAGATGCAGCCGGGCAGTTCGATCATGCCAGGCAAGGTGAACCCCGTGATGCCGGAGGTCGTGAACCAGGTCGGCTTCCTGGTGATCGGGCTCGACCTCACGGTGACCCTCGCCGCGTCGGCCGGGCAACTGCAGCTCAACGTGATGGAGCCGGTAATCACGTTCGCGCTGTTCACGTCGATCTCGGCGATGGAGAACGCGGTGGACACGCTGCGCGTCCACTGCATCAACGGGATCACGGCCAACGCCGAGCGCTCGCGCGACATGGTCCTCAATTCGCTCGGCATCGTCACGGTGCTCAAGCCCTCGCTCGGCTACAAGCAGTGCGCCGAGATCGCGCGCGAGGGCTACGAGACGGGCAAGTCGCTCCACGACATCGTGGTCAAGGAGCGCAAGCTCCTGACGCAGGAGAAGTGGGACGAGGTGTTCTCCTTCGAGAACCTGATCAGCCCCAAGTTCGAGCAGTAGGTTCACCGCGGACGGACCGCCGTCCGGGAGAAAGGCCATGACAATTTCCATCGTGCTGCAGTTCGCCGTCGTGCTGGCGGCGATCTGGATGGGCTCGCGCTCGTCGGGCGTGGGCCTCGGTCTGTGGGGCGCGGTCGGGCTCCTCGTGCTGGTGGCGGGCTTCGGCGTCGCGCCGACGTCGCCGCCGGTGGACGTGATGCTGATCATCCTCGCGGTGATCATGGCCGCGTCGGTGATGGACGCGGCGGGCGGCATCGACTTCCTGGTGCGCATCGCCGAGCGGATCATCCGCGCCAACCCGAAGTACGTGACCATCGTCGCGCCGCTCACGACGTGGAGCTTCACGTTCGTCGCCGGCACCGGCCACATCGTCTATCCGCTGCTGCCGGTGATCTACGAGACCGCGCACCGCAGCGGCATCCGTCCGGAGCGCCCGATGGCGATCGCGACCATCGCGTCGCAGCAGGCCATCACCGCCAGCCCCGTCGCGGCGGCGACGGCGGCCATGATCGGGCTCTTCGCCGAGAAGGGCATCACGCAGTGGGGCCTGCCGCAGATCCTGATGATCTGCGTCCCGGCCACGCTGACCGGTGTCGTGCTGGGGGCGATCGTGTCGATGTTCCTCGGCAAGGACCTGGCCGACGATCCGGTCTACCAGGAGCGCGTCGCGGCCGGGAAGGTTCCCGCGCCCGTCGCGGCGGCAGCCGAGCGTGCGCCGCTCGCGCCGTCGGCCAAGCCCTCGGCGTTCCTGTTCCTGGCCGGCGTGGCGCTGGTCGTGGTGTTCGGCTTCTTCCCGCAGCTGCGCCAGTTGCCGGGTGCGAAAAGCCCGCTGGCGATGCCGATCGTCATCGAGATCGTGATGATGGCGGTGGCCGCGATCATGCTGGTGGTCACGAAGGTGGACGTCGACTCGATCCCGAAGACCGCGACGCTGCGCGCGGGCGTGGTGGCGGTTATCGGCATCTTCGGCCTCGCGTGGCTGGGCGACAGCTTCATCGCCGCGCACAAGGACGTGATCGTGCCGGCGATCGGCAGCTGGGCCGAGCAGGCGCCGTGGACGTTCGCGTTCGGACTCTTCTTCGCGTCGGTGCTGTTGTACAGCCAGGCGGCGACCACGCGCGCGATCATGCCGCTCGGCATCGCGCTCGGCATCCCGCCGCAATTCCTGATCGCGATGTTCCCGTCGGTCAACGGGTACTTCTTCATCCCGACCTACGGCTCGCTGATCGCCGCGATCAACTTCGACCTGTCCGGCACGACCCGGATCGGCAAGTACGTGCTCAACCACTCGTTCATGATCCCTGGGCTCGTCGCCACGGCCGGTGCAGTGACGACCGGGCTGCTGCTGGCCAAGGTCATGTTCTGACGCCCAATCCAAAGGAACCAAGCATGAACCGACTCATCGTCGCACTCGTCGCCGGAACGTTCGCCGCAGGGGCTGCCGCGCAGGGGACGGCCACGCCCGCCACCGACGCCAAGGCGGCCACGGCAGCCACGGCAGCCACCACCGACGCCGCGAAGAAGGAGGCGAAGGCCGCCACGAACAAGGCGAAGCAGGAGCAGCTCAAGGCCGCCACCGCCGGGACCGCGAAGGGCTATACGCAGGCCGCGGGCGACGAGGCCGCGAAGGCCGCGGGCACCGGCGCGGCGGCCACCAAGTCGCGCGCGGCCGCCAGCAAGGAGAACGTCAAGGCGGCCACCGCCGGCACGGCGAAGGGCTACACGCAGGCCGCCGGCGACGAGGCCGCGAAGGCCGCGGGCACCGGCGCTGCCGGAACGAAGGCCCGCGCCGCCGCCAGCAAGGACAACATCAAGGGCGCGACGGCCAGCACGGCCAAGGGTTACACTCAGGCCGCCGGCGAGGAAGCCGCCAAGGCCGCGGAGGCGAAGAAGAAGTCGACCCCGTAGGCCGCTACGAAAGGGGAGCGGGATTGGGAAACCGGGGACGCGGCGCCCGCTGGGCGCTGGCGGCGGTGTTTATCGTCGCCCAATCGACATTCGGGCAGGGATTCGTGCCCGGCGATACGCCGAAGGACGCCTACACCCTTCCCGGCGGCATCGAGCCGGCGCTGCAATTGCGCACCTACTACTTCGACCAGACCAACACCGACGGCAGCACGCCCAGCACCGCGTGGGCGCTGGGCGGCTGGATCGGGGCCCGCACGCCGTGGTGGGGCGACGTGTTCCAGGCCGCGGTCATCTTCTACACGTCGCAGCGCCTCTACGGCCCTGCCGGCGAGGGCGGCACCAAGCTCCTGCAGTCGGACCAGGCGCCGATCAACGTCCTCGGCGAGGTGTTCGGTGCGCTGCGCTTCGCCGGGCAGACGTTCACCGCCTACCGGCAACTCATCGACCGCCCGTTCATCTCGCCGCAGGACAACCGGATGGTGCCCAACGTCTTCGAGGCGTACACGCTCTCGGGCAAGGTCGCGGACGTCGTGTACACGGGCGGCTACATCACGAAGGAGAAGACGCGGGACACCGAGAGCTTCCGCTGGATGTCCAACGTCGCCGGCGGCACCGGCGACCAGGCCGGGGTCGCGTTCGCCGGCATGACGTGGCAATCGGAAGGCGGCGTGCGCGTGCGCCTCGACGAGCAGTACGGCTTCGACACCTACAACACGCTCTACGCGGACATCCTGTGGCCGTTGGAACTCGCCGCGAAGACGCGGCTCACGCTGGGCGCCCAGTACTATCCGCAGACCTCGGTCGGTGCGCAGCAGATCGGCGATTTCTCGACGTGGGGTTACGGCCTCAGCGCGGCGCTCGAACACGGAGCGCTCGGGGTGCAGCTCTACTGGACGCAAACGGGGACGGGCAACGAGACGCAGAACCCGTGGGGCTCGCACCCGTCGTACCTCAACCTGATGCAGGTCTCGTTCAACTCGGCGGGCGAGCACGCGTGGGGGGTGGGCGCGACGCTCGACGCCGCGGACTGGGGCGTGCCGGGACTCACCGCGGACGTGGTGTACGCGCAGGGCCGCGACCGCCAGAACGCGTCCGGCCCGCTGCCCAACCGCAACGAGACGGACGTCAGCGTGTACTACGCTTTTCCGAAGGGCTCGCCGTTCGCGGGATTTTCCGGCGCGCTCCGCTATTCGTGGCTGAACCAGGTCGGCGGCGTGCAGACCGCGACCCAGGCGCGCGCGTACCTCAACTACGCGGTGCCGTTCTAGCGTTCCGGCGACCCGGGAAGTCCGCAGGAGGCGGCGTTGCCGCCGCTGCGCCGCCTGCGGTGTCCGACACCGCAGGTGCCAGACACCGGAATCGACGCGCGCCGCGTCACTCCGGCGGCAGCCCGAGCAGCTCGAACGAGCGCCGCAGTTCGATCCCCATCGGCAATCCGATCGCCGCGCCGCCGGGCAGCGGCCGCGTGAACCAGCGATCGTAGAGCCAGACGATCTCGCGGCTGGCCGCGAGTTCGCGCAGCGTGCCGGCGACCGCCTCGGCGAGCGCGGGCTCGTCGCGCGGCAGCATGAGGCCGTAGGGCTCGAGCGACAGCATCGGCCCCACAATGCGGAACTCCGATGCACGGCCGCTCTCCGCGAGCAGCGCGCGCAGGAGCACCTCGTCGGCCGCGAGCGCCTCGGCGCGGCCGTCGGCGAGTGCTGCCAGCGCCGCGGCGTAGCCGTCGACGACGACGAGCGTCGCGTGCAGGCTGCGCCGGCGGTCGAGGTCGCGCAGCGCCGCCTCGTTGGTGGTGCCGCCGACCACGGCGATGCGCTGTCCCGCCAGCGCGGCCACGTCGCGCACCTTGCTCGCGCGCGGCACCGCGAGGCGCGTGCCGGTGACGAAGATCACCGGCGAGAACGCGACGGCCCGGCGCCGCTGCGCGGTGCCGGTGGTGGCGCCGCACTCGAGGTCCACCGTGCCGTCGGCCACGCTGCGCACGCGGTCCTGCGCGGTCACGCGCACGTAGTCGATGCCGAGCGGCACGCCCAGTTCGTCCGCCAGCGTCGCGACCACGGCCCGGCACAGGTCGAGCGAGTAGCCGGCCGGCATGCCGTCGCGGCCCACGAACGAGAACGGGACGACGTCGTCGCGGTAGCCCAGGCGCACGGTGCCGGACGCCTTGATCCGCGCGACACGCGGCGACAGCGCCCCTTCCCACGCCGGCGCGGCCAGCGCGGACGCCGCCAGCGCCAGCATGCCCAGCAGCACCGCGAGCAGGCGGCGCACGGTCCGCTACTCCGCGGCGGCCGCGGCGGCCTCGGGCGCCACGTCCGGGCGCGGGGGACCGAGCGCACCTTCCCACTTCGCCACCACCGCGGTCGCGATCCCGTTGCCGATGACGTTGGTCGCGGTGCGGCCCATGTCGAGGAAGTGGTCGATGCCCATGATCAGCAGCAACCCGGCCTCCGGCAAGCCGAACATCGGCGACACCGCCGCAACCACGACCAACGACGCGCGCGGCACGCCCGCCACGCCCTTGCTCGACACCATCATCACGAGCAGCAGCGTGACCTGCTGCGTGAACGACATCTCGATGCCGTATGCCTGCGCGATGAAGAGCGCCGCGAACGACTGGTAGATCATCGAGCCGTCGAGATTGAACGAGTAGCCGAGCGGCAGCGTGAGCGCGGTGACGCGCTCCTCGACACCGAAGCGGTCGAGCTTGTCCATCACCTTCGGGTAGGCCGCCTCGCTGCTCGCGGTGGTGAAGGCGATCAGCATCGGCTCGCGCAGGCTCGCGAGCAGCTTGAACACGCGCGGGCCGAGGAACGCGAAGCCGGCGCCGACCAGCACCGCCCAGAGCACGACGAGCGCGACGTAGAACGTGCCGATGAATTTGCCGTAGGTCGCAAGCACGCCGATGCCCTGCGTGGCGATGGCGGCGGCGACCGCGCCGAAGACGCCCATCGGCGCGAAGTACATCACGTAGCCGGTGAGCTTCAGCATCGCGTGCGCGAGTTCGTCGACGAACTTCTCGATGGTCGCCGCGCGGTGCGCGCCCAGGCCGGTGAGCGCGAGACCGAAGAACAGGCTGAACACGAGGATCTGCAGGATCTCGTTGGTGGCCATGGCCTCGAAGAAGCTCTTCGGGAACATGTGCACGACGAATTCCTTGAGCGACAGCCCGCCGGTCTTGAGGTTGGTCGACGCGCCGGCGTCGGGCAGCGGCATGTTGAGGTTGCCGCCCGGCTGGAAGAGGTTCGCGAACAGCATGCCGAGGCACAGCGACACGAGCGAGGCGGTGATGAACCACGCCAGCGCCTTGACGCCGATGCGGCCGACGGTCTTCGCGTCGCCGGTGCCGGCGATGCCCGCCACCACGGTCGCGAAGACCAGCGGCGCGATGATCATCTTGATGAGCCGCAGGAAGATGTCGGCCAGCAGCGAGAAGTAGGCGGCGACCTCCGCCGCGGCAGCGGCGTCCGGCGCGATCTCGTTGGCCGCGTAGCCGGCCAGGATGCCGCCCACGGCGGCGGCGAGGATCCAGACGGTGAGCTGCGAGCGCATCGTGTCCCTTCGGCAGAAACCGACGTCCCCATCCTACGCGGCGCCCGCCGGCCGTTCCCTGACGGCGGGCAAGGTCCGCGTCGCCGACTTGCACCGCCCGGCGGCGGGGGCGCGAGCGTCACGTATGATGCGCGCCGCACGCGGTGTTGCCGCACTGCACCAACCTCCCATTTGCGAAAGCCCACGATGAACAAGCTCTGGACCGCCCTCGCCGTTTCCCTCGCCGTCGCCGCCACCCTTCCCGCCCACGCCCAGACCGGCGGCGCCGCCGTCGCCACCGCGCCCGGCAAGGCCGTGATCGCCGAAACGGTCAAGCTCACCGGCACGATCACCGCCATCGACGCCAAGACGCGCGACGTGACCCTCAAGGGGCCGCAGGGCAACGAGGTCGTCGTCACCGCGGGCCCGGACGTGAAGAACTTCGCCCAGCTGAAGGTCGGCGACACGGTCGAGCTGCAGTACGTCGAGGCCCTCACGCTCGAGCTCAAGAAGGGCGGCGGCCTCGTCGTCGGCCGCTCGGACAAGGCCAACGCCGTCGGCGCGAAGCCGGGCGAACTGCCGGCAGGCGCCGTCGGCCGCCAGGTCACGGTCGTCGCCGATGTGATCGCGACCGATCCCGCGAAGCAGACCATCACGCTCAAGGGTCCGCAGCGCACGGTGACGATGCGCATTCCCGACGCCGAGCAGTTCAAGCGCATCGCGAAGGGCGACCAGGTCGAGGCAACGTACACGCAGGCGCTCGCGGTGGCGGTCGAGGCCGCGGCGCCGGCGAAGAAGTAGCGCGCCGTCGGTCACCCCCGCACCTATGACGTGTCTGACACCGCCTATGAGGTGTCTGACACCGATCGGGGTCTGACCCCGGGTTGTGGGCACCGATGCGGCCCCTCACCCCAACCCTCTCCCCGCGCGCGGCGAGAGGGAGCACGCGGGCGTGGGACGTAAACCCCTATCCGCCCAACGCCTTCACCACCCCGATCAGGATGCCGCCGAAGAGCGCCATGCAGGCGCCCGTCAACCATGGCCGCGGGTGGCCGGCGTAGCGGCCGAGCGCGACGCCGCACAGGAGCAGCATCGCCACCGTCACCGCCTGCGACACGCGCAGCGCGGTGACCGGTGAATCGAGCAGCAGGTAGGGCAGCACGACCGGAAACGTCGCCAGCACGACCATCGAGAAAATGCCGGCCGCCTCCGCGAAGTCGCGGCCGTGCAGCAGCGGACCGTGGCGCACCGGACGCGTGCGCACCCGTTCCCGGATGTGGCTCACGTCCTCCGCCTGCAGGAGCGGCACCAGCTCCTCGGGCAGCACCTGCCGCACCAGGCGGTCGCCGGTGGCGGGGTCGCTCGCGCGGATGCGCATGCCGAGCGTGTGGAGGCGGGCACGGCTGGTCGCCGTCCGCACCACGTACATCACCGCGTCGACCAGGCCCCACGCGAGGTTGCAGCCGAGCGCCGCCATCGTCACCGTGCGCATCTCGGCCTTGCCCGCCGTCGCGACCGCGAGCGAGCCCACGATCGTGACGGCCATGATGAGCCCGAACAGGATTTCCGAGATGCGGTCGACGGGATCGAGCAGGCGCTCGCGCTCGTCGCCGGGGGCCGCGGCCATGCGTCTTCCTCCCCTGCACTGGCGCGCACACTACCACGGCGCGCGATGCTGGACACGGACCCCGCGGGGCGGCATCCTGTCCCCAAACGCGTGACCCGCGGACGCCGCGATGCCGGCGCCCGCACGGCCCGGGCCACGCCTCCACCAGAACGCACGCATGCCCATCGCCGACGGACTCGTTCCCCAGTGGCTGTTCACGCTCGTCGCGGCCGCCACGCTGTTCGTGATCATGTTCGACCTGGGGCTCGCGATCGTGCCCGGCGAGTTCCGGTGGGTGCTGCAGCACCCGGCGCTGATGGCGAAGGCGACCTTCGCGGTGCTGGTCGGCGTACCGGCGGGTGCCTGGCTCGTCGTGCGTTTCCTGGACCTGCCGCGCCCCGCCGAGATCGGCATCATGCTGATGGCCATCGCGCCCGGGGCGCCGGTGGCGCTGCGCCGCTCGCTCGGCGCCGGCGGGCACCGTTCGTTCGCGCCGGCGCTGCAGATCGCGATCGTGACGCTGGCGGTGGTGACGATGCCGCTGTACATCGCGGGCCTCGACGAGTACTACGCGACGACCGCGACCATCGACCCGGGCCGCCTCGCCCGGCAGGTGCTGATGGCGCAACTGGCGCCGCTCGGCACCGGCATGCTGGTGACCAAGCTCGCGCCGCGCGCGTCGGCGTGGCTGGAGCCGCGCCTCGCGAAGGTCGGCGGCCTCATGCTGATGCTGCTGCTCCTGCTCGCGCTGATCGACATCTGGAAGCCGGTGGTCACTGCGGGTGCCCGGGTGGCGTTCGCGATCGCGCTCGTCACCGCCGTCGCGATCGCGATCGGTCACGTGCTGGGTGGCCCGGATCCGGCGACGCGGACCGCGACCGGCATCTCCAGCGCCGCGCGCAATCCCGGACTCGCGCTGCTGGTCGCGACGCTCAACAACGCACCACCGCCGGTGATCGCGACGATCCTCGCCTACCTCGTGGTCGCCGGCCTGACGCTGATCCCATACGTCGCCTGGCGCAAGCGGCAGGGCGCCACCGCTCGCCCCTGAAGGCAGCCCGCGCCGTCAGGCGCCCGGCGGTGCGAGCAGCGCCGCGATGCGCGCCGAATTGACGAGCGCATCCGCGAACGCGAGGAACTGCGCCTCGTCGCGCGGGGGCCACGCGAGGCCGTCCACCTGCGCCCCATCGTGCCGCGGCGCCCAGATCTCGTGCCGGTCGAGCAGGTAGACGCCGTACGCGGCGCGGAGGCCGTGTCCCTCCTGGTCGAGGTGCTGCTGCAGCGTGTGCGCCGACAGCGCCGCGTTGGCGGCGACCGCCACCTCGACCAGAGCGGTGCGGTACTGCGGATGCCGCGCGACCTCCGCGCCGTGCACGGCGGCCAGCCGGCGCGCCGCGGCGTTGACCACCACCAGCACGCGGTCGAGTATCGCGCGCAGCGCGTGGTTCGCGGCGAGCTTGAGGTAGCCCTGCGGATCGAGGAACACGTCGACGGCGGCGGACACCGCACCGCAGCCGCTGTGCCCGAGCACCACGATGAGCCGCAGGTCCGACAGGTGGTCGACCGCATACCGCAGGCTGCCCAGCACCTCGCTGCCGAGGCCGTTGCCGGCCACGCGCACCACGAAGAGGTCGTTCGGGCCCTCGTTGAAGACGAGTTCCACCGGGACGCGCGCGTCGGCGCAGCCCAGGACCGCCGCGAACGGCCGCTGCTTGGCGCCGCCCGGCCGGCCGGTGCCGAGGCCCAAGTCGTCCGGATCCACGGGAATGACGCGCTGCACCGCGCCCTCCCCCTGCGCGAGTTCGCCGAAGAGCGCGGCCATCGCCCGGCTGCCGGCGTCGAGGCGCAGGCGCGCCGCCTCGGCGTCGGGCGGGCGCACCCGCGATGCCGCCGCCGTGCCGCCGTAGCGGTAGGTGATCTCGATGGTCTTCATGCGTGTCCTCCGGCGGACATTCTAGCGGCAGCACGCACGCGACGCGCCGCCTTGCGGCACGTCATCGCGCGCGGGCAGCCGCCGGAGCACAATGCCCCTTTCGCACGCACGCGCGGGGCCGTTTCCCGGCCCGGACGCGCTATGGACGGAGGACATCATGGCGACGAGGAAGACGAAGCACGGCAAGCACGAGGAGAAGGCGCCGGCCGGGAAGGCGGCACCGGAGAAGGATGCCGACGCCCCGCTGTCGAACAAGGAATACGAGAAGGCGCTGAAGAAGCTGCACGTCGAGCTCGTGAAGCTCCAGCAGTGGGTCGTGCAGGAAGGCCTCAAGGTGTGCATCGTGTTCGAGGGCCGCGACGGCGCCGGCAAGGGCGGCACCATCAAGGCGATCACCGAGCGCGTGAGTCCGCGGGTCTTCCGGGTGATCGCGCTGCCCGCACCGACCGACCGCGAGAAGTCGCAGATGTACATCCAGCGGTACCTGCCTCACCTGCCGGCCGCGGGCGAGATCGTCATCTTCGACCGCAGCTGGTACAACCGCGCCGGCGTCGAGCGCGTGATGGGCTTCTGCACCGAGGAGCAGGTCAAGGGGTTCCTCGCGGCGGCACCGATGGTCGAGAAGGCGATCGTCCAGTCCGGCATCATCCTGCTCAAGTACTGGCTCGAGGTGAGCCCGGAAGAGCAGACACGGCGCCTGAAGTCGCGCATCGACGACGGGCGCAAGACCTGGAAACTCTCGCCGATGGACCTCAAGTCGTACAGCCGCTGGTACGACTATTCGCGCGCGCGCGACGACATGTTCGCGGCCACCGACACGTCGTGGGCGCCCTGGTTCGTCGCCAACTCGGAGGACAAGAAGAAGGTGCGCCTCAACATCATCTCCCACCTCCTGACGCGCATCCCGTACCAGGAAGTGAAGCGGCCGAAGGTGAAGCTGCCGGACCGGCAGAAGAAGGGCAAGTACGTCGAGCCCGAGTACCCCTACAAGATGGTGCCGCCGAAGTTCTAGGCGATTGCGGCCTGCGGCGTGGCGTACTGCGCGGCGAGCGCGCGCCACGCCTGCGCCGACGGCTGCTGCGCCATGCGCGCGAAGAGCGCGTTCGCGGCGGCGAGCGCCTCGGCCGCCCCGGCCGACAGGGTCGCGCCGAGCGCGAACGTCTCGCCACGGATCGCGAGTTCGAAGGCCGGCGGCGGCGTGCCCCCGAACGCCGCGACGTAGGCCGCGAGCACCGCCTCGGCGCTCATCCCGTGGGTGGTGAAGGTGGCGTCGCGCTGCGGCGCGAGTTCGCGCAGTGCGACCGGCGCGGCGAGCACGCGGCTCGCGTCCACGAAGAGGGCGAGATCACGGTCGAGGAGGTCGGTCGCGTGTTCCGGCTGCAGCTGGAAGTCGCCGACGAACGCCCAGTCGCCGGCCGGCGCGGCCGCTTCCGCGGCCGCGAGGAACAGCGGCCCGAGCGCGTCGTCGCCGCGGCTCTCGTTGCCCCAGGCGAGGACGACGACGCGGTTCACGTCAGTCCGGCTCGCGCGTTACGCCGCCGTCGCCGTTGCGCTGCAGGCGGTCGAGCGACGACCCTTCCGCGTCCACCAGTTCGAGGGCCAGCGGCATGCGGCCGAGCGCGTGCGTCGCGCACGACAGGCACGGGTCGAACGCGCGGATCGCCACCTCGATGTGGTTGAGGAGTCCCTCGGTGAGCCGCCGCCCGTCGAGGTAGCGCTTCGCCACCTGCCGGATCGCCTCGTTCAGCGCCTGGTTGTTGTGGGTCGTCGAGACGATGAGGTTGGCCCGGATCACCTGGTCGTTGTTGTCGAGGCGGTAGTGGTGGATGAGCGTGCCGCGCGGCGCCTCGATCACGCCCACCCCCCGCCGCTGGCGCGTGCCGGTGACCACGAGGTCGTCGCCCATCAGGTCGTCGTCGTGCAGCAGGGCCTTGATCTCCTCGGCCGCGAACAGCATCTCGATCATGCGCGCCCAGTGGAACGCGAGCGTCGCGTGGATCGGCACGCCGCCGCCGAAGTCGACGAACTCGCGCCGCTCGGCATCCGCGAGCGGGGTCGCGATCTGGTCGCAGTTCTGCACGCGCGCGAGCGGCCCCACCTTGTACCAGCCCTCGTCCGCGCCGAGCGAACGCAGGTACGGGAACTTCATGTACGACCAGGGCTTCACCTCCTCGACGATGTAGTCCCAGTAATGGGCGTAGTCCACGTGGTCGAAGATGAGCTTGCCGGCGGCGTCGCGGGCACGCAGCGCGCCGTGGTAGAGGTCGAGCCCGCCGTCGGGCGCGACCAGCGACAGGAGGTTCGAACGGAACGCGCCGAAGCTGTTGTAGAGGCTGACGTTCGCGTGGTGCAGCTGCTTCACCAGCGCCACCGCCTCGCGGCTCCAGCCGATCATCGTGTACGCGTCGGCGAGCAGGCGGTCGCGCTCCTCGTGCGTCAGCGCCTTGTTGACGCCGCCGGGGATGGCACCCGTGCCGTGCACGCGCTTGCCGGCGGTCGCCTCGATCACCTGCTGCCCGAACTTGCGCAGCAGCACGCCCTTCTTCGCGATCTCCGGATGCGCGGCCGCCACGCCGACCACGTTGCGCTTCTCGACGTCGGAGTCGAAGCCGAACAGCAGGTCGGGCGAGGCCAGGTGGAAGAAGTGCAACGCGTGCGACTGCAGGATCTGGCCGTAGTGCATCAGCCGGCGGATCTTCTCGGCGGTCGGCGTGAGGCGGGTGGCGCCCACCACCACGTCGAGCGCCTTCGCGGCCGCCAGGTGGTGGCTCACCGGGCAGATGCCGCACAGGCGCTGCACCATCACCGGCAGTTCCCAGTACGGCCGGCCCTGCACGAATTTCTCGAAGCCGCGGAACTCGACGATGTGCAGCCGCACCTGGTGCACGCGGTCGTCCGCGTCGAGCAGGATCGTCACCTTCCCGTGCCCCTCGACGCGCGACACGGGGTCGATGGCCACGCGGCGCAGGCCGGCGGTCTCCCTTGCGGTCTCGAGTTCGAAGGCCATGGCGTCAGTCGTAGCGGATGAGGGCGGGCGGCAGCTGCGGCGTGCGGCCCGCGATAAGTTCGGTGAGGAAGGTCCAGATCGCGTCCGCGGACGGCGGGCAGCCGGGCAGGAAGTAGTCGATCCGCACCACTTCGTGCAGCGGGTGGACCTTGTCGAGCGGCAGCGGCAGCTCGGGATCGTTGGGGATGCAGCCCTTCGCGAGCCCCGGCTCGGTCAGGTACACCTCGGACAGGCACACGCCGAGGTCCAGGTGGTTGCGCTGCGCCGGCAGGCCGCCGTTGACCGCGCAGGCGCCCATCGCGACCAGCACCTTGCACTGGCGCCGGAACTCGTGCAGCACGTGCACGTTCTCCGCGTTGCAGATGCCGCCCTCGACGATGCCGACGTCGCAGGGCCCGCAGCGCTTGATGTCGGTGAGCGGGCTGCGGTCGAACTCGACGTGCTCGACCAGCGCGAGCAGCCGCTCGTCGATGTCGAGCAGCGACATGTGGCAGCCGAAGCAGCCGGCGAGCGACGTGGTGGCCACGCGCAGCTTGCGGGGGGCCTTGGCCTTCGTCACGGGGTGCCTCCGTTGGCGCGCGGCGGCCGCGGCGCGTCGGCGAGCGCCTGCGTGCTGACCGGCTTGCCGTCGTAGCGGCGCTGGCCGATCGGGATGGCGAAGCCCACGCGCTTCTTCAGGATCACGCCCACCGGGCACACGTCCACCGCCTGGTCGGCCACGGCGATGTCGGTGTCGGCGAGCCGCCCCGACTCGGCGTTGACGATGAGGTGCTTGGTGAGCCCGCGGCCGGCGAGCGCGAAGACGCTCTTGCCGTCGACGTCGCGCGACGCGCGCACGCACAGCTCGCACAGGATGCAGCGGTTGAAGTCGAGCAGCAGGTCCGGGTGCGACGCGTCGACCGGCCGGTTCGGGAAGAAGTAGTCGAGGTCGGTCGACAGGACGCCTAAGTCGTACGCGACCGCCTGCAGCAGGCAGTTGCCGCTCTTCTCGCAGGCGGGGCAGAAGTGGTTGCCCTCGACGAAGAGCATCTGCACCAGCGTGCGCCGGTTGTCGTTGACCTCGTCGGTGTCGCTCTCGACGGCGAGTCCCGCGCGCGCCGGCATCGTGCACGACGCGGCGGTGATGCCGTTGACCTTCACTGTGCACACCTTGCAGCTGCCGTGCGGCGCGAACTCGGGGTGGTAGCACAGGTGCGGGATGTAGTGACCGGCGGAGAGCGCCGCCTGCATCACCGTCTGCCCGGGGACGAACGGGACGGGGACGCCGTCCAGCAGGAAGGTGGGACCGTCGCTCATGATTCGGCCTTGAGGTGCGCGCCGGCGTCGTCGCGGCCGGTCATCGCGCGGGCCCGCGCCAGCGCGCCGTCCAGGTCGAACGCGGGCGCGAAGTCGCGCGACATCAGCCGGCGCTCGTACGCGGGACGGAACCGCTCCAGCGTGTCCAGCAGCGGGTTGCACGCGGTGTGGCCGAGGCCGCAGTGGCTCGACGACTGCAGGAGCTGGGACAGCCTCCCGATGCGGTCCAGGTCGACCTGCGAGCCCTTGTTCGCGGCCAGCTTGTCCATCACGTTGCGCAATAGCGACGTGCCCACGCGGCAGGGCGTGCAGAAGCCGCAGCTCTCGTGCGCGAAGAAGTGCGCGTAGGTGCGCGCGACCTCGAACATGTCGCGCGTGCCGTCGAAGATCGTGAACGCGCCCGCGGTCGGGAGGTCCTCGAATCCCAGGCGACGGTCGAACTCGGCGGCGGCGATGCACACGCCCGACGGCCCGCTCACCTGCACCGCCTGCGTGTCCTGCGCTCCGCAGGCCTCCAGCACCTCGCGCACGCTGGTGCCGAACGGGAACTCGTAGATGCCGGGCCGCGCGCAGTCGCCGGCCACGGACAGGAGCTTGGTGCCGGCCGAGCGCGCGGTGCCGATGCCCTTGTACCACTCGCCGCCCTTCATCGCGATGAGCGCGGCGGCGCAGAACGTCTCGACGTTGTTCACCACCGTCGGCTGCTGCAGGTAGCCGTGCGTGACCGGATAAGGCGGCCGGTTGCGCGGGATGCCGCGCTTGCCTTCCAGCGACTCGATCAGCGCCGACTCCTCGCCGCACACGTACGCGCCGGCGCCGACGTGGATCTCGATGTCGAAGTCGAACGCGGCCTCGCCCAGGATGTCGCGCCCGAGCAGTCCCTGCGCCCGGCGCTGCGCCAGCACGCGCTCCAGCGGCGCGCGCAGGTAGTCGTACTCGCCGCGCAGGTACAGGAAGCCCTTCTGCGCGCCGACCACGTATGCGCAGACCGTCATGCCCTCGAACACGAGGTCGGCATGGCGGGTCAGCAGCACACGGTCCTTGAACGTGCCGGGTTCGCCCTCGTCGGCGTTGCACACCACGTAGCGCTGCGTCCCCTGGGCCGCGCGGCACGCCTCCCACTTGAGGCCCGTGGTGAAGCCCGCGCCGCCGCGGCCGCGCAGGTTGCTGCGCTTCACCTCTTCCAGCGTGAGCGCCGGTCCCTGCGGGACGGTGGGAATGTGCTCGCGCCACGAGCGGTCGTTGCTCGCGCGCTCCTCGGGCAACTGGCCGCGCCCGATCGCCGCGCGCAGCGCGTCGCCGGGCGCGCACGGCGTCGCCAGCAGGACGTCGGTGCGCCGCACGTTGTCCTCGACCGCGTACAGTTCGGCCGGCCACTCCGCGAGCGGCACGCGGGTGCGCACCAGTTCCGCGATCGCGTCGATGCGCGCTGCGTCGAGCCGTGGGATCGCCCGCTCGTTGACGAGCAGCGCCGGCCCCTGGTCGCACATCCCGGTGCACGAGGTCGTGTCGATCGACACGAGCCCGTCCTCCGACACCTTGCCGCGTTCCACCCACAGGCTCGTGCACAGCCGCTCCAGCAGCGCCTGCGACCCCTGCATGCGGTCGGTGACGTTGTCGGAGAAGCGGATGCGGTAACGGCCCGCGGGGGCGAGGTGCAGGAAGCTGTAGAAGCTCGCCACACCCTCGACCATCGCCCGCGGCAAGCCCATGCGGGTCGCGATGTACGAGAGGGTGGCGGGCGCGAGGAAGCCCTCCTCGCCCTGCGCGTCGCGCAGGATCTGCACGAGCGAGGCGGGGTTGGCGTTGTGACGGGCCAGGACGCGATCGAGGAACGGATCGATGCGGGCCGCGGGCGGGCGCGCGATCATGGCCCCATCATCGCGCCGGCCCCGGGTAACCCGGGGTGACAAATGTCAAGGGCGCACCGAACAGCGCCGGGAACCGCGCCGAAGTGGCACCTTCGCCACGGCGCACCGGGCGGCCAGCCGCGCGATGGGCGGACAGCGCCCGCCGTGCCGCCCGGAATGCAAAGATGTCGAGTCAATCCAGGCCTGTTCCAACTCGACAGAAGTGCGGCCCGCCTGTCACACTTCAGGGTTGCCCGTCATTCCCCGTCGCATCGCCGCGACTGCCTGCCGCACACGTGAGATTCCCGATGCCGAACCCGCTCACCCTGCGCCCGCGCGCGCTGCCCATCGCCGCCGCCGTGCTCGCCGCGCTCCTCGCCACCGCCTGCAGCAAGCAGGCGCCGCCGCCGGCGCGGCAGGCCCCGGAAGTGGTCGTGCTGACGATCACACCGCGCACCATCCCGTTCTCGCCGGAGTTCGTGGCGCAGACCGAGAGCTCGCGGCAGGTGAACATCGTGGCGCGCGTGTCCGGCTTCCTCGAGAAGATCGCCTACGAGGAAGGCGAGCTCGTGAAGCAGGGCCAGCTCATGTTCACGCTCGACCCCAAGCCGTTCGTCGCGCAGCTCAATGCCGCGCAGGGCGAACTGCAGTCGCAGCAGGCCCGGCTCGTCACCGCCGAGGCGACCTACGGCCGCGTCAAGCCGCTGGTCGCGCAGGACGCGCTGCCGCAGACCGACCTCGACAAGGCGCAGGGCGAGCTCGACTCGGCGAAGGCGGCGGTGTTCTCCGCGAAGGCCAAGGTCGAGGAAGCGCAGCTCAACATGAGCTACGCGACCATCAGTTCCCCGGTCACGGGCCTCGCGAGCCGCGCGCTGCAGCGCCAGGGCGCGTTCGTGAACGCGATGGCGGACAGCGCCAACCTCACCTACGTCGCCGCGATCGACCCCATCTGGGTGAACTTCAGCGTGTCGCAGAACCAGATGGCGAAGTGGCAGGAGCAGGTGAAGAAGGGCGGCCTCGTGCGCCCGGCCAACGAGAACTACGACGTCGACGTGATGCTCCCGGGCAACGTGAGCTACCCGTACCGCGGCAAGATCAGCTTCTCCGACCCGGCGTTCAGCCAGGATACCGGCTCGTTCATGGTCCGCGCCGTGCTGCCGAACCCGAAGCTCGAGTTGCGCCCCGGCATGTTCGTGACCGCGATCGTGCGCGGCGCGACGCGCCCCAACGCCATCGTGATCCCCCAGCTCGCGGTGCAGCAGGGCAGCAACGGCCACTTCGTGTACGTCGTGGGCGCCAACAACGTCGCCGAGCTGCGGCCGGTGGTGGTCGGCGACTACGTCGGCGAGAAGGACATCGTGATCGTGCAGGGCCTGCAGGCGAACGACCGGATCGTCACCGAGGGACTGCTCAAGGTCGTGCCCGGGCAGCCGGTGACCATCGCCGCGGCGCCGGCAGCGCCGGCAGCACCGGCCGGCGGCGCCGCGCCGGCGACCGCCCCGCGGCCGCCCCGGCCGCGCCCGCCAAGGCCGCCCCGGCCGCCGCCCCCGCGAAGAAGTAACGCGATGTTCACGCACTTCTTCATCGACCGCCCGATCCTGTCGGCGGTCATCTCGATCCTGATCGTCCTCGGCGGCGCCGTGGCGATGAGCGTGTCGCCGATCGAGCAGTACCCCGAGCTCGCGCCGCCGCAGGTGTCGATCTCCGCGCGCTATCCCGGCGCCACCGCCGACGTCATCGCCAACCAGGTCGCCGCGCCGATCGAAGCGCAGCTGAACGGCATCGACAACCTGCTCTATTTCCAGTCGGCGTCGAGTTCGTCCGGCAACGTGTCGATCAGCGTGGCGTTCAAGCCGGGCAGCAATCCGGACATCAACCAGGTGAACGTGCAGAACCGCGTGAGCCAGGCGCTGGCACAGCTGCCGCAGACGGTGACCCAGCAGGGCGTGACCGTCGACAAGCAGTCGTCCAGCATCATGATGGTGCTGTCGATCTACTCGCCGGACGAGCGCTACACGTCGACCTACATCGACAACTACACCAACCTGTACGTGCTGGACGAGCTGAAGCGCGTCCCCGGCGCCAACCGGGCGGGCGTGATGGGCCTGCCCGACATCGCGATGCGCGTGTGGCTGCAGCCGGACCGCATGGCGCAGCTCGGCATCACCGTGCAGGAAGTGGCCGCCGCGATCCAGAGCCAGAACCAGACCTTCGGCATCGGCCAGATCGGCGGCCAGCCGGCGGTCCCCGGCACCACGCAGACCTTCGTGGTCACCGCGCAGGGCCTGCTCACCAAGCCGGAGGAGTTCGAGGCGATCATCGTGCGCGCCGCGAAGGCCGGCACCGCGATCGTGCGCCTGCGCGACATCGGTCGCGTCGAGCTCGAGAAGCAGGACTACAGCGTCGAGAGCCGCATGAACGGCAAGATCGCGACCACGATCGCGATCTACGGCCAGCCCGGCGCCAACGCGGTGGCCACCGCGACGGCGGTGCGCAAGCGGATGGAGGAGCTGAAGGCGCAGTTCCCGAGCGGCCTCGACTACCGCGTCACGCTCGACACCAGCCTCTTCACGCTGACCTCCATCGACAAGGTGGTGCACACCTTCTTCGAGGCGGTGGTGCTGGTCGTGATCGTGGTCTTCGTGTTCCTGCAGTCGCTGCGGGCGACCGTGATCCCGATCCTCGCGGTGCCGGTGTCGATCATCGGCACGTTCATCGGGATGCACCTGCTCGGCTTCTCGATCAACATGCTGACGATGTTCGGCATGATCCTCGCGATCGGCCTCGTGGTCGACGACGCCATCGTCGTGGTGGAGAACGTCGAGGCGAACATGGTGGGCAAGGGGCTGTCCGCGCTCGCGGCCGCGAAGGAGGCGATGACCCAGATCGCCGGCGCGCTGATCTCGATCGTGCTCGTGCTGGTCGCGGTGTTCCTGCCGGTCGCGTTCCTGGGCGGCGTCACCGGCACGCTCTACAAGCAGTTCGCGATCACGATCTCCATCTCCATGGTCATCTCGGGGATCATGGCGCTGACGCTCTCGCCGGCGCTGGCGGCGATCATCGTGAAGGCGCACCACGGCGAGAAGAAGGGCTTCTTCCGCTGGTTCGAGAACGGCTTCGCGAAGCTCACCAACGGCTACGTAGGGGTGGTGGCCGCGTCGATCCGCGGGTGGCCGGTGACGCTGATCGTGTTCGGCGCGCTCCTCGCGGGCATCCTGCTGCTGTTCCGCATTGTGCCCGCGAGCTTCGTGCCCGAGGAGGACCAGGGCTACTTCTTCGTCGCCATCCAGGCACCGGACACCGCGAGCCTCGAAGTGGTGAACGGCCTCGTGACCAAGGCGACCAAGATCGCGCTCGCCGACCCGGCGGTGGCGGACGTCGCGACGGTGGCGGGGTACAGCCTCATCGACGGCCAGATCCAGAACAACTCGGCGGTCATGTTCCCGCTGTTCAAGCCGTTCGACGAGCGCAAGGACCCGTCGCTGCTGTCGTTCGAGGCGATCCCCCGCCTCAACCGCCAGTTCGCGCAACTGAAGGAAGGGTTCGTGTTCGCGCTGAACCCGCCGTCGATCCCCGGGCTCGGCACGACCGGCGGCTTCGAGTTCTACATCCAGAACCGCGGTTCCGGCGACCCGAAGGCCACCGGTGCCGCCGTGGAGGCCTTCATCGCCAAGGCGCGGCAGCGGCCGGAACTGCAGGGCGTGTCGACGACCTACCGCGCCTCCACGCAGCAGCTCTTCATCGACCTCGACCGGAGCAAGGCGGAGGTGCTCGGCGTGACGGTCGCCGACGCGTTCCAGACGATGCAGGCGTTCTTCGGCTCGCAGATCGCCGGGCAGTTCTCGCAGTTCTCCCGCGTGTGGTGGGTGGTGCTGCAGGCCGACGCGTCGTACCGGATGAAGCCGTCCGACTTCGACAAGGTGTACGTGCGCAGCAAGGACGGCGCCAACGTGCCGCTGGCCGCGCTGATCACCACGCGCTACGTCGCGTCGCCGAAGCTCGTCACGCGCTTCAACGGCTTCCCGGCGGTGAAGATCACCGGCAGCCAGGCCGAGGGCTACAGCTCGGGCCAGGCGCTGCAGGCGATGGAGGAGGTCGCACGGGAGACGCTCCCGGGCGGCTTCTCGTTCGCATGGTCCGGCCAGGCGCTGCAGGAGAAGGAATCGGGCAGCACGTCGAGTTCGGCGTTCCTGTTCGGCCTCATCGTCGTGTTCCTGCTCCTCGCAGCGCAGTTCGAGAAGTGGACGCTGCCGGTGGCGGTGGTGCTGACGGTGCCGATCGCGGTGTTCGGCGCGCTCGCCATCACCTGGGCCGTGGGGCTCGACAACGACGTCTACTTCCAGGTCGGCCTCGTCACGCTGGTCGGCCTGTCCGCCAAGAACGCGATCCTGATCTGCGAGTTCGCGATCGAGCGCGTGCGTGCCGGGATGGCGCCGCGCGACGCCGCGGTGGAAGCCGCGAAGCTGCGGCTGCGCGCCATCGCGATGACCTCGCTCGCGTTCGGGCTGGGCTGCGTGCCGCTCGCCATCGCGAGCGGTCCCGGCGCCAACAGCCTGCGCGCGATCGGCACCGGGGTCATCGGCGGCATCGTCGCGTCGACCATCATCGGCGTCGTGTTCGCGCCGTTCTTCTTCTGGGCGCTGGAGTCGCTGTCGCAGCGGTTCGCGCGCAGGAAGCCGGCGCCCGAGGCGACCCCGGCGGCGGAGGGGCACTGACATGCGCATCCGCCGCTTCCTCTGCGTCACCGTCGCCGCCCTCGCCGCGGGCTGCACCGTCGGTCCCGACTACACCAAGCCCGCGGTCGACGTCCCGCCCGCGTGGCGCATCGACTACGCGCAGGCGAAGGACGTCGCCAACACCCGCTGGTGGGAGCAGTTCGGCGACCCGGTCCTCACCGAACTCATCGACTCCGCGCTCGCCAACAACCGCGACCTCGTGGTCGCGGCGTCGCGGGTCGACGCGTTCGTCGGCAACCTCGTCGCCACGCGCTCCGCGTTCTACCCGCAGGTCAACTACTCGGGCGACGCGAGCCGGAACCGCACCACCGCGGTCGGCGTCTCGCCGCTGCCGCCGGGGGCGGATCCGTACTACGCGCTGTACAACGCGGCGCTCGGCGCCAGCTGGCAGCTCGACCTCTTCGGCCGCGTGCGGCGGCTGACGGAGGCCGCGCAGGCGCAGGTCTACGCGACCGAGCAGGGCCGGCGCGGCGTCGTGCTGTCGGTGGTCACCAGCATGGCCACGAGCTATATCGGCCTGCGCGCGCTCGACCGGCAGCTCGAGATCTCGCAGCAGACCGCGCAGAACAACCTCGACACGCTGCGCATCTTCGAGCTGCGCCACAAGGGCGGCGTGGTGTCGAAGCTCGAGCTCGCGCAGGTGCAGTCGCAGTACCAGCAGGCGCTCGCCTCGATTCCGCAGATCGAGCAGTCGATCGCGGCGCAGGAGAATTTCATTGCCGTGCTGCAGGGTAAGAACCCGTATCCGATCCCGCGCGGCAAGCCGATCGAGGCGCTCGCGATCCCGGGAATCCCCGGCAACCTGCCCTCCACGCTGCTCGAGCGCCGGCCGGACATCCTGCTGGCCGAGCAGAACCTGATCGCGGCCAACGCGAACATCGGCGCCACCAAGGCGCTCTACTACCCGCAGTTCAGCCTCGCGGCGAGCTATGGCTCGGTGAGCGCGGCGCTGTCGAACTTCCTCACCGGGCCCGCCGCGGCGTGGACGCTCGCCGCGGGCGTGACCGGCCCGCTCTTCAACGCGGGCCAGACCGCAGGCCAGGTGCAGTCCGCGGAAGCCGATACCGCCGGCGCGGTCGCCACCTACCAGCAGACCGTGTTCAACGCGTTCCGCGAGACGAACGACGCGCTGGTCGGCGTGGTGAAGAAGCGCGACGAGTCGGCCGCGCAGCGCCAGCGCGTCACCGCGCTGCGCGAGTACGCGCGGCTGTCGCGGGTGCGCTTCAACAACGGCTACGCGGGCTACATCGAGACGCTGTACGCGGAGAACGAACTGTTCGCCGCGGAACTGGCTGCGGTGCGCACGTACGCCGACCAGTACACGCAGATCGTCGCAGTCTACAAGGCGATGGGCGGCGGCTGGATCGACCTCGCCGACGCCGGCACCGGCAACGCGAAATCCGCCCCGCTGCCCGAACGCGCGGCGCAGCAGCCGCTCTTCTGAGCGCAACGCCGTGCGGCTCCTCCTCGCCCCCATCCTGCTGCTCGCCGCGACGCTCGCGTGCGGGCAGGGCACGCGCATGGTGTTTCCCAACGGCGCGCGCATGCAGTCCGGCGACACGATGGTCATCACCCGCGACCTCGAGCTGCGCATGCCCGGCACCTCGAAGACGCGCGCCGACCTGTGGGCGGACACCGAGCTGATGCGCTTCGGATCGCTCCCGGTGCGCGCACAGGGCAAGGTGTACACGGTCGAGCTGTGGGCCGGCGACCGGCCCGCGGACGGCGACGGCGGCTTCGGCCCGCACATCGCGGTGCTCGCCGTCTTCCCGCCGGGCGCGAGCGCCCCGAGCGACGTCGCGGAAGTCGCCACCGACCGCGAGACGTACCTCGCGAAGAAGGTCGTGCCGCTCGGTCCCGACGACGCGTTCGAGGTCACCAACGCGCACCTCAACGCCGGCGAGGACTTCAACCAGGTCACCCTCTTCCACCTGCGCGACGGCCGCCTGCGGCGGATCGCCGAGGCCGGGACCTACGGCGCGCGCAGCCCCAACTGCGCCGACTCCGTGCGCCAGGTCCTGACGTGGCAGGCGCAGGGGCCGGACGAGCTGCCGCCGATCGTCGCCAACCTCGAGATCATCACGGCACCGGCCGACATCACGAAGGAAGACTGCCCCAACCGCAAGGTCGCGGAGCGGCGCAAGCTGGTGCAGACGACGTACCGCTGGGACGCGAAGCTGGCGCGCTACGTCGAGGAGCGGGCCAGGAAGTAGCCGCCGCCCGGACGCGCCCCAGGAAGACGCGCCACGGCCCGCCCCCCGGTTGACGGCCGTCAATCCGGCGCCGGTTCCCGCGGCGCACAATCCTCGTACACCCGTTCCCGGCTGGCCCGTCGCTGGCACGCCGGCGGTGCGGCGCGCCCCGCACGATCCGGCGCCGCACCCTTGGCGCCCGCGCTCCGCGGATGCCGCCGCGCGTCCTGCCACGCGTCCTGCCGGACCTCCCGAGGGCACGAGATGGACGTCACCGCACAAGCCGGACGCAGCCTCGAAGTCGACCAGAAGGTCGCGCTGCTGCTCCAGAAACGCCTGCAACTCGCGCAGGAGCACTTCCGCGAGCGCTTGCAGCAGGCCTACAACGAGCACCTCGCGGGCGCCGTCATGCGGCCCGAGTCGGCGGCGGACGCCTGGCAGCAGTGGCAGGCGTACGCCACCGATGCGGCACAGCGCTCGATCCTGTTCTGGGACACGCTGCGCCAGCGCGGCAACAACTTCATCGAGCACCTGCGGCAGGGCATGCCGCCGGTGCTGCACTTCCAGTACGAGACGATCGCGGACGGCCGCACCTACCCGCGGCCGGTGAACTACGCGCTGGTGCGCATCATCCCGCCGGCGGGCATCCGGGTCGATCCCAAGCGCCGTCCCTACCTCATCATCGACCCGCGCGCCGGGCACGGTCCCGGCATCGGCGGGTTCAAGGACGACTCCCAGGTGGGCGTGGCGCTGCGCGCGGGGCACCCCGTGTACTTCGTCATCTTCCACCGCGACCCCGAGCCCGGGCAGACGCTGCTCGACGTGTGCGAGGCCGAGCGCCGCTTCGTCAAGGACGTGCGCGCGCGGCATCCGGACAGCCCGAAGCCCGCGATCGTCGGCAACTGCCAGGGCGGCTGGGCCGCGATGATGCTCGCCGCCGCCGACCCGGGCGACGCGGGGCCGATCGTGATCAACGGCGCACCGATGTCCTACTGGGGCGGCGCCTTCGCCGAGGGCGCGGGCGACAACCCGATGCGCTACTCGGGCGGCATCCTCGGCGGCACGTGGCTCTCGTCGCTGACCGCCGACCTGGGCAACGGCATCTTCGACGGCGCGTACCTCGTCGAGAACTTCGAGAACCTCGACCCCGCGACCAACTACTGGGACAAGTACTGCAACCTGTACGCGAAGGTCGACACGGAGCCGCAGCGCTTCCTCGAGTTCGAGCGCTGGTTCGGCGGCTACTACCTCATGAACCGCGAGGAGATCGAGTGGATCACGCGCAACCTCTTCGTCGGCAACACGCTGTGGAGCGGCGCGACGCCGATGCCCGGCGGCAAGGCGTTCGACCTGCGCGACATCCGCTCGCCGATCGTGCTGTTCGCGTCGATGGGCGACAACATCACGCCACCGCAGCAGGCGTTCAACTGGGTCGGCGACGTCTACGGGTCCACCGACGAGATCAAGGCGCGCGGGCAGGTGATCGTGGGCCTGCTGCACGAGAGCATCGGCCACCTCGGCATCTTCGTGTCGGGCAAGGTCGCGACCAAGGAGCACAGGGAGATCGTGGCCGTGCTCGACTCGATCGAGGCGCTGCCGCCCGGCCTCTACGGCATGCGCATCGACGAGCGCGCGGGCAAGGACGGCAAGGTGGAGTACGAGGTGACGTTCCACGAGCGCCGGCTGGAGGAACTCGGCCCGCAGCTGAACCGCTTCCAGCGCGTCGACGAGAAGCCGTTCGAGGCCGTCGCCGCGATCTCCGAGTTCAACCAGCGCGCGTACGAACTCTTCGCGCAGCCGGTGGTGCAGGCGTTCGCGAACGACGCCACGGCGAAGATGCTGCGCCAGTTCCATCCGCTGCGCGTGCGGCAGTGGACGGTGTCCGACCTGAACCCGTGGCTCGCGTGGCTCAAGCCGGCCGCGGAGGCCGTGCGCCGCGAGCGCAAGGCCGCGGACGAGAAGGGCCTCGCGAAGCGCACCGAGCACTTCATCGCCGACGCGGTCAGCGCGACGATGGACTGGCAGCGCGCCGTGCGCGACGCCCTCTCGGAGGCGACGTTCTTCACGATGTACGGCAGTCCGTACGCGCTGCACCTCGCCGAGCACCACGGCCGCGAGGCCGCGCGCCGCGGCGCCGTCGCCGATCCGCGCACCCTGCCCTTCGTGCAGGACGCGCTGGCCGCGATCGACCGCGGGGGCTATCCCGAGGCGCTGGCGCGCGTGGCGTACCTGCTGGCGCGCAAGGGCGAGCCGGTGCTCCTCGCCCGGCTGGCGCAGAAGGAGGCGCTGATCGCCGACTACCAGGCGCTTCTGCCGGACATGCCGTGGGACGAGTGGCGGCGCATCCGCGGCGAGCAGGAGATCATCGCGCGCTACGATCCCGAGCGCGCGCTGGCGACGCTGCCGACGCTCCTCGCCGACCCGCGCGACCGCGAGCGCCTCTTCACGCTCGTGCGTGCGCTGCTGGCCGACGAGCGCTTCCGCGCCGAGCCGCCGACCGAGGACCAGAAGGCGATGGCCGCGCGCATCGCGTCGACGCTCGCGCTGCCGGCCGCCGTGCGCAAGCCGCAGGGCAAGCCGCCGCGCAAGGCGCCGCGCGCGCGCCGGGCCGCCGCCGTGCACTGAAAGGAGCAGCCATGAGACTGTGGATCGGCAACATCGAGCCGGGCACCGACGACGAGACGCTGCGGGCGTTCGTGCACAAGTACGCCAAGGGCGTGACCGTGACCAAGATGCAGCGGATCGACGGCGACGGCTCGCGTCCGGCCGCCCTGCTCTCGTTCGAGGGCGACACGTTCGAGGCGGTGCCGGCGCTGGCCCTGCGGCTCGACGGCATGTACTGGCAGGGGCGCAAGCTGTCGTGCTCCGCCGAGATGGGCCCGCGCGCCAGCTGACCGGCCGCGGACGCATCACGCGCGCGCCTCCGGCCGTGGTCCCGCGGGTATAGTGCGCGCATGAAACGCCTTGCCTGGTGCACGGCGACCGGCGCATGTCTGCTCGCCGCCGGCATCGCGTTCGCCCAGTTGCCCGCCCTGCCCGGGGTGCCCGGCCCCGCGCTGGCGCCGGCCGTGGCCCCCGCCGAATCGGTCGCGCAGAAGCGCGAGGCGCTGGTGCGGGAGATCGCGGCCGCGCAGGCGCAGGTCGACGCGTTCGAACGCAACGACGAGGCGAACCGCGCGCCGCCCGGGGTGCCCGAGAGCGAGGTCAGCGACCGCCGCACGCTCGCACGGCAGTTGCTCGCCATGCGCCAGCAGGAGCTCGACGCGCTCGAGCGCAGCGAGGCCACCGAGCGGCAGAAGGTCGCGGCACAGGAGGAGGAGCGCGCGTGGGCCGGCTTCACGACGCCGTCGCCCCAGACGGTGCTGGTGCGGGACGCGCTGCGCGACGAGATCGAGGCTGCCCGCAAGCGGATCGCCAGCGCCGCGACCCGGCGCGCGATGCTGGAGCGCATCGCCCAGGACACCGAGCGGCGCGCGCGCACGACCCAGGCCGCGGCGCGCATCGCGGCCGAAGCCGCCGATGCCGCGCGGGGCACGCCGCAGGCCGCGCGGCTCGACTGGGCGCGCGAAATCGCGACCCTGCGCGCCCAGGTGGACGTGGCCACGCAGGACCGCTTGAGCTTCGGGGTCCGGATCACCCGTGAGGAGGCGGCGGCCGCCGAGGCCGCGCTGCGCCTCGCGGAGCGCAAGCTCGCCGAGGCCGGCATCGGCGGCGCGCTGCCGCCGGAGGACCACGCCCGCGCCCTGGCCGAGATCGAGACCCGCCGGCTCGCGTCGGAACGCGAGGCCGCCGCCGCCGAGAAGCGCATCGGCGTCGCCAACGAGGCGCTGGCGCGCGCGGAGCGCAGGCTCGCCAACCTGCGTTCGGCACCGGAAGCCGCCGATCCCGAGCAGCGCGCGCGCGACATCCAGGCCGCCGCCGACGACGTCGCGCTGCAGCGCGAGCTGCTGCAGAACGCGAGCATCACCGTCGACCTCCTCAAGGACTACGGCTCGATCCTGTCCGGCGAGCGCACCCTGTGGGACGCGCGGCGCGAGCTCGCGACCGCCGACGCGTTCGGCGCCCGGGTGGCCCACGAGCGGCTGGCCGTGCCCGTGGCGGGGATGCAGGCGCGCCGCGACTACATTGCGCAGGAAATGGACCTGGTGGCCGCGCGCATCGCCGAGCTGGACGGCAAGCGGCGCGCGGCGACCGGCGAGGAAGCGGCCCGCCTGTCCGCGCTGCTGGACGCGCTGCGGGCGCGGGAGGCGGCGCTGCGCGAGGCCGTGAACCGGGGGCGGCCGCTCGAGCGGCTGCTCGCCCGCATCCAGGGGGACCTCGACAGCCGCCGGGAGGCGTCGCTCACCGAGCGTGCGACCGACGCGGCGGCGGGTGCGGCGCTGTCGGTGCGCCGGTTGTGGAACTACGAGCTCTTCACGGTCGACGACACGCTGGAGACCGCCGACGGCCGCAAGGTCAGCGTGTCGCGCAGCGTGACGATCGGGAAGACGGCGGGCGCCGTGCTGATCGTGGTCTTGGGCTACCTGCTGGTGCGCGCGATCATGCGCCGCGTCGAGCGTGCGCTCGTCTCGCGCAAGCACGTGCCGGCGCAGACAGCGGCGCTGCTGCGCAACTGGGCGCTGTTCGTCGCCACCACGATCCTCGTGGTGTTCGCGCTGGCGAGCGCGAGCATCCCGATCACGGTGTTCGCGTTCATGGGCGGCGCGCTCGCGATCGCGGCCGGCTTCGGGCTGCAGACGCTGCTCAAGAACCTCGTCGCGGGCGTGATCCTGCTCATCGAGCGGCCGCTGCGCCTGGGCGACCTGATCGAGGTCGACGGCCAGCGCGGGCGCGTGACCGAGATCGGTATCCGCGCCTCCACGCTGCGCACCGCCGACGGCATCGAGTCGCTGATCCCGAACAGCGCGTTCCTGGAAGGGCGGCTCGTCAACTGGACGTACTCGGACACGCGCAACCGGCAGACGATCCTTGTGGGCGTGGCGTACGGCACGCCGCTGCGCCGCGCCGGCGACATCCTCGAGGACATCCTGAAGCGCCACGGCCGCGTGCTGCAGGACCCGGCGCCGCAGGTCTACCTCGACGACTACGGCGACAGCGCGGTGCGCTTCGCGCTCACCTACTGGGTGGAGATGGTCGAGGGCAACGACGTGCGGCGCCTGAAGAGCGACATCCTGCACATGATCGACAGCGCGTTCGCCGAAGCGGGGATCGCCATGCCCTTCCCGCAGCGCGACGTGCACCTCGACGCGAAGGGTCCGCTGCGCGTCGAGGTCGTGCCGCCGCCCGCGGCCGGACCGGCCGGCGGCTGAACGCCGCCGTGGCTGCGGCAAGACCGCGCAGCGCAGCATCCCGCACTCAAGGGTCGCCAGGCGCGGCCGATATCCACCTCGTGGACCGATTTGCCCGGCGGCCGAGCGTGTGCCGCCGTCCGGCCGGCCCGCCGCGCGGTGAAGGAGCGGCGACCATGATGCTGTGGATGGACAACATCGAGCCCGGAACGTCCGACGACGACCTCCGGGCCTTCGTGCGCAAGTACTCGCGCGACGTGGAGTGCGTGCACGTGCGTCGGCTCGACGGCAACGGCAGCCGCCCGGCGGCCCTCCTGTCGTTCGTCGGCGGCAATCTCGAGTCGGTCCCGCGCCTCGCCGTGCGGCTGCACGGGATGTACTGGCACGGCCGCCCGCTCTCCTGCGGCGCGGAGCATCACCTGCGTTGAAAGCGCCGGCGCAAGGGGTCTGACCCCGGATTGATCGGGGTCTGACCCCGTCGCATCGGCAGGCTGCCAAACTGCGATGCATGACCCCGGATCGCCCGCGAGCGACGGGAGTTCGCCAACGTATGCCGAATCGTCGGGGTCGAATCGTCGGGGTCAGACCCCGATGAGGCCGGGGTCAGCCCCCTCGCGCCCCCGACACCTCGGCACTGCCAGCTATCCGGTGTCAGACACGGATTAGACGGTGTCTGACACCGAACCGCGCGGTCAGCGCTTGGGCAGGCTGACCGCCGAGAGGTCCTTCGCGAGATCGGCGAGGATTTCGCCGAAGCCAGTGTTCAGCGCGGCCGCGTACGAGCTTGCGCTGCCCGCCGTGAACGGCAGTCGCCGCTCGTAGCGGCGCGACCACACGGGCACGCCGAAGTCGTTCTCGTTGCTGCGCAGGTAGTACGTGATCGCGATCACCGCGGCCGGCTTGCCGGCGTCGCGGGCGTCGCCGTACAGGCCGTCGACGAAGGCCTCGAGCGCCCAGTCGGCGTCGGACACGACCCCTGCCGGCGTCACGGACGCGAACACCTTGGCCGCCGCCAGCGCGCGCGCCGTGGCCTCGGCGATGTTCGAGTTCGGCGCCACCAGGAACTCGTGGTAGTAGTCGGTCTCGAACTGGAGGTCGGTCTGCCGCACCACGAAGCTGCGCCCGCGGAACGGCGCCGCCACCGTGAACGTCCCCATGCGCAGGCTCGCCGCCTGCGTCCTGGCGACCGGCGGCGGGCTGGGTGGCTCCAGCACGAACGCCTCCTTGACCGGGGTCGGCCGGGTGCAGCCGGCCACGAGCGCCGCCAGCGCAGCGGCGCCGGCGAGCGACAGCAACGTGCGTCGCGTGAAGTTCATCATTTGCTCCCCAACGGCGCGGGCGGACCGCCGAAGATGGTGCCGGCCGGATAGCGCTTGGCCTCCTCGGTGAGGTCGCGCAGGTTGTCGGTGATCTGCCGCAGGTTCTCGATCGACGTGGCCATGTCGGTGTCGGTCGAGCCGAACAGGCGGTCGAAGCGGGTCATGATGCGGTCGAGGTTCGCGACCGTGCGCGCGAGCTTGGGATCGGAGACCAGCTCCTTGACCCGCTGCACCGCGGCCGCGGTGTCCTCGGGGATCTTCTGCAGCGCGGGGTTCGCGAGCGTCTTCTTGAGCTCGGCGTTGGTCTGCCGCAGCTCGGACAGCAGCGCGTTGGCCTCCTCCGACAGCTTCTTCGTCTGCAGGCCGTCGAGCGTGGAGTCGATCTTCGCGAGCGTGCGGTTGGTGTTGTCGGTGAACGCCTTGGTGTCGAGCGCCGCGATGCGGTCGTTGGTGGTGACCAAGACGCGGTTGATGCGCGAGATCGTCCCCTCGATGTCGACGCGCGACAGCTTCTCCATGATGTCCTGCGCCGCGTTCACGATCGCGGTCACGGTCGACGGGGCGCTCGGGATGTACACGTTGCGCGGCTCCCAGCTGATCGGCAGCACGGGCGGCGGCGGCTCGATGTAGTCCATCTCGAGGTAGCTCGTGCCCGTGATGCCCTGCGGCGCGAGCCGCAGCCGCAGGCCCTTCTCGACTTCCATCTTGGCGCCCGAGGCCTCCGTCATGTCGCCCGCCGCCGCGCGCCCGCCGACCAGGCGCGGCTGCAGCTGCGCCTCCACCAGCACGTAGCGGTCGCGCTGGGTGATGGGCAGGTCGAGCTGGTAGTAGACGTACGTGAAGCTGATCTTGGTGACCTCGCCGATCACCACGCCGCGCAGCTTCAGCTTGCTGCCGACCTCGAGGCCCTGCACCGACTCCTTGAAGTAGGTCTCGATGATGACGCGGCGCTCGAAGAAGCGGCCGGTGCCGATGATCACCAGCACCAGGATCAGCGCGACCACCGCGCCGATGACGAAGAGGCCGAGCTTGAAGTAGTTGGCTTTTTGGCTCAAGGAAATTACCTCCGCGCCGCCGTCAGGCAGCGACCTCCGCCTCGCGGTGGAAGAACTGGCGTACGTAGGGGTCGGTGCTCTCGTCGCGCAGGCGCCGCGGGTCGCCGTCCGCGATGATGCCCTTCACGCGCTTGTCGAGCATGATGATGCGGTCGGCGATCGAGTAGATGCTCGCAAGCTCGTGGGTCACGATCACGAACGTCACGCCGAGGCTGTCGGCCAGCCGGCGGATCAGCGCATCGAGCTCCGCCGACGTGATCGGATCGAGGCCCGCCGAGGGCTCGTCGAGGAACAGGATCGCGGGGTCGAGCGCCATCGCGCGCGCGATCGCCGCGCGCTTCTGCATGCCGCCCGAGATCTCGTTCGGCAGGTGGCCCGTGAACTGCACGAGGCCCACGAGGTCGAGCTTCATGCGCGCGAGGAGGTCCATCTGCTCCATGTCGAGCGCGGTGAACGCCTCGAGCGGCAGGCGCACGTTCTCGAGGAGCGTCATCGAGCCGAACAGCGCGCCCGACTGGTACATCACGCCGAACTTGCGCAGGATCGCCTCGCGGTCCGGGCCGTCGGCGGTCACGATGTCGGCGCCCTCGATGTACACGTGCCCCGATTGCACCGGGTAGAGCCCGATCATGTGCTTCAGGAGCGTGCTCTTGCCGCAGCCCGAGCCGCCGAGGATCACGAACACCTCGCCCTTGTGGACGTCGAACGAGATGTTGTTGAGGATGATGCGCCCGTCGTAGCCGGCCGTGAGGCCCTCCACGCGGATGATCGGCTCGCCCTTGTCCGCCATGGTCAGATGCCGAGGATGTAGTAGAGGACGGCGAAGACGCCGTCGATGATCACGATCAGCACGAGACCGGACACCACCGCACGGGTCGCGGAATCGCCGACCGCCGACGCGCCGGCGGCCGTCTGCAGGCCGCGCAGGCACCCGATGCCGGCGATGGCGACGGCGAAGACGAACGACTTCACCCAGCCGCTCATGAAGTCGGCGAAGGTGACCGCGCCGTCGACTTCCTTGATGAACGTCACCAGCGGGATGCCGAAGGACAGCATCGTGAACGCGCCGCCCATCATGCCGATCAGCATCGCGAAGATGGACAGCAGCGGCGTCATCAGAATCGCCGCGATCACGCGGGTGGACACGAGGAAGCGGACCGGGTCGAGGCCCATCGTGGTCAGCGCGTTGATCTCCTCGTTGACGCGCATCGTGCCGATCTCGGCCGCGAACGCGGCGCCGGTGCGGCCCGCGAGCAGGATCGCGGTCAGCAGCACCCCCATCTCGCGGACCATGCCGAGGCCGATCAGGTCGGCCACGAAGATCTCGGCGCCGTACTGCCGCATCGGCACCGCCGACTGGAACGACAGGATGAGGCCGAACAGGAACGAGATGAGCGCGACGATCGGCAGCGCGTCCGCGCCGACCCGCTCGCACACCACCCCGACGTCGCGCCAGCGCACGGTCGACGGATGGCGGATGGCGCTCGCGAGCGCAGCGGTCATGTGGCCGATGAACTCGATCTGCGTGCGCAGGTCGCGCAGCACGCCGGCCGTGATGATCCCCACCTCCTCGATCGCCGGGCGCCGCGGCGGCTCGGGGTCGAGGTCGTGGTCGAGGTTCTTCGGGTCGAACTGCTTCAGCAGCGTCGCGTAGACGGGCGCCAGGTTCTCGACCACCACGGGCTTCTCGTGCGGCTGGCGCAGGAGGTCGACGAGGAGCGCGATGCCCGCGCCGTCGCAGTACTCGACCTGGGCGGCGTCGACCACCACGCCGCGCGCGCCCGCGCCCTTCATCGCGGCCAGCGCGTTGCGCCAGACCTCGGGGATCGTGTCCGCGACGAGCCGCCCCGAAAGCGCGAGCACGCGCTCGCCGTCGGGACGATCGGTGACCGCGAGCGCGGCTCCGCTCACGCGTTCACCCTGCGCTCCGGCGCAGCCGCGCCCGGCTGGATCGGCCGGCTCATCCCTACGGGCCGACGACTTCGAGGTTGTTGCCCATCACGCGGACGTAGTCGCCTTCCTGCACCATCAGCGGCTCGAAGCCGAGGGACACGACGCGCGTCATGCCGCTGTCCATCTTGAGCGTGACGTCCCACCGCGTGCGCCGGTATTCGTTCGGCCGTTGCGCGTAGGTGGCGCCACCCGCCGCACCCAGGATCACCACGCCCTGGTTCGTGAAGCCCGGACCGATCGCGATCTGGGCCGAGCCGCCCGACAGGCCGGAGGACGTGTTCGGCCCGGCCATGCTCGGCACCCCGGCGCCCAGCGGCGACCACACCTGCCGCTCGGTGACCGGCGCGATGCTCTGGACGACGCCGCAGGTGCCGTCGCAGGGCGGACGCTGCGGCGCACCCTGGGCCCAGGCGTGGACGGCGGCGAGCAGCGAGACGGCGGCGAGGAGAAGCGCGCGCATGGTCATTCCGGCAGCGTGTTGAGGTAGAACATCGAATTGAGGAGCGCCCCCGGCGTGCCGTAGGGGGCGAGCCACTTGATGAAGATCGGGTCGATCGCGCCGGACTTGTAGAGGTCGACCAGCGTGCGGTTCACGAGCAGGCGGAAGTCCGCGTCGTTGCGCGGGACGACGATGCCGTAGGGCTCGAACGAGAAGTCGTCCGCGATGAACGCGAGCGTGCCGCCGCGCGCGTTGGTCGCCCGCAGCTGGGTCAGCATCATGCGGTCCGACGCGTAGGCGTCCACGCGTCCCTCGAGCAGCGCCGAGACCCCGGCGTCGCCGTCCTTGACCGGGACGATCGTGGCCTTGGCGCCGGCCACGCCGAGCGCACGCTGGACCGCGCCTTCGGTGGTCGTGCCCTGCTGGACCGCGATGCGCTTGCCGGCGAGATCGGCCACGCGCGTGGGCGCGTCCTTGCCCCCGCGCACGAGCGCGCTCGCGCCGTCCACGAAGATCGGCACGGAGAAGTCCACCTTCTCCATGCGCGACAGCGTAATGGTGGCCGTGCCGCACGCCGCGTCGGCGCGGCCCTCGGCCACTTCGTCGATGCGCGTCTTCGCGCTGACCGGCTTCCACACGACCTTGAGGTCGCTGCGGCCCAGCGCGCGGCCGATGGTCGCGGCCACGGCCTCGCACAACTCGACGGAGTAGCCCCGCACCTGGCCATTGCGCTGGCGCAGGGAGAACGGCGCCGCGTTCTCATCGTAGGCGAGGGTGATGGTGCCGGTCGCCTTGATGCGGTCGAGGGTGGGTGAGGCGGCGCCGGCCGCTCCGGCGGCGAGGCATGCAAAGGCGAGGACGACGAGAGGACGCGACCAACGAACCATGGCGGGCAATACCGGGCGGGAGGCGGCCGCAGTTTAGCACGCAGGGTGCGTCCGCCGGGGGCCCGGGGCGCCCGGAACAACCGTTCAAAGGGTAGGGCGTTGTGGTGTAAAATCAACATGCTGTCGCCGACACCCCGGCGCTGGCGGCTCGCCCGCCCCCGAAAGCCCGTGCGCCCCACCGGCGCCACGCACTCCCCTCCCAACGCCATCCAGAGGCCATTACGTGAAACGCATGCTCATCGGATTGTTCGTCGCGGCGAGTCTCATCGCCGGCGGCGCCATGGCGCAGGTCCCCAACACGCTCGCGAAGATCAAGGCCGCCAAGGCGATCAACGTGGCGTTCTCCGGTGACTCGCTGCCGTTTTCCTTCGTCGGACCCAACAACGAGCCCGCGGGCTACTCGATCGACCTGTGCAAGCGCGTGATCGCCCAGGTCGGCCGCGCGGTCGGCGAGCCGAACCTGAAGGTGAACTGGCTGGTCGGCAACACGCCGGACCGCCTCGCGATGATCGCGTCCGGCAAGGCCGACCTCGAGTGCGCGAACACCACGCAGACGCTCGCCCGCCTCGCCAACGTCGACTTCTCGGGCCTCATTTTCGTCGACGGCGGCGGCTTCCTCGTGAAGGCCGATTCGCCGATCAACAAGGTGCTCGACATGGGCGGCAAGAAGATCGCCGTGCTGGCCGGCACGACGACCGAGCAGCGCCTGCGCGATACGCTGAAGCGCCGCAACCTGACCGCCAACGTCGTCACGATCAGCAACGCGAACGAAGGCGTCGCGATGCTGGAGAGCGGCGCCGTCGACGCGTACGCCGGCGACAAGATCAAGCTGGTCGGCCTCGCCGCGCAGGCGAAGGAGCCGAAGAAGCTCGCGCTCCTCGCCGAGGACCTGTCGATCGAGCCGTACGCGATGGCGCTGCCGCGCAACGACTCCGCGTTCCGCCTCGAGGTCAACCGCGGGCTGACGCAGGCGTACATGGGCGGCGACATCGAGACCATCTACGCGCAGTGGCTCGGGCCCCTCGGCCGTCCGTCGAGCCTGCTGGCGGCGATGTTCCTCCTCTATTCGATCCCGGATTGACGTCCGTCACGCCGGCGCGGCCGATGCGCCGGCGAATGTGAACCCTTTTGCCGAGTGATGGTCACTCGTTGCGAACAAACCCTGCAGGAGACAGCACCATGACGATTTCCTCCACCTGGCGGCGCGGCCTCGCAGCGCTCGCCGCCGTCGCGAGCCTGGTGCTCGCCGGCTGCAACACGCCGCCCGCCTACCAGGTGAGCGAGACGCCGGCCGCCCGTGTCGGCACCGTCGAGTCGATCCAGACCCGCACCGTCCAGAACGTGCCGAACGCCGTGGGCGCCATCGGCGGCGCGCTGGTCGGCGGCGGCCTGGGCAGCCTCATCGGCGGCGGCACCGGCAAGACCGTGGCCACGGTCGTCGGCGCCATCGGCGGCGGCTTCGTGGGCAACGAACTCGCGAGCCGCGACCAGACGCTCGTGTGGGACATCGGCGTGCGCTACGACGATGGGTCGTACGCCACCGTGCAGCAGACGTCGGCGCCGGGCCTGCGCATCGGCGACCGGGTGCGGGTCACGTCGACCGGCATCGAGCTCTTGCGCTGATACAGGCACCACTCCAATACGAAGCACCGCATTCCCCCGTTAACCTGGCCGCAAGGCCCCAAGAAGGAGCTACACGATGAAGACACTGATGCAAAAGCTGCTGGGCGCCGCCGCCATCGGCGCGGCCGCGATCGGCTTCGCCACCACCTCCGTCGCCGCCGGCGGCGAGCAGCAGGTGCTGGTCAACCAGTCCGTGACCACACTGAACAACTTCATGCGCGATCCGGAAATGACGTGGCTACAGCAGAACATCGGCCGCGCCAAGGCCGTGCTGATCTCGCCGGAAATCGTCAAGGCCGGCTTCATCATCGGCGGCTCGGGCGGTCGCGGCGTGCTGGTCGCGAAGACCCCGGAAGGCAAGTGGGTCGGCCCCGGCTTCTACACGCTGGCCACCGCGAGCGTCGGCTTCCAGGCCGGTCTCGCCGCGTCCGAAGTCGTGACGCTGGTGATGACGGAAAAGGGCCTCAACTCGCTGCTCGCCACGTCGGTCAAGCTCGGCGGTGACGCCAGCATCGCGGCCGGCCCGGTCGGCGCCGGTGCGAAGTCCGACATCGTCGCGGACATGATCTCGTTCTCGCGCAGCAAGGGCGTGTACGGTGGCCTCAACCTCGACGGCACCGTCGTGACGTCGAACAACGACTGGGACAAGGCCTACTTCGGCAAGCCGGTCCTGCCGCCGGACATCCTGGTCCGCGCCAACGTCAGCAACAAGGAAGCCGCGCCGCTGCTCCAGGCCGTGGCGAAGGCGGCGGGCGGCAAGTAAGCGCCGTTCCTCCCGCAACGACGAAAGGGCCCGTTCGCGGGCCCTTTTGTTTTTGCCTTCGCGGTCGCGCGGTGCTGCGCGGATCAGCGCCGGCGCCGCAGCCAGGTCGGGCGCAGCGAGGCCGCGAACGCGCCCAGCGCCGCGAGCACCACCGCGAGGGCACCCATCCCCCAGCCGGACAGCGTCGGGATCGGCACGTTCGGGGGCGGCAGCCCCGGCGTGCAAGGCGCGAACCCCACCTGGCCATTCGCGACGTCGAACACGACGTCGTACCGGAAGAACGGCTCGAGCGCGAGGTTCACCTCCACCTTCGCCTTTTCGGGGGGGGGTGGGGGCTTCGCCAGCGACACGGTGACGAGGTCGATGCCCGACGTGGTGCCCGTCACGAACGACATGTCCCACCCGTTGCCGGGCTTGGTGCCGGCCGCCTTGACGCTGAACTGCGTTCCGGGGAGGACGCGCTTCTCGTTGAGGAACGCGTCGGGGACGAACCCGAGATGCGGCTGGTGGACATCGGCCGTTCCGCCGCCGGTATCGAGGATCGACGGCGCCGAGAACGCGTACGAGTTTGTCCCGTTCACCAGCGTGTAATCGCCGGCGACCAGCGCCTGCGTGTACGACGGCCGGCCGCTCTGGGGATACGGCGGCGCGTTCTTTTCCGACTGCATCGGCACCCACGACGTGACGCGGTCGGTGACCGCGTTCGTGAGCCCGACGACCACCTTCGCCCCCACGCCGCCACCGTTGCACCCGAGCTGCACCGCGAACCCGCTCGAGAGGTTGCCGGGCAGCTGCGGCAGCACCGCGAAGAGTCCGTTGGGTTTCTTGGTGAGCCCGGTCCCGAAGTCGCCGTAGAACGTGCCGTAGAGCGGCGGGATGCCGGCCGCCACGTTCGCCATCCACGCCTCGCCGTCCTGGTTGCCGCCCGCGGCCGTGATCTGCCCCACGTCGGCGGTGACCTGCAGCTCGCCGTTGTCCGTGGGAATCGTGAGGAGCGTCGAGACGCGGTTGGCCGTCAGTGTGAGGTCGCTGCCGTACGACTGCGGGATCGGCACATTGTCGACCAGCGTGAGCTTCGGCCACCACGCGGGGTTGTAGGCCGCGTACAGCCCGGACGAGCCCGTGTCGAAGGTGTAGAGCTTCGGTGGCCCGCCGCCGAGGCCGATCCGGATGCCGATCTTGGTGCCGATGCCCTCGAGCTTGATCACCGAGAGCGGGATGTTGACGCTCTGCGGCGTGTCGCCTGCGGCGGGGACCGCGGCCGCGGCGAGGGCAACGACGAGCGCGCGCGGCATCCAGGACCTGCAATCCGTTCCTGCCATTGTTGGTGTCCTTTTTCGGGGGAACGACGGGTCGGCGGAGTATGCAGGGGACCGGCGAAATGCGCCAGCATTCCGCGTGTACGTGCATTGCAAGGTGCGCCCGGACCGGCGCGATGCGGGCCAACCCCGGGTCGGCACCTGCGGGTGGCGCGACGCGGACGAAGGCCGGTGGGGCTGACGGACCAGGGCACGCCGCGACCGGTTGCCGCCACAGCGATGCCTCTCGCCATTCGCGCGCGCTCGTCGCGCGGCGTGGTTCACCCCGCGATCCGCACGCGGGCTGCCGCGGCGACGGCGTCGGCGGTGATCCCGAAGTGGCGATACAGCACGTCCGCGGGACCCGATGCACCGAAACCCGTCATTCCGACAAACGCGTCCTGCCGGCGCAGGTACCGGTCCCAGCCGAAACGGACCGCCGCCTCGACGCCGATGCGCACGGAATCCTCGTCCAGCACGGACGCGACGTAATCCGGGTCCTGCCGCTCGAACAGTTCCCAGCACGGCATCGACACCACCGCGGTCGCGATGCCCTGTGCCTGCAACAGCGCCTGCGCGTCGAGCGCGATCCGGACCTCGGAACCGGTCGCCAGGAGCGTAACCGCACGGGGACCGTGCGCCTGCGCGAGCACGTAGGCGCCGCGCCGGCAGGGATTCTCCGTCCCCGCGCCGGAGCGCACCGGCGGCAGCGCCTGGCGCGCGAACACGAGGCACACGGGACCGTCCCGGTGGTCGAGCGCGATTTCCCAGCACTCCGCCGCCTCGACGGCGTCGGCGGGCCGCATGGTGAGCATGCCTGGCATCGCCCGGAGCGCGGCGAGGATCTCGACCGGCTGGTGGGTGGGACCGTTCTTGCCGATCCCGATCGAGTCGTGGCTGAACACGAACTTCACGGGCAGGCGCATGAGCGCCGCCATGCGCAGCGCGGGCCGTTCGTAGTCCGAGAACGCGAGATAGGTCACGGCCAGGGGAATCACGCCGCGGTGCGCCGCCATGCCGTTGGCCATGGCCCCCATCGCGTGCTCGCGGATGCCGCAGTGGACATAGCCCCCGCCACGATCGCTCGCGGTGAACGCGCGGAGGCGTCGCTTGTGGCTGGTCGGTGCCTCGAGGTCGGCGCAGCCGACCATCCGCTCGGGCAGGACGTCGGTGAGAAGGTCGTTGATCTCCGCCGACAGCATGATCCCGTCGCGTGCGCTCCGCTGCACGGCCACATCCGCCTTGAACCTCGCCAGCCCGTCGCGCCAGCCGGCCGGCAGCGCGCCGGACTGCACGCGCTCGAACTCCGCACGCTCGGCGGCGGACAGGCCGGCCAGCCGCGCGTGCCAGTCCCGATACGCCGCGGCGCTGCGCCGCCCGGCATCCCGCCACGCGTCGAGCACAGGTGCGGGAATCTCGAACGCGGCATGCGGCCAGCGCAATTCGAGCCGCGCCTCCTCGGCGTCCTTCTCGAACAAGCGGGCGCTGTGGCCGCCGCGCTGCCCCTGCACGCGCGGGATGCCGCGGCCGATGACCGTCCGGCACGCGACGAGCGAAGGGCGCGGGTCGCGCTTCGCCTCCACGATCGCGGCGGACACCGCCTCCACGTCGTGACCGTCGACCTCCACCACGTGCCAATCGGCGACACGAAAGCGCGCCGCCACATCCTCGCTGATCGAGAGGCTGGTCGGGCCGTCGTCCGTGATGCGGTTGTCGTCCCAAAACAGGACGAGCTTACCGAGGCGCAGGTGGCCGGCGAGCGAGATCACCTCCTGCCCGATGCCCTCCTGCAGGCAGCCGTCGCCGACGAAGGCATAGGTGTAGTGGTCGACGAGGCCGGCGCCGAAGCGCGCGTTGAGGTGCGCCTCGGCGACCGCCATGCCGAGCGCGTTGGCGATGCCCTGCCCCAGCGGTCCGGTCGTGACTTCCACGCCCATCGCCGGATCGATCTCCGGATGGCCGGCGCAGTGGGCGCCGAACTCGCGGAAGCGCCTGATCTCGGCGAGCGAGACCTTGCCGTACCCCGTGAGGTAGAGCAGCGCGTACAGCAGCATCGAGCCGTGGCCGTTCGACAGCACGAAACGGTCGCGATCGGGCCACTCCGGATCGGCCGGGTTGAACCTGAGATGGCGCGTGAAGAGCGCCGTCGCGATCTCCGCCATGCCCAGCGGGACGCCCTGGTGCCCCTCCGCGGCCCGCACGATCGCGTCGATCGAGAGGAAGCGGATGGCGTTCGCCAGCTCGCCGGCAGACGGCGACGGGGCGCTCATCGGGATGCTCCGGTCACGGACACCCGCACTCAGTGGATCGTCAGCGCGGGAACGTACGCCATCAGGCCCAGCACCAGCAGCGCGACGGCGTAGAACGGGATCATCGCCTTCACCGTCTGGCCGATCTTGCACTTCGCGATGGAGCTCGTGATGAAAAGCGTCGTGCCGACCGGTGGCGTGTACAGGCCCATCGCGAGGTTCACGACCATCATCACCCCCAGCTGCACCGTGTCCATGCCGGCCATCTGCGCCAGCGGCACGAAGATGGGCGTGAGGAGCAGCACGGCCGCAGGCAGGTCGATGAACATGCCCGCGACGATCATGATGAGGTTCATCGCGAGGATGATGAGCCACGGCGACTGCAGCGTGTTCTTCGCGTATTCCGCGAACGCCGCGGGCAGCTGCTCGTACGTGACGATCCAGCCCACCGCGCTCGACGCCATGATGACCAGCAGCACGACGCCGGACGCGATGCCGGCCTCGAGGACGGCGGCCCGGATGCGCTGCCAGGTGAGGTCGCGATAGACGACGGCCGACACGACCAGCGCATAGAGCGAGCTCACCACGCTCACCTCGGTCGGCGTGGCGATGCCGAACCGCAGGAAGATGATGATGAGCACGGGCAGCATCAGCGCGGGGGACGCGAGGCCCATCTCGCGCAGGAAGATGGCCGCGCTGAACGGGCGCTTGTCGCGCGGGTATCCCTTGGCCTTCCCGACGAAGTAGCAGACCCCGGTAAAGCCGGCGGTCAGCATGAGGCCGGGCAGGATGCCCGCCGTGAACAGCGCGCCGATCGACGCGTTGGATACCAGCGCGTAGATGATCAGCGGAATCGACGGCGGGATGAGGATGTCGATGGTCGCCGCGGCGGCCAGCGTGGCGGCGGCGAACGGCGCCGGATAGCCCAGGCTCTTCTGCCAGGGGATCAGCATCGAGCCCAGTGCCGACGCGTCCGCGACTGCCGAGCCCGACACGCCGCCGAACACGGCGGACGAGAGGACGCCCACCTGCGCCGGGCCGCCGTGGAAGCGGCCGAGCAGCGTGGTCATGAAGCCGACGAGCGTCTTGCCGAGGTTCCCGCCCATCATGAGGGCGCCGGTGAGGATGAAGAACGGGATGGCGATGAGCGGGAAACTCTGCACCTGCGAGACCATCTGCTCGACGACCATGTTGAGCGGGACGCGGTCCGACCACGCGGCACCGGCGAGCGCGCCCAGCACCAGCGCGTGGGCGATGGGGATCGCGGCGATCGCCGCGATGCCGAAGACGATGAACGCGATGATGCTCATTGGTACGCTCCGGCTTCGGGCCCCTCGGGCTTGACGGTGATCCAGTTGAAGATCTCGGCGAGGTGGACGAGCGCGATCAGGGCGAAGCCGAGCAGCAGGCACCAGTAGGTCACCGAGCCCGGAATCTGGAGGATCGGCGAGCGTTCGTCCGCCACGATCGGGATCGCCCGGGCCGTGATGACGCACAGCACGCTGTAGGCGACCACGATGGCGATGTGGCCGGCGGTGGCGAGCAACTGGCGCGACCGCCCGTGCAGCGCGTCCGCGAGGAACACCGTCGCGATGTGCGCGCCGTGCTGGGCGGCCAGGACGACCCCCGACATGACGAGCCAGGGAAAAAGCTGTTCCGGAATTTCGGAGGCCCAGCGCAGGCTGGAGCCGGTGAAGTAGCGCAGCGCCACGTCCGTGCACAGGATCGAGAAGATCACCGTGAACGTGAGGAAGAGGATCGCCTCGCAGATCATCGCGATCGCCTTGTTCAGGCGACCGGCAGCGGCTGAAGTCATGGAGCCCTCCTGGGCAGGACCGGGACCGGCGCGGGGGCCGGTCCCGGTCCGTTGACGGAAAGTGCTCGGCGCAGCGTCAGCTGCCGCGCGCGGCCTTGACGACCTTGGTGACGTAGGGACCGATCGGGCCCGTCGACCACTTGGCGATCACCGGCTCGGTCGCCTTCTGGAAGGGCACCGTGTCCACGGTGTCGATGCGCACGCCCTTCGCCTTCAGCTCGGCGGCGAGCTTCGCGTCCTCCTCCTTGGAGAGCTTGCGCTGCAGCGCCGTGGCTTCGTTGGCCGCCTCCTGGATCGCCTTCTTGTCGGCGTCGGACAGCTTGTCCCAGGTCCGCTTGCTCATGAGGAACGGGTTCATCTCGAACTTGTGGCCGGTGAGCGAGATGTACTTCTGCACCTCGTAGAGCTTGGAGGCGTAGACGTTGACCAGCGGGTTTTCCTGCCCATCGACCACCCCCTGCTGCAGGGCGACGTAGAGTTCGGCGAACTTGATCTGCTGGGTCTCCGCGCCGAGCGCGGTCATGATGTCGATGGTCACCGCATCGGGCGGCGTGCGCACCTTGAGGCCCTTCATGTCGGCGGGCGTCAGGACCGGCTTCTTGTTGTTCGAGAGGTGGCGGATGCCGTTGTCCCAGTAGCCCAGGACGATGAGCCCCTTGGCGGCGGACGCGTCGGCGAGTTCCTTGCCCAGCGGGCCGTCGAGCAGCTTGAACGCCTGGTCGGGCGACGTGAACAGGAAGGGCATGCCGAACGCACCGTACTCGGGAACGATGGCCGCGGTCGCGCCCTGGCTGTTGGCGGACATGTCGAGGGTGCCCGAACGCAGCGCGGTGATCATCGCGGCGTCGTCGCCGAGTTGCGCGGACGGGGCGACCTGCACCTCGACCCGGCCGTTGGTCTTCTGCTTCACCGCGTTGGCGAAGGCGACGGATGCCTCGTGGCGCGGGTTGCCGACCGCGGCGCCATGGCCGAGCGTCAGCTTGGTCTGGGCAAACGCCGGCGCGATGCCGAGGGCAAGCGCGAGCGCGGCGACGAGCGAGAGCTTCTTCATGCGATTCCTCCAGTGGGGACAGCGTGTGGGTGATAGGGCGGTCAGCCCAGCCAGCTCTTGATCGACCGGGTCATCGCCCCGACCGAGATGCCGTACTTGTCGTGCAGCGTGGGCAGCGCGCCGGCGTCGAGGAACGCGTCGGGGAGCGCCACCTGCCTGAACATCGGGGCGACACCGGCGCGCATGAGCGTCGCCGCGACGGCCTCGCCCAACCCGCCCACCGTCGAGTGGTTCTCGGCGACCACGACGAGGCGGCCCGGCTTCGCGGCCTCGCGCACGATCGTCTCCTCGTCCAGCGGCTTGATCGTCGGGACGTGCAGAACGCCGACGTCGACGCGGTCCTTGGCCAGCACGTCCGCGACTTCGAGCGAACGCATCGTCATGAAGCCGCTCGAGATCACCAGGACCTCGCGCCCGTCGCGCAGGAGCTTCGCCTTGCCGAGCTCGAACTGGTAGCCGTACTCGTCGAGCACGAGCGGCACCTGCCCGCGCAGCAGGCGCATGTACACGGGCCCGGCGTGGGCTGCGATCTGCGGTACCGCCTGCTCGATCTCGAGCGCGTCGCAAGGATCGACGATCGTGAGATTGGGAACGCCGCGGAAGATCGCGATGTCCTCCGTGGCCTGGTGGCTCGGTCCGTAGCCGGTCGTGAGGCCCGGGAGGGCGCACACGATCTTGACGTTGAGGTTCTCCTCCGCAATCACCTGGTGGATGAAGTCGTAGGCGCGACGCGACGCGAAGACGGCGTACGTGGTCGCGAAGGGCACGAAGCCTTCCTTTGCGAGGCCGCCGGCCGCCGCCATCAGCAGCTGCTCGGCCATGCCCATCTGGAAGAACCGGTCCGGATACGCCTGCGCGAACACGTGCAGGTCGGTGTACTTGCCGAGGTCGGCGGTGAGGCCCACGATGTCGGGGCGCGCATCGGCCAGCTCGACCAGCGCGTGGCCGAAGGGCGCGGGCTTCGTGCGCTGTCCCTCGCCGGCGATCGACGCGATCATCGCCGAGGTGGTGAGGCGGGGCTTGTCCTTGACGGTGCTCATGTCATGCCTCCACGGTCGCCGCATGGCGCTCGTCCAGGAGCGCGATCGCCTGCTGCCATTCGCCCGCGTCGACGCGCATGAAGTGGTTCTTCTCGCGTGCCTCGAGGAACGGCACGCCCTTGCCCATCCGGGTGTCGAACAGGATCACGCGCGGTTCCGGACCCGCGTGGTGGCGCGCGGTGTCGAACGCGCGGACCACCGCATCGAGATCGTTGCCGTCGACGCGCTGCACGAACCAGCCGAAAGCCTCCCACTTGTCGGCGAGCGGCTCGAAGCCCAGCACCTTGGTCGACTGGCCGTCGGCCTGCTGGTTGTTGATGTCGACGAGGCAGATCAGGTTCGAGAGGCCGAGGTGCGCCGCCGACATCGCGCCTTCCCACGTCGAGCCCTCGTCCAGTTCGCCGTCCGACATGCAGTTGTAGACGAAGGCCGGGTTCTTCTTGAGCCGCAGGCCGAGCGCCATGCCGACCGCGATCACGAGTCCCTGGCCGAGCGAGCCGCCGGAGATCTCCATGCCGGGTGTGTAGCTCGCCATCCCGGACATCGGCAGGCGGCTGTCGTCGCCGCCGTACGTCTCGAGCTCGCTCTCGGGGATGATGCCGGCCTCGATCAGCGCGGCGTAGAACGCGATTGCGTAGTGCCCGTGCGAGAGGAGGAAGCGGTCGCGGCCTTCCCACTCCGGATCGTCGGGACGGAAGGCGAGCGCGCGGCCGTAGGCGACGGCCAGGATGTCGGCCATGCCGAGCGCCTGGCCGATATAGCCCTGGCCCTGCACTTCGCCCATGCGCAGCGCGTAGCGCCGGATGCGGTAGGCGCGATCCGCAAGTTCGGCGCGCGCCTTGGTGTCGAGTTGGGTGGTCATGGCTATCCTGGGGTCAGTGGATGAGCATTCCGCCGTTGACGTCGAGCGTGACGCCGGTGAGGTAGCTCGACAGGTCGCTGGCAAGGAACAGGCAGCAGTTCGCGACGTCGATCGCGTCGCCGAGCCGGTTGAGCGGGATGCCCTTCAGGATGTCGGTGCGCATCTGGTCGGTGAGCTTGCCGCCGGTGATGTCCGTCTGGATGAGGCCCGGCGTGACCGAGTTGACACGCACGCCGTCCGGGCCGAGTTCCCGCGCCATCGCCTTGCCGAGACCCAGCACGCCCGCCTTCGCCGCGGAGTAATGGGGGCCGCCGAAAATGCCGCCGCCGCGCTGGGCGGAGACCGACGAGATGCAGACAATGGAGCCGCGCTTGTGGGCGCGCATCGTCGGGATCACCGCCTGGCTCATGTACAGCGTGCCGCGCAGCGAGACGTCGGTGACGGCCTCGTAGTTCGCCGGCTGGATGTCCATGATCTTGAGCGGCTGCGTGATGCCGGCGTTGTTGACCAGCACGTCGACCGTGCCGAGGCGGGCGAGCACCTCCTGCACCGCGCGCTCGCAATCGGCCTTGACGGTGACGTTGCAGGCGACGCCGATGTGCGCGGGCCCGAGGTCGGCGGCCGCGGCGGCCGCGGCGGCCTGGTCGAGGTCCAGGATGGCGACCTTGGCGCCGTGCTCGGCGAAGAGCCGTGCGGTCGCCTTGCCGATGCCGCGGGGCGACGCACCGCCAGTGACGATCGCGACCTTGTCCTTGAGAAGCATGCTCGTGGCCTCCACGTGACTTGAATAAATGTGGAGGGATGTTGCTTTCGCGCCCTGGGAGCGGCAACATGGCCGCCCTCAATCCGTCGTGAATAATTTTCACGCTGCGGCGCACAATGCAACTGCCCCCCCTGAAGGGAATCGTCGCGTTCGAGGTCGTCGCCCGGCTCGGCAGCATCAACAAGGCCGCCGACGAGCTGAACGTCACCGCCTCGGCGGTCAGCCACCAGATCGCGAACCTCGAGGGGTTCGTCGGCCGCCAGCTCTTCACCCGGACGTCGCGCGGGCTGGTGCTGACCGCCGTCGGCGAGCGCTACCGCAACGACGTGACGGGCGCGCTCGCGCTGCTCGCGAGCGCGGCGCAGAACGCGCGCTCGTCGGAGGGCGTGGAGGTGCTGCGCATCCACGTGGCGCCAAGCTTCGCGAGCCTGTGGCTGATGCCGCGCCTCCCGGCGTTCCTCAACCAGCATCCCGACCTGCGGGTACAGCTGTCGGCGGCCTTCAGCGACTCGGACTTCGCGCGTGGCGAGGTGGACCTGGACATCCGGTACGGCGCGGTCCGCGGCGGCGACCTCTCGGTGGAGACCATCTTCCCGGAGGAGATCCTGCCCCTCGCGAATCCGGACCTCATGAGCCGGATCACGGTGCGCCTTCCGAGCGACCTTCTCGCGCATCCGCTGATCCTGTCGGCGGTGAACGTGGTCCAGTGGCCGCGCTGGTTCGCGGCAAACGGCGTGCCGCTCACGCCCGGCACGTACGCCCTCACCTTCGACCGGACCTACCTTGCGCTGGACGCCGCGGTGCAGGGCCTGGGCATCGCGCTAGACAGCGGGCGCCTGGCCGAGACCTACCTGCAGAACGGGCAACTAGTCCCCGTGTTCAGCGACCGCAAGGCAATCTCGGTGCACGCGCACCACCTCGTGTTCCCGAAAGCCCACGGCAAGTGGAGCAAGGTCGAGCGCTTCGTGCAGTGGATCCGCGAGGAGGCGAACGCCGGCAGGCGTTGACGCTTTCCCCCGGTCATCCACGGATCGGGGAGACGCAGCGGAGGCGATGCCCGGCGTCGGCCGTCGGCACGCACGGTTTGGTCCCGGCTGCGCGCTTCCGCTTCCCGTCGTCGACGCCGCGCCGCGGGCCCCGCCATCGATCGCCACCACGCGAGCATCGGAACTCCGGCGCCACCACCACGTCGCGCTGCGCTACACTCGCCCGCGCCCACGGCACGCGCACGAATCGCGCGCCGGTGTTGTGCACGACAGGCGTGCGACGTGCGGTACCGCGCGGCAGCAACACAAACTTCAGTCACGTCGAAAAGGGGAGTCGCGGTGGTCCGGTCGAAATTCTGGCGGATTTTCCTGCTGGTGGTGTTCCTGCAGTGCGCGGCGGTCGCCCACGCGAACGGCAATTCCGCGTGCCGGGCCAGTACGTTCAACTCTTGCGCCCTCGCGTGCGGCAACGACGGGCAGTGCATCTTCGGCTGCATGGTCGGCCAGGACTTCAACCTGCCCCGCTGCTACACGGACTGCAACGGCTTCGCGCCCGCCTGCCTCGACAGCTGCCTGTGGACCGTCAACCACATCACGGCCTATTGCACCGGCGTGAGTTGCGTGACGCCCCCCGGCGCAGCCGGTCCGGACGGACCGGTCGCCGCGTCCGCCAACTTCAGGATCGCGGGCGGCAGGATCGACGTAACGCTGACCAACGATCAGGCCGACCCCAAGGGCATCGAGCAGGCGCTGAATTCCGTCACCTTCTCGCTGAGCGACGGCAGGCCGTTCGCGAGCCTGGGCATCGCCACCGCCAACGAGCGCGACGTCCTGCGCGGCGGCACCTACCTCGACCTCGGTCCCCACCGCACGGGTTGGTCGCTGCAAAGCAACGCCGCGAACAGCGACCTCGAGTTGTGCATCGTGTGCCGGACGCCGCCGACCCGGCGGGCGTGGCACCTGCTGATCGGCGACCCGGCGCCGAACGGCCGCTACAACGCGGCCGACGCGTCGATCACCGACGACCCGATGCATCCGTTCCTCTCCGGCCCGATCAAGTTCCCGATCTCGTCGGCGCTGCCGGACGGCGCCTTCGTGACCGCCGCGACGTTCCGCTTCGGCACGCAACCGGGTCGCGGCGTGCAGGCCGTCTGCACGCAGTCGTTCCAATAGGCATCCCCGGCGCCGGGCCGCCGTTCCCGGGACGACCGGGCGGGCGCCGCGTGCGCCCGTGCGATGCTCAGCGACCGGCCAGCGCGAAGTCCACGGCCGCCTCGGCGTGGATCGCCAGCGTGTCGAACGCCGGCACGGACAGGTCCTTCTGCTGGATCAGCAGCGGGATTTCCGTGCAGCCGAGGATGACGCCCTGCGCGCCGGTGTCGCGCACCAGGCGCTCGGCAATGGCCACGAAGCGCTGCCGCGCCTCGGGCGTGAACTTGGCGACCGCGAGTTCGTCGAAGATCACCCGGTTGATGTAGTCGCGGTCGGCCGCGTCCGGCGTCACGACCGAGATGCCGAAGCGCGCGAGCCGCTCGCGATAGAACGGCGCCTCCATCGTGTACCGGGTGCCCAGCAGCACGACCTTGGCGAGGCCCGCCCGCCGGATGCGCTCGCCGGTCGCGTCGACGATGTTGAGGGCCGGCAGCCCGGTGGCCTTGGCGAGCGTGTCCGCCGTCGAGTTCATCGTGTTCGACGCGATCACGAGGAAGTCGGCACCGCCGCGCTTCAGGCGCGATGCCGCGTCGATCATCACGTCCTGCAGCGCCCGCCAGTCGCCCTGCTCGGCGAGGCGCTCGTCCTTGGCGAACTCGCCGAACTCGATCGAGTAGAGCAGCACCTTCGCGGAACTGTTGCCGCCGACGACCTCCTGCACCCGCTGGTTCATGAGCCGGTAGTACTCGAGCGACGAGACCCACGTGATGCCGCCGATGAGGCCGATCGTCTTCATCCCGGCCGCCGATGCCGGCCGGGGAGCGGTCGCCGCGGGCGGCGGCGACGGTGCCGGTGCAGGAACGGCGGGCGCGGGCTGGGCGGCCGCGATCAGCGGGCCGAGCAGCAGGACCGCGAGCCACGGCAGGTACGGGACTTGGCAGTACTTCACGATAGGTGGCGCTCCATGGCGCGGGGCGACCATCCGCCGGTCCGCCCGGCCCGACGAACCGCCTCATGACAGAAGGCCGCCTGCGATTCCCGGCGGTCGCCCTCCACCATCGATATCGGCCACTGCCCCGGCTCACTTGAGGCAACGGCCGCGTCGCCGATTGCCCGCCCCTCGTCCGCCAGCGCCCCGGGCTCGCGGGGAACGGGAAGGGTGCCCCGTCCCGCACCTATTTCGGAAACCGCTCCCGCATCGCCCGCCCGTTCAGCAGCACGCCGGCCAGCGCGGTGACGAGCGCGACGCTGCCGAGGATCACCACGGCCGCGGTCCACGGACGGCCCAGCTGCGTGCGCACGTAGACGAGATCCACGGCCGCGTGGATCCACACCAGCGCCCCGGCGTAGGCCAGCGCCTGGAGGACGAGCAGCGTGTAGCGGCGTCGGTGCAGGAACAGGAACGGCGTAGCGACGCACAGCGCGACGAACACGAGCTCGCCGGCGCGGTAGAAGTGCGCGGCGAGCACGAGGGCGGCCACCACGTAGAGGACGATGCGGACGATCACGGCGCAGGAACGGGTCGCTGACGAAGGGAGGCGCAGATGCCATGGCGGCCGCACCGGACAGGGGACCGGCAGAAGAGGTCGGCAGGCATCAAGCGTCGCGGATCATGCCCGACGCGGCAGGGGCCGCGCAAACGCGACCGCCGCGGGCGGCACGAGGACCGCGCGCGGCGCCAGGGAGACTACCGGGAAGGGAGTGCTACTGCCAGCCTTCGGTGCCGGGCTTCTCGTTCATCAGCTTCTTGACGTGCCGGCCGATGTACGCGCCCATCACGATGGTGAAGAGGATGACGCCGAGGCTCAGCAGACCGAAGTCGCTCGAGAACAGGAGTTTGAGGGCTTCCATCGACCGCTCCCATGGGGTGTTGTTATCCCCGCCAGCATAGGCGAGTCGCGGCGGGGGACCTTGGCTTTGGTCAAGGCCGGGTGGGCTTCGCGCGGCGCCACTGCGACCGTACCGCGCACCCTGGCCGCGCGGGCACCGGACGCAGGTTACGATGGGCGCTGCGCCGCACGCGGCGGCTTGCATCCGATGCGCTCTCCACCCACCATGTCACGCCTCCGCCACCTGGGTTCGCTCGTGGCCGCCGCCGCCCTGGCGCTGGCGCCGCTGGTCGCACCCGCGCAGCGGGTCACGCCGCCCACGGCCGCGGAGCCCCCGCCCGAGCCGCCGGCACCGCCGCCCAGCGCCACGCTGCAGGCGTGGCGCACCGGCGACGGCTGGCTCACCGAGCTGCGGCGCCATCCCGACGGCACGCGTTCGTGCGTGATGGCGAAGAGCTTCGCCGACACCAACTTCGGCGTCTTCATCGTGCGCACGAATTCCGTCACGCTCTTCGCGGTCGTCGACCAGCAGCAGCCGTTCGCCGGTCCGGGGACGCTGCGGCTCGCCCAGGGCGCGCGGGCGCTGGGCGCATTCGACGCGCAGGCGCAGGGACCTGCGTTCGCGACGGTCGAGCTCCTGAGCCGCCAGGTGAAGGCGGCGCTCGACGCCGTGGAGCCCGGGCCGCTGCTGATCGACGCCGCGGGCCGCCGCTTCGACGCGGACATGACCGGCATCGCGAAGGCGCGCGCGCAGCTCGCGAGCTGCGTGCTGGCGATCGAGCTGGGGAAGCCCGGAAAGTAGCCTGTCGGGCGCCGTGGCTAGGCCGCGCCGGGCACGCGGGCGCCGAAGATCGCGGCGAGCGACGGTGCGGCTGGCGGTGCGTCGGCATCGAGTTCGCGCTCGAGCGCGGTCAGGTGCTCGCGCATGAGCCGGGTCGCGCGCTTCGCGTCGCGCGCCGCGAAGGCCGCGAGGAGCGCGACGTGGTCGGCGTGCGCGTGCACGCGGTCGGGCCGCTCGTAGAGCGCGACGGCGAGCGAGGTCTGCAGGACCAGCTCGTTCAGGTAGCGCTCGAGCACGGGATTGCCCGCGAGCTCGGACAGGCGCCGGTGGAACCCGATCGACAGCCGCAGCCCCGCGGCACGGTCGCCGCGGCGGTAGGCGGCCTCCTCCTCCTGCACGTGCCGGCGCAGCGCGGCGATCTGCGCGCGCGTGGCGCGGCCGCACACCAGCTCCACGACCGCTGCCTCCACCGCGCGCCGGGCGTCGAACACGTGCGCGACGTCGGCCGCGGAGGGCCGCGCGACCACCGCGACGCGGCGGTCGCGCAGGGCCACGATACCTTCGTGGGCGAGCGTGCGCAGTGCCTGCCGGACGATCGTGCGCGACACGCCGAAGAATTCGCCGAGCGGGATTTCCTGCAGCTTGGTGCCGGGGGCGAGGCGCCGCTCCAGGATCGCCGTGCGCACGGCGTCGGTGAGGCGCGCCTCCGCACCCGCCTTGCCCATCCCCTTGTGCCTGCGTTCGGCCATGGCGGCTCCAGCATAGGCCCGCACCGCCCGGGGGTCAACGCTTCCGTACACGGGAAGCCGCCGATCCTGTATACAGGATCGTGCGGCCGCGTGCCGCATTCCGGTGCGCGGGCGCACCGCCCCGGTGCCGGCCGCCAGAGCGAACGCGGGCCGCATCCCGCGCCGCGGCCGGGCGCCATTCCGGTATGCAAATCCGGTGCCGGCCGGCAGTTGACAATGCGGGCAGCGGGCGCGACGATGCCGCATCGCCGGAGCGCATCCCCGGCCCCCACTTCCGCGGCATGGCCTCCCCCCAACCCATCCGCTTCCTGTGCAACGGCGAGCCGGTCGCGGTCGACGACGCATCGCCCCACGCCACGCTCCTCGAGTGGCTGCGCGGGCCGCGTGGCCTCGTCGGCACCAAGGAAGGCTGCGCGGAAGGCGACTGCGGGGCGTGCACGGTGGTGCTCGCGGAAGCCGTGCCGGGCCGGGAAGGGCTCGCGTGGACACCGGTCAACGCCTGCATCCGCCTCCTCCCCTCGGTGCACGGCAAGGCGGTCTTCACGGTCGAGTCGCTGCGGGCGCCGGACGGCACGCCGCATCCGGTGCAGGCTGCGCTGGTCGCCGCCCACGGTTCCCAGTGCGGCTTCTGCACGCCCGGCTTCGCGATGAGCCTCTTCGGCCTCTACAAGAACGCGCGCGCGCCGTCGCGCGCCGCCGCGGTCGACGCGCTGTCGGGCAACCTCTGCCGGTGCACGGGCTACGTGCCCATCCTCGCCGCGGCCGCGGCGATGCACGACGGTGCCGCCTGCGGCGAGGCGGACGGCTGGCGGGGGCCCGGGGTCGCTCCCGACGGCAGCCGCATCGTCTCCCGCGAGGAGGAGATGCTCGCAGCGCAGCTCGCCGCGCTGCAGGAGGACGGCACGTTCGCCTACGAGGCGCGGGGGCGCCGCTGGTGGGCGCCGCGCGACGGCGACGCGTTCGCGGCGCTGCGCCTCGCGCACCCGGACGCGCGCATCGTCGCCGGCGCGACCGACGTCGGGCTCTGGATCACCAAGCAGCACCGCGACATCGGCAACGTGCTGTACGCGGGCGACGTCGCGGACCTGCGCACCGTCGCCCAGGACGACACCCACTTCGGGATCGGCGCCGCCGCCCCGCTCGCCGCCGCGTTCGCGGCGCTGGCGGAGGAATGGCCCGAACTCGACGAGGCGTGGTCGCGCTTCGCGTCGCTGCCGATCCGCAACAGCGGCACGCTCGGCGGCAACGTCGCCAACGGCTCGCCGATCGGCGACTCGATGCCGGTGCTGATCGCGCTCGGCGCGACGGTCGTCCTGCGCCACGGCGGCGCCGTGCGGGAGCTGCCGCTGGAGGCGTTCTACCAGGGGTACCAGAAGACCGTGCTCGCGCGCGGCGAGTTCGTGGCCGCCGTGCGCGTGCCGCGCCGGCGCCCCGGCACGATCGTGCGCGCGTACAAGCAGAGCAAGCGCTTCGACCAGGACATCTCGTGTGTCTTCGCGTGCTTTGCGCTCGACCTCGCCGCCGGGACGGTCGCCGACGTGCGCATCGGGTGCGGCGGCGTCGCCCCCACCCCGATGCGCGCGCTCGCGACCGAAGCCGCGCTGCGCGGCGCGGCCTGGACCGCGGCCACCGCCGCGGCGGCGGCCCGCGTGCTCGCGGACGAGTTCACGCCGATCGACGACATGCGCGCGTCCGCGCGCTATCGGCGCACGGTGCTCGGCAACCTGCTCGTGCGCTGCCACCTCGAGACGACGGCGCCCGGGGTCGTGACGCGTGTCGACGCGCTCGCCGCGGACGCGTGACCCGATGAACGCGCCGCATCCGCCCGCCGTCGCGACGCCGGCCGCCACCTCGGCCGTGGTGGGTGCACCCCTGCCGCACGACTCGGCGGCGCTGCACGTCGCGGGCGCGGCGCGCTACACCGACGACCTGCCGGAGCCGCGCGACCTCCTGCACGTCGCGGTCGGCGTGAGCCCGGTCGCCCACGGCCGCCTGCGTGGCGTCGACCTCGCGGACGTGCTGGCGGAGCCCGGTGTGGTCGCCGTCGTCGGCGCGGACGACATCCCGGGCACGAACGACGTCGGCCCCATCGTGCACGACGACCCGATCTTCGCGGCGCGCGAGGTGCAGTTCGTCGGGCAACCGGTGTTCGCGGTGGCCGCGACCGACGTCAACACCGCGCGCCGCGCGGCGAAGCGTGCCCGCTTCGACATCGAGCCGCTGCCCGCGATCCTGACCATCGAAGACGCGCTCGCGGCCCAGTCCTGGGTGCTGCCGCCGGTGCACGTCACGCGCGGCGATCCCGCAGGCGCCCTCGCCCGCGCGCCGCACCGGCTGCAGGGCGAACTCGCGTGCGGCGGGCAGGACCACTTCTACCTCGAAGGCCAGATCGCGATGGCGATCCCGCGCGAGCACGGCGGGATGCACGTGTACACGTCCACGCAGCATCCGGGCGAGGTGCAGCACCTCGTGGCCGGGGCGCTCGGCGTCGCGGCGCACGACGTGGTCGTCGAGTGCCGCCGGATGGGCGGCGGCTTCGGCGGCAAGGAAACGCAGATGACGCAGTGGGCGTGCATCGCGGCGATCGTCGCGCGCCGGACCGGGCGGCCCGCGAAGCTGCGCCTCGACCGCGACGACGACATGCGCTCCACCGGCAAGCGGCACGCGTTCGCGTACCGCTACGACGTCGGCTTCGACGACGATGGTCGCCTCCTCGGGCTCGACCTGGTGCTCGCCGCGCGCTGCGGATTCTCCGCGGACCTTTCCGGTCCCGTGAACGACCGCGCGGTGTTCCACGCGGACAACGCCTACTGGCTGCCGAACGTCGCGCTGCACAGCTACCGCTGCAAGACGAACACCGTGAGCGACACCGCCTTCCGCGGCTTCGGCGGCCCGCAGGGCATGTTCCCGATCGAGTACGTGATCGACGAGGTCGCGCGCGCGCTCGGCCGCGATCCGCTCGACGTGCGGCGCGTCAACTTCTACGGCACCGGCGAGCGCAACGTCACGCCCTACGGCATGACGGTCGAGGACAACATCGCGCCGGCGCTGGTCGAGGCGCTCGCGGCGTCGGCACGCTACCGCGAGCGGCGCGCCGCGATCGCGCAGTGGAACCGCGACAACCCGGTGGTGAAGCGCGGCATCGCGCTCACGCCGGTCAAGTTCGGCATCTCCTTCACCGCCACCCACTACAACCAGGCCGGGGCGCTGCTGCACCTCTACAACGACGGGACGCTGCTCCTCAACCACGGCGGGACGGAGATGGGGCAGGGCCTCTTCACCAAGGTCGCGCAGGTGGTCGCGCAGGCCATGGGCGTGCCCCCCGGGGCGGTGCGCGTGTCGGCATCGGACACGAGCAAGGTGCCCAACGCGTCGCCGACCGCGGCCTCGTCCGGCAGCGACCTGAACGGCATGGCGGCGCTCGACGCGGCCACGAAGCTGCGGGAACGCCTCGCCGCCTTCGCGGCGAAGAAGTACGGCGGCGATGCCGCCGGCGTGCGCTTCGCCGACGGGCAGGTCACGGCGGGCGGCACGCAGGTCCCGTTCGCGGAACTCGCGCGTGCCGCGTACTTCGCGCGCGTGCCGCTGTCGGCCACCGGCTTCTACGCGACGCCCAAGATCCACTACGACCCGAAGACGCTCTCGGGGCGCCCCTTCTTCTACTTCGCGTACGGCGCCGCCGTCTCCGAAGTCGCGGTCGACACGCTGACCGGCGAGCACCGCCTCCTCGCGGTCGACATCCTCCACGACGCCGGGCGCTCGCTCAACCCGGCGCTCGACCGCGGGCAGATCGAGGGCGGCTTCATCCAGGGCTACGGCTGGCTCGCGATGGAGGAGCTGTGGTGGAACGAGCGCGGCGAACTGAAGACGTACGCGCCGTCCACCTACAAGATCCCGACCGCGCACGACGTCCCGGCGCATTTCACCGTCGCGTTCTACGGCGAGGCCAATCGCGAGGAGACGATCCATCGCAGCAAGGCCGTCGGCGAACCGCCGTTCATGCTCGCGCTGTCGGCGTTCCACGCGCTGCGCGACGCCGTCGCGAGCGTGGGCGATCCGCGCGCCGCACCGCGGCTCGACGCGCCGGCCACCGACGAGCGCCTGCTGTTCGCGGTCGAGGACGCGCGACGAGGGGCACCGGCCCATGGCTGAGTGGCTGCCCGCACTCGCGGCGAGCCTCGCGCGCGACGGCCGGGCCGTGCTCGTCACCGTCGCGCACGCGAACGGGTCCACGCCGCGCGAGTCCGGCGCGGCGATGGTCGTCACGGCCCAGGGGATGGCGGGGTCGATCGGCGGCGGCCACCTCGAGTTCGAGGCGCTGCGCATCGCGCGCGGCGCGCTCGCCGGCGATACGCCACGCGGGGCGTGGCTCGTGCGCTTCCCGCTGGCCGCGCGACTCGGCCAGTGCTGCGGCGGAGTCGCGACGCTGGCATTCCAGCCGGTCGCCGCGCAGGCCGCCGGCTGGCTCGAAGCCGCGGTCGCGTGCCAGCGCGCGGCGGTGCCGATGGCGCTCGTGTCGCGCATCGGCGGCGCGCCGGAGGGCCGCACGCAACTTCTCGTGACCGCCGATCACGCCAGCGGGTCGCTCGGGAGCACGGCACTCGATTCCTTCGCGGTCACGCTCGCCCGGCCGCAGGTGCAATCGCGCCGCGCCGGCGCGGGCCTCGTCGCTGCGGACGACGGCAGCACGCTGCTCATGCACACGATCGTGCCGAGCGACTTCGCGGTGCTCGTGTTCGGCAACGGGCACGTGGGCCGCGCGCTCGTGCAGGTGCTGGGCGCGCTGCCGGCGCGCGTGCGCTGGGTGGACGGCCGCGACCACGACTTCCCGGCGCAGGTACCGGGCAACGTCGAGGTCGTCGTCACCGACGCGCCGGAGGAAGAGACCGCCACCGCGCGTCCCGGCACGTACGCCGTGATCGCCACGCACAGCCACGCGCTCGACTACACGATCGTCGCGGCGGCGCTGGCGCGCGAGGACTGGCGCTACCTCGGGCTCATCGGCTCGCAGGCGAAGCGCAACCAGTTCGCGCGCCGGCTCGCCGCGCGCGGCATCGGCGGCGAAGCCTTCGCGCGGATCACCTGCCCGATCGGCGTGTCCGGCGGGCTCGCGATCCGCAGCAAGGAACCGGGCGCGATCGCGGTCGCCGTTGCGGCCGAGATGCTCGCGCTGCGCGAGCGGCACGCGGCGCAGGCATCACCGGCGCGGGACGTCGTCGCGCTGCATCGCGGGCGGCGCACGCCATGACCGCGCGCCTGGTCCTCGCCGGCATCACCAAGAAGTACCCGTCGGTGGTCGCCAACGACGGCATCGACCTCACGGTGCAGGCCGGCGAGATCCACGCGGTGCTGGGCGAGAACGGCGCGGGCAAGTCGACGCTGATGAAGATCATCTACGGCGCCGTGAAGCCCAACGAGGGGACGATCACCTGGGAAGGCAAGAAGGTGACCATCGCCAATCCCTCGCGCGCGCGGCGCCTCGGGATCGGGATGGTCTTCCAGCACTTCTCGCTCTTCGAGACGCTGACCGTGGCCGACAACATCGCGCTCGCGCTCGAAGGCGCCGGCGCGAGCACCGACCTGCCGGCGCGCATCCGCGACGTGTCCGCCAAGTACGGCCTGCCGCTCGACCCCGAGCGCTACGTGCACACGATGTCCGTCGGCGAGCGCCAGCGGGTCGAGATCGTGCGCTGCCTGCTGCAGGACCCGCGGCTCCTGATCATGGACGAGCCGACGTCGGTGCTCACGCCGCAGGCGGTGGAGAAGCTCTTCGAGACGCTGCGGCGGCTCGCGGACGAGGGCTGCAGCATCCTCTACATCAGCCACAAGCTCGACGAGATCCGCGCGCTGTGCCACAAGGCGACGGTGCTGCGCGCGGGCAAGGTGACCGGCGACTGCGACCCGCGGCGCGAGTCGTCGTCGTCGCTCGCGCGCATGATGATCGGCGGCGACCTGCCGCACCCGAAGCACCGGGAGGCGGTCGTCGGGGCCGACGCGCTGGTCGTGCGCAACCTGACGCTGCCGGCCGACGACCCGTTCGGCACGTCGCTCGCGGACGTCAGCCTCACGGTGCGCGCGGGCGAGATCGTCGGCATCGCCGGCGTGTCGGGCAACGGGCAGAAGGAACTGATGGCGGCGTTGTCCGGCGAGCGGACGGTGGACGCCGCCGACCGGGTGGAACTGCTCGGCACGCCGTGCGGGCGCATGGACGCGGCGGCGCGCCGCACGCTCGGGCTCGCGTTCGTGCCCGAGGAGCGGCTCGGCCGCGGCGCGGTGCCCGAGATGTCGCTCGCCGACAACGCGCTCCTCACCGCCTACCGGCAGGGCATGGTGGCGCGCGGCTTCGTGCGCGCGGGCGCCGTGCGCGAGTACGCGCAGAAGACGATCCGCGAATACGGTGTGAAGGCCGGCGGCCCGGATGCGACGGCGCGCAGCCTGTCCGGCGGCAACCTGCAGAAGTTCATCGTGGGCCGCGAGATCCGCCAGCAGCCGAAGGTGATGATCGCCGCGCAGCCGACGTGGGGCGTGGACGTCGGCGCGGCGGCACAGATCCGGCAGGCGCTGCTCGACCTGCGCGACAGCGGCGTCGCGGTGCTGGTGGTGTCGGAGGAACTGGACGAGTTGTTCGAGATCTGCGACCGGCTGGCGGTGATCGCGCAAGGCCGGCTGTCGGACCCGAAGGCGGTGAGCGAGACCAACGCGGAGGAGATCGGGCTCCTGATGGCCGGATCGTTCATCCACCGCGGTACGGGCAGCGCCCACGCGTTCTCGCCGGCGGGGGTAATGAATGTGCAGGAGTAGCGCAGTGGCGTGGCGGCTGCCCCTCACCCCGGCCCTCTGAACCCCGCCCGCCACCCGCCCAACGTACAACGACGGCCCCCCCCCCCGATGCACTTCCGCCTCGAAGCCCGCCCCGAACCCTCGCGCCTCGCGAAGTGGCTCTCGCCGCTGGTCGCCACCCTCGCGGTGCTGCTGATCGGCCTCGTGCTCTTCACGGCGATGGGCAAGGACCCGTGGTTCGCGCTGTACACCTTCTTCATCGACCCGATCGACACGCTGTACGACGTCGCCGAGCTGATGCTGAAGGCGAGCCCGATCATGCTGTGCGCGGTCGGCCTCGCGGTGGGCTACCGCGCCAACGTCTGGAACATCGGCGCCGAAGGCCAGCTCATCATGGGCGCCATCTTCGGCGGCGGCGTGGCGCTCCTCTTCCACGGCGAGGAGTCCGCTCTGGTCCTGCCCGCGATGCTCGTCGCGGGCCTCGCCGGCGGCATGCTGTGGGCGGCGATTCCCGCGGTGCTGCGCATCCGCTGCAACGCCAACGAGATCCTCGTCTCGCTCATGCTCGTGTACGTCGCCTCGCTCGTCCTCTCGCTGCTCGTGCACGGCGCGTGGCGCGACCCCGAAGGCTTCAACTTCCCGCAGTCGAAGATGTTCACCGAGGCCGCGCTCCTGCCGAACCTCGTGCCCGAGACGCGCCTCAACGTCGGCCTGCTGATCTCGCTCGCGGCGGTGGCCGCGGGCTGGGTGTTCCTGCGCAAGAGCCTCGTCGGCTTCCAGATGCGCGTGGCGGGCCTCGCGCCCGCCGCGGCCAACTACGCGGGCATCTCGTCGTCGCGCACCGTGTGGCTCGGCATGCTGATCAGCGGCGGCTGCGCGGGCCTCGCGGGCGTGGGCGAGGTGGCGGGGCCCATCGGCCAGCTGCTGCCCGTGGTGTCGCCCGGCTACGGCTTCGCGGCGATCATCGTCGCGTTCGTCGGGCGCCTGCACCCGGTCGGCATCTTCTTCGCGAGCCTCCTCATGTCGCTGCTCTACCTGGGCGGGGAGGCGGCGCAGATGAAGCTCGCCCTCCCCTCCTCCGTCACCGGCCTCTTCCAGGGCACGCTGCTCTTGTTCCTGCTCGCCTCGGACGTGTTCATCCACTACCGCCTGCGCATCACGCGCAACGCGCCGCGCCGGCGGCAGGCGGCCTGACGATGGACCTCGCCGTCCAGCTCGTCCTGCTGACGCTCGCTGCGGGCACGCCGCTCGTGTATGCGGCGCTGGGAGAACTCGTCACCGAGAAGTCGGGCGTGCTGAACCTCGGCGTCGAAGGCATGATGCTGGTCGGCGCGGTGGTCGCGTTCATCGTCGCCGCGTCCACCAGGTCCCCGTGGCTCGGGCTCGTTGCCGGCGTGCTCGCGGGCGCCGCGCTGGCGCTCGTCTTCGCGGTGGTGACGCTCACGCTGCAGGCCAACCAGGTGGCCTCGGGGCTCGCGCTGTCGCTCTTCGGCGTGGGCCTCTCCGCGTTCGTCGGCCTCGACTACGTGAGCGTGGTGATCGAGCCGATCCCCAAGGTTTCGCTGGGGCCGCTGTCGGCGCTGCCGGTGGCGGGGCCGCTGATCTTCGGGCAGAACCCCCTCGTGTACCTGTCGCTCGTGCTGTTCGCCGCGATCCAGTGGTTCCTGTTCCGCACGCGCGCGGGGCTCATCGTGCGCGCGGTCGGCGAGTCGCCGCAGTCGGCGCACGCCATCGGCTACCCGGTGGTGCGCATTCGCTACCTCGCGGTGCTGTTCGGCGGGGCATGCGCGGGCATGGGGGGCGCCTACCTGTCGCTGGTCTACAACCCGTCCTGGACCGAGGGCATGACCGCGGGGCGGGGCTGGATCGCGCTGGCCCTCGTGGTGTTCGCGACCTGGAAGCCGTGGCGGGTGCTGGCCGGCGCCTACCTCTTCGGGGGCGTCACGCTGGCTCAGTTCCAGGCGCAGGCGCTCGGGGTCGACATCCCGTCGCAGTACCTGTCCATGCTGCCCTACGTCGCGACCATCGTGGTGCTCGCGTTCATCTCCCGCGACGCGGCGGTCATCAAGCTCAACGCCCCCGCCTCCCTGGGCAAGCCGTTCCATCCGGACGCCTGATCGCCCGGCCGCCAATCGGCGTAAAATCGAGGGCTTGCCCGCAGTGCCCTGTCCCTTGCCCGTTCGCCTTCCGAAGGAGACCACGATGACCCGCATTACCCGCAGGATGACGCTCGCCGCCGCAGCGGCGTGCGCGCTCGCCGTCGCGCTGCCCGCCGCTGCCCAGCCCAAGGCGGGCGAGCCGCTCAAGATCGGCTTCGTGTACGTGAGCCCGATCGGCGACGCCGGCTGGACGTTCCAGCACGACACCGGCCGCAAGGAGATGGAGAAGGCGCTCGGCGGCAAGGTCACCACCAAGTACATCGAGAGCGTGCCCGAGGGCGCGGACGCCGAGCGCGTCATCCGCGAACTCGCGCAGACCGGCCACAACCTCATCTTCACGACGTCGTTCGGGTACATGAACCCGACGATCAAGGTCGCGCAGGCCTTCCCGAACACCAAGTTCGAGCACGCCACCGGCTACAAGACCGCGAAGAACGTCGGCATCTACAACGCGCGCTTCTACGAGGGCCGCTACCTCGCGGGCATCGTCGCCGGCAAGATGTCGAAGACCGGCGTGGCGGGCTACGTCGCCGCGTTCCCGATCCCCGAGGTCGTGATGGGCATCAACGCGTTCGCGCGCGGCATGCGCAGCGTCAACCCGAAGGCCGAGGTGAAGGTCATCTGGGTCAACACCTGGTTCGACCCGGGCAAGGAAGGCGAGGCCGCGAACACGCTCGCCTCGCAGGGCGCGGACGTGCTCACCCACCACACCGACTCCACCGCGACGGTGCAGGCCGCCGAGGCGAAGAAGATCTACGCGATCGCCTACCACTCCGACATGTCGAAGTACGGCCCGAATGCGCAGCTCACCGCGGTGACGCACCACTGGGGCGACTACTACACCAAGGTCGCGCAGTCGGTCATCGACGGCAAGTGGCAGCAGGACAACGTCTGGGGCGGCATCAAGGAAGGCATGATCAGCCTCGCGCCCTACAACAAGGTCGTGCCCGCCGACGTGCAGGCGCTGGTCACCAAGGCGCAGGACGAGATCAAGGCGGGCAAGCTCGCCGTGTTCCAGGGCCCGATGAAGGACAACACGGGCAAGGAACGCCTCGCGGCGGGCAAGGTGATGAGCGACGCCGACCTTTCCAAGATGGACTACTACGTCGAAGGCGTGGTCGGCAAGCTGCCGTCGTCCAAGTAACCGTTCGAGGTCACGCGCCATGCCAGCCCTCAAGTCTCCCCCGGCCAAGGTCCGCGCCCGCAAGCTGCGGCCGGTGCCGAGCGTCAAGGCGGTGCGCCCGCGCCGCGTGAAGTCGGGCGACGTCGGACCGACGACGAGCCCGGCCGCGGTCGAGCGCGCGCACCTCGAGGAGCGCGTGGCCGCCACGACGCTCGCCGAGGCCAATGCGCTGGTCGACATCCTGTCGGGGCGCTCGCCGGAGGACGCGAAGCGCCTGGTCGACGGCCTGCGCAAGGTGAAGTTCGCGCCGCCCGGCAAGAGCGAGCGCGAACTCGCCGACGAGCTGGCCGAGGACTGGCGCAGCGGCTCGTACCCGTACAAGTACCTGCTGCCGCGCAAGAGCTACGAGAAGCAGAAGTACCAGCTGCAGGTCGAGCTTCTCAAGTTCCAGGCGTGGGTGAAGGAGACGGGGCAGAAGGTGGTGGTGCTGTTCGAGGGGCGCGACGCCGCGGGCAAGGGCGGCACCATCAAGCGCTTCATGGAGCACCTCAATCCGCGGGGCGCGCGCGTGGTCGCGCTGGAGAAGCCCACCGACGCCGAGCGCGGCCAGTGGTTCTTCCAGCGCTACGTGCAGCACCTGCCGACGCACGGCGAGATCGTGTTCTTCGACCGCTCCTGGTACAACCGGGCGGGCGTGGAGCGCGTAATGGGCTTTGCTCCGACCAGGAGTACCAGGAGTTCATGCGCCAGTGCCCGGAGTTCGAGCGCAACCTCGTGCACAGCGGCATCCACCTCGTGAAGTTCTGGTTCTCGGTCTCCAAGGAAGAGCAGCGGCGGCGCTTCCGCGAGCGCGAGGCGCATCCGCTGAAGCAGTGGAAGCTGTCGCCGGTCGACATGGCGTCCCTCGACAAGTGGGACGACTACACGAAGGCGAAGGAAGCGATGTTCTTCCACACCGACACCGCGGACTCGCCGTGGACGGTGATCAAGTCCGACTGCAAGAAGCGCGCGCGGCTGAACGCGCTGCGCTTCATGCTGCACTCGTTCCCGTACAAGGCGAAGGACGTCGCGCGGATCGGGGAAGTGGACCCGCTGCTGGTCGGGCGCGCGCACATCGTGTACGAGCGCGGCGAGAAGGCGGGACAGGTGCTGGCTACGCCGGGGATTTGAGTTGGTCGGGGGGCTTGCCCCTCACCCCGGCCCTCTCCCCGCCCACGGGGAGAGGGGGTTGTCTCAGAGCCGCTGCAGCAAATTCCCGCCGCCCCACGCCATGGGACTCCCTCTCCCCGTGCGCGGGGAGAGGGTTGGGGTGAGGGGCCGGCGCGAGCCGCAGGCTACGTGTTCAACTTCCGCAACATCCCTAGCACCTTCTCGAACGCCTTCCCATAAGGCGGGTACAGCAACTTCGACGCCGCCATCCGCGGCTGCACGAACACCGGCTTGCGGTGCGTGAAGGTGAGGAAGCTCGCCTCGCCGTGGTACGCGCCGGAGCCAGACGCCCCGACGCCGCCGAACGGCAGGTTCTTGTGCGCGAAGTGCCACAGCGTGTCGTTGACCGTCACCCCGCCCGCCAGCGTCTCGCGCAGCACGCGCGAGCGCCCGCCGCCCTCGCGGCCGAAGTAGTAGAACGCGAGCGGGTGGGGCCGTGCATTGATCTTCGCCACCGCCTCGTCGAGCGTGCGGTACGTCTCGACCGGCAGCAGCGGCCCGAAGATCTCCTCCCGCATCACGGCCATGTCGTCGGTCACGCCGAGGATGAGCGTGGGCAGCAGCTTGCGCGACGCCGGGTCCGGCGTCTCCTGTGCCGGGTTGAGCACGATCACGCGTGCCCCTTTCGCCCGCGCATCGTCGACCAGCCCCGTGAGACGCGCGAAGTGGCGCGCGTTCACGATGGCCGTGTAGTCCGGGTTGCCGGCGTACGAGCGATAGAGCGCATGGGCCGCGCGCGTGATCGCGGCGACGAAGGCGTCCACGCTGCCCTCCTGCACCAGCGCATAGTCGGGCGCGATGCACGTCTGGCCCGCGTTGAGCAGCTTCCCCGACATGAGGCGCGGCGCGGACAGCGCAAGATCGGCGTCGGGCGCGAAGAGCGCCGGCGACTTCCCGCCGAGTTCCAGCGTCACCGGCGTGAGGTTCGCCGCAGCGGCGCGCGCGACGAGGCGCCCCACCGCGGTGGAGCCCGTGAAGAACAGGTGCGCGAACGGCAGCTCCGTGAACCGGCGCCCGACCTCCGCGTCGCCGAGCACCACCGTGAACTCGTCCTCGGCGAAGTTCGCGGCCACCAGCTCGCGCATCAGGGCGGACGTGGCGGGCGTCAGCTCGGAGGGCTTCAGCATCACCCGGTTGCCCGCCGCCAGCGCGCCCATCGCCGGCGCAAACGCGAGCTGCACGGGGTAGTTCCACGGGCTGATGATGCCCGCCACGCCGAGCGGCTGGCGCTCGATGTACCCGCGTCCCGGCAACAGGTGCAGCGGCGTGGCCACGCGCTCGCGGCGCATCCAGCGGCGCAGATTGGCCTGCGCGTCGGCGATCTCGGACACGACGATGTACAGCTCGGCGAGGCGCGTCTCGTGCTCGGAGCGGTCGCCGAAGTCGCTGTCCACCGCCTGCGCGAAGCGCGCCTCGTGGGCGACCACGAGCGACTTCAGCCGCGCCAGGCGGTCGAGCCGCGTGGCCAGCGACGGGTAGCGCTCGCGCTCGAACGCCGCGCGCTGCGCCGCGAACACGCGCTCGAGCGCGGCGTCCGCCTGGGTCGGAAGGTCGATCGGTGCGTTCATGGGCATGTCCTGCGGCGCCCGGCGGCGCCGGTCACTGCGCCGTCGCGGCGGCGGGCGCCGCGGCCGGCACTTTCTTCGCGCCGATGTCGCGCAGCAGGCGCGCGAACTCCGGCGACTCCGCGAGCAGCGTGCGCGCCGCCTTGCGCAGGCGGTCCACCGCCTCGGGCGGCAGCACGAAGCTCGTCGGCAGGTCGTTCAGGTAGTCGAACTCCTTGCGGTCCTGCAACCCCTGGAACGACACGTCGACCACGTAGATGTCGATGTCGGGCGTGTCGATCGCGTCGCGCAGCGACCCGGTCGCGCCCACCACGTAGCCGCTCGCGCGCAGCTCGCGCAGGAGCTTCCAGCGCAGCGTGATGTCCTTCAGGATCTCGACCGACTCGTACGAATAGCGGTCGATCGGCACGCCCGTGGCCTTGAGCAGGATCATGATGTCGTTCGGCGGGCGCTCGTGCTGGTCCCAGTCGGTCCTCGGGATCGACAGCGAGTTCACCACGAACACGACGATGCGCTTCACGCCGTCGAGCCGCGTGCGGCGCCCGTTGGTGCGCGCCGACTCGAGTTCCTCGAGCGTCTCCAGGATGCCGCGCACGCCGAGGTTGTCGGAGAGGCCGCCGTCGACGAGGTGGATGTACGGCCGGTTCGCCGAGTCCTGGAACGACTGCATCTCGCGCAGGCGCTGCAGCGCGCGGCCCGCGGGTCGCTTGGGCGCGCCGTCCTCGGTCAACGCGCGCACCCAAGCGGGCGGGCGCAGGCCGCAGTTGCCGCCGTAGTTGTTGAACGTGACCGGCGACAGCACGAGCGGAACGGCGGACGACGCGGCCGCGGCGCGCGACAGCGGCACCGAGTCGATGTCGGAGCAGATGAGGTCGAAGTCGCTCTGCGTGAACGCGAGCCGGGACCCGGTCGAGATGTCGGTGGCGCTGGCGATGACGAGCGGGCCGTTGCCCTTGTCGAGGTCGCGGAAGGTCGCGCCCTTGAACAGGATGTCGTCGTAGATCTGCGAGGCCATCTCCGAGCGCCCCCAGCTCTCCGACCACAGCGCACCCCAGTTCGACGGCGAGAGCACCCCCGCGAGCAGCATCCCCTGCACGTCGCGCTTCAGGAACTGCTGCTCGTAGTTCGCGAAGAGCTGATCGCCGTAGAGCCCGTACGCGAGCGCCGTGAAGCTGCCGCCCGACACGCCGGTGATGACGTCGATCTCGTCCAGCAGCCGGACCGACTTGCCCTTGGGGCCGGTCACCTCGGTGTCGCGCAGGGCCTCCAGCACGCCGAACGAGAACGCCGCGGCGCGCGTGCCGCCGCCGGAGAACGCGACGATCACGAGATTCTCGGTGTCGCGGTCCTGCAATTGCCGGGTGCCGAAGCGGTAGCCCTTGCCCGGCGTCACCTCGGCGATCGGGGCATTGACGGGCCGCGATGCACAGCCGGCGAGCACGAGCGCGCACAGGGCGAGGGCCAGCAACGGCAGGTGGGGGCGCATGGGCGGGGGTCCGGGCAAAGGGACGGCTGAAGACCAATTATCGCACCTCGTCGCGGGCGGCGCGCCGGCGGCGGGCGGCCGCTTGGTAGAGTACGGCATGGCCGAGGCAACCCTGCTGCTGCGCAACGCGACGCTGGTCGCCACGATGGACGACGCCGGCAGCGAATACGCCGACGGCAGCGTCCTCGTGCGCGGGCATGCGGTGGCGGCCGTCGGGCCGGCGGCGATGCTGCCGGCCACGGCCGACCGCGTCGTCGACTGCCGGGGCATGGTGGTGCTGCCGGGGCTCGTCAACACCCACCATCACTTCTTCCAGACGCTCACGCGGGCCGTGCCGGCAGCGCAGGACGCGGACCTCTTCCACTGGCTCAAGACGCTGTACCCGATCTGGCAGCGCCTGACGCCGGAGATGCTCAACGTGTCCGCGCAGGTCGCGATGGCGGAGCTGATCCGTTCGGGGTGCACCACGGCGAGCGATCACCTGTACCTCTACCCCAACGGCGGGCGCCTCGACGACACGATCGAGGCCGCGCACGCGCTGGGCTTGCGTTTTCATGCGTGCCGCGGCGCGATGAGCGTCGGCGAGAGCGCGGGCGGCTTGCCGCCCGACGCGCTGGTCGAGGACGAGGACGCGATCCTGCGCGACATGCGCCGCGTCATCGAGGCGTACCACGACCCGGCGCCGCATGCGCTGCTGCGCGTGGCCGCGGCACCGTGCTCGCCGTTCTCCGTGTCGCCGGCGCTGATGCGCGAGACGGCCGCGCTCGCCGCGGCCTACGGCGTGCGGCTGCACACGCACCTCGCCGAGAACGACGACGACGTCGCCTACTCGCGCGAGCGCCTCGGCTGCACGCCGGCCGAGTACGCGCAGGACACGGGCTGGACCGGCGACCACGTGTGGCACGCGCACTGCGTCAAGCTCGACGCTCCGGGCATCGCGCTCTTCGCGCGCAGCGGAACGGGCGTGGCGCACTGCCCGACGTCGAACATGCGCCTGGCGTCCGGCATCGCGCCGGTCCGCGCCATGCTGGACGCGGGCGTGCCGGTGGGACTCGGCGTGGACGGGTCGGCGTCGAACGATTCCTCGCACCTCCTCGCCGAGGCGCGGCAGGCGCTGCTGCTGCAGCGCGTCGGCCACGGCCCGGCGGCGCTCACCGCGCGCGATGCGCTGCGGCTCGCCACGCGCGGCGGCGCGCAGGTGCTCGGACGCGACGACATCGGCTGCCTCGCGCCCGGCATGGGCGCGGACATCGTCGCGTTCGACCTCGACGACCTCGCATTCGCCGGCGCCGGCCACGACCCGCTCGCCGCGCTCGTGTTCTGCGCGCCCGCCGCCGTTGCTTTGTCCGTGATCCACGGCCGCATCGTCGTCGAGAACGGCGAACTGCTCACCGTCGAGGCGCCGGTCCTCGCCGAGCGCCAGCGCCAACTCGCCCGCCGACTCGTGCGCGGCGACTGAACCGGTGTCTGACACGTCATATGAGGTGTCAGACACGTCATAGGCGGTGTCAGACACCGAAGCCATGATCCTCCATAATTCCGTCTGCCGCCCTTCCGCCCGCCATGGCCGACCTCCTTTCCACCGACCGCCTGTTCGATGACCAGGCCCAGCGCACGCTGGCGCACGCGCTCTTCGGCGGCGCCGACCTGGGCGAGTGCATCACCACGATGCAGCGCGTCCCGGCCGGGGACATGGTGGCGTGGCAGGTGCAGTGGCAGGCGACCGCCGAGCGGGTGGCGGCACTGGGCGACGCGGCGGCCGCGCGTGGCCACCGGGTGAGCGCGCGCGAGGCGTGGCTGCGCGCCGCCAACTATTTCCGCACCGCGTATCTGTTCGCCTACGGCAACCCGGTGCCCGCGATCGCGCGCGACCTGCTCGCGCGCGAGACGGCCGTGTTCGCGAAAGCGGCGGCGGCGCTCGAGCCGGCGCTCGTCCCGCTGGAGATCCCCTACGCCGGCACCACGCTGCCCGCGTGCTTCTGCCCGGCAGGCCCCGGGACGCGGCCGCTGCTCGTATGCACCGGCGGCTACGATTCCACGCTGCGCGAGTCGTACTTCGCGTTCGCGGTGGAAGCGCAGCGCCGCGGCTGGCACGCGCTGCTCTTCGACGGTCCCGGCCAGGGGCGCGTCGTCATCGAGCAGGGTCTCCCGATGCGCGGCGACTGGGAGGCGGTGGTGCGGCCGGTGCTCGACGTCGCGTTGACGCTGCCCGGCGTCGATCCGCGCCGCGTGGTGCTGACCGGCTGGAGCCTCGGCGGCTACCTGTCGCTGCGCGCGGCGGCGTTCGAGCCGCGACTCGCGGCCTGCGTCTCCGATCCGGGCCTGCCTTCGCTGCGCGCGCCGATCGCGAAGATGTTCGCCGCGCTGCCGCCGTCCGCGCTGGCGGATCCGCTCGCCGCCGACCCGGCGCTCTTCGCACCCTACGAGGCGCACATCGCGGCCGACCCCGCGCTGCGCTGGAAGGTCATGCAGCGCGGCTACATGGTGCACGGCGTCGATTCGGTCGCGGGCTACGTCGCCGCGGTGCGCGACTTCGACGCCACGCCGCACCTGGCGGACATCCGCTGCCCGGTCTACCTGGGCTGCGAGGAGAACGATCCGCTCGCGCAGTTCGCGCCCGATGCGTACGCGGCCCTTAACGGCCCGAAGACGCTGCAGCGCTTCGCCGCGGCAGAGGGAGCGGGCGACCACACCGCGATCCTCGCGCGCTCGCTCTTCCTCGCGCGCATGTTCGACTGGCTGGACGAGGTGGTGCCGGCGCGCTGACGCGCCGCGCACGACGACCATGGGTCCGCTCACCGGCATCCGCGTCCTCGAGTTCGACGCCATCGGCCCCGGTCCGTTCTGCGGGATGATGCTCGCGGACATGGGCGCCGACGTGCTGCTGGTCGACCGTCCCGACGACCCCGGCCTCGGCTTCTCGCTGCCGCGCCGCCACGACACGATGAAGCGCGGCCGCCGCTCGCTCACGCTCGATCTCAAGCAACCCGGCGCCGTCACGGCCGCGCTGCGCCTTGCGGAGCGCGCCGACGTGCTGGTCGAGGGCTTCCGCCCGGGCGTGATGGAGCGCATGGGACTCGGCCCCGACGTCGTCCTCGCGCGCAACCCGCGCCTCGTGTACGGCCGCATGACGGGCTGGGGCCAGACCGGTCCGCTGGCGCCGCGCGCAGGACACGACATCGACTACATCGCGCTCTCCGGCGCACTGCACGGCATCGGCCGCGCGCACGAGGCGCCGGTGCCGCCGCTCAACCTCGTCGGGGACTTCGGCGGCGGCGGCATGCTGCTCGCGTTCGGCATCGCGAGCGCGCTCGTCGAGGCGGCGCGCTCGGGCCGCGGGCAGGTGGTGGACGCCGCGATGGTCGAGGGCGCGGCGCTGCTGACCACGATGTTCGCCGGCATGCGCGCGGCCGGCGCGTGGCGTGACGAGCGTGGCCGCAACGCCCTCGACACCGGCGCGCCGTGGTACGACTGCTACCGCACGCGCGACGGCGGCTACATGGCGGTGGGCGCGATCGAGCCCAAGTTCTATGCGGCGCTGCTGCAGGGACTGGCACTCGATCCCGCCACCCTGCCGGCACAGCACGACGAGGCGCGCTGGCCGGAACTGCGCGCGACCTTCGCCGCCGCCTTCGCGGCCCGCACGCGCGACGAGTGGGCCACAGTCTTCGCCGGCAGCGACGCCTGCGTGGCGCCGGTGCTCTCGTTCGCCGAGGTCGACCGGCACCCGCACGCGGTCGCGCGCGAGTCGTTCGTGACGCTGGCCGGCGTGACGCAGCCGGCGCCCGCGCCGCGCTATTCCCGCACGCCGGGCCACGTGCGCGGTACACCGCCCGAGCGCGGCGCGGGCGGTCGCGCGGCGCTCGCCGACTGGGGCTTCGACGAGTCCGCCGTCGCGGAACTGGTGGCGCTCGGCGCCGGCCTCGCCTGAGGCCGGCGCGATTTGTAGGCGCACGTTCGGCGCGCCATAGCGCGACCCTGTAGGACGTTTCCGACACCGCCGCGGGCGGTGCAGGCATTACCGCCGGCCCCGCCCGGGGCTATCGTGGGGCTCGCCTTCCGAAGGGAACGCCAGCGCGGCTTGCCCCATGCGCCTCTCGCTTCGCTTCCTCGTCCCGCTCCTCGTGGCGCTCGCGCTGTTCGCGTACGCCGCCGTGCCCCTGGTCGACACGCTGACCACGCGCTGGTTCGTGCGCGACCTCGACATCCGGAGCAACCTGATCGCCGCCACGGTGCAGGAGCCGCTCGAGGACATGATCGCCACGCGCTCGCCGGCACGCATCACCGCCTACTTCCAGCGACTCACCAACGACGAGCGCTTGTACGCGGTCGGGCTCTGCCTCGCCGGGCAGGCGACGCCGCTCGCCACCGGGGCCTTCCCCGGCGAGGTGAAGTGTGGCGCGCTCGCGGAGTTCCGCACGCCGGGCGAACACCTGCTGCGCACGGCCAAGGGCGTGGTGCACGTCGCGGTGCGGACGCTCAACCCGCCGACCGGCGGGCCCGCCGAGCTGATCCTCGTCCACGATATGAGCTTCATCGAGCGCCGCAGCGAGGAGACGCGGCGGTACCTCTTCTGGTTCTTCGCGGCGCTCGCGGCGAGCGTCGCGCTCATCACGGTGGTCATCGCGCAGCTCTCGTGGCGCGGCTGGGTCGCCGGCCTGCGCGCGCTGCTGCGCGGCGAGGGCATCCTGCGCCCGTCGGCCGGCACGGCGCCGGAGCTCAAACCCATCGCCCGTGACGTGCAGGCGCTGCTGCGCGAGCTCGAGCACCAGTTCCGCCCGACCGACGAGTCGCAGCAGCGCTGGACGCAGGAGACGCTGCGCGCCGTGCTGCGCGGCGAGATGCGCGGCAACGACGTGATCATCGTCAGCAACCGCGAGCCCTACATCCACGTCGCCACCCCCGAGGGCGTGCGCGTGCAGCGGCCCGCGAGCGGCCTCGTCACCGCGCTCGAGCCGGTGATGCGCGCGTGCTCCGGGACGTGGATCGCGCACGGCAGCGGCAGCGCCGACCGCGACGTCGTCGACAAGCGCGACCGGGTCGCAGTGCCGCCGGACCACCCGGCGTATCACATCCGGCGCGTGTGGCTGTCGCCCGAGGAGATCAAGGGCTACTACGACGGGTTCGCGAACGAAGGGCTGTGGCCGCTGTGCCACATCGCGCACGTGCGCCCGACGTTCCGCAGCGTCGACTGGGAGCAGTACCGCGCGGTGAACCGCAAGTTCGCCGACGCCGTGGTGGCCGAGGCGCACAGCGACGACCCGGTCGTGCTGGTGCAGGACTACCACTTCGCGCTGCTGCCGCGCCTCATCCGCGAGCGGCTGCCGAACGCCACGATCATCACGTTCTGGCACATCCCCTGGCCCAACCCCGAGGCCATCGCGATCTGCCCGTGGCGCGTGGAGCTGCTGGACGGGATGCTGGGCAGCGACATCATGGGCTTCCACACGCAGTTCCACGTGAACAACTTCCTCGAATCGGTGGACCGCTTCGTGGCGGCGCGCATCGACCGCGAGACGTTCACCGTCGTGTACGGCGGCGGGCGCACGGCCGTGCACCGCTACCCGATCTCGATCGAGTGGCCGCCGGCAGCGCTCGCGAACGCGGCGCCGGTCGACGTCGCGCGCGAAGAGGTGCGCGTGCGCCTCAGCCTGCCGCGCGGCCACAAGCTCGGCATCGGCATTGACCGCCTCGACTACACCAAGGGCATCATCGAGCGCTTCAACGCGGTCGCGCGCCTGCTCGAGCTCCATCCCGAGTGGATCGGCCGCTTCACGTTCGTGCAGATCGCGGCCCCGACGCGCGGCACCATCGACGACTACCAGGCGTACGCCGACCGGGTGCGGCGCGAGGCGGCCGCGATCAACGCGCGCTTCCCCGGCGCCGCGCACCCGCCGCTCGTGCTGCTGGCCGAGCACCACGAGCCGGAGTCGGTGTACGAGCACCACCGCGCCGCGGACGTCTGCTTCGTGTCCTCGCTGCACGACGGCATGAACCTCGTGGCGAAGGAGTACATCGCCGCCCACGACGACGAGCAGGGCGTGCTCATCCTCTCGCAGTTCGCGGGCGCGTCGCGCGAACTCCCCGAGGCGCTCATTGTCAATCCGTACGACGCGGACGAGTGCGCGAACGCGCTGCGCGAGGCGCTCGCGATGTCGCGGGAGGAGCAGCGCGACCGCATGCGGCTCCTGCGGAACATCGTCCGCGAGTTCAACGTCTATCGCTGGGCGGGCCGCATGCTCCTCGACGCCGCGGCCATGCACCAGCGCAAGCGCTTCCGCGAGCGCGTGCTCGCCACGGAAAGCGATCGCTGACGCCGACACGGACGATGAGTTCACTCGACACCCCCCGCCCGGCCCGCTTCGTGCGGCCGCCGCCCCCGCCGCTCGGCACCGACTGTGCCCTCTTCCTCGACATCGACGGCACGCTCGCCGAGCTGGCCGACCTGCCCGACGCCGTGCGCATCGACCACGAGATCGCGGCCGCGCTGCCGCGCATCGCCCGCGACCTCGCCGGCGCCATGGCGCTCGTCACCGGCCGCGCGATCAGCAACGCCGACCGGCTCTTCCCCGGGCTCACCCTGCCCGTCGCCGGCCAGCACGGCTCCGAGCGCCGCGACGCCACGGGCGGCATCCACCTGCACGCGCCGCGCCGCGACACCCAGGCGCGGCTGCGCAAGCTGCTGAAGGGCCTCGCGCGGCGCCACCCCCAGCTGCTGCTCGAGGACAAGGGGGCCGCGATGGCGCTGCACTTCCGCGCCGCGCCCGAGCTCGAATCCATCGTCGAGCGCACGCTGCGCGAGTCGATCAAGGACGCGCCGGGCTACGAGCTGCAGCCGGGGAAGATGCTGGTGGAGGTACGGCCCGAGGGCCGCGACAAGGGCACCGCGATCGACGACTTCATGGCCGAGTCCCCGTTCGCAGGCCGCCTGCCGGTGTTCGTCGGCGACGACCTCACCGACGAGCGCGGGTTCACCGTCGTCGAGCGCCTCGGCGGCTGGACCGTGAAGGTCGGCCCGGGCCGCACCGCGGCGCGCTTCCGCCTGCCCGACGCCGCCGCCGTGAAGCGCTGGCTGCTCTCGCCCATCGCCGCCGGGTCGGCGCACGCTCCCGACGTCGCGGGGACTGGATGAGCGGCGCGGTGCCCGCCGCGGCTGCAGCCGCAGACCCAGCGGCCACGCCGGATCGCTCGCTCGACCTCGCGCTGATCGGCAACGGCCGCATCGGCGCCCTCGTCGACCCGCTCGGCACCATCGTCTGGTGCTGCTTCCCGCGCTTCGACGGCGATCCGCTGTTCTGCGCGCTGCTCGACACGACGCCGCTGGCGCAAGGTCGCGGCCTGTGGGCCATCGAGCTCGCCGACCTCGCCGAGGCGACGCAGGCCTACGTCGAAAACACGGCCGTGCTGGTGACACGGCTCACCGACCGGCATGGCGGCGCGGTCGAGATCACCGACTGCGCGCCGCGCTTCGTCCACCACGGCCGCCTGCACCAGCCGATGACGATCCTGCGCCGCGTGCGGCGGCTCGCCGGCAGCCCGCGCATCGTCGTGCGCCTGCGCCCGGTGTTCCATTGGGGCCGCTTCGAGCCGCGCCTCACCACGGGCAGCCACCACATCCGCTACGTCGGCGACGAGACGACGCTGCGCCTCACCACCGACGCCTCGCTGACCGCGGTGCTCGAGGAACGGCCGATCTTCGTCGAGGACGCGCTCACGTTCCTGATGGGCGCGGACGAGTCGATCCCCGAGCACCTGCCCGACCTCGGCCGCCGCTTCGTCGAGGAGACGAGCGCGCACTGGCGCGAATGGGTGCGCGGGCTCGCGATCCCGTTCGAGTGGCAGTCGGCGGTGATCCGCGCGGCGATCACGCTCAAGCTCAACGCCTTCGACGACACCGGCGCGATCATCGCGGCGATGACCACGTCGGTGCCCGAGGCGCCGGCGTCGGGCCGCAACTGGGACTACCGGCACTGCTGGCTGCGCGACGGGTACTTCGTCGTCAACGCGCTGAACCGCCTCGGCGCGACCAACACGATGGAGCGCTACCTGCAGTACCTGGTCGGCATCGCGGCCTCCGCAAGCGACGGGCCGCTCCAGCCCGTCTACCGCATCAGCGGCGGCGGCGACCTCACCGAGCGCACCGAGGACGCGCTGCCGGGCTACCGCGGCATGGGCCCGGTGCGCGTCGGCAACGACGCGTGGCGCCAGGTGCAGCACGACGTGTACGGCTCGGCGGTGCTCGCGGCGACGCACGTGTTCTTCGACGAGCGCCTGACGTACGGCGGCGACGTCACGCTGTTCGAGCGCCTGGAGCCCCTGGGCGAGCGCGCGATCGCGATGCACGACCAGCCCGACGCCGGGCTGTGGGAGCTGCGCGGCTCCACGCGCGTGCATACGTTCTCGAGCGTGATGTGCTGGGCCGCGTGCGACCGCCTCGCCCGCGTGGCGACCCGGCTCGGCCTCGCGGATCGCGCGCATCGCTGGCGGTCGGAGGCCGACCGCATCAGGGCGTTCGTGGAAGCGCAATGCTGGAACCCCGCGCTCGGCACGTTCGTGTCCGCGGCCGGCGGCGACCAGCTCGACGCGAGCCTGCTGCTGCTCGCCGAGCTCAATTTCCTGCCCGCGGACGACCCGCGCTACGTCGCCACCGTCGCGGCCATCGAGCGCGGCCTGAAGCGTGGCGACTTCGTGTTCCGCTACGTCGAGCAAGACGACTTCGGCGCGCCGTCGAACGCGTTCGTCGTGTGCACGTTCTGGCTCGTAGACGCGCTCGCGAGCGTCGGGCGCCGCGACGAGGCCCGCGCGCTCTTCACGCGCCTGCTCGCGTGCCGCAACCGCCACGGGTTGCTGGCGGAGCACGTGCATCCGGGCACCGGCGAACTGTGGGGCAACTTCGTGCAGACCTACAGCATGGTGGGCCTCATCAACTCCGCCATCCGGCTGTCGGTCAGCTGGGACGACGCGTTCTAGCGGACCGGTCGAAAGGATCAGCATTCGCGTTCGAAGGTGACGCGGGCGCGGTCCCGCGCCCGATCGACGACGTTTCCGCGCGGCAACCCTCAAGAATCCGGCCGCCGTGCCGAAATCGCCGCGTAGGGGTCTCGCGACCCCTTGCCTGCGACCTCTCCCCCGGGCTTCTGCGCCGGTACTGCGGTGACCGCGATCGGACCTGCGCTCATGTGCCGCAGCGCCGGACCCCGGACAGGCACGGGCGGTCCGTGTCCGGGCCTCCGGACGACGCACGCCTTCCCACTCTTCTCTCCAAGGATTCCTTATGCCTAACGTCGCGGAATACGTCGTCGATCGCCTGGCGGACCTCGGCATCGACTGCGCCTTTGGCGTGCCGGGCGACTACTCGTTCCCGTTCGACGATGCGATCGACGCGAGCCCCCGGGTCAAGTGGGTCGTCTGTGCGAACGAACTGAATGCCGCGTACGCGGCCGACGGCTACGCGCGCATCAAGGGCGCCGCGCTGCTGTCGACCACCTACGGCGTCGGCGAGCTGAGCGCGCTGAACGGCGTGATGGGCGCGCGCGCCCAGCGGCTGCCGGTCTTCCACATCGTCGGCGCACCGAGCACGCGCATCCAGCGGCTGGGGCTCGCAACGCACCACACGTTGGGCGACAACGTCTTCAACAACTTTGCGGCGCTCTCCGAGGCGGGCGCGTGCGTGGTGGCCCGGCTGACCCCGGACAACGTCGTCGACGAGATGGAGCGCGTCATCCGGGAGGCGTTCCGCCTGAGCGCGCCGGCGTACATCACGGTTCCTATGGACTTGGGCAAGATGCCGGTGCTCGGCACGCCCCCGGCGCGGCGCACCACCGTCGCCGACGTGCCGCGCGGAGGCAGCGTCGCCGGCGAACTCGAGGCGGCCGTCGATGCCGTGCTGCTGCGCCTGCGGCAGGCGCAGCGGGTCGTCGCGCTGCCGACCACCTTCCTCTCCACGTGGCGCCTCGCAGGGGCCTGCGCGGAATTCCTCGCCAAGGCGAACATCCCCTATGCGACCACGCCGATGGACAAGGGCGTGCTGTCCGAGGCGGCGCCCGGCTACCTCGGCATCTACGGGGGGCAGGCGTCGGTTCCGCCCGCGCTGAAGGCCTGCGTCGAGGAGGCCGACGTGGTGCTCGACGTCGGCGGCGCCGTGATGCTGGACTTCAACACGTCGTTCTGGACCAGCACGATCGACCCGCAACGGCTCGTCACCCTGGGCGACCACTTCGTGCGCGTCGGCCAGCACATCTACGCCGGCGTCAGCCTGGGCGACGTGCTGCGCCGGCTCACGGCCGCGATCGCTCCGCTGCCCGGCCCGCGGCCCGAACTCGGGTACCCATCGGCGCCGGTCGCCGGCAGCGCGCAGGACCGGATCACGTCGGCCACGTTCTATCCGCGCGTGCAGGCGATGCTCGCCGCGGGCGACGTGCTCGTCGCCGAGACCGGTTCGTGCCTGCCGCAACTGACCGCGCTGAAGCTGCCGGCCGGGGTCGGCTTCCAGAACCAGACGCTGTGGGGTTCGATCGGCTGGGCAACGCCGGCGACGTTCGGCGTCGCCATGGCGCAGCACGGCGGCCGCACGATCCTGGTGACGGGCGACGGCTCGCACCAGCTCACCGCCAACGAGATCGGCGTGATGGGGCGCTACGGCGTGAAGCCGATCATCTTCGTGCTCAACAACGGCATCTTCGGTGTCGAGGACGTGCTGAGCGAACTCGGGCACGTCTACGACGACCTCGCCCGCTGGAACTATCACCTGTTGCCCGCCGCGATGGGCTGCGACCAGTGGTTCGCCGCGAAGGTGGCCACCCTCGGGGAACTCGACGCCGCCATCCGGAAGGCGAGCGGATTCGACGGCGCGTCCTACATCGAGGTCATGATCCCGGAAGAGGAGAGCCAGCCGTTGCCCAAGCCCGTGCGGGAGATCGTCTACAAGTCCGAGACGCCGGTGGCCGGGGGCGTGCAATGACCAGCCTCCCCCGCCGCGGCTTCCTCGCGTCGTCCGCACTCGGCGCCGCCGCCGTCGCATGCCGGCCGGCTGGCGCCGCCGCGCCCGCGCTCACGTCGGACACGATCCGCGAAGTCGAGGCCCTCGTCGCCCGCAACCGGATCGCGACGACCGCCGGCTGGAACGACGGCCTCGCGCATCCGATTCCCTACCGCAATCCGCCGGGCACCGGGAAGGACCGCGCGATCGTTCTGGGCGGCGGGTCCGAGTACATGAGTTCGTTCCTGGTCGGCTACTTCCACGCGCTGCTCACCAACGGCGTCGACCTGCGCCTTGCGGACATCGTGGTCGGCACGTCGGCCGGCGCCGTCCTGGGCAGCGCGCTGCTGGGCAGCCGCCTCGACCTGTTCTCGGCGGAATTCAATCTCCTCGCCGACTACCCCAAGGTGATGGCGAAGCTGGTGCCCACGAAGCAGTTCGCGCCGAGCCAGCAGCGGGTGATGAAGATGGGCCTCGACGCGAAGGACGGCAGCCCCGCGACGATCCAGGCGATCGGTCACGCCGCGATGGCGGCCCGGTCCATTCCGAGCGAGATGTTCGAGACCAACATGAAGGTGTTCCTGGGCGACATGAAGGACATTCCGCCCCGGATGTACATCACCGCGATCGACTGCTACACGGCCGAGCGCCTCGTCATCGCGCCGGGATCGGGCGTGCCGGTGACCACCGCCTGCGCGGCGAGCGCCTCCGCCCCAGGGGTCACCGGCCCCACGTGGGTCAAGGACCGGCTGTGCATGGACGGCAGCATCGGCGCCACCGAGACGCACTGCGACATCATCGCGGGGTCGAAGCGCGCGCTGGTCGTAGCACTCGCGGACACGATCGCGCAGGAAGAGGCCGGGCTGCGCCTCAATCACTTGCCGAACACGATCCTCGACGAGGTCAAGGCGCTGGAAGCGGGCGGGACCCGGACCAAGCTGGTGATCGTCGGGATGCTGCCCGGACGCAAGACGATGAGCGTCGTCGATCCGGCGATCATGGAGCCGGCGATCAAGTACGGATACGAACGCGGGATGGCGGACCTTCCCGAGATGAAGCGGCTCTGGGCGTAGTCGCAGTGGGTCGGTCCGCTGCGAACCCTCTGCATGGCGTCCGGCGCGCGGCTGCGTGGACGCGATGGCCGGGCTCACGAATCCAGGGGGCTGCGCACACCCCGGCCTCCGCGGTTGAGGACATGCGTGTAGATCATCGTCGTCGAGACGTCGCGATGCCCTAGCAATTCCTGCACGGTGCGGATGTCGTAGCCCGACTCGAGCAGATGCGTCGCGAAGGCGTGGCGCAGCGTGTGCGTGGTCGCGGGCTTGGCGATCCCCGCCGCGCGCACCGCCCGCTTGATCGCCCGCTGCAGCGACTCCTCGTGCAGGTGGTGGCGCCGCCGGATGCCCGAGCGCGGGTCGCGTGACAGTCCGGACGCCGGGAAGACCCAGAACCAGCCCCACGCCTCGCCGGCGCGTGGATACTTGACCGCCAGCGCCCCCGGCAACTCGACGCCCGGCTCGCCGACCGCGCGATCGGCCGCCCAGGCCACGCGGGCGCGGGCGAGTTGCCGACGCAGTCCCTCGACGAGCGAACGCGGAACCATCGTCACGCGGTCCTTGCCGCCCTTGCCTTGGCGCACGCGTATCTCGCCCCGGTCGAGGTCGAGGTCCTTCACCCGCAGGCGCACGCACTCCATCAGGCGCATCCCGGTGCCGTAGAGCAACGCCGCCATCAGCGCCGGCAGGCCATCGAGCTGCGCCAGAAGGGCGCGGACCTCGTCCCGCGAGAGGACGACGGGCAGGCGGGAAGGACGCTTCGGCCGCTCGATCTCGCCGAGCCAGGGCAACTCGATGCCGAGCACGTCGGCGTACAGGAACAGCAGCGCCGAGAGCGCCTGGTTGTGCGTCGATGCCGCGACGCTGCGCTCGTTCGCGAGGTGGTTGAGGAACGCCTCGATCTCGGGCGCGCCCATCTCGCGCGGATGCCGCCGGCCGTGGAAGCCGATGTATCGGCGCACCCAGCCGACGTAGGCCTCCTCGGTGCGGTAGCTGAAGTGGCGATACCGGATGCGCTCGCGGACGACGTCGAGCAGGCGCGGTGCGGGCTTTTCGTCGCCATCGGTCACCTCACGGGGAAGCGCGATGCCTGCTGGGGCGGGAGCATCGGACACTTCGTCGTCCGTCGAGTGCATATCCGCACCTCCGTGCTACGCGGCGACGAATGCGCCGAATTCTCAGAGGCTTGCCGTTGACGCTCCCCGATTATGCGGCGTAGCCTAACCGCATACACATCATCCAAGCGATCTACATTTCGTTAGGCATCTGACCTGAGTAGGAAACTTGTGGCCATTCAGCCGGTGAGTTGAGACTCGATCATACGACTCTGGGCGGCGAACACGGTGGGCGGCCGGTAGCCCAGGGCGCTGTGTGGTCGCCGCTGGTTGTAGAACTGCCGCCACGTCTCGATCAGTACTTTGGCTTCGCGCAGATCGCGGAACCATTCCCGGTTCAGGCATTCGTCTCGCAGTTTGCCGTTGAAGCTTTCTACGAACCCGTTGTGCCATGGCTTGCCCGGAGGGATGAAGGCCGGGCCGACCTGCTGATCGCGCAGCCAACGCATCACCGTCGCGGCTGTGAACTCCGCACCATTGTCGGATCGAATGAATTGCGGCTTGCCGTGCAGCCGCATCAGCCGGCCCAGCGTAAGGATGACATCGCGCGACGTGAGCGACCGGGCGACCTCGATGGCCAAGCACTCGCGGGTGTGCTCGTCGAGCACGCACAGCAAGCGGAAGGCGCGCTGGTTGGCCAGCCGATCATGCACAAAATCGTAGCTCCACACGCTGTTCGCGCGCGCCGCGCCCGGCAGCCGGATATCGGTCCCGCAGCGACGGCGTCGGGGCCTGCGCCGGGGGAGGTTCAGCCCCAGCCGACCCCACAGGCGCCGCACGCGACTCAGGCCCGCGTCCAGCCAGGCGGCCGAGCGCCGATAACCGAAGCGCGGATACGTTTGCGCTGTCGCCATCAACTGCTCGCCCAGCGCCCGGTCCTTGTCCGGCTGGCGCAGCACATACTGCCCGACGCGCCGGCTCAACCCCAGATAGCGGCAGGCCGCCCGCTGCGAAACACCCCGACGCGTGATGTGCTCCAACGCCTCGCGCCGACCCGTCGGGGACCTCATTTTTTTCCGGCGAACTCCTTCAACCCGTCGATCACCAGCAGCTGCTCGGCTACCAATCGCTTCAGCTTGGCGTTCTCGCTTTCCAGGTCCTTCAGCCGCCGGGCATCGGATACGTCCATCCCGCCGTACTTGTTGCGCCAGCGGAAGAACGTCTGCTCGGTGATGTTGTGCCGTCGGCACAGCTCGCGGATCTGGACGCCCGTCGTCTCGGCTTCCCGCAGGATGCGGACGATCTGCTCCTCGGCAAATCGCTTCTTCATCTGCCAGTCCTCCATGGCCAAATTACCATCAGGACTCACAGACTGTCTGGCTACAACTAACCTGCTCAGGTCACCGAGCCTCTGCGCGAGGGGGCGCCGCTGCAAGCGCAGAACATGCGCCTGGATTTGTGCAGAGTGCCGGCTAACCCTTCGCTCGAGTGAACGCGCTCCGGCAGGCTTGACCGGCCGCCTGCCTCGGAAGGACTCTTCGCATGTCCGTCTACCTGATCGCGCAGTTGAATATTCACGACCGAGCCACCTATGCGAAGTACGGCGCCGCCTTTATGGAAATCTTCACGAAATATGACGGCAAGCTGCTGTCCGTCGACGAGGCGCCAAGAGCAATCGAGGGGGAATGGAACTACACCCGCACGGTGCTGCTCGAGTTCCCATCCGAGGAGAGGGCAAACGCTTGGTACCATTCGGAGCAGTACCAGGCCATTGCCGAGCTCCGCCGTGCTGCGTCAACAGCGAACCTTGTCCTCATACGGGGCGATGACGCCTGACCCGGCGCTCGACAAAGACGCCCGCCGGCGAACTTCGCCCCCGCGGGGGTCGCCGGTTGGCTCGTTTCGCCAGACCGCCCAGAATGCATCTTGCTCGTCGTGCGCCACTAGCTTCGCTTGGGACAATCGGCATCGCCACTTCACCGGCACTGGCAGAGACAATGTCATCCAGCCCAAGCATCTCTGAAGACGAAGCGCTCGTCCTCGAAGCAGAAGACAAATACGTCAAAGCTGAGGTCGCGCGGGATGAGGCCGCACTACGTGACCTTGTGGACGAGTCATTTCGATTCAACACGAGCCGTGGAACGACGACGGGCAAGGAGGAACTGATTCAGGGAGTCCTGAAGATGTCCATGGTTGGGCAGACCATCCGTGAGAGATCGGTGCTCATTGAAGGCAACATTGCCCTTGTCTTCGGTACCGCCGAGCTTCAATTCGGAGGCCAAGGAAAGCCCGAATCCACCTCCGTCCTGCGATACACAGCCACTTATGTGAAGCGCTCAGGTAGATGGCGCATGCTGGCCCTCCAGATGCAGCCTCGCGCACTGTCCTAGGTTTCCCTCCAATGCGGCCTGACATGTCGTCCAACCGGACCCGCTACGGCAGCCGTCGTGAGGCCGCTCAAGGCCAGGTCTCCACTCGTCCATCCGCGACCGTAGGCCTTCCGACTACGCGGGCCGGTTAACTCTACGTTAGGCGGCGGAGCGCCACGCTCGCGACCTCTTCCACAGCCAGGAGACACAGATGAAGCGAGTCACAGGCATCGGCGGAATCTTCTTCACCGCCAAGGACCCGAAGGCGCTTTGTGCCTGGTACAAGAAGCACCTTGGCATCGATGTACAGCAATGGGGTGGTGCAGCCTTTTCATGGGCCGATGCCGACGGCAACCCGACCAAGGGCACGACCATCTGGTCCATCGGCGCTGCCGACGGCAAGCATTTCGCGCCAAGCACTTCGCCCTTCATGATCAACTATCGCGTAGACGATCTGGAGTCGTTGTTGCGTGCACTACGCGAAGAAGGGTGCGACGTCCTCGAGAAGACGGACGATTCTGAGTACGGGAAGTTTGGATGGGTCATCGACCCGGAGGGCAACAAGGTTGAACTGTGGCAGCCGCCTGCCGGGCAATAGCGCTCGGCGCACTTCAGGTCCAATACCCACCGCCTGACATGTCGGTCAACCAGAGGCGCCAAGGCAGGCCGCCTTGCCTGCGTGGCGCTGCATGCCTATCCTGCGCCTCGGGGGCAAGGCGCCCGTCCGCGCCGCCCCGGTTACCTCTACGTTAGGCTCGAGGATTCCTATGCCCGGCGCTCGTCACAGCAATGTCGAACCGCCCCTGGATGGTGGATGCGCTTGCGGGGCAATACGCTATCGCATGCACGAGCGTCCCATGTTCGTGCACTGCTGCCACTGCACTCGCTGTCAGCGCGAGACGGGCGGCCCCTTCGCCCATCATGCGATGATCGAATTCTCCAAGTTCAGCGTGCTCCAGGGCGAGCCGGAGTTCGTCCTCGTCCCGACCGACAGCGGGAACAAGCACTGGGTAGCCCGGTGTCCTGACTGCCGCTCGGCCATGTGGAACGAGCATGGGACCCGAAGCGCCATTACACGTTACGTCCGAGTAGGCACGCTGGACACGCCTGACGCGCTTCCTCCCCTGGCCCACATCTTCACGAGGTCCAAGCAGTCGTGGCTGACGCTGCCCGCCGGCGTACCGGCGTACGCGGCCTACTACGACGCAACGAAGACCTGGCCCGCGGAGAGCCTGGAACGGTATCGGACGGCGAAGGCCGCGCGCACTGCCGAAGGACGGAGACGTCGTGCCTCCGCCGGGACGCGAGCCTAGCCCTTCGCTCAACCGGACCCGCTTTGGCAGCCACCGTCTGGCCGGCCAGCTCCAACGTTGGGCAGCAGGGAGACGCCGTCGCATGCTCCGAATCAGCACCCCTTCAGATTGCGCGCCCCGCCAATGGGTCCGTTGCCCAACCCTGCGCCCAACCAACGGGCCGGCACGCGGTACGTCGTTGGTCCACGTCAATGCGGCCGGCCGGTTAGCCAGCACGTCAGGCCGCAGGTGAGCGTCCGTATCCGTCCCGCCGCCCAGGCTGACGCCGAGGACGTCGCCAAGGTGCTCATCGAGTCACGTCGTGCCTTTCTGCCATTCGCCCCTAGCGCGCATGAGCCTGCGAACGTTCGACGGTGGGTCGCCACCAGGCTGATTCCAAGTGGCGGAGTTACGGTGGCGGAAATCGAAGGGCGAGTCGCCGCGGTGATGGCCACCTCTCACGACGGCACGGCATCGTGGATCGATCAGCTCTACGTCCTGCCGGCGCATGTCGGTCGCGGAATTGGGTCATGCCTCCTCGCATCGGCTCATGCCGACCTCCGGCCGCCGATCCGGCTTTACACATTTCAGGCCAATTCGGGTGCCAGGCGCTTCTACGAAAGGCACGGATACGAAGCGATCGAGTTCACCGACGGCAGTTGCAACGAGGAGCGATGTCCCGATGTCCTGTATGAGTTCAGGCCAGGTCCTGCGGCCTGAGCCGTCGCTCGACACGGACGCCCGCCGGCGGAGCTTCGCCCGCCACGGTCGCCGGATAGCTCGTTCGTCGGGCAACACAGGACACCTTCGCCTCATCACCTGGCACACTCATTGAATGAGAACCCCTCAACTGCAACTCGAGCGCGCCGGACCCGTCCCCACTTTCGTGCTTGGCGGGCCTGAGAAGCTGGAAGCAATCTTCAACGATCTCGCGGATCAGCTGCTGGACGGCCTGCGGTTGGCGGCGGCCGAACGTCAGGCGCCGCGAACCCCACCTTCCAAGCCATGAGCCTGCTTACGACTGAAGTCGCAACCGCCGCAAGAGACAGTGTCCTGTGCTGGCTGGCTACCGTCGATGCCGATGGTCAGCCCAACGTATCGCCCAAGGAGATCTACGCGGTCTTCGACGACTCGCACATCGTCGTCGCCAACATCGCGTCACCCCGGACCGTCAGGAACATTGCCGCGTCGAGCAAGGTGTGCGTCACCTTCGTCGACGTATTCGTGCAGAAGGGCTTCAAGGTGTACGGCGCGGCCACGAACGTCGGCAAGGACGAGCCTGACTTCGACCGATGGGCAGCCCCCTTGCTCAGGATGGCGGGGGCACGCTTTCCCATCCACAGCGTCATCGTGGTCCGCGCCAGCGGCGTCGAGCCCGTCGTGGCCCCGAGCTATCGGCTCTATCCGGAGGTGACGACGGAGAGAAGCCAGATCGAGTCCGCGCTTCGGACCTACGGCGTTGCGCTGGGCAGGCGGGGCGTCTGATCGTGGGCGTACCTTCATCGGAGCATGGCATGGAGGCACCGCGCGCGCTGTGCGGCATCGCGTGGTTCGCCTTTGCCCTGGTCGGCGCGGCAATCGGAGGCGACCTTGCCGGCGCCGGCGGCCTCGTCGCCGGCGCATTCGCCGGAGAACTTCTTGCCTTGGGGGTCTTCACGCTCCTGCGCAAGGCAAAGCCCGGTGGCAGGCTGCAATAGTGGAACGGCACAACGTCTTCATCGACGGAAGTCCCGTCAGGCCATCATGACCTGGGCCATCACGGCATCCATGGCTGGGGTTCTGATGGCGGTCCTGCTCGCGCTGCGATCTGAAAGACGGGAGAACCGGGCCCGCATCCTGCTGGCAATGACGATCGGCTCTGCCACAGCCGTGGCCGCAGTTTTCCTGGCATTCCTTACGGCTTTCATCTCGATCGTCGGCTCCCATGGCTCCGAAGCCACGGGACCCGGGCAGATATCGGCGATCTTTGCCGCCGTCATCGTCGTAGGCTGCTGCCTATCCGGCATGCTGACGGGATGGCTCGTCCGCGTCCGTGGCGGACTGCACGGGGGCGTCGTCGGCGTAGTCGCCGCCCTCGCGGCGGTCTCGCTATCCGGACCCGATTCGCATTGGCGCGCCATGGCGGCATCCCCTGACCTGAAAGCCCTGGCCGGCTATCTGCTCCTGCCGGTCGCAGCGATCGCGTTGTGCGCTCTTGGCGGAAAGCTCGGGGAGCGGTTTCGACTGCGGTACCGCTGACGGGTGCTGCCGGATCGAAGCACCTCGACGATCCATACCGGTGCCACCCACGACTCGGCTCCCGTACTACCCGTCGGCTCGCTGATGCGTACGTCCCACGGCGGCGCTCCAGACACCGGCGCCCGGCGGATCACACCGTCCTGTCGTTCGCGATGCTCTCGTAGTAGTCGAAGTGCGGTCCCATCGCGCGCTTCAGCGGTTCGGTGGCCGCGTCGAGCCGGGCGAGGACCGAAGCGTCGAGGTGCCCTTGGCCCGCTGCGACGTTCGCCCGCAATTGCCGCACGTTGCGTGCGCCGACCAATGCGCAGCAGATGCCGTCGCGCGCCAGCGCCCATCGCGTCGCGAGTTCCGCCATGTCGAGGCCGCATTCCCGGGCGATGGCGCCGATCGCGTCGATCGCCGCGGTGGTCTCGCGCTCGAACCCCGCCTCGCCGTGGCGGCACAGCGGCGTCCCGCTCGCGGCGAAGTGCCGCGTGCGCCGCTGCCACGGCGGAACGTCCGCCAGATCGCGATACTTGCCGGTCAGCACGCCCTGCATGAGCGTCATGTAGCCGATCACGCCGATGTTGCGCTGGCGGCACGCGGGCAGCGTCTCGAACTCGATGCCGCGCGACAGCAGGTTGTACGGCAGCTGGTTCGCCGCGACGCCGGCGTGCCCGGGGATGTCCGACGCCATCCGGCGCGCGCTGTAGTTGCTCACGCCGACGTGGCGGATCAATCCGCGCTCGCGCAGGCGGGCGAGCGCCGCGAAGGCCGCCGCGGACTCCGGAGGATCGGCGATCACGCGCGGGTCCGACGTGAAGTGCCGGATCGAGTGGGGGTGGATCGGCCAGTGGACCATGTAGAGGTCGAGATAGTCGGTCCCCAGGCGGCGCAGCGAGTCCTCGCAGTGCCGCTCGATCGCGTCCGGATAGCAGTGGCCCGGGGCGATCTTGGATCCGATCACCACCTGCTCGCGCGGCACGCCGCGCAGCGCGAGTCCGAGGGAGGCCTCGCTGCGCCCCTCGTTGTAGACCTCCGCCGTGTCGAAGTACGTGATGCCTTCCGCGACGGCCGCCTGCACCACCTCGTCGACGTCCCGCTGGTCCTGCGGGCCCCAGTAATCGCCGCCGCCGAACGACCAGCAGCCGAGCCCGATCGCCGACAGGGCGAGGCCGCCGGCGCCGCACTCGCGGCCTTCCAATGCCGATGTCACCGGTCCTCCCCGATCGTCGCGATCACGTGCCCTGCCGGCGCCGGACACACGCATGCCTCGTCCGACCGCTGCGGGCACGGATGCGCGGCCCTTCGGCAGCGATCGCTTCTCCGGTGTTGCCGGACGTCACTTCTGGTATCACAATGGCCGGTGTTTGACAACGAAGGCCGCAACTGCCTCGCGCGCCGAGTCCGACCGCCAATGGGCCCAGACCCTGCGGAACCGGTCGCAGCGATGCAGACATCCAGGAGGAATTCATGAAGATAGGTGCGTGGTCGCTGCCGGCATTGCTGGTCGCGGCGCTGATGTGCGTCGCCATTCCCGACGCCGCCGTCGCGCAGCAGAAGAAGCTCGTCCTCTGGACCCACTGGGACCAGAACCCCGACTTCAACAAGTGGTACGCCGAGAAGGGCAAGGAGTTCGCCAAGAAGACCGGCTACGAGGTCGAGGTGGTGACCATTCCCTACCAGGGCTACGACGCCAAGTACCTCGCGGCCTTCATGGCCAAGAACGGCGCACCGGACATCTTCATGGGCATGACGCACCAGTGGTGCGGCCAGTACGACTTCTGCGACAAGATGCCGGCCGACCTCGCGAAGACGTACGAGGAGAACCTGCCGAAGTACATGCTCGAGGTCGGCAAGTGGAAGGGCGTGCGGTACGGCATCCCCATCGAGCACGGCAACTTCCAGCAGATGTACATCAACGTCGACATGTTCAAGAAGGCGGGGCTCAATCCCGACGACCCGCCGAAGACGTTCGACAAGTGGCTCGCCGACATGAAGAGGCTCACGATCCCCGATCCGAAGGGCGGGGATCCGCTGCAGGTGGGCTTCGCCATCCGCAGCAAGGGCGCTCCGGTCGGCATCACCGACAAGTTCCTTCCCTTCGCCCACGCGTGGGGGGCGCGGATGCTGAGCCCCGAGATGGACAAGGCGAGCGGCTACGCCAACAGCCCGCAGATGGTGGCGGCGCTCACGTTCTTCGGCGACCTCGTGCTGAAGGACAAGGTGGCGAGCCTGTCGTTCGGCAATCCCGAGGACGCCTTCGGCCAGAAGCGCGCGGCCGTCATCTTCCGCGAGTCCTGGTTCTACGGGTGGCTCAAGAAGAACGCGCCGGACGTCAACTTCAAGGTCTACGCGCTGCCGTGCGAGAAGACCTGCCCCGGCGCGGGCGCGCTGTTCCCCTGGACGGACCTGGTCTACAAGAACAGCCCGAACAAGCAGGTGGCGTGGGAGTTCATGCGGTTCATCAGCAATCCGAAGGACGACATGGACCACCACCAGGCCCAGGGCATCCTGCCGGTCTGGACCGCGAACCTCGACACGCCGTACGTGAAGTCGCGTCCCGACTACCAGTCGACGAAGGACATGCTGGCGCAGCCGGTGCCTCCGACGTACTTCCATCCGAAGTCGAACGAGCTGGCCACGGCGTTCGGGGACGCGGTCGTCGGCGTGCTGTTCGGCAAGGGACAGCCGAAGCAGCTGCTCGACGAAGCCGCGGCCAAGATGGACCGCATCCTCAAGGACTGAGCCGGTCGGGCGCGGTTGACCCCGTTCGCCGCCGGCGTGAATGACGACGGCGACGCGGGCCTCGCGAGGCCCGCGTCGCCGCGTGTGCGTCCAAGCCCGTACCCTGCCATGAGCGCGCGCTGAAGGCCATGCGCCACTGGCTGCGCATCCTCTTCCCGCGGAACCTTCGGGACCGCCAGAACCGCGCGGGGTTCCTGTTCGTCCTGCCCGCCCTCCTGTTCTTCGGCTCGGTCTACCTGCTGCCGCTCGCGGAATCGATCCGGTATTCGTTCTACAAGATCATGCCCGGCGGCGCGAAGGAGTTCGTCGGGCTGCGCCTCTACGAGAAGGTGCTGACCGATCCGACGTTCTGGAACGCCGTCACGAACACGGTCAAGCTCCTGGTCCTCTCGGTGCCCATGACCGTCGTGCTCGCGCTCGCGGCGGCACTCGGCCTCAACCGGATCATCAGCCTGCGGTGGCGCAACGTGTGGGCGGCCATGTACTTCCTGCCCTTCGCCACCTCGCTCGTCGCTGCCGCGCTCGTCTGGCAGTGGATCTACGACCCCGTCTACGGCTTCCTCAACTACGCGCTGGGGATGGTCGGCATTCCCCCTCAGAAGTGGCTGCAGAGCCTGTCCCAGGTGCTGCCGGCCCTCGCCGTGGTCAGCGTGTGGGTGCGCATCGGCTTCGACACGATGATCTTCCTCGCGGCGCTGCAATCGATCCCGCAGGAGTACTACGAGGCAGCCAACCTGGATGGCGCGAGCGCGTACCAGCAGTTCCGCTACATCACGCTGCCGCTGCTCAACGCGCAGATCATCATGGTGTGCATCCTCGAGCTGATCTTCAACTTCAAGGTGTTCGACCAAGTGTACGCGACGACGCAGGGCGGCCCTGCGGGCGCGAGCCAGACGATCATCATGCTGCTCTACGACACCGCCTTCAAGTACTACCGCCTCGGCGACGCGTCGGTGATGGCGGTGTTCGTCTTCGTCACGCTGATGATCGTGACCCTGCTGCAATGGCGGCTCTTCCGCAAGCCGGTCGAGTACTGACGGTGGCGGCCCGCGTGCAGGCGACGGCGATGGCCGCGGTCACGGTGGCGGGCCGCGCATGAGCCCCGCAGCGGCGGCGACCGCGCGCCCGGCGCCGACGCGGCGGCAGGTCCGGGTCCGCCTCGCGATCGCCTTGGCGGTGGCCGCGGGTGCGATCACGATCTTCTTCCCGTTCTTCTGGATGGCGGTGACCTCGCTCAAGACCGCCCCCGAGATCCAGCGGGTGCCGCTGCAGATCCTGCCCGACCACTGGTTCAACCTCGCCAACTACTACGAGGTCTTCAAGCGCGAGCCGTTCTTCCGCTACCTGCTGAACAGCGCCATCGTCGCGTCGGTCGCCGCGGTCAGCAGCGTCGTCGTGTCCGCGCTCGCCGGCTTCGGCTTCGCGAAATACCGGTTCCCGGGACGCGACGTCTTCTTCCTCGGCATCGTCGGCATCCTGATGGTCCCGTTCCAGTCGGTCGTCGTGCCGCTGTACGTCTGGATCAACGACCTCGGGCTGCTCGACACCTACGCGGGCATCGTGGCTCCCGACCTCGTCAGCGTCTTCGGCGTGTTCCTGATGCGGCAGGCGATCGAGACGATCCCCAACGACTACCTCGACGCGGCCCGGGTCGACGGCGCGAGCGAGCTGCGGATCTTCTTCCTCGTGATCCTGCCGTCGATCAAGCCCGCCATCGCGACGCTGGCGATCATCAAGTTCATGTGGAACTGGAACGAGTTCTTCTGGCCGATGGTGGTGATCACGAGCCCCGAGCTGAAGGTGGTCACGATGGGGCTCATGAGCTTCACCAACATGTACTTCATCGAGTACAACCTGCTCACCGCGGCCACGGTCATCAGCATCCTGCCCATCGTCGTGATCTTCGTGACGCTGCAGCGCTGGGTGATCCAGGCGGTCGTGATGAGCGGGATCAAGGGCTGAAGGCGCCGCGGGCGCGGCGCGGCTGCCCGGCGTGGGCAACGCCCGGGCAGCCGCCGCGCCCCCCCTGCCGGTATCCCCTACTTGCGCGCCTGCGCGATCGCCTCGAGCAGCGTCTGCGGCTCGTGCGCCCCGGACACCGCCGTCTTGCCGTCGAAGATGAAGAACGGCACGCCCGAGATGCCCATCTGCCGCACCCGCTCTTCGGCCGCGGCGGTCTCGGCGGCGAGCGCGTCGGAGGCAAGGAACGCCCGCGCGTCGTCCGGGTCGAAACCCGCGGCGGTGGCGATGCGCGCGAGTTCGTCGCGGTCGCCGACGTAGCGACCCTCGAGGAAGTACGCGCGGAAGAGCTTCTCCACGAGCGCGTCGGCGTCGCCCTCGCGCCGCGACTGCGCCCACGCGATGAGGCGGTGCGCGAGCAGCGTGTTGGGCTGGCGCTCGATCGCGTCGAAGTCGAAGGGGATGCCCACCGTCTCCCCGGCGGCGCGGACGCGGGCGTAGATCTCCCGCGCGCGCTCCGGGCCGCCGAACTTCGCCTCGAGGTAGGCGCGGCGGTCGGCGCCCCCGGGGGGCAGGTCCGGGTTGAGCTCGAACGGGTGCCAGCGGACCGTCACCGGCAGGTCGGGCTCCGCCGCGCGCAGCTGCGCCAGCGCGGCCTCCAGCCGGCGCTTGCCGATGAAGCACCACGGACAGACGACGTCCGACACGACGTCGATGGTGAACGGGTTGATCAAGACGAATCCTTTCCGCAACGGCGATTTTGTGCAGTACACGCACCTTAGCAGCGATAATGGAGGGGGAGGCGCTCGCTCCCGCCTCCGCCCATGGCCATGACGCTGCGCTGGGACCTATTCTGCCGCGTCGTCGACAACTTCGGCGACGCCGGCGTCTGCTGGCGCCTTGCGCGGCAGCTGGCGCATGAGCACGGCCTCGCCGTGACGCTCTGGATCGACGACGTAGGCAGCCTCGCGCGCATCGTGCCGGGGCTCGCCGCCGACAGTCCCGACCAGGTCCTGCACGGCGTGCGCGTGCGCCGCTCGGGCGAGCCCTTCCCCGTGGACGAGCCGCTGCCCGACGCCGTCGTCGAAGGCTTCGGCTGCGGGCTGCCCGACGCCTACGTCGAGGCGATGGCCGCCGCGCCGAAGCCGCCCGTGTGGGTGGTCCTCGAATACCTGTCGGCCGAGCCGTGGATCGACGCCTCGCACGGCCTGCCCTCGCCGCATCCGCGCCTGCCGCTCACGCGCTGGTTCTGGTTCCCCGGCTTCACGCGGCGCTCCGGCGGCCTGCTGCGCGAGGCGCATCTCCTCGAGACGCGCGACGCGTTCCGCGCCGACCCGCCGGCGCACGCGGCGGTGTGGGCGGCGACAGGCTTTTCGCCCGACCCCGAGGCGCTGCACGTCACGCTCTTCTGCTACGCCAACCCCGCGCTGCCGGGCCTCCTCGACGCCTGGGCGGAGGGGGACGAGCCGGTGGCCTGCATCGTCCCCGAGGGGGTGGCGCGCTCCGAACTCGACCACTGGGCGGGCGGCGCGGTCCCGCATCCCGGCGCCCCGCTCACCCGCGGGCGGCTCACGGTGGCCGTCGCGCCGTTCGTGGACCAGGAGGGGTTCGACCGCCGCCTGTGGCTGGCCGACCTCAACCTGGTGCGCGGCGAGGACTCGTTCGTGCGCGCCCAGTGGGCCGGGCAGCCCTACGTCTGGCACGCCTACCCGCAGGACGGCGACGCGCACCTCGTGAAGATGGACGCCTTCCTCACCCGGCTCGAGGCCACGCTGCCGGAGGGGATCCGGATCGACCAGCGGACGTTCTGGTACGCGTGGAACGCCGGCGACCCGGTGGCGACCGCCGAGGCCTGGCCGGTCTACCGCTCCGTGATGCCCGCGGTGACGGTGCTCACCCGGGCGTGGGCGCGGGCGCTGGCCCGCCACCCCGACCTGGCGGGCGGACTGGTCAGGTTCGTCGAAAGTCGTTTATAATGTTGGGTTTCCCGCACCCAACCCCGACGGGACCTCAAGGCAGGCAGACGAAGCCGCGCGCGAAGCGGCCGCCCGCCCCCATCGCAGATCAGGAATCGCCATGAAACTCGCACAGGAAATTCGGGCCGGCAACGTCATGATGGTCGGCAAGGACCCGATGGTCGTGCAGAAGGCCGAGTTCAGCAAGTCCGGCCGCAACGCCTCGGTCGTCAAGATGAAGCTCAAGAACCTCCTCACCGGCAGCCCGACGGAGACGATCTACCGCGCCGACGAGAAGTTCGACACGATCCAGCTCGAGAAGAAGGAAGTCACGTACTCGTACTTCGCCGACCCGATGTACGTGTTCATGGACAACGAGTTCAACCAGTTCGACGTCGAGAAGGACAACCTGGGCGACGCGCTCAACTACCTCGAGGAAGGGCTGCCCTGCGAGCTCACTTTCTACGAGGGCCGCGCCATCTCGGTCGAACTCCCGAACTCCGTCGAGCGCGAGGTCGCCTACACGGAGCCCGCGGTCAAGGGCGACACGTCGGGCAAGGTGATGAAGCCCGCCAAGCTCAAGAACGGCTTCGAGGTCGCGGTCCCGCTGTTCGTCACCACGGGCGACCACATCGAGATCGACACCCGCACCGGCGAGTACCGCCGCCGCGTCTGACCGGCGTCCGGCTCATGCCACGGAACGGGCACCTGCGGGTGCCCGTTTTCTTGGGTCGGGACCATCAGCTTTCGGCCCGGCCCGCCGATATCCGTCCCAGTGCAGATGTGCGCAAAGGGGCGGGAGGAACGATGGGTGCGGCGAGCTGGGCGGCGGCATTGGCGGCGATCGCGATGGCGGGCGTGCTGTTCGCCCGCTGGCGGCAGCGGGTGGGCGCGCCGGCGGCCAGTCCCGACACGACGACCCCGGACGCCCCGGCGGTCCCTGCGGCGGCCGTGCCGCCACCCGCCACGGCGCCGGCCCGTGCGGAGGCCCCGCCCGCACCCCCGTCCACCTGGGGCGTGCGCCTGGAAGGCCCGGCGCACGGCGGTCCGATGTGCCTGCAGGCCCGCGGCGCGGTCGGCAAGTGCTTCCGGAACGAGGAGCGCCCGCCGCTGCCGCTGTCCGAGTGCACCCTCCCGCACGACTGCGCGTGCCGCTACGTGAAGCTCCCGGAGCGGCGAAAGGCCGAGCGCCGCAGCGGCCACGAACGGCGCGAGAGCACGCGCTACGACCCGACCGGGCAGAGCGACCGGCGCCACGGCACCGACCGGCGCCGGCGCAGCGTGAACTGGAACCACTAGCCGGCCCGGCACCGGCGTCCGCTTGCGCCCGGGCCGCGGGTTGGGCAACCTGCGCGTCCCGGCTTCCGTTTCCTGCCCCATGCCCGATTCCTTCGCGGACGACCCCTACCTCTGGCTCGAAGACGTCACGGGGGACGCGTCGCTCGCCTTCGCCCGCGAGCGCAACGCGCGCACCCTCGCGACGCTCGGCACCGGCGAGTTCACGGCGCTCGAGCAACGCATCCGCGCGTTCCTCGACTCGGACACGCGCATCCCCGCGATCGCGAAGCACGGCCCGTGGTTCTACAACTTCTGGCAGGACGCGCAGCACCCTCGGGGGCTGTGGCGGCGCACGACGCTCGCCGAGTACCGGCGCGAGGCCCCGGCGTGGGAGATCGTGCTCGACCTCGACGCGCTCGGCGCCGCGGAAGGCGAGAACTGGGTGTGGCAGGGCGCGGAGTTCCTGCGGCCCGCGTGCCGGCGCTGCCTCGTGCGCCTGTCGCGCGGCGGCGCGGACGCGGCGGTCGTGCGCGAGTTCGACGTCGCCGCGAAGGCGTTCGTGTCCGGCGGCTTCGTCGTGCCGGAAGCCAAGAGCAACGTGCACTGGCGCGACGAGGACAGCGTGTTCGTCGCCACCGACTTCGGGCCGGGATCGCAGACGGCGTCCGGCTATCCGCGCATCGTGAAGGTGTGGTCGCGCGGCACGCCGCTCGGGCAGGCGCGCACGGTGTTCGAGGGGGTCACGGAGGACGTGTGGGTGAGCGGGTGGCGCGACCGCACGCCGGGCTTCGAGCGCGACGTGATCATGCGCGGGACCACGTTCTACACGAGCGAGACCTACGTGCTGCACGACGCCGGGCCGCAGCGCATCCCGGTGCCCGACAGCGCCGTGGTGTCGCTGCACCGCGACCTCGCGTTCGTGTGGCTGCGCAAGGACTGGGAGTCGGGCGGCACGACGCATCCCGCCGGCGCACTGCTCGCGACCGACGTCGCCGCGCTGATGGCCGGCACGCCGCGCTTCGCCGTCCTCTTCGCGCCGACCGAGCGCACGTCGCTCGCCGCGTTCGAGCCCACGCGCCACCACGTCATCGTGAACGAGCTTCACGAGGTGAAGAGCCGGCTCGTGGTGCTCACGCGCGACGGCGACACGTGGCGGCGTGCGCCGCTGCCCGGGATGCCCGCGTTCGGGACGGTCGCGGCGAGCGCCGTCGATCCCGACGAGGGCGACGACTACCTCGCGACGGTGACCGACTTCGTCACGCCCACGCAGCTCTTCCACGGCACCGCCGGCGGTGGCGCGCCGGAGCGCCTGAAGGCGCTGCCCGCGGCGTTCGACGCTTCCGCGCTCGCGGTCACGCAGCACCACGCGGTGTCGGCCGACGGCACGCGCGTGCCCTACTTCGAGGTCGCGCGGCGCGACCTCGTCCACGACGGCCGCAATCCGACCGTGATCAACGGCTACGGCGGGTTCGAGGTGCCGCTCTTGCCCGCGTACAGCGCGACGGCGGGGATGGGCTGGCTCGCGCGCGGCGGCGTGTACGTCGTCGCCAACATCCGCGGCGGCGGCGAGTTCGGCCCCCGCTGGCACGAGGCGGCGCTGCGCGAGCGGCGTCCGCGCGCGTACGAGGACTTCATCGCGGTCGCGGAAGACCTCGTCCGCCGCCAAGTGACAACACCCGCGCACCTCGGCGCCACCGGCGGCAGCAACGGCGGCCTCCTCATGGGCAACATGCTCACGCGGCGCCCCGACCTCTTCGGCGCGATCGTGTGCCACGTGCCGCTCCTCGACATGCGCCGCTATCACCTGCTGCTCGCGGGTGCGAGCTGGGTGGCGGAATACGGCGACCCGGACAACCCGGACGACTGGGCGTTCCTGCGCACGTTCTCGCCGTACCACAACCTGCGCGACGACGTGCGCTACCCGCCGTTCCTGCTGATGACCTCGACGCGCGACGACCGCGTGCACCCGGGCCACGCGCGCAAGATGGCGGCGCGCATGCAGGAGGCCGGCCACGACGTGCTGTACTTCGAGAACATCGAGGGCGGCCACGGCGGCGCCGCGGACAACGCGCAGATGGCGCGGATGTACGCGCTGCAGTACACGTTCCTGTGGTCGCGGCTCGCGTGAGGACGGGGCGATGAAGCTGTCGCTGCAGGTGACCACCGTGTTCGCGCTCGTGTTCGCGCTCGCGTGCTTCGGCGTGGCGATCAACGGCTTCCTCTCGCTCGGCGAGGTCGAGGACGCCGCGCAGCGCGCCGACGCACAGGGTTTTGCCTGGTTCTGGGCGCTGCTGGGCGCCATCGGCGTCGCGGTGGCGGTGGCCGGCCACTGGCTCGCGCGGCGCGATGCCGGCGCCGGGGGCGCGCGGGAGTAGCCCCGCGCGCGCGGCCCGCCCGGGGGCAGCTTCGCCGGCGCCGGCTGTCTAGTCGAGCGCCGCGCGGGCCGTTGCTAGAATGCCGCAAGCGCCCGCCGCCGGGCGCGTGCGTCACACGAGGGAACTTCGAGAGCCGTCATGCCGGACATCGACGCCCTGCTGCTCGCGCGGATCCAGTTCGCGTTCACGGTCTCGTTCCACATCGTCTTCCCGGCCATCACCATCGGGCTCGCGAGCTACCTCGCGGTGCTCGAGGGGCTGTGGCTCAAGACCCGCAACGCGGTCTTCCGCGACCTCTACCTCTTCTGGCTCAAGGTCTTCGCGCTCTGCTTCGGGATGGGCGTGGTGTCGGGCCTCGTGATGGCCTACCAGTTCGGCACCAACTGGAGCTACTTCTCCGACTTCGCCGGCAGCGTGACGGGGCCGCTCCTCGCCTACGAGGTGCTGACCGCGTTCTTCCTCGAGGCGGGCTTCCTCGGCGTGATGCTCTTCGGCTGGAAGCGGGTCGGCCCCGGCCTGCACTTCTTCGCGACGCTGATGGTCGCGGTGGGCACGCTGATCAGCGCGACCTGGATCCTGGCGTCGAACAGCTGGATGCAGACGCCCGCGGGCTACCGCGTGCTGGACGGCCGCATCGTGCCCGACGACTGGCTCGCGATCATCTTCAATCCCTCGTTCCCGTACCGCCTCGCGCACATGGTGGTCGCCGCGTACCTCGCGACCGCGCTGTTCGTGACCGCGTCGGGCGCGTGGCACCTGCTGCGCGGACGCAACGATCCCGCGATCCGCACGATGACCTCGATGGGACTGTGGATGATGCTGCTGGTGGCGCCGATCCAGGCGTTCATCGGCGACGCGCACGGCCTCAACACGCTCGCGCACCAGCCCGCGAAGATCGCCGCGATCGAGGCGCACTGGGAGAACACGCCGGGCGAGGGCGTCCCGCTGACCCTCATCGGCTGGCCGGACATGGCGCTGGAGAAGACGCTGTACGCGATCGAGGTCCCGCACTTGGGCAGCCTCATCCTCACGCATTCGTGGGACGGGCAGTTCCCGGGGCTCAAGTCCTATCCGCCCGCGAACCGGCCGAACGCCACCATCGTGTTCTGGACGTTCCGGATCATGGTGGGCCTCGGCGTCCTGATGCTCCTGCTCGGCGTGTGGTCGGGCCTCGCGCGCCTGCGGGGCACGCTGTACACGTCGCGGCCGCTGCTGCGCTTCGCGCTCGCGATGGGGCCGGCCGGCGTGGTCGCGATCCTCGCCGGCTGGATCACCACCGAGGTCGGGCGCCAGCCGTGGGTCGTGTACGGCGTGATGCGCACCGCCGACGCCGTGTCCGCGCACGGCGTGCCGGCGATGGCGCTGACCCTGGCGCTCTTCGTGGTCGTCTACTTCCTCGTGTTCGGCGCGGGCCTCGTGTATCTGCTGCGGCTCGTCGCGCTCGGGCCCGCGGCGCCCGACGCCGCGGCGCCGGTCGAGGGCGGCGCCGGCAAGCCGCGGCAGGCGATGCGCCCGTTGTCCGCCGCGAGCCACGCGCCGGGCAGCGCAGCGGGCGACTGACGCCGACGGGACACGCCACCATGGGCATCGACCTCTCCCTCGTCTGGGCCGTGATCATCCTCTTCGGCGTGATGATGTACGTCGTGATGGACGGCTTCGACCTCGGCATCGGCCTCCTCTTCCCGTTCTTCCCGGGCGACCTCGACCGCGACGTGATGATGAACACCGTCGCCCCGGTGTGGGACGGCAACGAGACGTGGCTGGTGCTGGGCGGCGCCGGCCTGCTGGCGGCGTTCCCGCTCGCGTACTCGGTGGTGCTCTCGGCGTTCTACCTGCCGCTCATCTTCATGCTGCTCGGCCTCATCTTCCGCGGCGTGGCATTCGAGTTCCGCTTCAAGGCGAGCGAGGCGGGGCGCCACTGGTGGGACAAGGCGTTCATCGGCGGCTCGCTGGTGGCGACGTTCTTCCAGGGCGTGACGCTCGGCGGCTTCATCGATGGCGTCCCGGTCGAGAACCGCGCGTTCGCGGGCGGCGCGCTCGACTGGCTCACCCCGTTCGCGCTCTTCACCGGCGCGGGCCTCGTCGCGGCGTATTCGCTGCTGGGCTGCACGTGGCTCATCTTCAAGACGGGCGGCGACCTGCAGCAGCGCATGGTCGCCATCGGGCGCCGTCTCACGCTCATCGTGCTCGCGGTGATCGCGATCATCAGCGCGTGGACGCCGCTCACGCACCCGGCGATCGCGGAGCGCTGGTTCACGATGCCGAACCTGCTGTACTTCTCGCCGGTGCCGATCCTCGTCGCGCTGGTCACGTGGCAGCTCCTCGTGCGCCTGCGCGGCGAACCGCACGCGGGGCCGTTCGTGCTCACGCTGTGCCTCGTGTTCCTGGGCTACAGCGGGCTCGGGATCAGCGTGTGGCCGTACGTCGTGCCGCCCTCGATCACGATCTGGGACGCCGCGTCGCCGCCGCAGAGCCAGGGCTTCGCGCTGGTCGGCGCGCTGCTCATCATCCCGATGATCCTGGGCTACACCGCGTGGGGCTACTACGTGTTCCGCGGCAAGGTGGACGCATCGCAGGGTTATCATTGATGCAGCCGGAGGGCCCGCCGCCCGAGGGCGCGCCGCGCCCCGCGTGGCGGCAGCGGATGCTGTGGCTCGCGGCCTACTGGCTCGCGGGTGTCGCCGCCGTCGCCACCGTCGCGTACCTGCTGCGCTTCGTGATGGGGTGGGCGGGCCTGCGGCCCTGACAATAATCGAAACACCCTGGGAGGAAATCCGCCATGCCACGCAACGATCGCCGTGCGCTGCTCAAGACCGGTCTCGCGCTGTCCGCGGGCGCCGTGACCACGGGCGCCGCCCACGCGCAGTCGCCGGTGAAGTCCGTCGTCACCGTGCCGGTGACGACCATCGCCATCGCCGGCACCACCGACGTGTTCCCGGTGCGCCGCATCTACTGCATCGGGCGCAACTACGCGGCGCACGCGCGCGAGATGGGGTCGGACCCGAACCGCGAGCCGCCGTTCTTCTTCCAGAAGCCCACGGACGCGATCCAGAACGTGGCGCCGGGAACGATCGCCGACCATCCGTACCCGACGCTCACCAAGAACTACCACTACGAGTGCGAACTGGTCGCGGCGCTCAACAAGGGCGGTCGCAACATCCCGAAGGAGAAGGCGCTGGAGTGCGTCTACGCGTACGCGGTCGGCCTCGACATGACGCGGCGCGACCTGCAGCGCGCGATGGGCGACGAGAAGAAGCCGTGGGAGATCGGCAAGAGCTTCGACATGTCCGCGCCCATCGGTCCGCTGCACCCGGCGGCCGCCGCCGCGCCCATGGAGCAGGGCGCGATCTGGCTCAAGGTCAACGGCGTCACGAAGCAGAGCGCGAACCTGAACCAGATGATCTGGAGCGTCGCGGAGCAGATCGCGAAGCTCTCGGAGGCGTTCGAACTGAAGCCCGGCGACATCATCTTCTCGGGCACGCCGGAGAACGTGGGGCCGGTGGTGCGGGGCGACGTCGTCGAGTGCCACATCGACGGGCTGCCCAACATGAGCATCAGAATCGTCTGACGCCGGGCATGCCCGGCACGTGGCGGGAGGCCGACGCCGGCCTTCCCGCCCTCACCTTCCAGTATTCGTTCGGGCCCGCTCTCTCGCGTGCGCTCGCCGTGGGCATCGCCGACGGGCTGGCGGTCGCGAGTCCGCCGTGCCGGGTCCCGGGCGCGGTGCTGGACGCGCTCGCCGCCCGCGGACCGGTGCGCGCGCTCGTCGCGACGAATGCCTTCCATCACCTCGGCATCCCGGAGTGGCGGCGCCGGTTCCCCGAGGCGACGGTCTACGCGCCGGCGCAGTCGGTCGCGCGGGTCGGGCGCAAGACCGGGCTGCCCGTGCGGCCGCTCGCCGAACTGGCCGCGCGGTCGGGACCGCACGTCGACTTCATCGACATGCCGCACTACCGGATGGGCGAGACGCTGATCCGCATGCGCACCGGGCGCGGCGTGCTCTGGTACGTCACGGACGCCGTCTTCAACTTCGCGGAGGTGCCGCCCAACTTCGGCGTCGGCTTCCTGTTCCGCGTGACGGGCAGTGCCCCCGGACTCCGGTTCAACAACCTCGGGACGCGGTTCATGGTGCGCGACCGGCCGGCGCTCAAGCGCTGGCTGCTGGCACGCCACGACGAGGCGCCGCCGGCCGTGATGATCCCCGCACACGGCGAGGTGGCGGACGTCGCCGACGGCCGCCTGCGAACGGTGTTCGCGACCTAGCGCCGCAACGCCGGCGCCGACGCGTCGCCTTGTCGATGCGCAAGGCGGTGCGCGATGCTGGTGTTGAAGAAGGTTCCGCGAATGCCGCGGGGCGGCGGACGACACGATCGTGCTGCGCCCCGATACCGACCGCATCCTCCGCGCCTGGCCCCCGCTGTTCCCGCCGCCCCCGCGGCAGGCGCTCGACGACTGCGCGGTGACGCTTACGCGCGTTCCCTGACCCGCCCCGTCGTCAATCCGCGGCGGACCGCGCCGCGGGCCGCCGCAGCGGCGCGCGCGACAGCTCGTTGTTCTCGCTGGCGATACGCGCAAGGAATTCCGTGAACTGCCGCCGCTCGGCGGCGTTGAGCGGCACCAGCAGCCGCTCCTGCACGCGCTCGATCGCGTCCTGCACGTCGGCCAGCAGCTTGCGGCCGGCGCGGGTGATGCGGATCGTCTTCACGCGCCCGTCCGTCGCGCTGTCGCTGCGCGTGACGAGGCCGGCCGTCTCCATGCGCCCGAGCACCTCGCCCGCCGTCGTGCGGTTGAAGGCGGCGAGCCCGGCGAGCGTGATCTGGTCGACCCCGTCGTTCATCGCGAGCACCGCCAGCGTGGCGTACTGCTGCGGGGTGATGCCGAAGGCGGCCGTCTCCTCGAGGAAGAGCGCGACGGCGATCTGGTGGCAACGGCGGATGAGGTGCCCCGGCATCCGGTAGAGCGACTCCGGATTCTCGGGCGGGACGGCGGTGCGCTTGCTGGCCATGGCGGCGGTCTCCCCGGCGCAGCCCCCCGCCGCCTGCCGGCGGCCGGGCGCTTGACACCGGATTTTCGTCAGTGTACTGTCGATATCAGCAGTGCACTGATGATCAGTGCACTGACCGTGAGTCTAGCCCGGGCGCACCGCGCCACGCAAGGCGGACCCACCCCGACACGAGAGGGAGGAGCGGGACATGAACCAGCAGGGAAGACGCACCATCGTCGTCGCCGGCGGCGGCATCGGCGGCGTGGCCGCGGCCATCGGCCTCTCGCGGGCCGGCTTCGCGGTCACCGTGCTCGAGCGCGCGCCGGCGTTCGGCGAGATCGGCGCGGGAATCCAGCTCGGGCCCAACGTGTTCCACGCGCTGAAGACACTGGGCGTGGCCGAGCAGACGCTCGCCAACGCGGTGTACATCGACAAGCTCCTCATGATGGACGGGGTCACGGGCGACAAGGTCGCCGAGATCCCGGTCGACGAGCCGTTCCGCAAGCATTTCGGCAACCCGTACGCGGTCATCCACCGCGCGGACCTGCACTCGCCGCTGTACGAGCTGTGCCAGGCCGACCCGGCGATCACGCTGCACGCGGCGACCGAGGTCACGGGCTTCGAGCAGGACGGCAGCGGCGTCACCGTGCACACGGCCGGCGGGCAGTCGTTCAAGGGCGCCGCGCTGATCGGCTGCGACGGCGTGCGCTCCAGGGTGCGCGAGAGCATCGTCGGCGACGGCGGCCCCAGGATCTCCGGCCACGTCGCGTACCGCGCCGTGCTGCCCATCGAGGAGATGCCCGAGGAGCTGCGCTGGAACGCGGCGTGCCTGTGGGCGGGGCCGAAGTGCCACATGGTCCACTACCCGCTGCGCGGCTGGAAGCTCTTCAACATCGTCGCGACGGTCCACCACCCGACGCGGACCACCGAAGGCCACAACGAGCCGGGCGACCGCGACGAGCTGCTCTCGTACTTCCAGCACCTGCCGTCGCTGCCGCGCGGCGTGCTCGAGAAGTCGCGCAACTGGCGCCGCTGGGTGCTGGGCGACCGCGATCCCGTGGGCAACTGGACCGACGGGAACGTCACGCTGCTGGGCGACGCGGCGCACCCGACCCACCAGTACTTCGCCCAAGGCGCGTGCATGGCGATCGAGGACGCGGTCGAGATGATGCAGCAGGTCAAGGCGACGCCGGACGACCTCAACGCCGCGTTCCGGCGCTACCAGGACCGCCGCATCGCCCGCACCGCCCGGATCGTGCTCTCCTCGCGGGAGCTGGGCCGCCTCTACCACGCCGCCGGCGTGGAGCGCCTGGTGCGCAACGACCTCTTCCGGGGCAAGACCCCGCAGGACTACTACCGCAGCCTCGACTGGATCTACGGCTACGGGCGCGATTCGGTGCCTGCCGGAGCATAATGGCGCGGCAGCAAGACCTGCCCGCACCGCACAACAAGGAGGAATCGATGTCACGCTTTGCCAAGCTCGCCGGCGCGCTGGTCGCGGTCGGCCTCTCCACCCTCGCGCTCGCGGCCGATCCCGTGAAGATCGGCCTCGAGCTTCCGATGTCCGGTCCCTTCGCCGCCTACGGCAAGCAGATCGAGCACGGCGTGCGCCTGTGGCTCGCGCAGAACGGCGACACGGTCGCCGGCCGCAAGATCGAGATCGTCGTGAAGGACGACGGCCCGGGCACCGCGGGCGACGTCAGCAAGCGCGTCGCGCAGGAGCTGGTGGTCAAGGACAAGGTCGACATCCTCGCCGGCTTCGGCCTCACGCCGTCCGCCCTCGCGGTGGCAGCCGTGGCCACCGAGGCCAAGAAGCCGATGGTGATCATGAACGCCGCGACGTCGATCATCACGGAGAAGTCCCCGTACATCGTGCGCGTGTCGCACACGCTGCCCCAGGACACCGCGCCGATCGCGACGTGGGCCGCGAAGAACGGCATCAAGAAGGTGTACACGCTGGTCGCCGACTTCGGCCCCGGCCACGACGCCGAAGGCCAGTTCAAGAAGACGTTCACCGCCGCCGGCGGCGAGGTGATCGGCGAAGTGCGCGTGCCGGTGAAGAACCCCGACTTCGCGCCGTACCTGCAGAAGATCAAGGACGCGAAGCCGGACGCCGTGTTCCTGTTCTTTCCGCCGGGTGCGGAGACCATCGCGTTCATGAAGGGCTACGTCGACCGCGGCCTGCCGCAGGCAGGCATCCGCATCATCGCCACGGGCGACCTCACGGACGAGGACATCCTCGACGCCCTCGGCGACTCGGCACTCGGCATCATCTCGTCGTTCCACTACTCCGAGGTGCACAACTCGCCGGAGAACAAGGCGTTCACCGCCGCGTACGCCAAGGCGTATCCGAAGGACCGCCCGAACTTCATGGCGGTGGCCGGCTACGACGGCATGCAGCTCATCGCCGAGGTGCTCAAGAAGACCGGCGGCAGCACCGATCCGGAGAAGTTCGTCGCCGCCGCCAAGGGGATGTCGTGGACGAGCCCGCGCGGCAAGATCACGATCGATCCCAACACGCGCGACATCAACCAGACGGTCTACATCCGCAAGGTCGAGAAGGTCGGCGGCAAGCTGCAGAACGTGGAATTCGACAACGTGGGCGAGGTGAAGGACCCCGGTAAGTAACCTGGAAAAGGGGCGCCGCGGGCGCCCCTACTTTCTGCTTCGACCATCGGCGCAATGCGGACATCAGCGGCATGACCATCCTGTTCGACGGCATCGCCTCCGGCCTCCTGCTGTTCCTCATCAGCGTCGGGCTGTCGGTCACGCTCGGGCTCATGAACTTCGTGAACCTGGCGCACGGCGCGTTCGCGATGCTGGGCGGGTACGTGTGCGTGGTGCTGCTCAACCGCGCCGGCGTGCCGTTCCTCGCCACCCTGCCGCTGGTGGTGATCGCGAGCGCGCTCGCCGGCGTGATCCTCGAGCGCACGCTGTACCGGCGCCTCTACGGCGCGTCGCACCTCGACCAGGTGCTCTTCTCCATCGGCCTCGTGTTCATGTCGATCGCGACCGCGCACTATTTCTTCGGCGCGCAGCAGCAGCCCCTGACCCTGCCCTCCTACCTGCGCGGGCAGTGGAGCCTGCCGGGCATCGACATCGGCGTCTACCGCCTCTTCCTCGTGGTGATCGGGGTGGTCATCGCGGTCGCGCTGCAGTGGATGCTGGTGCGCACGCGCTTCGGGGCGCAGCTGCGCGCGTCCGTGGACAACCCGCGCGCCGCGCGCGGCCTCGGCATCGACGTCGACCGCGTGTTCAGCCTCGCGTTCGCGCTGGGCTCGGCGCTCGCGGGGCTGGGCGGCGCGCTGGGCGTGGAAGCGCTCGGGATGGACCCCGAGTTCCCGGTCAAGTACATCGTGTACTTCCTGATCGTGGTGGCGGTCGGTGGCAGCGGCAACATCAAGGGCTCGCTGTACGCGGCGCTGCTGATCGGCGTCGCGGACGTCGCCGGCAAGTACTACTTCCCGCAGATCGGCGCGTTCGTCATCTACGCGGTGATGGTCGTGACGCTCATCTTCCGGCCGCAGGGCCTGTTCGGACGCACGGCGGCCCGGTGAGCGCGGACGCCACGCCCGTCGTCGCCCCGCGCGCGGCCGCCGCCGTCGACACAGGGCCGCTCGCTCGCGCCGCGCGCTGGCGCTGGCCCGAGATCGCGTTCTGGCTGCTGCCGTTCGCGGCGTTCTTCGCGTTCCCGGACAGCCGGCTCTTCATGAGCCAGATCGCGATCACCGGGCTCTTCGCGCTGTCGCTGGACCTCATCCTGGGCTACGCCGGCATCATCTCGCTCGGCCACGCCGCGTTCTTCGGCATCGGCGCCTATACCGCGGGCCTGCTCGCCAAGCACGGCTTCGGCGACCCGCTGGCGGGCCTCGCCGCCGCGCTCGTGCTCGCGTCGCTGGCGGGCTACGTGACGAGCTTCCTCGTGCTGCGCGGCTCCGACCTCACGCGGCTGATGGTGACCATGGGCGTGTCGCTGATGCTGTTCGAGGCGGCCAACAAGCTGACCGAGTACACGGGCGGCATCGACGGCCTGCAGGGCGTGGAGATGAAGCCCGTCCTCGGGGTCTTCAGTTTCGACCTCTACGGCAACACCGCGTACGTCTACTGCTTCGTCGTGCTGTTCGCGTTCTTCTACGTGGCGCGGCGGCTGGTGCGCTCGCCGTTCGGCGCGAGCCTCGTCGGCATCCGGCTCAATGCGGCGCGCATGCCGGCGCTCGGCACGCCGGTGAACCGCCGGCTGATCGCGATCTACACGATCGCCGCGGGCTACGCCGGCGTGGCCGGCGCGCTGCTCGCGCAAACCACCCAGTTCGTCTCGATCGACGTCTTCAGCTTCTCGCGCTCCGCAGAGCTGATGCTGATCCTCGTGCTGGGCGGCACCGGCGGCCTCTACGGCGCACTGCTCGGCACGCTGGTGTTCATGGTCGCGCACCAGCTGCTCTCGGACGTGAACCCGCAGTACTGGCAGTTCTGGCTCGGCCTGCTGCTGATCCTGGTGGTGCTGTTCGGCCGCGAGGGCATCCTGGGCGGCCTGCGCCGCCTCGGCGTCAAGCTCGGCCGGAGGGCACCGCGATGAGCGACGTCGCGCTCGCCACCGTCGGACTCGTCAAGCGCTTCGGCGGCTTCGTCGCCACCGACGACGTGACGCTCAACGTCCCGGCCGGCAGCCGGCACGCGTTGATCGGCCCCAACGGCGCCGGCAAGACGACGCTCATCAATCTCCTGACCGGCTTCCTCGAGCCGTCCGCCGGCCGGGTGCTGCTGCACGGCGAGGACGTGACCGGTCTCGCGCAGCACCAGCGCGTGAAGCGCGGTCTCGCGCGCACGTTCCAGATCAACCGGCTCTTCGCCGACATGACGGTGCTGGAATCCGTGATGCTCGCGGTGTGCGAGCGCCGCGACCTCGCCACGCGCTGGTGGCAGCCCGTGGGCGCGCAGCGCGGGGCGCTCGACGAGGCGGCCGAATTGCTGGTCCGGCTGCGCCTCGCCGACGTCGCCAACGAGCGCACGCGCAACCTCGCGTACGGCAAGCAGCGGCTGATCGAGATCGCGCTGGCGCTGGCCGCGCGGCCGCGCGTGCTGCTGCTCGACGAGCCGGCCGCGGGCGTGCCCACGCGCGAGAGCCGCGAGCTGTTCGAGACCATCCGCGCGCTGCCGCGCGACGTCACGATCGTGCTGATCGAGCACGACATGGACCTCGTCTTCCGGTTCGCGGACCGCATCTCCGTGCTGGTCAGCGGCGCGCTGCTGGTCGAGGACGTGCCGGAGGCGATCGCCAAGGACCACCGCGTGCGCGAGCTCTACCTCGGGGAGCCGGTGCATGGCTGAGCTCCTGCGCATGGAGAACGTCTGGAGCGGCTACGGCGAGGCCGTGGTGCTGGAGGACGTGAGCCTCGCGCTCGAGACGGCGGGCAGCATGGCGCTCCTCGGCCGCAACGGCATGGGCAAGACGACGCTGCTCGCGACGCTGATCGGCGCCGCGCGCCTCATGAAGGGCGCGCTGCACTTCGACGGCCGGGACATCTCGCGCGTGGCCGGCCACCGCCGCGCGCACGCGGGGCTGGGCTGGGTGCCGCAGGAGCGCGACATCTTCGCATCGCTGACGGTCGAGGAGAACCTGACGGTCGTCGCGCGTCCCGGTCCGTGGGACGTCGCGCGCGTGTACCGGACGTTCCCCCGGCTCGGGGAGCGGCGCGGCAACATGGGCAACCAGCTCTCGGGCGGCGAGCAGCAGATGCTCGCGATGGCCCGCGCGCTGATGACCAACCCGAAGCTGCTCCTGCTCGACGAGCCGCTGGAGGGGCTCGCCCCGCTCATCGTGCAGGAGCTGCTGCGGGTGATCGACGAGATGGTAGCGGAAGGCAACATGGCGGTGATCCTGGTCGAGCAGCACGCGCACCAGATCCTGCCGCTGACCCGGCACGCCGTCGTGCTGGAGCGGGGGCGCGTCGCGTGGCAGGGCGCGAGCGAGGCGCTGGCCGCGGACCCGGCCCTCCTCGACCGCCTCATCGGCGTCAACGCGGGCTAGCACGACACAACACAGGAGCAGCACATGAAGGGCGCACTCGACATCATCAAGGCGGAGCACCGCGCACTGGCCGCCGTGCTCACGGCCCTGCAGTCCTACGTCAACGGGATCGTCACCGGCCGCTACGAACCGGACTTCGAGGTGCTGGACGCGATGATCCAGTACATCACCGAACTGCCCGACCAGGTGCACCACCCGAAGGAAGACCAGTTCCTCTTCGTCGCGCTGCGCCGGCGCAGCCCGGAGGCGGCGGCCGTCCTCGACGTGCTGGAAAAGGAGCACCGCAACATCCACAACGCGTGGACCGCGCTCGCCGCCGCGCTCGCGGACTTCCGCGTCGCAGGGGCCGCCGGCGCGCCCGCGTTCAAGGTCGCGGTCGACCGCTACTTCGACTTCCAGTGGCAGCACATGTCGAAGGAGGAGACGCAGGTGATGCCGCTCGCGCGCAAGGCCCTCGCCGCCGACGACTGGGCCGCGATCGACGCCGCCTTCAACGCCAACGACAACCCGTGGGAAGGTCCCGCGGGCAAGTACAAGGCGCTCTTCACCCGCATCGTCTCCCTCGTCCCCGCACCGATCGGCGTGGGCGCGGACCACCGGCCGCCCAACGCGTGACCGCGCGCCGCCGGCCAACGTCCCGAATCCTTCGCGAAAGACACGACCCATGAGCCTCGGCACCGTCGCGGACCTTCCCGCCGACTACTACAACGGCCTCGTCAGCCACAACCTGCTGCCCCTGTGGCCGTCGCTGCGCGGCGTGCTGCCGTACGGCAAGCCGACGCGGCGCACACAGCCGGTGCTGTGGAAGTACGCCGACATCCGGCCGGCGCTCCTGCGCGCCGGCGAGCTGACGCCGATCGAGAAGGCGGAGCGGCGCGTGCTGGTGCTGTGCAATCCGGGCCTCGGCCTCGAGAACATGCAGGCCACGCCGTCGATCTATATCGGCCTGCAGCTGATCCTGCCGGGCGAGACCGCGCCCAACCACCGCCACACGCCGATGGCCGTGCGCTTCGTCGTCGAGGGCAAGGGCGGCTACACCGTCGTGCAGGGCGAAAAACTGCCGATGGAGCGCGGCGACCTGATCCTGACCCCGCCGAAGCTGTGGCACCAGCACGGCCACGAGGGCACGGAGCCCGTGATCTGGCTCGACGCGCTCGACCTGCCCGTGGTCTACGGCCTCGAGGCGTCCTACGCGATCGAGGGCGCGCTGCAGACGGTGACGGACCCCGCGAACTCGTCGACCACGCGCTTCCGGCAGGGTGGCATCGTGCCGTACGCATCGCTCACGCCGCAGCGCCGCGAGTATCCGCTGATGCGCTTCCCGTGGAAGGAAGTACGCGCGACGCTCACCGCGATGGCCGGCGTCACGCCGAAGGACCGCGCGGTGCACGTCGCCTACGTGAACCCCGAGACCGGCCAGGAGTGCATGGCCTCGCTCGGCTTCTCCGCGCTCATGCTGCGTCCGGGGGAGGAACTGCGCCTGCCGCGGCGCTCCGCATCGGCGGTGTTCCACGGCGTGGAAGGCGGCGGCACCGCGAGCGTGGATGGCGTCGCGCTGCCCTTCGGCGAGAACGACACGTTCGCCGCGCCCACGCACGCCGAGATCGTGCTGCGCAACGCCTCGGGCCAGTCGCCTGCATTCCTGTTCATGGTCGACGACGCGCCGCTGCAGCGCAAGCTCGGCTTCTACGAAGTGTTCGAATAAGTCACCGTCATGGCCTACCTCTTCGATCCGCCCGCGCTGCCCGCCGCGCCCGTCCGCGGCAGCGACGCCCGCTTTCCCATCCGCCGCATCTTCTGCGTCGGCCGCAATTACGAAGCCCACGCGAAAGAGATGGGCGTGCAGGCCGACCGCGAGGCGCCGTTCTACTTCATGAAGAACGCGTACGCGTACGTGCCTTCCGGCGCGACGATCCCCTACCCGCCGGAGACCGCGAACTACCACTACGAGATGGAGCTGGTCGCCGCCATCGGCCAGCCGGGCTTCCGCATCCCCGCCGCGAGCGCGCTCGACCACGTGTTCGGCTACGCCTGCGGCCTCGACATGACGCGCCGCGACCTGCAGCTCAAGTTCCGCGAGGAGCGCCGGCCGTGGGACCTCGGCAAGGACTTCGAGGACTCCGCGGTGCTCTCCGAGATCGTGCCGGCGAGCGCGATCGGGCATCCGGCGAAGGGCGCGATCGAGCTGCGCGTGAACGGCGCGACGAAGCAGTCGAGCGACCTCTCGCTCCTCATCCATCCGGTCGCGGCGATCCTCGCGCACCTGTCGCGCTACTACCACCTGCAGCCGGGCGACTTGGTCTACACCGGCACGCCGGAAGGCGTGGGTCCCGTGGTGGCGGGCGACCGCATCGAGGGCTCGATCGCGGGTGTGGGCACCATCGCGCTGACGATCGGCGCCGCGCAGTAGCGCCGGCACCTCCGGGCGGCGGTTGCGACCGCCGCGCCGCGATGCGATAGTCGGGCCTCCCCGGCATCGCCGTCCGCCATGGCGCACCGTGCCCGCATCGTCGTGCTGCTGCTGCTCCTCGCGTTCGCCGCGGCGAACGCGCAGGCGCAGGGCCGTTGCCGCTTCCTCAAGGTCGTCGAATGGCCGGTCCGGCCCGGCGGCACCCACATCGTCGTCGACGGCGCCATCAACGGCAAGCCGGTCGGCATCATGCTCGACACCGGAGCGATGGTCAGCTCGATCGAGCGGCACTCCGCGGTCGCGCTGGGCCTGCCGCTGCGCGACGCGCCGGGCCGGCAGGTGGTGGGCATCGGCGGGCAGGCCCAGGCGCAGATCGCCACCGTCGACGAGTTCAAGCTCGGCGAGGCGGCAACGTCGTCGCTGCAGTTGCTGGTGGTCGGCGACGACGACCGCCACCGGCCGTGGGACGTGATGCTGGGGGAGGACTTCCTGCAGCGCTTCGACGTCGAATTCGACCTGCGCCGCCAGGCGGTGCGCCTCTTCCAGCCGCGCGACTGCGATGGCGTCTCGCTCGCCTACTGGGCGAAGGAGAACGTCGCCGAGGTCGGGATCGAGGCGATCGTCGAGAGTCGCCCGCGCATCGAGTTCGAGGTCCGCCTGAACGATCGCACCGTCAACGCGATGCTGGACTCCGGCGCCGGGGTCTCGATCGTGCCCTACGCGGACGCGGAGGCGCTGGGCATCCGGCGCCAGTCGCCGGACGTCACGTCCGCCGGCGCCGTGCAGGGAGTGGGCGCGCGCGCCATCCCGGTGTGGACCGCGCCATTCGCGAGCTTTGCCATCGGCAACGAAACCATCCCCGACGTGCGCATCGCGTTCGCGGAGATCTGGAAGAACACGGCGGTGTCGGCCACCGGCAGCAACGTCGGCCGCAAGCTCGCGCGCGAGCCGATGATCGTCGGCGCCGACTTCCTGCGCGCGCACCGGATGCTGGTGTCGCACAGCCAGCGCCGGCTGTACTTCACGTACGAGGGCGGCCCGGTGTTCGCCGGGCCGCCGCCGCCGAAGGTCCCGACGGCCCGCGACAAGCCGTGACGCGCCGTCAGGGGCGCGTGAAGCCCAGCTTCTCGATCCGGTAGCGCAGCGTGTCGCGGGTGACGCCGAGGAGCTTCGCGGCCTGCGTGATGTTCCAGCCCGATTCGCGCAGCGCGCGCTCCACGAGGTCGCGTTCCGCCTGCGAGAGGTTGAGCGCGTCGCCCCCGGCGGCGGCCGGTGCCGCGTCGTCGTCGACCGCGCCCTCGACCGGCAGGTTGAGGTGTTCCACGTCCACCCGCGTGCCGCGCGCCATGATCACGCACTGCTCGACCAGGTTCTTCAGCTCGCGGACGTTGCCGGGCCACGCGTAGGCGCGCAACCGCGCACACGCTTCCGGCGTGAACTCGAGCCCGGGCTTGCGGTAGCGCGCCCCGTGCAGCGCGAGGAAGTGGCGCGCGAGCAGCAGGATGTCGTCGCCGCGCTCGCGCAGCGGCGGCACCTTGAGGTGGACGATCCGCAGGCGGTAGAAGAGGTCCGAGCGGAAGGTGCCTTCGCGCACCATCCGCTCCAGCGGCTTGTTGGTGGCGGTGACGATGCGCACGTTGGCCTTCTGCTCGCGCACGCTGCCCAGGCGACGCACCATCTTGTTCTCGATGAGCTTCAGGAGCTTCACCTGCAGCGAGGGGTCGATGTCGCCGATCTCATCCAGGAACAGCGTGCCGCCCTCGGCGGTTTCGATGAGGCCCTGCTTGCGCTCCTTGGCGTCGGTGAAGGCGCCGCGCTCGTAGCCGAAGAGTTCCGCCTCCACGAGGTGCAGCGGGAGGTTGGCGCAGTTGAACTCGAGGAACGGCCGGTCGCGGCGCGGGCCCTCGAAGTGCAGCGCACGCGCGACGAGTTCCTTGCCGGCCCCCGTCTCGCCGGTGACGAGCACCGCGGGCGGGTCGGCGTCCGTGAGCGCCGCGTCGGCTTCCACCACGTCCCGGACCTCGCCCTTCAGCGCCTGCATGGGCGCCGACTCGCCGACGAGGTTGGCGAGCCCGCTGCCGCTCGACTCGCGGGCGCGGTAGTAGTTGAGCTCCTCTTCCAGCCGGTCCTGGCCCGACGCCTTCTCGAGCACGAGCTTCAGCTTGCCCAGCACCACGGGCTTGGTGAGGTAGTCGTGCGCGCCGGCCTTCATCGCGTCGACCGCGACCTGCTCGCTGCCCTGGCCGGTGACCAGGATGACCTTGATGCGCCGGTCGCGCTTGCGGATCTCCGCCAGCATCTGCAGGCCGTCCATGCCGGGGAGGTTGAAGTCGAGCAGCACCACCGCCGGGCGGAACGCGTTGATCTGCGCGAGTCCCTCCTCGGCGCTCTCGACGCGGCTCACCTCGTAGCCGTTGCGGGTGAGGAAGGTCGCGAGGTTGCGCCCGAACGTGACCTCGTCGTCGACGATGAGGACGGGGAACGGCACGCGCTACGCCTCGCGCAGCACCAGCGTCACCGTCGAGCCGACGCCGACGTTGCTGTCGATCGCGATCGTGCCGCCGAAGCGGCGCATGATCCGGCGCGCGAGTGCCAGCCCCATGCCGAGGCCCTTCGGCTTGCTGGTGCGGAACGGCTTGAAGATGTCGGCGAGGCGATCCCTGGGGATGCCCACGCCCGTGTCGCCGACCGTCACCTCGATCGTCTTCCGCTTGCCGCCCGGGCGCGCCGCGATGGTGAGCGTGCCGCCCTTGGGCATCGCGTCGAGCGCGTTGGCGACGAGGCTGTTCAGGAGTTGCTCGAGCAGCGCCTCGTCCGCGCGCACCGGCGGCAACGACGGCGCGACGTCCAGCAGCGGCTCGACGTTGCGGCGCTCGAGGTCGCGCGCGAACTGGCGCGCGGTGCCGCGCAGCACGCGGCCGACGTCCACGCTGTCGAGCGCGACCGTGGGCGCCTGCGAGTACGCGAGGAGCTGGCGGACCATGCGCTCCAGCCGGTCGACCTCCGACGTGATGTCGACGGCGATGCTGCGCACTTCCTCCGGCGAGCTGTCGGCCGCGAGCTCGGCGGAGGTGCGGATCGACGACAGCGGGTTGCGCAGGCCGTGCGCGATCGAGCCTGCCAGCTCGCCCACCACCGCGAGCGTCTCCGATTCGACGAGGCGCTTCTGCTGCAGGCGGATCGTGCGGTCCGCCCGGCGGACGATCCAGAACAGCACGAGGTAGAGGAAGACGCCGCCGCACAGCGCGGCCGTCCAGATGAGCAGCGTGCCGCGCTGGATGGTCTCGAAGAGCGCGTTCGGCATGCGGTAGAGCTCGACCACGCCGAGCATGGCGCCCGTCTGCGGCTGGCGGACGGGGATGTAGTTCTCGATGAAGTAGTCGCCGGCCTTGCCCAGGTTCGCGTGCTCGAGCTTGAAGCGCTCGGCGTCGCCGACCTTGCCCCACTCGAACGTGGGCTTGCCTTCCAGCGCCTCCTCGAGCTCGTGGTTGTCGTTGTAGCGCTTGCCGATCAGCGTCGCGTCGGTGGACCAGATGACGGTGCCGTCGGTGGCGTACACGTTCGCCCGCATGATGTCGTGCAGCGAGCCCAAGTACTGGAAGAACTCGTGGAGGTTGCGATCGCCCTCGACGTACTGGCGCGTGGTGAAGAACTGCGTCGTGTTCTCCACCCGCGTGATGGTCTGGATCGACTCGGCGGTCAGTGCGCCGTCGCGCTCCAGCATGTGGTGGGTGAGGAACTGCGACAGCAGGTACGAGGTGACGATGCTGACGAGCGCGATCGCCGCCAGTCCGGCCACGGCGAACCACCGGATGAGGTCGAACGGGCGCGCGTCCGCCGCGGAGGCGGAGGCACGGACGGTCCCGGATTCGATCCTGCGCGTGATGGCCATGAGGCGTCGCGGAAGGCCGCTGCGACGGGGCGCCTCGGCGTAGGAAAAGTGGGCGTTCATTCTACCTTCTGCCCTCGGGTTTTCGACGGGGGCCGCGACGACGGGCGGCGCCGCGGCACCGCCCGTCGTGCGTTGCGGGGATGGCCGTTACTTGGAGAACGACGGCTGCACCGAGACGTCCTTGACGACATTGATGCTGCACACCGGCGCGGTGCCCGTGCACGCGCCGCTCCAGCCCAGGAACGTCTTGCCGGCCGCCGGCGTGGCGGTGAGCGTCACCAGCGTGTTCTGCGGGAACTTGACCGTGCACGTGCTGCCGCAGTTGAGCGTGCCGTCCGCGACCGAGGGCGTGGCGGTCACGGTGCCGGTCTTGGAGGACGACACCGACACCTTGAACGACGGCACGACGGCCGCGAACGTGGCGCCGACGGACTTCTCCGCGTTGAGCGTCACGGTGCAGGTGGACGCGTTGCCCGCGCACGCCCCCGTCCAGCCCGTGAACGCGGCGCCGGAGCCCGCCTTCGCGGTGAGCGCGACGGTGGCACCCGGGGCATAGACGCCGTAGCACTTGTTGCCGCACGCGAACACCTTGTCGGACGAGGACACGCTGCCGCTGCCGGTCACGCTGACGGTGAGCGCGTTGACGTCGATGTTCGCCGCGGCGTTCTGCGCGCCGATGGCGTCGCCGAGTTCGCCCGGGCTCGGCGCGCTGCAGGTGCCGTCCGCGCACAGCGCCTCGTGCGTGATCGGGTCGTACGCGCCGGCGTACCGGTAGTACTCGTAGCGGCGCACGACGACGTGATTCCCCTTGCCGAGGTTGCCCTGGTTGGCGAGCTTGCCGCGCTGGCGCTTGTTGCCGGCGCCGAACACCGGATCGGCCTGCAGCAGCGTCCAGTTCGTCTCCAGCGCGGCGGCATCCTGCGCGACCACCGCCGGGTTGTCGCCGACCAGGTCCTCCAGCACCACCTTCTCCGGATGCTCGGTCTTGAACACGCGGACCCACTGCGCATCGCCGTAGAGCTGCGGCTGCTCCGCTTCCTGCGCGCGCACTTCCGCGGCGACCACGGGGGCGAGGTCGGGAGCGGCAGGCGCCTGCGCGACCCACACGGGCGCCTGGATCGGAATGTCGGCGCCCGCGGCGATCACCTTGCCCGGGTTCGCCGGGTCGGCCTTCAGCCAGCGGTAGAGGATCTTCGTCGGATTCACGTTGTACGTCGTGCTGATGCCGAAGTGCTCGCAGCCGGCGGTCGCGTAGGTTTGCGGCATGCCGAGCGTCCAGCAGGAGTCGCCCGGCACGGTCTTGAGGGACGGCGGCACCGGGGTGGACGTGGCGAACTGGCCGGTCGCGGGGTCGTACGGGGCGATCCAGCGCACGTACACGCCGCCCGGGAAGTCGGTCGCGGTGCCCACGCCGTAGCGGATCACCTCGGGAAACCAGTTGGACGGGAAGATGCGCGTCAGCTGCGAGCTCGACACGCCCCACACCTCCATCTCGAAGCCGTGCGTCGGCCCGCCGGTGTTGTTCAGCACGTCGAAGTTCTGGTAGTCGCCCGCCATCACCACGGCTTGCGAATGGGCCGCGAGCGGCGCGGCGAGCAGGGCCGCTGCAGCGACAGCGGCGAAGAGCGGACGGATGCGGCGGGTGGGGGTCAGGCCGGGGCGTTGCGTGGTCATTCTTCTTGTCTCCGAAATTGGCATTGGGCGCGCCCGGTGCCTCGTATCGCGAAGCGGGTGGGACCGATGGCGTGCGCATCCCCTATCGCAAGGCGCGGGCCAGCGTCGCCGAAAACCGTGGAAATGCCACGCAGGCCCCTGATCCGGCAGGAGAAAGGGAGCGATCGCCGCGCGTGCGGCGGTGTGCGGAATGGGGTGTTGGGGGTGGTCCCACCGGGTGAACGCCCCCGGCAGTGGGGTATATCCCCCACCCGCGACGACGCAGGCTCGGCGCCGGCGACGATCGGTGTCAGACACGGCCTATGACGTGTCTGACACCGCCTATACGGTGTCTGACACCGACCTGCGGGCGCTCGCTCCCGAGCAACGACGTCGCGGGGCGCGGCGTATCATCGTTCCATCGTCACCATCGACGCCACGACGATGAACCGCCGGGAATTCCTCCGCAACGCGACCGTCCTCCCCGGAGCGCTCATGGCCACTTCCCTTCCCGCGGCCGACGCCCTGCGCAGCGACGCCACGACCACCCGCGTCGCCGTCGTCGCCACCCGCGACCGCGCGGCCGGCACGGCGCGCGCCATCGACCTCCTCGACCTGCCACGCTTCGCGGGCCGCGACCTCTTCGTCAAGCCGAACTTCAACAGCGCCGACCCGCCGCCCGGCTCCACGCACGAGGCCACGCTCGTCGCGCTGCTCGCGAAGCTCAAGGCGCTCGACGCCGGTCCGCTCGCGATCGGCGATCGCAGCGGCATGGGCGACACGCGCGAGGTGATGGCGCGCAAGAACGTCTTTCGCGTCGCGCAGGACGCCGGCGCGAAGGTGGTGGTGCTCGACGATCTCGGACGCGACGACTGGGAACTCCTCACCCTGCCCGGCATGCACTGGCAGCAGGGCTTCGCGCTGCCGCGCAGCGTGCGCACCGCGGGCGGCGTCGTGCAGACGTGCTGCCTCAAGACCCACCGCTACGGCGGCCACTTCACGCTGTCGCTCAAGAACTCGGTGGGGCTCGCCGCCAAGACCGTGCCGGGCAACGGCCACGACTTCATGCGCGAGCTGCACACCTCGCCGCACCAGCGCAGCATGATCGCCGAGATCAACGCCGGCTACCGCCCGGACCTCGTCGTCCTCGACGGCGTCGACGCGTTCGTCACCGGCGGTCCCGACCAGGGCAAGCGCGTGGAGGCGAACGTGATCCTCGCCGGCACCGACCGGGTCGCGATCGATGCCGTGGGGGTCGCGATCCTGCGCTCGTTCGGCACCACGCCGGAGGTGAGCCGCGGCAGCATCTTCGCGCAGGAACAGATCGCGCGCGCGGCGGAGCTGCGCCTCGGCGTTGCCGGCCCGCGCGCCGTCGAACTCGTGACCGGGGACACGGACAGCGCGGCGTATGCGAAGAGGATCCGCGCCACGCTCGAGGCGGACGCCGCCGCGTAGCGCGGCGCCCGCCACCGGCCGCTAAGCGCGGCCCCCGCGCCCGCCGGTGCAGAATGGCCGCGTGGGCGGTGGGTTACCCGAACCGCACTCGTTCCTTCGACGCACGAAGGGGAGGCGCCACGGGCGACGTTGAGGCAGGGATGACCGATGCATCGCCTTCGGTGGCCACTGCGCGCGGCACCGGCGCAGCGGCTCGTCTCCCTGTGTCAACGTACGAGAAAGGATCCATCGCATGAACACCAGGACCGGTTTCGCCGTCGCGCTCGTCGTGAGCGCGATGCTGGCGGGCTGCGCGGCCACGGGCACCCGCATGACGAGCAAGTCGGAGTCGTACAAGGGCATGGTCAGCAGCCAGCAGTGGTGGTGCAACAGCTTCGGGTCCACCTGCGGCTGCTCGATCGACGGCCAGAAGGCGACCTGCTCGCTCGCGCAGGCCTGCCTCAACTCGGGCAACTGCTCGGTCGCGCAGTAGCGGCTGCGCGCGTCCCCGGCCAGACCAGCGCGCCGGGGGCGCGCTCGCACCGAGGCCGCAGCGACGGCGTCAGGGAACCGGCGCCAGCACGACCTCGCGCAGCGTCGCCTGCGCGATCGCCAGCATGACCGCGGGACTGCCGGGCGGCGCGCCGGGACCGAGCACGTGGGCCTCGACCACCGCCTCCAGGGCCGCCGCGCGGACCTCGCGGCCCGGCAACGCGAGCGACGCCGCGCTCGCCGCGAACTGCGGCACCGTGATCACGAGCCGCTGCGCGAGCGACGGCGAATCGAGCGTGCAGCGGTTGCGGCCGGTGGCGCGCCCCGCGAGTTCGACCCGCTGGCCACCGCGCGCGAGCGTCCCGTCACCGAGGTGCAGTTCGCCGGTGACGCGCGTGCGCTGCAGCGCGCCCGGCAGCGACGGGTCGGCGGGCCGCGCGAGCGGTTGCCCGGGTGGTGCGGCCAGCAGCGCGTGCAGGAACGGCAGCAGGTCGAGCCGACCGCGATCGCCGCGCGCGAACGGCAGGCGGCCGCCGGTGGCCGCCGTCACCCCGGGCGGTGCCGGCGGCGCGAAGGCGACGACGTCCACGCGCCCGTGCCCCGGGGTTTCGACGTGGATGCCGGCCGGCGAGAGGCCGAGCGCCGAGTCGGGGCCGATGTGCTCGACGGTGACGGCGTTGAAGTCGACCGTCCCCTGCGCGATCGGCACCGACACCGCCGCGTCGATGAACCACAGCGCGTCGGTGACGAACGCACGGACGAGGCCGTCGAGCGTGGCGAGCGCGTCGAGGCGCAGTTCCTGCCACGGTCCGGCGGCCATGGCTGCCCCGCGGGGGATGGCCGCGTGCAGGTTCCGCACGACGACCTCGCGGGCGGCGAACGACGCGACCTGCGGGACGCCGCCGACCGGCACGACCTCCGCGCGCACGTCCGCCAGCGTGGCCTGCGCGATCTCGACGGTCGCCTGCGCGGTGACCGCCCGCACGCCGTCCGCCACCAGTTCGGCGGCGGCGAGCGTGGCGCCGCCGTCCGGCGCGAGGGCGACCGCGAGGCCGCGCGCGCTCACGGCCTCGCACGCGAGGTCGAGGCCGGGGAGGCGCGGGAACGCAACGGGAGCGGGCGTGGCCATGGCGTCGATCCGTACGGGATGCCAAGTATGCACTGCGTCTGCGCACGGCCGCGGGCCCGCGCGCCGCACCGGCCGATGGACAGCGCCCGCCGGCACCCCTATGCTGGCGCCCGCCACCCCGTCCCCGTCACCGGCCGATGCGCTCCCGCCTCCTCTCGCTTGCGTGTTCCGCGCTGCTGCTCGTCACCGGCTGCGAGAAGACGCCGCCGCCGTTCGCCAAGGTGGACGGCCAGTGGCGCTACCGCGACACGCCGATCCCGGGCGCCGATGCGGGCTCGTTCGAAGTCGTGAGCGAGCATTACGCGAAGGACCGCAGGCAGGTGTTCTGGGCGGACACGCACCGCGACAGCCGCGAGTACTTCACGGTCGCGCACCCGCAGGTCAGCGTGGTCGAGGGCGCGGACCCCGCCACCTTCCGCCTCCTCGCGCGCGACATCGCGAAGGACGCGCACGCCGTCTACGACGAGGGGAAGCGCAGGGCGATTCGCGACGTCGCGTCGTTCGAGCTCCTCGACTACGGCTTCGCGCGCGACCGCACCGCCGGCTACTGCTGGCTCACCGAGATCCCGGGCAGCGACGGCCCGACCTTCGCGGTGGTCGACTCGCACCACGCGAAGGACCGCCACCGCGCCTACTACTGCGACCTCGATACCGACGGCGGAACGCGGCCCGCGTACGCGAAGATCGTCCCGCTCGCCGACGGCCGCGTCGCGTCGTTCCGTGCGCTGGAGCACGAGTACGCGGTCGATGACCGGGCGGTCTACTTCCGCGGGGAGGTGCTCGCGGGCGCGGACCTCGCTTCCTTCACGGCCCTGAGCTACACGGAGAACGGCGCCGACGCCCGCGACGCGCGCCACCGCTACGCGTCCGGGAAGCGCCTCGACCCGTAGGCGGTGACGCGCTACACGCGCGCCCGGGGATCGTAGCGCGCGAGGCGTGCCAGCAGGTAGTCGACCTCGGAGCGCGCCGCGTCACCGAGCGCCGCGCCCGGCTTGCGCAGCGTGTCGTGCGCGATGATGCCCCGGCGCATCAGCACGTACTTGCGCACCGCGAGCCCCGGCCCCGGCTGCTGCTCGTAGCGGATCAGCGGCAGGTGCGCGTCGAAGAGGTCGTGCGCCGCGTCCCGCTGTCCCGCCGCGGACATGCGCACGACGTCGACCAGCATGTCGGGAAAACAGTAGCCCGTGTTGGCGCCGTCCGCGCCGCGCTCCATCTCGAAGTCGAGGAAGAGCGCGTTGTTGCCGGTGAGGATCGCGATGTGGCGCATGGACCCGTCCCGCTCCCATGCGCGCAGCTGCGAGATCTTCTCGAGGCCCGGCCAGTCCTCGTGCTTCAACATCACGCACGACGGGTTCTCGGCGACGATGCGCCGGATCACCGCCGGCGTCATCTGCACCGAGAACGTGAGCGGGTAGTCCTGGATCACGAACGGCACGTCGGTGCCGATCGCCTCCACCGCCTGCCGGTAATAGGCGACGATCGAGTCGTCGGTGCGCAGCGTGTTGGGCGGCGCGATCATCACGCCGCCCGCGCCCAGCGCCATCACGTCCTGCGTCAGCGCGCGCATCGCGGCGAAGCCCGGTGCCGACACGCCCACCACCACCGGAACGTCCACGCGCGCGAGCACGCGGCGCACGATAGCGACCGACTCCTCGTGCGTCATCTTCGGCGCCTCGCCGAGCTGCCCCAGCAGCGTGATGCCGGTCACGCCCGAGGTCACGAAGAAGTCCGTCATGCGGTCGAGCGACGCGTCGTCGACGCGACCGTCGGGCAGGAACGGCGTGGGCGAGATGACGCAGACGCCGCGGGCGTCGGAGGTCAGCGGCTTCACTTGCTCTTCTCGTAGCGGGCGCGGTTGTCCGCATTCGGCGGGTAGAGGCCGGGCAGCGAGGCGCCGGCCTTCACCTCGCCCATGATCCAGTCCTCGAGCCGTTCCTGCTCCGGCGCCTCCGCGACCACGTGGTCGAGGTGCGCGGCGGGGATCAGCACCGCGCCGTCCTCGTCGACCACCACCACGTCGTTCGGGAACACGGCCACGCCGCCGCAGGCGATCGGCTGGTCCCACGCGACGAACGTGAGGCCCGCCACCGACGGCGGCGCCGCGGCGCCCTGGCACCACACCGGCAGGCCGGTGGCGCGCACGCCCGCGACGTCGCGCACCACGCCATCGGTCACGAGCGCGGCCACGCCCCGCTCGCGCATGCGCGCGCAGAGGATGTCGCCGAAGATGCCGGCGTCGGTGGTGCCCATCGCGTCGACCACCGCGATGCAGCCCGCGGGCATCGCCTCGATCGCCGCGCGCGTCGAGATCGGGTTGCCCCACGACGCGGGTGTGGCGAGGTCCTCGCGCGCCGGCACGAAGCGCAGCGTGAACGCGGGGCCGGCGATGCGCGGCTGCCCGGGATTCAATGGGCGGGTGCCGCGCATCCAGACGTTGCGCAGGCCCTGCTTCAGCAGGATCGTGGTGACGGTCGCGGTGGTGACGCGCGACAGCGTGGCGATGACGGCGGGATCGAGTGCCATGACGCGGAGAACCTCACGGGCGAAACCCGTGAGGTTACCGCATCCGGCGCACGCCGCCGGTCAGGGGCGCGTCGTGGTGACCGTCTTGTCGGTCGTGCCGTCCGCGTTGCGCGTGCGGTCGACGACGGTGGTCGCGTTGGGGCCGCTGCGCACCGCGTCCACGGCACCGGTCGCGTCCTTCGAACGTGTGACGGTGGCGACCTGGCCCTGCGGGTTCGTCTTCACCGCGTTGGTGGTGCCGTCGGCGTTCTTCGCGCGGTCGACCGTCGTGACGCCGCCGTTCGGTCCCGTCACGCGCGAATCGACGGCACCGTCGGCACCCCGGCTGCGGTCGGCAGTCGCCGTCTTGCCGTTCGGCCCGGTGACGGTCTTGTCGACGAGGCCGTCCGCCCCGCGGCTGCGGTCCACGGTCGACGTCTTGCCGCCCGGGCCGGTCACGGTCTTGTCCACGACGCCGTCGGCGCCGCGACTGCGATCCACGGTCGTCGTCTTGCCGTTCGGTCCGGTGACCGTCTTGTCGGTGAGGCCGTCGGCGCCCTTGCTGCGGTCGACCGTGCTGGTCTTGCCGTTGCGGCCGGTGTGGGTGGCGTCGACCGCACCGTCGGCGCCACGGTAGCGGTCGGTGGTGGCGGTCTTGCCCTTCGGACCGGTGACCTTGCTGTCGGTCAGTCCGTCCGCGCCCTTGCTGCGGTCGACCGTGGTGGTGCCGCCCTTGGGGCCGATGTGCGTGGCGTCGACGGCGCCGTCGGCGCCCTTCTGCCGGTGCACGCTGTGCGTGGTGGTCTTGCCGCCCGCGTTGGCGTCGGCACTGGCGGGTGCGGCGACGGCGAGCGTCGCGGCGACCGCGAGGACGAGCGAAGTCTGGCGAAACATGGCGCTACCCTCCCTCTGGTGATTGGCGTGACCGGTGCAGCCGGTCGCCTGCATCAACGGGGGATCGGCGACGGGCGCCGACGCCGCTTTGTAACGGCGTGTTGCCGTCAGCGCGGGACGGCGAACGCCTTGCGGGCCGCGCCTACCCGCGCCCGGGTGGCGCAATCGTGCAGGTGGTCGTTGACGAGGCCCATCGCCTGCATGAACGCGTAGACGGTGGTCGGGCCGACGAACGACCAGCCGCGGCGCTTCAGGTCCCTGGCGAGCGCGACCGACTCGGGCGAGGTCGCGAGCGTCGCGAGCACGTCGCGCGTGAGCTTGCGCGGGCGCGTGGCCGCCGCCGGCTCGAAGCGCCAGAAGTACGCGGCGAGCGAGCCGTGCTCGGTCGCGAGTTCGCGCGCACGCTGCGCGTTGTTGATCGCCGACTCGATCTTGCCGCGGTGGCGGACGATGCCGGGATTGCCGAGCATGCGCTGCACGTCGCGCTCTCCCATGCGCGCGACCCGCTCGATTGCGAAGCCCGCGAACGCCTCCCGGAACGCCTCCCGCTTGCGCAGGATCGTGATCCAGGCGAGGCCCGACTGGAAGCCCTCGAGGACCAGCTTCTCGAAGAGGCGCGTGTCGTCGGCGACCGGAAAGCCCCACTCGTGGTCGTGGTACGCGACGTACAGCGGATCGTCGCCGCACCATGGACAGCGGCGTTCCGTACGGGGGGATGGGCTTGGCATCCGCGGATTTAACCATGAAGATACGCGCATGCCGAACCGCCCCGTCGCCCTGCTGCTGCCGCTCGCGCTGCTCGCAGCGCCGCTGCGCGCCGCCGAGCTGCCGATCTTCGACGCGCACGTCCACTACAGCCACGACGCGTGGGAGAACCTCCCGCCGAAGGAGGCCATCGCGATCCTGCGCCAGGCGGGGCTCGTGCGCGCGCTGGTGTCGAGTTCCGGCGACGACGGGACGCAGCGCCTGCTCGCGGAGGCGGCGGCGCTGATCGTGCCGTCGCTGCGCCCGTACCGCACGCGCGCGGACGTCAGCACGTGGGTGCGCGACGCGTCGGTCGCGACGTTCCTCGAGGAGCGGCTCGGCAAGGCGCGCTACGCCGCGATCGGCGAGTTCCACCTCTACGGCGCGGATGCCGACCTGCCGGTGCCCACGCGGATGATCGCACTTGCGAAGCAGCACCAGCTCGTGCTGCACGCGCACTCGGACCCCGACGCGATCGAGCGCATCTTCCGGCAGGATCCGGGCGCGCGCGTGCTGTGGGCGCACTCCGGGTTTGTGCAGGCGGACGCCGTGCGTGCGCTGCTCGCGAAGCACCGGAACCTGTGGTGCGATCTCGCGTTCCGCAGCGAGCACGGCAGCGGCGGCAAGGTGCCCGCGGAGTGGCGCGCGCTCTTCACCGACTTTCCCGACCGCTTCATGGTCGGCACCGACACGTACACGCCGGAGCGCTGGCACTACATCGTCGAGCACGCGAACTGGTCGCGGGCGTGGCTCGCGGACCTGCCGGCGCCGCTCGCCGAGCGCATCGCGTGGCGCAACGCGGACGCGCTGTTCGCGTCGTGGCAGCCGGGCCCGCGCTGATGCGGGGTGCGCTGGTCGCCGCGCTGGCGCTCGCCGTCGCGCCGGATGCGGGCGCGCAGGCGTGCGGCGCGGCGCTGAAGGGCAAGGCGACGACGGTCGCGGACGCGCGCTATGCGGTCGCGTACGTCGTGGCGCCCGATCCGGTGGTCGTCGGGTCGCACTTCGTCGTCGAGTTCGCCGTCTGCCCGCGTGCGGGAACGCCGGCGCCCGGCAGCGTGCGCATCGACGCCACGATGCCGGAGCACCGCCACGGCATGAACTACCGGCCGACCGTGACCGCCATCGCGTCCGGCATCTACCGCGCGGAGGGGATGCTGTTCCACATGCCGGGACGCTGGGACGTGACGTTCGACCTCGAATCCGGCGGCCGCACCGACCGGCTGGTCAGCACGCTGCGGGTCGAATGACCAAGGGGTCTGACCCCGCAGGCAATGGGCGTGAACAAGCGCGCCGAATCCGACAAGCGGGGTCTGACCCCGCACGTATCGCCCCAACAAGAGCGATCGGCCGCCACCGGCCAAGGGGTCTGACGCCGCGGGCACCGAACTAGCCATGCACGCCGCAACATACCGGCGGGGTCAGACCCCGCACGCATCACGAGCAATGCGTCCGCGCGTGATCGCGCTGATCGCGAGCGTCCTGCTCGCCATGGGTCCCGTGCTGGCCCAGACCCCGCCACCGCCCGCCAACTCCGCCGTCACCTTCACCCCCGACGAGGTGAAGCGCATCCTCGCCCTCGGCCCGTGGCCGCCGGCACCGCGCCGCGATCCGTCGAACCGCGTGTCCGGCAACGCCGACGCGATCGCCTTCGGCGCGGCGCTCTTCGCCGACCCGGCGCTCTCGCGCACGGGCACCGTCGCCTGCGTCACGTGCCACGTCCCCGCCCGCGCGTTCACCGACGCCCGGCCGCGCGCGCAGGGTCTCGCGGCGGGCGACCGCAACACGCCGTCGCTCCTCAACACCGGCCACCGCCGCTGGTACGGGTGGGACGGCGCCAACGACTCGCTGTGGGCGCAGAGCCTGCGTCCGCTCCTCGACGCGCGCGAGATGGGCGGCAGCCTCGCGGACGTCGCGCGCCGCGTGCGCGACGATCCGGCCCTGCGCGACGCCTACGCGCGCGCCTTCGGCGCGCCGCCCGGCACCGACGACGAGAAGGTCGCGGTGGACGCGGCCAAGGCGCTCGCGGCCTACCAGGAGACGCTGGTCACCGGCCGCACGCCCTTCGACGACTTCCGCGACGCCCTCGCGCGCGGCGACCGTGCCGCGATGGCGCGCTATCCCGTGCTGGCGCAGCGCGGGCTCGCGATCTTCGTCGGCAGCGGCAACTGCATCCTCTGCCACGGCGGCCCGTCCTTCAGCCACGGCGAGTTCCACGACGTCGGCATCCCGTTCTTCGCGGCGCCGGGCCGCGTGGACCCCGGCCGCTACGAAGGCATCCGCAAGCTGCAGGCGAGTCCGTACAACCTGCTCGGCCGCTACAACGACGACGCGACGCGCGCCAACGCCACCAGCACGCGCCATGTCGCGCTCGCGCACCGCAACTACGGGGAGTTCAAGGTCCCGTCGCTGCGCGAGGTGGCGCGCACGGCGCCGTACATGCACGACGGCAGCCTCGCGACGCTGCGCGAGGTCGTGCGGCACTACTCGAACCTCGACCTCGACCGCCTGCACGCGGACGGCGAGAACCTGCTGCGGCCGCTCGACCTCGACAAGTACGACGTGGATGCGCTGGTCGCGTTCCTCGAGTCGCTGTCGCAGGCGGCCCCGTAGGCCGCGCTACTCGTCGAAATCGGTCGCCCGCGTCACCGGCTCCCACGCCTCCATCGACGCGAGGAACGCGGTGAGCTTGGTGCGGGCGCGCTCGTAGGCGGCGTCGCCCAGCAGCAGGTGCAGCGGCGGCGCGGGCGACTCGACGACCGTGATGATCGCATCCGCCGCGCGCACCGGGTCGCCGGGCTGCCGGCCGTCGTTCGCGCGCATCTGTCGCCGGCGGGCGCCCGCGGTCGCGTCGTAAGCGGCGTTCTCCGTCGCGGCGGAGGCCATGGAGCGCCCGAGGAAGTCGGTGCGGAAAGGCCCGGGCTCCACCAGCGTCACGCGGATGCCGAACGGCTGCACCTCCTGCGCGAGTGACTCCGACAACCCCTCGACCGCGAACTTGGTCGCGCAGTAGTAGCCGGTGCCCACGCTCGCCGCGACGCCGCCGACCGACGAGACGTTGATCACGTGCCCGTGCCGGCGCGCCCGCATGCGCGGCAGCACTTCGCGCGTGAGCGCGGCGAGGGCGAAGAAATTGGTGTCGAACAGGGCACGGATCGTGGCCTCGTCGCCCTCCTCGACGGCCGCGGAGTAGCCGTAACCCGCGTTGTTGACGAGCACGTCGACGCCGCCGAATGCGTCCTCCGCCACGCGGATCGCCTCCGCGCGCTGCGCGGGGTTCGTGACGTCGAGCGCGACCGCGCGCGCGGTGTCCGGGTGCGGCGCGACGACGTCGGCCACCGTCGCGGCGTCGCGCGCGGTCACCACGCAGCGATAGCCCTGCGCGAGGACGCGCTGCGCGAGCGCACGGCCGAGGCCGGTGGAGCAGCCGGTGATGAGCCAGGTGGAGCGGGAAGGCGTGGGCATGGGGTCGAGGCGGGACGAGTGGGGGCGAAGTCGGACCGGTGTCGCAACGGCGGTGTCAGGTCATCCCTCACCTCCGCGGGCGCCGTTGGCCGACGGCGCGCCCAGGAAATCGAAATCGCAGCCCTGCGGCGCCTGCAACACCGTGCGCTCGTACAGCGCGCGGTAGCCGCGCGCCGGGACAGGCGCGGGCGTGCGTTCGGCGAGGCGGCGCGCGATCTCCCGCGCGTCGACCAGCAGGTCGAGGCGCTTCTGCGCGACCGACAGCCGGATGCGGTCGCCGTCGCGCACGGCGGCGAGCGGCCCGCCGACCGCGGACTCGGGGGCGACGTGCAGCACGATCGTGCCGTAGGCCGTGCCGCTCATGCGCGCATCCGAGATGCGCACCATGTCCTTCACGCCCGCGCGCGCGAGCTTCGCCGGGATCGGCAGGTAACCCGCCTCCGGCATGCCGCACGCGCGCGGGCCGGCGTTCTGCAGCACGAGGATGTCGTCCGGCCGGACGTCGAGGTCCGGGTCGTCGATGCGCCGGATCATGTCCTCGAGGCCGGTGAACACGACCGCGCGTCCCTCCACCTCGAAGAGCGCGGGGGTGGCCGCCGCGCGCTTCACGATCGCGCCCTCGGGCGCGAGCGTCCCGCGCAACGCGACGAGGCCGCCCGTGCGCGACACCGGGTCGTCGAAGGCGCGGATCACCGCCCGGTCGACCCACGGCAGCGGCGCGGCGAGGCGCTCGCCCAGCGTCTGCCCGTCCACGCCCACGCAGTCGAGGTGCAGCAGCGGGCGCAACTCGCGCAGCACCGCGCCGACGCCGCCCGCGGCGAAGAGGTCCTCCATGTAGCCCTCGCCCACCGGCTTCAGGTCGACGAGCACCGGCGTCTCGTCGGAGATGGCGTTGAGGCGGTCGTAGTCGATCGTCACGCCGACGCGGCCCGCGATCGCGGTCAGGTGCACCAGCGCGTTGGTGGAGCCGCCGACGGCGAGCAGCACGCGCAGCGCGTTCTCGACCGAACGCGCGGTGATCACCTGCTGCGGGTAGACCGGCTGCCGCGTGAGGTGCACGGCGAGCGTGCCGCAGGCCTCGGCCGCGACCAGCCGGTCGGCGTGCACGGCCGGGATCGCCGCGCTGCCGGGCAGCGCCATGCCGAGCGTCTCGGCGATGCACGCCATGGTGCTTGCGGTGCCCATGACCGCGCAGGTGCCCATCGTGGTCGCGAGGCGTCCCTCGACGGCCTCGATCTCGGTCCGGTCGACGGTGCCCGCGCGGAACTTCGCCCAGAAGCTGCGGCAGTCGGTGCACGCCCCGAGGCGCTGCCCGCGATGGCGACCCGTGAGCATCGGCCCGGTGACGAGCTGCACCGCGGGCTTGCCGGCGGACGCCGCGCCCATGAGCTGCGCGGGGACCGTCTTGTCGCAGCCGCCGACCAGCACCACGGCGTCCATCGGCTGCGCGCGGATCATCTCCTCCACGTCCATCGCCATCAGGTTGCGGAACATCATGCTGGTCGGATTGAGGAACACCTCGCCCAGCGAGATCGTCGGGAACTGCCGCGGCAGGCCGCCCGCGGCGAGCACGCCGCGCGCGACGGCCTCGGCGAGTTCGGGGACGCCGCGGTGGCAGTTGTTGAAGTCGCTCGGGCTCACCGCGATGCCGACGACGGGCTTGGCGAGCATGGCCGTCGACAGGCCCATCGAGCGCGCGAACGAGCGGCGCAGGAAGCGCGCGAAGTCGGGGTCGCCGTAGTTGGTGAGTCCGCCGTCGAGGCCATTGGGGGATTGGGTCGTCATCCGCCGATTCTATGCCACGGGTCTGACCCCGGTCTCATCGGGATCCGACCCCGGATTGTGGCTGGGGACGCGGCCCCTCACCCCAACCGTCTCCCCCGCCGGGGGAGAGGGAGCCCTAAGCGAGGCAGCTGGCAGAACGCGCGCGCCCGAAGAGGCATTCAGCCGGCATGCAGCGCGCTACTGAACTCCGGCGCGAGAGCGCCGGGATGATCGGCGCGCTTCGTAGGTTCGGCCTTTACTGCGGGAAAACCGCCCGGCCGCCCGAAGGTTTGCCCGGGCCTGACCAGAACGGCCCCAAAAGGCGCAACGCCGAACCCACGTCATCCACCGCCCCCACGGCCGCCTCTTGCGGACGTCGAGTCGTCGTAGTGGTGATAGGGCCCCGTCCCGGAATGCAGCGCATCCTTGGCCGCCACGAACCCGCCCTCCTTCACGTCGAACACGTGCACCTCGCCGTCCTCCAGCACGTAGTGCCAGCCGTGCAGCGAGAGGTGGCCTGCCTCGACGCGCTCGCGCACCATCGGGTAGCCCATGAGGCGCTCGAGCTGCAGCACGATCGCGCGCTGCTCGGTGCGGCGCAGCGCCTCCTCGGAGACCTGCACCGGCAGGACCGCCTCGCGGCCCAGTTCCAGCCACGCCGCGAGGTTCACCGCCTGCGGGTGCGGCTCGTGATACAGCGCGCGGATGCCGCCGCAGTGCGTGTGCCCGCACACGACGATGTGCGACACCGCGAGGTTCAGCACCGCGAACTCGATGGCCGCGGACGTCCCGTGGTATCCCGCGGACCCGTCGTACGGCGGCACGAACGCGCCGACGTTGCGGATGATGAAGAGTTCGCCCGGCCCGGTCCCGGTCAGCAGGTAGGGGACGATCCGCGAGTCGGAGCAGCCGATGAAGAGGATCGTCGGGTGCTGGCCGTCGCGGACCAGGTCCTGGAACTGGTCCGCGACACCCGGGAAGTAGTCGTCGTGGAAACGGCGCAGCCGTTGCAGCAGTTCGTCGGGCATCGGCGGCGCCCTGGCGGCTATTGCACGAGCGGCGACGCGGCGGCCGAGAGGTCGAGGCCCTCGATGCGCGCCTCGCCGGCGAGCACCTGCAGGTACTGGCGCATTGCGTTGACGTAGCCCTGGCGCGCGAGGTCGCGGCGCACGCGGTCGGCCACCGTCTCGAACGCCGGCAGCGTGCCGGCCTCGCGCTCCAGCACCTCGACCACGTGCAGGCCGAAGCGGCTGTGCACGAGCCGCGGCAGCACACCGACCTCCGCCGCGCCGAACACTTCCTTCGCGAACTCGGGCGCGCAGTCGTCGGGCGCGAGCCAGCCCAGGTCGCCGCCCTCGGCGCCGGACGGGCAGTTGGACAGCGTGCGCGCGGCCTCCGCGAAGGCGTCGGCGTCGCCGATCCCGCGGCAGCGCACGTCGAGCAGCGTGGCTTCCGCGCGCTTGCGCAGCGCGGCCACGTCGACCCCCGGCGTCACGGCGAAGAGGATGTGCCGCAGGCGCACGCGGTCGCCGACCCGGAACGCCGCCGACCGCGCGACGAAGTGGCGGCGGCAGTCCGCCTCGCTGGGTTCGGGCACGCGGAGGACGTCCTCGATGTGCCGCTCGATCGCCGCCGTCGCGGCCTCGCTGATGATGCCGTCGCTGGCGGGCAGGTCGCTGCGCGCGAGCAGGCCGGCGGCCTGCGCGGCCTGGCGCAGGAGTTCGGTGCAGGCGCGCTGCCGCAGCTCGGCCAGCGGCAGCGCCTCGTCGGCCGCGTGGAGGGCGATCCCGTTGACGCGCGCGACGGGCATGGTGAGGGTCTCGGGCATCGTTGGCCTTTCAGTCGCCGGACCCGGCGGAGCGCGGGAGCGTCTGGCCGGCGGGCACGTTGAGACGGCGCGCGCGCACCACCTGGTACGGGCGGGCGAGGTAGGACAGCGCGGCGAACCCGCTCCACACGTGCACCAGGCGGCTGAACGGGAAGAGCAGGAAGATCGTCATGCCCAGCAAGAGGTGCAGCATGTACACCAGCGGTACGCCGGTCAGCGAGTCGACGGCGCCCGCGCGGAACGTCACGATCCGCTGCACCCACTCGGACAGCTGGAGCATGACGCTGCCGTCGGAGTGGTGGTACGAGAACGGCAGCGTGACGAGCCCCAGCACCAGCTGCACCCACAGGATCGCGAGGATGGCGATGTCCATCGGCTTGCTCGTGGCCCGCACGCGCGGGTCGGTGAGCCGGCGGTGCAGCAGCATCGTGAGGCCGATGAAGCACAGGCTGCCCGCAAGGCCGCCGGAGACGATGGCGAGCATCTGCTTCTGCGGCGCGGTGATGAAGTGCTCGTAGAGCCAGTGCGGCGTCAGCAGGCCCACCGTGTGGCCGAAGAGCAGGAACAGGATGCCGATGTGGAAGCAGTTGCTCGCCACCCGCATGCCGCGGCCGGAGAGGAGCTGCGACGAGTCGCTCTTCCACGTGTACTGGTCGCGGTCGAAGCGGATGAGGCTGCCCGCCACGAAGACCGTGAGGCAGATGTACGGGTAGTAGCCGTAGAGGAAGGTGGTGACCGCGTTCATGCGGTGGCTCCTTGCGCGCGCGAGGCGTTGCGGACGAATTGGACGGGTTGCGGGGCGTCGGGCCGGGACTGGCCGGGCGAGCTGCAGCCGGCGAACACCGGCGGCTCGGCCCACGTCGCGTCGAGCGGCTCCTCGGGCGGAAGTTCGACGGCCACGGCCTTCTCGCCGGCGATCTCGAGCAGCGCGCCGATCACCCTGGCGTAGCCGCTCCGGCGCTTGGTCAGCGCGGTCATCAGCGCGTTGAGGATATGTGCCATTTCGCCCAGCAGCGCCCGCGCCTCCCTCGGCGGCTGCGTGGACGCGAACTCCAGTACGGCCGGGAGATAGTCGGGCAGCTCGCCCGCCGCGAGGTCGAGGCCGGCCTGCGCGTACGTCTGGCCGAGGTCGGTCAGGGCCGGGCCGCGGTCCCGCGAGTCGCCGTGGACGTGCTCGAAGAGGTGCAGCGAGGTGGCGCGGCCGCGGTCGAACACCTCGAGGTAGGCCGCCTCGGCCTCGATCGGGTCCGCCGCGGCAATGCCGTCGACCAGCCGGAGAAGTTCCAGCCGCCGCCGCTTGGCAAGCACGCGATCGTCCTCGATCGCGTGCCGCAGGTCGCGCAGGTTCGCGCGCCACGCCGTGCCGGGATACGACAGCAGGTACGACAGGATGCGCAGGGTGCGCGCGATGGGTTGGGCGCCCGCCATGGTCAGACCTCCGCCTTGATCGGGATCGTCCGGCGCTTCTTGCCGCCGAAGAGGCTCGGCTCCGACGCGCCGTCCGAGCAGCCGTTGCCGAACGAGAAGCCGCAGCCGCCGCGCACGTCGAACGCGTTCTCCGCGTACTCGCGGTGCGTGCTCGGGATCACGAAGCGGTCCTCGTAGTTGGCGATCGCCATGATCTGGTACATGTCCTCGACCATCGCCGGCGCGATGCCGACCTGGTCGAGCGCCGCGGTGTCGATGCGCCCGTCGACGTGCTTCGCGCGCTGGTAGGCGCGCATCGCCAGCATGCGCTCGAGCGCCCGCAGCACCGGGCCCGTGTCGCCGGCCGTCAGGAGGTTGGCGAGGTACTGCACCGGGATACGCAGCTCGCGCACGTTCGGGATCTCGCCGTTGGCGCCGACGTGGCCCGCGTTGGCCGCCGCGGTGATGGGCGACAGCGGCGGCACGTACCAGACCATCGGCAGCGTGCGGTATTCCGGGTGCAGCGGCAGCGCCACCTTCCAGTCCATCGCCATCTTGTAGACGGGACTCTTCCGCGCGGCTTCCAGCCAGTTCTCGGCGATGCCGTCGGCCCGCGCCTGCTCGATCACCTTCGGATCGTTCGGGTCGAGGAAGACCTTGAGCTGCGCTTCGTACAGGTCGCGGTCGAGCTCCACGCTTGCCGCCTCCTCGATGCGGTCCGCGTCGTAGAGCAGCACGCCCAGGTAGCGGATGCGGCCCACGCAGGTCTCGGAGCACACGGTCGGCTGCCCCGCCTCGATGCGCGGGTAGCAGAAGATGCACTTCTCGGCCTTGCCGGTCTGCCAGTTGTAGTAGATCTTCTTGTACGGGCAGCCCGACACGCACATGCGCCAGCCGCGGCACTTGTCCTGGTCGATGAGGACGATGCCGTCCTCCTCGCGCTTGTAGATCGAGCCCGAGGGGCAGCTCGCCACGCACGCCGGGTTGAGGCAGTGCTCGCACAGCCGCGGCAGGTACATCATGAACGTGTTCTCGAACTGCCCGTAGATGTCCTTCTGCACGTCCTCGAAGTTGGCATCCCGGGAGCGCTTCGCGAACTCGCCGCCCAGGATCTCCTCCCAGTTCGGGCCCCACTCGATCTTCTCCATCCGCTGGCCCGTGATGAGGCTGCGCGGACGCGCGGTGGGTGCCGCCTTCATCTCCGGCGCCGACTGCAGGTGGTCGTAGTCGAAGGTGAACGGCTCGTAGTAGTCGTCGATCTGCGGCAGGTTCGGGTTCGAGAAGATCCGCATGAGGAGCTTCCACTTCGCCCCCTGCCGCGGCTCGATGCTGCCGTCCGGCTTGCGGACCCAGCCGCCGTTCCACTTGTCCTGGTTCTCCCACTCCTTGGGATAGCCGATGCCAGGCTTGGTCTCGACGTTGTTGAACCACGCGTATTCCATGCCGGGGCGGCTGGTCCACACGTTCTTGCAGGTGACCGAGCAGGTGTGGCACCCGATGCACTTGTCGAGATTCAGCACCATGCCGATCTGTGCGCGCACTTTCATGTTCCGTGTCTCCCCGTTCAGGCGTTGCCGCCCTGCGCGGCCGGCGTGTCCAGCCAGTCCACCTTCTTCATCTTGCGGACCACGACGAACTCGTCGCGGTTGGTGCCGATGGTCCCGTAGTAGTTGAAGCCATACGACAGCTGCGCGTACCCGCCGATCATGTGCGTGGGCTTCAGCACGATGCGCGTGACCGAGTTGTGGATGCCGCCGCGTGCGCCGGTGATCTCGGACCCCGGCGTGTTGATGATCTTCTCCTGCGCGTGGTACATCAGCGTCATGCCCGGGTTCACGCGCTGGCTCACCACCGCGCGGGCGGTGATGGCGCCGTTGACGTTGAAGAGCTCGACCCAGTCGTTGTCGACGATGCCGGCGCGCTTCGCGTCGTCCTCGGACAGCCAGATCACCGGGCCGCCGCGGTTGAGCGTCAGCATCATCAGGTTGTCGCTGTACGTCGAGTGGATGCCCCACTTCTGGTGCGGCGTGATGAAGTTGAGGACGATCTCCGGGTTGCCGTTGGACCGGACGGTCTGGATCCCGGCGGTGGTCTTCAGGTCCACCGGCGGGCGGTAGCTCACGAAGCCCTCGCCGAACGCCCGCATCCACGGGTGGTCCTGGTAGAACTGCTGGCGGCCGGTCAGCGTGCGCCAGGGGATGAGCTCGTGCACGTTGGTGTAGCCCGCGTTGTAGCTCACCTTCTCGCTCTCGAGGCCGCTCCACGTCGGCGAGCTGATGATCTTGCGCGGCTGCGCCTGCACGTCGCGGAAGCGGATCTTCTCATCCTCGCGGTGCAACGCCAGGTGCTCGTGGCCGCGGCCGGTCTGCTTCGACAGCGCCTCCCACGCCTTGACCGCCACGTGCCCGTTGGTCTCGGGTGCCAACTGCAGGATGACCTCGCAGGCGTCGATGTCCGAGTCGATGCGCGGCATGCCGCGGGTGGCGCCTTCCTCGGCCACCACGCCGTTCAGCTCACCCAGCTGCTTCACCTCGTCCTGCGTGTTCCACGCGATGCCCTTGCCGCCGTTGCCGACCTTGCTCATGAGCGGCCCGAGCGCCGTGAACCGCTTGTAGACGTTCGGGTAGTCGCGCTCGACGACGGTCATCTGCGGGGCGGTCTTGCCGGGGATCAGGTCCACCTCGCCGCGCTTCCACTCCTTCACCTCGAAGGGCTGCGCGAGCTCGGCCGGGCTGTCGTGCATCAGCGGGGTCAGCACCAGCTCGCGCTCCACCCCCAGGTGCCCGACGCACACCTCCGAGAACTTCTTCGCGAAGCCCTTGTAGATCTCCCAGTCGCTCCGCGACTGCCACGCCGGGTCCACCGCGGTCGACAGCGGGTGGATGAACGGGTGCATGTCGCTGGTGTTGAGGTCGTTCTTCTCGTACCAGGTGGCGGTCGGCAGCACGATGTCCGAGTACAGGCACGTGGTGCTCATGCGGAAGTCGAGCGTCACGAGGAGGTCGAGCTTGCCTTCGGGCGCCTCGTCGTGCCAGACCACTTCCTTGGGCTTCGCGTCGTCGCGGCCGAGGTCCTTGCCCTGTACGCCGTGCGACGTGCCGAGCAGGTGCTTCAGGAAGTACTCGTGGCCCTTGCCGCTGGAGCCCAGCAGGTTCGAGCGCCAGACGAACATGTTGCGCGGCCAGTTGGCGGGATCGTCCGGGTCCTCGCAGCTCATCGCGAGCCGGCCCGACTTCAGCGCGGCGACGGCGTAGTCCTTCGCCTCCACGCCGGCGGCCTGCGCGTCGCGCACCACCTGCAGGGGATTGGTCTTCAGCTGCGGTGCCGACGGCAGCCAGCCCATGCGCTCCGCGCGCACGTTGTAGTCGATCATGCTGCCGCCGAACGCCTGCCTGTCCGCGAGCGGCGAGAGCACCTCGTCCACGGCGAGCTTCTCGTAGCGCCACTGGTCGGTGTGCGCGTAGAAGAAGCTCGTGCTGTTCTGCTGGCGCGGCGGGCGGATCCAGTCGAGCGCGAACGCGAGTGCGGTCCAGCCGGTCTGCGGGCGCAGCTTCTCCTGCCCCACGTAGTGCGCCCAGCCGCCGCCGCTCTGCCCGATGCAGCCGCACATCATCAGCATGTTGATGATGCCGCGGTAGTTCATGTCGCTGTGGTACCAGTGGTTCATCGCGGCGCCGATGATCACCATCGACTTGCCATGCGTCTTGTCCGCGTTGTCCGCGAACTGGCGGGCGATCGTGATCACCTGGTCGCGGGGCACGCCGGTGATGCGCTCCTGCCACGCCGGGGTGTACGGGACGTCGTCGTCGTAGCCCTTCGCCGCCGACTCGCCCGCGAGCCCGCGCGCCACGCCGTAGTTGGCCACCTGCAGGTCGAACACCGTGGCGACGATCGCCTCCCGCTTCTCGCCTTCCTTGCCGAGCGCGATGCGCTGGACCGGGACCGTGCGCACCAGCACGTCGTTGCCGGGATTGTTGGGGAAGTGCTCGTTGGCGATGCCGCCGAAGTAGGGGAAGCCGACCTTGGCGGTGCCCGTATCCTTCCCGCCTTCGAGGAGCGACAGCTTGAGCTTCACGTCGCCGCCGTGCCGCGCCTCCTTGGCCTCGAGGTTCCACTGGCCGGCGTCCGCGCGGCCGTCCGGGCCCCAGCGGAAGCCGATGGCGCCGTTGGGCAGCACCACCTTGCCCGCCTCGTCGAACGCGACAGTCTTCCACTCGGGGTTGTTGGCCTGCCCGAGCTTGCCGTTGAAGTCCGACGCGCGTACGTAGCGGTCCGGGACCAGCACCTTCTCGCCGTTCGCCAGCACCTGCTCCTTCATGAGGACCAGCATCGGCAGGTCGGTGTAGCGCCGCGCGTAGTCGTCGAAGTACGCGCTGCGCTTGTCGAAGTAGAACTCCTTCAGGATCACGTGGCCCATGGCCATCGCGACCGCGGCGTCGGTGCCCTGCTTCGGGTGCAGCCAGAGGTCGGCGAGCTTCGCCACCTCCGAGTAGTCGGGCGTCACGGCGACCGTCTTGGCGCCCTTGTAGCGGACCTCGGTGAAGAAGTGCGCGTCCGGCGTCCGCGTCTGCGGGACGTTGCTGCCCCACGCGATGAGGTACGTGCTGTTGTACCAGTCGGCCGATTCGGGCACGTCGGTCTGCTCGCCCCACACCTGCGGGGAGGACGGCGGCAGGTCGCAGTACCAGTCGTAGAAGCTCATGCACACGCCGCCGATGAGCGAGAGATAGCGGCTGCCCGCCGCGTAGCTCACCATCGACATCGCCGGGATCGGCGAGAAGCCGATCACGCGGTCCGGGCCGTACTTGCGGATCGTGTAGACGTTCGCCGCCGCGACGATCTCGTTGACCTCCTCCCACGACGCGCGCACGAAGCCGCCGAGGCCGCGCACGGCCTGGTAGTCGCGCCGCTTCTCCTGCGACTCGACGATCGACGCCCACGCGTCGACGGGATCGTGCGCGAGGCGCGCCGCGCGCCAGTGCTTGAGCAGGCGCCCCCGCACCAGCGGGTACTTCACGCGGTTCGCGCTGTAGAGGTACCAGCTGTACGACGCGCCGCGGGCGCAGCCGCGCGGCTCGTGGTTCGGCATGTCGGGGCGCGTGCGCGGGTAGTCGGTCTGCTGCGTCTCCCACGTGACGATGCCGCCCTTCACGTAGATCTTCCACGAGCAGGAGCCGGTGCAGTTGACCCCGTGGGTCGAGCGCACGATCTTGTCGTGCGCCCAGCGGTTGCGGTAGGCGTCCTCCCACGTCCGGTCCTCGCCGGTGACCACGCCGTGGCCCTGGGCGAATTCCTCGCGCGGCTGCGAGAAGTAGGTGAGGCGATCGAGAAAGTGGCTCATTGCGGTTGTCTCTTCCGTGGGTCGGTCAGGGGTTCTTCACGTACGCGTTGCCGCGGAGGTAGAACCACCAGTTGAGGACGAGGCACAGGCCGTAGAACACGGCGAAGCCGTACATCGCGTACTGGGGCGTGCCGGCGGTCACCTGGTTGCCGATGACGATCGGCGCGATGAAGGCGCCGTAGGCCGCGATCGCCGAGGTCCAGCCGAGCACGGGGCCGGCCTGCTGGCGGTCGAAGATCACGCCGATGGTGCGGAACGTCGAGCCGTTGCCGATGCCGGAGGCGGCGAACAGCACGACGAAGAGGGCGAGGAACGCGAGGAAGTATTCCTCGGGATGCGCCGAGCTGTAGGCCTGCATCATCACGTAGCCCACGGCGACCGACGCCGCCACCATCACCACCGAGATGATCTGGGTGACGATCGACCCGCCGACCTTGTCGGAGATCCAGCCGCCCACCGGGCGGATCGCGGCGCCGACGAACGGCCCGATCCACGCGTAGGCCAGCACCGTCGGCGCGTTCGGGTTGTTCGTGGTGTGCGTCATCACGCCGTTGGCGTCGGGCACGTGGGAGATGCCGAAGATCACCTTCATCGCGAGCGGCAGCGCCATCGAGAAGCCGATGAACGATCCGAACGTCACGATGTAGAGCGCCGTCATCGACCACGTGTGCTTGTTGCGGAAGATCGCGAACTGCTTCTCGATGCCCTCCTTCATCGTGCCGAAGGCGGCGAGCCGCATCACCAGCAGCGCGGCGACCACGTCGAGCGGGATGGCCACCCACATGCTGATGAGCCCGAGGCCGGTCGGCTTCGGCAGGTAGAGGTACAGGCCGAGGATCGAGGGGATGAAGGCCAGCGTGTAGAGGTACGTGATCTTGGCGAACGCGACGATCGGGTTGCCGGTGTCCGGCGACACGGTCTTCAGGTTGTTCATCCCGATCCAGCAGAGGATCGACAGCGGCACGAGGGAGATCACCCACGCGAAGCCGGCGTTCTGGATCCAGGTGGGCGTGCCCGCGGCGATCTTGCCGAAGATCCAGCCGGAGTCCTTCACCAGCGTCATCGGCTCGCCGCCCAGCATGCCGAACATGCCGACGGTCATGCACAGCGGGATCACGATCTGCATCGTGGTGACGCCGAAGTTGCCGATGCCCGCGTTGATCCCGAGCGCCGTGCCCTGCAGCCGCTTCGGGAAGAACGTGCTGATGTTCGACATCGAGCTCGCGAAGTTGCCGCCGCCCACCCCGGACCACAGCGCCATCAGCTGGAACGCCCACAGCGGCCAGTCCTTGTGCTGCAGCACGATGCCGGTGCCGATGGCCGGCGCGAGCAGCATCGCGGTGGTGAGGAAGATCGTGTTGCGTCCGCCGGCGAGGCGGATGAAGAACGACGCGGGAATGCGCATCGTCGCGCCGGCGATGCCGGCGATCGCGGTCAGCGTGAAGAGCTCGGCCTGGGTGAACGGGAAGCCCAGGTTCAGCATCTGCACGGTGATGATGCCCCACATCCCCCACACGGCGAAGCCGCAGAGGAGCGCCGGCACCGACAGCGCGAGGTTGCGGTACGCGATGCGCTTGCCGGTCGTCTCCCAGAACGTCTCGTCCTCGGGGCGCCAGTCGGCGACGTCGGCGCCGCTCGTCGCGGGCGCGGGCGCCAGGGGGGTCTTGCCGGTCAGGGTGGCCATGGTGGATTTCCTATGGGCAGCGGGCGGTCAGGGATTGAGCTTGAAGCGCTTCGCATGCGCGCCCATGAGTTCGGCGCCGCGCACTTCGGTCCAGTACATCCAGATGAGCGACACCCACACCACGCCGTACATCAGCATGAAGCAGGAGGAGCGGATGCCGGTGAGGTCCATCAGCGCGCCGAACATGATCGGCAGGATGAAGCCGCCCATCCCGCCGGCCAGGCCGACCACGCCGGAGATCACGCCGATGTTGTCGGGGTAGTCGTCGGAGATGTACTTGAACACCGACGCCTTGCCGAAGGCCCACGCGATGCCGAGGACGAACATCAGGATCGTGAACAGCCACACGTTGAGGCCGACGTGGAACGTCGTGGTGCCGGTGACCGTGGTGACGGTCATGTCGGTCTGCGGATAGGAGAGCAGGAAGAGGCAGATCCAGCTCACCCACAGCACCCACCACGTCATCTGGTGCGCGCCGAACTTGTCGGAGAGCCAGCCGCCGACGGCGCGCAGCACGCCGCCCGGCAGCGAGAAGCACGCGGCGAGCAGAGCGGCGGCGCGGATGTCGAGGCCGTACTCGCCGACGTAGTACTGCACCATCCACAGCGACATCGCGACGTAGCCGCCGAAGACGATCGAGTAGTACTGGCAGTACTTCCAGACCTTCGGGTCCTTGAGCGCCTTCAGCTGGTCGCGATAGGTGACCTTGGAGTCGACGCGGTGCTTCGGGTCCGAGTAGCTGCCCATCCAGAACAGGATGGCGATGCCGAGCATGATCGCGGCGTAGACCTGCGGGACGATGGTCCAGCCGAACGCGACCAGCAGCGCGGGGGCGACGAACTTGTTGACCGCCGCGCCCGAATTGCCCGCGCCGTACACGCCCATCGCGAAGCCCTGCTGGTTGCGCGGGAACCAGCGCGCGACGTACGGCGTGCCTACCGAGAACGAGCCGCCGGCAAGGCCGACGAAGAGGCCGAGCACGAGGAACTGCCAGTATTGCGTCGCGTAGCCGATGAGCCAGATCGGCACCACGCAGACCAGCATGAGGATGAACAGCACGATGCGGCCGCCGAACTTGTCGGTCCACATCCCGAGCGGCACGCGGATCAGCGAGCCGGTGAGCACCGGCATCGCGGTCAGCAGGCCGAACTCGGTGGCGTTGAGGTCGAGCGCCTTGCGGATCGGGATGCCGATCACCCCGAACATCATCCACACCATGAAGCACGCGGTGAACGCCAGCGTGCTGACGATCAGCACCGACAGCGCCTGTCTCTTCTTCCCCATTTCGGCTCCCCGTTGTCCTTCCCGAATCCCGTGTTTCGAGTGTAGGCAGCCGGGCCCGCGCGCCCCATCCTCCCGTGGAGGGGGCGCGCGCGTGCGGAAGAACGATGCGGCATAGTTCCGAAGAACGACCCCGGCGCCTGTCAGCGCGGCGCTTGATCGAGGTCAACGCGCGCCGGCGTGCGGCGGGTGCGGCAACGGGCGTGGAATTCCTTGATGCACATCGTGGCCGCGCGAGCCCCGGCGGCGGATCGTGGCCACCATCGCCACCCACCGGAGCGCGCCATGCAAGCCACCGACATCCTCTCCGCCGAGCACCGCGTCATCCTGCAGGTGACCGCCGCGCTCGACGCCGCGGCCGACCGCCTCGACGCCGGCCAGCCGGTGCGCCCCGGGTTCATGCGCGACGCGGTGCGCTTCATGCGGGACTACTCGGACGGCTACCACCACGCGAAGGAGGAAGGCGTGCTGTTCGTCGCCCTCACCGAGGCCGGCATGCCGTCGCACGCGGGACCGGTCGGCGTGATGCTGATGGAGCACGACCGCGCGCGCGAGCTGACCGCGGGCCTCGCCGAGGCGACCACCCGCTGGGCCGGCGGCGACGCCGCGATGGCGGGGACCGTGGCGGAATGCGCGCGCGACTACGCAGCGCTGCTCGGCCAACACATCATGAAGGAGGACCACATCCTCTTCCCGATGGCGGGGCAGCTCCTGCCGGAGGACGGGCAGGACGCGCTCCTGCCGGCGTTCGCGATGGTCGAGGACGCGCAGCGGGGGCGCGGTTCGAAGGTCTCGTTCGAGGAACTGGCGCGCACGCTGGCGACCGAGATGGACGTGGACCCGGACGCGCTGCCGGAACCGGAGTTCGCGTTCGCCTGCCACGGGCAATGAGCGGGGTTCACGATATGCCCCTCACCCCGACCCTCTCCCCGCCAACGGGGAGAGAGAGTCGCGATGGACGAAGCGAGTGCGTGGCGGCGCGCCGGCGGCTCTGAGTTAACGCCCTCTCCCCGTGCACGGGGAGCGGGTCGGGGCGAGGGGCAGGCAAGGGCACCCGGAGCGGCCATCGCCCGGCATGCCGTCACCGCACGATGAAGGGCGCCCGCTGGCGCCGAGGCGCCCGGCGGAACTCCAGTCCTACGTCTTCGCCGCCGCCGCCCGCCGCCGCACGTGCTCGTCGCGCAGGTGCTTGCGGCGCTGCGCCTCGGACTCGAACTCCTCGAGTTCCGGGTCCATCGCGCTGCGCGCGCTGACGATGCCGACGAGCTTGCCGCCCTCGACCACCGGCAGGTGCCGGAAGCCGTGATCGTGCATGACGATGAGCGCCGCGCCGAACGGCTCGTCGGACTCGATGGTGTAGGGCGAGGGCGTCATCACCGTCACGACCTTGGTCGTCTCCGGGTCGAGCCCGCGCGCGACGACCCGGAACGCGATGTCGCGCTCGGTGAAGATGCCGGCGATCAGGTCCTCGTGCATCACGATGAGCGCGCCCACCCGCTTCCTGGCCATGCGGCGGGCCGCCTCGGCCACCGTGATGTCCGCCGTGGCCACCAGCAGGTTCTTCTTCTGCATGACACTTCCAACCCGCGCATCGAACATCGTATCGCCCATCTCGAGGAAGCCGGCGGCGCAGGCGCGCCGTCACGAACGCGACATTTAGCCCGTTCGACGACCCTTGGAACCTTGATCGAGGTCAACCCCACCGCGCCCCGGACGGTATCCGGGGGGTGCCACCCGGCCGCTGTCCTAGACCAAACCCTGCTCCGCGGCGATGACCGCCGCCTGCACCCGGGAGGCCACGTCCAGCTTGCGCAGTACATGCTGCACGTGGATCTTGACCGTGGTCTCGGCGATCCCCAACTCGCGGCCGATCTCCTTGTTGGAGGCGCCGCGGGCGATCCCGCGCAGTATTTGCTGCTCCCGCGGGGACAGGACGGCGAGCTTCGACGGCGCCGCGCTGGGCGCGGCCGCCGCGCCGCGGTAGGCCGCAACCAGCTTGCCGGTCATCTCGGGCGCCACCACCGACTCGCCGGCCATCGCGCGCAGGATGGCGGCGACGAGCGCGTCGCCCTCGATGGTCTTCAGCAGGTACCCGTGGGCGCCACCGCGCAGCGCCGCCGCGAGGTCGTGCTCGTCCTCGCTCACGGTCAGCATGAGCACGCGGGCCGCCGGCAGCGCCTCGCGCAGCGCCGGCAGCAGGTCCACGCCGCGCACGCCGGGCAGGTGGTTGTCGAGCAGGACGAGGTCCGGCGCGAGTTCCTGCGCGCGGCGCAGCGCCTCCCCGGCGTCGGCGGCGTCGCCCACGACCTCGATGGCCGGGTAGCCCGAGAGCAGCGCGGTCAGGCCGCGACGGAACAGCGTGTGGTCGTCGACCACCAGCACGCGCACCCGCGCCGCGGTCACGTCGCCTCCAGCGCGGGGGCTGCCGCCGCCGCGGACGGCGCCGGCTGCGGCGGCAGGGTCAGGATCACTGACGTCCCGCGGCCCGGCGTGGAGATCACCTCGAGGTCGGCGCCGATGCGCTCGGCGCGCTCGCGCATGATGCGCAGGCCCACGTGCGTCTCGTCGCCGCCGCCGTCGTCGGTGACGAAGCCCGTGCCGTCGTCACGCACCTCGATGCGCCACTGCGGCCGCTGCTGGACGTCGACCCACACGTGCGTGGCCTGCGCGTGCTTGCGCACGTTCGACAGCGCCTCCTGCACGATGTGCAGGACCTGGATCTGCAGGTCGGGCGGCAGCGGCATGCCGTGCCCCTGCGTGTTGAGCGTCGCCGGCAGGCCGCTCTGGTGCTCGAACTTGCGCAGCGTGGTGAGCAGCGCCGGCCCGATGTCCTCGCCGCTCGCCCGGGTGCGGAAGTGCACCAGCAGCTCGCGCACGTCGCCGTAGCTCTCGCGCACGCCGGCGTCGATCTCGCCCAGCACGCGCTCGATCCGCGCCGCGTCACCGCTCGCCACGGCGTCGCGCATCAGCTGCACCTGGATCTTGAGGAACGCGAGCGACTGCGCGATCGAGTCGTGCAGCTCGCGCGCGATGAACGTGCGCTCCTGCGCGACCGCCGCCTCCTTCTCCAGCGCCGCGAGGCGCAGGTTGTCCATGGCCCCGGCGAGGTGCGCGGCGAGCGCCTCGAGCAGCGAGCGCTCGGCCTCCGACAGCGTCACCCTGGCGTGGAAGAAGAGGTCCACCTCGCCCATCACGCGCTCGTGCACGCGCACCGGCACGGCGACCACCGTCGCGAATCCGGCGCGCTCGCACAGTCCGAGCGACGGGCCGCCCGCCGACTCGATCGGGATCACGCGCGCGCCGGGCAGCGACGCCGCGTTGCCGCACGCGCACTCGCCGGCCTGCAGGCACTGCTCCGCGTCGGCCATCGCCTGCGGGAGGCCCTCGGACGCCAGCAGCAGGAACCGCTCGTTGCCCTCGTCGGACCAGCGCAGCGCGACGCCGTCGGCGCGCGCGACGCGGCCGATGCGCTGCGTGAAGCCGCCGGCGAGCTCGTCGAGCGTGGTCGCCTTCGCGACCAGCGCGGTCACGTCGTACAGCGCCTCCAGCCGCTCGCGCTTCTCCTCCAGCTCGCGGGTCTTCTCGGTCACCTTGCCCTCGAGGTCGCGGTAGAGCGTCTGCAGGTGCTCGGCCATGTCGTTGAAGCACTCGGCGAGCGAGCCGAACTCGTCGGTGGTCACGCGCTCGACGCGGGCCCCGAAGTCGCCGCGCTGGATGCGCTCGGTGGCGTCCTTCAGCTTACCGACCGGCTCCAGCACGAAGAGGTAGCCGGTGTACAGCAGGACCGCCGCGCCGATCACCGCGAAAGCCATCATCGCCATCTGCAGGAGGTGCAGGAGCGAGGTCCAGCGCGCCATGTGGCGCTCGATGGACGCGACGAACGCGTCGATGTTCGCCGCGAACGCCGCCGTGTCGCGCTGCAGGCCGTCGAGCGCTGCGGGGGTGGCCGCCGTCCACCGCTGTGCGAAACGCTGCCAGTCCGCCTCCACCACGGCGAAGCGGGCCAGCACCGCGTCGTCCCACGGCACGAACAGCGGCCGCTCGAGGTCGCCGTGGCGCAGGAGTTCGAGCGAGCCGTCGAACTGGTGCACGAGGTCCGCGAGCACCTGCCGCTCGCCGGTGCCCACGGCCAGCGCCATGCGATACGACTGCATGCGCATGCGCCCGGCCTCGTTCACCGCCGCGGCGCCGCCGTCGAGCTGCCACGACACCCACAGGGTGAGCGCGATCGAGAGCAGCGCGAGCAGCAGGAAGGGGGTACCGACGAGCGCCAGCTTGGCGCCGAGGGTCCAATGCCGGGGGTGATTCATCGATCCACTCTAGCGGGAGCGCTGCCGGATGCCCATGACCCGTATCAAGCCCTGTAACGCTCCGGGTGTCACCTCGGGGCGCCCTGTAGGACGCGTCCGACACCAGAATGGCAAGCGGTCCGGTATTGACGCCGGACCCGCCGGGGCAAGATGGGGACGTCTTTGGAATCGCTCCCTGCTTCGGTCCACCGGTTCCTGCAGCGGGCAACTGCAAATGCCGAGCTCCTCTCCTGCGGGCTGAGGAGCACTCCCCCCGGATGCAGGGAGGGGCTCATCCCAGGCCCGGAGGCCAAAGACCCGGCGGCCGCCTCGTGCGGCCGCTTTTTTTCCCCGGCGGGCCGCGCCGTGCCCTGTAGGCGCAACGCCGACAGACCAATCAGCGGCCTACCGATGGGGCGCGCAGCCGGGATCGACGACACTGGCCCCGTCGCGTTCACGGCTTGAAAGATCTCCGGCGGCGTTCCGAGGCGCGAGCCTCGGGCTCCGCAGGCGCGATTTCGGCGACGATCCCTCCCCTGGTCGGGTGCAATGCGACGGAAGCGGCCGCTCTTCGGAGTGGCCGTTTCCTATGGCGACCGCGCCACCGGGAGACGCGCGTCAGCGTCCGGGCAGCAAGAGCGGCAGCGCGGGTCCGCCGCCCCGGACCCGCCGCGGCGCGCCCGCAGGCGGTTGCCAGGCCAGCGCGAGGTGATCGAACAGGCGTCCCGCCGTCCGCAGCAGGCCACCCACGCCGAATCGGCGCAGGTGGCCGTTGCGGTGCAGCCAGAGCGCCAGCGCGACGAGCGTGCCGCCCGGCAGCACGAGTTCGATCAGCACGTACGGGCCGGCCGCCCGCAGGAGCCGCCGCGCGTTGCCCACCGCCCGCACGCATTCAGTCTTCATGATCGCGCCCTTCCGCCAATGCCTCGCCGATTCGAACGCCACATTCCGTATCGAGCGGCATGCTGGAGCCACGGAACTGGCCCATGGCTGACGGATTCGCCACCTGGCGGAGGAAGCCCTTCCGGATACGCAAGTGATTGATGGTCGGGGCCCTGCGCAGGATCGACCCCGAGTTGCGCCATCTGCGCATGAATGCGACAAGGACGCATGAGTGCGGGCCGTGCGCTGACAGATAGCTGACCGGCTCTCCTGTATTCCTCATCCGCAGGTGTGCACTGGCCGGGTGCGCCTGCGACGGCACATGCTATCCACCACATCGATAGTCCGCGAACCGGTCGCGGCCGTCGGTGCATGACCCATCCACAGCGCTCGTGGATGCGGATACCGCTTAAGCAAAGGCCACCGGCGCGTTCGTCATAATTTGGCTCCGCGTCGAGGACGGAGTTGTCTCCCCATTGCCGCACGCACACTGCTTCATTGCCACTAGGCCGCTCGCAGACCAGCGCGCCCTGGCGCGTGGCGCACGCAAAGCGCGGTCCGGGCGCACCCAATTGGTCAGACCACCTGACCTTTTGGCCAGCTCTTGACGGAAGTCAACGGGAGCGCCGCACCCGGCGCCCACACTAGGCCATCACCTTCACCACCCCGCGCGCCACGGCTGATGGGTGCGCGGCGGGTGCTTCGTTTAACCGAGACGAACGGAGGGCTTCGATGGCCATCACCACCACCCGCGACGGCGTGCCCGTCGGCGGTACGTCCGGCGGAGTGCCGAACGTACTGACGGCACCGCCGCTCAAGCTTCCCCACATCTCCTGGCGGGCGTTGCTGCCCATCGGGATCACGCTCGCGCTGGCGCTCCTGCCGCCGCCGTCGGGCCTCGCACTCCACGCCTGGTACTTCTTCGCCATCTTCGCCGGCGTCATCGTCGCGCTGATGCTGGAACCCCTGCCCGGCGGCGCCATCGGCCTCATCGGGGTCACCACGGTGGCGGTGCTCGCGCAGTTCGTGCTCTTCTCCCCCGCGGAACTCGCCAAGCCCGGCTTCAAGCCGGCGGACGCGGCGCTCACGTGGGCCCTGTCCGGCTTCGCCAACAACACCGTGTGGCTCATCTTCGGCGCGTTCATGTTCGCGCTGGGCTACGAGAAGACCGGCCTCGGGCGGCGACTCGCGCTGGTGCTGGTCAAGAAGATGGGCAAGCGCACGCTGACGCTGGGCTACGCGATCGCGGTCGCCGACCTGATCCTCGCGCCCTTCACGCCGTCGAACACGGCGCGCTCCGGCGGGACGATCTACCCGGTGATCCGCAACCTGCCCGCGCTCTACGACAGCAGGCCCGACGACCCGTCGGCGCGGCGCATCGGCAGCTACCTCATGTGGGTCGCCATCGCCACCACGTGCCTCACGAGTTCGATGTTCCTGACGGCGCTCGCGCCGAACCTGCTCGCGGTCGAGCTGGTGAACAAGACCTCGCAGGTGAGCATCACGTGGACGCAGTGGTTCGTGGCGTTCGCGCCGGTCGGCATCATCATGCTGGTGCTGATCCCCGTCGTCACCTACTTCATCTACCCGCCGGAAGTGAAGGCGGGCGAGGAAGTGCCGAAGTGGGCGGCCGGTGAACTGGCCAAGCTCGGCCCCCTGACCGCGCGCGAGATCATCCTCGGCGTGCTGGTGATCGTGGCGCTGGCGATGTGGGTCTTCGGCGGCAAGTACATTAACGCGACGACCGCGGCGCTCGTGGTCATCTCGCTGATGCTGGTGCTGGGCGTCGTGTCGTGGGACGACATCGTCAAGAACTTCACGGCGTGGAACACGCTGGCGTGGTTCGCGACCCTCGTCGCGCTGGCCGACGGCCTGAACCGCGTGGGCTTCGTGAAGTGGTTCGCCGACTCCGTGGCCTCGTACATGGTGGGCTACACGCCGTTCGCCGCGATGATCGCGCTGGTCGCGGTGTTCTACCTCACGCACTACCTCTTCGCGAGCGTCACCGCGCACGTGACGGCATTGCTGCCGGTCATGCTCGCCGTGGCGGCGACGATCCCCGGGATCAACATGCCCGAGTTCGCGCTGCTGCTGTGCCTCACCCTCGGGATCATGGGCATCCTGACGCCGTACGCGACAGGCCCCAGCCCGGTGTACTACGGTTCGGGCTACCTGCCAGCGCGGGATTACTGGCGGCTCGGCGCCGTGTTCGGGGTCATCTTCATCGGCTTGTTCCTGGCGGTGACGGTGCCCTGGCTCGCGCTGATCGGTTGATCGCAGGCAGTCCGGACGGCGGGCGGCGTCGCAAGGCGCAGCCCGCTTTTCATTTCAGCGCCGGCGCACCGCGACGAGGTCGTCCGTCCCGTCGAGCGTCGCGGGATAGGCGAGCCCCGGATACTCGCGGTCGAGCCACGCCGCGAGCCACGCGTCGAGCGCGGGCAGGTCGTCGGCGCGGGCGGCGCGCGGATCGAGGAGCGGCATGCGCAGGAGTGCCACCAGCGCCGTGCGCGACGGCACGCCGCGCAGCGGGCACGCCACCGGGACGAGCGTTACGTCGCAGGTGCCCGCGCCCACGTCCGCGTAGAAGCCGGGATCGTGGCAGTGCCGGTGCAGCGCCTCGTTGGTCGCCGCCTCCGCGTGCCGTCCCTGCGCCCGCATGAATGCGACGCCGGCGCGCACGGTCGGCGCCGACGGCTGATTGACCACGACGGCGAGGTGACCGCCCGGCCGCACGAGCGCCAGCGCCGCGCGCAGGCCGGCCCGGATGCCGGCGAGGCCGTCGAGGTGATAAAGCATGTGCGACATCGTCACGAGGTCGAAGCCGGCCGGATGCGCGCGTTGCAGCGCCTGCGCGGTCGCGTCGTCCCACGGCCGCGCGCGCACCGCCGGCCAGCGCCGCCGCAGCCGCGCGACGCAGCCGGGATTCGGCTCGACCAGGACCAGCGTGCGCGCAAACGGCTGCAGCAGCGCAGGCAGGCGGCCTTCGCCGGCCCCGATGTCGAGGATCGCGAGGTCGGCGCATGCGCGCGCCGGCAGGATGCCGAGCGCCTGCAGCGCGGCGACCGCGGCCGGGTTCTGCGTGGAGTGGCGGTGGAAGAGCGCGAGCGCCGCGCCGAACGCGTCCTCCGGAGGGCCGCGCGACAGGGCCTCTGCGGCGGCAGCGGCCACGGGCGTTGCGGTGTCCATGCCTGCGGGCACGTGCGCTACGCCGGCAGGTTCGCCATCTGCTCCAGCATCAGCGCGCGCTGCGAGCGCAGCGTGGAGCGCATGCTGTAGAGGCTGCCGATCAGTTCGGCCGCGATCAGCGCCGCCCCTGCGCGCCGGTCCAGTTCGTCGAGGTCGTCGACGAGCGGCTGCAGTTCGGCCCGCGTGCGGGCCTTCATCGCGGCCTCGTCGACTGCCTTGATGTGCTGGTAGGCATCGTTGATGAACATCGTCGAGTGGATGTGCCGGTAACTCGGGAACAGCCGGAAGATCGGATAGATCACCGCCACCGCGCCCACCACCAGCAGCCACACGCGGTCGACGAAGTTGAGGAGCCAGATCGGCACTTTGTCCCGCAGCGCGGGCGCGCCCTGCTCGAAGTAGCGCTTGGCCACCGGACTCAGCGCCACCGAGTGGTCGACGTACGCGGGGAAGAACTCCGGCTTGGCGAAGAACTGGTCGATGTCCGAGCTCACCTGGTCGGCGGCCATCACGAACAGCTCCTGGATCGCCGGGTGCATCCGGCGCTCGACGAGGATCGTCGCGGTCGACGCGAGCATGTGCACGTCGGTCGGCGGCCGCATCGACCGCAGGTCGAACGCGCCCTGCGGGATGGTGACGACGTCGAGGAAGCGCAGCGCCTTCACGAACGCGGGCGCATAGCGGAAGTCGTAGATCTTCACGTCCGGGTGCCGGAGCAGCGCCTGCACGTTCGCGCTCTCGATCCCGTCCATCAGGCACACCGCGTCGATCTCGCCCGCCAGCAGCTTCTCCACGGCCTCGTGGTGCGGGATCCTCAGGATGTTGGGACGCTCGGCGAGCGTGATGCCCGTGACCTTCAGCACCTCGGTCAGCATGCGCTCGGTCGCCGACCCCTGCTGGCCGACGGCGATGCGCATCTTCGAGAAGTACTCGTACACGCGGTCGCTGGGCGCGTCCGCCCCGCGATAGAAGAGCCACAGCGGCACGTACTCGACGCTGCCGAGCGAGTAGAGGTTGGGATAGGCCCCAGGTTTCGCCACCCCGCCCACCATGAGGGCGGCGCTGACGGTGATGTCCTTGTCGGCAAGCTCCGCGAGACTCTCCGCCGACCCCTTGGTGTTGACGAGGTGGAGGGTCACGCCCTGCGCGGCGAAGATCGGGACGAACTTGCGGCCCAGCTGCTCGAAGTCCGATCCCGGCTGGCCGACCGCGAGGTACACGTCCTTCGGGGGCACGGGCTCGACGAAGACGAACACCGCGAGGATGCCGGCCACCAGCAGCACGATGAGCTTCCACTCGTCGTGCAGGAGCTGCCGCAGTGCGCGGACCTCGTCCGACGCGGCGTGGAGGCTGTAACCGAGGATCGAGGGCACGCGCTTCTCCGGTGGTCCGGTGCCAGGCACACCCTCCAGACTGCGCCGCGGCGCCCGCCGGCGATCGCCGGACGAGCGGGCATTCACCTGCGCAATTCGGCGGGCAGCGGCGCGCGGCCGGCCCTGCCGGCAGGCGGACGCAGCGAGGGGCTGACGAACCTACATCGGCGCGCCGGGCCGATTCCTGAAGCCGGCGCCCGCGCGACAGCGTTCCTCCTGTGGCACCGGCACGCGCCACCGTCGTCGTGAAGGCGGCGGCGCTGCGCCCCGGCGGGGAAACCGTGCGGCGGTTCAGCCGCGGGCGTCCTCGACCGGGTGCCCCTCGCCGCGCCAGCGGATCATCCCGCCCGCGAGGTTCGCGACGTCCGTGAACCCGCCCTTCTGCAGCATGACGGCGGCCTGTGCCGAGCGCGCGCCCGAGCGGCACACCGTCACCAGGGGCCGGTCCCGCGGCAGTTCCGGCATGCGCTGGGCGAGCGTGGACAGCGGGATCGAGATCGCGTTGCGGATGTGGCCGAGCGGGCCGTCGAACTCCTCGCGCTCGCGCACGTCGACGATGGCGAGCCGCGGCGCGCTCTCCTCGAGCGCATCCGGCTTGATCTCCCAGAAGCCCGCGAACGTGAAGGTGAGCGGCGCCCACGCGGGATCGGCGGGCGGCTCCGCGTCGTCCGCCGGCCGCCCGCAGCGCATGTTGGCGGGGACCGCGATGTCCATGAGCTTGGGATGCGGCAGCCCGAGGTTCTGCATGTAGCCGACGAAGTCCGCTTCGCCGATCGCGCCGCCCATGCGCGGGTTGTAGCGCAGTTCCTCCGCGACGCTGGTCACGGTGAGGCCGCGGTAGTCGTGTGCGGGGTACAGCAGGCACGCCGGCGGCAGCGTGAGGATGCGTGCGCGCACCGAGCGGAACATCGCATGCGCGTCGCCCTGCTGGAAGTCGGTGCGCCCGCTGCCGCGGATGAGGAGGCAGTCGCCGGTGAAGGCCATGCTCTCGTCGTCGAGCACGAACGTGAGGCAGCCCGCGGTGTGCCCCGGGGTCGCCCGCACCTCGAGCGAGCGGGCGCCGAACTCCACGCGGTCGCCGTCCGCGAGGAGGCGGTCCGCGCCTTCCGCCCCGGCGGCGGCGGCGAGCATGATGCGGCTGCCGAACTGCCGGCGCAGCAGCCACGCCCCCGTGACGTGATCGGCGTGGACGTGCGTCTCGAGGGTCGCGACCAGCGTGAGCTCGAGTTCGCGCACCAGCGCCGCATCGCGGCGCACCTGCTCGAAGACCGGGTCGATCAGCACCGCCTCGCGCGTGCGCGCGTCGCCGAGCAGGTACGTGTACGTCGACGACTGCGGGTCGAACAACTGGCGGAACACGATCATGCGGTCTCTCCCCTTTTCGTTGGTGTGTCGCCGCCGCGGCGCGTGCCCTCGGCGGCCTCGAATGCCAGCATGCCCGCGACCATCGCGAGCACGAATACGGCGGCCTTCGCGTAACCGGCGCCCGCCGCGACCAGCGCCGGCCCCGGGCAGAGTCCCGCCAGGCCCCAGCCGATGCGGAACACGATGCTGCCCGCCACGAGCCGTGCGTCGATCGGTCCGGGGGTGGCGAGTTGCATCGGCGTGCCGAGCAGCGACTGCGTCCGGCGGCGCGCCAGCGCGAATGCGCCGAGCCCGACGGTGACCGCGCCGCCCATCACGAACGCGAGCGACGGGTCCCAGTGCCCGGCGACGTCGAGGAAGCCCAGCACCTTCGCCGGATTCATCATGCCCGACAGCACGAGGCCGGCGCCGAAGAGGAGGCCCACCGCGAACGCGACGACGACGAACATCGGGTCACCCTCCCACGACGTGCCGCGCGAGGTAGACCGTCGCGATGCCGGCGCCCATGAAGCACAGGGTCGCGACCAGCGAACGCGGCGACAGCCGCGCGAGGCCGCACACGCCGTGGCCGCTGGTGCACCCCGACGCGTAGCGCGTGCCCACGCCGACCAGCAGCCCGGCGACGACGAGCACCGGCCAGCCGGCGTCGATGACGGGCGTGGCCGCCTGCGCGACGAGCGCGTAGATCGCCGGCGCGGCGGCGAGCCCGGCGACGAACGCGATGCGCCACGCACGGTCGCCGGCAGGCGCCGAGAGCAGCCCGCCGAGGATGCCGCTCACGCCGGCGACGCGGCCGGCGGCGAGCACGAAGACCGCGGCCGCCAGCCCGATGAGGACGCCGCCGGCCAGTGCCGGCCACGGCGTGAACGCGTTCCAGTCGATGTTCATGGGTCCGCTCTCCTGCGCGCGCCGGGGAGCCGCCCCGGCATGGCGAGCGGATAGCGTAGCAAACGGCCCGTCCGGGCCGGCGCTGCGCCATTGGCAACCGCGGGTCGCGGCCCCCATGTCCCGCCGCGTATAGTCGAGCCCGTCCCGCCGTGCCATGAAGAAGCGTCTCTTGCCTCCGGATATCGTCGTCATCGTGGCGGGCATCGTCGCCGCGCTGCACGTCGGCAAGCTGCCGCCCGCGCTGCCCGTGCTGCGCGAGGCGATGCACATGTCGCTCCTCGAGTCGGGCTTCCTGCTCTCGCTCGTGCAGCTCGCGGGCATGACCGTGGGCGTGTTCGTCGGTCTCGCCGCGGATGGTGCCGGCCCGCGCCGCAGCATCCTGTGGGGCCTCGGCATGCTGGCGGTCGCGAGCGGCGCCGGCGGCTTCGCGCGCGAGCCGTGGCAGCTGATGGCGCTGCGCGGCGTGGAAGGCCTGGGCTTCCTGATGACGGTGCTGCCCGTGCCGGGCGTGCTGCGCGCGCTGGTGCCGCCGGAGCGGCTGTCGCTGCGGCTCGGCGTCTGGGGCGCGTTCATGCCGACCGGCACGGCACTCGCGCTGCTGTGCGGGCCGTGGGTGATGCTCGCGGCGGGGTGGCAGGGATGGTGGTGGCTGCTCGCCGCCATCACCGCGCTGACGCTGTGGCTGACCGCGCACAGCGTGCCCACCGATCATGCGGCGCTGCACGTGGCCACGCGCGCGGAGCGGCACCGGTGGTCGGCGCGGCTGTCCGCGACGCTGTCGGCGCCGGGCCCGTGGCTCATCGCGCTCACCTTCGCGATGTACAGCAGCCAGTGGCTGTCGATCGTCGGCTTCCTGCCGTCGATCTACGCGCAGGCCGGCCTGTCGGTCGCGGCGGCCGGTGCGCTGACGGCACTCGTCGCCGCGGTGAACGCGCTCGGCAACATCGGCGCGGGACGCCTGCTGCACGCGGGCGTGGCGCCGTCGCGCGTGCTCGCGATCGGCTTCTGCACGATGGCGCTGTGCGCGGTGCTCGCGTTCGCATGGCCGCAGGCGCCGCTCGCGCTGCGCTTCGCTGCGGTGGTGCTGCTCTCCGGCGTCGGCGGGCTCGTGCCCGGGACGCTGTTCCCGCTCGCGGTCCGCCTCGCACCCAACCTGCAGACCGTGTCGACCACCGTCGGCTGGCTGCAGCAGTTCTCGGCCCTCGGGCAGTTCTCGGGGCCGCCGCTGGTCGCGTACGTCGCGGGCATCGCCGGCGGCTGGCAGTGGACGTGGGTCGTCACCGGCGGCGCCTCGCTGCTGGGACTCGGGTTTGCCTTGGCGACCGGACGGCTGCTGCGCCGACGCGCGTGACACGGGTCGGTGCGCGAGCGCCGCGCGCCGCACGCTTCAGCCGGCCGGCACCTCCTGCCGCACGCGCGGGAGCCACTTGAGCACGGTGCCGTAGAGACGCTCCGGATCGACAGCGACTGCCGCTATACTTTCGGTGCTTCTTGATCGCGAGAAGCTGGGCACACTCGTCTGGAGGCCACTTGGCCATCGGCCAGATATCCGAGAGAAATTAGCCTTGGGGCCACAGATCGAGATCGTGAGTCCGCCACTGGTCGGGGCCCGGTCCTCGGCCGCCAGCGGTGAAGCACCTCTTGCTGTCTGACGGGCCACGAGCTTCGCAACTGATTTGCTTCGAGAGCCACCATCGCGACCGCACCTTGGCATAAGCCACCGCTCGGTGCAAGGGGATTGCCATGTGGAGACGATTGCTAGCGGAAGCTTGGTGCCTGGGCATGGTTTTGATGATCAGCGCTGCCGTCCACGCCACTGAGTTCAGATTTCGGGTCACTATCCCTGACGTCGTTGGTGTAGTCGTGGATGGCAACGCGGGCCTGCCTTTTGCGGGAAAGACGCTTGTCTTGGAAGTCACGGGCGATACGTCGGCCTACCAAGCGGAATTTCCCGACCGCACAAGGGTGATGGGTCCGTTTCGCCTCGAGGTGTCCGACATCGGGTCCGGCACGCTAGATGGGATATTCGACGCCTCTTCGGCTTCTGGCGACTTTGGCCTAGTCAACCGGTTGGCGATGGTAACGACGTACGTTCAGGGCGTCACTGGCAACGCTCAAGCTCTGACCGGATACACCTTCGATAACGCACTGCGCGCGAGCGCTGCAGTTGCGCAGACGATCAATACGCTGATGCCCGACAGTCGCATTACCTTCGCTCGCGCGGACGGCAAGTTGGTCACTGTCATCTCCCCTCGCGACAGCGCCGCAACGGTCCAAGTTGTCGTCGGCGCACTCACGGGCGGACCACAGGTGCCGATACCCACACTCGGGTTGGCTGGACTCGGTACACTGATCGTCGCAGTTGCGCTGGGGAGTACGCTGGCGATCAAGTTGCGCGGTGAGTGCTAGCCGGACAACCACATCTTGCGAGTGACGACAGATTAGCCAATCACAGCCTCTTGGGAGGACCGGTAACTGCCTGAACCTGCCATCCGAGACGAATTGCATTACGACCGCTCATGGCGCTACTCCGTCTCCCGTAATACCGCCATCGCGAGGGTTCGCCAGGCCGGAGGGCCGGCAGCTGGTTGTCGGAGCCTTCGCATGATGTCGCCTTGCCGCGCGTCGGCCACCTGGCCGTAGCTCAAGAACGTCGTGAGGACGCCTTCGTGTCCGAGGTTCTGGCTCCAGACTTTGAACTCCTCGGGCGTTTGGCATCGCTGCTCGCCGATTTGCACCAGCGTCTTCCTGATGCTGTGCGGATTGAAGTAGGGATATCCAGCCGCAGCAAAGGCTTCGCGGAACACCGAGCGTATCGGCGAAGCTGACTGCCAGCACTCGCGCTTCAACCCATTCGCCGAGAATTGAAGATGCGCGTTCAGGCCGACCTGGGTCGCCGGGAACAGTGGATCATCACCACCTCAAAGTTTGTCCCGCCGCAGATATTTCACCCACTCTTCCACGATCCGGCTCACATGCACTCCGCCAGGGAAGAAGTAAGTCGTGACGCTCTTGCTGAATTTCGTCTTGCCACCGCGGGCATCCTGGAATACGCACTTGCGCTCAAGATTGACGTGCTTGAGGCGCATGGACGCGACCGCACCGTCCCTCGCCCCGGTCAGCAGGCTGAACGCGACGAGCGCCCTGTTTCTGCGGTCGATCTCGGTTACCGCGCCCATGTTGGCGAGAACGTGTAGGACATGCTCCAGCGTCGGCGGCTCCGCCTCCCGCCGCGCGTGCAACGCGGGATTCCCTTTCGGACAGGTTGAAATTTGCCGCATCCACGTAGGAGACACGGGACCGGACCCGGGCTGGCCAGCAAGCCACTGGAAGAGTCGCTTGAGGTGCGCGAGCTGGAAGTGGACGGTGGACTTGCCTAACTCCCGCCCCGTCTTCTTGTTGCGTCTCGCCGCGACGTGTTGCCTGTAGGCGACCGCCTGCTCGATGCGGAACTGGCGGAAGTCCCGAAACCCGGTGTCGGCCTCGAAACCGTGGAGCGCCTTCGCGACGGCGTCGACGGTAGACTCGTCGTACCGGGCAGCCTCCCGCAGGTACTCGAAGTCCCGAAGTTTGAGCCGCTCGTTGGCTGCGTCGTACGTTGCCATGTCTGAGGGTCCAAGGAAGTGAACGTTTACGGAGGGCTGGGGGCCTTACCCCAATGAAGCAGAAATGACAACGGCCCCACAGGGGGGCCGTCGTTCGTCGGGTTGGTGGAGGTGGGCGGAATCGAACCGCCGTCCGAAGGTGCTCCACAGTCAGGACTACATGCTTAGTCGCGTCATTGTGCTCTCACCCTGCAACCGTTGACGGACAGACGGCGGCAGGGCCAGTCACCTTGATTTAGCGCCTCGCCCAAGTGACCCGGGCGGACGCGATCGCTCAAAATGTCCTTGCTGTGATTAGACCGTTGCCGGTTTCACCACCCGGGCCGAGCGCTGCCCGGTGCAAGGTCCGGCGGGATTAAGCCGCCAGAGCGTAGGTTTCGTCGTTCGCAGTTAAATTTGCGAGTGTCAGGGTTTTACGAGGACCAACACCTCGGCATGCCCCAAGCTGCTTCACGACCCCCGTCGAGACCAGTTCACCCCCGGGAAATCGGTGCGCGCCCGGCGTTGGAGGGCGCCGGATGCGAGTGCTCATTCTAGCACCCGCGGGTTGCGGTACCCTTGCTCTCCCCAGGTCCACTCCCAGCGGCCGCGCACTCCTCACATGGGGGTGCCCACCGCCCGTTCAAGCCTTCGATGACCCTTCTCCGCATGCTCCGGGCCGCCCTGACGGCCCTCGTCCTCGCCGTCCCGCTCGCGGTCGTCGCCCAGCCCACGCTGCCGACGGTCCCCGCGCTCGACCTCGACCGCTACGTCGGGCGCTGGCACGAGGTCGCGCGCTATCCGAATTCGTTCGAGCGCGACTGCGCGCGCGACGTCACCGCGACGTACACCCGCAACGCCGACGGCACGATCCAGGTGATCAACGACTGCCGTCGCACCGACGGCAGCCTGCTGCGCGCGGAGGGCCTCGCGCGCATGGGGGAGCCGCCGTCGAAGCTCGAGGTGCGTTTCGCGCCCGCGTGGCTCTCCTGGCTGCCGCTGGTGTGGGCGAACTATTGGGTGATCGACCTCGCTGACGACTACAGCTACGCAGTGGTCGGCGAGCCGTCGCGCGACTACCTGTGGATCCTCGCCCGCGATCCGCGCCTGCCGGACGCGACGTACGCACGCATCGTCGCGAAGCTGCCCGCGCTCGGATACGAGCCGGACCGGCTCCTGCGCAACCAGCAGCCCTGACCATCCCGGCCATTGCCGGGCCCGCCGCGCGCTCGGCGTAAGATGCGCGCTGTCCACCGAACATCGCGCCACGATCATGACCACGCCCATCGTCCCCATCATCCTGTCCGGAGGCGCCGGCACGCGCCTGTGGCCGCTGTCGCGCGAGGCCGCGCCCAAGCCGTTCATGCTGCTGCCCGACGGCGAGACACTGCTCGGCAAGACCGCGCAGCGCGCCGGCGGACTGCCGGAATCGCGTGGCCTCGTCACGGTGACCAACCGCGATTACTACTTCCACACCAAGGACGTGTACTCGGGACTCGGCGAGCGCGAGCCGCGCGAGGTGACGTACCTGCTGGAACCGTTCGGCCGCAACACCGCGCCGGCCGTCGCCGTCGCCGCCCTGCTCGTGCAGGCGCGCTACGGTGCAGACGCCGTGATGCTCGTGCTCGCCGCCGACCACCTGATCCGCGACGATGCCGCATTCGCGCGGGCCGTCACGCGCGCCGCGGCGCTCGCGCGCGGCGGGAAGCTCGTGACGTTCGGCATCACGCCCACGCTGCCGGAGACCGGCTTCGGCTACATCGAGTGCGGCGCGGCGCTCGGCGACCGCGCGTTCGCGGCCGCGCGCTTCGTCGAGAAACCGGCACTCACCAAGGCACAGGAATACCTCGCCGCCGGCAACTACGTGTGGAACGCCGGCATGTTCGCGTTCACGCCGGCGGCCATCCTCGGCGCCCTGGAGCGCTACGCGCCCGCGGTCGCGGTCAATGCCCGCGCCGTGTGGCAGCCGCTCGGGGCGCGGCCCGCGACGGACGCGATGCTGGAGATCGACACGGCGTCGTTCGCGAGCGCGCCCGACCTGTCGATCGACTATGCGGTGATGGAGCGAGCCGCGACGGACGGCCTGGTCGCGGTGATACGCGGCGAGTTCGACTGGAGCGACGTCGGCTCCTGGCAGGCGATCTCCGAACTCTCGCAAGCGGATGTCGACGGCAACCGCGGCATCGGCGAGCGCGTCGCGATCGCGACCCAGGGCACGTTCGTGCACTCCCCGGATCGCGTCGTGGCGACGATCGGCGTCGAGAACCTCGTGATCGTCGACACGCCCGACGCGGTGCTGGTCGCGCACCGTGACCATGTGCAGCGCGTCAAGGACGTGGTGGGCGAACTGAAGGCGCGCGGCCACGCCGCGTACAAGATGCATCGCACGGTGACCCGGCCGTGGGGCAGCTACACGGTGCTGGAGGAAGGCCCCGGCTTCAAGATCAAGCGCATCGAGGTGAAGCCCGGCGGTTCGCTGTCGCTGCAGCTCCACCACCGGCGCAGCGAGCACTGGGTCGTCGTGCGCGGCACCGCGCGCGTGACCGCCGGCGAGCGCGTGTTCGACCTGCCGCAGGGCGAGTCGACGTTCATCCCGATCGACACGCGGCACCGGCTGGAGAACCGCACGGGCGAGGTGCTCGCGCTGATCGAGGTGGCGTGCGGGGACTACATCGAGGAAGACGACATCGTGCGGTTCGACGATGTCTATGGGCGGGTGGCGCAGTAGGCGCAGCGCGACGGGCAAGACCCGTCGCACGACACTCGTCGTTCCCTTGCCGTTTCCGGCGGCCGACGCCGGGCCGCCCCAAGGCGGCCGCCTGACCCGTCGTGAATGCCGAGGGGTCTGACCCCGGCCTCATCGGGGTCTGACCCCGGGTTGGGGCCACGGACGCGGCCCCTCACCCCAACCCTCTCCCCCGCAAGGGGAGAGGGAGCGCTCCGGCACGGGAGCGGTGGGATCACACCCGGTGACGGTGTGCCGGCCGCAAATGGCGCAACGCCGCCCCCGCGTCATCCCCCGAACCCAAGGACGCCTTTTGCGGACGTTACCTAAGCCGGCACATCCGGATCGATCTGCCGCTGCAGCCGCGCGATCTGGTCCTTCAGCAGCAGCTTGCGGCGCTTCAGCCTGCGCACCTGCAGCTCGTCGCGCATCGGGTCGCTCTCGAAGCGCGCGATGGCCTGGTCGAGGTCGCGGTGCTCCACCTGCAGCGCGACCATCCGCTGCCGGAGCATGACGCGGTTCGCGTCGCCAATGTTGCCGTCGGCAATGCCGTCCTGATCGCTCAATCGGTCCCCACTGCGGCTGCTTCCTGCACGTCGCCCCGGCGCCCGTAGCGGCTGGTGAGCCAGATTCCGGACAGGATGAGCGCGATGCCGGCCACGTGGAAGGGCAGCAGCCTTTCGCCCAGCACGAGCCACGCCAGCACGATGCCGAACACCGGCATCAGGTGCACGAACAGTCCCGCCACGTTGGCGCCGACTTCCGCCACGCCGCGGTTCCAGAAGATGTACGCGAGGACCGACGAGAAGAGCGACACCGCGAGCAGCGCCGCGACGTTGCCCCACGTCCAGCGCATCGCGAACCCGAGCGCCATCTCGCCCAGCCAGAACGGGAACATCACCGCCGTGCCGATCGTCGCGATGACGAACAGGAACGGAACGAGTCCGAGGCCCCCCGGCTTCCAGCGCAGCAGGATCGTGTAGATCGACCACATCAGCATCGACAGCACGACGAAGACGTCGCCCACGTTGACGGAGAGGTGCAGCAGCGTGTCGAGGCTGCCTTCCGACAGGATCGCGAGCACGCCGGCCAGCGACACCAGCACGCCCGCGAGTTGCACGGGGGCCAGGCGCTCGCGCAGGAACACCCACGACAGCGTGACGATCATCACCGGGATGAACGAATTGAGGATCACGCCGTTGGTCGCCGTGGTGAAGCGCAGGCCGAGGTACGCGAGCGCGTTGTGCGTGGCGATGCCGATCACGCCCAGCAGCATCAGGATGCGCCAGCGCGCGCGGACCGCGGGCCACTGCCGGCGCACCGCGGGCAGCGCGAACGGCGCGAGCATCGCGCCGGCGAAGAGCCAGCGGAAGAAGGTCATCGCCATCGGCGGGATGTCGCTGCTGATGCCGCGCCCGACGATCCAGTTGCAGGCCCAGAAGAACGGCGCGAGGGTCAGCAGCAGGTACGGCGAAGCGCTCCGGTTCGCGGCCATGACCGCAGTATAAAGGGTCGGCCCCGGCGACGGCGCCGTTATAATTCGTCCCTTGGATCCCGCCGCAGCCCCCGCGGCCGGGTCGACGGGCGCGACGCCCGAGACCGCGGCCCCGCCGCTTCCCCCGCTCATCATCGACCTCCCCGACGCGGGGATGCGGTACATGGCCGGTCCCTTCGCGGGATCGTCGGATGCGCTCGCGCTCGCGGAGTTCGCCCGGCGTGCCGCGCACGCGAAGCGGATGGTGGTGGCCATCGCCGCCGACGCCATGTCGGCCAACCGGCTGGCGGAGGAGATTCCGTGGTTCGCGCCCGGCCTGCGCGTCGCGATGCTGCCCGACTGGGAGACGCTGCCCTACGACCAGTTCTCGCCGCACCAGGACCTGGTCTCCGAGCGCCTCGCCACGCTCTACCGCATCTCGCGCGGCGAGTGCGACGTCGTGGTGGTCGCGGCCACGACGGCGCTCTACCGGCTCACGCCGCCGTCGTACCTCGCCGCCTACACGTTCTTCCTGACGCAGGGCACGCGCCTCGACGTCGAGGCCCTGCGCGCGCAGCTGACGCTCGCGGGCTACGCGCACGTGACGCAGGTGGTCGCGCCGGGCGAGTTCAGCGTGCGCGGCGGGCTCATCGACCTCTTCCCGATGGGCTCGGCGCTGCCGTACCGCCTCGACCTCTTCGACAACGACATCGAGTCGATCAAGACCTTCGACGTCGACACGCAGCGCACGCTCTACCCGGTGCGCGAGGTGCGCCTGCTGCCCGCGCGCGAGTTCCCGCAGGACGACGCGGCCCGCACGCGCTTCCGCTCCCGCTTCCGCGAGGTGTTCGAGGGCGACCCGTCGAAGTCGGCGCTCTACAAGGACGTGTCGAACGGCATCGTGCCGGGCGGCATCGAGTACTACCTGCCGCTCTTCTTCGACGCGACCGCGACCCTCGCCGACTACCTGCCCGCCACCTCGATCGTCGCGCTGCACGGCGACATCGCCGGCGCGATCGAGCGCTTCTGGCAGGACACCGAGTCGCGCTACCGGCTGCTGCGCGGGGACAAGGCGCGCCCGCTGCTGCCCCCGACCGAGCTATTCGTGCGCGTCGACGAGTTCAACGGCGCGTGGAAGCCATTCGGCCGCGTCGAGATGCGGCGCGAGGGCACCGGCCCGACCACGCCACTGCCCACCGTGCAGGTCGACCGCCGCGCCGGCGATCCGCTGGCCGCGCTGAAGCGCTTCCTCGTCACCACGCCGCTGCGCGTCGGCATCGTCGCGGAGAGCGCCGGCCGCCGCGAGACGATGCAGCAGTACTTCGCCGAGTACGACGTGAAGCCGCCGCTCGCCGACGGCCTCGCCGCGTTCCTCGCGGCCCCCGAGCGCGTGATGCTGCTCGCCGCACCGCTGGCCGCCGGCTTTGCGTGGAACGACGGCGGCATCGCGTTCGTCACCGAGGGCGAGCTGTACGCGGGCGTCGTCCGCCGCACCGCGCGCGAGGCCGCGAAGCGCAGCAACGTCGACGCGATGGTGCGCGACCTCTCCGAGGTGCGCATCGGCGACCCGGTCGTGCACGAGGAGCATGGCATCGGCCGCTACCTCGGGCTCGTCACGCTGGACCTGGGCGACGGCCCCAACGAGTTCCTGCAGCTCGTCTACGCGAACGACGCCAAGCTGTACGTGCCGGTGTCGAACCTGCACCTCATCAGCCGCTACTCGGGGGCCTCGCCCGATGCCGCGCCGCTGCACGAACTGGGCAGCGGGCAGTGGGAGAAGGCGAAGAAGAAGGCCGCGCAGCAGGCGCACGACACCGCGGCCGAGCTCCTCAACATCTACGCGCAGCGCGCGGCGCGCAAGGGCTACGCGTTCACGCTGAGGCCGCACGACTACGAGGCATTCGCGGAAGGGTTCGGCTTCGACGAGACCGCCGACCAGAGTGCGGCCATCGAGGCGGTGGTGAAGGACATGACGTCCGGCAAGCCGATGGACCGCCTCGTGTGCGGCGACGTCGGCTTCGGCAAGACCGAGGTCGCGCTGCGCGCCGCGTTCGTGGCGCTGGCCGACGGCAAGCAGGTGGCCCTTCTGGTGCCGACCACGCTGCTCGCCGAGCAGCACTTCCAGACCTTCTCCGACCGCTTCGCCGACTTCCCCGTGCGCATCGCGGAACTCTCCCGCTTCCGCACGGCGAAAGAGACCAAGACCACGCTGGAAGGCCTCGCCGCCGGCAAGATCGACCTCGTCATCGGCACCCACAAGCTGCTGCAGGGCGACGTCAAGTTCAGGGACCTGGGCCTCGTGATCATCGACGAGGAGCACCGCTTCGGCGTGCGCCAGAAGGAACTCCTGAAGCGCCTGCGCGCCGAGGTCGACGTGCTGACGCTCACCGCCACGCCCATCCCGCGCACGCTCGCGATGTCGCTCGAGGGCATCCGCGATTTCTCGGTGATCGCCACGGCGCCGCAGCGCCGGCTCGCGATCAAGACGTTCGCCACGCCCTACTCGGCGGGCATCGTGCGCGAGGCCGCGCTGCGCGAGCTCAAACGCGGCGGCCAGATCTACTTCCTGCACAATGAGGTCGACACGATCGCCTCGCGCGCCGAGTCGCTCGCGAAGCTCCTGCCCGAGGCGCGCATCGCCGTCGCCCACGGGCAGATGGCCGAGCGCGAGCTGGAGCACGTGATGCGCGACTTCTACCAGCAGCGCGTCAACCTGCTGTTGTGCTCGACGATCATCGAGACCGGCATCGACGTCCCGACCGCGAACACGATCATCATCGACCGCGCCGACCGCTTCGGCCTCGCGCAGCTGCACCAGCTGCGCGGCCGCGTCGGCCGCTCGCACCACCAGGCGTACGCGTACCTGCTGACGCCGCCGTGGGACGCGCTCACCGCGCAGGCGAAGAAGCGGCTGGAGGCGATCCAGATGATGGAGGACCTGGGGTCGGGCTTCTACCTCGCGATGCACGACCTCGAGATCCGCGGCGCGGGCGAGGTGCTCGGCGAGTCGCAGTCGGGCGAGATGCAGGAGGTGGGCTTCCAGCTCTACAACGACATGCTGCGCGTGTCGGTGAAGGCCCTGCAGTCCGGCCGCGAGCCGGACCTGGGCGAGCCGCTGTCGGTGACCACCGAGATCAACCTGCACGTGCCGGCGCTGCTGCCGGAGAAGTACTGCAGCGACGTGCACGAGCGGCTGGTCCTCTACAAGCGGCTCGCGAGCGTGGAATCGACCGACGAGCTCGACACGATCCAGGAGGAGCTGGTCGACCGCTTCGGGCCCTCGCCCGAGCAGGCGCAGGCGCTGCTCGCGTGCCACCGGCTGCGCCTCGCCGGCAAGCCGCTCGGCGTGCGCAAGATCGACGCGGGTCCGGAGCGCACGCTCATCCAGTTCGTGAAGAAGCCGCCGTTCGATCCGGGGAAGCTGATCCTGCTCGTGCAGAAGGACGGCCGCATCCGCTTCGCGGGGCCGGACCGGGTGCGGATCGATCGGGCCGCCCCGGCGCTCGCCGAGCGAATTGCGCTGGTGAAGGATTTTCTCGGCAAGCTGAAATAGGTTGACAGCCCCCTCTCCCCGCCCGCGGGGGAGAGGGCGCTCCTGGGGGCAATGGCGAAGTGTGCGCCGGTCCCAGGCGCCCCCGGAAGCGACTCCCTCTCCCCGCTCGCGGGGAGAGGGCTGGGGTGAGGGGCGAAGTACCACGCCGCCCAAGTGCTACGATTGCCCACGCATGAAGCCCCTCTTCCCCCCGCAGGTCCACGTCTTCGTCCGCGACTGGCTGTCCGCGAACAACATCCTGCTGAGAAGCCGCACGGGCCACGTGCTGGTCGACTCCGGCTACGTCGACCACGCCCCGCTCACACTGGCGTTGCTCGCGTCGGACCGCGGCCTGCACGGCGAGCCCCTCGCGCTCCTCGTCAACACGCACGGCCACTCCGACCACATCGGGGGCAACGCGACGCTGCGGCGAGCATTCGGCTGCCGCATCGCCTTCCCGGGTCCCGAAGCGCCGCTCGTCCGCGCCTGGGACACGACGGGCCTGTGGCTCGACTACGCCGACCAGAAGGCCGAGCGTTTCGAGATCGACGACGAGCTGGCGCCCGGCAGCACGCACGTGTGGGGCGACCTCGAGTGGCAGATGCTCGCCGCCCCGGGGCATGCGATGGGCGCGCTGGTTTTCTACAACGCCGAGCACCGCATCCTGATCTCCGGCGACGCGCTGTGGCAGAACGGCTACGGCCTCATCATGCCGCCGTCGCTCGACCCGGACGCGCTGCCCGCCGCGCGCGACACCCTCGACCTCATCGCCGGGCTGGACGTGCGCGTGGTCATTCCCGGCCACGGCGAGGTCTTCACCGACGTCGACCGCGCCCTCGACCGGGCCTATGCCCGCACCGAGGCGTTCGAGGCGGACGAGACCCGCATCGCTCGCCACGCCCTCAAGGTGATGCTGACCTTCAGCCTGCTGCACCGGCGGCGCATGGCCGTGGCCGACCTGCCCCGGTACGTCGAGTCCGTAGGGTTCTACCGCGACGTCAACGCCGCGGTGCTGCATCTCACCCCGGACGCCCTGGCCCGCCTCCTCGTGGACGAGCTGACCCGCGCCGGCGTGGTCCGCGTGTCGGGGGGCGACCTCGTCACGGCGGACGACACGGCCGAGTGACGACCCCAGGGTTCGATCCGCTAGAATCCGGCGTCCGCCGCGCGCATTCCCGGGAATAAGCCCGGTGCGCCCGGTGTTCGCTTGTCCGCGCCCTTGAGCGCTGGCCGCGTTGCGGCCGGACTGCCACGGTAGCCCGGACACCCGTAACCCGACAGCCCGAAAGAACCCTCGTGACCGAACTCCTCGAGCATCCTGCGGTGCAAGGCGGCGTCGCCCCCTTCGTGGTGGCGCTGGTGGTGGCCCTCGCGCTGGGCCGCACGCGCTACGCCTGGATCGCCATCGTCGCCGGCTACGCGACGATGGTCGCGCTCTCCACCGGCTTCTCCTTCTCGCCCCTGACGGCCGGGCGCAAGATCGTTCTCCTGTGCCTGCTGGTCGCCGTGGCCGGCATCCTCGCGGACGCGCTGCTGCCCAAGGGCCGCCCGGTGACGATGGCGCTGGCGGTGGTCGCCGGCGTCGCCGCCGCGTGGACCTTCCTGTCCGTGCTCGCGCAGCGCGAAGGCGCGGGCGGCTGGATCGCCGGGCTGGGGCTGCTCGCGTTCGCCGCCGCGCTCACCTACCTCATGCTGTCGCTGCGCGAGGACCCGGTGCGCACCGCGGCGGCCGGGCTCGGGCTCGGGCTCGCCACCGGCGTGTCCGCCGTGATCTCCGCGTCGATCGGTTTCCTGCTCGCGGGCATCGCCGTCGCCGCGTCCGCGGGTGCGCTGCTCCTCGCGTGGGTGATCACGCGCAAGCCGCCGCCTTCCGGCACGCTCGGCGCGCTCGCCATCGGCGTCATGATCGCGCTGTTCGGCGAGGGCACGCTGATGCTCGCGCAGATGCCGTGGTACGCGCTCGTCGCCCTGCTCCTGGTGCCGCTCGCCGTGCGCCTGCCCGTGCGCGAGGACGCCACGGTCTTCTTCCGCGCGTTCGTGCTGACGCTCTACGCGCTGGCCGCCGCCGTCGTTCCCATCGCCCTCGCGTGGTACGCCACGCGCGGCACTTCGTCGTAACCCTGCCTCACTTCCCTGGAGGAATTTTCCGTGCACCGTCTCGCTGCTGCTGCCCTGTTCGCCCTGCCCCTCGCCGCGTTCGCCAACGACACCTATACGCTGGATCCGTACCACACGTTCCCCTACTTCACGGTCGACCACCTCGGCATCTCGACGATGTACGGCCGCTTCGACAAGACGTCGGGCAAGGCCACGCTCGACCGCGCCGCGAAGAGCGGATCCGTCGAACTCGTGATCCAGGCGAACTCGATCAACACCGGCGACAACGACAAGGGATCGCGCCCGCGCGCGCGCGACGAGCACCTGCGCTCCGCCGACTTCTTCAACGTCGCCGAATTCCCGACGATCACCTACAAGTCGACGAAGCTCGCGTTCAACGGCGACAACCCGAGCGCGATCGAGGGCAACCTCACGCTGCTCGGCGTCACCAAGCCCGTCAACCTGACGATCGAGCGCTTCAAGTGCGCGCCGGGCCAGAACGGCGGCAAGGAGCGCTGCGGCGGCAACGCGACCGGCAAGTTCAAGCGCAGCGACTTCGGCATGAAGTTCGGCGTGCCGGCGATCGGCGACGAGATCACGCTGATGGTCGAGTTCGAGGGCCTGAAGGACTGACGCGACGCCCCGAACGCGTCGAGGAAGCCGGGCCGCGTGCCCGGCTTTTTCATGGGCGCACGTTCCGGCTCAGACGAGCGGCAGGCGCGCCACCAGTTCCTCCGCCGTGAGCGTGGCGGGCAGCGCGTCGCCCGCAGCGTCGGCGAGCCCGAGCGCCGCGAGGTGGCGCGCCGCGTCCTCGCGCTCGGACGGCGCGAAATCCCGCTGCGCCATCGCCCAGCGCACCAGCCCGACGCCGAAGCCCACGTCCCCCGCCGCGGCGAGCACCACACCGGCGGTGGACAGGCACTGCACGCGCAGCGGCGGCGACGTGAGCTTGGCCGCGATGGCCAGCGCCGCGTGCACGTCGGGCAGTGCCCGCCGGTCACGGTCCTGCCGCGCGGCCACTCGGGCGCGGGCCAGCAGGGCCGCCGCCTCGATCATCGGCTCGCCCGACTCCCTCGCCGCCGGCAACGCCTGCGCGGCGAAGCGCGCCGCTTCCGTGAGGTGTCCCTGCGTCTCGTGCACCAGCGCCACGTTCACGAGCAGGAAGGGCGCCTCGGTCCTGTCGGCGCCTGTCCGCTCGATGCGCAGCGCCTCGTGCAGCAACGCCAGCGCCTCGTCGTGCCGGCCGAGGAGCCGCAGCAGGTTGCCGGTGTTGTTGAGCAGGTACAGGTTCTCGGGCAGCCTGCCCTCGGCGCGCAGCGCCTGCAGCTCGGAAGTGTACGTGCGCAGCGCGGCGGCATAATTGCCGCGCGCCTACGCGACGAGCGCGAGCCAGGTGTCGAGGGCGCGGACCGAGGCGGCGTCGCCCGCCTCGCGGGCCAGCGCGATCGCCGCGCCAAAAGCCGACTCCGCAGCATCGTAGTCGCCGCGTTGCCAGTGGACGCTCGCCTCGCGCACCCAGGCCGCGCGTTCGACGGTGGCCGGGCCCCAGCGCCGTGCAAGGTCGCGTGCCTCGCGCGCCGCGAGCAGGCAGTCATCGAGATCGCCGATGAGGTAGGACAGGTGCGCGACCGCGACGAGCACGCGGCCGAGCGATTGCGCGAGGTCGCGCCGATGGGCCGACTCCGTCTCCGCCTCGGCGGCGGCGACCCGCTGGCGCAGCACCGCCCCCGCGGCCCGTGCCCGTGCGAGGTTGTCCCGCCCGCGTCCGGCGATGTTCTCGCGGGCGCCGAGTGCGCCGGCGAGGGCCCCCAGGACAGCCGGGTCGCCGCGCTCGACCCCCCAGTCCCACGCCGCGAAGATGTGCGGCAGCCCGTCGCCGCGCGTCGACTGCGCGCAGGTCGCCGCCACGTGCCGCGCGTGGCGCTCGCGCAGCGCGTCGGCGTCGTCCGCGAGCGGGGCGGCGCAGCGGCGCAGGAGGGGATGCAGCGAGAACCGCCCCTGCTCGTCGAGGCGCAGCAGCGACCGGTCGACCAGCGCGGCCAGCACCGGCAGTGGCGCGGGCACCACGGCGCGCGCCATCTCGCGATCGCACGCGCCGGGCAGCCGCGCGCAGCGGGCCAGCACGCGCTGCTCGGACTCGGAGAGCTGCCGCCAGCTGCGGTCGAAGGCCGCGCGCACGCTGCGCTCGCCGGGGGTCGGGGATTCGAGGAGATCGAGGGACGCGGCGAGTTCCTCGCGGATCGCGCCGACCGGCATCACGCGCCGCCACGCGGCGAGCATCTCCAGCGCCAGCGGCAGGCCCTCCACAGCGTGCACGAGTTGCACGACGTCGGCGGCCTCCGCACCGAGGTCGAACGCGGGCACCAGCGGCAGCACGCAGCGCTCGAACAGCGCGACGGCGTCGTTCGCGCGCAGCACCTCCGGGTCGCGCTCGTCGAGATCCGGAAGCGGCAGGCCGTCGAGCGGCAGGCGCCATTCGCCGGTCACCCCGAGGGGCGCGCGCGACGTGGCGACGATGCGCAGGGCCGGGCATGCCGCGAGCAGTGCCGCCAGCGGTCCGGCCAGCGGCAGCGTCTCGGCATTGTCGAGCACGAGCAGGACGGGCCGCGCGCCGATCGCCTGCGCGAGTCCCGTCCACGGGTCGAGGCGCGCCTCGGGTGAGACACCCAGCGCGTCGGCGACGATGCCGGGAACGGCCTCGATCCGCGCCACCGCCTCCAGCGGCACCCAGCGGCCGTCGCATTCGTCCGCCAGGCTGCGCGCCAGCGCGGACTTGCCCACGCCCGGGGGCCCGAGCAGCGTCAGGACGCGGCACGCCGGGTCGGCGAGCCGCGCGTGCGCCTGCGTGCGCTCGTGCCGCCGCCCTACCAGCGACGGGGTCGCGGCCGGCGCGCGCGCCTCGCCCACCCGCCGCAGGTCGTCCTCGAGCCGGCGCACGGCCACCGACGGCTCGAGCCGCAGTTCGCGCGTCACGCGCCGCGTGAAGTCCTGCACCGCGGACAGCGCGGCCTCCGGCTGCCCGAGCGCCTGCTGGGCGCGCGCGAGCGCCTGCAGCGCCACGTCGTCGAGCGGGTCGTGCCGCAGCATGGCCTCGGCGAGGGCGCGCGCCGCCGGCGGATCGTCGCGCAGTTCCGCGAGCCTGCGCGCGCAGGCGTCGTGCCAGCGCGACTGCAGGCGCGCGCGTTCCGCCTCCAGCCACTCGCGCGCCGCGGGCGGCCACGCGGCGTCGAGGCCGAGCAACAGCATGCCGCCGTAGAGGGCGACGGCGATGCCGCACTGCTTCCGGTCGCACGCGCCGTCGAACCGCGCGAGGTCGGAGTCGGGCATCCAGCGCAGGAGGTCGCCGCGCTGCTCGAGCGCCTGCGCGCCCTCCGCCTTGCGCGCGAGGTGGATCACCTTGCGCAGGTTGCTGCGGGCGTCGTCGAGGTCGCGCCCCGGATAGAGCAGTTCGGCCAGCTCGTCCCGCCGGACCCAGTCGCGGCGGCACGCGAGGTAGGCGAGGAGGCCGTGCGCACGATCGGGCGCGAGGGGCGCCTCGCGACCGTCGCGGCGCAGGGAGGGCGTGCCGAGCAGGCGCAGGGCCGGGCCGTCGGCCGCAGCCGCGGCGGGCGTTTCCGGGGCGCTCATCGACGGCCGCCGGCCCTTTTCAATTCAGGGGCTTATCCGCGCGAAACGCCCGCGAAACGCGGGCGGCGGATCGTTTACCCGTGCCTCCCGCCCGATCCGCCCCGGACCCTGCCATGACCGCCATCGCCACCCTCACCTCCGTCCAGTCCAGCACCGACCGCGAACCGCCGGCGCCCGGCCGGCGCGGGTTCCGGCGTCACTACCTGCGCGCGCTGACGTGGGCGTTCACGTTCTTCGGCACGGTACGCGTGCTCACCTACCTGCCGACGATCCACGCCATCCATGCGAGCGGCGATTCGAGCCAGCACTCGCTGTGGACGTGGCTCATGTGGGCCGGCGCGAACCTCACGATGGCGGCCTGGCTCTACGAAGCCAACGGACAGCGGTTCGACCGGGCGATCGGCGTGAACCTCGCCAATTCGGCGATGTGCCTCCTCACCACCGCGGTCATCGTCTGGCACCGGATCTAGCGCGGACACCCCGCCGTCGCGGCGCGTGCCAGCGTAGCGGCATCGCCGACGCGGGGCAAGACGACACGCCGACTGTCCAGCGGCGCCGGAGACGCTAGCGCGCGACGATGAGCCGCAACCCGAGGCCGATGAAGATCGCGCCCGCGATGCGGTCGAGCCACACGCCCGCGCGCTCGTGGCGATCGAGCCACGTGCCCACGCGGCCGGCGAACCAGCCCAGCGCCCCGAAGAGCAGCGCCGCCTGCAGCGTGAACACCACGCCCAGTTGCACGATCTGCCACGGCGCATCGCCGCGCGCACTGACCACGAACTGGGGCAGGAACGCGAGGAAGAACAGCACGACCTTCGGATTGATGGCATTGGCGAACACGCCGCGCCCGAAGAGCTGCAGCGGCGTCTCGCGGCGCGCGTCGACGGCGCCCGCGCGCGCGGCGGCGCCGCTGCGCAGCGCGAGCCAGCCCATGCGGACGAGGTAGAGCCCGCCGGCCACCTTGAGCGCGGTGAAACCGAGCGGCGACGCCGCGATGAGCGCGCTCACGCCGAGCGCCGCGAGCATCGTATGGCTGAGGCACCCGCAGGCGCAGCCCAATCCGAACGCCATGCCGGCCACGCGCCCGCGCGCGGCGCCGAGGCTCACCACCATCAGGTTGTCGGGGCCCGGCGAAAGCGTCACCAGGATGGCCGCGCCGAGGAAGCCCGCGAACTGCTCGGGCGCGAGCAGCGTCATGGCCGGGACCGCACCGCGTCCGTCAGGACCGCACCGGATAGACCCCGTTGATGCACAGGAGCGAGGTCACGCCGCTGGCGGTCGTCGGGATGTTCGGCAGCGTGAACGCCGTGTTCGTCGCCGGACCGTAGATTTCGCCGACCAGTGCGTAGATCGCGGTCCAGTCGTTGATCGACATGGACTGCCCGTTGCACAGCGCGAACGCGCACAGCGTCTTCACGACGTCGGGTGCCATCGCGACGTGGTTCACGGACCCCAGCGTGTAATCGTAGGTAAACATGCCGGGCACCGGGTTCGCCGCGTTGCAGGTCATCTCCGGGTAACGACCGGCCACGCACATGTACCAGGCAATCGCCGGACCCTTGGTCGGGACGATGGGCGCGATCTTCGGCAACGCGAAGTTCTTCGTGCCGTCGCCGCCGAACGTGGTTCCCAGGAGGGAGAACAGCGCATTGTTTTCGCTGGTGGAGAGGGTGCGACCGTCGCACGGCAGCCAGGTGCTGCCGAGCGTGGTGTTCGCCAGCACCGGGAACGGGAACGGACGGACCTGCCCCAGGAGGCCGTAGACGTCGTAGTCGGGCCACGGGCCGCTGTTGCAGATCAACCACTGCGCCTGCCCGCCGTCGCCGCCCGCCACCCCCGCGAGGTTCGGCAGGCCGAACGTGCTGTTGCCGTCGCCACCGTACGTCGTGCCGATGAGCGTGTACAACGGCACGTTCGACTCGATGTCGACCACCTGTCCGTTGCAGGCCGAGTAGCCCGCCGGCAGGAAGCTGCCGGAGAACAGCATGAGCATTCCGAGAGCGTCTTCGTCGTTCATGGACAGGGATTCCGAAGCGGTGATGGGCGTGGCTTTGCAAGTCGGCGTTACGCAACCGGTCCGTCGGCGAGCGCGTTGACGAAGACGTCGGCGCCGACCGGCGCAACCGCGTGCGGCGCCGCCGGCGCGCCGGTGGCGAGCCTGGTCGGCAGGGACTGCACGAGGCCCCCCTGCAGCGTCAGCACCCGCACCCGCCGGGCAGCGCCGTCGGCCACCCAGAGTTCGTCGTCGGCGTCGATTGCAATGCCGCGCGGGTTGGCGACGTTGCCGCCGTCCGCACGCGCCTCGAAGTGCCCGTCGGGCGCAAAGCGCTGGATGCGGCGGCCGTCGGCGACGTAGAGGTCACCCCAGCGGTCGACGGCCACGCCGCGGGGCAAATCGAACTCCCCGGGGGCGTTGCCCTGGCGACCGATGGGGGACAGCGGGCGACCGTCGAGGTCGAACACCTCGACCCGGAAGTTGAACTGGTTCGACACGTAGATCCGGTCGCGCGCCACCGCGATGAAGCGCGCGAGGCGGAACTGGCCGGAACCCGAGCCCGACTTTCCAAACGCACCGCGATACTGGCCGGTCGCCGCGTCGAGGATCTGTACCCGCGCATTGCCGCGGTCGACGACGAGCACGCGTCCGAGCCGGTCCACGGCCAGGTCCGCCGGGTGGTCGAACTGGAGCGGCCCGGTGCCGCGCCTGCCCACGGTCCAGACCGGCGTGCCGTTGGCGTCGAGGCGTGCCACCGTATGCGCGGACACGCTGGCGCGGTACCGGTTGCCGTCCTGGTCGCTCGCGTACACGGCGCCCGTGCCGATGCGCAGCGAAGCGGTGGCGCTCAACGGCGGGTTGCTCCCGCCGCCGCCGCAGCCGGCGAGCAGCAGCGACGCAGCAGTGGCTTCGAGAAATTCGCGGCGCTTCAAGGAACATTCCTCCCGTGACCCGATCGGGACGCTCCGGGCGAGGCGCCGGCGGCCATTCCCGGTCGTGCAGATCGCCGCCATGGGCGAGGCGGCAGGCGCGAGCCGCGGAAGGCTACCACGGCATGGGAGCGTTGGGCAGCATCGGGAACGGCGCGCCGTCCAGGGCGCGCCGTTCCCGAATCAGGAGCGTTCCGGATAGAGCCCGTTGATGCACAGGAGCGGGGTGATCGGGTTGCTGCCCGTCGGGATGGTCGGCAACGCGAACTCGTTGTTGGCGATGGGCCCGTAGGTGGTGCCGAGCAGCGAGTAGAGCGCGTCCCACGGGCTGTTGACGAGCGTCAGCTTCTGCCCGTTGCAATCCGCGAAGTCGCAGAGCTTCTTCACGGTCGCCGGCGCGATCGCGAAGTGGCACACCGACGCCAGCAGGAAGTCGTAGGGGCCCAGTCCGAGGCCGGGGTTCGCCGTGCTGCACGTGTTGTTGGGAAAGATGCCGTTCACGCAGATGTACCACGGGATATTGGTGCCGGCGGCGGGAACGAGCGGCGCGAGGTTGGGCAGCGCGAACGTGGTGGTGCCGTCGCCGCCGTAGGTGTTCCCGAGGAGGAAGAACAGCACCTCGTTGGCGTTGTTGATCGGGAGCGTGCGCCCGTCGCAGGGCAGCCAGGAATCGGCCAGCGTGGTGCTGGCGAGCACGGGGAACGGGAACGGGCGGACCTGGCCGGTGATCGCGTAGACGCCGTTGTCCGGCCACGCGCCGTCCACGCACATGGCCCAGTTGAGCTGCACGCCGTTGCCGGCCGCGACCGGGGGCAGGTTCGGCAGGGCGAAGGTCGTGGTGCCGTCGCCGCCGAATGCCGTGCCGATGAGCTGCCACAGCGTCGAGTTCGACGAGATGTTCACCGCCTGGCCGTTGCAGGCCAGGTAACCCTTCGGAACGAAGGTGCCGGCGAACAGCAGCAGCGTCCCGAGTGCGAAATCGTCATCCATGAAACGGCTTCCGGTGCGCAGGGAAAGGGAGGAGCGGGTGCGGTGGCGCGCGCATCACTTCGCGAGGCCGTCGGCGACCGCCGACACGAGCACGTCGCTGCCGACGGGCGCGACGTCGTACGGCGCCGCCGGCGCTCCGCCCGGAAGCACCGTGGCCGTCGAGCGCACGAGGCCGCCCTGCAGCGTGAGCACGCGCACGCGCCGGGCGCGGCCGTCGGCGACCCACAGCTGGTCGTCGGCGTCGATCGCGAGGCCGCGCGGGCTCGCGACGTTGCCGCCGTCCGCGCGCGCCTCGTAGCGCCCGTCCGGCGCGAAGCGCTGGATGCGGCGGCCGTCGGCGACGTAGAGGCCACCCCAGCGGTCGACCGCCACGCCGCGCGGCAGGGAGAACTCGCCGGGGCCCGTGCCCTGGCGCCCGATCGTGGCGAGCGCGCGGCCGTCGAGGTCGAACACGACGACGCGGAAGTTGAACGCGTCGGACACGTAGACACGGTCGCTTCCCGCCGCGATGTGGCGCGCGAGCTGCAACTGCCCGGGCCCCCTGCCCGGCTTGCCGAACGCGCCGCGGTACTGGCCGGTCGCCGCGTCGAGGATCTGCACCCGCGCGTTGCCGCGGTCGAGGACGAGCACGCGCCCCAGGCGGTCGACGGCGACGTCCGACGGGTGATCGAACTCGAGCGGTCCGGTGCCGCGCCGGCCCACGGTCCAGGCCGGCGTGCCGTTCGCCGCGAGTCGCGCCACGGTATTCGTGGCGGCGCGCACGCGGAAGAGCGTGCCGTCGGCGTCGCTCGCGTAGACGTCCCCGGTCACGACGCGCAGGCTCGCGTAGTCGCTGAGCGGCGGATTCGACCCGCCGCCGCCGCAACCGGCGAGCAGCACGGACGCGGCGGTGGCTTCCAGGAACTGGCGGCGCTTCACCGATTCGGTCTCCGGTCTCGCGCGGCGGGCCGCACGCGCGGCGCAAGGCTATCACGACGGCCGGCGGCACGGCACCGGGCGTGGCACCGGAGCCGCGCGTTGCGGCTCGGCGGTCAGGTCAGGGCGCGACGTTCTTGAGCGCGATCGACCACAGGAAGTCCGTCTTCAGGAGCGGCGCGAAGTATGGATCGTTGGGCGACCGGTAGCCGTCGTTCGCGACGTGTCCGAAATCGGCCGACGCGGGCACCGTCGCGTCGAAGGCCGGGTAGGCGGCGCGGCGGTGGCAGTTCTGGCAGTTCGAGCGCGTGCCGGCCATCGGGTCGGGCGGGAACGTCGTGCCGCCGATGGTGTACGGCTTCGTCGGCCCGAGGTCGGCCTCGAGGTACGGGTTGAAGCAGACCGGCAGTGCGCCGCCGGGTCCGCGCGGCGACACAGTGCTGTACGCGGTGCACATCTGGTAGTTGGTGAACGGGGCGCGCACCGTTGCCGGCCGGTCGGCGCCGAACGGCGCGGCGTCCGGTGCGGGCATCCACCAGAACGTCTGGAACGTCCAGTCGTCGATCTCCTTGGTGGTGACGTGCATCGCGAGCAGCACGAGCCAGTCCCCGATCTCCGGCGTCTGGCCCGCGTTGGTGACGAGCCGCTCCTGCTCGCCCGCGGCCGACGACATCATCTGCGAGAACGCCTTCGCGTCCGCGACCTCGGCCGCGGTGCGCAGGCGATGCGCGTAGAAGCGCGACAGCGACACCACGGGCGCCGGCACGAGATTGGGCTTCTCGCGCGTGCCGTTCACGTTGACGGTGACGACCGTGCCTTCCGGGTGGCGGCCCGCGGGATCGACCGCGACGGCCTGCTGCCACGTCGTGTGCATCGGCGGCACGCCGTTGGCCGGGGGCGGATAGGCGGGGTTCCAGACCGGCAGCGCCGTGAGCCCGTTCTCGCTCTGCGGGCTGGCCGAGTCCTTGATGAGCCAGAACACGAGCTTCAGCGCGACCGCGTTGGTGGGCAACGGCTTGATGCTGCGCTCGACGGTGGCCGTGCCCGCCTGCGTGAAGCCCGCGTTCAGGCCGCGCAGCACCGGCGTGAGGTAGTAGCCGTTGTCCCAGATGAAATCGGCGGCGCCGCGGTTCAGCTTGACGAACGACATGAGGCCGGCGGCCGCACCGCCCACGATCCCGCCCGGCACTGCCTTCTGCGTCGGCACCTGCACCGGGTGGCGCAGCGTGCGCCCCGTCACGCCCGCGCGGCCGAGCGGGTTGTAGACCTCGGCGATCGAGTACCAGGTCTCGAAGATTGGCAGGCGCTGGCCGTCGACCACGGACTCCGACGGCGCCGTGAGTCCCGCCCACAGGTCCCACGCGTGCGCCCGCACGCGTGCCTGCTCGCCGCCGAGGACGTAGCCCAGCAGGGTGTACGACGGCACCGGGAATGCGGGGCGCGCCGGCAGGTCCTCGTAGACGTAGCGGTCGCGCGGCGCGTCCTGCGCGGCGGCGGTGCCGAGCGTGGCGGCGAGCAGGAGGGCAACGAGGGACCGCATGGCGCGCAGTCTAGCGCGCCCGGCGGCCGAAAGGCACGCGCCGCGTGGCGCGGCCGCTACGCCGGGTGCGTCGCCTTCGCCAGCGCGGCGAGCACCGTCGCGAAGAACTGCTCGGGATCGATCGGCTTGGCGATGAAGTCGTCCATGCCGGCGGCCGTGCACCGCGCGCGGTCGTCGCTGAACGCGTTGGCCGTCATCGCGACGATGGGCACGGTCGCGCCGCCGTCGCGGCGAATGCGCCGCGTCGCTTCGAGGCCGTCCATCCGCGGCATGCGCACGTCCATGAGGATGAGGTCGTAGCGGCGCTCGCCGGCGCGCGCGACGGCCGCCTCGCCGTCCTCCGCGCAGTCCACCGCGAAGCCCACGTCCTCCAGGATCTCGCGCGCCATTTCGCGGTTGATGGGATCGTCCTCGGAGAGCAGGACGCGGCGGCCGCGGGCTTGCCGCCGCAAATCCGTCTCGGCCGAGGCCGACGCCGGACCCGCGTCGGGGCGCACCGCGTCGGCCCGGGCGAGCCGCGCGGTGAACCAGAACGTGCTGCCGGCGCCCGGGGAGCTGCGGACGCCGGCGTCGCCCCCCATCTTCCGCGCGAGCAGCCGCGTGATCGCGAGCCCGAGGCCCGTGCCGCCGTGCGTGCGCGTGGTCGAATTGTCGCCCTGCTCGAACGGCGCGAAGAGCTTGCCCTGGATCGCCGGCTCGATACCGATGCCGGTGTCCTCGACCTCGAAGCGCACGAGCACGCCGGCCGCGGTCTCGTCCGCGACGCGCGTGCGCAGCGTGATGCTGCCCTCGGCCGTGAACTTGAGCGCGTTGTTGACGTAGTTGAGGAGCGCCTGCTGCAGGCGGGTCGCGTCGCCGCGCAGGCCGCGCGGCACCTGCGCCAGGTCGACGCGCAGCGCGATGCCCTTGGCCTTCGCCTTGTCCTGCAGCATCGCGGTGACGTTGTCGACCACCTGCGCGACGTCGACGTCGCCCTCCTCGAGCACGAGCTTCCCGGCCTCGATCTTCGACAGGTCGAGGATGTCGCTGATGATCTGCAGCAGGTGCTGCCCCGCCACCACGATCTTGTCGAGCCGGCCCGCCTGCTGCGGCGGAATGCCCGCGCGCTGGATGAGGTAGGCCATGCCGGTGATCGCGTTGAGCGGCGTGCGGATCTCGTGGCTCATGTTCGCGAGGAACGTGCTCTTCGCGAGGTTGGCCGACTCGGCCGCGTCCTTCGCCGCGCGCAACTCGATCTCCATCTCCTTGCGCAGCGTGAGGTCGGTATGGGTGCCGATCGCCCGCACCGGGCGCCCGCCCGCGTCCCGGCTCACGGTCTTGCCGCGCGAAAGGATCCAGCGGTAGCTGCCGTCCTTCGCCCGCAGCCGGAACTCGGACACGAACTGGCCCGTGCTGGCGAGGTGCTCGCGCATCAGCGCGTCGACCGCGGGCCGGTCGTCGGGGTGCACGCGGTCGAAGAGGCTCTCGCCCGTCGCCTCGAACTCGCCGGGCTCGAAGCCCAGCATGCGCACGTACGCCGGGCTGAAGTAGAACGCGTTCGTCTCGAGGTTCCAGTCCCACAGCCCGTCGCTCGTGGCTTCCATCGCGAAGCGCAGCCGCTCCTCGGTCTGGACGAGGTCCGCCGTGCGCGCCGCCACGCGCGACTCCAGCTCCGTGTTGAGCCGGCGGATCTCCTGCTCGGCCTCCACGCGCTCGGTGACGTCGCGGTCGAGGCCGCGGTAGCCCAGCAGGCGGCCGCCCGCATCCACGATCGGCGTGCCGTCGGTCTGGAAGTGCCGCTCGGTGCCGTCCTTGCAGCGCACCGTGTTGTCGAGGCTGCGGAACGGCTTGCGCGCGGCGACGATGGCCGCGAACTGCGCCCCCAGGCGCGCGGCCTCGTCAGGCGGCATGAGGTCGAACGGCGACTTGCCGAGGATCTCCTCCGGACGGTAACCCAGCACGTCGGTGACGCTGCTCGACACGAACGTGTAGCGGCCGTCCGCGTCCACCTCCCAGATCCACGCCGCCGACACATTCGCGATGTCCGAGAACCGGCGCTCGCTCGCCCGCAGCGCGTCGCGCGCGCGGTTGCGCGCGGTGATGTCCTCCTTCACCGCGACGTAGTGCGTGATGCGGCCGTCCGGTTGCCGCAGGGGGGTGATGGACGCCGATTCCGTGTATTCCGTGCCGTCCTTGCGGCGGTTGACGAACTCGCCGCGCCACGACTCGCCGCCGGTCAGCGCGTTCCACATGGCGGCGTAGGTGCCGGCGGGCGTCTTGCCGGACTTGAGGAGGTTGGGGCGCTTGCCGATCACTTCGGACGGCGCATAGCCGGTGTCGCGGACGAACGCCTGGTTGACGTACTCGATCTCGCCCGCGAGGTTGGTGACGATGACGCTGTTGTCGCTCTGCTCGAGCGCCAGCGAGAGCTTGCGGATCTCCGCCTCGCCCGCCTTGCGCTCCGCGATCTCGGCCTGCAGCGCCGCGGTGCGGCTCTCAACCTCCTGCTCGAGCCCGGAGCGCGCGCGCCGCAGCGACTCGAACATGCCGATGAGCGCCACCACGCCCACCAATGCCAGCGCCGAGCCCAGCACGTTGGTGCGGATCGCCGCCGACTGGCGCTCGCCTACCGCGCGCAGGCTCTCCTGGCGATCGAGGCCGACGGTGGCGAACACCTCGGTCCCGCGCACGTTCCGCCAGCCTAGGATGTGGATGTCGCCATCGACGACGGACTTCGCCTCGTACACTTCGCCGGGCCGCTGCACGCGCTGGAACCAGAGGCCATCGGCCGGCAGTTTGAGCTTCATCGCCTTCTCGAGGTCGGGTGCGCGCGCGAGGAAGCGGCCGTCCCGGCGCACGAGCGCAACGAAGTCGTCGGGATGCAGCGTGAACTGCCCGAGCTTCTCGGCGATGAACGTGGGGGACAGGCTGAGGACGATGACGCCGCCGAACTGGCCCGCGCGCTGGATCGGTCGCGAGAACTGGATCGACCACTGGTTGGACACGCGGCCGAGGACGGGGGCGCTGATGAACATGCCCGGCTTCGCGGCGCCGAAGTGCACCTTGATGTGCTCGCGGTCCGACAGGTCGACCGGCAGGGTGAACGGCAGGTTGGACGTCGCCAGCATGCCGCGCGCGTCGGTCACGCCGATCTGGAGGATCGTCCCTTTCGGGAAGGCGTCCACCGTGTTGCGCATCGCGGTCGCGAAGCCGATCGCGTCGTCGTCGGTGTAGTCGCCGGCCAGCTCCTGCAGCAGGACGTCGACGGTGGCGAAGAGCGTGTCCGCCTGCACGGCCACGACGCTCGCTAACTGGCCGGCGCGCAGCGCGGTCGCGGTCACCTCGCGTTCGCGATCCTCGGCCTGGCCGGCCAGCAGGCGCCACCAGTAGAGTCCGCCCAGCAGCAGCGCCAGCGCCAGCAGCGCCCACGACAGCGGCGTACGGAAGGCGACGATGCGCAGGCGGCTTCCCCCGGTCATGCGTTCGGACACGGCGGCGGGCGGCCCGCGGCCCGCGGCGCACGGCGCCCGCCGGCGGCGGCGCTCGCGGATCGCCCGGTCGGGGCGAAGGGAACGAACGGGAACATGAAATCGTGGGCGTGCGGGGACGGCCCGGGTGGGAAACTACCGGCCCCGCCTCCTTGCAGTCGTAGCCTAGACGAATCGCGCGACGTCCGAACTAGTACACGATCAAATTTCGTGCGCCCACGCGCGACCAATTGCCGCATGCCTTGCCGGCGAACCGTGGCGCCCACTACAAGCCGGCGATGAAGGTCCGCACGCCGTTGAGCAGCATCTCCACGGCGAGCGCGGTCAGCACGAGGCCCATCAGGCGCTCGAAGGCGTTCACGACGCGGTCGCCCAGCAGCGCCTGCAGCCGTCCCGACGCGGCGAGCACGACCGTCGTCACGAGCATGGCGAGGGTAAGGGCCGAGGCCCACGTCCAGAAGTGCGCGGGGTCGCGCGACACCATCAGCATCACGGTGGCGAGCGCGGAAGGACCGGCGATCGACGGCACCGCGAGCGGCACGAGGAACGGTTCGCTGTCCGGCAGGTCGCCGAAGATGCCCTTGTCGCTCGGGAACACCATGCGCAGCGCGATGAGGAACAGGATGATGCCGCCGGCGATCGCGAGCGACGCGTCCGACAGTTGCAGCCACTGCATGAACGTGCGGCCGCCCGCCATGAACGCGAGCAGGATCACGAACGCGAACAGGCACTCGCGCAGCACGATGCCGAGCCGCCGCGCGGGCGGCACGCGCGACAGCACCGACACCACGATCGGCAGGTTGCCGAACGGGTCGAGCACCAGGATCAGCAGGATCGTGGCCGAGAAGAGGTCGTCGTGCATGAGCGGGGCGGCGGTCAGCGCGCGACCAGCAGGTAGTAGCCGAGGGGGAGCAGGAACGCGGCGGCCAGGCCGTGCAGCGCGAACGCGAGCCCCGCGAAGGCGCCCGCGTCGGCGTTGACCTGGAACGCCCGCGCGGTGCCGATGCCGTGTGCCGCGAGCCCGAGGGCGAAGCCGCGCGCGCGCCAGTCCCGCACGCGGCACGCGTCGAGCACGTACTTGCCGAGCGCGGCGCCGATGATGCCGGTGCTGACCGCAAACACGGCCGCCAGTGCGGGCAGCCCTCCCAGCTTCTCCGCGATGCCCATGGCGATCGGCGCCGTCACCGACTTGGGCGCGAGCGAGAGCAGCGTGGCCGGCGACGCGCCCAGCGCCCACGCGATCGCCAGCGCGCTTGCCAGGGCGACGACCGAGCCCACGACCAGCGCGCCCGCGATCGGCACCGCGAGGCGGCGGACGGACTGCCACTCGCGCGCGAGCGGCACCGCGAGGCCCACCACCGCAGGGCCCAGCAGGAAGTGCACGAACTGCGCGCCGTCGAAGTAGGTCTTGTACTCCGTCCGCGTCGCCGCGAGCACCGCGACGATGAGCACGACCGCGAGCAGCACCGGGTTGGCGAGCGGATGCATGCCGCTCCTGGCGTAGCACGCCCAGCCCGCCGTGTACGCGACGAGCGTGAGCGTGAGCCCCGCGAGCGGCGTGGCCGCGAGGTACACCCACAGCGCGAACAGCGGCTCGGTGCTCACTCGGCCGCCCCTTCGCCCGTGGTCCCGCGCGCCTCCTGCCGGCGCACGAGCCACGCGAACGTGAGCGCGGTGGCGGCGATCGCGAGCACCGTGCTCACGACGAGCGCCACGACGATCGGCAGCCACTCGCTCGCGAGCCGGTGCACGTGCAGCATGACGCCCACGCCTGCCGGCACGAAGAGCAGCGACAGGTGCCGCGCGAGTCCGTCCGCGGCGACGGTGAGCGGATCGGAGGCGCGGCCGCGCACGAGCAGCGCAACGGCGAGGAGCGCCATGCCCGCGACCGGACCCGGCACCGCGAGCCCGGTCAGCCGCACCACGGCCTCTCCCGCGCACTGGAAGAGCAGGAGCCACGTGAACCCGGCGAGCAGCGGACTCATGATCGGCGTCGCGCGCGGCCTCAGTGCAGCTTCACGCGCGGCTCGAGGCGCCCGCGCAGGAACCGCCCCGCCGTGTCGAACGCGACGCGCACGAACCCGTGGATCGACACCTGGTGCAGCTTGTAGAGCGACGCGTACATGAGGCGCGCGATCAGTCCCTGGATCACGAGGCTGCCGCCGATCAGCGCGCCCATCAGGTTGCCGACGGCGGACAGTTCGCCGAGCGACACCAGCGAGCCGAAGTCGCGGAAGCGGAACTCCGGCAGCGGCCGGCCGTCGAGCCGTGCGGCGACGGACTTCACGAGCAGCGCGGCCTGCTGGTGCGCGACCTGCGCGCGCGGCGGCAGGATCGCGCCGGCCGGGTGGCCGAGCCACGGCGCGGCCGCGCAGTCGCCGAACGCGAAGATGTCCGGGTCGCGCGTGGTCTGCAGCGTCGGCGTGACCCGCAGCTGGTGCGCGCGGTTGCTCTCGAGGCCGGCCAGGTCCGCCAGCACCGCCGGCGCCATGATGCCGGCGGCCCACACGATGAGGTCGGCGGGATAGGACGCGCCGCTCGCGGTGTGCACGCCGTCGCCGGCGACGCGGGTGACGCGCTCGCCGGTGCGCACGCGCACGTCGAGCTTCTCGAGGAGCTCGGTGGCGGCGCCGGCGACCTTCTCCGACAGGGGCGGCAGGATGCGCGGCGACGCCTCGAGCAGCGTGAGGCGGATGTCGCGGGCGGGGTCGAGGTGGTCGAGCCCGTAGCCCGCATGGGCGCGCGTCGTCTGCCGGATCTCGGCGGCGAGTTCCACGCCGGTCGCGCCAGCGCCGATGATCACGATGTCGACCTGCGCCGGCTGGCCCGACGCGGCGCGCTCGTCGGCGCGCACGCACACGGCGAGCAGGCGGCGATGAAAGCGCTCGGCCTCGTCGAGCGTGTCGAGCGCGATCGGGTGCTCCGCCGCGCCCGGCACGCCGAAGTCGTTGCTGACGCTGCCGAGGCACAGGATCAGCGTGTCGTACGGCAGCGTGCGCCGCGGCAGCATCTCGTCGCCTTCCGGCCCCACGACGCGGTCGAGCGCGATCTCGCGGCGGGTGCGGTCGAGCCCGCACAGCGCGCCCTGCCGGAACCGGAAGTGGTGCCAGTGCGCAATCGCGAGATAGTCGAGGTCGTGCGCGTCTGCGTCCATGCGCCCGGCCGCGACCTCGTGCAGGAGCGGCTTCCACACGTGCGTCGCGTTGCGGTCGACGAGCGTGACCTGCACGCGGTCGCCACGGCCGTAGCGGTCGCCCAGCGCGGTCGCGAGCGGCAGCCCGCCGGCGCCGCCGCCGACGATCACGATGCGATGTGCGTGCTTCGTTCCCATGTCGCCTACCGCCCGCATGATACGGTGAACGGCAAACTGCCGCACGACGGGCGCCGGCGGTGCCGCGCGGGCGCCGCGCGACGCGCGCGGGTCACGGGCAGCCGTGCAGCGGCACGCGGAATCCGGTGAGGTCGTTCCACGTCGACGGCAGCGACATGCAGGGCTTCGCGTCGAAGAGGTCGGCGCTCTTCACCGGCGGCGGTGGCGGCGCCAGCGTATCGGCGAAGCGCTTCTCCAGCGGCGCCTTGCGCCTGGGCGCGTCCGGGTCGCGTGCCTCGACGTAGATGCGCTCGACGTACGCGGGCGCCTGCTGCTCCCGCGCGCGCTGCGCGGCCGGCGCGTCGAGCACGACGCTGCGGGCGGCCGCCGGCGAGGCGGCAGGCGTTGGCGGGACGGTCCACAGCGACTGGGCCGCGACGCAGCCGGCCGCGAGCCACAGCACCGCCGCGACGCGCAGCATCAGCGACCCAGCACCGTGCCCTCGCGCCGGGCGTCCGCGCCGCCCACCCAGCCGTCGCGCGTGCGCACGATCGCCGCCACGCCACTCGTCTGCTCGACGACGCTGACGTCGGCCCCGAGCGCGCGCAGCCTGGGCGCGAGCGGCACCACGCTCGTGTTGGCTTCGAGTTCGGTCGGCCCGTTGCGGCTGCCGAAGTTGGGCAGGTCCGCCGCGGCCTGCGGGTCGAGCTTCCAGTCGACGATGCCAAGCAGCGACTTCACGACGTAGTTGATGATGCCCGGCCCGCCGGGCGAGCCCAGCACGAAGGCGACCCGACCGGCGCGGTCGTAGCCGACCGTCGGCGCCATCGACGAGCGCGGGCGCTTGCCGCCTTCCACGCGATTGGCCACCGGCTTGCCGTCCTCCTCGGGCACGAACGAGAAGTCGGTGAGCTGGTTGTTGAGGATGAAGCCGCCCGCGGTCATGAGGTGGCTGCCGAACTGGAACTCGATCGACGTCGTCATCGCGAGCGCGTTGCCCTCGCGATCGACGACGGACAGGTGGCTCGTCGCCGGCAGGTCGGGCGAGGCGTCGGTACCCCACGCCGCCTTTGGCAACGCCTCGGGCGGCGCGCCGGGCGCCGCGCGCTTCATGCTCGCGTCGGTGCGGATGAGCGCCGAGCGCGCCACGAGATAGGCCGGGTCGAGCAGCCCCGCGGGAGGCGTGTAGAACGCCGGGTCCGCCATGTACACCGCGCGGTCGGCGTAGGCGAGGCGGCCCGCCTCGCTCACGAAATGCACGCTCCAGAAGCCCGCCGGCTCCATCGCCGCGAGGTCGAAGCGCTCGAGCATGCGCAGCATCTGCAGCGACGCGAGCCCGCCCGAAGACGGCAGCGGGAAGCCGCACACGCGGTAGGCACGGTAGGCGTCGCACACCGGCTCGCGCACGACCACGCGGTAGCCCGCGAGGTCGGCCAGCGTCATGTCGCCGGGATTGAACGGGTGCTGCGTGACCGTGGCGACGATGTCGCGCGCGATCTCGCCGGTGTAGAACGCGTCCGCGCCGCCGGCGGCGATCGCGCGCAGCGTCGCCGCGTAGGCGGGATTGCGCAGGATCGTGCCGACGGGCAGTGGCCTGCCATTGCCGTCGAGGAGATAGGCACGCAGCCTCGGCTGCGTGAGCCACCGGTCGCTCGCGATCAGCAGGTGCAGGCGCGGGGACACCGCGAAGCCCTGCTCCGCGAGCTCGATCGCGGGCGCGAACAGGGACGCCCAGGGCAGCCGCCCGTGCCTGCGGTGCAGGTCCTCCAGCAGGCGCACCACGCCCGGCACGCCGACCGAGCGGCCGCCCAGCACGGCGTCGAAGAAATCCATCGGCTTGCCGTTCTTGAGGAAGCGATCCGGGCGTGCGGCGGCGGGCGCGGTCTCGCGGCCGTCGTACGCGACGAGGCGCTTCGCCTTGGCATCGTGCATCAGCACGAACGCTCCGCCGCCCAGTCCCGACGACTGCGGCTCGACGAGCCCCAGCACCAGCTGCGCCGCGATCGCAGCGTCCACCGCGCTGCCGCCGCGGGCGAGCATGGCGTAGCCGGCGCGCGTGGCGAGCGGATTGGCGGTCGCGACCATCCACTGCTTCGCGTGCACGGGCTTCTTGTCAATCCAGCCGGACGGATGCTCCGGCGGCGGCTTCTGCGCGAACGCGAGCGAGGCGACGAAGCACGCCGGCAGCAGCGCAACAGCGAGCCGGCGGAAGGCGGGGATCGGCAACGACGACTCCGGAATGCGCAGGGGCGACGCGGTCGATTCTACGGCAGCGGCCGTCGCGACTGCGCGACGCGACGACGTGCGAGGCGGCGTCCCCTCACCCCAACCCTCTCCCCGCCCACGGGGAGAGGGAGGTCGATGGCGTGCGGCGGTGGAACTGCGTGCTGGCGGTTCTGAGAGGGCCCCCTCTCCCCGTGCGCGGGGAGAGGGTTGGGGTGAGGGGCAGGTGCAGGCGAAAAGAAAAAGGGCAGCGGATGCACCGCTGCCCTTCTCCGCGCAACGAAACAGCTTCGCGCTTACATCGGGATCAGGATGATCTCGACGCGACGCGCCTCGGCCTCGTTGCCGCCGCCCTGCGTGACTTCCGGCTTCGCGAGGTCGATCTTGTCCTCGGCGATGCCGGCGGTCTTCAGCTGGTCGCGGACCTTGATCGCACGCTGCTTCGCGAGTTCCTGGTTCTGCTCCAGGTTGCCCGAGGCGTCGTGATAGCCCGAGACCTTCACCTTCTGGCCCGATGCCTTCGCCTTGTCGGCGATCGGCGCGAGCTTGGCGGGCGCGTCCGCCGGCAGGTCGGCCTTGCCGCTGTCGAAGTAGAGCTTCACCACCTCGATCGCGACGATCGCCGGGGCCGCGGCAGCGGCCGGCGCGGGCGCCGGGGTGCTGATCGCGGCCGGGGCCGGCGCCGCCTTCGGCGCGGGCTCCGACTTGCTCACGCCCCACGCCGCGAGCAGCGGCACGATCATCAGCGCCACGATGTTGATGATCTTGATGAGCGGATTCACCGCCGGGCCGGCCGTGTCCTTGTACGGGTCGCCGACGGTGTCGCCGGTCACCGCCGCCTTGTGCGCGTCGGAGCCCTTGCCGCCGTGGTGGCCGTCCTCGATGTACTTCTTCGCGTTGTCCCACGCGCCGCCGCCCGTCGTCATCGAGATGGCGACGAAGAGGCCCGTGATGATGGTGCCCATCAGCAGGCCGCCCAGCGCCTGCGGGCCGAGGGCGAGGCCCACCACCACCGGCACCAGCACCGGCAGGATCGACGGCACGATCATTTCGCGGATGGCCGCCTTGGTCAGCATGTCGACCGCGTCGCCGTACTCCGGCTTCGCCGTGCCTTCCAAGATGCCCTAGATCTCCTAGAACTGCCGGCGCACCTCGACCACAAACGAGCCGGCCGCGCGTCCCACCGCATCCATCGCCAACGCCCCGAAGAGGTAGGGAATCAGGCCGCCGAAGAAGAGGCCGACGATGACCATGTGGTTCGACAGGTCGAACGTCGTAGCGATGTTCGCCGTCTCCAGCGCGTGCGTGTAGTCGGCGAAGAGCACCAGCGCGGCGAGGCCCGCGGAGCCGATCGCGTAACCCTTGGTCACCGCCTTGGTCGTGTTGCCGACCGCGTCGAGCGGGTCCGTGATGTTGCGCACGGAATCGGGCAGTTCGGCCATTTCGGCGATGCCGCCGGCGTTGTCCGTGATCGGGCCGTAGGCGTCGAGCGCGACGATGATGCCGGTCATCGACAGCATCGCGGTGGCCGCGATGGCGATGCCGTACAGGCCCGCGAGCCAGTAGGACACGAGGATGGCCGCGCACACCGCGAGCACCGGCCACGCGGTGGCCTTCATCGACACGCCGATGCCGGCGATGATGTTGGTCGCGTGGCCCGTGGTCGACGCCTGCGCGACGTGCTTGACCGGCTTGAAGTCGGTGCCGGTGTAGTACTCGGTGATGATCACCATCAGTGCGGTGAGCACGAGGCCGACCATCGACGCGCCGAAGAGGCGCATCGGGGTCAGCATCGGATCCGCCTGCGCGAAGCCGCCGGTCATGTACTGCGTGATGACCCAGAAGCCGGCCGCCGAGATGACGCCCGCCACCGCGAGGCCGCGGTACAGCGCGTTCATGATCTTGCCGCCGTCGCGCGCCTTCACGAAGTAGCAGCCGATGATCGACGCGAGGATCGAGAAGCCGCCCAGCACCAGCGGGTACAGCACCGCCTGCTCGGCGACCACGGGCAGCAGCAGCGCGCCCAGCAGCATCGTCGCGACGATGGTCACCGCGTAGGTCTCGAAGAGGTCGGCCGCCATGCCAGCGCAGTCGCCGACGTTGTCGCCCACGTTGTCCGCGATCACCGCCGGGTTGCGCGGGTCGTCCTCGGGGATGCCCGCCTCGACCTTGCCGACGAGGTCCGCGCCGACGTCCGCACCCTTGGTGAAGATGCCGCCGCCCAGACGCGCGAAGATCGAGATCAGCGAGCCGCCGAACGCCAGGCCGACGAGCGGCTGGATGATGTGGTGCAGGCTCTCCTTGTTCGGCGCCGGCGCCCAGTGGGCCGAGCCCGTCAGGAACCAGTAGAAGCCGGCCACGCCGAGGAGCCCCAGGCCGACCACGAGCATGCCCGTGATGGCACCGCCGCGGAACGCGACGGCGAGCGCCTCGTTCAGGCCCGTGCGCGCGGCCTCCGCCGTGCGCACGTTCGAGCGCACCGACACGTTCATGCCGATGTAGCCCGCGAGGCCCGAGAGGATCGCGCCGACGGCGAACCCGCCGGCGGTGCGGCCGCCCAGCGCCCACCAGATGATGACGAACAGGATGATGCCGACGATGCCGATGGTGGTGTACTGGCGATTGAGATACGCCTTGGCGCCCGCCTGGATGGCGGCCGCGATCTCCTGCATCCGCGCGTTGCCGGCCGGCTTCGCGAGGATCCAGTTGATCGACAGGACGCCGTAGACGATCGCCGCCACCGCGCAGACGAGCGCGAAGATGAGACCTGGTGCCATGGCTTTGATGCTCCCGATAAGAGTGGCTTCGAGCGGATTCGCGGCTGGCGCCTTCGTGTGGGCGCCGTGCGCGGGCCGTGCGCGGGCCGTGCTCGGTGCGGTGTCGCGGCGGATGCAAACGCCCGCGGGCCGCCCGACGGCCTTGTACTTACCTTCTTCTTCCCCTTGCCCCGGCCAAGCGTCCGGCCGAAGAAAAACAGCCTATTTTGCCAGTTTGCGGGCCAGAAAGTCCAACCGGTCCTGTCCCCAGAACATTTCCCCGTCGAGAACGTAGGTGGGCGCGCCGAAAACGCCGCGGTCGATCGCCTCCTGCGTGATCTGCGCGTATCGCGCCGCCAGCGCCGGCGCCCGGGCCCCGAGCGCCGCCGGATCGAGCCCGCAGGCGCGCGCGCAGGCGGCGAGCGTGGCGGGATCGGCGATGTCGCGGTCCTCCTCCCACAGCGCCTGGTGCAGCGCGCCGGTCAGGGCCAGCGCGGCGTCCGCGCTGCCTTCGGCGGCCGCCAGTATCCAGGTCGCCGCCGGCGTCCCGTTGGTCGGGAAGTGCGCCGGCTGGATCCGCATCGGCTTGCCCAGGAACTCCGCCCAGCGCGCCAGCTCGACCAGGCGATAGGCCTGCCGCTGGGGCGCGCGCTTGGGCAGCGGCAGCCCGCCCGACACCGGGAACACCTCCATCAGGTTCATCGGCTTCACCGCCACCTGCGCGCCGTGCTCGCGCGCGAGGGCCACCAGCCGGTCGTGGCCGAGGTAGCTCCACGGCGAGACCGTGGCGAAGAAGTAGTCGATGGTCCGCGGCATGGACTCGTCCGGGCGGCGCTCCCCGCGCTACACCTTGAATTCGTCGGCGAGCTTGCGCGCCACCGGCACGTTCTTCAGGCGCACGAACTGCGGCAGCCCGTCCTTGTACGGCGGCGGGTCCTCGCCCTTCATCAGCGGGGCCAGGTACGCCCGGGCCTTGGCGGTGATGCCGTAGCCGTCCTTGGCGATGAAATCGCGCGGCAGCATCTTCTCGACGTTGGCGACCTTGGTGAGCGGCGCCTCGGTGATCTTCCACTTGTACGGCTTGTCCGCGACGCGGGTGATCGCCGGCATCACGGCGTTGCGGCCCTTGATCGCCATCTCGACCGCGGCGCGGCCGACCGCGTACGCCTGCTCGACGTCGGTCTTCGACGCCAGGTGGCGCGCGGCGCGCTGCAGGTAGTCGGCCACCGCCCAGTGGTACTTGTACTTGAGCCTGTCCTTCACCAGCGACGCGATGAGCGGCCCCACGCCGCCCAACTGCGCGTGCCCGAACGCATCGCGCGTGCCGGCTTCCGCGAGGAGCTTGCCTTCCGCATCCGAAAGGCCCTCGGAGACGCCCACGCAGCAGTAGCCGAACTGCTTCACCTTGGCGTCGACCGCCGCGAGGAACTTCGCCTCGTCGAACGCGACCTCGGGGAACAGCAGCACCAGCGGGATCGGGGTCGCCGCGTCGTCGGCCATCCCCACGGCCGCCGTGATCCAGCCCGCGTGCCGGCCCATCACCTCCAGCACGAACACCTTGGTCGACGTCTTCGCCATCGACGCCACGTCGAACGCCGCCTCGCGCATCGACGTCGCGACGTACTTCGCGACCGAGCCGAAGCCGGGGCAGTTGTCGGTCACGGCGAGGTCGTTGTCGACCGTCTTCGGCACGTGGATCGCCTGCAGCGGGTACCCGAGCTTCTCGGCGATCTGCGACACCTTGAGGCACGTGTCCGCGGAGTCGTTGCCGCCGTTGTAGAAGAAGTAGCCGATGTCGTGCGCCCGGAACACCTCGATCAGGCGTTCGTACTGCGCGCGGCTCTCCTCGAGCCCCTTCAGCTTGTAGCGGCACGAACCGAACGCGCCCGCCGGCGTGTAGCGCAGCGCGGCGATCGCGCTCGCCGACTCCCGCGTGGTGTCGATCAGGTCCTCGGTGAGCGCCCCGATGATGCCGTTGCGACCCGCATACACGCGGCCCATCCGGTCGCGGTACTTGCGCGCGGTCTCGATGACGCCGGCGGCGCTCGCGTTGATGACGGCGGTCACGCCGCCCGATTGCGCATAGAACGCATTGCGTTTGGTGATGGCCATTGCGGGACGGGTCCGTTACGAGTGCAGCGCGGCGAGCGCGGCGTCGCGCACCGCTTCCACGGCGGTGAGGCCGTTGACCTTGCGGTACTTCGGCGCCTTGGCATCGCCGGTGGCCGCCCAGTCGGAGTAGTACGCGACAAGGGGCTTGGTCTGCGCGTGGTACACCGAGAGCCGGTTCTTCACCGTCTCCTCGCGGTCGTCGTCGCGCTGGATCAGGTCCTCGCCCGTGGCGTCGTCCTTGCCCGCGACCTTCGGCGGGTTGAACACGACGTGGTACGTGCGCCCGGACGCGACGTGCACGCGCCGCCCGCTCATGCGCTCCACGATCGCGGAGTCGGGCACGTCGATCTCGAGCACGTAGTCGATCGGCACGCCGGCGTTGCGCATCGCCTCCGCCTGCGGGATCGTGCGCGGGAAGCCGTCGAAGAGGTAGCCCTTCGCGCAGTCGGGCTGCGTGAGGCGGTCCTTGACCAGCCCGATGATGATGTCGTCGGACACGAGGCCGCCGCTGTCCATCACCTTCTTCGCCGCGAGGCCGAGCGGCGTGCCCGCCTTCACCGCGGCACGCAGCATGTCGCCGGTGGAGATCTGCGGAATGCCGAACGCCTCCTTGATGTAGTTGGCCTGGGTTCCCTTACCCGCTCCCGGCGGGCCGAGCAGAATCAATCGCATGGTCGTGACGTCTGGAAAGTGGCGTGGACGAAGCGCAATGCGAAGGCGCCGGACGGGACACGTGCCGGAAGCGATGCCGCGCAGTGGATTGCGGGGCCTATGTTACCGCGTCGGAGGGGGCTTCCGGGGCCGCCTGCGTCAGCCGGCCGCACCGGAGGCGTAGAGCGCGCGCACCCGCTCCAGGTCGTCCGGGGTGTCGATGCCCGGGGCGGGCGTGCCGTGGGTCACCTCGACCACGATCCGGTAGCCGTGCCACAGCGCCCGCAGTTGCTCCAGCGCCTCGAAGCCCTCGAGCGGCGACGGCGGCAGCGCCGGGTAGGCACGCAGGAACGCGACGCGGTACGCGTAGAGCCCGTAGTGGCGGTACAGCGGCAGGCCCGGCGGCAGCTCGTCGCGGGTGCGGGCGAAGGCGTCGCGCGCCCAGGGAATCGTCGCGCGGCTGAAGTAGAGCGCGTAGCCGCGCGCATCGCGGACCAGCTTGACCACGTTGGGATTGAACGCCTCCGCGACGTCGTCGATCGGATGGCACGCGGTGGCGATGGCGGCGTCCGGGTGCGCCGCCAGCAGGTCCGCCATCGAGCGCATCAGCGCCGGGTCGAGCAGCGGCTCGTCGCCCTGCACGTTGACCACGATCTCGTCGTCGGGCAGGCCGAGCGCGACCGCGGCTTCCGCAAGGCGGTCGGTGCCGGTCGGATGGTCGGCGCGCGTCATGCACACCGGGATGCCGTGCGCCGCGACCGCGGCGCGCACGCGCGCGTCGTCGGTGGCGACCACGACGCGCGTGGCGCCGCTGGTCCGCGCGCGCAGGGCGACGCGCACGACCATCGGCTTGCCGGCAAGATCGGCGAGCGGCTTGCCCGGCAGGCGCGTCGACGCGTAGCGCGCCGGGATGAGGACGGTGAAGCCCACAGCCGGCGGCCGGTCAGGCGCCCTGCTCGGCCTCTTCCGGAGTGAGCCGCCGTGCCTCGTCCTCGAGCATGACCGGAATGCCGTCGCGGATCGGATAGGCGAGCCGGGCCGACCGCGACACCAGTTCCTGGCGCTCGCGGTCGTACACGAGCGGGCCCTTGGTCACCGGGCAGACGAGCATCTCAAGCAGTTTGGGATCCACGGATCTTGGTCTCCACGAGCGCGACGAGCGCCGGATCGAGGGTGGCCGTGAGCGGCAGGTACCAGCAGCGCTCGTCGGCCAGGTCGCGGCATTTTACCGCGTCCTTCTGCGTCATCAGGATCGCGGCGGCGCCCGGGTACGCGAGGTCGGACGCGGCGAACGCGTGGTGGTCGGGCAGCGGATGCTCGACGGCGGCGATGCCCTGCGCCGCGACCATCGCGAAGAAGCGCGCCGGCGAGCCGATGCCCGCGAGCGCGTGCACCTCCCGCCCGCGCCAGGTCGCGACGTCGGCCGTATGCGCCGGGTCCTTCAGGTTGCGCCACGGCCCGGGCACGTAGGTCATCGCGAGCGCCCCTGCATTGCGCGGCGTGGTGCGCGCGAGATCGGCGGCCACGCTCTCGACGACCACGTCCACCTCGCGCAACCGCGACCGCGGCTCGCGCAGCGGACCCGCGGGCATGAGCTGCCCGTTGCCCGCGCCGCGCGCGCCGTCCACCACCGCGATCTCGACGTCGCGCGCGAGGCGGTAGTGCTGCAGGCCGTCGTCGGCGATTACGACGTCGCACTCGGGATGCGCGGCGAGCAGGCCGCGCGCCGCCGCGACGCGGTCGGCTCCGATCCACACCGGGAACCCGGACGCCGCGTGGATGAGCGGCTCGTCCCCGACCACGGCCGGGTCGTCGACGGCACGCACCTCGCGCGGACCGGTCGCGCTGCCGCCGTAGCCGCGGCTCACGATGCCCGGCCGGAACCCGCGCGCCGCCAGCGCCTGCGCGAGCGCGCCGACCAGCGGCGTCTTGCCGGTGCCGCCCACCGCGAGGTTGCCGACGATCACCACCGGCGCGCGCACGCGCTGCACCGGCATGATACCGAGGCGATAGAGCGCGCGCCGCAGCACGACGGTCGCGCGGAAGAGCCAGGAGAGCGGCAGGAGCAGCGCCGACAGCGGGGTGAGCCGCGGCGCGTACCAGGCGGCGACCACGCGGTCGGCAAGGCTCATCGGCGGGACCGGGGTCTCACGCCCCGCCGGTCACTTCGCCGCGGACTGCGTGGCGAAGGTGATGTGCACGAGGCCCGCGGCGCGCGCGGCCTCCATCACGTGGATCACCGACTGGTGGGTGGCGTTGGCGTCGGCGTTGATGATCACCACCGGGTCCTTGGCGTCGCCCGCGGCGCGGCGGAGGATCTCGGCCATCGCGTTCACGTTGGTGAACGTGAACACGTTCTTGTCGACGACGTAGCGGCCCTGCGCGTCGATGCCGACGTTGACCTCCTTCGGCCGCTGCTTGGCGGCTTCGGCGTCGGCCTCCGGCAGCGTGATCTGCAGTTCGGCCACGCGCTGGTACGTCGTCGTCACCATGAGGAAGATCAGGATGACGAGCAGGACGTCGATCAGCGGGATGAAGTTGATTTCGGGGTCGTCGCGTCCCCGTGCGCCGCGCAGGTTCATGGGCGGCCGCCTACTTGCGTTCCCCGTGCGCGAAGTCGACGAGCTTGATCGCCTGCTGCTCCATCTCGACGATGAGCCCGTCCACCTGCGCGCGGAAGTAGCGGTAGAAGATCATCGACGGGATCGCCACGATGAGGCCCATCGCGGTGTTGTACAGCGCGATCGAGATGCCCTGCGCGAGCTGGATCGGGTTCGACGCCGCGGCCGTCTGCGAGCCGAAGATCTCGATCATGCCGACGACCGTGCCGAAGAGGCCCATGAGCGGCGCCATCGCGGCGATGGTGCCGAGCGAGGACAGGAAGCGCTCGAGGTCGTGCGTGACCACGCGGCCGACCTCCTCGATCGCCTCCTTCATGACCGGGCGCGGCGCCTTCACGTTCGCGAGGCCCGCCGCGAGGATGCGGCCGAGCGGGCCCTGCGCCGCCGTCCTGGCGAGGAGTTCGGGGGTGGCCCCGGTCTGGCGGTAGTCGGCCAGCACGCGGTCGACCATGCCCGGGGGCGCCACCACCGACTGCCGCAGCGACCACAGCCGTTCGAAGATGAGCGCAAGCGCGACGACCGATGCGAGGATCAGCGGCCAGATGGGCCAGCCCGCAGCCTGGATGATGGACCACACGTAGCGTTACTCCGGGACGGAATCACGAGAATTTAGCATTTATCGCGCCTAGGCGTTCGCAAGGGTGGCGGTCACCGCCGCCCCGGCCAGCACGATCATCCAGAAGAGGTAGATCCACAGCAGGAAGATCGGGACCGCCGCCAGCGCCCCGTAGAGCAGCTCGTAGCTCGGCGAGTGCTCGACGTACCACGCGAACCCGACCCGCAGCGTGTCGGTGGCCACCGCCGCGAGCGCCCCGCTCGCGAACGCGTGCAGCCAGCGGACCGGCCGCGCCGGCGCCACCCAGTACAGCAGGGTGAAGAACGCGAGCGTGATGAGGAACGGCACCACCTGGCGCAGGACCGCGACCCCTTCCGCGTGCAGCTTCACCGCGCTCACCGATTCGCGCAGCACGATCTGGATGAGGAAGATCGTGGCCCCGATCAGCACCGGGCCGGCGGTCACCCCCACCGTGTAGACGAGGATCCGCCGCAGGATCGGCCGCTTGCGCCGGATGCCCCAGATCTCGTTGATCTCGGATTCGACGCTGTCGACCATCAGCACCGCCGTGATGACGACGAAGATGAGCCAGTACCCGCGCACGCTCGCCGCGCCCGTCGCGAGGCCCACCACGTAGGTCTGCACCACTTCGGTGGCGTCGCGGGGGAGCATGTAGCGCAGCAGGTAGTTCTCCAGCACGTGCAGGAACTCCTGGAACACCGGGAACTGCGCGACCACCGCGAACGCGACGGTCGCCGCCGGCACGAGGCCGAGCAGCGTGGTGAAGGCGAGGCCACCGGCGGCCCGCGTCCAGCCGATGCTTCTCAGGCGGGCGGCGGTGCGGACGACCAGCGTGAAGGGACCGATGAAGGCCACGGATGGGGCGACAGGCTCGTGACGGGATGCGGACAGGCGCCAGCGGTGCCAAGGCAGCAGGGCGCGCCCGATTATCGCTTACCGGCGCGGCGCGCGGCGTAAGCTTGCAATGCCCCGGCGCGACCCAATCTCGTGACCCGCGGCACGTGGCCGCCCGACCGGAGACCCGCATGACCGACCCCGCCCCCTCCCGTACCGAAGTCGCCGTCCTCGGCGGCGGCTGCTTCTGGTGCCTCGACGCCGTCTTCCGCGACCTCTCCGGGGTGCTCGCCGTCGAGTCCGGCTACGCCGGCGGGGCGCGCCCGAACCCGACCTACGAGGCGGTCTGCAGCGGCGACACCGGCCATGCCGAGGTCGTCCGGGTGACGTTCGACCCCGGCGTGCTGTCGTTCCGCGACCTCCTGGGGGTGTTCTTCGCGATCCACGACCCGACCACGAAAGACCGCCAGGGCAACGACGTGGGCACCCAGTACCGCTCGGTGATCTTCGCCCAGTCGCCGGAGCAGAAGGCGATTGCGCAGCACGTCGTGCGCACGCTCACCGCGGAGCGCCTCTTCGACCGCCCGATCGTCACGGAGATCGCCGACGCGGCGCCCTATTACAGCGGCGAGCGCTACCACCAGGACTACTTCGCCAATAACCCGAACCAGCCGTACTGCATGTTCGTGGTGTCGCCGAAGGTCGCCAAGTTCCGGAAGAAATTTGCCGCACTGACGTCCGCAAAAGGCGTCCGGGGAGGCGGGGGATGACGTGATGTCCGCGGCGCGCCTTTTGCGGCCGGCACTTCAAGTCAGGGGGAAAACCTTCGGGGCGGCCGGGCGGTTTTCCCCCGGCAAAAGCTACGAGCGCGCACGTCATAGCCGCTACGCGGCCGTTCGGATGCGCGCGTTTGCAGGCTGACAGCCTCCGACGAAAGTCGCGCCGTGCGAACGCTGGCAGTGCGGGGGCATGCGCGGCAGGCTGTCAGCCGGCACGCAGCGCGCGACCGAACGCCGCGCGCAGCGCGGTATGAGCGGCGCGCTTCGTTGCCGTTGCCCCGAGGAAAGCGCGCGGCCGCCCGAAGCTTTCCTCGCTGACTAGAACGGCCGCAAAAGGCGCGACGCCGCCCCCACGTCATCCACCGCCGCCACGGACGCCTTTTGCGGACGCTTTCGACCACCACCCTCCAGTCGCAAGGCACACCCCCACCGACCAGAACACCGGCGTGAGCCCGACCGTGGCCCCGAGCGCGCCGAACGCGAGCGGGACCGCCACCGACATCGACTGCACGAGCGACATCCGCACGCCGGCCGCCTCGCCCATGCGCCCCGGCGGGGCGTGCGTGTGCAGCAGCGCCATCACCATCGGCTGGCTCATGCCGAGGCCGAGCCCGAGGCAGAACGACAGGCCCATCAGCACCGGCGCCACCGTTCCGAACGGGAACAGCAGGTACACCATCGCCGCGATGAAGAGCGCGGTGGTCAGCACCTGGTGCTCGGTGAAGCGCCGCACGACCCAGCGCAGCGAGAAGCGCACCACGAACGTCGCCGCGCCGAACGAGGAGAGCACGAACCCGATCTCGGACGCGGAGAGCCCGATGCGCGCTCCGTACACCGGGATCACGATCGTGTGCAGCTCCCACGCCACCGAGAACATGAGGTTCAGCAGCAGCACGCGGCGCAGCTGCCGGTGCCGCACGATCTCGATGACCCGCCGCGGCGGCGCGTCCTCGTGCACCGGATGCGGCCCGGGCAGCGCGAGCCGGCCGCGGTAGAGGACCACCGCCGGCACGACGGGCAGCATCGCGAGCAGCGCGAAGGTCATCGGGAAGCCGCCGTGGTCGATCGCGAGCCCGGCGACCAGCGGCCCCAGGAACCCGGAGATCGAGTAGCCGAGGGCCAGCGTGCTGAAGTTGTGGGCACGTTGCCCGGGGGAGCCCAATTCGCCGGTCGCGTTCTGCGTCGGGACCTGGAAGAACAGGAACGACACGCCCATCAGGCACGCGCTCGCGAACAGCGCGGGGAACCCGGGCACCAGCGCCGGCAGCGCCGACGCCACCATCATCCCGAGCGAGCCGGTGAGCATCGGCCGCCGCACGCCGATGCGGTCCGACCACCGGCCGACCGCGACCGCGGAGAACATCGGGAGCAGCGCGTACAGGGCGAGCAGGAACCCGACCGTGGCCGGCGACGCGCCCATCCGCAGTGCCTCGAGCGAGGCTGTCACGCGATTCCCGGCGAGCGTGACGTGATTGACGACACCCAGCGCCACCAACGCGATCAGCGTCGGGTCGCGCCCGAACAGCCACCTCACGGGGCGAGCCGCCCGATGCGCCAGTGCGCGTCCTCGCGCGTGTAGACGATCCGGTCGTGCAGGCGGGACTGCCGTCCCTGCCAGAACTCGAAGGCCTCCGGCAGCAGGCGGTAGCCGCCCCAGTGCGGGGGCCGCGGCACGTCCTCGCCGGGGAAGCGGCGGCCCGCCGCCTCGAAGCGCGCCTCGAGCGCGGCGCGGTCGGCCAGCGGCTCGCTCTGCGGCGACGCCCACGCCCCGACGCGGGAGAGCTTCGGCCGCACGCGGAAGTACGCGTCGGCCGTCGCGGTGTCCACCTTCTCGATGGCGCCCTCGACGCGCACCTGGCGCTCGAGTTCGGGCCAGAAGAACAGCAGCGCCGCCTGCGGCCGCGCGGCGAGTTCGCGCCCCTTGCGGCTCTCGTAGTTGGTGTAGAACGTGAAGCCGCGCGCGTCGACCTCCTTCAGGAGCACGATGCGGGCCGCCGGACGCCCGGTCGCGTCGACCGTGGCGAGCGTCATCGCATTGGGCTCCGGGACCTTGGCCGCGACGGCGGCGTCGAACCAGTGGGCGAACTGGCGGAAGGGGTCGCGGTCGACGTCGTGCTCGTCGAGCGCCGCGCGCTTGTAGTCGCTGCGCAGGTGCCGCAGGTCTTGGTGGTGTCCGGTCACGTCACTGCCCTTCGCGCCGCGCACGGCGCGGTCCGCGCCTGCGTGGGCGCCGCCCGCCCGGGAAGGTGCGGCGGCGTCCCGCCATTCTACGCCGCCCGGGCGGCCATTCGCCGCACGACGGGCCGCGCCCGCTACTGCGCGAACTTCTTCTCGTACGCGGCCGCAGTGCGGGCGAGCAGGCCTTCGGCGCGCATGGCCTCGACAGCGTCGGCCAGGGCCCGCACGGTCGCGGGGGCCGTCTGCGGGCTGCAGGCGAGGTAGAGCGGGATGTCGCGCGCGACGAACACGAGCTTCACGTCGCCGGCCCCCGCGGCACGGGCGACGCGGTGCGCGCCGAAGTAGCCGGTCACCCACAGGTCGATGTGATTCGGGTCGTCCGCCGGGAGGAAGAGGCGCGGCGGGTTCTGGCGGTCCTCGGCGACGAGCCGGAAGTTGGTGATGCCGTTCTCGCGCAGGTAGTCGACCTTGGCGTCGCTCGTCACGCCGCCGATGCGAAACGGCTTGAGGTCGGGCAGGAGCTTCACCGGGCGGCTCCAGTCCCCCTTGCCGTAGACACCCCAGAGGTTGCTCGCGAGCGGCCCGATCCACACGAACAGCCGCTCGCGGTTGTCGAGGCGCGCCGTGGCGAAGAGGCACGTGTCCCGCTCGGCCTGCGCCCGGGTGTACGCGCGCGCCCAGGGGAGCACCTCCAGCGTGACCGGCACCTGCGCGCGCCGGGCCGCCTCCTGCACCACCTCGGTCACGAGGCCGGTGACCTTGCCGCCCTCGGAGTAGTTGAACGGCGGATTCTCCTCGGTGAGGAGCGTCAGCGGTGCGGCCCCGGCAGGGACGGCGAGCGCCAGGGCGAAGGCGAGCAGTGCGGCGCGCATGCGAAGGTGTGCGGCGACGGGCAGGACGGAGCCCTGCATTGTCCGCCAGCGGCCCCGTGGCGCCAATGGCCGCGGCCCTCGGGCGTGCCGTCGCAGAGGCCCGGGCGGGCGCACCCGGGGCCGCTGCCCGTGGCCCGAGGCGTACGCGCCGCGCAACACAGAGGGAAAACACATGCGTTTTCCCTCTGGAAGCAAGTTTCTTTTTCACAAAATGCGGTATAGTCGCCCGCGATGAAGCGGTAACCCCAGACAGGAGGGTCTGCTTCAGATCGAACGGCCAAGTCCGCTCGCACCAATGACAGGAAGGAGACCCATGGCTACTGCAAAGAAAGCTGCGAAGAAGCCCGCCGCCAAGAAGCCTGCCGCCAAGAAGGCCGCGGCCAAGAAGCCCGCCGCGAAGAAGCCCGCCGCGAAGAAGGCCGCGCCGGCCAAGAAGGCCGCGCCGGCGAAGAAGAAGCCCGCCGCGAAGAAGCCGGCCGCGAAGCGCAAGCCGAATGCCGCGTTCATGAAGGCGATGACGCCGTCGGCGATGCTCGCCGCCGTCGTCGGCAGCTCGCCGATGCCGCGCACCGAAGTCACCAAGAAGATCTGGGACTACATCAAGAAGAACAAGCTGCAGGACGCCGTCAACAAGCGTCTCATCAACGCGGACGAGAAGCTGAAGGCCGTGTTCGGTGGCAAGGGGAAGGTTTCGATGTTCGAGATGACCAAGCTGGTCTCGAACCACCTCAAGTAATCATCCCTGCGATCGAGGGCGGCCCGCATGCGCGCCGCCCGCCGATGCGCCAACGGCCGGCAGCGCGGCAACGCGTGCGCCGGCCGTTTGCTTTGTTCCCACCCGCGAATGCACGCCACCCGCACTGCGCCTAGAATCCCGCCATGGCGATCCAGCGCACCCTGCCGCGACTTCCGCGCGGCTCACGGGCCGCGGCGCCCGTGAGGGGGAGTGCGATGCGTGCGCAATTCCTTCGCTACGCGGGCGCCGGCGCCGTCGGCACGCTCGCGCAGTACGCACTGCTGGTGGCGCTCGTGCAGGGCCAGGTCGCCGGCCCCGTGCTCGCGGCCACGCTCGGCGCGCTGCTGGGCGCGCTCGTGAACTACGTGCTCAACCACCGCTTCACCTTCGGCAGCGCGCGCCCGCACGCGCACGCGCTGCCGCGCTTCGCGGCCGTCGCCGCGGCCGGCATCGCCGTGAACGCGCTCGTCGTCGCGGTGCTCGTGCACGCCGGCATCCACTATCTTGTCGCGCAGGTGGTGGCGACGGGCGTCGTGCTCGTCGTGGGCTACCTCGCCAATCGCGCATGGACGTTCTGAGCGGCACCGTCGCCCCCCTGCAGGACGCGCGGCTCGCCGGCGTGAAGCTGTCGCTGGTCGTCCCGGTCTACAACGAGCAGGAAGTGCTGGGCGCGTTCCACGAGCGCGTGTCCGCGGTGCTCGCGGCGCTGCCGTGCGCGGCGGAGATCGTGTTCGTCAACGACGGCAGCCGCGACGGCAGCCTCGCGCTCATGCGCACGCTGCGCGACCGCGATGCGCGCATCGCCGTGGTCGACCTCTCGCGCAACTTCGGCAAGGAGATCGCGATGAGCGCGGGCCTCGACTTCGCCACCGGCGACGCCGTGGTCGTGCTCGACGCCGACCTGCAGGACCCACCCGAACTCCTCCCGGACATGCTGCGCGCGTGGGCCGACGGCCACGACGTCGTGCTGATGCGCCGCCGCTCGCGCTCCGGCGAAAGCTTCGTCAAGCGCGCGACGGCGCGCGCGTTCTACCGCACGATCGACCGCATGGGCGCGATCGACATCCCCGAGAACATCGGCGACTTCCGCCTGCTCTCGCGGCGCGCGGTCGACGCGATGCGGCGCCTGCCCGAGCGCTCGCGGTTCATGAAGGGCCTCTTCGCGTGGATCGGGTTCCCGTCGACGATCATCGACTACGACCGCCCGGGCCGCCACGCCGGCACCACGAAGTGGAACTACTGGCGACTGTGGAACTTCGCCCTCGAGGGCATCACGTCGTTCTCGGCGCTGCCGCTCAAGCTCGCGAGCTACGTGGGCCTCGCCACCGCGCTCGCGGCGTTCGTGTACGGCGGCTACATCATCGCCAAGACGCTGCTCTTCGGCGACCCGGTGCGCGGCTACCCGACGCTCGCCGTGCTCGTGCTGTTCCTGGGCGGCCTGCAACTCATGGCGCTCGGCATCATCGGCGAGTATCTGGCGCGGATGTTCGTGGAGGTCAAGCAGCGCCCGCTGTACCTCGTGCAGGGGCACTGGCCCGCCGCCGGCAGCGCTGGCGCGCCGGACGCGGCGCCCCCGGCCCGGTGACCCTCGCCCTTACCCCGCGCGAGCGCCGCCTGCTCTGGGGCGTGCTCGGGCTCGCCGTGGTCGTGCGCGTCGCCACGCTCGGCGCGTACCCGCTGCTCGACCCCTCGGAATCGCGCTACGCCGAGATCGCCCGCAAGATGGTGGAGACGGGCAACTGGCTGACGCCGCAGTTCGCCTACGGCGTGCCGTTCTGGGGCAAGCCGCCGCTCTCCTTCTGGCTGACCGCGCTCTCGTTCTCGGTGCTCGGCGTGAGCGAGTTCGCGGCGCGCCTCCCGTCGTTCCTGCTGACGGCGGCGACCGGCTGGGTGGTGTGGCGGATGGCCGCGCGCCACGCAGGCCGCGATGCCGCGCTGCTGGCCACCACCGTGTTCGCGACGACCGGTCTGGTGTTCATCTCCGCCGGCAGCGTGCTGACCGACCTCGCGCTCATGTTCGGCACGACGCTCGCGATGGCCGGGTTCTGGGAGGCCGTGGCGGCCGCCGACCGGCGCCGCCTCGCCGGCAACGCGATGTTCTTCGCCGGACTCGCCGTCGGCCTCCTCGCCAAGGGACCGATCGGCGTCGTGCTGTCGGGGGTCCCGATCGGCGCGTGGGTGCTGCTGCAGCGCGCGTGGGGGCCGGCGTGGCACCGAGTGCACTGGATCGCCGGCACGGCGCTCGCGGCCTGCGTCGTCGTGCCGTGGTACGTCGCCGCGGAGCGCGCCACGCCCGGCTTCCTCCAGTACTTCATCGTCGGCGAGCACTGGCAGCGCTTCACCCAGCCCGGGTGGACCGGCGACCTCTACGGCACGGGGCACGCGTGGCCGCGCGGCAGCATCTGGCTCTTCTGGCTCGCGGCCGCGCTGCCGTGGTCGATCGTGTTCCTCGACTGGGCCGTGCGCTGCGCGTGGACGCCGCGCGCGACGCTCGCGGCGCGCACTGCCGACCCCTTCTGGCGCTACCTCGTGGCGTGGACGCTCGCGCCGATGCTCTTCTTCACGCTGTCGCGCAACGTGCTGCCGTCGTACGTGCTGCCGGGGCTGCCCGCGTTCGCGCTGCTGGTGGCCTGCGGCCCGTTCGCGGCCGGGGAAGGGCGGCCGATCGACCGCGCCGAGCGCCGCGGGCTCGTCGCGGCGGCGCTCTTCGCCTGCGGATTCGCGGTCGCGGTGCTCGTCCTCCACGACCGCCTCGAGCGCGAGTACGCGCAGCGCGGGCTCGTGCGCGCCTACGCCGCCGCGCGCGGCGGCGGCGACGGCCGCCTCATCTACTACGGCGACACGCCGGTGTCGGCGGAGTTCTACTCCGGCGGCAAGGCGCAGCGGGTGGCCAACATCGCCGCGCTGCAGGCCTATCTCGCGGACCTGCCGCTCGACTACTTCGCGGTGCGCGAGAGCGACCTCGCAGGCGTGCCGGGGGACGAGCGGGCGCGGCTCGAGCCGCTCGGCCGCTTCGGCGAATTCGGCCTCTACCGCGAGCGGCCGGCGGCGCGGTAGCGCGTCGCGGCTAGGCCGCCGCCGCGACGCCGCGCGCGACGCCGGGACGGCCGCCGAGCGCGGCCATCCAGCGCACGAGGTGCGGCAGGTCGCCGGCGGCGTCGACGAGCGCGCGGCGGGAGTTGGCGACCGGGTACAGCGAGAAGTCGGCAATCGACAGCTCGTCGGCCAGGTACTCGCGCGTGGCGAGGCAGCGGTCGGCGTCGCGCAGGAACTTGACGAAGCGCTCTCCGAACCAGCGCTGGTTGGCGTCCGACTTCTCCGGCGCGAAGTTGCCGAGCAGGAAGAGCACCGAGCCCGTGGCCGACACGTCGGAGAGCGACTGCATCAGCCACTGGAACGCGTGCGCGCGGCGCACCGGGTCGGCCGGCAGGAAGCGGCCCGTCTTCTCCGCGAGGTAGACCATGATCGCGCCCGACTGCGCCAGCGTGAGCGGCCGCCCGCCCGGGCCGTCCTGGTCGACGATCGCGGGAATGGCCGCCGCCGGGTTGATCCGCAGGAACTCCGGCCGGTGCTGCTCGCCGCCCATGAGGTCGACCTTGTGCAGCGTGTACGGCAGCCCGCACTCCTCGAGCATCACGGCCACGCGCTGGCCGTTGGACGAATTGGCCGTGTAGAACTCGATCATCGCGCCCCTCCCCGGTGAAAAAGCGCAACTCTAGCAGCGGCGGGGCCGCGGCGCCGGCCTACTTCGCCCGCGAGGGCCAGTCGTCGTCGTCGGGCAGGATGCGGATCACGCGCGTGTGCTTGCCGCCCGCGTACTGCTCCATCTGCACCTCGACCGGAAAGCGCTCGCGCAGCGCCGCGCGCGCGTCCTCCTCGGTGTCGTACACGAGCAGCTTGCCGCCCTCGTAGACGTCGTGCCAGATGCCCTTCTTGTCCTCGACCTCGAGCTTGAAGCGAACCTTGCCCATGGCGATCTCCTCGTTGCGCCCGATCATGCTACGCGTGTGCAACCGCAGCAAGCGCCAGCGACGCGCGCGCGCCACCGTCCGTCGCACGACACTCGTTGCTTCGTCGCAGTTGCCGGCGGCCGCCGCCGGGCCGCCCCAAGGCGGCCGCCTGACCCGCACTTAAAGCGAGGGGTCTGACCCCGGCCTCATCGGGGTCTGACCCCGGATTCAGCCACAAGCGCAGCCCCTCACCCCAACCCTCCCTTGCAAGGCGCGCGGTCGCAAGCATGCGACCGCCGCATTTCCGGCGGCGAACTCGCTCGCCGAATTCCCGGAAATGCCCCCGCGGGCGGGGAGAGGGCGTGGAAGCGCGAGGTCACACCCGGTGACGGTGCAGCGGCCGGAAAAGGCGCGACGCCAACGCCACGCCATCCACCGCCCGCCCGAACGCCTTTTACGGACGACGCGACTGCAACGCCGCAATCCGCTGCTCGATCGGCGGATGCGTGGCGAAGAGCGCCATGATGCCCGACCGCTCGGTGATGCCGAACGCCTGCAGCGTCTTCGGCAGTTCGCCCGCCTCGACCCCGCCCAGGCGCTTCAGCGCGTTGACCATCGGCGACGGCGAGCCCAGGTACTGCGCACTCCCCGCATCGGCGCGGAACTCGCGCTGGCGCGAGAACCACGCGACGATGATCGACGCCAGGAAGCCCAGCACCACCTGCAGCACCAGCACGGTGATGAAGTAGCCCGGCCCGTTGCCGCGCTCGGTGCGGAACACCGTGCGGTCCACGATGGAGCCGATGAGCCGCGACAGGAAGATCACGAAGGTGTTGACCACGCCCTGGATCAGCGTGAGCGTCACCATGTCGCCGTTGGCGACGTGGGCGATCTCGTGCCCGAGGACCGCCTCGACCTCCTCCTTGTTCATGCTCTGCAGGAGGCCGGTCGACACCGCGACCAGCGACGAGTTCCTGAAAGCGCCGGTGGCAAAGGCGTTGGGCTCGCCCTCGTAGATCGCGACCTCGGGCATGCCGATGCCCGCCTTCTGGGCGAGCCGCTGCACCGTGCCCACCAGCCACGATTCGACCTCGTTGGTCGGCTGGTTGATGATGTGCGCGCCGGTCGACCACTTGGCCATCGACTTCGACATCAGCAGCGAAATGATCGAGCCGGTGAAGCCCACCACCGCCGAGAACGCGAGCAGCTCGCCGTAGCCCGCGTTCACGCCGCCCGCCTGGTCGAGGCCGAGCAGCTTCAGCACGATCGACAGCACGAAGATGACCGCCAGGTTGGTGGCGATGAACAGGAGGATGCGTTTCATGATGGATGTGGGTTCCCTAAGTGAGCGGGCGGCGCCATGGTAGCGCGCGGGACGGACCCGCCGGCACGGCAGCTAAATGGGGGCGGACCCGGGCCGGCGCAAGGCCGGGCGGCCCTTACGGCCGCCCGCAGTCCCGGGCCGGACTAGCGCGACCAGGAGTCCTTGAGCGTGACCGCCCGGTTGAACACCGGCCGCGCGGGGTCGTGGTCCGCGAGGTCGGCCACGAAGTAGCCGTGGCGCTCGAACTGGAAGCGGTCCTCGCGCGCCGCGGCGGCCGCGGCGGGCTCGACGAACGCCGCGAGCACGCGCTTGGAATCCGGGTTGAGGTCGTCGAGGTAATTGCGCTCGACGTCCTCGCCGCCCTCGTCCTCGTCGCCGGCCACCGCGATGCGGTGGGTGGGCGCCGGGTCGTCGGCCGCGGCCTCCTCCGCGCGGTTGCCCCACGGGTTGCGCGCGCCCGGGAACGGCACGCGGAACAGCCGGTCGTAGACGCGCACCTCGGCCGGCACCGCGTGCGCGGTGGAGAGCCAGTGGATGTTCCCCTTCACCTTGCGCGCATCCGCGCCCGGCGTGCCGCTGCGCGTGCCGGGGTCGTACGTGCAGTGGACGACCGTGACGTTGCCGTCGGCGTCCTTCTCGGCGCCCGTGCAGCGCACGATGTAGCCGTAGCGCAGCCGGACCTCGGCGCCGGGCGCCAGGCGGAAGTACCCCTTCGGCGGGGTCTCGGTGTAGTCGTCGCGCTCGATCCACAGCTCGCGCGTGAGCGGCACCGCGCGGCGGCCCATCTCCGGGTGCTGCGGGTGGTTGGGCGCAAAGCAGTCCTCGGACTGCCCTTCGGGGTAGTTGTCGATGACGAGCTTCACCGGGTCGAGCACGGCGATGCGCCGCGGCGCGCGGGCGTTCAGGTCCTCGCGCATGCAGTCCTCGAGGACGCTCATGTCGATCCACGAGTCGGCCTTGGACACGCCGATGCGCTCGGCGAAGATGGCGAAGCCCTCGCGCGTGAAGCCGCGCCGGCGCGCACCGACGAGCGTGGGCATGCGCGGATCGTCCCAGCCGTCGACGTAGCCCTTGGTGACGAGTTCGATCAGCCGGCGCTTGGACAGCACGACGTAGGTGAGGTTGAGGCGCGCGAACTCGTACTGCTGCGGCAGCGGACGCGCGAGCATCCCGCCGTCGGCGAGCTTCTCGATCACCCAGTCGTACAGCGGCCGGTGATCCTGGAACTCGAGCGTGCAGATCGAGTGCGTGATCCGCTCCAGCGCGTCGCTGATGCAGTGCGTGTAGTCGTAGAGCGGGTAGATGCACCAGGTGTCGCCCGTGCGGTGGTGCGACGCGTGCCGGATCCGGTAGATCGCCGGGTCCCGCATGTTCACGTTCGGGCTCGCCATGTCGATCTTCAGGCGCAGCACGTGCGCCCCGTCCGGGAACTCGCCCGCCTTCATGCGGCGGAAGAGGTCGAGGTTCTCGGCGATCGAGCGCTTGCGGTACGGGCTCTCGATGCCCGGCTCGGTCAGCGTGCCCCGCGTGGCGCGCATCTCCTCCGCGGACTGGCTGTCGACGTACGCCAGGCCCTGCTCGATGAACCACTCGGCGAACCGGTAGAGATCGCCGTAGTAGTCGGACGCGTGGTAGCGGTGCGTGCCCCAGTCGAAGCCGAGCCAGCGCACCGACTCGGCGATGGCGTCCTCGTACTCGACCTCCTCCTTGAGCGGATTCGTGTCGTCGTAGCGGAGGTGGCAGCGGCCGTGGTTCTCGGCGGCGAGGCCGAAGTTCAGGATGATCGACTTCGCGTGCCCGTAGTGCAGGTAGCCGTTGGGCTCGGGCGGGAAGCGGGTGACGACCTGGCCGCCGTACTTGCCGGTGCGGTTATCCTCCGCGATGACCGCACGCAGGAAGTTGGCGGCCGGCGGGGCCGCAGCCGGCTTCGACGGCGCCGCACCGCCCGCGCGTGCCGGGGCCTTGGCACCCGGATCGGCGCGCTCCGCGAGCCCGGCTTGTGGCGGTGCAACATTCATCGTCGGTTTGTTCATGAACAATCGGGGGTCGTCGGACATTCTAACCAAGGCAGGGCCACGCGTCATGCCCGCGCTCCGTGGGCAGGTCCCGGGGACGCCCGGAAAACCGCGCCAGACAACGGTTTCCGGGCACCCCCGGCCACCGCTCGCGGGACCTTTTCCACAAATCCTGTGGATAGAAGTGTGTATATCTTGTAAATTCGCGCGCTAAGTAGTGCCGGGGCCGGGAAAATCGTTGCGATGCCCAAGTTTTCGCCGGTATTTCTTACCTAGGATTCAGTGCCTTACGAATCCCTTCCCCCGGCCGTGTGACCGTTTCGTGACCGCGTCGTGAACTTCCGTGACTCCCGTCGCACCACCGTCCGTTTGCACTATTGTCATGGACAATCACGATGCTGCGCATGCACTGTCGAACCTGCCCCGACGCATCCGCGCCCGCCCTGAATGACCGTTAACGATTGGACGCGCCGCACCGATGACGCGCCCGGACCCGGGGCCGGCGGTCCGGTCGTCGTGCCCGTCTCCCTCCTGGTCAGCAGCGCGCGGCTGCTGATCGAGCGCCACCTGGGCCTCACTTGGGTCAGCGGGGAGATCTCCAACTTCACCCGCGCCGCCTCCGGCCACTGCTACTTCAACCTCAAGGACGCGCAGGCGCAGGTGCGCTGCGTGCTGTTCCGGATGCGCGCGCAGGCGGTGCCGTTCACGCTGCGCGACGGCCTCGCGGTCGAGGTACGGGCCACCCCCTCGATCTACGAGGCGCGCGGCGAATTCCAGCTCAACGTGGACAGCGTGCGCCTCGCCGGCGTGGGCGCCCTGTACGAGCGCTTCGCACGCCTGAAGGCGAAGCTCGAGGCCGCCGGCTGGTTCGCGGAGGACCGCAAGCGCCCGCTGCCGGCGTTTCCGCGCGCGGTCGGGCTCGTCACGTCGCCGCAGGCGGCCGCGCTGCGCGACCTCCTCACCACGCTGCGCCGGCGCTGGCCGGCGGTGCGCGTGATCCTGTACGCGACCGCCGTGCAGGGCGCGGGCGCGGCCGCCGAGATCGCGGCGGCGATCCGCACCGCGAACGAGCGCGCCGAGGTGGACACGCTGATTGTCGCCCGCGGCGGCGGCTCGATCGAGGACCTGTGGTCGTTCAACGAGGAGATCGTCGCGCAGGCGGTGTTCGAGTCCGCGCTGCCCGTGATCTCCGGCGTGGGCCACGAGACCGACTTCACGATCTGCGACTTCGTCGCGGACGTGCGGGCCCCCACGCCGACCGCCGCGGCGGCCCTCGCGGTGCCCGACCGCGTCGCGGTGGGGCAGCGGGTGGGCGCACTCGCGCGCGGCCTCGCCCGCGCCGGCAGCCACGCGCTGGAACTGCGCGCGCAGCGCCTCGACCACGCGTCGCGCCGGCTCGTGCATCCGGCCGCACGCCTCGCGCAGCAGGCGCAGCGCACGGGCGAGATGGCAACCAGGCTCGCGCGCCTGATGCGCGCCGATCTCGCGGCCCGGCGCGGCGACTTGGGCAACGCCCGCACGCGCTTCTGCCGCGAGCTGCGCGCGCCGCTGCCGGCGGCCGCGCGCCTGGCCGCGGCGGGCGAGCGCTGGCGGCGGGCGGGCCCGGAGCGGATCGCGCAGGCGCAGCGGCAGGTGGAGCGGCTGGCGCAGAGCCTCGCGCACCTCAATCCGGAGGCGGTGCTCACCCGCGGCTTCGCCATCGTCGCGACGGAGGACGGCGGCATCGTGCGCGACGGTGCGCAGCTCCAGGCGGGGGATGCGCTGCGCGTGACCCTCGCGCGCGGCGGCGCGGACGTCACCGTCGACCGCGCGCACCCGGCGCGCGACGACGGGACCTAGGCTTCGTCGGGGTCGGGGTTCCCGACGGCCGGCCGCGTGTAGCTCGCGGCCACCTCGGCGGGCGCCGCGGCGGCGATGCGCGGCGTCGCGACCTCGACGTCCGCGTTCTGCGCCCGATGGCGCAGCGCGTGGTCCATCAGCACGACGGCGAGCATCGCCTCGGCGATCGGCGTGGCGCGAATGCCCACGCACGGGTCGTGCCGCCCGTGCGTGTTCACGATCACCGGGTTGCCGGCCTTGTCGATCGAGTGCCGGTCGAGCCGGATCGACGAGGTCGGCTTCACCGCGATCGCCACCCGGATGTCCTGGCCGGTCGAGATGCCGCCCAGGATGCCGCCCGCGTGGTTGGACAGGAAGCCGTGCGGCGTCATCTCGTCGGAGTGCTCGGTGCCGCGCTGCGCGACGGCGGCGAAGCCCGCGCCGATCTCCACGCCCTTCACCGCGTTGATGCTCATCATCGCGCTCGCGAGGTCCGCGTCGAGCTTGCCGTAGACGGGCTCGCCCCAGCCGACGGGGACGCCGCTCGCGACCACCTCGATGCGCGCGCCGACGGAGTCGCCGTCCTTGCGCAGGCGATCCATGTAGGCCTCGAGCGCGGGCACCATGCCCGCATTGGCGACGAAGAACGGGTTCGCGTCGACGTGCTCCCAGCCCTCGAACGGGACGGCGTTGGGGCCGAGGTGCGTCATGTGCCCGCGGATCGTCACGCCGTAGCGCTCCGCGAGCCACTTGCGCGCGACCGCACCCGCGGCGACGCGCACCGCGGTCTCGCGCGCGGACTGCCGGCCGCCGCCGCGATAGTCGCGGATGCCGTACTTCTGCCAGTACGTGTAGTCCGCGTGCCCGGGCCGGAACGTCGCCGCGATGTTCGCGTAGTCCTTGCTGCGCTGGTCCTGGTTGCGGATCAGGAGCGCGATCGGCGTGCCGGTGGTGCGGCCCTCGAACACGCCGGAGAGGATCTCCACGGTGTCGGGCTCGCGCCGCTGCGTGACGTGGCGCGAGGTGCCCGGACGCCGGCGATCGAGCTCGCGCTGGATGTCGGCTTCGGCGAGTGCCAGGCCCGGCGGGCAGCCGTCGACCACGCAGCCGATCGCGGGGCCGTGCGACTCGCCGAACGAGGTGAACGAGAACAGCGTGCCGAAGGTGTTGCCGGACATGCGCGGTGGGCGTGACGCCAGGGTGGAAGGGCGTTTTCGAGTGTAGCACGCGACCCCGCGCGCGCCGGCCGGCGGAGGGCGCGTGCGAGAATGCACGCGATGAACGAACCGTCGTTCCCGATCCCCGCCGCGCTCGCCCAGGCGCTGCGCGACGCGCGCTTCGTCGCCGTGCTCACCGGCGCCGGCGTGTCGGCGGAGTCGGGCGTGCCGACGTTCCGCGATGCGCTCACGGGACTGTGGGCGCGCTTCGATCCGCGCGAACTCGCGACACCGTCGGCGTTCGCGCGCAACCCGCAGCTCGTGTGGGAGTGGTATGCGATGCGGCGCACGATGGTCGGCAGCGTCGCGCCGAACGCCGGCCACCACGCGCTGGCCGACCTCGAGCGCCGCGTCCCCGGGTTCCTGCTCGCCACCCAGAACGTCGACGGCCTGCACCAGCGCGCGGGCAGTCGTCAGGTGGTGGAGCTGCACGGCAACATCACGCGCGTGAAGTGCTCGGCCTGCGCCGCGCCGGCGGCGGGCTGGGACGAGGGTGCGGCGCCGCCGCGCTGCGCGCACTGCGGCGCCTTCCTGCGCCCCGACGTCGTGTGGTTCGAGGAGGCGCTGCCCGCGGACGCGCTCGCCGCCGCGGAGGACGCCGCCGCGCGCTGCGACGTGCTGCTCGTCGCGGGCACGTCCGCCGAGGTCTACCCCGCGGCCGCGCTCCCCGACCACGCGCGTCGCCACGGCGCGCGCGTGGTGGAGATCAACCCGAGCGACACGCCACTGTCGGCGCTGGCCCACGACACGCTGCGCGGGCCGTCGGGAGTCGTGCTGCCGGCGCTCGTGGCCGCCGCATTCGGCGCCCCGGGGTCCGACCCCGGCCGTATCGGGGCCTGACCCCGGGTTCAATCCGCGACACCACCCCTGCCCCAGCCCAGCTTCGGCTAGAGCGGCTTCCGCCCCGCGTCCCGCAGCCCCGTGAGCAGCGCCTCGCCGTCGGCCGCGACCCGGAATTCGCCGTAGCGCGCGCCCGCATAGCGCGCGCCCTGGCCTTCGGGGAAGAAGAACGCGTCGGTCGCGAGCCTGACCGAACGGTCGCGCACGCGATAGCGCAGGCGCACCTCGTCGGGCGCGAGCGGCGTGCCGTCGTCCAGCCGGCGATACGTCGCCACGTCGTCGGCGGCAACGCCGACCACGAGCCAGCCGTCGGCCGGGATCGGCGCCGTGTTCCCGCGCGGAAGCGCATCCACGACGCGGAACCGCAACGCCATGTAGTCGCCCTGCATCAGCGAACGCGGGTCGACCGGGGCGAGTTCCAGCAGCACGACGCGCCCGTCGGTCACGATCCGCTCGCGCGCGGCGATGGTCCAGTCGATGACGAGCAGCACCACCAGGCCCGCCAGCAGCACCAGCGCCCTACGCATCGCCGTCTCCCCGGTCGCCCGCCAGGCGCGCGCCCGCGGACGCCGCGAGCATGACGGCACCGGCGACGGCGAGCGCGCCCGACTTGGCGAGCAGCGACCCCTGCAGCGTGTAGTACGCGTACGCGAGGCTCGCGAGCACGGCGACGACCGCCACCCCCGCCAGCACGCGCCGGCCACCGGCGAACGCGGCGAGGAGCAACGCCAGCGCCAGCACCACCTCGGGGATGCGCCACGCACACACCGCCACGACGAGCGCACCCGCCGCCACGAGTGCGGTGGCGCGCGCGTGCAGGGCCACGCCCGACGTCCGCACGAGGGCGGCCACCACCGCGAGCCAGCCGATGCCGGCGAGCACGCCGCCAACCCGCGCCAGCGCGACCGGTCGTGCCGCGCGCGCGTAGTCCCAGAAGAAGGCATCGAGGAACGCGAGCGGCGGCAACGCGACCACGACCAGCGCCAGCGCCGCCCACAGCGGCGCCCACAGCGCCTCCTGCGCCGGCAGCCGCGCGTCGGCAAGCTGGAGCGCCAGCACGCCACCGATCAGCAGCGGCGCGACGAGCCACGGTACGCCGCCGGTGACAAGCGCGAGCCGCAGCGCCACGAGACCGGCGAGCGCGGCGAGCGTGTGATGGACCGTGTCGGCCGCCGCAGCGACCAGCAGCGCCTCGAAGAGCGCGATGCCCGCCCATGCGAATGGCTCGCTCAGGTGATGGTCGAGGAACCCGAAGACCACGAGCGCCTGGCCGGCGAGGCTGAACGCAACCGCCACCTGACGCAGGAACAGTCCGATCGCGCGCAGGCGCAGCACGCCGATCGCGGCGACGCACAGCACCAGGCCCACGACCCGCAACGAGCCCCCGTCGCGCAGGAGGGCCGACAGCGCCGCGCCGACGAAGCCCAGCATGAACAGCGCCGCGATCCACGCCGCCGTGCCGATCATGGCGGTCACGTACCACGGCGCCGCGTCCTCGTTCTCCGGCGGGCGTTCGCCCTGCACGAAGCCAGCGCCGGCCAGCCGGCCCCAGGCCGTCGCCAGCGCGCTCATCGCGCCTCCTCCGCCGCGACCGCGCGCAGCCAATAGGTGCCGGCGGCGGCACAGCCCAGGATCAGCAGGCCCGTGCCGAGGAAGCCCAGGCCGACGAAGCCGCTGAAGAGATGGCGGCCCACCAGCACGGCGATCGCCACGATGAGCGACAGCACCATGCCGCTCAGCATGTAGAGGTCGCGCGTGCGGACCCGGTACGCCCAGTAGAGCGCCGCCACCCAAGCGACGAACGCGAGCCACGGCCACGACCTGCCGCCGTCCACCGTGGCGTAGACGACCATGAGGGTGACGATCGCCCCGGCCGCCGTGGCGACCACGCGCGGCGCCCAGCGCTGCGCACCCCACGCGGGCCAGCGCCATCCCGCCGCCTCCCACGCGAGGAGCGCCGCCACGTCGAGCGCGAACGCGGTCCACCACGCGCGCTGCGGGACAAACAGGATCTCGAGGAACTCGAGCCCGCGGGCCGCGCTCGTGCGGTAGTACAGGAACACGGCGACGTTGAGGAGCGCAAGCCACAGCAGCCACAGCGCGTGCTGGCGCCCGAGCACCACCCACGGCGTGATGGCCGCGGCCCACACGGCGAACAGTTCCCAGGTGTCGGCGCCCGTCTGGTACACCTGTCCCAACAATGCCAGCAGCACGCCCATCAGTGCGGACGCCGCGAAGAGGGCGACGCGCCCGGCCAGCGTATCGAGGCCGCGCCACGCGGCGACGACCAGCGCCGCCACCAGCGCCCCCTGCGCCAGGGCGAACTTCGCGAAGCGCCCGAGGGCCTCCCAGTTGGCCGCGATGAAGCACACGGCCGCGCTCGCGAGCAGCGCCATCCCGAGCCACGCGCACGCACGGACGACGAAGCGCTGCCACTGCGCCGGCGACGGCACGACACCGGCCACCGCCAGCGCTTCCGGCAGGCGCCCCGCCGGCAGCGCTCCCGCCTGCGCCCACCCGACCACGGCGCCGCGCACGCCCATCGCCGTTACCGCTCGGACGTGCGCGCCGGGGGCAGCGGCGCGACGTAGCCGATGACGAGCAGCAGCGCACCCACGCCGAGGAACGCGACCACGCGGGGCAGTCCGGACAGCGCCCCGAGGTCGAGCGCGAACAGCTTCACGACCACCACCACCAGCAGCGCGGCACCGACCATCCACAGCGGCCGGATCGCGCGCTTCGTCGCGATCAGCATGAGCGGCAGCGCGGTCGCGGTCCACGTGAGCGTCAGTGCCGCCTGCAGCGGCTTCGACGCCATCAGCGCCGTGAACCGCCACGGCACGTCGAGCCAGTGGTGGATCGCGCGGAACACGAGCGCGTTGAGGAAGAGGAACAGCGCGGCGGCGAACCACGCGTACAGCACGCGTTCGGACACCATCAGCGTGCGCCGTGCCCACGCGAAGAGCACCGCGAGCGCGGCCGCGAGCGTGAGGTCGAGCGGGTTCGCGAGCGGCAGGTACGGCAGCGGCGCCGTGGCCCCTGGCGAGATCGCGTTCACGATCACGAACCACACGCCGAGGAGCGAGGCCACCGCCGCGCCGGCGCTCCCCACGTAGGCCGTGCGCCAGGGTCCGAGCGGCCAGCGCGCGGTGTCATCCACCCGCGCCGCCAGTGCGAGATAGACGATCGCGGGCCACGCCGCGCCGCAGGCGACCCACACCGTGCCGGCGGGGAAGTGCCGGCCGACCCACTCGCTCACCTCCCACGACAGCCACGCTACGAGCGCGATCGCCGACAGCGCGTGCACGAACCGCAGGGCAGCGTAGAGCCGGCCGCGCACGTCGTCCGCATCCGCGCGCAGCGCCTCGGCGGCGCGCAGGACCGCCCAGTGCGTGATCCACGCGGCGGGCCACACGACGATGCCGTAGAGCGCGAGCGTGGTGTGCTCGTCGAGCCAGTCGGAGACCGCGACCAGCCCCATGAGCGGCAGCAGCACGGCGCCGAACCACACGAGGCGCGGCCAGTGGAGGAAGCGCAGCGCAGCGAGCGCGACGACGATGCTGCCCGTGGCGAACGCGAGCACCGCGTGACCCTCGGCGCGCGGCGACACGAGGCGCATGACCTCGCTCCCGCCGCCGCCCAGCCACCACGCGCCGCCCCACAGCACGAGCCACGGCACCACCGCACGCTCGAACCGCGACACCTCGGTCGCGTGGCGGTCCGCCACGAACGCCGTGGCGAGCGCCGCGACGGCGATGAACGCGCAGCCCAGGAAGGCCGCGTTGAGGAACGGCGTGCCGCCGGCGGTCACGTCGTTGCCGAGGAACGCCAGCGCCGCCGCGACCTGCAGGAAGAGCGCGAAGCCGCGCGCGATCGGCTGCTTCTGGCGGGTGGCGATCCAGTACACGCCGGCCGCCTCGAGCGCCCACCACGCGGTGGTCCACTGCGGGTCGACGGCGAACGGGATCGCGACGGTTGCGAAGATGACGGCCAGCGCGAAGAACGCGCGGGCGAGCAGGGCCAGCGCCGGCTGCTCGGGGCGGAACAGCGCCGCGGCGAGCACGCCGTAGAGGATGGCCAGCGCGAACGCGCTCCACGCCACGCCGTAGCGGGTGTCGTAGACGAGGCTCGCCTGCAGCGCGAAGGCGACGAGCGGCACGCCGAACACCAGCACCGCATCCACCGGCGCCTTCGCCTCGAGGGCGCCGCGCTTCGCGTAGAGCACGGCGATCGCGACGTAGAAGAGGAAGAACGCGACGAGGAACGGCTCGACCGTCGCGAAGTGCTCGGGCCGGTAGTAGCGCTCGCCCCAGAAGATCGCCAGCACGAAGGTGAACACGAAGCCCAGCACGTTGAGCGCGCGCCAGGCCCGCAGCCACGCGAGCGCGAAGATCGCGGCGTTGAGCACCGCGAAGTAGCCGAAGAGCAGCGCGGGCTCGCCGGACGACGTCGCGACCAGGAACGGCGCGAGGAAGCCGCCCGCGACCGCGAGTGCCGCCAGTGCCTGCGAGTCGGCGCGCACCGCGAGCCAGACGGTCGCGACGGCGATGGCGACCAGCAGCACGAACGCCGGCCCGGCGGGCAACACGTCGTAGAGGCGCAGCGCGGCGAACGTCGTGAGGTACAGGATGCCCACGCCCGCGCCCTGCAGCGACAGGCCGTAGCCCGGGCGCGACGCCGCGAGGCGGATGCCCAGCCCGGCGAGCGCGACCCCCGCCAACGCCACGCCGAAGAGGCGCAGTTCGATGGGAATCGTGACGATCTCCGCGAGGTACTTGAGCAGGAAGCCGACGCCGAGGAACAGCGCCACCACGCCGATGCGCGTCAGCGCGTTGCCGCCGGTGAACCACGCCCACAGCGGGTTGACGGACGGCGTGGGGGCCGGCCCGATCGGGGGCGTCGTTTCCGGCGCGCGTGGCGGCAGCGGTGCGGCCGCGCCGGCGGCCGGCGCGAGCGTGCCGTCGGCGCCGCGCACGAAGCCGGGCGGCACGGTGGCGTCGGGCACCTGCGCGGCGGCGGGCGCCGGCGCGGTGATCGGCTCCGGCGCCGGTTCGGCCGTGGCGCGCGACACCGGTGGCGCGGCGCGCAGCACGGGTTCGGCCGGCGCGAGGGACGCGGTTCCGGACACCGCGGCCTCGGGCGCCGGTGCGGTCCACGACACCGGCGCCGCGGTCGTTGCGTTGCCCGACCAGCGCACGTCGCCGCCCGGTGCGCCGGCGAGCCGGCCTTCCAGCGTGGACAGGCGCGCCTCGATCGCATCGAGGCGGCGCACGACGGCGTCGGCCGTCGCCGCCGCGGGCGCCGGCCGCGCGGGGAGCGGCATCGGCATCGGCGGCATCCCCGCACCCTTGCGCGCCATCGCCTGCGTGCGCGACTTCCACGCCAGCGCGACGATGAAACCGACGAACGCGCCCGCGAGGCCGCCCGGCCACTGCAGCACGAGCGCGCCGACGATGAAACCGATCACGATGCCGAGCCAGACCATGGCGGACCTTTCGCGTGCAGCGAATCAGCGGGCATCGCCGCGCAGGGCCAGCACCTGCGCGTGCAATGCGGACGGGGTGGCCGCCTCCGGCGGCACGGGTGGTGCGACCACGATCGCGATGCGCGAGAACATCCCGCGCCAGCGGCGCATCGCCTTGCCTTCGTAGGAGCGGCTGAAGAAGCTGCCCCACAGGCCGCGCAGCGCCATCGGGACCACCGGCACCGGCGTGTCCTTCAGCATGCGCTCGATGCCCGGGCGGAACTCGTTCATCTCGCCGGTGGACGTGAGCTTGCCCTCGGGGAAGATGCCCACGATCTCGCCGTTGCGCAGCGCCGCGGCCGCCATCGCGAACGCCGCCTCCTTGAGCGCGGCATCCTCCCGGCCGGAGGCGATCGGGATCGCCTGCATCGTGCGGAACACCCAGTTCATGAGCGGAATCCGGAAGATCTGGTGATCCATCACGAAGCGGATGGGCCGGCGCACCGACGCGGCGATCACGATGGCGTCGACGTAGCTCACGTGGTTGCACACGACGATGCAGGGCCCGGTGTCGGGCACGTTCTCCAGGCCCTGCTTGTCGACGCGGTACATCGTGTGCACGAGCAGCCACGCGACGAAGCGCAGCAGGAACTCCGGCACCAGCTTGTAGATGAAGAGCGCCACCGCCGCGTTGAGGAGGCCGGTGGTGAGGAAGAGCATCGGGATGGTGAGCCCCTGCCCGAGCAGCACGATCGCGAGGCCCGCGGACGCGACCATGAAGAGCGCGTTCAGGATGTTGTTGGCGGCGATGATGCGCGACCGGTACGCGGGATCCGAGCGCTCCTGGATCAGCGCGTACAGCGGCACGATGTAGAACCCGCCGAAGAGCCCGATCAGCAGCAGGTCGGCGACCACGCGCCAGTGGCCGGGCTCGGCGAGGAAGGGCAGGATGCCCACGAGTCCCGAGGCGTGCATGTCGCGGGTGGCGAGGAAGAGGTCGATCGCGAAGACCGTCAGGCCGATCGAGCCGAACGGCACGAGGCCGATCTCCACCTTGCGGCCGGACAGCCGCTCGCACAGCAGCGACCCCGCGCCGATGCCGACCGAGAAGAGCGCGAGCAGGAACGTGACCACGTGCTCGTCGCCGCCCAGCGTGTCCTTCGCGAAATTGGGGAACTGGGTGAGGAACGTCGCGCCGTAGAACCAGAACCACGAGATGCCGAGCATCGACAGCCACAGCACGCGCGTGCCGTACGCGAAGCGCAGGTTGTGCCAGGTCTCGGTGAACGGGTTCCAGTTGATCGCGAGCGTCGGTGCGACCGCGGGGGTGTGCGGGATGCCGCGGCTCACGAGCCAGCCCGCCACCGCGACCGCGATCGCCGCGCCGCCGGCGAGCGCGGGACCCACGCCGGGGATCGCCACCAGCACGCCGCCGACGATGGTGCCGAGCAGGATCGCGACGAACGTGCCCATCTCGACCAGCCCGTTGCCGCCGATCAGCTCGTCGTTGGCGAGATGCTGCGGCAGGATCGCGTACTTCACCGGGCCGAACAGCGACGAGTGCACGCCCATGAGGCCCAAGGCCAGGAAGAGCAGCGGCAGGCTCGGCAGCACGAAGCCCGCGGTGCCGATCACCATGATCCCGATCTCGAAGAGCTTGATGAAGCGGATGAGGCGCGACTTCTCGTACTTGTCGGCGAGCTGTCCCGCGGTGGCCGAGAGCACCACGAACGGCAGGATGAAGAGCCCGGCCGCGAGGTTGACCAGCGTGTTCGCGTCGAGCGACGAGCTGGCCGCCGCGTGGTACGCGACGAAGATGACCAGCGCGTTCTTGTAGACGTTGTCGTTCGCGGCCCCGAGGAACTGGGTCCAGAAGAACGGCGCGAAGCGGCGCTGGCCGAGGAGTTCGTATTGGTTGTGGGCCATGGTCAGGCGGCGGCAGGGAGCACTCGCCGCGCGCGGGGGGCGCGGCACGGGACGGTGGCGCCATTGTGCGGCAGCGCCCGCGCGGCCGCGGCGGCCGGATGCAACCTTGCGCCCGCGCCCGGTCCCCGGGATGGCGAAGGAACGCGCGCGCTGCTCACGCGTCCTCCCCGTCGTCGAGGTAGTCGAGCACCGCCGTCAGCGCGGCGCGTACCGTCGCGGGCTCCGTCTCGTACCAGACTTCCTTGCCTTCCTTGCGCGCCCGCAGCACGCCGGCCTCGCGCAGCACCTTGAGGTGGTGGGCGATCGCCGATCGCGACAGCGGCGACGCCGCGACGATCTGCCCGACCGTCAGCCGCTCGCCGGGCTCGAACATGAGGACGATGCGCTGGCGGTGGGGGTCGCCCAGCGCCACGAAGATGCGCGCGGTGCGCTGCCAGGGACGGGGGATGGCGCGGGCGTAGCTCGGTCGCATGGCGGGCTCGGGCGGGTCCGTTATATGACTACGTAATTAGTCATGTAGTCGCATTGGAGCGCACGCCGGCCCGGCCTGTCAAGCGCCCGCCGGCGCCCGGCCGACGAACGGCGGGCGCCGGGTCACGCTAGAATCGCGCCGTGGACACGTACCTCGACTTCATGCGCCACGTGCGCGACCACGGTCACCGCAAGGACGACCGCACCGGCACCGGCACGCTGTCGGTCTTCGGCTACCAGATGCGCTTCGACCTGGCGCGCGGCTTCCCGCTCGTGACGACCAAGAAGGTCCACACGAAGTCCATCGTCCACGAGCTCCTGTGGTTCCTGCAGGGCGACACCAACATCGCCTACCTCAAGGCGAACGGCGTGACGATCTGGGACGAGTGGGCCGACGCCAACGGCGACCTGGGGCCGATCTACGGCTACCAGTGGCGCTCGTGGCCCGCGCCCGACGGCCGGCACATCGACCAGCTCGCGAACGTGGTGAACGAGATCCGGCGCAACCCCGACTCGCGCCGCCTCATCGTGTCCGCGTGGAACGTGGGCGACATCCCGCGCATGAAGCTGCCGCCGTGCCACGCGTTCTTCCAGTTCTACGTGGCCGGCGGCCGCCTGTCCTGCCAGCTCTACCAGCGCAGCGCGGACATCTTCCTCGGCGTGCCCTTCAACATCGCCTCCTACGCGCTGCTGACGCACATGGTCGCGCAGCAGTGCGACCTCGAGGCGGGCGAGTTCATCTGGACGGGCGGCGACTGCCACCTCTACCTCAACCACATGGACCAGGTGAACACGCAGCTCGCGCGCACGCCCTACCCGCTGCCGCGCCTGCTGTTCCGCCGGCGCCCGCCCACGCTTTTCGACTACACCTACGACGACATCGAGATCGTGGGCTACGAGTGCCACCCGGCGCTGAAGGCGCCGGTGGCGGTGTAGGAAGACGACGGCGGGCTGGGGCGCAGCCCGCCGCACATCGCTCGTTGTTGCCTGGCTCTTTCCGGCGGCCGCCGCTTAGGCCGCCCCAAGGCGGCCGCCTGACCTGCCGTGAATGTTCAGGGGTTAGACCCCGGCTGTATCGGGGTCTGACCCCGGGTTATCGGTCGTGTCCGTCAAGTTGTGCAAATAGGCGGTCAGGTTCGAGGTTGGGGATGATCAGGCGGCGAGCTTCATCGCCGCCTTCTTCTGCTCCAGCAGCAGGTCCATGTTGATGTAGCGGTTGTCCTCGAGCCACGTCTCGTGGGTCTCGGCGCACAGCGCGCGCACCAGTCGCAGGCAGGACGCCTCGTTCGGAAAGATCCGCACCACGCGCGTCCGGCGCTTGATTTCCTCGTTCAGCCGCTCCAGCAGGTTGGTGCTCTTCATGTGCTTGTGGTGCTGCCGCGGCAGTCGATAGAAGGTCAGGGTGGCCCCGATGTTCTCTTCCGCCCAGTCGGTCAGCCGCGGGTAGCGCTGCTCCCAGCGCTTGAGCCACCCGGCCAGGTCCGCCTGCGCTTCCTTCAGGTCGCGCCGCTCGTAGAGCCAACGCAGTTCCTGCAGGCAGTCGTCGGCGCCCTTGCGGGGCAGATGGTCCAGCGCATTGCGCAGGAAGTGCACGTAGCAGCGCTGCCAGGCTGCGTCGGTGAGCAGTTCCGCCACCGCCCGCTTGAGTCCGTCGTGATCGTCGGAGACCACGAATTCGACCCCATGCAGCCCGCGCTCCTTCAGCCGCCGCAGGAAGTCCTTCCAGCTGGTCGTCGATTCGCGGTTGGCCAGTTCGACCGCCAGCACCTGCCGCCGGCCTTCCCAGTTGATCCCGATCGCGATCAGCACCGCCTGCGAACGGATCACCCCATCGATGCGCACCTTCTCATAGCGCGCGTCCAGCACCAGGTACGGGTACGGCTCCTCCAGCACTCGGGTCGCGAACCGCTCCAGCGCCGCGTCCAGCCCCTTGTTCACCTGGCTGATCGTGCTCGCCGAGAACGCGTGGCCGCATAACTCCTCGGTGATCGCCTTCACCTTCCGGGTCGACACCCCCTGGACGTACATCTCGGCCAAGGCCGACACCAGCGCCTTCTCCGACCGCTGGTAGCGCTCGAACAACTCCGTCGAGAACTTGCCCTCGCGGTCGCGCGGCACCCGCAGCTCCAGCTTCCCGATCCGGGTCACCAGGCTGCGGCTGTAATACCCCGACCGGTAACCCACCCGATCCGCGCTGCGCTCCCCCGGCTCGGCGCCGATCGCCTCCGTCATCTCCGCCGCCAGCGCCTCCTGCAGCGATTCGCGCAGCAACGCCTTGAACAGGTCCCGGTTCTCGACCAGGAGCCCTTCGACAGCGACCACAGACGGTTTACTCTTCAGGTTGGCGGTCATGGCAGTGCCCTCCAAGGCAGGGTTAGTCTCGACAACCAACCTCTTGCCATGACCGCCGCCCGCACTCAAGCGGCTCTGCACACTATTCGGGACACTACCGGGTTATCGCGCCGCAGCCGCCCCTCACCCCAGCCCTCTCCCCGCGAGCGGGGAGAGGGAGTACTCCCGGGGCAGAGGGAGATCACACCCGGTGACGGCGTGTCGGCCGCAAAAGGCGCAACGCCGCCCTCACGTCGTCCACCGAACCCGCGGACGCCTTTTGCGGACGTCGCCCTGGCGAACGCCTTTTGCGGACGTCGACGCTATCCCACATGCTCCCGCAGGAACGCGAGCGTCCGCTCCCGCGCGAGTGTCGCGGCCGCGGCGTCGAACGCGCCACGGTGGTTGCAGTTGAAGCCGTGGTCGGCGTCGTAGAAGTGCGCCGCGAGCGCCGGGTGGGCGGCCGCGAGCTTGCGGATGCCTTCGACCGGGATGTGCTTGTCCTGCTCGCCGAAGTGGCCGAGCACCGGCACCTTCGGCTTCTCGGCCAGCGCGTCCTGCATGCCGCCACCGTAGTACGCGATCGCGCACGAGAAGCCCGGCAGGCGCGCGGCCGACAGGTACGCCAGGTAGCCGCCCCAGCAATAGCCGATGACGCCGACCCGGCCGGCCGCTGCGGCGACCGCGCGCGCCGCCGCGATGTCGGCGAGCACCTGGTCGACCTTGCAGCGGGCCCGGATGTCGATGCCGCGCTTCATGTCGTCGGGCGTGTAGCCCATGTCCACGCCGCGCTCGACGCGGTCGAAGATCCCCGGCGCCACGGCGAGGTAGCCGTCCGCCGCGTAGCCGTCGCAGACCTCGCGGATGTGCGCGTTCACGCCGAAGATCTCCTGGACCACGACGAGGCCGCCGCGCGGCTTCCCCGCCGGATCCGCCCGGTAGCCCTTGACCGTGACCCCATCGGCCGCGGTCAGCTCGATCCACTTGCCCATCGTCACTCCTCCTCGCGAAACCGGCGATTGTAGTGAACCGGGCTGCGGCGGTGGCGTTAGAAGGGAACGAGTGGCAAGGCCGAGAAAGCCGCCGCGAGGTGCAACCGCTCGCGGAGGGCGCGCCCTCCACACAACGCTCGTTGTTACCAGCCGTCGATCCGAAAATCGTCGGGCTCCGCCCGCGATTTTCGCCTCGCCTGCTCCTACGTCAGGCTGTCAGCGTCGTCGATTTTTCCAAGGGTGCGCGGCGTCAGCCTTGCGCACCCTTCTGACTTATTTACACACCGCTCCCGCGGGCTTTTTCTTGCCCGCCGGGAGCGGGCAAAAAAAAGCCCGTCGGGAGGAAGTGACGGGCAAGGGGGTTCCGATGACCGGAGCTTGGCACCTGCTCCGCGAGGTCCGGGGCGTGCGCCGCCCCGGGAGCGAGAGAAAGGGTTGGCGTCAGACGACGCTGCGGGCAGCGGTCACACGCTCGGCGAGTTCCTGCAGCGCAGCCTGCTGCGCGCCGGTGTCCTCGTCGCGAGCGTCGCGGTTCGCGGCCGACTCGGGCAGCCAGAACTTGGAGAACTCGGGTGCGAACGTGTCCATGATCGATCTCGGTTGCGTGAAAGCGACTCCCTCCTGTTATCGGCAAAGCAATCGACATGCCATAGGGTCGGAAGGTTCACGCGCGCGGGCTGGACACGCGCCGGCCGAGAGTGACGCACGACGGGGGACATCGCCGACGCGGCAGGCGACGTCGGGGGGGCGGCAGGTTGCGACTGTCGCAACCCGCCGACACGCGTCATGACGCCGGCATTAAAGCGCTGATTTGGCGCAGGAAAAGATGTCGCCCGATCACGACAACCGCCGGCCGCACCGGCACGTCGGGCGTCAGCCCTTCGCTTCCTTGAACATCGCGGGCTCGAGGCGATGGCGCTGCAAGAGCTTGTAGAACTCCGTCCGGTTGCGCTTGGCGAGCTGCGCGGCCTGCGTGACGTTGCCGCCGGTGATCTTGAGGAGGCGGACGAGGTAGTCGCGCTCGAACGACTTGCGCGCCTCCTCGAACGGGATGAGCGCGGCCGCGTCTTCCTTCAGTGCGTTCTGCACCAGCGTGGCCGGGATCATCGTCGTGGTGGTCAGCGCCATCGCCTGCTCGAGGAGGTTCAGGAGCTGGCGCACGTTCCCGGGCCAGGGTGCCGCGACCAGCAGCGCCATCGCGTCGGGCGCGAGCGTGGGCAGCGGCTTGCGGTAGCGCTCGGCGAGCCGCTTGAGGAAGTGCTGGGCGAGGAGCGGGATGTCCTCGCGGCGCTCGGCGAGCGGCGGCAGCTTGAGCGAGACCACGTTGAGCCGGTAGTACAGGTCCTCGCGGAACTGCCCGGACGCCTTCTGCTGGTCGAGGTCGCGGTGCGTGGCCGAGATCACGCGCACGTCGACGGGAATCGGCTGGGTCGAGCCGACCGGCCGCACCTCGCCCTCCTGCAAAACGCGTAACAGCTTGACCTGCAGCGGCAGGGGCATGTCGCCGATCTCGTCGAGCAGCACCGTGCCGCCGTCCGCCGCCTGGAAGAGGCCCTTGTGCGCCTGGACCGCGCCGGTGAACGCGCCACGCGCGTGCCCGAAGAGCTCCGACTCGAGGAGTTCCGCCGGGATCGCGCCGCAGTTCACGGCGACGAACGCCTGGTCGCGGCGCGGGCTCGCCCGGTGGATGGCGCGCGCCAGCAGTTCCTTGCCCGTGCCCGAGTCGCCGTAGATCAGCACGCTCGCGTCCGATTCGGCGACGAGCTTCGCCTGCCGCAGCAGGTCCTCCATCACCGGGCTGCGGGTGATGATGCCCTCCCGCCACTCGCCCTGCGCCGCGTCGCTGCGCCCCGCGTCGTCGCCGGAGAGCTTGAGCGCGTCGGCCACCTTCTGCAGCAACTCCTGGCTGTCGAACGGCTTGGTGAGGAAGCCGAACACGCCGCGCTGCGTGGCCGCGACGGCGTCCGGGATCGTGCCGTGGGCGGTGAGGATGAGGACCGGCAGGCCGGCGTGCTGGCGGTGGATCGCGTCGAAGAGCTGCAGGCCGTCGAGGCCGGGCATCCGCAGGTCGGTGACGACGGCGGCCGGCCGCCGCACGGCGATCGCGGCCAGCGCGGTTTCCCCGCTTTCGGCCGTCCGCACCTTGTAGCCGGCGGACGTGAGGCGCAGGCTGATGAGCCGGAGCAGGTCCGGATCGTCGTCGACCAACAGGATATCGCCTGACATCGTCGTCCTTTTTCGTCTAATTCCGGTCAGCCACCACCACCGCCCCCACCCCCGCCGGAGCCGCCGCCGCTGCCGCCGCCACCCCCGCCGCCGCTGCGGGCGCGGTCGCGCAGCAGGCTGCGCTCCATCTGGCGCAGCGCCTCGAGCTTCTGCAGCGCCGCGTCGGCCTTCTGCTGTTCGTCGCGCACGGCCCGCTGGCGCCCGACGATCTGCACCTGCAGCACGAGGGCGAGCTGCTTGACCGCGGGCGATCCCGGGTTGCTCTTCGACACGTTCTCGAGGAGCTGCAGCGCGCGCTGGTCGTCCTGCGGGTTGCGGGCCATCGTGTACAGCACCGCCAGGCGGACGCGGTTGGCGTCGGTGCGCTGCCGCCCCAGCGTCGCGGTGACGAGCGTGAGTTCGCGCCGTACGTCGTCGGGCCCCATCCCGCCGTAGCGGGTGAGGTCGTTGAGGAGGCCCACGAGTTCCAGGTCCTCGACCACCTGGGGGGCGCTCGCCGCCGGCGGGACCGGGGACGGCGGGGGCGCGACCATGGCGACGTTCGCCGGCGGCTGGGCCGCGGGGGAGGCGGTCGTGGCAGGCGGCGACGACGCCGGCGCCGCGTCCGCCGGCGCGGCCGCCATCGGCGGCTCGACCGGCTCGATCGGCGGATACTCGACCAGCGGCGTCGGGACCTCGACGCGCTCCGGCTCCGCCTCCTCTTCCGGCGTGAGCGGGACCGGCTCCGGCGCGGGCTGCGGCGCCGCGCAGGCGGCGAGCCACAGGGCCGCCAGCACGGCCAGCCAGCGCAACCGGGCGCAGCTCACTCGTGCCCCCCGGCGATGGCGGGTGCGGTGGCTTCCGCCTTCGCGGCGACCAGCGCCGCGACGCCGGAGGCGAGCGGCAGCCAGACGCGGAAGCGCACCCCGCGTCCGCCGTCCGGGCGATCGAGGATCTCGATGCGGCCGGCCTGCGCGAGCGCGTACTCGCGGGCGATCGCGAGGCCGAGCCCCGTCCCCTTCACCTTGCCGTCCACCGGCGCCTTGCCCGAGTAGAAAGAATCGAAGACCTTGTCGCGCTCCTCCGGACCGATGCCCGGGCCGTGGTCGGCGACCTCGAGCACGGCGAAGCCGTCGCGCTCGAAGAGCGCGATCTCGATGGCGCCCGACCGCGGCGAGTACTTGATCGCGTTGGACACGAGGTTGTCGACGATCGTGCGCACCTTCTCGAGGTCGCCCGCCACCACGGTGGGGGCGAGGTTGGCGTCGAAGGTGATCATGCGCGCAACCGCGGCGAGCTTCTGCTCCCGCAGCACCCGGCGCACGACGTCGGCGACCTGCACCGGCTGGACCGTCGCGGGCTCGGCGGCACGGGCCTGGTGGTAGGCAAGCAGGTCCTCGATGAGCTTCTGCAGCGACAGCGTGTTCTCGCGCACGATGCGCACGATGTCGTGCTGCTCGGGCGACAGGCGGCCGCCCACGTTGTCGCGCAGGAGCTCCGCCCCCTCGCGCACGGCGGTGAGTGGGGTCTTGAGCTCGTGCGACACGTGCCGCAGGAAGCGGGTCTGCTGCTGCTCCAGCTCATTGAGGCGCGTGCGCAGCCACTCCAGCCGCTGGCCGAGGTAGCGGATGTCCTGCGGGCCGTTGACCTCCACCGCGTGCGTGAAGTCGGCGGTGCCCATCTGGCGGATCGCGAGGTCGAGCTGGCGGATGGGCCGCGCGATCAGCACCGCGAACACGATGGCGACCAGCAGCGCGAGCGCGACGGTGGCGAGCGCCACGTACAGCCACTTCTCGCGGCCCTGCTGCGCGGTCTCCTGCAGGCGCTCGATCGCGCGCTGCGTGAGCTCGGTGGTCGCGTTGACCATGCCCTGGGTCTGCTCGACCAGCCCGGCATAGCCGTCGGCCAGCTCGTTCACGTTGGTGCTGGACCGCGGCTGCGCGCGCAGGAGCTGGTAGAGCTTCGCCTCGCGCTCGCGGATGCGCTCCAGTGCGGCCACCTCCGCCTGCGACAGCGGCAGCTGCGAGAGCTGCTGCGTGCCGGCGAGGAACTCCTGGCGCACGCGCGCGTAGTCGTCGAGCAGCGCGGTGTCCTCGAGGATGATCTCCTGCCGCGCGAGCCGCTCCAGCGTGGACGCCTGCTCGAACAGCACGCGGCTCGAGCGGCCGGCCTGCGCCGCCTGCAGCACCTCCTGCCGGCTCATGGTCGCGAGCCGGTCGAGCGAGAGCACGAGCTCGACGAGCGCATACACGAGCGGCAGGCTCACGAGCAGGAAGCCCAGCAGGATGAACTTGAGGAACGAACGCGGGTAGTACACGGAGGGCAGCCCGTTATAATCGGCGGCATTATGGCACCCCCGTTGCCCCGGTGGCGCCCCGGATGCGCGGCGCTGGCGTTGCCGCCGCTGCCGATCGCCATTCCGCCCCGACCGTTCCGTTGCCCGCCGCTCCCCGCCCCCGCCTCGCGCTGATCGCCGCCGTCGCGCGCAACGGCGTCATCGGCGCCGGCAACGCGCTCCCCTGGCGTCTCCCCGAGGACCTGAAGCGCTTCCGTGCGCTCACCACGGGCCACGCGGTGATCATGGGACGCCGGACGTGGGACTCCATCGGCCGGCCGCTGCCCCAGCGCCAGAACATCGTCGTGACCCGCACGCCCGGCTGGCACGCCGAGGGCGCCCAGCCCGCCGGCTCGCTCGCCGCGGCGCTCGCGCAGGTCGCGCTGCCCGAGCCCGCGTTCTGCATCGGCGGCGGCGAGCTGTACACGGCCGCGATCGGCATGGCCGACGTCCTCCACATCACCGCCATCGACCGCGACTTCGCGGGCGATGCGCACTTCCCGGCCATCGACCCCGCTCACTGGCGGGAGGCCGCGCGCGAGCCGGGCCACGACGCGGGCGCCGGCTTCGACTACGCTTTCCTCACCTACACCCGCGCGCCGTAGGGCGCGCTCCCGAACCCGGAGCCCATCCATGTCCGAAGGCCACTTCCACGTCCACGGTCCGCACGACCACGAGGTCGAGCACCAGGCGCACGCGGGCGACTCGTTCGCCAGCCGCATCGCCGTGACCACCGCGATCCTCGCCACGGTCGGCGCGATGATGAGCTTCATGGGCGGCGCCACGCAGAACGAGGCGCTGCTGTTCAAGAACGAGGCCGCGATCAAGAAGACCGAGGCGTCGGACCAGTGGAACTTCTACCAGGCGAAGAGCAGCAAGCAGAACCTGGCCGAACTCGGCATGACGCTGACCACCGGCGAGACGCAGGAGAAGTACCGCGCCGAGGCGAAGCGCTACAGCGACGAGAAGAAGGACATCCAGAAGAAGGCGGAAGACCTCGAGAAGGCAGGCCACGAGGCGAACGCCCAGAGCGAGGCCTCGATGCACACGCATCACCGCTGGGCGCAGGCCACGACGCTGATGCAGGTCGCCATCGCCCTCGCGGCCATCACGCTCCTCACCCGCAAGCCGTGGATGCAGTGGGGCGTCTACGGCTGTGCCGTGGGCGGGCTCGTCATTGCCGGCTTTGCCCTCGCACATATCTAGGATGCCGATGCAAAAGGCGTCCGTGGCGTTGGTGGATGACGCTACGACAGTGTTGCGCCTTTTGCATCGGGAACACCGCGGGCCGTTCGCGTTGACGGTGGTTGGTGCCGATGCATGAGGCGCCATAACGTCGGTGGTTGATGCTGGGTCGGCGTCGCGCCTCCTGCATCGAAAAGCTGATCAGGCGGTCGGCTTCGGGCGGCCGGGCGCGGACCGCGTGCAACGACTTGGCAACGACGAGCATCATGCCACCGTTTGTGGCCGACGCCACCGGTCGCAAAGCCAACGTCACCGCTGCGCGCGACCGCAGCCTCCCCGCCCGGACGACACTCGTTCCTGCGTAGCCTTTTCCGGCGGGCGGCGCGCGGCCGCCCGAAGCCGCCCGCCTGACTAGCCTTTGCCGATGCAAAAGGCGCAGCGCCGGCCCCACGTCATCCACCGAAAGTCCGGACGCCTTTTGCATCGGCCGCCCTTCTCGATGCAAAAAGGGCGCAACGCCGCGGTCACGTCATCCACCGCACGGACGGACGCCTTTTTGCAGCGTCTACCAGATTCCGATATGGATGCCGTACGAGCGATGATCGTCGGTCCGCGCCTCGATCTCGGCGTCGGAGAGGGTGGTGCGATGGCGGCGCGTCGCGAGCGCGTCGAAGAGGCGCTCGTGCATCGCGGCGCGCACCTGCGCGTGCGCCGGCGAAGCGCCGAGGTCCACGAGTTCCAGCGGGTCGCGCTCGAGGTCGAAGAGCTGCGGGCGGAAGCCCTGCCAGTGGACGTACTTCCACTGCGCGGTGCGCACCATCCACGCGTTGCACTCGCCGGCGCGGCGGCCGAGCGTGACCCGCGCGCGGCGGAAGCTGTAGTCGAGTTCGCTCGTCACGCTGTCGCGCCACGCCGGCGCATCGCCGCGCAAGAGCGGCAGCAGCGACCGGCCTTCGCAGCGGAAGCCGTGGGCCGCGAGCCCGAGCGCGTCGAGCACCGTCGGCACCACGTCGACCGCCTCCACCATCCGCCCGTCGCGCGTGCCGCGCGTCGCGTCGGCGGCGGGGTCCGGGTCGACGACCAGGAACGGCACGCGCACGACCTCGTCGTAGAAGAGTTCCTTCTCGCCGAAGCCGCGGTCGCCCAGGAACTCGCCGTGGTCGGAGGTGAACACGATCAGCGTGTCGCGCAGGCGGCCCAGCGCCTCCAGCTCGCGCACGAGGCGCCCGATGTGGTCGTCGAGTTGCGCGACGAGCCCCATGTACGCGGGCCGCACGTGGCGCGCGACCTCGGGGCGTCCGAAGCTCAGGCATTCGTCGTGGCCGCGGTAGGCCGCGAGCACGGGATGCTCGTCGGGCGTGCCGTCCTGCGGGCCGTGCACGATGGGACCGGTGTCGCTGCCGCGGAACCGCGCGTGATACGGAGCCGGCGCCATGTACGGCCAGTGCGGCTTGACGTAGGACAGGTGCAGCGTCCACGGATCGTCGCCCTGCGCGCGGATCCAGCGCAGCGCGAGGTCCGTCATGTACGGCGTCTCCGAGTGCGCCTCGGCCACGCGCGCGGGGAGGTGCACGTTGCGCATCTCCCACCCGGACACGATGCGTCCGCGGTCCTCGGCGGCGATCACGAAGTCGGTCCACGGGTCGTCGCTCGCGTAGCCGTGCGCACGCAGGTACGCGGGATAACCCGACTCCGCTCCCGCGGGATGATGCCCGTCGTACCGGTCGAGCTCGACGAAGCCGCCGGTGAGGAGCCGCGCGCCGCGGGCGCCGTCCCGCGCGATCGCGAGCCGCGCCATGCCGTCGTCGTCGGGCGTCCAGTGCGTCTTGCCGGCGAGCGCGAGCGTGCGCCCGGCCGCGTGCAGGTAGTCGCCGAGCGTCGGCTCGGCGACGGACAGCGGCACGCGGTTCCACGTCGCGCCGTGAGAGCCGACGTAGCGGCCCGTGTAGAACGAGATGCGGGACGGCCCGCACACGCCGGACTGCACGAACGCGTTGTCGAAGCAGACGCCGCGCGCCGCGAGCGCGTCGAGGTGCGGCGTGGGCACGCGACCGCCGTAGCACGACAGGTGGTCGCGCCGCAGCTGGTCGCACATGATGAACAGCACGTTGCGGACGACGGCGGGCATGGCGTTCGGGAACTCGTGCGCAGCGGCGCCGCAGGGTGCGGGGCTACGGAATTTTGGCGATAATGGCGGTTTCACCGCGCACGCGCAACGACGCGCGCGGCTCCCCCGGCCGGGATGACGGAACTGGTAGACGTAGCGGACTCAAAATCCGCCGCTGGCAACAGCGTGGGGGTTCGATTCCCCCTCCCGGCACCACCCGCGTTGCGGATGCAAAAGGCGTCCGTGGGTGCGGTGGATGGCGTAACGGCGGCGTTGCGCCTTTTGCATCCGGAACCCCAGGAGTCAGGCGGCAACCTTCGGGCGGCCGCGCGGTTGCCGCTTGCAAAAGCCAGGCAACAACGGGCGTCGTGCGTGCGCCGTGGCTCGCGATGCCGCGTAGCGGACACGCCGTGCGGCGGCGTCGCTGTCCTTGTCCGACTACGGCGATAATCCGGCCGAATTGCGCCCGCACGTGCCGGCTTCGCCACCGCCATGACCGATCGCTACACGCTCTCCGACTTCGACTTTGCGCTGCCGCCGGACCTCATCGCGCAGGTGCCCGCGGCCGAGCGCTCGGCGAGCCGGCTGCTGCACGTCGCCGGCACGCGTCTGGAGGACCTGGCGTTCCGCGACCTGCCGGCGCTGCTTGCGCCCGGCGACCTCCTCGTGATGAACGACACGCGCGTGATCAAGGCGCGGGTGTTCGCGACCAAGGCCTCGGGAGGGCGCGCGGAGCTGATGGTCGAGCGGGTCACCGGGGAGGCGGAGGCCTGGGCCCAGGTGCGCGCGAGCCATGCGCCGAAGGTCGGCGGCGTGCTGCTGCTGCCGGGTGGCGCGCAGGCGCGCGTCGAGGCGCGTGAGGAGCGCTTCTTCCGTCTCGCCTTCACCGGCACCGGGCCGCTGCACGCGTGGCTCGACGCGCACGGCGAGATCCCGCTGCCGCCCTACATCGGCCGCGCGGCGCAGGAAGCGGACGACGCCCGCTACCAGACGGTCTACGCGCGCACGCCCGGCGCCGTGGCGGCGCCCACCGCCGGCCTGCACTTCGACGACGCGCTCTTCGCGGCCCTGGCGCAGCGGGGCGTGGCGCGCGCGTTCGTGACGCTGCACGTGGGTGCCGGCACGTTCCTGCCGGTGCAAAGCGAGGACCTCGCGCAGCACCGGATGCACACGGAGTGGTACACGCTGCCGCAGGCGACCGTCGATGCGATCGCGGCGACGCGGGCGCGCGGCGGGCGGGTGGTCGCCGTGGGCACCACCACGTTGCGGGCACTCGAGTCGGCGGCGCTCGCCCCGGCGGGCATGCAGGCGGGCGAGGGGGAGACGGCGCTCTTCATCACGCCCGGCTACCGTTTCCGGGTGATCGACCGGCTGGTCACCAACTTCCACCTGCCCCGCTCGACGCTCCTCATGCTGGTGAGCGCGTTCGCGGGCTTCGCGGTGATCCGGGCGGCCTATGCGCACGCGATTGCGGCCCGCTACCGGTTCTTCAGCTACGGCGACGCCATGCTCCTGGAACGTGCGCCGGAGGCCGCCGCAGGCGCCGGGTGACGCCGCAGCCCGACACGTGCGATTGCGAAACCGTCGCCGGACAACGACAAAGCGCGCGCGGGTCGCTCCGTTGCAACAAAAGCACGGGAAAAACGGGGCCCGGCCGACCGGTTAACCTTGGCAGCAGGGCAGGAACGCGCTACTCTTGCAGCAACTCAATTCGTAGCGGAAATTGCCCTGCAAACCCGGCCTTGGGGCATTTTCGCGCATTTCCATGAATCCCTGCCGTACGCGTGCCACCGTGGCGCGCCTCCTGTTCGCCGCCACCGCCGCAGCCGCGCTGATGGCGCCTGCGCACGCGGCCCGGGTCGGCATCCTGTCCAACAAGTACGCGACCGAGACGGCGGCGGACTTCAACGCCCGCATCCCGACGCACACGTTCACGGCCGTCGACACGAGCGGCGCCACCCCCAACCTCGCCCAGCTGCAGAGCAGCTACGACGTGCTGCTGGTCTTCGAGGACTCGACGTACGGCAACGCGCCGGCCGTCGGCAACGTCGCGGCGGCCTTCGCCAGCAGCGGCCGCGCGGTGGTGCTGGGCGCGTTCTACGACCAGGACCGCAGCGACGCGCCGGCCTCGATCCCGCCGCACGGCTGGGGCGCGCTCGAGACGCTCGATCCGAACACCACGGACGGCACCGGCACGCCCTACGCCCCCCGCACGCTTGACGTCGGCAACATGCAGATCCACCCGCTGACGGTGGGCATCACCGCGCTGGCGAGCGCCAGGTTCGCGGGTGGCAACGCGGCCAAGCCGGGCACCGTCGTGGTCGCCAGCTGGAAGCAGCCGAACGCGAAGGGCGGCAACGACCCGGCCATCGCCTATCGCATCACCGGCAAGGCGTGCGTGATCCAGCTGGGCATCGCGCCCAACTACCCGGTCCTCGGCGTGGCCGGCACCGACTTCTCCGGCGACTTCCACCGCGCGTGGCAGAACGCCTTCGACTTCGGCGCCAGCAACTGCGTGCCGTCCCTCGCGTTCTCGGGCGGCGGCGATCCCGCCACCGTGCCGACGCTGTCCGAGTGGGGCCTCGTCCTCACGATCCTGCTGGTGGGCGGCGTCGCCGGCTTCTCGCTGCGGCGCGCGCGCCAGTCCTGATCGCTTAAGCTTCGACCCTGCGGCCGCCGTCCCGCGCGGGCCGCCGGGAGTCCCATGCAATTCGACGTCCTCGCCACTTCGGGTGCAGCCCGCCGCGGCCGCCTGACCCTCGCCCACGGCGTCGTGGAGACGCCGATCTTCATGCCGGTCGGCACCTACGGGACCGTCAAGGCGATGGCGCCGAACGAGCTGACCGAGATCGGCGCGCAGATCGTCCTCGGCAACACCTTCCACCTGTGGCTGCGCCCAGGCCTCGAGCCCATCGCGGCGCACGGCGGCCTGCACCGGTTCATGGGCTGGGACAAGCCGATCCTCACCGACTCGGGCGGCTTCCAGGTGTTCAGCCTGGGCCCTTTGCGCAAGGTGGCCGAGGAAGGCGTCACCTTCGCCTCGCCGGTGAACGGGGACAAGCTGTTCCTCACCCCCGAGGTCTCGATGCAGGTGCAGGGCGTGCTCGATTCCGACGTGGTGATGGTGTTCGACGAGTGCACGCCCTACCCGGCCTCGCACGAGGACGCCGCGACGTCGATGGAACTGTCGCTGCGGTGGGCGGCGCGGTCGCGTGCCGAGTTCGACCGCCTCGGCAACCGCAACGCCCTCTTCGGCATCGTGCAGGGCGGCATGTACGACGACCTGCGCGACGCGTCGCTCGCGGGGCTCACCGCCATCGGCTTCGACGGCTACGCGATCGGCGGGCTGTCGGTCGGCGAGCCGAAGGAGGAGATGCTGCGGGTCCTCGGCCGCACGGCGCCCCGGCTGCCGGCGGACCGCCCGCGCTACCTGATGGGCGTCGGCACGCCGGAGGATCTGGTCGCCGGGGTCGTCGCCGGCATCGACATGTTCGACTGCGTGATGCCCACCCGCAACGCCCGCAACGGCTGGCTCTTCACGCGCTTCGGCGACGTCAAGATCAAGAACGCGAAGCACCGCACCGACACCGCCCCGCTCGACGAGCGCTGCGGCTGCTACACGTGCCGCCACTTCTCCCGCGCCTACCTGCACCACCTCAACCGGGTGAACGAGATCCTGGGCGCCCGCCTTGCGACCATCCACAACCTGTACTACTACCTGGAACTGATGGCGGGCCTGCGGGACGCCGTCGCCGCCGACGCGCTGCCCGCCTTCGTCGACCGGTTCCGGGCCGACCGGGCCCGCGTGCTAGAATGATGAGTTTCCCGTCGTCCTGACCCGGACCCCGTGCCGACCGCATAAGCGCCGGGCGGTCAGCGGCGAGCGGGCCGCGCCCATCCCGGGCGCCCCGGCGCGAACCGGCCCCCGGCCGGCGCCTCGCGCCCCCCCAAGCAACCGGAGGAAGTCCTCGTGCTGATCAGTCCCGCTTATGCCCAGGCCGCCGGCGCCGCAGCGTCGCCCGGCGGCGAGATCATGACGTTCCTGCCCATGATCGCCATCTTCGTCGTCTTCTACTTCCTGCTCATCCGCCCGCAGCAGAAGCGCGCGAAGGAGACGAAGGCGATGCTCGAGGCCCTGCAGAAGGGCGACGAGGTGATCACCGCCGGCGGCATC
>JAXMFO010000008.1:0-260679 GCA_046347715.1 Burkholderiales bacterium
GCGGTGCCGTCGAGCTTCATCGTCAGGATCGACGAGTGGAACGCCTCGTTGCGCAGCGCGTGGAAGAGCGCGTTGTGGTCGAGCTCGATCGGCGTCGGCTTGGCGCTGCCGCCGTAGACGATGCCGGGGGCCTTGCCCGCGCGGCGCATGCGCCGCGACGCGCCGCGGCCTTCGGTGTTCCGCGCGAAGGCGGTGAATTCGATGTTCATGACGACTCCGGTTGTCTGCGGCCTTCCCTTTGCCTGGCACTTGCGCGCCGGCGCCGGGTCGTCCGCCTCAAGGTTGCCTCGATGGGCGACAACCGCCAGGGAAGGGTCAAGGCCTCAGTGAAAAGCCGTGCCCGGTGGCGGGAAAGCCTTGAATTATCGCAGCAAATCGGCCCCCCGGTCAAATCCGGGGGTGGCGGGGGTCAGTCCGTGAACAGCGACGAGACCGATTCCTCGTTCGAGATGCGGGTCATCGTCTCGGCGAGGAGCTGCGCGCACGAGAGCTGGCGCACCCGGCCGCAGGCCTGCGCCTCCGGGGACAGGGGGATGGTGTCCGTCACCACCAGTTCGTCCAGGTCGGAGTCGGCGATGCGCGCCACGGCCCCGCCGGAGAGGACGGGGTGCGTGCAGTACGCCGCAACCCGCACGGCGCCGCGTTCCTTGAGCGCGGTGGCCGCCTTGCACAGCGTGTTCGCGGTGTCGACGATGTCGTCCATGATCACGCAGGTGCGGCCCTCGACGTCGCCGATGATGTTCATCACCTCGGCGACGTTCGCCTTCGGCCGCCGCTTGTCGATGATCGCGAGGTCGGAGTCGAGCCGCTTCGCGATCGCGCGGGCGCGGACGACGCCGCCCACGTCCGGCGACACCACGAGCAGGTTGTCGTAGTTGCGCTTCCACACATCGCCCAGCAGGATCGGCGTCGCGTAGATGTTGTCGACCGGGATGTTGAAGAAGCCCTGGATCTGGTCGGCGTGCAGGTCCATCACCATCACGCGGTCCACGCCCACGGTGGACAGCATGTCGGCCACCACCTTGGCGGTGATCGCGACCCGCGCCGAGCGGGGCCGGCGGTCCTGCCGCGCATAGCCGAAGTAGGGGATCGCCGCGGTGATGCGCGCCGCCGACGCGCGCTTCAGCGCGTCGACCATCACCATGATCTCCATCAGGTTGTCGTTGGTCGGAGCGCACGTGCTCTGCAGGATGAAGGCATCGCGCCCCCGCACGTTCTCCATCAGCTCCACCATGACCTCGCCGTCGGAGAACTTGCCGACGCTGCAGCGCCCGAGGCTCACGTTCAGGTGCTTGCACACCGCATCCGCGAGCTTCGGATTGGCGTTGCCCGTGAAGATGCGCATGCGCTCGAAAGCCATGATCCCGACGTCCCCTTGTGGAATCGTCGAGTCTATCCGAAATCGCCGGCGGAAGCCGCACGCGGGCGCAAGGCGAGCGCATCCCGCCACGCGCATCGTGCGCGGTGGCGCGCCGTCGTTGGGCAGGGGGTTCCGCCGGGCGCCGGCGAACCGGATGCGCGACGGCGGCGGCGACCCGGACGCCTTCAGGGCGCCGCGCGGGTGCGGGGGAAAATGGCTGGGGAGGTAGGGATCGAACCTACGAATGCCGGAATCAAAATCCGGTGCCTTACCACTTGGCGACTCCCCAGCGGAAACCGGGCTTTCCTCGATCGCGATTATCGCGCGAATCCGGCGAGCGGATGCCGCGCGAGGGTGCGGCACAAGCGCCGGTCGACGCCTGCGGGCAGCGCGACGAGCGCGCGCCTTGCATCGTCTTCCGTGGGACACGCCGCGAACACGCACGCGCCCGAACCGCTCATCCGCGCCGCCGGCCACGCGGTGCGCAGCGCGACGAGCGCCTCTGCCACCTCGGGGAACCTCGCGGCAGTCACGTCCGCGAGATCATTGCGGCCGTAACCATCGGAAAAGACGTCTATTTTCGCCGACGGCGTGTCCCGTGTCAATTCCGCGGCCGCGAAGACGTCGGCGGTGCGCACGTGGCAGCGGGGAATCGCGAGCGCGATCCACTGTGCCGGCAGCGTGACCGGCGCCACCTTCTCTCCGATCCCGCGCACCATCGCCGGCTCGCCCCCGACGAAGAACGGAACGTCCGCGCCCAGCGTCGCGCCGAGTTCGGCGAGCCGCGCTCGCGGCCAGTCGAGGCCCCACAGGCGGTTGAGGCCGAGGAGCACCGTCGCCGCGTCGCTGCTCCCACCGCCCAAGCCCGCCCCCATCGGGATGCGCTTGTCCACCGCGAGGGCCACCCCTCGCCGCACACCGGCGGCGGCCTGCAGGGCGCGCGCAGCGCGCACCGCGAGATCGGTGTCGGGCGGGACGCCGGGCACGTCGTGCGTGCGCAGGATCGCGCCGTCGGCGCGCGCGGCAAGCGTCACCGTGTCCGCGAGGTCGACGCACGCGAACACCGATTCGAGCAGGTGGTAGCCGTCGGCGCGCCGCCCGGTCACGTGCAGGAAGAGGTTGACCTTCGCCGGCGCGGCGAGCACCAGCGGCGCGGCGGCCCCGGTCACGGCGTCACCGCCGCGAAGCGGTCGACCACGATGCGCACCTCGACCGGCTCGCCGGCCGGATAGCGCATCACGAGGCGCGCGGGCCGCGTGTCCGCCGCATCGTCGCCGTACGCGTACACGATCTCCCAGCCCTGCTGGCGCAGCACCTGCGGCCGCCCGGCGCCGTCGCGCTCGACGGCGGACGCGGTGCCTGGCGCCGGCGCGCCCTGCACCCACGACGCGAGCCCGCGCACGGGCAGCGGCACGCCGATCACCGCCTGCGTGAGCGCGTCCCAGTCCGGGTACTGGCGCGGCGGCTCGCCCGGCCGCTCGACGAAGATGCCGGCCGCGTCGCCGCGCAGGCGCGCGACCGTCTGGCCGAGCGGCGTGGCGACGTCGAACGTGTCGTCGCCGGCGGCGTGACTCCACGTGAAGTGCACGGCGACGCCGTCGCTGCCATGGCGGGCCGAGAGCCGGCCGCCGGCGTCGAAGGCGGGCACGACGCGCGGCTCGACCGCCGCGTGCGGCGGCGCCGTCGCGCACGCGGCGAGCGCCAGCGCCAGGACGGCGCCGGCCAGCGACCGCAGCGACATCACCCGGCGGTCAGCGCGCGAGGCGCCGCACCGTCTCGAGCAGCACCGCGTTGTCCGGGTTCACCTTGAGCTGCGACTGCCAGATCTCCTGGGCGCGCGCGTGCTCGCCCTTGGCCCACAGCACCTCGCCCAAGTGCGCGGCGATCTCGGCGTCGGGCCGCTCGTCCATCGCGCGGCGGAGGTACTTCTCGGCCTCGTCGTACTTGCCCTGCCGGAAGAGCGCCCAGCCCATGCTGTCGAGGATGAACGGGTCGTTGGGCGAGAGCTTCAACGCGCGCTCGATCAGCGCCTGGCCCTCGGCGATGCGCGGGGTGCGGTCGACGAGCGTGTACCCCAGCGCATTGAGCGCCTGCGCGTCGTCGGGCTTGAGTTCCACCACGCGGCGCAGCCGCTTCTCCGCGTCGTCGATGCGGTCGAGGCGCTCGGCGACCATCGCGGTGTCGTAGAGCAGCTCCGGCGAATCGGGGTGCTCCTTCAGCGCCTGCACCAGCACGTCGTACGCGCCCTGGTTGTCGTTGGCGTCGCGCAGGAGCTGCGCCTCGGCCTGCCGCACCTGCACGCGCTGCTCGATGGTCACGGCGGGCAGGTCGGACAGGTAGCGGCGCGCGTCCGCGACCTTGCCCATCTTGCCCATGATGGCGGCGATGCGCAGCTTCGCGAGCCACGCGCGCTCGCCGTCCGGCACGGCCTTGTAGCGCTCGATCGCCTCTTCGTAGCGGCCCTGCTCGTCGGCGATCTGCGCGAGGTAGAGCTCCACCGCGCCGTTCTCGCCGTAGTTCGCCTTCTTGAGGTCCGTGAAGAGCGCCTCGGCGGTGACCCAGTCCTTCATCTGCACCGACAGCACCGCGATGCCGAACTCGAACTCGCGCGCGCTGCGGTCGTTGTCCCACAGCTTCTGGAAGACCGCGCGCGCCTCGGCGAACTTGCGCTGCTCGACGTAGAGCTGCGCGAGCGCCCCGGCCGCGGCGCGCGACTCCGGGTTGGCCGCGAGGAACGACGAGAGATAGCGCACCGCGTCGTCGTTCTTGTTGCGCGAGAGGAGCTCGGCCTTGAGGAGCGCCGCGCGCTCCCAGTCGGGCTTGATCGCGAGCGCGCGGTCGATCTCGAGCAGCGCGGTGTTGTCGGGGCTGCCCTCGGGGATGCCGCCGTTGTACGCGGCGAGCGCGACCGCGAAGTGCGCCTCGGCGCTGTTCGGGTACGGCTTGGCGAGTTCGCGCACGAGCTCGTACGCCTGCCGCTTGTCGAGGTTGTCGGCGAGGAAGCGGTTGATCTGCAGGAACACCTCGCCCACGCCGCGCTCGGACAGCGCCGCGTCGGCGAGCACCTTCTCGAGCCGCGTCTTGAGATCGCTGTCGAAGCCGCCGTCGATGTTGCCCTTGCCGTTGCCGCCGGCCGAGAGCGTCGCGAGGATCTGCTTCGGGCGCTCGGCCGACGGGTCGAGCGCCGCCCACAGCTTCGCCGATTCCTGCGCGAGGCCGCGCATGCGGGCGGCCAGCGCCACCTCGGCCGCGCGCTTGGCGATGCGCGGGTCGCGCGTCTCGCGCGCGGCCTCGTAGTAGGCGCGCGCCGCGAGCGACGTCTCGCCGCGCTGCAGCGCCACGTCGGCCAGCAGGATGCGGTAGAAGACGTCCGCGGTGAGCCCGGAACCCTCCTTCGACGACGACACCTCCGGCGCAATCCCCGGCGACAGCGACTGGGCGGCGGCGGGCAGCGGAAGCGCGACGGCGGCCGCCGCAAGGAGCGCGAGCGGCACGGCGCGCAGGGGGAAGGCGGGGCGAAGGCGGGAAACGGGCGGCATGCGGGCTCTGGTCGGGTGAGGCGGCGGCGGCCATCGCGGCCCGTCGCCTGTGTTGGTCGATGTTAGGCTATATCCGGCAACGCAACAAACCGCCCGGAGCACCGCGTCGCGCCTTCTTCGGCCGGCGGCGCGTCCCTCGAGAGACATGCCCGAACTGCCCGAAGTCGAGACCACCCGCCGCGGCGTCGCGCCCCACGTCGAAGGCCGCCGGGTGGCGGCATTGCAGGTCTACGACCCCCGTTTGCGGTGGCCGGTTCCGTCCGGCCTCGCCGGACAGCTGGCCGGGCGCCGGATCGACCGCATCGACCGGCGCAGCAAGTACTTGCTCTTCCGGCTCGGGACGGACACGCTGCTCGTGCACCTCGGCATGACCGGCAGCCTGCGCGTGTTCCGGCAGGTGCCGCCGCGGCGCCCCCACGACCACGTCGACCTCGTGCTCGACGACGGCACGGTGGTGCGCTACAACGACCCGCGGCGCTTCGGGGCCATGCTCTGGCTGCCCGCCCCGGCGGAGGCGCACCCGCTGCTGGCCAAACTCGGCCCGGAGCCGTTCGACCCCGCCTTCGACGCCGCCTACCTCTGGCGCACGCTGCGGCGGCGCTCGGCCGCCATCAAGCTCGCCCTGATGGACAACAGCGTGGTGGTCGGGGTGGGGAACATCTACGCCAACGAGTCGCTGTTCCGGGCCGGCATCCGGCCCACGGTGCCCGCGCACAAGGTGTCGCGGCCGCGGCTCGCGCGGCTGGTCGACGAGGTGCGCAGCGTCCTGACGGAGGCGATCGCCAAGGGCGGCAGCACGCTGCGCGACTACGTGGACGCCGCGGGCGAGCCGGGCTACTTCCAGCTCCACTACTTCGTCTACGGCCGGGACGGGGAGCCGTGCCGCGCCTGCGGCGGCGCCATCCGGGTCCGGCGGCTGGGCGCGCGCGCGTCGTTCTACTGCCCGCACTGCCAGCGCTGACGGACGCGGCGCTGCCGGGGCCGGGCACCCGGGTGCCGTGCCGGGTCAGGCGGCAACCCCGGGGCAGGCGGCCGTCCACTCTGCACGCTACAACGCCCGTCGGACGGCATGGCTTGTGCTTCACAGCTCCTGCTACATTTGCGGCGCGTTCGGCATAATGCCGACGATTCGATTCCCCTCGTTTCCGACGGAGCACCATGGTCCCCTCCCGCGACCTCGCGGCCCGCTTCGAAGCCTACGGCGACTGGCGCCGCCGCCTCGCCGCGGGCGTGCTCGCGCTGCACGAGTGGCTGCAGGAGCAGGACCTCGCCGACGCCCAGGTGGACCTGCGGGTCCAGCAGCTCCTCGAGCGCCTGCACCAGGACAAGCTGGTGGTGGCCTTCGTGGCCGAGTTCTCGCGGGGCAAGTCGGAACTCATCAACGCGATCTTCTTCGCCGACTTCGGCCAGCGCCTGCTGCCGTCGGCCGCCGGGCGCACGACCATGTGCCCGACCGAGCTCCTGCACAACCCGTCGCGCCCGCCGTCCATCCGGCTGCTGCCGATCGAGACCCGCCTGAAGGACGCCACGGTCGCCGAGTTCAAGAACTACGCCGACGAGTGGGTGACCTTCCCGCTCGACCTCGCGTCCGCGGAGAAGATGAGCGAGGCGCTGTCGCGCGTGTCCCAGGTCAAGCGGGTGCCGGTCGACCTCGCGCGCAAGTACGGCCTCTTCGGCGACGAAGACAACGACATCCTGCACGCGCTCGAGCACGGCGACGAGGGGAGCGTGGACATCCCCTGCTGGCGCCACGCGATCATCAACTTCCCGCATCCGCTGCTCCAGCAGGGCCTCGTCATCCTCGACACGCCGGGCCTGAACGCGATCGGCACCGAGCCGGAGCTGACGCTCAACCTGCTGCCGAACGCGCACGCGCTGCTCTTCATCCTCGCGGCCGACGCCGGCGTCACCAAGACCGACCTCGACGTCTGGAACGAGCACCTCGCCGGCACCGACCCGGCGAGCAAGGCCGGCCGCCTCGTCGTCCTCAACAAGATCGACGGCCTGTGGGACGAGCTGAAGTCGGAGTCCGCGATCGAGGCGGAGATCGAGCGCCAGGTGAAGGCGACCGCCGCGCTCCTCGACGTGCCCACGGCGCAGGTGTTCGCGACGTCGGCGCAGAAGGCGCTCACCGCGAAGGTCAACGGCGACGACGCGCTGCTCGCCCGCAGCCGCCTGCCGGCGCTCGAGGGCGCGCTGTCGCGCAACCTCATCCCCGCCAAGCGCGACATCGTCGGCGCGGCGTCGCAGGGCGAGGTCCACTCGATCGTCTCCGGCGTGCGCTCGATCCTCGAGGCGCGGCGCTCGGGGATCGGCGAGCAGCTGACCGAGCTGCGCGCGCTGCGCGGCAAGAACCAGGACGTCGTCGGCCACATGATGGAGCGCGTGCGCGAGGAGAAGGAGATCTTCGAGCGCGGGCTCGCCCGCTACACCGCGCTGCGCAACGTGTTCACGCAGCAGACCAACGACCTCTTCGACCACATCGGCCTCGAGGCGCTGCGCGCCACCGCGGGCAAGACACGGCGCGAGATCGAGGACAGCCCGTTCACGCGCGGCGTGCGCAACGCGATGAACGACTTCTTCCGGCAGATCCAGGGCGACTTCAAGGCGGCGGCCCGGCAGTCGGCCGAGATCCACGACATGATGCAGGCGATGTACACGCGCTTCGCCAAGGAGCACGCGCTCGAGCCGTTCAACCCGCCGCAGTTCTCGGTGCTGAAGTACCTGAAGGAGATCGAGCGGCTGGAGCGCGCCTACAACACGCACTTCAACACGCTCTGGAACATGGTCAGCAAGGCGAAGTTCGCGCTGATGCGGCGCTTCTTCGAGACCATCGCGTCGCGCGTGAAGCACGTGTACGTGATCGCCAACCGCGACGTCGAGGCCTGGCTCAAGGCCGTGATGTCGCCGCTCGAGACCCAGGTGCGCGAGCACCACCTGCAGCTGCGCCGGCGCCTCGACAGCATCAAGCGCATCCACGTGGCGAGCGGCGAGCTCGAGGACCGGATCACCGAGCTCGAGCAGCAGGAGGAGGGGATCGCGAGCCAGCTGCGCGAGCTCGACCGCATGGTCGCGGGCGTGGACACGCTCATCGAGGCGCCCGACGCGCTTCCGCTCGCGGCAAACGCGTGAGCTTCGGCGGTTTTCCCGCATTTATCCCCGAATCGCCGTGTAGGAGAAAGTTCTACGCTGACGTCATACCCCGACGCAGCCGGGCGACGCCATTCGGCGACACTATCTAAACGCCCTCCGTAGGACTAAAATTTTTCGTGTGGATGGAAGCGCCTGATTCGGCGATATACACACGCATTCCCTGTATCGCCTGCGGCGGCCGAGGGAACCGGACAGCAGTAGTCGCTGTCCTATAATGGATTTTTTGCCCATTTCTTCCCGGGTAGGACCCGGCCCTACACCATGCGAATCCGAGCCCTCCTGGGTGCGATGCTGGCGGCGGTAACGCTGCAGTCTCACGCCGTCATCCCTGCGAGCGAGCAGGCCCAAGCCGTCGAGTTCTACCACGCGGGCCTCGACCACTACTTCATCACCGCGGACACCAAGGAGAAGTCGGACCTCGACACGGGCGTGCACCCGGGCTGGGTGCGCACCGGCTACGAGTTCCCGGTGGTCAAGGCGGGCAGCACGTATGCCGGCTCGCAGCCGGTGTGCCGGTTCTACGCCGAGAGCTTCAGCTCGCACTTCTACTCGGCCAAGCTCGCCGAGTGCGATGCGGTGAAGTCCAAGTTCGCCGACACGTGGGGCTACGAGTCGGGCGAGGTCTTCCGCGCCTTCCTCGTGGATCCGGTGACGGGCAAGTGCCCGACGGACACGACGCCCGTGACGCGCCTGTGGAACAACCGCGCCGACTCGAACCACCGCTACACCGACCAGTACCAGATCTACCAGTTCATGACGGCGAAGGGCTACGTCGCCGAGGGCGACGGCCCGGCGAGCTTCCCGGCCGCGTTCTGCGCGCCCACCCCGGGATCCGTGGTGCCGAGGACGGCCGTGGCCGGTGCGCCGGACTGCACCGTGGCCGTGACGCCGAACGCCTCGCCCGCCGTGAACACGACGATCACCCTGACGGCCACCTGCACCAACAGCCCGAGGGTCGTCGCCTGGCAGGGCGGCTGCACGAGCGCGACCAACTCGTGCACGGCCAAGGAGACCACGCCGGGCACGAAGACGTACACGTTCTACGCGTCCAACGCGACGGGTCCCGCGCTGCCGACGACGCAGACGATCAGCTGGGGCGCAACCGCCGGCGCGGTGCCGATCTGCACGATCGCCGCGAACAATGCGACGCCCACCACGGGCACCACGCTCACGCTGACGGCCAACTGCAGCAACACCCCCACCAAGATCGAGTGGCTCGAGTGCAACTACCTCATCCAGGACATCTGCTCGACCATCAGCAGCTGCCCGACGGCCAGCACGTCGTGCACGATCAGCACTAGCACGGCCGGCTGGGCCCTCTACGGCGTCGACGGCATCAACGCGTCGGGCACCGGCCCGCGCGCCAAGACGGCCGTCGAGTGGAAGGCCGGGGCCGGTGGTGGCGGCGGCGGTGGTGGCGGTGGTGGCGGCGGCGGCGGGACCGACCCGATTCCCAACTGCTCGATCATCGCGAGCGACACGTCGCCGGTGATCGGCACGACCATCGTGCTCTCGGCGTCGTGCACGGGCAATCCGACGAGCTACTCGTGGCAGGGCGTCAACTGCTCGGGCGTCCAGTGCCAGGCGACGTCTCCCACGGCCGGCACGCAGACGTACTCCCTCACGGCGGCCAACGCCACCGGCGTGGGTGCCGCGACGTTCATCTCGGTGAACTGGCGCGCGGCGTCCACGACGCCGGTGTGCTCGCTGACGGCGAGCAACTCCGCGCCGCAGACGGGCACCACCATCACCATCACGGCGTCCTGCACGAACAGCCCCACCACGTTCACGTGGACGGGCTGCACGTCGAACAGCACGAGCTGCACCGACACCGTCTCCGCGGCGGGTGCCAAGACCTACACGCTGATCGCGAGCAATGGCCAGGGCGCCGGCAACACGGCGCAGGTCTCCGTGAACTGGACCGCGCCGCCGACCGCGAAGCCGGTGTGCACCATCAGCACCAGCAGCGCGACGCCCACCGTGGGCCAGCAGATCACCCTCAACGCGAGCTGCGACGGGTCGCCGACGGCCTATGTCTGGACGAACTGCAGCAGCACCGGCAGCAGCTGCATCGCGACCGCGAGCGCCAGCGGCACGATCACCTACGCGGTCGCCGCGACCAACCAGTTCGGCACCGGCAACACCGCGTCGGTCAACGTCAACTGGCAGGCCGCGGGCGGTGGCGGCGGCGGCGGTGGCGGCGCCGATTTCTGCGGCAGCTACCAGAACGTCGTCCGCAGCTCGGTCGCGTGGGGCAACAGCTCCCGGCTGCTCACGTCGGGGATGGGCGGATTCTCGGCGAACGGGGTGGTGGTGGTGAGCTTCACGGTGCCGTCGAGCCCGGCCACGTACGGAACGGCGGGCAACACCAGCATTGCCGAGTACGGCGACCCGTCGGCCTATCGCGAGATGACGCTGTCGAGCTCGGCCTGCGACTTCCGGCCGGTCGATCCCACCGGCGCGAATGGGCCGGTGGCGGCGGAAGGCGGCAACACGGCGCTCATGATCTGGAATGTGGGCGCGCAACCCGGCAACCTGAAGCCCGGCCAGACCTATTACTTCAATTTCCGCAACAACTACGCCGGCACTGTGAGCTGCCCGATCGGCACCTGCAACGCCGGCATCCTCACCAACTGGCCGAAGTGAAAGTCGGGGGCGACGCCCCCGTCGAACGACAAAGGGCGCCCGCGGGCGCCCTTTGTCGTTGGCAAGCGGGGAACGGCGTCAGCCGGCGACATCCGCGCGCGCCTTCCCTGCCATCAGTCCTTCGTACTTCAGCACCAGCGCCTCGCGGGATTCAACGTGGTCGGGATTGACGGGGATGCAGTCGACCGGGCAGACCTCGCGGCACTGCGGCGTGTCGAAGTGGCCGACGCACTCCGTGCAGCGGGCGGGGTCGATCACGTAGAACTCGGCGCCCTGCGAGATGGCGTCGTTCGGGCACTCGGGCTCGCAGACGTCGCAGTTGATGCACTCGTCGGTGATCATCAGGGCCATGGCCGGGCCTACTTCTTGGCGTTGCGCTCCGCCATCCGCAGCCGGATCCTCTCGGCGACCCGCGGATGCACGAAATGGGTGACGTCCCCGCCGAAGCGCGCGATCTCGCGGACGATGGTCGCGGAGATGAAGGTGAACTGCTCGGAGGGCGTCAGGAACAGGGTTTCGACATTCGGGTAGAGGTGGCGGTTCATGCCCGCCATCTGAAACTCGTACTCGAAGTCGGACACGGCGCGCAGGCCGCGCAGGATGATCTTGGCGCCCTGCGACTGCACGAAGTCCATGAGGAGGGACGAGAAGCCGACCACGTCGACGTTGTCGAAGCCGGACAGCACCTCCTGGGCCATGGCGACGCGTTCGGCGCCGCTGAAGAGGGGGCTCTTGGCCTCGCTGGCCGCCACGCCGACGATCACCCGGTCGAACACGCGCGACGCGCGCCGGACGAGGTCCTCGTGGCCGCGGGTCAGCGGGTCGAACGTGCCGGGGTAGACGACCTTGATCATGGACTCTGCTCGCTGTGGGCGAGCAGATGATAATGCACCTGCCCGGCGCGGGCGTGGCGGTGCAGCACGAGCCCCGGCGGGGGGGCGATCTCGTGCGCCGCCTCCGCGTAGATGTACCCGCCGCCCGCCAGGTGCGCCTCGCAGGCCGGCAACAGCCACGGCCAGGGGTCCTCCCCGAAGGGCGGGTCGAGGAAGATCACGTCGTAGCGTCCCCGGTCGTTGGCGAGCCACGCCCGGGCATCGGCGACGTGGGCGGCGAGGCCGGTCGCGCCGAAGGTGCGTGCCGTCTCGGCGAGCGCGCGCACCAGCCCCGGGTCGCGGTCGACCGCGACCGCCATAGCCGCGCCCCGCGACAGCGCCTCCAGCGACAGCGCGCCGGTGCCGGCGTACAGGTCCAGCGTGGCGAGTTCGGACAGGTCCTGGCCGAGCCAGTTGAACAGCGTCTCGCGGACGCGGTCGGGGGTCGGGCGGACCGCGGCGCCCTTGGGGAAGCGGACGACGCGGCCGCGGAAGCGCCCGCCGATGATGCGGACGCGCTGGGCGGTGGGAACGGGCACGGCGGTGGAGCGAAGTGGAACCGGTAGAATCCCAGCTTCGCCGGTGCCGTGCAAGCCGGCCGCATCGGGTGGTGCCGCGTTGTTCGATTTCTTCAGGAAAAAGCCTCGTCCGGAGGATTCGCCGGAGCAGGAGCCGCCGGCGGAAGCCGCCGTCCCGCCGCCCCCGGAGGCCGCGGCCCCGGCCGGGCCGGCCGCCGAGCCGCCCGCCGCGCCGGCCCCCGAGGCCGTCGACGCTCCGCCCAAGCGCTCGTGGACCGACCGGCTCAAGGCGGGCCTCGGCCTGTCCCGCGACAAGCTGGCCGGCGCCCTCACGGGCGTCTTCCGCCGGCGCAAGCTCGACGCCGAGGCGCTCGAGGAGCTGGAGACGGCGCTCCTAACCGGCGACGTCGGCGTGGACGCGACCGAGCACCTGCTGGAAGACCTCAAGGCCCGCTGGAAGCGGTCCGGCGAGAACGCCGATCCCCGCGCGGAACTCGCCAACGCGATGGTCGACCTCATCGCGCCGATCGAGAAGCCGCTCGTCATCGGCACCGAGCGCCCGTTCGTGATCATGCTCGCCGGGGTCAACGGGGCCGGCAAGACCACCTCGATCGGCAAGCTCGCCAAGTGGCTGCACCAGCAGGACCTGTCGGTGCTGCTGGCCGCCGGGGACACCTTCCGGGCGGCGGCGCGGGAGCAGCTCGCCGTCTGGGGCGAGCGCAACAACGTCGCCGTCATCCAGCAGGCCGGCGGCGACGCGGCGTCCGTCATGTTCGACGCGGTGACCGCCGCCAAGGCACGCGGGATCGACGTCGTGCTGGCCGACACGGCCGGGCGGCTGCCCACCCAGGGGCACCTGATGGACGAACTGCGGAAGGTGAAGCGGGTGCTGGCCAAGGCGCTGCCGGGCGCGCCCCACGAGGTGCTGCTCGTCCTCGACGCCAACACCGGCCAGAACGCGCTCGCGCAGGTCAAGGCCTTCGACGCCGCGGTCGGCCTGACCGGGCTGGTCGTGACCAAGCTCGACGGCAGCGCCAAGGGCGGGGTCGTCGCCGCCATCGCCAAGCAGCACCCGGTACCGCTGCGGTTCATCGGCGTCGGTGAGGGCGTGGACGACCTGCGGCCGTTCGCGGCCCGCGAGTTCGTCGAAGCCCTGTTACCCGAAGACAAGTAACGCCTTCTGCGATAGCGGGCGCTTACATTCAGCCCGCGCAACCGTTTCCCCGGCCCCCGGTCCAACCGGAAGCAGGGCGCCGCCCGTCACCGCCGGGCGTCGTCCGGACGGCCCCGTCGCCATCCGTCGCAAACCCCGAGCGCCGTCCGCCGCGCGTTGGTAGGGTGCCCTTGGCGTTGGACGGGGACATACCTGATCGAAATACTCGGGAACCAAATCCCCGCTTAGCACTCCAATATCCCGAGTGCTAAAATTGGTGTCGGGCAGGGCGGACCGGGAAATCCGCCGCGCGACGCCCCAAAGGAGACACAGAACAATGACGAGTACGACCCTGGCTTTTCCGACCCCTGCTTCGCTGGGAAGCCTCGATCACTACATCCAGGCCGTGAACCGGTTCCCGCTGCTGACGCCGGAACAGGAAATCGAGCTCGGACGTCGCCTGCAGAAGAAGGACGACCTGGACGCCGCGCGCCAGCTCGTGCTCTCGCACCTGCGGCTGGTGGTGGCCGTCTCGCGCAATTACCTGGGCTACGGGTTGCCGCAGGCCGACCTCATCCAGGAAGGCAACGTCGGCCTCATGAAGGCGGTGCGCCGGTTCGACCCCGAGCGCGGCGTGCGGCTGGTCTCGTTCGCCCTGCACTGGATCCGCGCCGAGATGCACGAGTACATCCTGCGCAACTGGCGGCTCGTGAAGATCGCGACCACCAAGGCCCAGCGCAAGCTGTTCTTCAACCTGCGCAGCATGAAGGCGAGCTCGGCCGCGCTGTCGGTCGACGAGGCGAAGAAGATCGCGAAGGACCTCGGCGTGAAGCCGGAAGAGGTCGTCGAGATGGAGACGCGCCTCGGCGGCCACGACCTGGCGCTCGACCCGACGCCGGGCGACGAGGAGACCTTCGTGTCGCCGATCGCCTACCTGACGGACCACGAGGACGAGCCGGCGCAGATCCTCGAGCGCGAGGAATCGGCGCAGAACCGCAGCAAGGGCCTGCAGACCGCGCTCGCGAAGCTCGACGACCGCAGCCGCCGCATCATCGAGGCGCGCTGGCTGCGCGAGGACGACTCGGCCGCGACGCTGCAGGACCTCGCGAACGAGTACGGCGTGTCCGCCGAGCGGATCCGCCAGATCGAGAGCAAGGCGATGAAGACCATGCGCTCGCAGATGGCGGAGCATGCGTAAGCCGCACGCTGCGTCGTGAAAACGCCGGCCTCTGGCCGGCGTTTTTCTTGGGGATCCCCGGGCGCCCGCCCCTCACCCCAGCCCTGTCCCCGCAAGCGGGGCGAGGGAGCTTTGAGCCAGGCCACCGCAACACTCGGGCCGCCGCACAGGCTGTCAGCCCGCACGCAGCGCGTGACCGAACGGGCGCGCAGCGCCTGTGAGCGACGCGCTTCGTTGCCTTTGCCGCGAGGAAAGCGCGCGGCCGCCCGGAGCTTTCCTCGCTGACCAACCGGCCGCAAAGGGCGCAACGCCGGCGCAGCGTCATCCCCCGACCGCGCGGACGCCTTTTGCGGACGTCAAAGCTCGACCTGGGTCCCCAGCTCGACGACGCGATTGGTGGGGATCTGGAAGAATTCCGACGCCTTCACGGCATTCTTGGACATCGACGCGAACAGGCGCTCGCGCCACATCGCCATGCCCGGCGAGACGGTCGGGATGAGGGTCTCGCGGGAGACGAAGAAGCTCGTCTCCATCATGTCGAACGCGAAGCCGCGCTTGCCCGATTCCTCGAGGAGCTCGGGCACGTCCGGGTCCTCCTTGAAGCCGTAGTACGCGAGGAACTGGTAGAAGTCGCAGCCGAGCGTCTTGACCTCGATCCGCTTGTCCGCGTCGACGTACGGGATGTCCCGCATCACGACGGTGAGGAACACCACGCGCTCGTGCAGCACCTTGTTGTGCTTGAGGTTGTGCAGCAGCGCGTGCGGCACGCGGTCCGGGGTGGACGTCATGAACACCGCGGTGCCCTCGACGCGCGTCGGCGGCGCGACCTCGATGCTCTGGATGAACACGTCGAGCGGCAGCGCGTCCTCGGAGAGCTTGTCCATGAGCAGCGCCCGGCCGCGCTTCCACGTGGTGAGCAGCGTGAACACGACGCCGCCGATCACGAGCGGGAACCAGCCGCCGTCGGGAATCTTGAGCGAGTTGGAGGCGAGGAACCCGAGGTCGATCACGAGCAGCGGGCACGTGATCGCGTAGCAGGCCCACGCCGGCCAGTTCCACAGCCGCTGCATCACGACGAAGATGAGCAGCGAGTCGATGAGCATCGCGAGCGTGACGGCGATGCCGTAGGCGCCGGCCAGGTTCTCCGAGTGGCGGAACGCCACGACCAGCAGGACCACCGCGACGAACAGCGACCAGTTGATGAACGGCACGTAGATCTGCCCGATCTGCCGCTCGGACGTGTGCTCGATCTGCAGCCGCGGGCAGTAGCCCATCTGGATCGCCGCCCGCGAGAGCGAGAACGTGCCGGAGATGACCGCCTGCGACGCGATCACCGTGGCGCACGTGGCGAGCAGCACGAGGGGGATCAGCGCCCACGCCGGCGCGAGCAGGAAGAACGGGTTGCGGATCGCCTCGGGGTGCGCGAGGAGCAGCGCGCCCTGGCCGAAGTAGTTGAGCACCAGCGCCGGCATCACGAACACGAGCCACGCGCGCCGGATCGGCGAGCGGCCGAAGTGGCCCATGTCGGCGTAGAGCGCCTCGGTGCCGGTCACCGCGAGCACCACCGCCCCGAGGGCGAGGAAGGCGGCGAGCGGCGTGTGCGTGAAGAAGCGGACCGCGTGCAGCGGGTTGATCGCGGCGAGGATGCCGGGCTGCTGGACGATCTGCACGACGCCGAGCCCGGCGATGACCACGAAGTAGATCGCCATCACCGGGCCGAAGAACATGCCGACGCTCGCGGTGCCGTGTTTCTGGATGCCGAACAGCAGCGCGATGATGGCGAGCGTGACCGGCACGATGAAGGGGTGCATCGCGGGCGTCACGATCTCGAGGCCCTCGACCGCGGACAGCACCGAGATCGCCGGCGTGATCATGCCGTCGCCGTAGAACATCGCCGCGCCGAAGATGCCGAAGCCGACGAGCCACCAGCGTCGCGACTGGCCGCGCGCGAGGCCGCGCGACACGAGCGCCGTCAGGGCGAGGATGCCGCCCTCGCCGTTGTTGTCGGCGCGCATGATGAGCGTGATGTACTTCAGCGTCACCACGATCACCAGCGCCCAGAACACGACCGAGAGCACGCCGTGGACGTTGGCCGCGTCGAGCACGAGGCCGTGCTCGCCGGTGAACGCCGTGCGCAGCATGTACAGCGGGCTGGTGCCGATGTCGCCGTAGACGACGCCGATCGCCCCGATCACGAGGCCGGCGGTTCCCTTCCTGTCGGTGGCAGCGAGGCTCAAGGAGGCGTCCGGGCGAACGCGGCGCGGCGGGTTACGCGGCCGGCTCTTCGGTGCGGCGGGAGAAGCGGATGTTGAGCTGCTTCAGCTTGCGGTAGAGGTGCGTGCGCTCGAGGCCCGCCTTCTCGGCCACCTTGCTCATGTTGCTCTGCTCGCGTCCGAGGAGCTGCTCGAAGTAGATGCGCTCGAAGGCCTCGCGCGCCTCGCGCAGCGGCAGCTCGAAGAAACGCGACGTGATCTCCGGCGCCGGCGTCGGGTTGGGGGAGGCCGCCTCGCCCAGCACGCGCTTCACGTGCTCGAGCGTGATCTCGGAGCGCAGCAGCGCCAGGTTCTGCACGAAGCCCGCGAGGTGGTCGAGGTTGCCGGGCCAGTAGGCGTTGGAGAGCGCCGTGAGCGCCGCCGGCGGCAGCGCGGCCAGCAGCGGCGGTGCGGCTTCGTCCTTCGTGGAATCGCGCCACATGCGCTCGATCAGGAGCGGGATGTCCTCGCGCCGGTTGCGCAGCGGCGGCAGCAGCACCGAGCCCGCCGACAGCTGCGCGAGCAGCGCGGGGTCGAACTTGCCTTCCGCCGCGAGGTTGCCGAGCGCGTCGCTGCTCGTGCTCACCAATGTGACGTTGAGCTTCTCGAGCTTCCCGAGCAGGAACGCGAGGCCCTTCTGCTCGATGCGCGAGTACTGGCCGATCTCGCTGCAGTAGAGGAGGCCGTCGCGCGCCTCCTCGAGCAGCGACAGCGGGTTCGCGGTGAGCCGCTGCCCGTTCGCGAGCACCACGAGCGGCGCGTCGGCCACCTGCAGCGCGCGCGCGGCCACGTCGTGCCCGGTGCCGGGCTCGCCCAGGATCAGGATCGGCCGCCGGCCCGCGAGCAGCGACTCGAGCGCGCGCTCGGTGTCGCGGATCGCCGCACCGCTGCCGAGCGTGGCGAGCGAGATGCGCCGCGGCTCCTGCGCCGCCGCGCTCTTCAGCGCCCGCGAGATGGTGGACAAGAGCTTCTGCAGCCCTACCGGCTTCTCGAGGAAGTCGAAGGCGCCGATCTTGGTCGCGTCGACCGCGGTCTCGATGGTGCCGTGCCCGGACATCATCACCACCGGCATCGTGAGCTGCCCGCCGGCCGCCCACTCGCGCAGCAGCGTCACGCCGTCCGTGTCGGGCATCCAGATGTCGAGCAGCACGAGCGAGGGCTGCTGCCGCTGCCGGTACGCGCGGGCCTCGCCCGCGTTCTCGGCGAGCGCGACGCGGTAGCCCTCGTCCTGCAGGATCTCCGAAAGCAGTTCGCGGATGCCGACTTCGTCGTCGACGATCAGGATTTCCTTAGCCAGTGCCATGGGGTGTCGCCAGTCCTACGCCGCGGCGGCGGAAGTGCGCGTGCCGGACGCGTGGTACGGGAGCAGCACGGTCACCCGGGCGCCGCCCTCGGATGCGTTGGCGAGCAGCACCCGCCCGCCGTGCTCGTCGATGATCTTCTTGACGATCGCCAGCCCCAGGCCCGTGCCCTTCGCCTTGGTCGTCACGTACGGCTCGAAGGGGTGCGCGATCACGTCGCTCGCGAAGCCGGGCCCCGCGTCCTCGAACACGAGCGTCGCCTCGCCGTCGTGCGCGGACAGCGAGATGGCGAAGCGCGGGTCGGGGACGTCGGCCTGGGCATCGACCGCGTTCGAGAGGAGGTTGTGGAACACCTGGCGCAGGCGGGTCGGCTCGCCCTGGATGTAGAGGGGCGCATCCGGCAAGGATAGCGCAACGTGGGGACCGAGATTGTCGTACAGCGCAAGGACGTCCAGCAAGAGGGCGGTCAGGTCGACGTTCTGCATCTGCCCGGGCCGCGGGCTGCGCGCGTAGATCGCGAAGTCGTCGACCATGTGCTTCATGGCTCCCACCTGCGACACGATGGTGTGGGTGCCGCGGCGCAGGGTCTCGGCGTCGGCGCCCTCGAGCTTGGGCGCGAGCTTCATCGCGAGCCGCTCGGCGGACAGCTGGATGGGGGTCAGCGGGTTCTTGATCTCGTGCGCGAGCCGGCGCGCGACCTCCGCCCATGCGGCATCGCGCTGCGCCTGCACCAACTCGGACACGTCGTCGAACACCACGACGTAGCCGCCCATCTCGGTCTCGCCGGGGAGGCGCGTGCCGCGCATCAGCAGGGTGCGCGACAGGTTGGCCACCGCGAGCTCGGCCTCCTTCTGCCACTGGCGGTCGCGGCTGTTGCGGAACGCGTCGGCCACCAGTTCGGCGAACGGCGCGAGCGCCGGCAGGCGCTTGCCCCATTCCGCGAGCGGCATGCCGGTCAGCTCGGCGAGCGGCTGCTGGAGGATCACGGCGGCGCTCGGGTTCACCGTGCGCAGCCGGTGCGTGTCGTCGAACACCAGCACGCCGGCCGAGAGGTTCCCCAGGATGCTCGCGAGGTACGCGCGGGTCGTCTCGGTCGCCCGCCGCCCTTCCTCGGCCTTCGCCTGCGCCTCGGCGAGCTGCGCGGTCATCGTGTTGAACGACTCGGTCAGCACGCCAAGCTCGTCGCGCGAGACCACCGGCTGGCGGCGGGTGAAGTCGCCCTGCGCGACCGCGCGCGTGCCCTCGGCCAGGAGTCCCAGCGGCGCCGCGAACCGCTCGGAGAGCACGACGGCGAGGCCCAGCGCGGAAGTGAGCGCCAACAGCAGTGTGAGCGTCAGCGTGAGGCCGTACAGGCGCTTCAGCCCGGAACGGGCGAACGACAGCTCCTGGTAGTCGCGCACGCCGGCCTGCACGCGCTCGGCCTCCTGCGCGAGCGGCTTCGGCACCGGCTCGACGACCTGCAGCAGCTTGAGCGGGCTCAGGCTGTCCGTGGTGTTGACCGGCACCACCGCCCGCAGGAGCAGGCCGCCGTCGGGACTCTGTTCGGTCTTGGTGAACGGCTGCTGCAGGCGCGCCGCGCGCAGCGCCTGCGGCGGCGGCGGCTCGGGGGCGGCGCGCGACCCGCCCACCCCGGCCACCGCGATCACGGCGCCCGTCGACGTGAAGAGGGTCGCCTCGTAGACGTTGGCCTGCTCGGCCGCGCGGTTGAGCGCCGCCCCCATGTTGGCCGGGTTGTCGGCCAGCGTCAGGGCGATCTGGGTGGCCTTGTTGGCGGTGTCCTTGAGGAGATAGTCGAGGGCGTTGCGGCCGAGGTTGAGCCCGCCTTCCAGCGCCCGGTCCACGCGCACGTCGAACCAGCTCTCGATGCTGCGGCCGATGAACTGGACCGACACGGCGTACACCAGCGCGCCGGGCAGCACCGCCACCAGCGCGAACAGCAGCACCAGCCGCACGGCGAGCCGCGAGCCGAACACGCCCTTCTTGAGGCGCCGGCGCAGCCGCCACAGCTGCCAGCCGACCACGAACATCAGGAGGCCGACCAGCACGCCGTTCAGGATGAGGAGGTTGTCGTACCCCTGCGCGAAGAGCTCGGTGTTCGCGGTCGCGGTCGCGAGCAGGAACAGCGCGATCGCCGACAGCGACGTCGACAGGAGCAGCAGCCAGCGCAGGCCGCGGCGGCTCGCGAGCGCGCTCACCGGTCGACTCCTGCGGCGGCGGTCACGGCACGAAGCTCCACCGGTACCACTCGGACGACAGCGTCCACTCGCGGGACGCGAGCGCGCTCACCTGGAACGGCTTCGGCAGCTGGTTCACGTCGAGGCGCAGGCGCAGCGCCGCGTCGTACTTGGTGCCCTTGGCGAGCGCCGACGCGGCCGCCACGGGCCGCGACGTCACCCGGCCGACGTAGCGCTCCACTTCCTCCAGCGTGTTGAAGGTGGGGGCCAGGAGCCCGCTGCCGAGCGCCACGCGGTACTGGCGGGTGAGTGCGTTGTACGAGACCCGGTAGGTGACCGCAGTCTGGCTCACCTTCTCGTCCAGCCAGTACCAGCGGGCCCGGGACAGCTCGAACTCGAGGACGAAGTACAGCGGGATACCCCGCTGCAGCGCTTCCTCCAGCGTGGCGTTGAGGGTGAGGTCGAACTCCGCGTTCAGGAGGACCTCGCCCTCCTCGATGCGCAGCTCGGCCGAGCGCACGTTGATCGTGTCGGCCGCCGCGGGGGCCGGGAGCCCGCCCAGGGTCCACACCAGCGCCCACAACAGCGCGAGCGCCAGGCGGCGCAGGGCGGACGCGGGGCGCGGGTACGGCGAGGCGGGAATCGGGACGGACGGCATGCCGGCGATCGGTTGCACACGGTTCCGGCGGCGTCTGGGGCGCGGCCGCCAAGCGCGCAAGGGACTCATCCCTTGCGGAGCAGCGCGTAGAAAAAGCCGTCCTGATTGTGGCCCGCGGCATCCTCCGCAGGCAAGAGTTGGCCGTCCGCGTGCGGGCATCCGGGCGGCAGGGTTAGGCGTTCGCGCAACGCGTCCGGGTGGCGCGCGAGGAAGGCGTCGACCTGCCCCCCGTTCTCCGCGGCGAACACCGAGCACGTCGCATAGAGCAGCAGGCCGCCGGGTGCCAGCAGCGGCCAGAGGCCCTCCAGGATGCGCTGCTGCTGCTCGCCGAAGGACGCCAGGTCGGATTTGCGGCGCAGCCACTTGCCGTCGGGGTGGCGGCGGACCACGCCGGAGGCCGTGCACGGGACGTCGGCGAGGATGCGATCGTACGGGACGCCGTCCCACCATGCGGCCGGGTCGCCGGCGTCGCCCTCGACCAGGGTGATGCCCGGGCGCGCCAGCCGGAGGCGCGCCAGGTTGTCCCCGATCCGGGCGAGCCGGGCCGGATCCCGCTCGACGGCGGTCAGCGTCACGTCGGCCAGCTCGGCGACGTGCGTGGTCTTGCCGCCGGGCGCGGCACAGGCATCGAGCACCCGCATGCCGTCCGCCACACCGAGCAGCGGCGCCGCGAGCTGGGCCCCGGCGTCCTGCACCGAGAACTCGCCCTCGGCGTAGCCGGGGAGGCCGGTGACCGGCCGCGCGACCTCGACGATCAGCCCCCATTCGCCGACCGGGCGCGTCGCGACCCCCGCCTCCGCCAGCCGGTCCGCCAGCGCCTCGCGGGTGGTCAGCCGCCGGTTCACCCGCAGCGTCAGCGGCGGCCGGGTGTTGCCGGCGGCGAGGATCGCCTGCCACGCCTTCGGGTGGTCGGCCTCGACCCGGCCGATCCACCAGCGCTGGTAGGACCAGCGCGCGACCGGGCTCGCCGCCGCGACCTGCGCGTTCAGCGCGTCGCGCTCCCGCTGGTAGCGGCGGAGCATGGCGTTGACGAGCGGCTTGGCCTGCGGGCGCGCGACCTGCGCCGCGGCGTCGACGGCCCGGTCCACGACCGCGAAGGCGGGCGCGTCGGTGTGGTCGAGCTGGTAGAGCGCGACGGCGACCAGCGCCGCCAGCGGCGCGTCGGTGAGCGGCTTCGCCGCCAGTGCGTTAGTGAGCGCTTGCAACCGCCCCCAATGGCGCAGGGTGCCGTAGGCCAGTTCCTGGACCAGTGCGTGACCCCGTGTCGGGGCACCGTCGTCGACGGCGGCGAGCGCGGCCTGCAGCGTGGCGCCCTGGTGCACGCGGTGCACCGCGAGCGCCGCCATCCGCTGCTCGTGCTCCACGGGCGGTCAGGACCCCAGCCGGGCGCCGGGGGTGACGTCCCGGCCGCGGGCGAACGCCGCCGCGGGCATGCGCTTGCCCCCCGCCGGCTGCACGGTGCGCAGGCGCAGGGCCCCGCTGCCGCAGGCGACGTCGATGCCGTCGTTGCCGACGGCGAGCACGGTCCCCGGTGCCCCGCCGCCGGCCGGCAGGACGACCGCGTCCCACAATTTAAGGGCTTCTCCGCCCAAGTGAGTGCTCGCTCCGGGCGCCGGGTCGAAGGCCCGGACGACGCGGTCGAGGACGGCGGCCGGCTGCGTCCAGTCGATCACCGCGTCGGCGCGCTCGATCTTGGACGCGTAGGTGACCCCGTCCGCAGGCTGCGCCTGGGCCTCGAGGCGGCCGTCGCGCGCGAGACGCTCGAGGACGGCGACGACGCCGGCCGCGCCGGCGGCGGCCAGCTTCGACGTCAGCGTGCCGGTGGTCTCCCGGGGCGCGATCGGGACTCCGGTGACGTCGATCATCGGCCCGGTGTCGAGGCCGGCGTCCATCTGCATGATGGTGACGCCGGTGGCCTCGTCGCCGGCGAGCAGCGCGCGCTGGATGGGCGCCGCCCCGCGCCAGCGCGGGAGCCGCGACGCGTGGATGTTGATGCAGCCGTGGCGCGGCCACGCGAGGACCGCCGGCGGCAGGATGAGCCCGTACGCGGCCACGACCAGCACGTCCAGCGGAACCGCCAGCGCCGGGGCGCGGGCGTCCTCCGTCTTGAGCGTCGGCGGCTGCAGGACCGGGATGCCGAGCGCCTGCGCCTTCTCCTTGACCGCGGACGGCGCGAGCTTCATGCCGCGGCCGCTCGGCCGGTCGGGCTGGGTGAGCACGACCGGCACGGCGAAGCCGGCGGCGGCGATGGCCGAGAGCGCCTCGGCGGCAAAGGGCGGGGTGCCGGCGAAGCCGACGCGCAGGGCGGGCAAGCGGTGATCCGGGCGGCGGCCTCAGCCGGCCATCCGCTGCTTCTTGCGCTGCTTGGCGGCGAGGCGTGCGCGCTTGAGCGGCGAGAGGTAGTCGACGAAGACCTTGCCCAGCAGGTGGTCCATCTCGTGCTGGACGCACACGGCGAGCAGGCCCTCGGCGGTGCGTTCGAACGTCTCGCCGCGCTCGTCCTGCGCCCGCACGGTGACGCGGGCGGCGCGGGTGACCTTGTCGAAGTAGCCGGGGACCGACAGGCACCCCTCCTCGCACTCGGCCTCGCCCTCGGCGGCCACGATCTCCGGGTTGACCAGCACGAGGAGGTCGTTCTTCTCCTCGGAGATGTCGATGACGATCACCCGCTTGTGCACGTCGACCTGGGTGGCGGCGAGGCCCACGCCGGGTGCGGCGTACATGGTCTCCGCCATGTCGCGCACCAGCTTCGCGATCTCCGGGGTGAAGGCCGTGACCGTCGAGGCGACTTTTTTGAGACGCGGATCGGGGTATTCGAGGATGGGCAGGAGGGCCATAGCTTGCCAAATGCAAGATGCCGGATGCAGAATCCGAGTTAAGTCCTTATTTTGCGGCGATTTTGGACATTAGCAAGGGCCCGTCGAAGCGGACCCCCGACCCCTTGCACTGGCCCGACAGAGGCCGTCCCGAAGTCTCGCCCGACCGGGGAAGAGGCGTTATGGTTCAACACTTTATCACAGCCCTGCGCCGCTTCGCGGCGGCCGCCGCGATGGCCGCGCTGGCGCACGCCGGCGTCGCCGTCGCGCAGGACGCGGCGGTCGCCGACGGCGCCCCCAAGTCGTACACGGTCCAAAAAAGGGACACCCTCTGGGGCATCTCGTCCAAGTTCCTCAAGGAGCCCTGGAAGTGGCCCGACGTGTGGCGGATGAACCGCGAACAGATCCGCAACCCCCACCTCATCTACCCCGGCGACGTCATCACGCTGGACATCGTGCAGGGCAAGCCGCAGTTCGCGCTGACCCGTGATGCCATCCAGCTGTCGCCCACCACGCGCGTGGCGTCGCTCGACGCGCAGGCCATCCCGAGCATTCCGCCGAACGACCTCGAGCCCTACCTCACGCGGCCGCTGATCACGGGTCCGTCCGGCCTCTACAACTCCGCCGAGATCCTGCGCGGGCGCGGGGACGAGCGCGTCGTGCGCGGGACGGGCGACGTCGTATACGTGCTCGGCATCGACCCCAAGGCCGGCGACTACTGGTACATCTACCGTCCGGCCGGGGCGGTGGTGACGCTCGACGGGACCGAGGTGCTGGGCTACGAGAGCACGTTCCTCGGCACCGGCCGCGTCGAGAAATTCGGCGAGCTCTCCACGGTGCGCATCGAGTCGTCAACCCAGGAGATCCAGATCGGCGACCGCATGGTGCCGGCGCCGCGCGAGACGCTCGTCAACTACGTGCCGCACGCGCCGGACAAGCCGGTCAACTCGCGCATCCTGCGCGTGCCGTACGGCGGGCTCGAGACCGCGCGCGGCGGCGTGGTGACGATCGACCAGGGCTCGAAGGACGGCATCGAGGTCGGGCACGTGCTCGCGATCTATCGCGTCATCACGCCGATCGAGGATCCGCGGCCGTCGCGCCAGCAGTCCGTGATCCTGCGCTTCCTCGACAACACCACCTCGTTCACGCCGCGCGAATACGTCGCGCCGGCCGACGAGCGCACCGGCCTCCTCTTCGTGTTCCGCACGTTCGACCGCGTGTCGTTCGGGATCGTGCTCAACTCGACCGATCCCATCCGGCCCGGCGATTACGCGCGGACGCCTTAGTCACGTCCGCAAAAGGCGTTCGTGACGCCGGGACCTGACGCGACGGCGGCGTTGCGCCTTTTGCGGCCGGCACGGCGTCACCGGGGGTGGTTTCGGGCGTTGGTATCGGTGTCAGACACCGCCCGGTGTCTGACACCGATACCGGCGTTCACCTGAGCATGCGGGGCGACCCCGTTGCATTCACGGCAGGTCAGGCGGCCGCCTTGGGGCGGCCCGGCGTCGGCCGCTGAAAAGGGCTACGCAGGAACGAGTGTCGTGCGGCGGGCTTCGTGCACGTCATGCGACTGCGTCGTCGCTTCGTCGCCCCGGCGCACGCCTTACCCCCAACGGCCGATCCCCGCGCCCGCCGCCCGCGGGTAGAGTGACGCGATGCCCCTCGATCCCGCTGCCCGCGACGCCTGGGCGGAGCTGGCCCTGCGCCCGCTCGGCCACGCCGCGTGGGTAGCGCTCCTGCAGGCGTTCGGCGGGCCGCGGGCGATCCTCGATTCCACGCCGGCACTACTCGCGCGCGTCGTCGACACCGGGACGGCGGCGGCGCTCACCGCCACCCCGGACCCGGATGCGCTCGCGCGCACGCGCGCGTGGCTCGACGTCCCGGGCAACGAGCTCGTCACCTGGGACGACGCGGACTACCCGGGCGCGCTGCTCGAGCTGGGCTTCGCGCCGCCGGTGCTCTTCTTCCGGGGCCGGCGCGAACTCCTGAACCGGCCGGCGCTCGCGATCGTGGGCAGCCGCAGCGCGAGCGCCCAGGGCCTCGACAACGCACGCGCATTCGCCCGGGCGCTCTCCGATGCCGGGCTCACCATCGTCTCCGGGCTGGCGGCGGGCGTGGACGCGGCCGCCCACGAGGGCGCGCTCGCCGGCGCGGGGTCGACGCTCGCCGTGGTCGGGACCGGCCTCGACCGGGTCTACCCCGCGCAGAACCGCGCGCTCGCGCACGCGATCGCCGAACGGGGCGCGCTCCTGTCCGAGTTCGTCCCCGGCACCCCGCCGCGGGCGATGAACTTTCCCCGTCGCAACCGGCTCATCAGCGGACTGGCCAAGGGCGTGCTGGTGGTGGAGGCGGCGCTCCAGTCGGGGTCGCTCATCACCGCGCGCTACGCGGGCGAGCAGGGCCGGGAGGTGTTCGCCATCCCGGGGTCCATCCACTCGCCGCTCGCCAAGGGCTGCCATCGGCTCATCCGGGAGGGCGCGAAGCTGGTCGAGACCGCGGAGCACGTGCTGGAGGAACTCGGCATGCCCGCGGCCCCCGCCCCGTTGCAATCGGGCGCGGCGGCACCCATGTCCCTCCCGCCGGTCCTGGCGGCGCTGGCCGACGACCCGGCCGACGTCGACACCCTGGTGGCCCGGACGGGCCTCCCGGCGGAGGAGATCGTGGCCGAACTGACCGGCCTCGAGCTCGCCGGCCAGGTCGAGCCCCGCCCGGGGGGCCGCTGGCAGCGCCGGCATTGAGCTTGCGCAAGCCGGCAGCCGTCCCGAGTACATCCTCTAACGCCCTTCATGTAGTATCTGCGTCCCTTTGCCCGGCCATCCCCCTTGTCCAAGTCCCTGATCATCGCCGAGAAGCCGTCCGTCGCCGCCGACATCGCGAAGGCGCTCGGCGGCTTCACGCGCCACGAGGACTACTTCGAGGGCGAGCGGGCGGTCATCTCGTCGGCCGTCGGGCACCTGCTCGAGATCGGGATGCCCGAGGAGGAGGAGGTCAAGCGGGGCAAGTGGACGTTCGCGCACCTGCCGGCGATGCCGTCCAAGTTCGCGCTGAAGCCGATCGAGAAGAACGAGAACCGGCTGAAGACGCTGCTGAAGCTCATCAAGCGCAAGGACGTCGCCTCGCTCATCAACGCCTGCGACGCGGGGCGCGAGGGCGAGCTCATCTTCCGCTACATCGTCCAGTACGCGAAGACGGGGAAGCCGATCCAGCGGCTGTGGCTGCAGTCGATGACGCCCGCCGCCATCCGCGACGGCTTCGAGAAGCTGCGCACCGACGCGCAGATGCTCCCGCTCGCCGACGCCGCGGTCTGCCGGTCGGAGTCCGACTGGCTCGTCGGCATCAACGGCACGCGGGCGATGACCGCGTTCAACTCCAAGTCCGGCGGGTTCCAGCTCACGACCGTCGGGCGCGTGCAGACGCCCACGCTCGCGATCCTGGTCGACCGCGAGGCGAAGATCCGCGCGTTCGTCCCGCGCAACTATTGGGAAGTGATCGGCAACTTCCGCGCGGCGGGCGGCGAGTACACGGGGCGGTGGTTCGACGAGAAGTTCCGCAAGAACGACGACGACCCCGATGCGCGCGCCGAACGCCTCTTCGACGAAGCGCGCGCCCGCGGGATCGCGGACAAGTGCACGGGCAAGCCGGGCACGGTCACCGAGGAGTCGCGGCCGTCCACGCAGACGCCGCCGCTCCTGTACGACCTCACGAGCCTGCAGCGCGAGGCCAACGGCCGCTTCGGCTTCTCGGCCCGCACCACGCTCTCGCTCGCGCAGGCGCTCTACGAGAAGCACAAGGTCCTCACCTACCCGCGGACCGACTCGCGCGCGCTGCCCGAGGATTACCTCGGCACCGTCCACGCGACGATGCAGGAGCTGGCCGAGACCAACGCGTACGGCGGCTTCGCCCGCGAGGTGCTGAAGCAGAAGTGGGTGCGGCCCAACAAGCGCATCTTCGACAACGCCAAGATCTCGGACCACTTCGCGATCATCCCCACGCTCGTGCGGCCGAAGAGCCTCAACGAGGTCGAGGCGAAGCTCTACGACTTCGTCGTGCGCCGGTTCCTCGCGGTGTTCTATCCCGCCGCCGAGCACCTCGTCACCACGCGCATCACGCGCGTCGAGGGCGAGCCCTTCAAGACCGAGGGCAAGGTGCTGGTGGCGCCCGGCTGGCTCGCCGTGTACGGCAAGGAGGCGCAGGGCGAGGAGTCGACGCTGGCGCCGGTCAAGCCGGACGAGAAGGTCGCCACCGAGCGCGTCGACGTCAACGCGCTGGTCACGCGGCCGCCGCCGCGCTTCAACGAAGGCACGCTGCTCTCCGCGATGGAGACGGCGGGCAAGTCGATCGAGGACGACGAGCTGCGCGAGGCGATGCGCGAGAAGGGCCTCGGCACGCCGGCCACGCGTGCCGCGATCATCGAGGGCCTCATCACCGAGCGCTACATCCACCGCGACGGCAAGGAGCTGATCCCGACCGCGAAGGCGTTCTCGCTGATGACGCTGCTGCACGGGCTCGGCATCCCCGAACTCTTCTCGCCGGAACTCACCGCGGAGTGGGAGTTCAAGCTCGCGCAGATGGAGCACGGCAAGCTCGGCCGCGACGAGTTCATGGCCGAGATCAAGGCCATGACCGAGAAGATCGTCGGCCAGGCGAAGAACTACGAGAGCGACACGATCCCCGGCGACTTCGCGACGCTCACCACGCCCTGCCCGAAGTGCGGCGGCGAGGTGCACGAGAAGTACAAGAAGTTCCAGTGCGAGAGCCCGGGCTGCGACTTCGCGTTCTGGAAGATCATGGGCGGGCGGCAGATCGAGCCGCAGGAAGCGGACGTGCTGCTCACCGAGCGCACCATCGGGCCGCTCGACGGCTTCCGCAGCAAGATGGGCCGGCCGTTCTCGGCGGTGCTGAAGCTCAACGACGCCAACGAGGTCGTGTTCGACTTCGGCAACGCCGACGGCGACGAGGACGGCGAGGCGCCGGACTTCTCGCAGGCCACGCCGCTCGGCGCGTGCCCGAAGTGCGGCGGCAACGTGTACGAGCACGGCATGGCGTACGTGTGCGAGAAGTCGGTCGGCCCCGGCAAGACGTGCGACTTCCGCTCCGGGCGCACGATCCTGCAGCGCGCGATCGAGCCCGCGCAGATGACGAAGCTCCTCACGGAGAAGAAGACCGACCTCCTGCAGTTCGTCTCGCAGCGCACGCGGCGGCCGTTCTCGGCGTTCCTCGTCGTGCAGAAGGACGGCAAGGTCGGGTTCGAGTTCGAGGCGCGCGACCCGTCCAAGGCGCGCGGGGTGCGCGGCCGCGCGGCGGCGCTGCGCGTGCTCGGCGCGCATCCGCGCACCAAGGCGCCGGTCGAGCTGATGAGCGGCCGCTACGGGCCGTACGTGAAGCACGGCGACGTCAACGCGACGCTGCCGGACAAGGACCAGGTCGACACCATCACGCTGGAGGATGCGCTCGCACTCCTCGCGGCGAAGGCCGGCAAGTCCGCCGGCGGCACCGCAGCCCGCGCGCAGCCGGCCGCCAAGAAGGCGGTGCGGACGGCGCCGGCGGCAAAGGCGTCCGCCAAGACCGCCACCAAGAAGGCTGCGTCTGCGGCCGCGAAGACGCCCGTCGCCAAGCCCGCCGCGAAGGCGGCGGCGAAGACCGCACGCCCGGCCGCCAAGGCCGCGACCAAGACGGCGGCGAAGAAAGCCGCGACCCGCCGCAAGGCCTGAGGCCGACCCGTCAGGGCGCGCGGCCGCGCCCACCCGCGGCCATGACCGCGCCGTCCTCCGACCACCGCTACGCGGCCCTCGACGGGCTGCGCGGCTTCGCCGTGCTGCTGGTCTTCTGCGTGCACGCGGCCGGCAATGCGGTGGAAGTCTCCTCGCGCCTCGATCTCGACCACGTGCACCTCGGAGACCTGTCCGAGGCCGCCGACCTCCTGCTCTTCTGGCTGTGGCGCTCGCACCACGGGGTGTTCCTGTTCTTCGTGCTCTCCGGATTCCTGATCGGCCGCATGTGGTGGCCGGACGCCCGCATGAGCTACGCCGACTTCGCCTGGCGGCGCACGCTGCGGATCTATCCGGCGTTCCTCGTGTCGTTCGCGGCGTCGCTGCTCTTCGCGTGGCGCGACGGGACGTGGACGCCGCCCGACTGGCCACGCGTCGTGGGCAACCTGCTGTTCCTGAACGGCGTCGAGGGGCTGCACGTTGCGCCGTTCAACATCGTCACCTGGTCGCTGTTCTACGAGATGACGTTCTACCTCGCCTTCCCGCTGGTCGTCGTGGCGATGCACGCGGCCCGCGTCCGGCACGGGACCGGGGTCTGGGCGTTCGGGGTCGCGGCGCCGGCCGCCGCGGCGGTGCTGGGCGCGAATCCGTTCGTGCTGTGCTGGTCGCTGCTCTTCGTCGGCGTCGCCATCGCGGTCCACGAGCCGGCGCTGGTCGCGTTCAGCCGGCGGCTGCCGGCGGTCGCGGTCGCCGCCGCCTATCTCGCCGTGACCACGTTCGCGCTCACGTCCTACGCGACGCCGATCTTCACGATCCTCGCGTTCGGCGGGGCGGCCGCGCTCGTGGTCGCGAAGTGCCTCGCCACGCCGAACGGACTCGCGGCGATCCTCGCCGCGACGCCCCTGCGTTCGCTCGGCCGGATCAGCTATTCGTTCTACCTCGTGCACTGGATGGTGGTCGTGCTGGTGGCGCGGGAGGTACAGGCGCGCGCCGCGGGTCCGGTCACGGGGCCCGTGACGATATTCGTCGGCGGCTTCCTCCTGTCCGCGCTGGTCGCGACGCTCCTGTGGTGGCTGGCGGAACGACCGTACTTCGCCCTGGTGCGCACGCGAACCGGGCCCCGGTGACGCAGCGCGGTCGCCTGTCGCCCGCAACGTGCGTGCGCCGCACGCGCCTTTGACGGGCATCATGGCCCGCGGCGCGCGCCGCGCCGAAAGTAGGGGCCTACCCTCGCGAGGCCCCGCATGGACGGCAAAGCCGACGCCCATCTCGCCACCTTGCGCGACATGCGCAGCCGCGCCGTGCTGGGCGGCGGCCAGAAGCGCATCGAACAGCAGCACGCCCGCGGCAAGCTGACCGCGCGCGAGCGGCTCGCCCTGCTGCTCGACGAAGGCTCGTTCCAGGAGTTCGGCACGCTTGCCACGCACCACGTGAGCGAATTCGGGCTGGAGCAGCAGCGCTTCCCCGGCGACGGCATCGTCACCGGCTTCGGCAAGATCAACGGCCGGCGCGTCGCGGTGTTCGCGCAGGATTTCACCGTGCTGGGCGGCTCGTTCTCGGAAGTGCAGGCGCAGAAGATTTGCCGCATCCAGGACCTGGCGCTCGAGAGCGGCATCCCGCTCATCGGCTTGAACGACTCCGGCGGTGCGCGCATCCAGGAAGGCGTGCGCAGCCTCGCGGCATACGGCGAGGTGTTCGTGCGCAACGTGATGGCGTCCGGCGTCATCCCGCAGATCTCGCTCATCATGGGCCCCTGCGCCGGCGGGGCGGTATATTCGCCTGCGCTCACCGACTTCGTGATCATGGCCGGCGACAGCTTCATGTTCCTGACCGGCCCCGACGTGATCCAGGCGGTGACCGGCGAGGACGTGACGGCGCTGACGCTGGGCGGCGCCGACGTCCACATGGGCAAGAGCGGCGTCGCGCACCTCGCGACCGACACCGAGGTGGCGGGCCTCTCGCTGGTGAAGCAGCTCCTCTCCTACCTGCCGCAGAACAACAACGAGGATCCGCCGCAGCTCGCGCCGCAGGATCCGCCGACGCGGATGGACGAGGCGCTCAACACGCTGATCCCGGAAGGCGAGAGCGAGCCCTACGACATCCGCGACGCGATCGCGATGATCTTCGACCGCGACAGCTTCCTCGAGATCCAGCCCGCGTTCGCCCCCAATGCGGTGGTGGGCTTCGCGCGCCTCGACGGCTACTCGGTGGGCCTGGTCGCGAACCAGCCGGCGACCATGTCGGGCGCGCTCAACATCGACGCGTCCGACAAGATCGCGCGCTTCATCCGCATCTGCGACGCGTTCAACCTGCCGGTCATCACGTTCATCGACTGCCCCGGCTTCCTGCCCGGCACCGACCAGGAGTACGGCGGCGTCATCCGCCACGGCGCGAAGATCATCTACGCGTACTGCGAGGCGACCGTGCCCAAGATCTCGGTGGTCACGCGCAAGGCGATGGGCGGCGCGTACGTCGCGATGAGCAGCAAGCAGATGCGCACCGACCTCGCGTTCTCGTGGCCCACCGGCCAGATCGCGGTGATGGGTGCGCAGGCCGCGGTGCGCGTGCTGTTCCGGCGCGAGGTCGAGACCGCGGCCGACCCGGCGGCGAAGGAGCGCGAGCTGATCGAGCAGTACCGCGAGCGCTTCTTCAACCCGTACCGCGCCGCCGACGTCGGGCAGATCGACGAGGTGATCGAGCCGCGGGAGACCCGGCCGCGGCTCGTCCGCGCGCTCGAGATCCTGCGCACCAAGGTCCAGCAGACGCCGCCCAAGAAGCACGGGCTGGTGCCGCTCTGACGGGGGCGCGCGTGGAGAACCTCACATGGGGGCTCGGCATCACCGTCGTGGGCATGGGCCTCGTGTTCGCGCTGCTCGCGCTCATGTGGGGCCTGCTCACGCTCGCGCTGCGCTTCGACCGCCCGGCGGCGGCGGTCGACGAGGAGGAGGACACGGCTCCCGCCGTGCCGGCGCCCGCGGGCATGGCGCCCGAACTCGTCGCGGCGATCACCATCGCGGTGATCGCGCACGCCGCGGCGCGGCGGCGCGAGGCCGCGCCGGCGATGCGGCACTACTGGCCGGGCAGCCTCCTCTTCGCGTCGCGCTGGGTGGACGTCGGGCGCGCGCGGCAGAACATGAGCTGGCGGCGCGGACGATGAGGCACTAGGCCATGCGACGGTACACGATCGAGATCGGCGGCACCGATTACGTCGTCGACGTGCACGAGAACAGCGTCGACACCTTCGCGGTGAAGGTCGGCGGCGAGTCGTACGTCGTCACGCTGGCCGCCGAGGAGGAGATGCACGAAGGCGTGGCCGCGCCCGAGGAAGCGGGCGGCGCCGCGGTGGGGCCGGGAGCGCCTGCCGTGCAGATCGCGCGCAAGACGCCGGCCACGCCGGCCACCGCGGCCATGCTCATCAAGGGCGCGGCGGCAAAGGGCGGCGGCAGCGCGCTGCCGGCGCCGATGCCCGGCGTCATCATCGAGGTCGGCGTCGGCGTGGGGGATACGGTGGCGCGCGGCCAGCTCGTCGCCATCCTCGACGCGATGAAGATGCACAACAACATCCGCTCGCCGCGCGCCGGCGTGATCGCGGAGGTGTGCGTGACGCCCGGCCAGGCCGTCGGCCACGGCGACGCGATCGTGCGCTTCCGCGAGGACTGACGATGCGCCGCGCCCCCGCGCTCGCCCCGCTCGCGCCTGCTGCGCCGCCTGGTCCGCGGCTGCGCGCAGCCGGGCACGCCTGACATGGACGCCGGCACGCTCGAACTCCTCGCCGCGGGCGTGCTGCACGTCACGCCGCAGTCGCTCGTTATGCTCGGGGTGGCGGGCGGGCTGCTGTGGCTCGGCATCGCGAAGGACTACGAGCCCCTGCTGCTCGTGCCCATAGCCTCGGGTTGCATCCTCGCCAACCTGCCGCTGTCGCCGCTCATCGCCGAGGACGGCATGCTGCGCGTGCTCTACGAGATGGGCATCCGCAACGAGATGTTCCCGCTGCTGATCTTCGTCGGCATCGGCGCGCTCACCGACTTCGGCCCGCTGCTCGAGAACCCGCGGATGGTGCTGCTGGGCGCCGCGGGTCAGTTCGGCATCTTCCTGACGCTGCTGGTCGCGCTGGCGCTGGGCTTCTCGCGACCGGAGGCGGCGTCGATCGGCATCATCGGCGCAATCGACGGGCCGACCTCGATCTACGTGTCGGGCATCCTCGCGCCGCACCTGCTGGGGCCGATCACGGTCGCCGCGTACAGCTACATGTCGCTGGTGCCGATCATCCTGCCGCCGATCATGAAGCTCCTCACGACCGAGCGGGAGCGACGCATCCGCATGCCGTACAGCCAGCGCACGATCAGCCGGCGCACGCGCGTGCTGTTCCCGATCGTGGTGACGATCGTGGTCGGCATCCTGGTGCCGTTCGCCACGCCGCTCATCGGCATGCTGATGCTCGGCAACCTGATGAAGGAGTCGGGGGCGGTCGAGCGGCTCACCAAGGCGTCGTCGCAGGAACTCGCCAACGTGGTGACGCTGTTCCTCGGGCTCGCGATCGGCGCGACGATGGTCGGGACGGAGTTCCTCAAGCCGTCCACCCTCGCGATCCTCGTCCTCGGGATCGTCGCGTTCGGCGTCGACGCCGCCGCCGGCGTGCTCTTCGCCAAGCTCCTCAACGTGCTGTCGGGCGGGCGCGTGAACCCGCTGATCGGCGCGGCCGGCATCAGCGCGTTCCCGATGGCGGCGCGGGTCGTGCAGCGGATGGCGCAGGAGGAGGACTTCGAGAATTTCCTCCTCATGCACGCGATGGGCGCGAACGCCGCGGGGCAGATCGCGAGCGTGGTCGCCGGCGGTGTCTTGCTCGCCCTGATGGGCGCCCATTAGTCCGGTCCGCGGGCGTCGCGCCTGCCACACCCGTGCCTACGGCCCCCGGCACTTCGCGGCGGCCTTCGCGTTCTCGCATTGCCACCCGGTCGGGTCGTACACGCAGCCCGGGATCACGTGCTGCAGCAGCGACCGGCTGAATTGCTTGAGCGGCGCCGACGGGTAGTACGGGTTGCACGGGTCGAGATCCGCGTACTTGGGCGGATACGCGCCGTTGACCTGCCTCGGATCCTGCCACCTGGCGGACCAGCTGTAGTCCGACACGCGCGCGGCGCGCTGCTCGATGCGCTGGGCCGTGACGTTCAGCACCATGAGGTCGGTGGCGATCGTCGTCCAGCCCTTGTACCAGCTCCGCAAGGCCTCCATGGCGAGGATGATGGTGTCGTCGGTGGCCTGGAAGTGCGTGCCGACGGCGAGCCGCGGCGCCTTGCCCGCCAGCTGCATCTGCCGGACCATGTAGCCGAACGCCTTCTGCGGGGTGTGCGAGGACTCCTGCACCGCCTCCGCGTTGACCATGGCGGCCTCGAAGGTGGGATCGTCGGGGTCGGTGATGCCCGACTGCCGCGAGACCCAGATCTGCGGATCGACCACGATCTCGCTGATGAGCACGTCCACGGGTGCCCCTGCGGTCGCCTGCGCGAGCAGGAGGTCGGACGGCTTGCTGTCGCCGGTGAAGATCATCGACAGCCCCTCGGTGAGCCACTCGAGCTTGTAGCCCAGCGCGCCGTTGCGGTCGTGGATCGAGGGGAAGAACGAGATGCGCACGTCCGCGGTCTCGTACGCGACCCCGCCGCCCGACCGGAACGGCACGTTGCCCGGGTTCAGCGTCGTGTTCGTGCTCCAGTGCCGCGTCGTGCCGTCGGTCCAGTCGAGTTCGGTCGTGTAGATGTCGTAGCCGTCGCCCTCCGCCGCCGGCATCCCGTGGCCTGGCTGCCAGCGCGTGCCGACGAAGCTCTGGCTCTCCGTGTGCCAGCGGTTCATCTCGCGGAAGTGGCGTGCGAAGTCGATCGTGCCGTCCTCGTAGTACTCCGGGTTGATGTACTGCGTGACGCCGTCCTTGCCGAAGTCCGGATTGCGGATGCCGGAGCGCGACGGCCCGAAGAGGTAGAGGGGCGACTTCCCGTCGCCCTGCGGGCCGAAGCAGTAGACGTGCGTCAGGTCGCTCGTGTGGTCGCCGTGCAGGTGCGTGAGGAACACCTTGCGCATGCGCGACCACGGGACCTGCATCGCCACGTAGTTGGACACCACGCCGGAGCCGCAGTCGAAGACGAAGGACTCGCCGTTGCCGAGCTCGACGAAGACGCTGCTGCGCACCTGCGCGCGGCGCTCGATCACGGACGTGCCCATGAACGAGATGCGCATCTCGCGCCGGCCGAGCGGCTCGTCGGGCACGAAGGGGCGCAGGTGCGCGAAGAAGGTGTCCCGCTGCGTCAGGATGTACGGCGGGTCGAGCGGGTTCCAGATCGTGGAGGGCGGAAGCGCGGACGGGCCGCCCCCGGGCGGACCCGCCATCGCCTTGCCGTTCCAGCTGAGCGCCAGCGCGCCGAGCGCCGCGCCCGAGAGCGTGAGCGCCTCGCGCCGCGTGATGCCGTTCCCGGACATGGGATGCCTCGCCTGTGCGTTCCGGGCGCGGACATCGTGCCGGGAAGCGCGTGCCCGCCCATGGCCCAGTCGTACCACCACCGCACGGTGGCGCGCCTTGACGGATCACAACGGGACGACTCGCGCCGAGCCCAACCCGTGCGGCGCGGCACCCCCTCTCGGGCACCACCGCCGGTGGCAGCGATTACGGTGCGGCGGCGATGCGGGGCAGGTTGCCGCGCACCTCGAACGCGACGCGCGACAGCACCTTGCCGTCGCCGTCCACCAGCATCACCACGTGCCGTCCCGGGACCGGCGCCCACAGCGCGCGCGGTCCGCGGTCCGGCAACTCGTCGTCGTCGACGCGCCAGCGCACGTCGTGCGCCAGCGGGCCCGAGGCGAACGCGACGCGCTGGTGCGCGGGCGGGATGTCGGGGTCGAGGGCGATGATCGTGTCGGGCGCGGGATAGCGGATCTTCGGCGCGGGCAGCGCATCGTCGTCGGGCGCGGCCGCGACGCTGCGCACGACCGCCTGCGCGGTGCCGCGCACGAACCACTCGGTGCGCGGCGGCTCGACGGGCGGGTCGAACGCGACCGCCGATGCGGCGAGCGTGGCCGGTGCCGCCGGCGGCAGCGAACGCTGCGCACGGTGCAGGAAGTGGACGAGGTCGCGCCACATCGGCGCGGCGCCGGTCACGCCGGAGACGTCGTGCATCGGCGCGCCCGAGAAGTTGCCGACCCAGACGCCGACCGTGTAGCGGGCCGTCCAGCCGATGCACCAGTTGTCGCGCATGTCCTTCGACGTGCCCGTCTTCGCGGCGCTCCACAGGCGCGTGGCGAGGGGATTCTCGAGACCGAAGGTCGCGGCGCGCGCGCCGCGGTCGGCGAGGATGTCGCCGACGATGAACGCGGCGTCGGCGCCGACCACGCGGCGGGGGGCCTCGGCGGCGTCGTTCGCCGCACCCTTCCGATAGCGGACCGGCGTGGCGACCCCGCCGTTCGCCAGCGCGCGGTACGCGTTCGTGAGCGCGACGAGCGTGACGTCCGCACCGCCCAGCGCCAGCGCCGCCCCGTAGTAGTCGGGCGCCTCGGTGAGCGTGGCGAGCCCGGCGTTGCGCAACGTCTCGTGGAAGCGGTCCACGCCCATCAGCTCGAGCGTGCGCACCGCCGGCACGTTGAGCGAACTCGCGAGCGCGGTGCGCACGCTCACACTTCCGCGGAAGTCGCGGTCGTAGTTCTGCGGCACGTACATGCCCCGCGCGGTCGGGATCGCGAGCGGGCTGTCGTCGACCAGCGAGGCCGCGGTGAGCACGCGCTGGTCGATCGCGAGCGCGTACAGGAACGGCTTCAGCGTCGAGCCCGCCTGCCGCGGCGCGGCCGCGCCGTCGACCTCGGGCGATTGCGAGAGCTCGCCGCTGCTGCCGACGTAGGCCAGCACCTCGCCGGTCGCGTTGTCGAGCACGACGATCGCGCCGTCCTCCACCCCGCGGGCCGCGAGCTCGACTAAGTGATCGCGCAGCGTGGCCACGGCGAACGCCTGCAGTTCGCCGTCGAGCGTGCTCGGCACGCGCTCGCCCGGCGTCTTCGCGAGCCGGACGGCGAGGTGCGGCGCGAGCCCGGTGCTGCGGGCGGCGCGCGCGCCGCCCGCGAGTGCCACGTTGGCGAGCGCGCGGATCGGCTCGCACGCCGCATCCGGGCTCGCGACGGCTGCCACCGCGCACGCGCGCTGCGCGACCAGGGTCGGCTTGGCTGCCGGGGCGCGCAGCAGCGCGACCAGGATCGCGGCCTCGCGCGCGTCGAGCCCGGAAGGGGTCTTGCCGAAGAGCCCCTGCGCGGCGGCGCGCAAGCCGGTCAGCTCGCCGCGATAGGTCGAGAGGTTGAGGTAGGCCTCGAGGATCTCGTTCTTGGTCCACGTGCGCTCGAGCGCCCGCGCCGCCTCGATCTGGTCCCACTTCTGCGCGAGCGTGCGCTCGTCGTGGCCGGCGGGTCTGAGCGCCGGGTCGAGGAGACCCGCCAGCTGCATCGTCAGCGTCGAGCCGCCGCGCAGGCGCTTGCCGTCGGCGGCGCGCCACACGCTGTCCCATGCGGCGGAGGCGAGGCCGGTCCAGTCCACCCCGCCGTGCTCGTAGAAGCGCTTGTCCTCGGCCGCGATGAGCGCCGCGCTCATCGCCGGCGACACGTCCGCCAGCGCGACCCACTCGCCGCGCCGGGCCTTCGCGTCGATGCGCACGGCGGCAAGAGGTGCCCCTTGCCGGTCGAGCAGCACCGCATCCGACGGCACGTAGGCCGCACGCACCTGCGCGAACGTCGGCCACGCGACCGACTGCGTCGTGTCGGGGGCGGCGCCCGCGACCGCCGCCGCCGCCTCGCCCCAGGCGAGCGCGACGGCGAACGCCAGCGCAGGGAGGCGCGGCGCGCGGGACGTCACGGCTGCACGCTCCACGCGGCGACCGGGATCTCGCCGAACATCTCGGGCGCGTACATCGCCTCGACGCGCGTCGCGGGCATCTCGAACGTGCCGGGGTTGTTGAGCCGCACGGTGTACTCGGTGACGAACGTGCCCTTCGGCACGTAGCGGAAGTACGCGCGGTACGCGGTGAACGTGCGCTCCTCGAACGCCGGCCACACCGTGCCCTGCTTCTGCTCGCCCTGCGTGGCGATCGCGGAATCGCCCCCCAGCCCGCGGCCGAGCGCCGTGGCCCCGGCCGGCAGCGCGTCGTCGACCACGACCCACGCCATGTCGGACTGCGCCTCGACCTCGAGCCGCACGCGCGCGATGTCGCCGCGCTTCCACGTGTCCTTCACCTGCTGCTGGATCGGCGTGACGGTGCGCGTGATGCGGTAGCCGCTCGACAGCGGCGCCTTGAGCGGGATGGCCGCGAGGCTCTGCAGCGTCACCCACGGCGCGCCGGTGCCTTCCTGCTTCAGCGTCACCTCGGCCTTGCCCTCGGGCCACGGCAGCTTGCGCGCGTACGGCCGCGCGCCGTCGTCCGGCCGCCACGGGTGCGCGAACGAGGCGTCGCCCAGCATCGCGACCGCCTGCCCCGTGACCGGCGTGGTCTCGAAGCGCTGCGCGAACTTCGCGAGCGCGATCGTGCCCCACGCGTTGGCGACCGTCGTGTTCCACCGCCCGTGCTGCATGCGGCCGAGCGACCCGCGCACGAGCCGTGGCATGTCCTCCTTCCATGACGCCACGTCGTTCATCGCGAGCAGCAGCTTGTTGGCGTTGGAATCCGCCGAGATCATGAGCCACCACAGGGCGTCCGTCTTCTCGGTCGAGAAGCCCATCGTCGTGCCCTGGAAGTTGAGGCGCGAGCGCAGGATCTGCTCGGCGGCCTTCATCCGCTCGTCGCGGCGCGGCAGCTTCGCCTGGCGCTTCAGCACCAGGTACCAGTCGATCACCGCGGAGGTCGGCCACAGGTTGGGCTCGATCTGGATGCTGTCGAGCCACTTCGCGTTGAGCGGCTCGGCGCGCCGCGACAGCGCCTCGAGCGCCGCCACCTTGCGGATCGAGAGGTCCGCCGTCGGCAGCGCGGAGTAGCGCACGACGCGGCCCTCGACGAACGCGATGAGCGCCTGCTCCATGCGGTTGCGCTCGCGCTCGGGGATCGCGTAGCCCGCCTCGTTCGCGATCGAGAGCACGTAGGACGTCAGCGTATCGTCGCCGTCGCGCATGATCGTCCAGTACTTCACGAGCCCGTCGCGGTCGAGGTAGTCGGGCAGCGACGCCATGAGGCCGCCCCAGCGCGCCTTGTCGCCGAGGCCGATCGCGATCGACGTCTTCTGCTCGAAGCAGCTGTACGGGTACTGCAGGAAGAAGTCGCGCACCCCGGGCAGGTCGCCGCCGAGCTTCGCCTGCAGCTGCACGTTGATGCCACCGCGGCCCGGCAGCGCATCGGCCGGCCGCTGGACGGGCACCGCCTGCGGCGCGTCGAGCTGCAGGATCGTCGCCTGGTAGGTGCGCTCCGGCACCGCCGGCACGACCTTCTGGGCGACCTTGAGGGCATCGTGCGCGGCGTCCGGGCCGGTCGCGTCCTTCTCGCGCGCGTCGACCTGCCACTGCAGCGACGTGGCCGCGGCCGGCACTTCGACGTCCCAGAAGACCTCGCGCGCCTCGCCGGCCTTCAGCGCGACCGTCTGCGGCGGCAGCGCCGCGAGCGTGGCGCCGGTGGCCGCGGGCTTCGCGCCGATCTCGACCTCGAACGCGCGCTGGCTCGCGTTGCGCACCGTGAACGTCGCGCGGAAGCGGTCGCCGTCGCGCACGATCGTCGGCAGCCCGGAGAGCAGCATCAGGTCCTGCGTCGCGCGGATCGACGCCTCGCCCGTGCCGAAGAGGTTGGCACCCGACGACGCGACCGCGACGATCCGGAACCCGGTGAGCGAGTCGTTGAGCGGGATCTCGACCGTGGCGTTGCCGTTGTCGTCGAGCGGCACGCGCGCCTTCCACACGAGCAGCGTGTCGAAGAGCTCGCGCGCCGTCGCGCGGCCGCCGCCGCCGCCGGGGGCGATCGCCTTCTTGCCGAAGTGCCGCTTGCCGATGACCTGCATCTGGCCGGTCGAGGTCTCCACCTCGTCGCCCCGCCGCTGCATCATCGCGTCGAGGAGCTTCCACGAGTTGTTGGGCAGCAGTTCGAGCAGGCCCTCGTCGATGGCGGCCAGCGCCACTTCGCTGCCCTTGGGGGGCGCGCTGCCGTCGGGACGCCGCACCGCGATGGTCGCGGTCGCCTTCTCGCGCACCTTGTAGACGGCCTTCGCCGGCGTGACCTTCACGTTGAGCGTGTGCGCAGACCAGCCGACGCGCACCTCCGCAAGGCCCATCTTGAACGCGGGCTTGCCGAGGTCGATCATCGCCGTGGGGGCCACGTCGGCGATGCGGCCGCGCACCAGGAACGCGGACACGAACACGTTGGGCGCGTAGCTGCCCTTCATCGGCACGTCGAGCACCGGCTCGCCGCGGCCCACCTTCTGCACGTACGCGTCGAGCACGCCTTCGCGCTCGATGGTGACGAGCGCGGTCGCTTCCTTGAACGGCGTGCGCACCTGCAGGCGCGCGTTCTGGCCCGGGTCGTACGCCTTCTTCTCGGGCAGGAGGTCGATGCGGTCGTTGTCGGAGGCGTCGAGCCACTGGTCGTCGCCCGCGGCGACCCACGCGTCGGTGCGGGTCACGACGGCGCGGCCCTGCGCGTCGGCGGCCTGCGCGCGCAGGATCAGGTTGCCGGTGGCCGGCGGCGGGACGTCGCACACGAGGAGCCCGAGCTTGTCGGTGGTCCCGTTGCAGAGGTCGCCCACGCGCGTCGTGTCGTAGCCGTGCTCGTAGGCGTAGAAGCCGCCGATCAGCCGCCGGCGGTGCGAGAAGTAGTCGCGCTTGAACGCGTCGGTGCGGACCGCGACGCCGGGCACCGGCTTGCCGGTGACGTCGAGCGCCACCACGGTGAACTTGAGGCGGTCCTTGCTCGCCACCCAGCTGTCCGGCTTGATGCCGAGCACGATGCGGGCGGGCCACAGGTTGACGATCGACGCCGCGGTCAGCGTCTCGCCGTTCGGATCGCGGTACTCCAGCTCGGCCAGCAGCTCGCGCGGCTGGTCGGACTTGCCGACGTTCCTGATCGTCGCGCGCGCGCCTCCGGCCGCGTCGAGGGTCAGCGGCAGGTCGGTGCCGCGCTTCGCGTTCGAGCGCCGGTTCTCGCTGCCGGTATCCATGTCGGGATCCGCGAAGTCGTAGCCGTCGAACGAGGCGAACTGGTCGCCCTGCTCCTCGCGCCCGACCTTCACGTCGCCGCCGGCGAAGCGGAAGTCGTCGTAGTCGGGGAAGATGACGATCTTGTCGTCGATCGACGAGCGCAGGGTCGCCTTGAGGCCGCCCGCGCCCCCGCCCGACAGGTAGGAGACCTGCACGTCCATGTTGACGTCGGTGGGCGCGACAAGCGGCGTGCCGACGGCCTGCATCCGCGCGCGCAGCAGCGGCACCCGGAACGCCTCCACGCGGAAGCGGCCGGCGGCACGCTCCTGCGCTTCCTTGGAGCGCGGCGCGAGCTTGTCGTTGACCGAGATCTCGTAAGTCCCGGTGTACGCGTCCTTCGGCACCTCGAAGATCGCCTCGCCGGACGCGACGCCCGGTGCGCCGTTCCACTTCACCGGGATGTCGTACTCCTTGTCGGAGCCCAGGTGCCGGATCGTGAGCGTGTCCTCGAGCCCGCTGCGCGGCGGCAGCGCGAACCCGCCGCCCGTCTGCTGGCGCACGAACACCTTCATCGACACCGTCTCGCCCGCACGCACCAGCGAGCGGTCGAGCACGGCGTGCGCGAGGTACGGCCCGGACCAGTTCGCGGTCGGGACGTTGTAGCGCCACGGCGCGATGCCCTCGCCCCAGTTCGAGAACGCGTAGGCCATGTCGTCGTCGGTGCGCGCGGTGACGAAGAACTCCTTGGCCACGCTCTCGAGCTGGCAGGACGCGAGCGACTCGCGGTCCGGCAGCTGCTTCGCGATGCGCGCGATCCCGGAGGCGTCGGTCCTGCCCTCGAAGAACACGCGGCCGCCGCAGTCGCGGACCATCACGCTCGCGTTCGGCACGGGCGTGGCGTCGGACAGGTGCGTGACCCACACGAGCGAGGACTCGCGGCCGAGCTTGAAGTGCACCGAGAGGTCGGTGACCAGGGTGGCCGCGCGGACGTAGAACGGCTTGGGCTGGCCGAGGAGCGCGGCGCCCAGCTTCGGCGAGGCGAGCTCGACCACGTAGAACCCGGCGTTCGGCAGCGGGATGCCGATGACCTCGAAGAGCTTGGTCCCGCCCGGCTTCGGCACCGCGATGCGCGTGCGCACGTCGTTCGCCTTGAAGATGGACTCGGCGAAGCCGTTGCGCTTGGTGATCCATTGCTCCTTCTTGTCGTCGTACTCGCGCTCGATCTTGTTCGCGACCGCGAGGCGGCGCAGCCACGAGATGATCTGCATCTCGTCGCCGCGCTTGACCTGCACCACCTGCCCCGGCACCGGCGCGTCCTTGGCGGCCGCGGCCTTCGCGTCGCGCACGGTCGCGACCTGGCCCGGCAGCACCGGCTCGACGTTGCGCACGGTCACCGGCAGCATCGCCTTCTCGTTGCCGGGCAGCACGCGCTCGAGGATGCCGAAGTCGGCCGCGAACTTGACGATCGGCGGGTTCTCGTCGGTGCGCACGCGCAGCGGGAACGACTTCGCGTTGGCGAGCGTGCGCCCGGCGTCGTCCTTGAGGCCGTCCGGCAGCTCGAGGCGGAAGGTCTGCTTCTCCGGCAGTCCGGGGCCGAAGGAAACGCTCTCGATGCCGTTGGCGTCGTCCTTCGGCAGCTTCGCGGGATAGGCCACCCCCGCGGCGTCGACGAGGCGGATGCGCTGCGCGTCGGCCTTCGCGATCGGCGCGGTGAAGGACAGCGTGAGCGGCAGGATCGGCATGCACTGCGCGTCCTTGTTCACGCGCTCGCACGTGAACGACGCGCGGAACGGCCCGCGGACTTCGAATTCGATCGTCTGCGTCGAGGACGTGGCCACGCCGGTGGTCGCGGCGATGCCCTTGCCCCACACCAGCTTGACTTCCGCGCCGGCCGGCAGCGTGCGCGCGCAGGCGAGCGTGACGAGCGGCGAATCGGGGGCGTCGCGCAGGCGCAGGAACTTGTCCTGGTCGCTGCCGGTGACGGGCAGGCGGAACAGGAACGCGCGGGACCGCCCTTCGCTCGCGTCGAGGAACACCGCGCGCAGGTAGCTGCTCGCGAACGACTTGCGGTTGTCGAGGATCGTCTTGCGCTCGTTGCCGCTGACGAGGCGGACGGGGATCGCCTCGTTGATGCCGGCGGCCACGCAATGGGCGTTGGCGACGATGGTCTCGGGCTTGGCGGGGGCATCGAGGCCGAGGATGAACACCTGGTTCTCGTCGATGCGGCTGCCCTCGTAGGGCAGGTTGCGCACGATCGCCGGGCCGCCCGTCGTGAACTCGAACTTCTGGCCGCCGGCCACGGCGGCGCCGGCCGCGTCGTGCATCCCGCCCTTCACCGTGAACGTGCAGCGCACGCCCGCGGGCAGGTCGCGGTTGAAGTCGTAGACCCAGTTCTTGGTGTCGGCCCAGCGCCCGCTGCCCTTCTCGGCACAGTCGATGGTGAACGGGTCGGGCTCGCGCGGATCGCCGAAGGTGACCATCGGCTTGGCGAAGCGTGCGCTGACCTGCCGCACCCCCTTCACCTCGCCGGTGGGACTGAACACCTCCACCGTCTGCGCGTGCAGTGCGCTCGCGGCGCACGCAACGACGAACGCCATGCCACGCAGCGCGCGCACGGTTCCGGACCGGTTCCCCATCGTTCTCTCCCCCACTGCCCTGTTGGGTCGCGCAACCGCCAGCGGGCCGCGACACGCCGCATTTAATCACTTGCCGGGGTACCGCGCGTGCACAACCGGCGGCAAACCGACGGAAGATCGTGGCGAACCGATGGCAGCGCCGGCTCCGCGACCTCCCGCCGCGGACGTCAGCGGTGCGAGTACATCGCCCGTCCCGCCACGGGCAATCGTGCCCGCAGGATCACGCCGTGCTCGGCCTCGGTGACGTAGAGCGTGCGCAGGTCGTCGTCCCCGAACGCGACGTTCGTCGTGCGAATGCCCGCGCAGGAGCGGATGCGCGCCAGCGGCTCGCCGAGTGCGCTCACGTGCCACACCGTCCCGAAGCCCTCGTGCGCCACGAGGAGGCCGCCCTCCGCATCGACGGCCATGCCGTCCGGTCCGGCGAGGCCGCCGGACAACTGGAGGAACACGCCGCTCCTGCGCACGCGGCCTTCGTGCAGGGGCAGGCGCAGCACCTGCAGCGAGCGTGTCGCGGCGACGTACAGCACGTCCTGGCCGGGGGCGAGCACGAGCCCGTTCGGGTACGGCAGGCCGTCGCAGAGGAGCTCGATGTGCCCCGCGGCGTCGCGCCGGTACGCGCGCCCGTCGGGGCGGTCGAGACCCGACTCGCCCGGGTCGGTGAAGTAGAGGTCGCCATTGTCGGCGAACACGAGGTCGTTCAGGCCACGGAAGCGTCCCAGCGGTCCCTCGTCGGCGAGCATCGCGCGCGCGCCGGTATCGGGATCGAACGCGAGGAGGCCGAGGTGATGGTCGGCGACGAAGATGCGCCCGTCGCGGTGGATCTTGAGCCCGTTCGGATGGCCGGCGTACTCGGCGAACACCTCCCACGCGCCGTCGCGCGCGATGCGGAAGATGCGCCCGTGGCACACGTCCACGCAGTAGAGCCGTCCGGCACGGTCGAACGCGGGGCCTTCGAGGAACGAGTGCAGCGGCGGTCCGCCGCGCGCCCGGCTCCACGGCGTGTGCAGGCCGGCGAGCCGCAGGTCGTCGGGCAGGCGGGCAAAGACGTCGGTGGGCAGGCCGGGGGCGGAGAACATGGACAGGCGCCGGAGAGGGGAGGCCGTGGGACCGCGTGCACCTGCCAGTATGCGCGCTTCGTCGTCGCGCACGCGAACGACCCCGTGGTGTTCGCGCCCGACCCGGACGGCCGCGCGATGACCTCGGGCGTTGCCGCGCCGACGCCCGTCCGGGACGCGGAAACGCCTTGCTAACCCGGCGCCCGCCGCACGCCGGCCGCGAGCGCGGTCGGGTTGGGCGTGGGCTCGCCGATCTTCGTGAGCGTGTTGCGGTCGATGTGGTGGAACGGCTCCGGCTGGCCGCGCACGACGAGCACCGTGTCCTGCTCGTACGACCACGTGCCGTCCGCGTTGAACGTCACCGTGATCGTGCAGCTCTCCGTGCGGAACGCGTGCTCGAGGAACGGCGCGGACACGATGCCGTGAGTCAGCGATCCCCGCTCGGCCTTCAGCGTGAACGTGGTCGCGTCCGGCGCGGCGTGGCCGGTGAAGAGCGCGACCTGCCCGCGCGGGATCGCGAGCGTGAGCTGCACGGTGCCGGTCGCGGGCTCCCACAGCCAGTAGCCGACCTGGTCGTGGAACGTCTCCGGATCGTCCGGCTTCACGATCCGCGTGTGGTAGCGCAGGCCGTAGAGCAGCTGCGGGCCGTTGGTCTGCGCGTCGATCGGCTGCAGCTCGTAGCGCTCGAGGTAGTCCTGCTCCTCCGGCCCGTCGGCCTTCGGGTTGACGTCGTGCCCGCGCGTGCCGGACCAGATGCCGGCGAGCCGCGTCAGGGGACCCAGGTTGGCGAGCGTGTCGACGTCGGGCTCGGGCTCGGTGAAGATGTCGTCGGGATACGGGTGCATGCGGACTCCGGGGCGGTAGCGCCGCAGCCGCGGTCCGTTCGCATGGCGGCGACGGGATGCGCTGCGGCGGGACCGCAGCCTGCGGTCCACCCTCCCATGGTGCCGAACGCGCGGTGCGCGCCGCGCGCACCGCTAAACATCGCGCACTGCCCCGTCAGTTGGGGTAGTCGCTCTTGATGTAGGTGTTGAGGACCTCGATCTGGTCCGCCTGCTGGTCGAGCACCGCGCGCACGAGGTCGCCGACGCTCAGCACGCCGACGACCTTGCCGTCGCGCACCACCGGGAGGTGGCGGATGTGATGGTCCGACACGAGGCGCAGGCACTCGCCGAGCGACGTGGCCGGCGCGACGGTGACCACGTCCGCCGTCATGATCTCCTCGACCCGCGTGTCGCGCGACGCGCGGCCGTTGAGGATCACCTTCCGGGTGTAGTCGCGCTCGGAGATGATCCCGACGAGCGCCTCGCCGCGGCGCACGACCAGCGCGCCCACGCGGCGCGCCTCCATGCGCTCGACGGCGTCGTACACGGTCGCGTCGGGCGCGACGTCGTGCACCTCGCCTCCCTTCAACTTCAGCATGTCCGCCACGGTGCCGCGCGGCGGGGGCATGCGCTTGCTGGGCATCACCACGATCGTCTCCTGCGTGTTGCGCCTCTGGCCGTCAGGCCGTCGCGTCGCGCGCGCCGGCCACCGCATCCGGCGCCGCGGGCGTCTCCCGCCCGGGTGCCGCGCGGAACAGCCGCATCGCGATGCCGGCATAGTAAGCCAGTCCGAGGAAGCTCGCCGCGAAGGCGATCACCGCCGGCACCACGTAGCCGGACGCGATCACCGAGCGGAACACCATGAGCTTGGCGAAGAAGCCGGGGAAGGGCGGCAGCCCGGCGAGCGAGAGCAGCGCGCAGGCGAAGAGCACCGCCGTGCCCGGGTGCACGGCAAACGCGCCGTCGAGGCGCGCGAGGTCGTCGTCGTCGCCCGGCATGAGGCGCGCCGCGCATGCGCACGCCACCAGCGTGACCAGCGCGTAGATGGCCGCGTACCAGACGAGGTCGTCCGCCCGCTGGCCGGTGGTGTCGAGCAGCGCGAAGACCATGTAGCCCGCGTGCGCGACCGACGAGTACGCGAGCATCCGGCGGAACGTCTTCTGCGCAAGGGCGGCGAGGTTGCCGAACGCGATCGACACCATCGCCAGCGCGCCGATCACCGCCGCGGAACCGGCGTCGAGGGGAATGTCCGTGACGATGCGCACCAGCGCGAGCACGACCGCCGCCTTCACGAGCGACGCGAGCAGCGCCGTGACCGGCAGCCGCGCACCGGCGTAGGCGTCCGGCGCCCAGCCGTGGAACGGGAACAGCGCGGCCTTGAGGAAGAGGCCGCAGAGGACGAGCAGCGCGGCGGCCTTGGGCAGCGCGCCCGGCTGCGGCAGGAGCCGCGCCCAGTCCGCGATCGCGAGGGTGCCCGTCGCGCCGTACGCGAGCGAGACGCCGAAGAGCAGCAGCGCCGTCGCCACCGACGACAGCACGAGGTACTTGAACGCCGCTTCCGGCGCTGCGCCCGACCCACGGCCCTGCACCATGAGCGCGAACGCCGGCAGCGACAGCATCTCGATGCCGAGGAACAGCGACGCGAAGCCGGCGCTTGCGAGGATCACGAGCGCCCCGAGCGCCGAGGACGCGGCGAGCAGCCAGAACTTGAACGACTCGCGCGACGGGAACGCGATGCCCGCGACCACCGCACACGCCAGGACGACGACGCGTCCCTGCAGCGCGAACCGGTCGACCACGATCTCGCCCGGCACCACGACCGCGGTGTAGCCCTGCGCGAGCTGTACGGAGGACGCGACGAGTCCCGCCAGCATCGCCAGCACGAAGAGGAGGCGGCCGGCGCCCACGTCGAGCCGCAGCATCTCGAGCAGCATCAGCGCGAGCAGGAGGGCGAGGAGCAGGTGCTCGGGCACGAGGGCCGCGAAGAAGGTCGCGTTCACCGCCCACCTCCCTGCGGCGCCACGGCGGCGGCGTGCACCGCGGCCGGGGCGGCCTGCGCGAAGGCGGGGACCGTCTTGTCGATGAGCGAGGCCGGCCACACGCCGATCCACAGGATCAGCACGAGCAGCGGCGCGACCGCCAGCAGTTCACGCGGGCTCAAGTCGGGGACGGACAGCGCGCGCGCCGACGCGTCGCCGAACACGAGCGCGCGCGCGAAGCGCAGCATGTACGTCGCCCCGAGCACGACCCCGGTGCACGCGAGCAGCGCCACGACCAGCATCAGCCCGCCACTGCCCGCCTCGACATCGGCGAGGCCGCGGGTCACGCTGCCCATGAGCACGAGGAATTCCGCGGTGAAGCCGCTGGTGAGCGGCAGCGCGAGCGAAGCCAGCACGAAGAGCATCAGCACGACGGCGAAGCGCGGCGCGCGCGCGGCGAGCGCGTCGGTGCCGGGCCAGCCGGCACCGCGCCGCTGCTCGAGAAGCCCCAGCAGCAGGAACAGCCCGGCGACGGCGAGGCCGTGCGACAGCACCTGGAATAGCGCGCCCTGGAGCGACGTGACCTCGAACGCGAAGATGCCCAGCACGATGTAGCCCATGTGCGACAGCGACGCGTAGGCGACGAGGTCCTTGTACTGCCGCTGGCGCAGCGCCAGCACGGCGCCGTACAGGATGCTCGCGACGGCGAGCGCGGCCACGTAGGGCGCGGCGCGCGGGGCCACGTTCGGGCACAGCGGCACCGCGAGCACCAGGAAGCCGTACGCCCCCATCTTCGACAGCACGCCGGCCATCAGGGCCGTGCCGGTGGGCGACGCCTCGCGGTACGCGAGCGGCAGCCAGGCGTGGAACGGGAACACGGGGCTCTTCACCGCGCACGCGAGGGCCAGCGCCACGAACACGAACATCTCCTTGCCGGCGGAGAGTTCGAGACCGTAGAGCGTGTCGAGGCGGTAGGTCCAGCGCCCCGTGACGCGCGCGGCCTCGGCCCCGAGCACGATCACCGCGGCGAGGAACAGCACGCTGCCCGCCATCGTGTACAGGAAGAAGCCCATCGCCGCCCGCCGCCGCTGCGCGCCCCCGAACACGAGGATCGCGAGGACCATCGGGATCAGCACCGCCTCCCACATCACGAACAGCACGACGAGGTCGCGGGCGAGGAAGGTGCCGAAGAGCGCCGCCTGCAGTGCCAGCGTGAGCGAGAGCCACAGGCGGCTTTCGCCTTCGCGCGTCGTCCACGCGCACGCGAGCACGGCGGGGAAGAGAATGGCGGTCAGCAGCACGAAGTAGACGTTGAGCGAGTCGAGGCCGAACAGGAACTCGACGCCGAGCGCCGGCAGGCCGCCGAGCGTCACGGCGACCGGGGTTCCGGCAAAGTCCACGACCAGCGACACGGCGAACGCGAGCGTGACGAGCATCGCCGTCGCGGCCAGCGTGCGGGCGGTGGGCAACGGCGCGAGCGCCGCGAACACCGCCGCGACGGCCGGCAGCACGAGGAGGGCTGTGACCAGCGTGGTGTCAGCCACGGGCGGCTCCCAGCACCAGCACCAGCGCGACGCCGATCAGTGCGTAGACGAGGTAGGTCTGCAGGTCGCCGGTCTGCAGGCGCGCGAAGCCGCGGGCGAGCGCCGCGCCGGCGCGCGCCGGGCGCTCGAGGCTCGCCCGTTCGATCATGGGCTCGGTCCGGCGGTCCAGGACGGCCTCGGAGAACCAGCCGAGCGGCCGCACGATCGCGCGCTCGTAGAACGCATCGACGTAGTAGCCGTGGCTCACCGCGCGGTAGAACGGGTCGCGCGGGCCGGCGTCCGCGGCCGGGTCGCGCGTGCCGCGGCCGTAGCGCAGCCACGCGAACACGATCCCCGCGAGCGCCACGGCAACGGCGCCCAGCATGAGGAATGCCTCGGCCGCGTGCCCGACTTCCGCGCGCAGCGCGGTCTCGGGCAGCACCCGGCCGAGGAACGAGAAGAAGGGGGCGCCGACCCCGAGCGCGTCGCGCAGCGTTGCCGGCATTCCGATCCAGCCGGCGGCGACCGAGCCGGCGGCGAGCAGCACCAGCACGCCGGCCATCGACAGCGGCGGCTCGTGCACGTGCGCCGCCCGCTCGGCTGCCACGCGCGACGTGCCGAGGAACGTCATGAACACCGCGCGGAACATGTAGAACGCGGTGAGGAACGACGCGGCGGAGCCCACCGCCCACAGCGCAGGCGAGCCGCGCTCGGCGGCGAACGCCGACCACAGGATCTCGTCCTTGGAGAAGAAGCCGGCGAACGGCGGCAGGCCGCACAGCGCGAGGGTGGCGACCAGGAACACGCCGAACGTGAAGGGCAGGCGCCGGGCGAGCGCGCCCATGCGCCGCATGTCCTCCTCGCCGCCCAGTGCGTGCAGCACCGAGCCCGCCGCGAGGAACAGGCAGGCCTTGAAGAACGCGTGCGTATAGAGGTGGAACATGCCCGCGGAGAACGCGCCGACGCCGCAGGCCATGACCATGAGGCCGATCTGCGACATCGTCGAGTACGCGAGGACCTTCTTCAGGTTGTGCTGCGTGACGCCCATCGTCGCGCCGGCCAGCGCGGTGAGCGCCCCGACCCACGCCACCACGAACATGGCGTCGGGCGTGGCGAGGAAGAGCCCGGACAGGCGGGCGAGGAGGTAGACGCCGGCCGTCACCATCGTCGCGGCATGGATGAGCGCCGAGACCGGGGTCGGGCCCGCCATCGCATCGGGCAGCCAGACGTGCAGCGGAATCTGCGCCGACTTTCCGCACGCGCCGACCAGCAGCAGCACGCCGATCGCGGTACCGATCGCCGCCGGCGGCGGCGCGGAGGCGAAAGCCGCGTTGATGCCGGCGTAGTCGAGCGTGCCCACGTAGCGCTGGAGCAGGAACGCCGCCAGCAGGAAGCCGGTGTCGCCGACGCGGTTGACCACGAACGCCTTCACCCCGGCTGCCGTCTTCGCGGGATCCGTGAACCAGAAGCCGATGAGGAGGTACGAGGCGAGGCCCACGCCTTCCCACCCGACGAACGTCACGACGAGGTTCGCGCCCAGCACCAGCACGAGCATGAAGAAGAGGAACAGGTTGAGGTACGCGAAGTAGCGCGCGAATCCGCGGTCGTCGTGCATGTACCCGATCGAGTACACGTGGATCAGCGTGCCGATGCCGGTGATCACGAGCGCCATTACCGCGGTGACCGCGTCGAAGGCGAACGTCGCGTCCACGTGGAAGCCGGACAGGGCGGCCCACGTGAAGAGCGTGACCGGCGCCACGGGCGTCCCGGCGACGAGGTCGAGCCAGAGCGCGACGGTCAGCGCGAACGCGATGGCCGGCAGCGCGCAGGCGACGAGCGCGACGACCGGCCGGGGCAGCCGCGAGCCGAGCATGCCGTTGACCAGGAAGCCGGCCAGCGGCAGGGCGGGGATGAGGGCGAGCGTGCTCATGTCAGCCGTGCAGTTCGCGTTCGGCGGCCACGTCGAGGGTCTCGTGGCGGCGGACCATCAGCACGATGAGCGCCATCGCGAGGGCGATCTCGCAGGTGGCGGCCACGTAGACGAAGAACGTCATCGCGGCGCCGCCCAGCGTCTGCGTGCGCTGCGCCGCCGCGACGAAGGACAGCACCACCGCGTTCAGCATGAGCTCGAGGCTCATCACGACCACCAGCAGGTTGCGGCGGATCATGACGCCCAGCAGGCCCATCGCGAACAGGACCACGGCGAGCGCCAGGAGGAGTTGATAGCGCTCCATCAGCGCGCCTCCCGGATCGCGGTCCATGCGGCGATCATCCCGACCAGCAGCAGCACGGTCGCGACCTCGAAGTGGAACCAGTAGTGCCGCATGAACTCGGCGGAGAACGCCGCGAAGCCGAACGCGGCGGTGCCCGCGGGCAGGGCGCCCGGGGTGCCGCCGAGGGCGGGCACCAGCAGCAGCGCGGCGAGGGTGCCCGCGGTCACCACGGCCACGCCGGTCGAGCGGGAGAACCGCTGGCGATACGAGGGATCGCGGTCGTCGAGCAGCATGATCGTGTAGACCATGAACACCATCACCGCCCCGACGTAGATCAGCACCTGGAACAGCGCGACCACGTGCACCGCGAGCGCCGCGTAGATCGCCGCGAGGCAGGTCATGTGCGCGACCAGCGCGAGCGCCGCGCGCATCGGCTGGCGCAGCGCCAGCACCATCGCCGCGAAGACGACGGCCAGCACGCCGAAGAGGGCGACGAAGGCGTCGGTCACGGCGCGTCCTTCGGCACCCCGCCCGGGGCGGGCGGATAGCGCTTGGCGGGGTCGGCGAGCGGGTGCCAGCCCAGCAGCAGGTCCTTCGGCGCCCACATCGTGCTGCGGTCGAATCCGGGCAGGTCCGGGATGTCCTTCACCATGCGGATCGCGTCCTCCGGGCACGCTTCCACGCAAAAGCCGCAGAAGATGCAGCGCGAGTAGTCGATCTCGAAGCGCTTCGGCGAGCGCGGGTGCGCCCGGTCGGCGAAGTTCGCCTCCGCGACGATCTCGATGCACAGGGCCGGGCACACCGTCGCGCACATGTTGCAGGCGACGCACTGCACCGAACCGTCGGGGCGCTGGGTCAGCACGTGCCGGCCGCGGTTGTTGGGCGAGTAGTCGGCGCGCACTTCCTCCGGGTAGTAGGCGGTGAGCGCGCCCTTGCGGCCGGTCATCCACTTCGCCATGTTCCGGAAGAACACGCCGCCGGTGATCATGAGGCCGCGCACGATCTCGAAGATGTAGAGCCGCTCCCACCATCCGAGCGTGGTCTCGTTCCAGTACTCCCTGGCGGGCTTCGGGCGCGTCCCCACGCGGCCGCCCTGCGGAGTGCGGGCGTCGGCGCTCATAGCGTCCACCACCGCACGATGGCCGTCAGCACGAGGTTCACCGCCGCGAGCGGCAGCAGGAACTTCCAGCCCAGGTCCATCAGCTGGTCGTAGCGGAAGCGCGGCAGCGTCCACCGCACCTGGATCTGGAAGCAGCCGACCACGAACACCTTGGCCGAGAAGGTGAGCACCTGCAGGATCGCCACCACCAGCGGCGACACGGCCATGCCGAGGAAACTCGTCGCGGTGAGGCCCGGGAGGTCGTAGCCACCGAGGAACAGCGTGACGAGCAGCGCCGAGATCACCACGATCTCGATGAACTCGGAGAGCAGGAAGAGGCCCATCTTCATCGAGGTGTACTCGGTGAAGTACCCCGACACGAGCTCCGACTCGCACTCCGGCAGGTCGAACGGCACACGCTTGTTCTCCGCGATCGCGCAGGTCAGGAACAGGAGGAAGGCGAGCGGCTGCACGAAGAGGCCCCACGCGGGCAGCGGCCCCAGGAGCGGGCGCTGCTGCCACGCGACCATCGCGCCCAAGTCCACCGTGCCGTAGGTGACCACCATCGCGACCAGCGCGAGCCCCATCGCGATCTCGTAGGAGATCATCTGCGACGCCGCGCGGGCGGCGCCCAGCAGCGAGAACTTGTTGTTCGACGACCAGCCGGCGAGCATCGTGCCCAGGATGCCGATGCCCGAGATCGCGAGCACGAACAGGATGCCCGCGTCGAGCGAGGCGATCTGCATCGGGTAGCTCCGGTCGCCGAACCAGCCGGCGAGCGCGGGGAAGAGCTTGCCGGGCTCGATCGGGCCTCCGAACGGCACCACAGCGAACACCACCAGCACCGGCACCGCGCACAGCCACGGTGCCAGCTGGTAGCAGACGCGGTCGTACGTCGCCGGCGTGAAGTTCTCCTTCAGGATCATCTTCGCGCCGTCGGCCAACCCGTGGAAGAGCCCCATCCACACCAGCCGGATTTTGGTGAACGGGATCGGGATGTACGCGCGGTTGGCGCCGATGCGGTCCGACATCACCGCCGACTGCTTGCGCTCCACCCACGTGAACACGGTCGCCAGCCCGAGCAGGAACACGAGCACGTACCCGATGTACACCGCGTGGACGACGAGGTCCTGGATCACGGTGCGATCCTCGCGAAGACGTCGGCGGCGTGCTGCACGTGCGCGGGCTTGTCGAACACGGGGTCGAACGCGTGGTCGACACCCTCGCAGTTCGTGAACGAGCCGGCGCGCTCGAACAGGGTCGCGATGGGTATGGCCACCGCCGCGGCGTCGAGATCGGGGGTACCGAACGGCGTCAGGTGGATCCAGCGCGCGTTGCCGAGCGGCAGCGGTGCCGCGAGTTCGCCCCACACCAGCACCACGTCGTGGCTCGCGGCGGGATCGATCTCGCGCCAGCCGAAGCGCACCTCCACGCCCCGGCGGTTGGGATTCTTGTCCGCGCGGATGAGGAACTCGTCCGCGACCACCTCGCCGGGGGCCGGCACGCAGTCGGCGTGCGCGTACCAAGCGACGCGGTCGCCGAAGGCCGCGCGGCAGGCATCGAGTTCCTCGTTGGATGCGTGCGCCGACACGACGACGGCCGGCTTGCGCGCCGCGGCGAGGAGCCGCTGCGCCGCGTCGAGTGCCGCCTCGGGCGCGGCCGCCGCGCCGTCGACCCGGGCGCCCGCGAGCCGCTCGCGGGCCATCCGGTGATGCAGGTCGAATCCCTTGTTGCACAGCCACGGGCCGCCGGCGCCCGGCGTGTCCTGCGCGCTCACGCGGTACGCCTCCTGCCGGTGGTCCACACCCGGCATCCGCAGCTCGCGCTCCTTCTTGCGGCGCCACACCTTGACAGCGCAGCCGCGCGCGCAGCCCGTGCACACCGAGCGCACCGGCTGCAGGAACCAGACGCGGCACTCGTACAGGAAGTCGCGGTGGAGCAGCGCGCCGACCGGGCAGAGGTCGATGACGTTGTCCGAGTACGGATCGGTGAAGGGTTGCCCGTCGAGCGCCTCGACGTACGAATGGTGGCCCCGCTCGACGATGCCGAGCTGGTTCGACTTGCTGATCTCGCGCGTGAAGCGCACGCAGCGGCTGCACAGGATGCAGCGCTCGTTGTCGAGCAGGATGCGCGGCGACAGCTCGTGCAGCTTGCGCTGTTCCTGCTTCGGCTCGCGCGAGGCCGCCTCCACGCCGCCGTAGCGGTGCTGGTAGTCCTGCAGGCGGCACTCGCCGGCCTTGTCGCAGATGCCGCAGTCGACGGGGTGGTTGCGCAGGATGAACTGGAGCACGTTGCGCCGCGCCTCCTGCACGGGCGCCGCGTTGGTCTCCACCGTCATCTTCGGCGCGACCACCACGTTGCACGCCGGCTGCAGCTTCGGCAGGTTGTTGACCTTCACGAGGCACATGCGGCAGCTGCCCGCGACCGACAGCTGGTCGTGGTAGCAGAAGTGCGGGATGTCGATGCCGTGGCGCAGCGCGGCTTCCAGCACCGTCTCGCCGTCGCGGGCCTCGATCGTGCGGTCGTCGATGACGATGTTCACGCCGCCGCCTCCAGCCGCCCGTCGCACAGCGACCGACCGGTCCGCACGTAGTGCTCGAATTCGTGGCCGAACTTGGCGAGGAAGCTCGCCACCGGCATCGCGGCCGCGTCGCCCAGCGCGCAGATCGTGTTGCCGCGGATGCCGGTCGGGATCGCCCGCAGCGTCGCCAGATCCGCGGGCGTGCCCTCGCCGGCGACGATGCGCCCGAGGATCTGGTTCATCCAGTCGGTGCCCTCGCGGCACGGCGTGCACTGGCCGCAGGATTCGTGGGCGTAGAAGCGCGACAGCACCTGCAGCAGGCGGACCATGCACGTGCCCTCGGCGATCACGATCACCGCCCCCGAGCCCAGCATGGTGCCGGCCTTCGCCATGGACTCCGGATCGAGCGTCGCGGCGAGCGCCTCCTCCGCCGTGAGGATGGGCGTGGAGCTGCCGCCGGGAATCACCGCCTTCAGCGCCTTGCCGCCGAGCATGCCGCCCGCGTCGTTCATGATGAGGTCGCGCAGCGGGTAGCCGGTCGGCCGCTCGAAGATGCCCGGCCGCGCGACGTGCCCCGACACGCCGAAGAGGCGCGTGCCCGGGCTCTTCTTCACGCCGATCGTCGCGTACGCCTCGCCCCCGTTGTCGATGATCCACGGCACCGTGGCGAGCGTCTCCACGTTGTTCACGACGGTGGGCTTCTGGTAGAGGCCCTTCAGCGCCGGGAACGGCGGCTTGTTGCGCGGGAAGCCCTTCTTGCCCTCGAGCGAGTTGATGAGGCTCGACTCCTCGCCGCACACGTAGGCGCCGGCGCCGCGGTGGACCACGATGTCGCAGGAGAACTCGGTGCCGAGGATGAACTCGCCGACGAACCCGGCGGCGCGCGCTTCGGCGAGCGCCTCCTGCAGGCGGCGCAGCGGCAGGTCGAACTCGCCGCGGATGTACGCGAACGCGTGCCGCGCGCCGATCGCGTAGGCCGCGATCAGCATCCCCTCGACCAGCTGGTGCGGCGAGTGCTCGAGGATCCAGCGGTCCTTGAACGTGCCGGGTTCGCCCTCGTCGATGTTGCAGCAGAGGTACTTGACCGGGGCGCGCTCGTCGATGAAGTCCCACTTGATGCCGGTCGAGAAGCCGGCGCCGCCGCGGCCCTGCAGGCCGGACGCGAGCACCGTCTGCTGCACTTCCGCCGGCGTCATCATGGTGAGCGCCTTGTCGAGCGCGCTGTAGCCGCCGCTGTGCTGGTACGCGGCCAGCGTGTGCCGGTCGCGCTCGTGCTCGTAGCCGAAGAAGACGCGCGGCTCGCTCACGGCAGCTCCCGCAGGATCGCGTCCACCTTCGCCTCGTCGAGCGACTCGTGGTACGTGCGGTTGACCTGCATCACGGGCGCGGTGCCGCACGAGGCGAGGCACTCGACCGTCTGCAGCGTGAAGCGGCCGTCGGGCGTCGTCTGCCCCACGTCGATGCCGAGCGTGCGCTTCACGTGCGCGACGATGCGCTCCGCGCCGCGCAGCGAGCACGAAATGTTGCGGCAGACCTTGAGCACGTAGGTGCCCGTCGGCGCGCGCTCGAACATCGTGTACCAGGTGAGCGCCTCGACCACCTGCATCGCCGGCATGCCGATGTAGCCGGCGATCATCTCCGCGTCCGCCTCGCTCACGTAGCCCTGCGCGTCCTGCACGCAGTGCAGGAGCGGCAGCACGAGCGACGTCTTCATCTCGGGCGGGTAGTCGGCGCGCAGCGCGTCGAACTGCGCGCGCAGCGGGGGCGTGAGGGTCGCGGCGGTCACCGGTCGCACTCCCCGCCGATCATGTTCATCGAGCCGAAGGTGGGCACGATGTCCGACACCATGTGGCCCTCGAGCAGCGTGTGCATGCCGCCCATGTGGACGAAGGAGGGCGCGCGCACGTGCAGCTTGTACGGCTTGCCGCTGCCGTCGCTCACGAGGAAGAAGCCCAGCTCGCCGTTGGGCGCCTCGTGCGCCACGTACACCTCGCCGGCGGGAACGGCGATGCCGTCGCTCACCAGCTTGAAGTGGTGGATCAGCGCCTCGATGTTCCTGTAGACGAGCGGCTTCTCGGGCAGCACCACCCGCGGGTCCTTGATGCTGACCGGCCCGTCGGGCAGCCGCTGCACGCACTGCCGCACCATCGAGATCGATTCGTCGATCTCGCGCATGCGCACGTAGTAGCGGTCGTAGTTGTCGCCCTGCTTGCCCACCGGCACGTCGAAGTCGAGCTCGCCGTACGCGAGGTACGGCGAGTCGCGGCGCAGGTCGAGGGCCATGCCGGTCGAGCGCAGGATCGGGCCGGTGTAGCCCCAGTGCTGCGCGTGCTCCGGCGTCATCTTCGCGACGTCGCGGGTGCGGCCGATGAAGATGCGGTTGCGGTCGAGGAGGCCGTGGATGCGCTCCAGGTATTCCTCGGTGAACTGCAGGATCTCCTCGAGCCGCGCGAGCCAGCCGTCGGGCAGATCGCGGGCGAGGCCGCCGATGCGCACGTAGGAGTACGTGAGCCGCGCGCCGGTCAGGTGGTTGAGGTGCTCGTAGATGTAGTCGCGCACCGTCATCATGTACAGGAACGCGGTCATCGCGCCGATCTCCATCACCGCGGCGGCGACGCACGTCAGGTGGTCGGCGATGCGGTTGTACTCGGCGAGCAGCGTGCGCAACCACACGCAGCGCGGCGTGATCTCGACCCCGAGCAGCGACTCGACCGCGGCGGCGTACGCGAAGTTGTTGTTGAGCGCCGAGCAGTAGTTGAGGCGGTCGGTGTACGCGATGACGTTGTGGTACGTGTGGTGCTCCGATTCCTTCTCGAACCCGCGGTGCAGGTAGCCGCAGTGGATGTCGGCGCGCTTGACCGTCTCGCCGTCGAGTTCCGCGATGATCTGGATCGTGCCGTGCGTCGCGGGGTGCGACGGCCCGATGTTGACCACCATGTGGCGCGGGTCGCTCGGGTGCTCGAGCGGGCTGCGCACGGGCGGCCCGAACGTGGCCGGGGGCGCGCTGCCGCGGGGATCGGCGCTCATGCCTTTCCCTCCCGGTAGGGCACGATCGGCTGCTCGTGCTCCATCGCATAGTCCTTGCGCAGCGGGTGCCCGACGAAGCCCTCGTACAGCAGGATCGGCCGCAGGTCGCCGTTGCCGGCGAACACGATCCCGTACATGTCGTGCGCCTCGCGCTCCATGAAGCGCGCCGAGCCGTAGAGCGGCGTGAGCGTCGGCACCGCAGGATCCTCGACGCCGACCTGCGCCTTCAGGCGGATGCGGCGCACCGCCTGCGGGCAGAGGAAGTGCCACACGACGTCGAAGCGCGGCACGCGCTCGGGCCAGTCGATCGCGGTGACGTCGAGGAAGATGGTGAAGCCGAAGCGGTCGCGCAGCCGGGACACGACCGGCAGCACCTCGGCCACCGGCAGTTCCAGCACCAGCGTCCCGAAGCTCTCCGCGGCGCTCGTGCAGTGCGCGCCCAGGTCGGCCCGCACCGCGTCGAACAGCGTCGCGGCGTCGATGCGCATGGCGTCCGTGCTCATGTCCGCGGCGGCTCCTGGCGCTCGCCCGGCAGGATCGGGTGCCGCGACTTCGCGATCTTGTCCTGCAGCATGATGATCGCGTCGATCACGCTCTCCGGCCGCGGCGGGCAGCCGGGCACGTAGATGTCGACCGGGATCACCTTGTCCACGCCCTGCAGCACCGCGTAGTTGCGGTAGAAGCCGCCGGAGGTCGCGCACGCGCCGAAAGCCATCACCCAGCGCGGCTCGCACATCTGGTCGTAGACCTTCTTCACGACCTGCGCCTGCTTGTGGCTGATCGTGCCGACCACCATCAGGAGGTCGGACTGGCGCGGCGTGAAGCGCGGCAGCGCCGCGCCGAAGCGGTCGGTGTCGTAGAGCGTGGAGCTGACCGACATGAACTCCATGCCGCAGCAAGCGGTGACGAACGGATAGGGGAACAGGCTGAACTTGCGGATCCAGCCCGCCAGCGCGTCCTTGCGCGTGGTGACGTACTCGCTCATCTCCATTCGAGCCCCCCGTCCGTCCAGAGGTACGCGAACGCGAAGCCGAGCAGCGCCATGAACACGAGGAACGACACGAGCGACAGCGTCGCGATCTCGGGGTCGCCGGTCGCGGAGGCCCAGATGAAGAGCAGCACGGTCTCGACGTCGAAGAGCAGGAAGAAGATCGCGATCGGGTAGTACTTCACCGACAGCGGCCGCACGTTCGCGCGCTGCAGCGGGACCGCACCGCACTCGAAGGGGTCGAGCTTGTCCGGCACCGGCGCCACCGGACGCGGGCCGAGCAGGGCATTGAGGCCGACGATCAGCCCCACCAGGCCGACGGCAGCCGCGATGAACAGCAGGAGGGTGGCGTAGGGCGTCATGGCGGTGGCGGGCAGGCCGGACGCATCGCGCGCGGGCGATCCTCGAACGAGCGTTGCCAACGGGGCCTCGCGCACGCCGGGGTGGCGGACGGGAGGTGCTCGGGGATGCGGGGGCGGCGGTCGTCTAGTCGGTCATGGGCGGGTACGGAATCTCGTAGCTGTCGGGCGTCTCGTCGTACTGCGATCGGCCAGGCACCACCCCAAGCGGTCCCGTATTGCCGTCCTCCCTCCCCGCACCGGACTGCCTGGCGCGGGGGCACCGCACTACGCGTGCAAGATAACGGCGCGAACCGACGACGACGTTGATCGAGAGCAACACCAACCGTTACACGGGCCGCCGATGGGCGATTGGCGCACAGGTAAGCGGGCGGCGGCCTCGCCATTCAGGGCGCTTCCGGCAGCCGGGGTTTGCACCGGTCGGGGTCGAACAAGCCGGCGACTGCCATCAAGATCGGAACGGCGAGCCCGAGCATCGGCACCAGCGGGTGCCCCGGGGCGGGCCGGAAGCGGGCGCGGCCGGTCCTGGATCGGTCCTCGTGAAGGCCGCGGTCACGGGCGATGGCGCACCGGGGAAGCGATCCGGCAGCCTACCGGGTGAACGGCCTTTCCACAACCGCGCGCCCGGGCGGACGGCGGGTCCGCCGGAACCGCTGCCGGCGGCCACGCACAACCCGCGGGCACCGGTCCGGCCCGCGTGGGTGCCTCCCGTGCAGCGGTAGTGCGGGCTTGCGTTCGGACAGTCGGCGAAGTCGAGCGCCGGGGTGCCCACGGCCTGCGTCGACGCGACGGTCGCCCCGGCGGCGAACGCGCCGTCCGTGGTCTCGTAGAATCAGGCGCGCACCACGTCCGCGGTGAAGCAGTACCCGCTGCTGCGCACGGTGCGGATGAGTTCCTCCGCACCGCCGAGGGCGAAGCGCCGACGCAGGCGGCTCACGTACGAATCCACGGTGCGTCCCGACAGCCGCGTGCCGCGGTCGCGCGTCAGCTGGCGCGCGAGGTCATCGCGGGCCAGCGTCTGGTGCGGGCGCATCACGAGGATCTGGAGCAGCGCGAACTCCATGCCGGGCAGGCGCACGGTGCCGCCGCCCGGCGCCACCAGCAACCGCTCGACGAGGTCGAGTTCCCAGCCCGCGAAGCGGACCGCGATCCGCAGCGACGCGGGGCGCGTCGTTCGCACCGGCGCGCGCGCGGGGCGCGCGCCGATCAGCGACGGCGTGGGCAACGGATCCGGCAGGCGCGTCGACAACACCCACGTCGTCGTCGCGACGGGCCACGCGGCGCCGTCGGCGGCGGGCAGGGCGAAGCTGCACTCGATGTTCATGGTCTCTCCGCGCAGGGATTCGGCAGGCCCCGGTGCGATCGCGGCACCCGGGGCCGCGGCGCGTTGCAGTGGATCAATGCTGCTGCGCCTGCTGGTAGCGCGCAATGGCCGCCGCGACCACGATCGCCTGCTGCCCGGTGTTGAGCGTCGCGTAGCACGCGATCGCCTGCGCGCTCACGTTGGCCATCGCCGCCGCCATCGCCTGGTGCGCGTTCGCCATCGCCTTCTCGATGGCCACGAGGTCGGGCGTGCCGCTGCCGAACTGCGCGGAGACGAGCGCGTCGACCGCGGTGCGCGCATCGTCGCCCTGGGAGCGGGCCGCCTGCTCCGCCGTCGAGAGCGCCGCCCATGCCGTCGTCTGCGCGCTCGTGAGCGCGAGCGAACTCACGACGTCGGTGTCGAGCAGCAGCATCGCCAGCGGCGGCGCGGGCGGGTGGCCGGGGCCGCCGTGCGGCGGCGGGCCGCCCGGGCCCTGCGCGAACGCGAGGGTGCCCGTCGCGAAGGCGAATGCCAGCACGACGATTTTCGACAGCAGGTTCTGGATGATGTTCATCTCGACGCTCCTCTTGGTGGGCCGATGCCGCGATGCGCGGCACCATGGAGGGGAGTATCGGAGGCCGCCCGGTAAAGCGCGGTTAAGGCGACGTAAAACGAGGTAAAGACGCGCGCCCGCGGCGCGTCAGGCGGGCAGCACGATCGTGACGGCGAGGCCACCGGTCTTCCGGTTGGCGGCGGTGATGCGCCCGCCGTGCGCCTCGATCACCTTGCGCGCGATCGCGAGGCCGAGCCCGTGTCCGCGCGACCCGTCGGCGCTGCGGCCGCGGAAGAACGGCGCGAAGATCGCTTCCAGCTCGGACTCGGGCACGCCCGGACCCTCGTCGGTGATCGTGACCTCGGCCGCGCGACCGTCCGCGGCCGCGCGCGCCGTCACGCGCACGCAACCCTTCGCCGGCGAATGGCGCAGCGCATTGCGCACGACGTTCTCGACGGCCCGGTGCAGCATCGCGGCATTGCCGTGCAGCGCGAGCTGCACCGGCAGCACGACATCGGCCGCGAGGTCGACGTCGCGTCCCGTCGCCTGCTGCTCGAACTGCGCATCGGCGATCACCTCGTCCACCAGTTCCGCGAGCGCGATCGGCTCGCGCCGCCGCTCGTCGATGCCCGTCTCGATGCGCGACAGCGTGAGCAGCTCGTCGATCATCGCGTCCATGCGCGCGGCCTCGCGCTCGATGCGCTCCATCGTGGCGTCGAGGTTCTCCGGCTGCTGCCGCGCGAGTCCGACGGCAGCCTGCAGGCGCGCGAGCGGCGAGCGCAGTTCGTGCGACACGTCGTGCAGCAGGCGCCGCTGGCCGGCGACGAGCGCCTCGAGCTGCGCGGCGGTGCGGTCGAACGCCGGCCCGAGGTCGGCGAGCTCGTCGCGGCGCCGACCCATCCGGTCGCCGATGCGGAATCCCAGCTCACCGCGCGCCGCGGCAGCGAACGCTTCGCGCAGGCTGCGGATCGGCGTGCTCACGTACCACGCGAGGAGCGCCGCGACGACGAGGCTCGCGAGTATCCCGGCCGCCAGCGGCTCGACGGGGAAGGCGAGGCCCGGCGGACCGCGGTGATCCGGCGGGCCCGGCGGCCGGGGCGGCGGCGGACCGGGCGGACCATCGGGCGGCGCCGCGTGCATCGGCGGAGGGGGGCCGGGCGCGAAGGCAGCGCCGGCCGGCGCGTCGCGGTGGCGCAGCCAGATCGCGGTCGAGACGCCCGCGACGGTCAACACCTGCGCGAGCATGAAGACGGCGAAGAATTTCCAGAACAGGCGGCCCACGGCTACTCGCGAATGAGCTGATAGCCCTGCCGCAGGATCGTCTGAATCCACGAGCGGCCGTCGGGCAGGGTGCCGAGCTTGCGGCGGATGCTGCTGACGTGCACGTCGATGCTGCGGTCGAAGCGCGCCAGCGGCCGGCCCATCGCGTTCTGCGAGAGCGTGTCCTTGCTCACCGGGTGGCCGGCATGGCGCGCGAGCACCTCGAGCAGGTTGAATTCGGTGCTCGTGAGGTCGAGCGGCGCGCCGGCCCATTCCGCGCGCCGCTGTGCGGGCAGCATCGTGAGCGGCCCGTTGGTGATCGCCGCGCCGGCGTCCTCGGCGCGCGGCTCCATGCGGCGCAGGATCGCGCGCACCCGCGCGACGAGTTCGCGCGGCGTGCACGGCTTCGGCACGTAGTCGTCGGCCCCGAGCTCGAGACCGAGGATGCGGTCCGCGTCGTCGCCGCGCGCCGTGAGCATGAGCACGGGCACGCGACTCGCGGCGCGGATGCGCCGCAGCGCCTCGATGCCGGTCACGCGCGGCATCATCACGTCGAGGACCACGAGCTGGAAGCGGCCGGAAAGCGCGGCGTCGATGCCCGCCTCCGGCTCGTGCAGGGCGGTCACGGCGAACCCCTCGCGCTCGAGATAGGCGCGCAGCATGTCGAGCAGCTCGACATCGTCGTCCACCAGGAGAACGTTGGGCAGGGTCATGCGGTCCGTGGCGCGCGGGCGGGAACGGGTCATCATAGCGACCGCGCCGGCCGTGGCACAACGGCGGCCGCGCGTCCTTTGCACGCTTTTACACCGGCGGTGGCACGAGCGCCCGGAACATCACCAGCGCGTCGACGTACCCCAGCACGGGATGCGCGAAGGCCTGTGGCAGCCGGCCGACGATCGCGAAGCCCAGCGACTGCCACAGCGCGACCGCGCGCGTGTTGGTGCTGACGACGAAGTTGAACTGCATGGCGCGGAAACCCTGCACCCGCGCGAGGTCGAGCGAATGCAGGCACATCGCGCGCGCGATGCCGCGCCCGGTCGCCGCCGGGCTCGTCATGTAGCCGCAGTTGCAGACGTGCCGCCCGCCGCCGGCCTGGTTCGCGCGCAGGTAGTAGGTGCCGACGACCTCGCCCGTCGCCTCGGCGACGAAGGTCTCCTTGTCCGGCCCGAACCAGTACGCGAGCGCGGCGGCCTCCGACAGGTCGCGGTCGAGCGCGTAGGTCTCGCCGGCGCGGATCGTCGGGCCGATGATGCGCCAGACGGCGGGCGCGTCGCCCAGGCCGGCGCGACGGATCAGTATCGGGGACGCGGCTTGCGTCACGACCGCGCGCCTTCCCCGCCGGACTTCTCCTGCGCGCGCAACCGGGCGCTCGGCACCGACGTCGCCAAGGGACGGTCCTCCACCACGGCGAAGACCACGAAGCCGGCCGCCAGTACGCCGGCGAGCAGCCACGCGACCTTGCCGAACGCCGCGAGCGCGATCGCGTGCACGGCGTCGGACATCGGATGCTGCAGCAGGTCCTCGAGCCCGGCGAGCGCCGTGCCTTCGGGCAGGGAACCCTGCACCAGCACCAGCAGCGTCGCGATGGCGATGCCTGTGACGAGCGCGCCGCCGAGCGCGCGCGACAGCGTCATCGCCCCGCTGGCCGCGCCCACGTCGCGCGGCGGCGCGGCCGACTGCGCCGCCACCATCGTGCACGGAAAGCTGGTGCCCACGCCCATCGCCGCCACCGCCGACAGCACCGCCACCAGCGGCACGTTGCCGGTCGGCATCGCGAACCCGAGACCCACCGCCGCCAGGATCGCGACCGGCAGCGAGCGCAGCGGTGGCGTGCGGTAGCGGCCGTGCGTCTTCGTGTAGCGGCCGCCGAGCATCGCCGCCGCCGATCCGGCGAGCATGGTGGGCAGCAGCAAGAGGCCCGACTCGGCCGCGTTGCGCCCGAGCCCGACCTGGAAGTAGAGCGGGATCACGACCGTGAGCGCGAGGTACGAGCCCGACACGAGGAAGCCGGTCGCGAGCACCGGGGCGATGACCCGGTCGCGCAGGAACTGCGGCGGGATGATCGGCTCGCGCGCGCTCCGCTGGCGCCGGACGAAGGCGGCAATCAGCACGATGGCGCCGACGGCCACCACCACCGCCGTCCGGTTGCCGTTGTGGATCGCGAGCAACGACGAGGCCGTCGACAGCAGCGCCACGGCGGCGAGGCACAGGAGGACGATGCCGATGAAATCGACGTGCGCGGGACGCCGCGCCTCGGGGATGCGCGCGAGCGCGCGGTTCGACAGCACGAACGCAACCGCGCCGAGCGGCAGATTGACGCCGAAGATCCACCGCCACAGGCCCGCCTGCGCGAGCACGCCGCCGAAGAGGGGCCCGGCCACCGCCGCCGACATCCACACCAGCGTGAAGTAACCGGCGTAGCGGCCGCGGTCGCGCGGGGCCACGGCGTCGGCGATGATCACCTGCGCCATCGCCATCAGCCCGCCGCCGCCCAGCCCCTGCACCACGCGCGCGGCCACCAGTACTTCCATGTGGGGAGCGAGCGCGCAGCCGAGCGACCCCGTCACGAACAGCGCGAGGCACGCGCGCAGCACGCGCGCGCGCCCGAACATGTCCGAGAGCTTGCCGGCGACCGGCGTCGCGCACACCGAACTCAGCAGGTAGGCGGTGATCACCCACGAACCCAGCGCGAATTGCCCCAGGTCCGCGACCATCGCCGGCAGCGCGGTGGCGACGACCGTCTGCTCGAGCGCCGCCAGGAACAGGACGAACATCGCCCCCGTCACGACGACGCGGGCGTCGGGCGGTGGCGGATTCACGCTCGCCTGCGATGACGGAGGCAACGGCGGCCGGCGGAGACGCGGACTACTCGTCCAGCAACCCCCCCTTGAAGAAGCTCCACGCCGTGCCGTCGTGCAGGTAGAAGTGGCCGTCGGCGCAGAAGTCCTTGCCGGGGAAATACTCGCGGTAGCGCTTCGGCACGAGGCGCTCGAGCTGCTCGTCGGTGAGCAGTTCGAACTCGTCGGGAGTGATCGCGCGGCCGGCGCGGATGCGGCGGTTGTCCATGGTCAGTCCGGAGGAGGGCGGCCGCGACGCGCGCGCGGACCGCAGCAGCGACGCACAGTATCACCGTCCGCGTGCCTGGGGCAGCGCCAGCAACCGCCGGTAGCTTTCCGCCACCCACGCGTCGGCCGCCGCACGGACCGCGGCGGTCGCCTCCGCGCGCTTGGCGTCCGCGTCGGGCGTGAAGGCGGTGCGCGGGTTCTTGGCGTCGCGGACCAGGGCGGCCGCCATCGCCGCGTGCTCGTCCGGCGTGGGACGGATCCCGAAGTGCGGCAGCACTCGCGACTCGATCGCCGCCGGCAGTTCCGCGTAGTCGACCACGAGCCCGCGCGCCGGCGCGGTCGCGAACGCGCGTTCCGCCGCACCGCAGATGGCACCGAGCACGCGGGCGATGTAGGCCTCGCGCGGAAGCGTCACGGCGTTCTCGTCCGCGAGCCCGGGCACGCGTAAGCCGACGAGCCCCGGCACCGTCTGGGGGCCGGGCCGGCGCAGGTGCGACACGATCACCTCGACGGGCTCGCGCACGACGAACAGCCACGGCGTGTCCGGAAAGGCCGCGAGGACCTCCGCGATGTTCGCCGCGTGCCAGCTGTCGGCCTTCACGATGCAACGGCGCTCGGTCGGTCGTCCCCGCTGCGCCAGCATGCCGACGACGGCGCGCAGCCATGCGGTGCGGGTCGCGGAATCGATGCGGGGGTCGTCCGCGCCGCCGCGCAGCGCCTCGTCGAGCGGGGCGGGCTCGGACAGCACGCGGTTGCCGTCGGCCGCGCCCAGCACCTGCGCGAGCAGCGTCGAGCCGCAGCGGGACATGTGGAAGATGAAGCCGGCGACCGGCAGCGGCGGATGCGCCGCCAGCCACGCCGCCATCGTCGCCACCTCCGCTTCGCGGCGAAATGCGTTGTTGAACGGCAGGCGCATGCAGGCCGTCACGCTGTCGCCGAAGAACGGCTCGGTGAACGGGCGCTCGCCGACGAGGCAAAGGTCGGCGACGAGGTGGCCGTCGCGCACGCTGGCCGCGACCGGCACCCAGCCTTCGAGGTCGGGGAGCGTGTCCATCAGAAGCGCCGCGTTGCGCGCAACGCGCGACGTCCTTCGGTGCAGGCCGCCGCGACGTCATCCGTGGAGAAGACGAATCCGAGGTCAGCGCCCAGGCGTACGCACTCCGCCGCGAAGGCCTGCAGGTCGGTAGGCACGCGCAGCGCGTCCTGCAGCGCCCGGTCGGCGAGGACCCGCGCGCGGAAGCACTGGAAAGCGCCGGCGCCCGGCGTCATGCGTCGTCCTGGATGTTGCGCTTCATGCCGCTCCCGCAGATGGAAGCGTTGCACGCTCGATGCGGGGCGCGATGTCGGCGCTGTCGGGATCGCAGAAGTGCCCTGGAGGTGGCTGCCATTGCGCTACTTGAGGACCTTCTCGACCTTCCCGGTGTTCGCATCGACGAGCACGAGGAGGCCGCCATCCCTGGCGCCTTCCTTTTGATACTGGATGTTCCACGTGGCGTGATTGCTGGACGGCGCGGCCGCGGTGCCGATCATCACGCTGTAGCCTTGCGCGAGCAGCGCCTCGCCGTTCTGCTTGGCGATGGCGTAGAGCGCCGCGCCGTCGCGGAAGAAGTCGGGCTTGAGATCCGGCATGCGGCCCGCCTTGCCCGGATTGGCGAAGCACGTGAAGTAGCCGTTGGCCGTGTCTATCGACACCCACTGGTTGGCCGCCTCGGAATAGAAGATCACGTGCCACGACGCCGCGGTGCCGTCGGGATTCAGGAGTCCCAGCGTAGTCGTGCTCATCGACGCGAGCCTGGCGTCGGGCTTCCACGCCTTTGCCCGTTCCGTCGCCATCTTGACCATGTCGGCGAGCGCGAGTGGCTTCGCCACCTGCGTCATCTTGCAGGCTTCCTGCGCAAGGGCCGGGACGGCCGTGAACGCAAAGGCAAGCACCACGAGGCGCGGCACGTAACGCGTGAGCATCATGGCAACTCCCTCCGGTGGGGGATCGACGGCTGCCGCATGTTCGGGGCAGCGTCGGGACTTGTCAATCGCCGCCGGACTCGCGTGATCACCGCGTCCTTCGTTGCCCCGGCGACGGCAACGCTCCCGGGGCTCTTCGATCGCGCTGCCGACGGCGCGGCGCGCTTTCGAAGCTCGTCGCCGATGTTCCTCGTCGTGGCGGCGTGCAACAACGCGCACCGGACATCGGCATCAGACGTCGAGGTTGCGCACTCCCAGCGCGTTGTTCTCGATGAACGCGCGCCGCGGCTCCACTTCCTCGCCCATCAGGGTCGAGAAGATCTCGTCCGACGTGATGGCGTCCTCGATCTGCACGCGCAGCAGGCGCCGCACCTTCGGATCCATCGTCGTTTCCCAGAGCTGCTCCGGGTTCATCTCGCCCAGCCCCTTGTAGCGCTGGATGGCGGTGGCGTCGCGCGCCTGCTCGAGCAGCCAGTCGAGCGCTTCCTTGAACGACTTCACCGCCTGCACCTTCTCGCCGCGCCTGATGACCGCGCCGGGGTGCACGAGATCGCGCAGCACCGCGGCCGCGTCGCGGATGGTATTGGCGTCGCCGCTCGCGAGGAAATCGGCATCGATGCCGGTCAGGTGCGGCGTGCCGTGGTGCACGCGCTTGATCACGAGGCGCCGGGTCTCGGTGGTCTCGTCGTAGCGCGCCTCGACCGTGATCTCCGGGTCGCTCACGGCGCGCTCCAGGTCCTGCGCGCTCTGCGCCGCCGCGGCCTCCGCCGACAGGTCGACCGCGACCCCGTTCAGCATCGCGTAGAGGGCCTTGGGCTCGATGGCGCGCGACAGGCGGTCGATCACCGCCTCGGCGAGCAGGAACGCCCGCGCGATGCTCTCGAACGATTCGGGCGCCAGCGGCTCACGCCCGGTGCCCGGCGTGAACTCGGCGTTCTTCAGGGCGACGCGCAGCAGGTATTGCTTCAGCTCGTGGTCGTCCTTGAGGTAGATCTCTTCCTTGCCCTGCTTCGCCTTGTAGAGCGGCGGCTGGGCGATGTAGATGTAGCCGCGGTCGACCAGCTCCGGCATGTGCCGGTAGAAGAACGTCAGCAGCAGCGTGCGGATGTGCGAGCCGTCGACGTCCGCGTCGGTCATGATGATGATGCGGTGGTAGCGCAGCTTGTCAGCCGAGAACGCGTCCTTGTCGTCCTTGTCGCCGCCGGGCTGGCCGATGCCGGCACCGAGCGCCGTGATCAGCGTGGCAATCGCGTCGGACGACAGGAGCTTCTCGAAGCGCGCGCGCTCGACGTTGAGGATCTTGCCGCGCAGCGGCAGGATCGCCTGGAACTTGCGGTCGCGGCCCTGCTTCGCCGAGCCGCCGGCGGAATCGCCCTCGACGAGATAGAGCTCGGACAGCGACGGGTCCTTCTCCTGGCAGTCGGCGAGCTTGCCCGGCAGGCCGAGGCCGTCGAGCACACCCTTGCGGCGCGTGAGTTCGCGCGCCTTGCGCGCGGCTTCACGGGCCCGCGCGGCGTCGACGATCTTGCCGCAGATGATCTTCGCGTCCTGCGGATGCTCGAGCAGGAAGTCGGCGAGCTTGCCGGCGACCACTTCCTGCACGATGGGGCCCACCTCGGACGAGACGAGCTTGTCCTTGGTCTGCGAGCTGAACTTGGGCTCGGGCACCTTGACCGACAGCACGCAGGTCAGGCCCTCGCGCATGTCGTCGCCGGTGGTCTCGACCTTGGCCTTCTTGCCGATCTCTTCCTTCTCGATGTAGTTGTTGAGCGTGCGCGTCATCGCCTGGCGCAGGCCCGTCAGGTGCGTGCCGCCGTCGCGCTGCGGGATGTTGTTGGTGAAGCACTGCACCGACTCGGCGTAGCTGTCGTTCCACTGCATGGCGACCTCGACGGTGATGCCGTCCTTCTCGCCGATCGCATGGAACACCTTCGGGTGCAGCACGTTCTTCGCGCGGTTCATGAACTCGACGAAGCCGCGCACGCCGCCCGAGTACGCGAAGTTCTCGCTCTTGCCGTCGCGCTGGTCGACGAGCTCGATCTTGACGCCGTTGTTGAGGAACGAGAGCTCGCGGATGCGCTTGGCCAGGATCTCGAAGTGATACTCGACGTTGCCGAACGTCTCGGCCGAGGCCATGAAGTGCACCTCGGTACCGCGGCGGTCGGAAGGGCCGACGAGCGCGAGCGGCGCCACGGGCTCGCCGCGGCGGAACTCCATCTGGTGGAACTTGCCGTCGCGCCAGATCTTGAGCTTCAGCCAGTCGGAGAGCGCATTCACCACCGACACGCCCACGCCGTGCAGGCCGCCCGACACCTTGTAGCTGTTCTGGTCGAACTTGCCGCCCGCGTGCAGTTCGGTCATCACGATCTCGGCGGCGGAGCGCTTGAGATCGTCGTCCTCCTTGATGCCCGTCGGTATGCCGCGCCCGTTGTCCGTCACCGAAACCGAGTTGTCGGCGTGGATGACCACCTTGATCTCGTCGCACACCCCGGCGAGCGCCTCGTCGATGGCGTTGTCGAGCACCTCGAACACCATGTGGTGGAGGCCCGTGCCGTCGGACGTGTCGCCGATGTACATCCCCGGACGCTTGCGCACCGCGTCGAGGCCCTTGAGGATCTTGATGCTGGACGAGTCGTAGCCGTTCTGATCGGACGGCGGGACCGGCATTGCCTGGGCTGAACTCATGTAAACCGATTTGCCTTACAGAGAAATCAAAAGCATGGATGCCGCTACGCCGGCATGACGCTCGTCTTTGCCTTGCAGTTTCCGGGGCCGCCGCGCGGCCGCCCGAAGGCGGCCCCCTGACTTCCCTCGATGCGAAACGCGCGACGCGGCAGCCACTTCATCCACCGGCCGGCCGGACGCGTTTTGCATCGACTCAAATCCTCATCGGCATGACCACGTACTTGTAGTCGTCCCGCTCCGGCATGGTGACGAGCGCCGACGAATTCGCATCCCCGAACGCGAAGCGCACGCGTTCCACCGACAGGTTGGCGAGCGCGTCCAGCAGGTAGGTGATGTTGAAGCCGATGTCGAGCGGATCGCCGCTGTACGCGACCTCGAGCTCCTCCTCGGCCTCCTCCTGCTCGCTGTTCGTGCAGATGATCTTGAGCGTGTTCGCCGCGAGCACCACGCGCACGCCGCGGAACTTCTCGTTGGAGAGGATCGCGGCACGCTGCAGCGCGGCCAGCAGCTCCAGTCGGTCCAGCTCGACCTGCTTCGCGTGCCCCACCGGGATCACGCGGTTGAAGTCCGGGAACTTGCCGTCGACCACCTTGCTGACCAGCTCGACGTTGGCGAAGCGGAAGCGCACCTGGTTGCCCAGGATGTCGAGCGTGACCGGGTCCTCGCTGTCGGTGAGGAGCTTGCCCAGCTCCAGCACGGTCTTGCGCGGCAGGATCACCTCCTGGCGCGTGTAGTCGCCGGCGACCGCGATGCTGGCCCAGGACAGCCGGTGGCCGTCGGTGGCCACGGCCTGCAGCGTGCCCTTGTCGACCACCAGCAGCATCCCGTTGAGGTAGTAGCGGATGTCCTGCTGCGCCATCGCGAACTCGACCAGCTTGAAGAGCGAACGCAGGTCGCGCTGCGGCAGCGAGAGCGTCTGCAGCTGGTCGGTGCCGAGGCTGATGCGCGGGTAGTCGCCCGCGGCGAGCGTCTGCAGGTTGAAGCGCGAGCGGCCGGCGCGCACCGTCATCTTGTTGCTGCCGACGTCGATGTTGAGCGCCGCGTCGTCCGGCAGCGCCCGCAGGAGGTCCTGCAGCTTGCGCGCGCCCACGGTGGTGGCCTGCCCGTCCTTGCCGGCCAGCTCGCTGTGCGCGGTGATCTGCATCTCGAGGTCGGTGGCGGTGACGTACAGGCGGCCGTCGCGCTGCTCGAGCAGCACGTTGGCGAGGATGGGCAGCGTGTGCCGTCGTTCAACGATGCCGGACACGGCCTGCAACGGTTTCAGGAGCGCGTCACGGGCGATCTGTTTTAGTTGCATTGTTGAACAATAGGATCAGTTAATAAGAGCCGGCGGCAGGCCGGGGATCAGTGGCAAAAGCGCTTGTGCGTCAGGGACGTGCGAACCGGCGAGGCCAGCGGATAACGGCTGTGTGCGCTGTGGATCGTTTGGGGACCGAAACCGCCGCGCGGGAAACCCGCGCGTTGTCCCCGATTTATGCACACCAAACCCCCGTCGGAACCCACGCGGCACAGCGCCCGCGGCCCCCGCTGCAAAACTTGTGGATTATACATCGGAACCCCCCGTTTTCATAGGGAAAACGGGGGGTTGGAGGGACGCCCGGAACGGGCCTTTCTAGCTGCGCAGGACCTGCAGCAGGAAATTGACGTCGTGGTTCATGTCGGGCAGGGATTCGCGCAGCTTCGCGACCTGCCGGCAGGCATGGAGGACGGTGGTGTGATCGCGGCCGCCGAAGTTGCTGCCGATCTCGGGCAGCGACATCTGGGTCAGCTCCTTGGCCAGCGCCATGGCCACCTGCCGCGGCCGCGCGACGGCGCGCGAGCGCTTCTTCGAGTGCATGTCCGACACCCGGATCTTGTAGTAGTCGGCGACCGTCTTCTGGATGTTCTCGATGCTGATCTGGCGGTTCTGGACCGCGAGGAGGTCCCGCAGGGCCTCCTTGGCCAGCGCGAGGGAGATTTCCTGGTCGTGGAAGTTCGCGTAGGCCTGCACGCGCTTCAAGGCCCCTTCCAGCTCGCGCACGTTGGAGCGGATGTGCTTGGCGATGAAGAACGCCACCTGCTCGTCCATCCGCATGCCCACCGACTGCGCCTTGGACAGCAGGATCGCCACCCGCATCTCGAGTTCGGGCGGCTCCAGGGCCACGGTCAGCCCCCAGCCGAAGCGCGAGATGAGCCGCTCCTCGATGCCCGCGATCTCCTTGGGGTAGGTGTCGCAGGTGATCACGACCTGCTTGTGGGCCTCGATCAGGGTGTTGAACAGGTAGAAGAACTCTTCCTGCGTCCGGCTCTTGCCCCCGAAGAACTGGATGTCGTCGATGAGCAGGAGGTCGAGTGTGCGGTAGTGGCGCTTGAACTCGTCGAACGCCTTGTGCTGGTAGGCCCGCACGACGTCGCTGACGTAGGTCTCGGCGTGGATGTACTTGATCCGCGCCGCCGGGTTGGCGGCCAGGATGTGGTTGCCGATCGCCTGGATGAGGTGGGTCTTGCCGAGCCCAACGCCGCCGTAGACGAACAAGGGGTTGTACGAGGTCGGGTGGTCGGCCACCTGCAGCCCCGCCGCGCGGGCGAGCTGGTTCGCCTTGCCCGACACGAAGGTCGCGAAGTTGAACGTGGGGTTGAGGCTCGCCGCTTCCCCCTTGCGCGGCGCCGGGACGATCACGGCCGGGGCGGCCGGCTCGCGCGGCGCGGCCACGGCCGCCGAGCTATCCACAGGCGCGGGGCGGAGGTCGGCGGCCGTGGCCCGGGCCGCCTCCGGGGCGGGCGCCGGGGCGGGTGACGGTGCGGTCGCGGTGTCCGCGACGGCATATTCGAGGGTGACCGGCCCCCCCATCGCCTCGCCGGCGACCGTTGCGATGCGCGCCCCGAAGCGCTCGCGCACCCACTGCAGCACGAAGCGGTTGGGCGCGGTGAGCCTGAGCGCCCGACCCTCGACTTCGCAGGCGAGCGGCTGGATCCACGTCGTGAATTGCTGGGGCGTGAGCTCGCGCGCGAAGGCGGCGAGGCACGAGTCCCACACGGGCGCGGCGGGCGGGACGGCGATGGCGGGCGTGGCGGTCATGCGGAGCGGCTTCCTGGAGCGCGGCTTCTCGTTGGTGTCGTGGCCGGTCGCTGCGCGATTCCGCCGGTCGGGCATCCTCCGGGCGGCGCGCAAGCGGGCGCGGGGGGTGGATTGTAGTCGCGTCCCCGCCAGTTATCCACAGGGCGGGCGACGGGCGGCAGGCCGCCGGGGGCGCCTGTCGTGGCGGGGCGGGGCGCGCCGAGAGTGACCGCTCGCACCGGGGACGCCGGCAGTCGATTTCCCGCCCGGGCTTGACAGATGAGGTGCTAACGCGCTCTAATGTAAGGCTTTTCCAAGTTCCACGCATCGAGAGCGAGCCCAAGCCATGAAACGCACGTTCCAGCCTTCCAAGATTCGTCGCGCCCGCGTGCACGGCTTCCGCGCCCGCATGTCCTCGGTCGGTGGCCGCAAGGTGCTGTCCGCGCGCCGCGCCAAGGGCCGCAAGGCGCTGACCCGCGTCTGACCCCCTCGCAGCGAACCGGCCGCCCACGGTGCCGCCGGCCCCGGCGCGCCTGACCGGTCAACGGGCGCACCGCCTCACGGGGCAGGGCGCCTTCGAGGCGGTGTTCCGCACCGGCCGTCGCGTGGAAGGCCTCCATCTCTCCCTCGTCGTCGCTCCGTCCGCCGTGCCGGGAGGCCGCACGGGGTACGTGATCGGCCGCAAGGTCGCGGCCCGCGCCGTCGACCGCAACCGCCTGCGCCGCAAGCTCCGGGAAGTCGTCCGCGCCCAGCGCCCCACGCTGCCCGACCTCGACGTGATCGTGCGCGTGAAGCGCGCGAGGAACCGGGCCGAGCAGGACGCCGCGACCGCCGAGGCCGAGCGGCTCCTGGCCAGCCTGGCCCGGCGGCCATGAAGGCCCTCCTGCAGGGGCTGGTGCGCGGGTACCAGTATTTCATCCGCCCGCTGCTCGGCAACAACTGCCGCTTCTACCCGAGCTGCTCCGACTACGCCCTGGAAGCGCTCGGCAAGTACGGTGCGCTGAAGGGCACCTGGCTCGCCGTCCGCCGCATCGGCCGCTGCCACCCGTATCATCCCGGGGGTTTCGACCCCGTTCCCTGATCCAGTTCCTGCACAGGTGCCGCGGTGCCGCGCGTCGTCCGCGCGGCCAAGCGGCAAGCGTCGAATCGTGATGGACACCCAGCGCCTCATCCTCTTTGTCATCTTCTGCTTCTCCGGCTTCATGCTGTGGACGGAGTGGCAGCGCGAGCACGCGCCGCCGCCGCCGCCCGCCGCCGTGCAGCAGGCCGCCACTCCGGGCGCGACCCCGGCCGCCCCCGGGAAGGACGCGTCGGTGCCGACCCCGAGCGCCCCCGCGGCCGGGGCCAGTGCCGCGGTGCCCACCCCGACCGGCGCCCCGGTCGCCGCGGGCGGCGAACTGATCAAGATCACCACCGACCTCTACACCGCCGAGATCGACACCGCCGGCGGCGTGATCACGCTCGTCGCGCTTTCCAGGCACAACGACGCGACCGACCAGACGCAGCCGTACAAGGCGCTGCAGCGCACGCCCGAGCGCACGTTCATCGCCCAGGCCGGCCTCATCGGCGAGGGCCTGCCCAACCACCGGACGCTGTGGAAGGCGGAGCCGGGTCCGCGCGAACTCGCGGCCGGCAGCGACCGGGTCGACCTGCGCCTCACCTCCACCACCCCCGCCGGCGACAAGGTCACGCAGATCCTGACCTTCCACCGCGGCAGCTACCTCATCGACGTCGCGTTCGACCTCGCCAATGCGGGCAGCGTGCCGCTGTCGCCGTACGCCTACTTCCAGCTCACGCGCGACACCAAGCAGGCGGTCGTGCAGAGCTCGATGGCGCCGGCCTCGTACGTCGGGCCGGTCGTGTACAACGCCACCGACCACTTCAAGAAGGTCGAGTTCGGCGAGATCGACAAGGGCGCCGCCGACCCCAACCGCAAGCCGCCGTTCACCAAGAACACCGACAACGGCTGGGTGGGGATGATCGAGCACTACTTCGTCGCCGCGTGGCTGCCCTCCGACGAGAAGAAGACCCCGCGCGAGTTCTTCACGCGCAAGCTCGAGAACGGCCTCTACGCGGCCGGCGTGATCGTGCCGATGGGCACCGTGGCGCCGGGCGCCGTGGGCGAGGTGCGCGTGCCGCTGTACATCGGCCCGCAGGACCAGGAGGTGCTCGCGAAGACCGCCGAGGGCCTCGACCGCGTCGTCGACTACGGCATCTTCACCATCATCGCCGAGCCGCTCTTCTGGCTCCTCAAGTTCCTGCACGGGATCATCGGCAACTGGGGCTGGGCGATCGTGGTGATGACCATCATGATCAAGGGCGTCTTCTATCCGCTCAACGCCGCGTCCGCGCGCTCGATGGCGAAGATGAAGATCATCGCGCCCAAGATGAAGGCGCTGCAGGAGCAGTACGCGAACGACAAGCAGCAGCTCCAGATCAAGATGATGGAGATGTACAAGACCGAGAAGATCAACCCGCTCGGCGGGTGCCTTCCGATCCTCGTGCAGATCCCCGTGTTCATCGCGCTCTACTGGGTGCTGCTCTCCGCGGTGGAGCTGCGCCAGGCGCCCTGGATCCTGTGGATCCACGACCTGTCCGCGCCGGACCCGTACTACGTGCTGCCCGTGATCTACGCGATCACCGCGTACCTGCAGGTCAAGCTCTCGCCGACGCCGATCTCCGACCCGGTGCAGGCGAAGGTGATGCAGATCATGCCGATCGCGTTCTCGGTCATGTTCATCTTCTTCCCGTCCGGCCTCGTGCTGTACTGGCTCGTGAACAACTGCCTGCAGATCGCGCAGCAGTGGCACATGAACCGCATGCTGGAGCGGGAGGCTGCGGCCAAGGCGGCGACCCGACGCTGATGAATCGCGCGGGTGAAGCCCGCGCGCGATTCATCATCGATTGGTCAGCGGGAAAAGCTTTGGGCGGAGCCGCGAGCAGCCGGCGAGGGGCCCCGCGCAGCGGGGATCGACGGCGAGTGCGAGTCGGCTCCGCGAGGCGAGCGCTCATCGCCGGCAGGCCAGAGGCCGTCGACGAGCCGAGCCGCGCGCTTTTCCCGTAGCAAAGGCAACGAAGCGCCTCGCTCATAGGCGCTGCGCGCCCGTTCGGTCAGGCGCTGTTTGCCGGCTGAATGGCTGCGGCGATGCGGCTAAGCAGGATGACGAGCGTCGCTTGCGGGTTGATCCACGCCGGCGCGTCGTGCCTGCATCAGCAGCAGCGGCACCGCGGCCGCGAATACGACCTGTGCACCCAGCGTCACCGCGTACGCCGGTGTCGCAGCGAGGCCGGCGGCCGTGGCGGCGGCGTACGTCATCTGCAGGAGTTCGAGGCCGAACTCCGTTCCCAGCATGATCGCCATCGACGGCAGCGCCGCGAGCAGCGGGTGCACGTTCGCCTCGCGGACCAGCGCGAGGCACAGCAGCACCGTGAGGCCGGCGGCGCCGAAGCCTTCCACGGCCGGCGCCGCGAATACGTAGGCGGTGTTCGCCACCCACGGATAGGCGGCGAGCATCGCCACCCCGGCCGCCGCGATCAGCGCGAACGCCATGCGCAGGAGCGGCTCCGCGGCCGGGCGGCGGTGCAGCAGCGCGCCCATCACCACCGTGCCCGCGATCTGCGCGGCCGCGCCGAGCGTGGCGCGGTCGGAGATGAACGCCTGCGGGTGCTGCGTGCTGACCAGGAACGACGTGTCGAAGAAGCCGGTGGTCGGGATCTCGAGCACGAACAGCGCCACCAGCAGCCACACGTTCGGCCCCGCGAGCGCGTCGGGCCGCGTCCCGGTCCGCCACGCGTGCGTGAAGTACGCGAGGGTCCCGCCGCAGACGAGGAGCAGCAGGACCGCCGCCGGGTGACGGTAGCCCGCGACGGCGCCGGTGCCCGTCCACAGCTCGAACGCGAGCACCAGCGCGGTGAACGCGAGCGCCACCCGCGGCGGGATGCTCGCCGGCGCGCGGCCGTGCGCGTCGCTGCGCGGCACCCACCACGGCAGGAGGACCAGCATGACCGCGACCACGACCGGCAGCGCCGCGACGCCGGCGAAGTACCAGCCGATCCCGAGCGCCGGCAGCAGCAGCTTGACCGCCTGCGGGGCGAGCAGGAAGCCCGCGGGCGTGGCGCCGGTCCACAGCGTGGTCAGGGCGGTGCGCGTGCCGCGGCGCGGGGCGAGCATCACGAGCGCCTGCGCGACCGGCGCCAGCAGCGCCTGCGCGCCGGCGCCGATGGCGAGTCCCGCGAAGGCTGCCGCGTCGCGCAGCACCGGGTCGGCCGGCGCGAACTGGACGGCCGCGAAGCCGCCGAACGCCACGCACGCCACTGCGCAGGCCGCGAGTCCGAGCGCGCGGGCGGAATAGCGCGCCAGCAGGATCGGGCACAGGGCGAGCGCCACGACCATGCCGGCGATGGTCGCCTGCATCAGCGCCGCCACCTGCTCGGGTCGCATCCCGAGGAACGTCGCGAGGGTGCCTTCGCCGACCAGCACCGAACTCGTCACCAGCGCCTTCAGGCCGTTGCCGAAGAGCGCGACGAGCGCGAGCAGGGCCACACCCGCCGGGCGGAGGTCGCGTCGCGGGGTAGGCGTCGGGGCAGCGGCCGGCATCACCGCGATTATTGCGCACCGGCCGGCGCGGTAAGCTGTCGCGCATGACGCCCGCCGCCGTGACCATTGCCGCCATCGCCACGCCGCCCGGGCGCGGCGGCATCGGCGTGGTCCGGGTGTCCGGCGACGACCTCGGGGCGCTGATCGCCGGCGTCGCGGGTGTCGTGCCACCGCCGCGCACGGCCACGCTCGCGACGTTCCGCGACGCGGCGGGCGCGCCGCTCGACCACGGGCTGGTCCTGCACTTCCCGGCGCCGCGGTCCTACACCGGCGAGTGGGTCGCGGAATTCCACGGCCACGGCGGGCCGTCGGTCCTGCGCCTCCTGCTCGCGCGCTGCGTCGAGCTGGGCGCGCGCATCGCCGAGCCGGGCGAGTTCACCAGGCGGGCGTTCCTCAACGGCAAGCTCGACCTCGCGCAGGCCGAGAGCGTGGCCGACCTCATCGACGCCGCCACGGCCACCGCCGCGCGCGCCGCGGCGCGCAGCCTCGACGGCGAGTTCTCGCGCGACGTGCACGCGCTGGTCGAGGCGGTCACCGAGCTGCGCATGTACACCGAGGCCACGCTCGACTTCCCCGAGGAGGACATCGAGTTCCTCGCGGCCGGCGACGTGGTGCGGCGCCTGTCCGCCCTGCAGGCGCAGGTCGCCGCGGTGCAGGCCCGCGCCCGCACGGGCGCACTGCTGCGCGAAGGCCTGACGGTGGTGCTGGTCGGCCGGCCCAACGTCGGCAAGTCGAGCCTGCTCAACCGGCTCGCACGCGAGGAGGCCGCCATCGTGACGCCGATCCCCGGCACCACGCGCGACCCGGTGACCCGCGTGATCGAGATCGCGGGCATCCCCCTCACCGTCGTCGACACCGCGGGGTTGCGCGAGACGGCGGACGCGGTCGAGCGCATCGGCATCGAGCGCACGTGGGCCGCCGTCGGGCGCGCCGACCTCGCGGTGGTGCTGGTCGACGCGCGCGACGCGGGCGGGGCCGGCCATCCCGACGATGCGGCGCTCCTCGCCCGGCTGCCGGAGGAACTGCCGCGCGTGATCGTTCACAACAAGGCCGACCTCGCCGCGGTGGCGGCGCACGCCGCGACCGGCACCGACGGGCGGCGGCACGTCTGGCTGTCCGCGCTGTCCGGCGACGGGGTCCCGGCGCTCGAGCGCGCGGTGCTCGACCTGGTCGGCGCCGCGGGCGATACGCAGGACACCTACCTTGCCCGCGCGCGCCACGTCGAGGCGCTGGCGGCCGCCGCCGCCCATCTCGATGCCGCCGCCGCCCACGTGGCGGCGAATCCGCCGCCGATCGAGCTGTTCGCGGAGGAATTGCGCGAGGCGCAGGAGGCGCTCTCCGCGATCACCGGGGAGTTCACGGCGGATGATCTTCTCGGCGTCATCTTCGGCCGGTTCTGCATCGGCAAGTGATCCCCCCTCATCCCCTGACCCTTCTCCCGCGGGGGGAGAAGGGCGGGAGCGGGAGGTCGCTGCGCGCAGCGACCTCGGGCAACGTGGGTGTCATCTTCGGCCGGTTCTGCATCGGCAAGTGATGCCCCCGCGTTCCTGATCTTGCGTTACGTAACGGCCGTCCGGCCGGTGATCCGGGACGTCCCGCGGCGAATTTGACGTACGGAGGTTCCGGAGGCAAGCTTCCCGCCCTAAGCGGCGTACGCTCCTGTCGCACACGAAGAACACCGCCTTTTCCGGAGGATTCCCCATGACTGCATTCCGCAAGGCCGCCGCGTCCGCGTTCGCGGCCTTCAGTTTCGCCGCGCTCACCGCCACCGCGCAGGTGCCGGCCGGCTATCCCGCGAACTACGCCGACACCATCGCCGCCGCCAAGAAGGAAGGCAAGGTCGTGGTTTACAGCTCGACCGACATGGTCGCCGCCACGCCGCTCATCAAGGACTTCCAGGCGCTCTACCCCGGCATCTCCGTCGAGTACAACGACATGAACACCACGGAGATCTACAACCGCTTCATCAGCGAGGTCGCGGCCGGCGGCGGCTCCGCCGACGTGCTCTGGAGCTCGTCGATGGACCTCCAGATCAAGCTCGTGAGCGAGGGCAACGGTTTGGCCTACAGCTCGCCCGAGCTGCCGCAGGTCCCGGCGTGGGCGAACTTCAAGAACACCGCGTTCGGCACCACGTACGAGCCGATCGCGTTCGTCTACAACAAGCGCCTGCTCACCGGCGCCGACGTGCCGCAGAGCCACGCCGACCTCGTCAAGCTCCTGACGGCGAGCCCGGACAAGTTCAAGGGCAAGTTCACGACCTACGACATCGAGAAGTCGGGCGTGGGCTTCATGCTGATCACGCAGGACAGCAAGCAGAACCCGCAGTTCTGGGACTTCGTGAAGGCGATGGGCGCCGTCGGCCCGCGCTTCCAGTCGAGCTCGGGCACGATGATGGAGCGCATCAGCTCCGGCGAGAACGTGCTGGGCTACAACATCTTCGCGTCGTACGCCGTGCTGCGCATGAAGAAGGACCCCGGCATCGGCTACGTGCTGCCCAAGGACTACACGCTCGTGATGTCGCGCGTGCAGTTCATCTCGGCCAAGGCCAAGAACCCGAACGCCGCGAAGCTGTGGACCGACTACATCCTGTCCAAGCGCGGCCAGCAGATCATCGCGAGCCAGGCCGACCTGGGCTCGATCCGCGCCGACGTCGAAGGCGAGATGACGGCCTCCGGCCTCGCCAAGACGCTCGGCAACTCGGTCCGCCCGATCCCGGTGTCCGCCGACCTCCTGGTCTACCTCGACCAGACCAAGCGCCTCGACTTCCTGAAGCAGTGGCAGGCGGCGATCAAGGGCGGCAAGTAAGCGCACCGTGAAGCCAGTGAGCCTGCCGGGCCGTCCTCCCCAGGCCGAACCCGGCCCGGAGCGCGCAGCGTGAAGGGCGGTTCCCTGCAGGCCCCGCGCATCGCCGTCATCAGCCTGACGGCGATCGCGGTCTTCCTTCCGCTCGGGCTCATCTTCTACCAGAGCCTGCTCAACGCGCCGTTCTTCGCGCCGAACAAGACCGTCGGCCTCGGCGCGTTCGCGTTCATCTTCGCGGACTCGGACTTCTGGGACGCGTTCCGCAACTCGCTCGTCATCGCGGGCGGCATGGCGCTCATCTCCGTGCCCCTCGGCGGGGTGCTCGCCTTCCTGATGGTGCGCACCGACCTGCCGGGCCGGCGGTGGATCGAGCCGCTGCTGCTGATCCCGATCTTCGTCTCGCCGATGGTGCTCGCGTTCGGCTACGTGGTGGCGGCCGGGCCGGTCGGCTTCTATTCGGTGTGGGCGAAGAACCTGTTCGGCGACGTGCCGTGGAACGTGTACTCGCTGACCGCGATCGCGATCATCGCCGGGCTCACCCACGTGCCGCACGTGTACCTGTATTCCTCCTCGGCGCTGAAGAGCCTGGGCTCCGACGTGGAGGAGGCCGCGCGCATGACCGGCGCCTCGCCGTTCCGCGTCGCGCGCGACGTGTCGCTGCCGATGGTGACGCCGTCGCTGCTCTTCTCCGGCGTGCTGGTGTTCTTCCTCGGGTTCGAGATCTTCGGCCTGCCGCTGGTGCTGGGCGACCCGGAGGGCCACCTCGTGCTGGCGACGTACCTCTACAAGCTCACCAACAAGCTCGGCACGCCGTCGTACCACCTGATGGCGGCGGTGGCGGTGTGCATCGTCGCGGTGACCTTCCCGCTCGTGATGCTGCAGCGCTACCTCCTCAAGAACGCCGGCAAGTTCGTCACCGTGAAGGGCAAGGCGGGGCGCCAGCGCCCGCTGCCGCTCGGCCGCTGGCGCTGGGTCGCGGCGGCCATCCTGTTGTTCTGGCTGTTCGTGACCATCATCGTGCCGCTGTCCGGCATCGCGCTGCGCTCGGTCGTGTCGACGTGGGGCGAGGGCGTCGTGCTCTCCGAGGTGCTCACGCTCGACCACTTCCGCGAGGTGTTCGAGCAGCCCACGCTGGTCCGCGGCATCCTCAACACCATCCTGATCGGGGTCGTCGGCGGCGCGCTCGCGGTCGCGTGCTACACGGCGATCGGCCTCGCGACCCATCGCCAGCCCGACGGCTGGTCGCGCTTCGTCGACTACCTCGTGCTGGTGCCGCGCGCGGTGCCGGGCCTGCTCGCGGGCCTCGCGTTCCTGTGGGTGTTCCTCTTCTTCCCGCCGCTCGCGCCGCTGCGCACGACGATCTTCAGCGTGTGGCTCGCGTACACGGTGGTCTGGCTCGCCTACGGGATGCGCCTGGTGTCGAGTTCGCTGCTGCAGGTCGGCCCGGAACTGGAGGAGGCGGCGCGCAGCGCGGGTGCGACGCGCGGGCAGGTGAGCCGCCACGTCACGCTGCCGCTCATCCGCTACGGGCTCCTCGCGAGCTGGCTCCTCGTGTTCATGATCTTCGAGCGCGAGTACTCGACCGGCGTGTACCTGCTCGGCCCCGGCACCGAGGTGATCGGTTCGCTGCTCGTGTCGCTGTGGGGCACGGGTGCCGCCGACACCGTCGCCGCGCTCTCCCTCATCAACGTCGTGCTGGTGGCCATCGGCCTCGTCATCGCGCTGCGCTTCGGAGTGAAGCTCCATGATTAAGCTTGCCGTCGCGGACCTGCACCTGTCGTACGGGGACAACGCCATCCTGAAGGGCGTGTCGATGGAGCTGCGCCAGGGCGAGGTGGTGTCCCTGCTCGGCCCCTCCGGCTCGGGCAAGACCACGCTGCTGCGCGCGGTCGCCGGCCTCGAGGTCCCGCATCGCGGCAGCATCCGCATCGAGGACCGCCCGGTGTTCGACGGCGCGCAGCGCCTCGAGGTGCCCGCCGAGAAGCGCAACCTCGGCCTCGTGTTCCAGTCGTACGCGCTGTGGCCGCACAAGACCGTGTTCGACAACGTCGCGTACGGCCTGCAGCTGCGCGGCGTGCCGGCGGCGGAGCAGAAGGACCGCGTGTCGACCGCGCTCACCAACCTCGGCCTGGGCCAGCTCGCGGAGCGCCTGCCGCACCAGCTCTCGGGCGGGCAGCAGCAGCGCGTCGCCATCGCGCGGGCACTCGTGTACAACCCGCCCGTCATCCTGATGGACGAGCCGCTCTCCAACCTCGACGCCAAGCTGCGCGAGGAAGCGCGCGCGTGGCTGCGCGAGCTGATCCTGCGCCTGCAGCTGTCCGCGCTCGTCGTCACGCACGACCAGGGCGAGGCGATGGCGATGTCGGACCGCATCCTGCTCCTCAACAACGGCGTGATCGAGCAGCAGGGGACGCCGCAGGAGATGTACGGCGGCCCGCGCACGCTCTTCACCGCGGAGTTCATGGGCAGCAACAACGCGATCGCCGGCACCGTCACCGAAAGCCGCGACGGCGAGGTGCGGCTCGCGGGCAGCGGCTGGGACCTGTGGGGTTCCGCCCGCGGCACGCCCGCCGTGGGCGGCGCGGCCACCGGCATGATCCGCCTCGAGCGCGTGCGCGTCGCCGACGGCCCCGGCGACAACCGCGTGCGCCTGCCGCTCGTGACGTCGATGTTCCTGGGCGACCGCTGGGAGCACCTCTTCCACCTGGGCGAGACGCGGCTGCGTGCCTACGGCAGCGCCCCGCTCTCCCCCGGCGACCACTGGCTCGAGTTGCCGCGCCGCGACCTGTGGGTGTTCTGACCGGTCCCTGCGCGGCGCGTCACTCCGCCTGCACGTTCACCGGCTCCCCTGCGCCGCGGCGTTCGCGAAGCGGCGGGGGATCCGGATGCCTTCGCTAGCCCGGCAGCTCCTCGCGCGCCACCCGCCCCTGCGCTGGGCCGGGGCGCTCGCCGCCGGCGCGCTCGCGGGCTATGCGTGCACGCTGCTGCACACGCCGATCCCGTGGATGCTGGGACCGCTCTTCGCCGTCGCGTTCCTGCGCATCGGCGGGATCGGCGTCGCGGTGCCGGTGTTCGCCCGCTACACGGGACAGTGGATCATCGGCAGCGCGATCGGCCTCTACTTCACGCCCGAGGTCGTGCAGCTCGTGGCGTCGATCTGGTGGCTGCTCGCCATCGGCGCCGTGTTCGCGATCGGACTGGGCTACGTCTCGGGCGTGGCGCTCGCGCGCCTCGCGCGGCTCGACAAGACGACGGGCATCTTCGCGAGCGTGCCCGGAGGCGCGTCGGAGATGGCGGTGCTGGGCGAGCGCTTCGGCGGCCGCATCGACCGCATCACTGCTGCGCAGAGCCTGCGCGTGCTCATCGTGGTCGCCATCGTGCCGGGGCTCGTCACCGCCCTCGGCGTGCACGGCGCCGACGTGTTCGTGCCCGGGGCGAAGACGTTCGACCTCGCGGGCTTCGGCCTGCTGATGGCGGGTACGCTCGCCGGCGGCCTCGCGTTTCAGCGCCTGCGCGTGCCGAACGCGTTCGTGCTGGGCTCGCTCGCGGTGGCCATCCCGCTCACTGCGCTGCGCGTGGACCTCTCGTCGGTGCCGCAGGTCGTGTCCAACGTCGCGCAGCTGCTGCTGGGCTGCGCGCTCGGCTCGCGCTTCGAGCGCGACTTCCTCGAAGGCGCGCATCGCTTCGTCGGCGCCGTCGCGCTGTCGGTCGTGTTGTCGGTCATCCTCTCCGCGCTCTTCGGCGCGGCGCTCGGCTGGCTCGCGGGGCTCAACTGGGCGACGCTCGTCCTCGGCACGGCACCCGGCGGCCTGCCCGAGATGTGCATCACCGCGAAGAGCCTGCAGCTCGGCGTGCCGGTGGTGACCGCGTTCCACGTGACGCGCGTCGTCGTGCTGCTGCTCGCCACGCCGCTCGTGTTCGCGCGCGCCCGCGACTGGTATCGCGGCCGGCGCGGCGGACCGCAAGGCGGCGTGCGCGGCGGCCGGGAGTAGAGTGGGGACACGGCGTGCGCGAGCTCCGGATCGCGGCGTTGGCGCCGGGACGGGGCCGGGCGCGCGGCGAACCGGTAAGGCCGCTCGACCAGTGTGCGGGACCCCGGGGGCCGCGCGTAAAATCGAGAGTTACCGTCGGCACGCATGGCGTGCCCAGCTCCGTCGGACCGCAGTTCCTTCCACGTCCTAACGCTCCCCTCCCACGATGAACCAGCCCGAATCCCTGGCCACCCTCGCCGCGTCCGTGAGTGCGCCGTCGTACATCCGTCATCCGCGACTCCTCGGGTGGGTGCGTGAAATTGCCGCACTCACGAAGCCGGAGCACATCGTCTGGTGCGACGGCAGCGAAGCCGAGTACGAGCGCCTGATGGGCGAGATGGTCGCGGCCGGCATGCTGCGCCGTCTCAATCCCGCCAAGCGTCCCGGCAGCTACCTGGCGCTGTCCGACCCGTCCGACGTCGCGCGGGTCGAGGACCGCACCTTCATCTGCAGCGAGCGGGAGGAGGACGCGGGGCCGACCAACAACTGGGTCGCGCCCGCGACGATGCGCGGCACCCTGAACGGCCTCTTCGACGGCTGCATGCGCGGCCGGACGATGTACGTGGTCCCGTTCTCGATGGGCCCGATCGGCAGCCCGATCGCGCACATCGGCATCGAGCTGTCGGACAGCCCGTACGTCGTCGTCAACATGAAGCTCATGACGCGCATGGGGCGCGCGGTGTACGACGTGCTCGGCAGCGACGGCACCTTCGTGCCCTGCGTGCACACGGTCGGCGCCCCGCTCGCGCCGGGCCAGGCCGACGTGAAGTGGCCGTGCAACAAGGACCAGAAGTACATCGTGCACTTCCCCGAGTCGCGCGAGATCTGGAGCTACGGCTCGGGCTACGGCGGCAACGCGCTCCTCGGCAAGAAGTGCTTCGCGCTGCGCATCGCCTCCGTCATGGGCCGCGACCAGGGCTGGCTCGCCGAGCACATGCTGATCCTCGGCGTCACCTCGCCCGCGGGCGAGAAGACCTACGTCGCGGCGGCGTTCCCGAGCGCCTGCGGCAAGACCAATTTCTCGATGATGATCCCGCCGCCCGGCTACGAGGGCTGGCAGGTGTCGACCATCGGCGACGACATCGCGTGGATCAAGCCCGCGGACGACGGCTACCTGCACGCGATCAACCCGGAAGCGGGGTACTTCGGGGTCGCGCCGGGGACGTCGTACGAGTCGAACCCGAACGCGATGGAGATGCTGAAGCGGAACGTCATCTTCACCAACGTCGCGCTGACCGACGACGGCGACGTGTGGTGGGAAGGCATGACGAAGGAGCCGCCCGCGCACGTCATCGACTGGCAGGGCAAGGACTGGACGCCGGAAGACGGGAAGGGCGGCCGCAAGGCGGCCCACCCCAACGCGCGCTTCACCGTGTCGTCGATCCAATGCCCGTCGCTCGACCCGGCGTGGGACGACCCCGCGGGCGTGCCGATCTCGGCCTTCGTGTTCGGCGCCCGCCGCTCGGACACTGTGCCGCTCGTAAGTGAAGCCCGTACGTGGGAAGAGGGCGTCTACAAGGCGGCGACCATGGGCTCGGAGACCACCGCGGCCGCGACCGGGGCCGTCGGCGAAGTGCGCCGCGACCCATTCGCGATGCTGCCGTTCTGCGGCTACCACGTCGGCGACTACTTCAAGCACTGGCTCGCGATGGGCACGTCGGTGCCCCATGCGCCGAAGATCTTCAGCGTGAACTGGTTCCGCAAGGACGAGCAGGGCAAGTTCGCGTGGCCCGGCTTCGGCCAGAACATGCGCGTGCTGCAATGGATCGTGGACCGCTGCCGCGGCCGTGCGCAGGGGCGCGAGAACGCCGTGGGCGTCGTGCCGACGTACAGCGACCTGCACTGGACGGGCGCGCAGTTCAATGCCGACCTGTTCGAAGGCGTCATGCGGCTCGACCGCGCGCAGTGGGAGCGGGAGCTCGCCTCGCACGACGAGCTCTTCGCCAAGCTCGGCGCCAAGCGCCCGGCGGCCCTGCAATTCGAACGCGACCGGCTGGCGCAGCGCCTCGCGCAATGAACAAGTGGTAGGAGGAGGGGCAAGGGGGTAGCACTGCAGTTGTAGGAGGAGGAGGTAGGGGAAGGGGCCGGTTCGCCGGCCCCTTTTCTTTGCGCTAGACTCGGCGGGCCGTCCTCCCCGCCGCCCGCCTCCGCATGCCGCTGCCGCCCCGTCGCCTCCTGCTGTGCCTGGCGCTGGCGCTTCCGTGGCTCGGAATGCCGCCGTCGGCCCAGTCCGCGCCGCCGACCCGCATCAGCATCGGCACGGGCGGGCCGCAGAGCGACTACTTTCCGGTGGGGACGGCGCTGTGCCGGATGGTGAACGCCACCCGCAAGCAGCACGGGCTGCGCTGCGCGGCCGAAACGTCCGACGGTTCGGTCGCCAACATCAAGGGAGTCCTGGACGGCGAGTTCGACCTCGGGCTCGCCCAGGGCGACATGCAGGCCGCCGCCCGCCAGGGGACCGGCGCGTTCGCGGATGGTCCGCAGCCGCGGCTGCGGGCGCTGTTCGAGGTGGCGCCCGAAGTCTTCACGGTGATGGTCGATCCGGCGTCCCCGATCCGCTCGGTCGCCGACCTGCGCGGCAAGCGCGTGGCGGTCGGCCCGCCCGGCAGCGGCACGCAGGCCACCACGGCGCTGGTGCTCGCGGCGCACGGCATCGGCCCCGGCGACCTCGCGCAGGCCGCCCACCTCAAGTTCGTCGAGATGGCCCCGGCGCTGTGCGAGCGCAAGGTCGACGCCTTCGTGTTCGTCGCGACGCATCCCAATCCGGTCTTTGCCGACGCCATGTCCGGCTGCGGCGCGCGGTTCCTGGCGGTGGACGGGCCGGCGGTCGACGGGCTTCTCGCGGCGCAGCCCCATTACTATCGCGCGCCGGTGCCGGCCGACGTGTATGCCAAGGGCGCGCCGCCGGTGCCGAGCTTCGCCACGCGGTTCGCGGTCGTGGCGGCGGACGACCTGCCCGACGCCGTCGCCTACGCGGTCACGCGGGCCGTGTTCGAGAATCTGGACGACTTCCGGAAGCGGCACCCCAGCCTCGCGGGACTCACCCGGGAGGACGCCGCGCGGACGGTCCTCCCGCTGCACCCGGGGGCTGCGGCCTATTTCCGGGAGGTCGGCGTGTTGCCGCCGGCGGGGTCGGGAACGCCGGCGAAATAGCGGTGCCGCCCACGCTGCATCCTTGCGGGCGCGCCGATGTTCCACGTGAAACCTTCGGCCGATGGCGGGCGGGCGGTTCCACGTGGAACATCCCGCCCCAATCTCCACTAGAATTGCACCCCTTCGTCCTTTGGCGGTCCCTGTGCTCCATCCCACCCGTTTCGAGGTCATCGTCGTCGGCGGCGGTCATGCCGGGACCGAGGCCGCGCTCGCCAGCGCCCGCATGGGCCGGCGGACGCTGCTGCTGACCCACAACTTCGAGACGCTGGGCCAGATGTCCTGCAACCCGTCCATCGGCGGGATCGGCAAGGGCCACCTGGTGAAGGAGATCGACGCGCTGGGCGGCGCGATGGCGCTCGCGACGGACGAGGCGGGGATCCAGTTCCGGATCCTGAATTCCAGCAAGGGGCCGGCGGTCCGGGCCACCCGCGCGCAGGCGGATCGGGTGCTCTACCGGCGGGCGATCCGCCACCGGCTCGAGCACCAGCCGAACCTGTCGCTGTTCCAGCAGCCGGTGGACGACCTGCTGCTCGAGGGCGACCGCGTGCGCGGCGTCGTCACCCAGATCGGGCTCGTGTTCGAGGCCGACGCCGTGGTGCTGACCACCGGCACGTTCCTCTCCGGGCTGCTGCACGTCGGACTCCAGAACTACGAGGCGGGACGCGCCGGCGATCCGCCGGCCAAGCGCCTGGGCGCGCGGCTGCGCGAGATGGCGTTGCCGGCCGGCCGCCTCAAGACCGGGACGCCGCCGCGCCTGGACGGGCGCACCATCGATTTCTCGGTGCTGGCCGAGCAGCCGGGCGACACGCCCGCCCCGGTGTTCTCGTTCCTCGGGCGCCGGGAGATGCACCCCGAGCAGCGACCGTGCTGGGTGACGCAGACCAACGCCGCCACCCACGACATCATCCGCGCCGGCCTCGACCGCTCGCCGATGTACTCGGGGGTCATCAAGAGCGTGGGCCCGCGCTACTGCCCGTCGATCGAGGACAAGGTGGTGCGCTTCGCCGGTCGCGACAGCCACACGATCTACCTCGAGCCGGAAGGCCTCGACACGCACGAAATCTATCCGAACGGCATCTCGACCTCCCTGCCGTTCGACGTCCAGTTGGCACTGGTGCGGACGATGCGTGGCTGCGAGCGCGCCGAGATCCTGCGTCCCGGCTACGCGATCGAGTACGACTTCTTCGACCCGCGGGGGCTCAAGTCGACCCTGGAGACGAAGGCGATCCACGGGCTCTTCTTCGCCGGCCAGATCAACGGCACGACAGGCTACGAGGAGGCCGCGGCGCAGGGCCTGCTCGCCGGCATCAACGCCGGGCGGTTCGTGCGCGGCGAAGCCGGCTGGTCCCCGCGCCGGGACGAGGCTTACCTCGGCGTGCTGGTCGACGACCTCATCACCCGCGGCGTGTCGGAGCCCTACCGGATGTTCACGTCGCGGGCGGAGTACCGGCTGCAGCTGCGCGAGGACAACGCGGACCTGCGCCTGACCGAGCACGGCCGGCGGCTCGGGGTGGTCGATGATGCGCGCTGGGACGCGTTCGCCCGCAAGCGGGACGCCATCGATGCCGAGTGCGCGCGCCTCGCGGCCACGGTCGTGCCCGCGAGCTCGGATGATCCGGATGTCCTGCGCGTTCTGGGTCAAGGCCTTGAACGAGAGTATGCGCTTACTGACTTGCTTCGCCGCCCGGAAGTGACCTACGCCTCGCTGATGACGCTCCCCGGTGCCGGCGCGCCGGTCGACGATCCCGCGGTGGCGGAGCAGGTCGAGGTATCCGTGAAGTACGCGGGCTACATCGAGCGCCAGCGCGACGAGGTCGCCCGCCAGCTCGCGCAGGAGACGCTGCCCATCCCGGCCGACCTCGACTACGCCCAGGTGCGCGGCCTGTCCACCGAGGCGCGCCAGAAGCTCGCCGCCGGGCGTCCGGAAACGCTCGGCCAGGCGGCCCGGATCTCCGGCATCACGCCGGCCGCGGTGTCGCTGCTGCTCGTGCACCTGAAGCGCGGCGGCACGGCATCGCGCGCCGAGCGCAAGACGGCGTAGTCCCGTGAGCGAACTCGCGCTGCCGCCCCGGCTGGCGGACGACCTCGCGCAGGGCCTCGCGGCCCTGCACGTGGACCTCACCGCGCAACAGCGGCAGCAGCTTCTCGCGTTCGTCGCGCTGCTCGCGAAGTGGAACCGCACCTACAACCTGACCGCGATCCGAGAACCGGAGCGCATGGTCACGCATCACCTGCTCGACGCGCTCGCGGTGCTGCCGCATCTTCCGCAGCGCGCCGGGCTGCGCGTGCTCGACGTGGGGGCGGGCGGCGGCATCCCCGGCATCCCGCTCGCGATCGCGCGGCCCGACTGGCACGTGACGCTGGTCGACGCCGTGCACAAGAAGGTCGCCTTCATCCAGCAGGCCGCGATCGAACTCGGCCTGCACAACGTGCGCGCCGAGGCCGTGCGCGTGGAGGCGCTGGGACGCGAGGCGCCTTTCGACGTCGTCATCTCGCGCGCCTTCGCGGACATCGCGACGTTCGCCGCGACGTCGGCGCGGCACGTCGCGCCGGACGGGCTGCTGGTCGCGATGAAGGGCGTGCACCCGCACGAGGAACTCGCGGAGGTGCCCGCGACATTGCGCGTGGTCGCGACGCACGCGCTGGTCGTACCCGGCCTCGACGCCGCGCGCCACCTCGTCGTCATGCAACACAACGTGGAGCCGCAATGACCCGCATCATCGCCGTCGCCAACCAGAAGGGCGGCGTGGGCAAGACCACGACGTCGGTCAACCTCGCGGCGAGCCTCTGCGCGATGAAGCGGCGCGTGCTGCTGATCGACCTCGACCCGCAGGGCAACGCGACCACCGGCGCCGGCCTCGACAAGCGCGCGCTCGCCGTCACGGTGTACCAGGTGCTGCTCGGCGAGCGGGGCATCGCGGATGCGCGCGTCGCCTCCCCGTCGGGCGGCTTCGACGTCGTCGGCGCGAACCGCGAACTCGCGGGCGCGGAGATCGAATTGGTCGACCTGCCCGAGCGCGAGACGCGCCTCAAGGACGCGCTCGCCGACGCGCTGTCGCAGATGAAGTCCGCCATCAGCGCCGTCGCGCCCGAATACGATTTCATCCTGCTCGACTGCCCGCCGTCGCTGTCGCTGCTGACGCTGAACGGGTTGTGCGCCGCCGATTCGGTGCTGATCCCGATGCAGTGCGAGTACTACGCGCTCGAGGGCCTGTCCGACCTCGTGCAGACCTTGAAGAAGGTGCGCGCGCACCTCAATCCGAAGCTCGAGATCGAGGGGCTGCTGCGCACGATGTACGACCCGCGCAACACGCTTGCGCAAAACGTCACCGCCGAACTGGAGAAGCACTTCGGCGACAAGCTCTTCCGCACGCTCATTCCGCGCAACGTGCGCCTCGCGGAGGCGCCGTCGCATGGCATCCCCGCGCTGAAGCTCGAGCCGCAGTCGAAGGGCGCGCTCGCGTACCTCGCGCTGGCTGGCGAGATGCTGCGGCGGATGGAGCAGGAACAGGCGGCGGCTGCCGCCGCCGGCTAAGGGGATACCGATGATCCGACCCAAGGGCCTCGGCCGAGGCCTCGACGCGCTGCTGTCCGGCGGCAAGGACGAGCCGGAGGCCAGCGCGCTGCAGACGATCGCGATCGATCGCCTGCGGCCCGGCAAGTACCAGCCGCGCACGCACATGGACGACGCGGCGCTCGCCGAACTCGCGGACTCGATCCGCGAGCAGGGGGTGATGCAGCCGATCCTGGTGCGCCCCGTCGACGGCCACCGCTTCGAGATCGTGGCGGGCGAGCGGCGCTGGCGCGCGGCGCAGCGCGCCGGCCTCACCGTGGTCCCGGCGCTCGTGAAGGACATCCCCGATCACAACGCGCTGGCCATGGCGCTGATCGAGAACCTGCAGCGCGAGGACCTGAATCCGCTGGAGGAGGCGAAGGGCCTGCAGCGCCTGATCGACGAGTTCGGCCTCACGCACGAGGCGTGCGCGAAGGCCGTGGGCAAGTCGCGCAGCACGGTGACGAACCTGCTGCGCCTCACGCAGCTCGCGAAGCCCGCGCAGGAGTACCTGATGCAGGGCGCGCTCGAGATGGGTCACGCGCGCGCGCTGCTTTCGCTGTCCGTCGCGCAGCAGACCGCGGCCGCGTCGCGCGTGGTCGACGGCGGCCTGTCGGTGCGCGAGACCGAGCGCCTCGTCGCCGACCTGCTCGCGCCGCCGAAGCTCAATCCGAAGAAGGGCGCGGCGCGCGTGGACGCCGACACCGCCCGGCTCGAGACCGAACTCGCGGAGAAGCTCGGCGCGAAGGTGAAGCTCGTGCCGCGCCGCAACGGCGCGGGGCGGCTCGTGATCGACTACTCGAGCCTCGAGGAGCTGGACGGCATCCTCGCGCGGCTGGGCTAGGTGCCGTGGCGCGCTTCGACAACCCGCTCGCCACGTGGCAGGCGCGCTACGCGGGCGAGGACTACCACTTCGGCGAGGCGCCCAACGCGTTCGTCGCGCGCCACGCGCACCGCATTGCGCCCGGGGGCCGCGTGCTGTGCGTCGCCGACGGCGAAGGCCGCAACAGCGTGCACCTCGCGGCGCAGGGCGCGCGGGTGACCGCATTCGACTTCGCGCCCAACGCGCTCGCGAAGGCGCGGCGACTGGCGCACGCCCGCGGCGTGACGGTCGACCTTCACGACGGCGACATCTACGCCTGGGACTACGGGGCCGCGACGTACGACGCAGTGGTCGCGGTCTTCATCCAGTTCATGCCGCCCGAGGACCGCGATCGCGTGTTCGCGCGCATGCAGGCGGCGGTGGTCCCGGGCGGGCTTTTCCTGCTCGAGGGGTATCGCCCCGAGCAGGTCGACTACGGCACCGGGGGACCACCGCATCGCGAGAACATGTACACGCGCGGGTGGCTGGAGCAGACGTTCGCCGGATGGGACATCGAGGTGCTCGACGCCTACGACGCCGCGATCCAGGAAGGCCCCGGCCACGATGGCATGTCGGCGCTCATCGACCTCGTCGCGCGCAGGCGCTAAGGCGCGGCCGTCGCGGCGGCGGGCGATGATCGTTCCCTTGCCGCCGGCGTGCGGCGCACCGCAACGGGAGGACACGTGAACCCAAGCGACGACGGCGAATCGCCCGCGGCGCTCATCTCGCAGCGCATCGCCGAACTCGCCGACTGGCGCGGCGCCACGCTGGCCCGCGTGCGGGCCCTCATCCGCGAGGCGGACGCCGAGGTCGTCGAGGCGTGGAAGTGGCGCGGCACGCCCGTATGGGAACACGACGGGATCCTCTGCACCGGCGAGACCTACAAGGCCGTGGTGAAGCTCACCTTCGCCCACGGCGCCGAGCTGCCCGACCCCGCGGGCCTCTTCAACGCGAGCCTCGACGGCAACGTGCGGCGCGCGCTCGACATCCGCGAGGGCGGGACGGTCGACGCGACGGCGTTCAAGGCGCTCGTCCGCGCCGCCGTCGCGCGCAACGTGGCGGCGAAGTCCGCGGCGCGCCGCAAGCGCTGAGCCGGTGCCATGAAACGCAACGGCGGCCACGCGGGCCGCCGTTGCACGAGCGCACGAGCCTGCCGGTCAGCCGAGCTGCTTCAGCATGGTGTCGCCGTCGGAAATCTCGTACTTGCCCGGCGCCTCCACGTTGAGCGCCTTCACCACGCCGTCGTCGACGAGCATCGAGAAGCGCTGGCAGCGCACGCCCATGCCGCGCGCGGTGAGGTCGAACTCGAGGCCGAGCGCCTTCGTGTAGTCGGCGCTGCCGTCGCCCATCATGCGGACCTTGCCGCCGGTCTTCTGGTCGCGCGCCCACGCACCCATCACGAACGGGTCGTTGACGGACATGCAGACGATCTCGTCCACGCCCTTCGCCTTCAGCCTGTCGTAGTTGGCGAGGTAGCTCGGCACGTGCTTGGCCGAGCAGGTCGGCGTGAACGCGCCGGGCAGGCCGAAGATCACGACCTTCCTGCCCTTGGTCAGGTCCTCGACCTTGAACGGGTTGGGGCCGACGCTGCAGCCGTTGCCTTCGACTTCGATGTACTCGGACAGCGTGCCTGCCGGCAGCCGGTCGCCCACCTTGATGGTCATTGCGCTTGACTCCTGGTTGGAAGAAACCGCACGGAATATCAAGCATTGCAGGCCGGGGCGACAATTTCAACCCCGGCGCTTGCGGGGAGACTCGCGGGAAGCGTAGCGTTACGCCCTTTCCCGGCGACGCACCGGGTACCACGAAGGAGGAAGCCGCATGGCCCGCACCGCGAAGACCCCCGCTCCGAAGGCGCGCCGCGTGCGCCTGCTGGTCGCCACCCGCAAGGGCCTGTGGACGCTCGCGGCGGACCCCACGCGCCGCACGTGGAAGCTCGCGGGACCGGCGTTCCTCGGCAACATCGTCCACCACGCGGTGCTCGACCCGCGCGACGGGAAGACGCTGCTCGCCGCCGCGCGCACCGGGCACCTCGGCCCGACGATCTTCCGGTCGACCGACAACGGGCGCACGTGGCAGGAGGCCGCGCGGCCGCCGGCGTTCAAGCCGGACAGCGGGCGGGTCGTCGACCACACGTTCTGGCTGACGCCGGGCCACGCGTCGCAGCCCGGCGTGTGGTGGGCCGGCACCTCCCCGCAGGGACTCTTCCGCAGCGCAGATGGCGGCGCGACGTGGGAAGGGGTGGCCGGCTTCAACGAGCATCCGCAGCGCAAGGCCTGGTGCGGCGGCGACCAGGACGGCACGCCGGACGGCGCGAAGCTCCACTCGATCCTCGTCGATCCGCGCGACCCCGCCCATATGTACATGAGCATGTCGAGCGGCGGCACCTTCGAGTCGGTCGACGGCGGCGCGGACTGGCGGCCACTCAACCAGGGCGTGCGCGCCGACTTCCAGCCGAACCCCGACATCGAGTACGGCCACGACGCGCACTGCGTCCGGTTCGCGGGCGGCAACCCCGACCGGCTCTGGCAGCAGAACCACTGCGGCCTCTTCCGCCTCGACCGCCCCGCGACGCGCTGGACCGACATCGGCACCGGCATGCCGAAGTCGGTGGGCTACTGCGGGCTGCCGATGGTCCCGCACCCCCACGACGAGAACACGGCGTGGACCTTCCCGATGGACGGGACGAGCGTGTGGCCGCGCGTGTGCCCGGGCGGCAAGCCCGGCGTCTTCCGCACCCGCGACGGTGGCGCCACGTGGAAACGCCAGGCGGACGGCATGCCCAAGTCCCAGACCTGGTGGACGGTCAAGCGGCAGGCGATGACCGCCGACCGGCATCCGACAGTGGGCGTTTACTTCGGCACGACGTCCGGCGAACTGTGGGGGAGCCGCGACGAGGGCCGCACGTGGAAGTGCCTCGCCGCGCACCTGCCGGAGATCTACGCGGTCGAGGTGGCATGAGGCAGGTGCCGGTCGCCATCGGCAGCGTGCTGCGCAGCTATACCGGCGGCGCGGCGAAGGTCGCGGTGCCGGTGGCCGACGGGGCCACGCTCGCCGACGTGCTCGCCGCGCTCGACGCGGCGTACCCGGGCATCCGCTTCCGCATGGTCGACGAGGCGGGCCGCGTGCGCCCGCACGTGCAGGTGTTCGTGGGCGGGTCGATCGAACGCGATCCTGCGGCGCCGGTGCCGCAGGGGGCCGAGGTGTTCATCGTCGGCGCGCTGTCGGGCGGCTGACCCCGACGACTCGGGGCCAACCCGCGCGGCGGCCGATCGAACGGCCGTGCGATGCCGCGATGCAACATTTCGTTGCGAAAGACCACACAAAACGAGTAAAATCCAAAGGTTTGCTTCGTAGCCCAAAGGCGCGCACCCGCTGTCGTTTAGAAAGCGCGCCGTGAGTCCCATGCGCGCAGCATTGCAGGCGCCCCTCTCGCTTCGACCGCTCGTCCGCGTCACCCGTTGGCAGGCGCTCGCGACCGTGGCAGTGGCGGCGGTGTCCTGGCTGTGGGCGGGGGGCCATGCGGCGCTGTCGGCCGCCCTCGGGGGGATCGTCAACATCTCGGCCGCGCTGGTCTTCGCGGTCGTCCTCGCGATTTCCCGGCCGTCATCGGCGGGGGGCACCGTCGCTGCGCTGTTCCGCGCCGAGGCAGGCAAGGTGCTGGTGATCGTCGGCCAGTTGTATCTGGTGCTGACGACGTACAAGGAAGTCGTTCCCGCGGCCTTCTTCGCGTCGTTCGTGATCACGGTGCTGCTGTTCCGCTTGGCGCTTCTCGACCGCGACTGACTAACTCTTCCCATCCCCATGTCGGCCAGCTACGAATCCCCGTCGGAGTACATCCAGCACCACCTGACGTTCCTCACCAAGCCGGTGGGCGAGGGGAGCTTCATGAGCGTGAACGCCGACACGGTGATCACGTCCATCCTCCTCGGCATCGTCGGGCTCGGCTTCCTGTGGCTCGTGACGCGCAAGGCCACCGCCGGCGTCCCCGGCAAGGTGCAGGCGTTCGTCGAACTGGCCGTCGAGTTCGTGAACGAGCAGGTGAAGGGCATCTACCACGGCGACAGCCGCTTCGTCGCGCCGATCGCGCTCACCGTGTTCGTGTGGGTCGTGCTGATGAACGCCATGGACTTCCTGCCGGTGGACATCATGTCGTCGATCTTCGGCGCCGTGGGCCTGCACAACTGGCGCCTCGTGCCCACCGCCGACGTGAACACCACGTTCGCGCTGGCGCTGACCGTGCTGGCGCTGTCGATCGTCTACGCGGTCAAGGCCAAGGGCCTGGGCGGCTGGATCCACGAGCTCTTCACCGCGCCGTTCGGCAACCACTTCCTGCTCTACCCGTTCAACTTCCTGTTCCAGCTCGTGGAGCTCGTGAGCAAGCCGCTGTCGCACAGCCTGCGTCTGTACGGCAACATCTACGCGGGCGAGATCATCTTCCTCCTCCTCGCGCTGTGGGCGACGACCGGCCTCGCCGGCACGATCTTCTCCGGCGTCCTGAACCTCGGCTGGGCGATCTTCCACATCCTGATCGTCCTCCTCCAGGCCTACATCTTCATGATGCTGACCATCGTGTACCTCGCGATGGCCGAGGAGCACCACTGACCGGCTTTCCGCTTCGCCTCGTTGTTTTCCCGCTCAACGCTTCACATACCCGCAACTGAAAGGACCGTAACATGGACAAAGTGCAAATGCTGGCGATGATCCAGGCCTACACCGGGGTCGGCATCGGACTGATCATCGGCCTGGGCGCGCTCGGCGCGTGCGTCGGCGTGGGCATCATGTGCTCCCGCTTCCTCGAAGGCGCCGCCCGCCAGCCCGAGCTCATGCCGCAGCTGCAGGCGAAGGTCTTCCTGCTCCTCGGCCTGATCGACGCGTCGTTCATCATCGGCGTCGGCCTCGCGATGTTCTTCGCGTTCGCCAACCCGCTGCTCTCGGTCGTCCGCTGACGACGGTGGCACCCGCCACCGTCCGACCCACCGTCAAGGCGTCGTCATGAATTTCAATCTGACCCTGATCATGCAGGCCGTCGCCTTCGCGGCCTTCATCTGGTTCTGCGCGCATTTCATCTGGCCGCCGCTCATGCGGGCCATCGAGACGCGGCAGAAGCAGATCGCCGATGGCCTGGCCGCCGGCGAACAGGGACGCAAGGAGCTCGCGAGCGCCGAGAAGCGCGACGCCGAGATGCTCGTGGCGGCCAAGGCGCGCTCGGCCGAGATCGTCGCCATCGGCGAGAAGTTCAAGGCCGAGACCATCGAGCAGGCCAAGGTCGAGGCCCGCGCCGAGGCCGAGCGCATCGTCGCGGCCGCCAAGGCCGAGATCGAGCAGGAAGTGGCGCGGGCGAAGGAACAGCTGCGCGACTCCGTGGCCGACCTCGCCGTGGCCGGCGCGGCGAAGATCCTGAAGAAGGACGTCGACGCGAACGTGCACGCGGCGCTGCTCGCGGAACTGAAGCGCCAGCTGTAGCGGCGCGCGCAAAGAAGTCGCCATGGCCGAACTCACCACCATCGCCCGCCCGTACGCCGAAGCCGCGTTCTCGCTCGCCCGCGAGCAGAACGCGCTGCCCGTGTGGTCGGAAATGCTGAAGCTCGCGAGCACGGTCGTCACCGACGCCCGCGTGGCCGAGGCGCTCGACAACCCGCGGCTCGACACCGGGGCGAAGGAGTCGCTGATCCTCTCGATCTGCGGCGACCGCCTCAACGCGGAAGCGCGCAACTTCGTCAAGCTGCTGGTCGAGGGCGACCGGATCACGGTCCTGCCGTTCATCCAGGCGCAGTTCGAGACGCTCAAGGACGAGGCCGACGGCGTCGCGAAGGCCCTGATCGAGACGGCGCTGCCGCTGTCCGACGCGGAGCTCGCGGAGCTCACGACCGCGCTGGCCCGCAAGTTCGGCAAGAAGGTCGAGGCGACGGTGGTCGTGCGGCCGGAGCTGATCGGCGGCGCGCGCATCACCATCGGCGACAACGTGATCGACGCCACCATCGCGGAGCAGCTGCGCGCGATGTCCGTCCAACTGCGGGCGTAAGCCACCCGACGGCACCGGAACCAGTCACCACATCATCGTGCCGCCGCGGATGCAAGCCGCCGCGGCGACAAGACGAGGACCCCATGCAACTCAATCCTTCGGAAATCAGCGAACTCATCAAGGCCAAGATCCAGCACCTCGACACGGCGGCGGAAGTCCGCACGCAGGGGACGGTGGTGTCGATTTCCGACGGCATCTGCCGCATCCACGGCCTGTCCTCGGCGATGCAGGGCGAGATGCTCGAGTTCCCGAACAACACGTTCGGCCTGGCGCTCAACCTCGAGCGCGACTCGGTCGGCGCGGTGATCCTGGGCGCCTACGAGCACATCAAGGAAGGCGACACCGTCAAGTGCACGGGCCGCATCCTCGACGTGCCGGTCGGCCCGGAGCTGATCGGCCGCGTCGTCGACTCGCTCGGCCGCCCGATCGACGGCAAGGGCCCGGTCAACACCAAGATGCGCGACGTCATCGAGAAGGTGGCGCCGGGCGTGATCGCGCGCCAGCACGTGTCGCAGCCGGTGCAGACGGGTCTCAAGTCCATCGACGCGATGGTGCCCATCGGCCGCGGCCAGCGCGAGCTCATCATCGGCGACCGCCAGACCGGCAAGACCGCGGTGGCGATCGACACGATCATCAACCAGAAGGGCAAGGACCTCATCTGCATCTACGTCGCCATCGGCCAGAAGGCGTCGTCGATCAAGAACGTGGTCACCAAGCTCACCGAGTACGGCGCGATGGACTACACCATCGTCGTCGCCGCCTCGGCGTCGGAATCCGCCGCGCTGCAGTACATCGCGCCGTACTCCGGCTGCACGATGGGCGAGTACTTCCGCGACCGCGGGCAGGACGCCCTCATCATCTACGACGACCTCACCAAGCAGGCGTGGGCATACCGCCAGGTGTCGCTGCTCCTGCGCCGCCCGCCGGGCCGCGAGGCGTACCCGGGCGACGTGTTCTACCTGCACTCGCGCCTCCTCGAGCGCGCCGCGCGCGTCAACGCGAACTACGTCGAGCAGTTCACGAAGGGCGAGGTGAAGGGCAAGACCGGCTCGCTGACCGCGCTGCCGATCATCGAGACGCAGGCCGGTGACGTGACCGCGTTCGTGCCGACCAACGTGATCTCGATCACGGACGGCCAGATCTTCCTCGAGACCGACCTCTTCAACGCCGGCATCCGTCCCGCCATCAACGCGGGCATCTCGGTGTCCCGCGTCGGCGGCGACGCCCAGACCAAGGTCATCAAGAAGCTGGGCGGCGGCGTGCGCCTCTCGCTCGCGCAGTACCGCGAGCTCGCCGCGTTCGCGCAGTTCGCGTCCGACCTCGACGAAGCGACCCGCAAGCAGCTCGACCGCGGCCGCCTCGTGACGGAACTCATGAAGCAGCCGCAGTACTCGCCGCTGTCGGTGGCCGACCAGGCGCTGACGCTGTTCGCGGTCAATCGCGGCTACTTCGACGACGTGCCGGTCGACAAGGCCCTCGCGTGCGAGTCGGCCATGCGCCAGTACATGCACACCAAGTACGCCCCGATCATGAACGGCATCGCGACCAAGATGGAGATGAACGCCGACGACGAGAAGGCGCTCGCGGCCGCGATCGAGGACTTCAAGAAGAACGGGACGTACTGATCAGGGATCAGGGGTCGGGAACCAGGGACCAGAGGCTGCGGCGTCACCGGTGCCGGCGCGTTGAGCGCCGGGTGACGCGAGCCCACTAGCGGAAAAGGCCGACATGGCAGGCTCCAAGGAAATCCGGAACAAGATCAAGAGCGTGCAAAGCACGCGCAAGATCACGAAGGCGATGGAGATGGTCGCGGCCTCGAAGATGAAGAAGGCCCAGGACCGCATGCGCGCGTCGCGGCCCTACGTCGAGAAGGTCTTCAACATCGTCCTGCACACCGCGAAGGCGAACACCGAGTACCGGCACCCGTTCCTCGTGCCGCGCGAGACCGTGAAGCGCGTGGGCTGCATCGTCGTCACCACCGACAAGGGCCTGTGCGGCGGCCTCAACACCAACGTGCTGCGGCTCGTGTTCCAGGCGCACCGCGACTGGAAGGCCAAGGGCATCGAGGTCGACTACGTGGCCATCGGCAGCAAGGGCCTGGGCTTCCTGCAGCGGATGGGCGGCAACGTCGTGGCGAGCGCGGTGCAACTGGGCGACCGCCCGCACCTCGACCGCATGGTGGGCCCGGTCAAGACGCTGATCGACGAGTACCTCGCGGGCACCGTCGACGAAGTGCACGTGTTCTACACGAACTTCGTCAACACGATGAAGCAGGAGCCGCGGCACGGGCGGATCATCCCGATCCCGCACCAGTTCAAGACCGCGAGCGGCGAGGTGCGCACCGCCGAGATCGGCGACGGCACGTGGGACTACATCTACGAGCCGGACGCGCGCCTGCTGCTCGACGGCATGATGCGCCGCTACCTCGAGGCCACCGTGTACCAGATGGTCAACGAGAACATGGCCTCGGAGCAGTCGGCGCGCATGGTCGCGATGAAGGCCGCCTCCGACAACGCCGGCAAGATCATCAACGAGCTGCAGCTCATCTACAACAAGACGCGGCAGGCCGCGATCACCAAGGAACTCTCCGAGATCGTTGGTGGCGCCGCTGCCGTCTGACCCCGAATCTGACCAGCACTTCGAGAGCCTGAGGACACCATGAGCCAGGGAACCATCGTTCAATGCATCGGCGCGGTCGTCGACGTGGAGTTTCCGCGCGACCAGATCCCCGAAATCTACGACGCGCTGAAGCTCGACGAGATCGGCCTCACCCTCGAGGTGCAGCAGCAGCTCGGCGACGGCGTCGTGCGCACCATCGCGCTCGGCAGCTCCGACGGCCTGCGCCGCGGCATGCAGGTGGTCAACACCAAGGCCCCGATCTCGGTCCCGGTCGGCACCGAGACGCTCGGCCGCATCATGGACGTGCTCGGCCGCCCGATCGACGAGCGCGGCCCGGTCAACGCGGCCAAGACGATGTCGATCCACCGCGAGGCGCCGACGTACGAGGAGCTGTCCCCGTCGACCGAGCTCCTCGAGACCGGCATCAAGGTCATCGACCTCATCTGCCCGTTCGCGAAGGGCGGCAAGATCGGCCTCTTCGGCGGCGCCGGCGTGGGCAAGACGGTGACGATGATGGAGCTCATCAACAACATCGCGACCGCGCACTCCGGCCTGTCCGTGTTCGCGGGCGTGGGCGAGCGCACCCGCGAGGGCAACGACTTCTATCACGAGATGATCGAGTCGGGCGTGGTCAACGTCGACGACGCGACCAAGTCGAAGGTGTCGATGGTGTACGGCCAGATGAACGAGCCGCCGGGCAACCGCCTGCGCGTCGCGCTCACCGGCCTCACGATCGCCGAGTCGTTCCGCGACGAGGGCCGCGACGTGCTGCTGTTCGTCGACAACATCTACCGCTTCACGCTCGCCGGCACCGAAGTGTCCGCGCTGCTCGGGCGGATGCCGTCCGCGGTGGGCTACCAGCCGACGCTGGCCGAGGAAATGGGCCGCCTGCAGGAGCGCATCACCTCCACCAAGACCGGCTCCATCACGTCGATCCAGGCCGTGTACGTGCCCGCGGACGACCTGACCGACCCGTCGCCGGCCACCACGTTCGGCCACCTCGACGCCACGGTCGTGCTGTCGCGCGACATCGCGGCGCTCGGCATCTACCCCGCCGTGGACCCGCTCGACTCGACGTCGCGCCAGATCGACCCGCACGTCATCGGCGACGAGCACTACACGTGCACGCGCCGCGTGCAGGCGACGCTGCTGCGGTACAAGGAGCTGCGCGACATCATCGCGATCCTGGGCATGGACGAGCTCTCGCCCGAGGACAAGCTCGCGGTGGCCCGCGCGCGCAAGATCCAGCGCTTCCTGTCGCAGCCGTTCACGGTCGCGGAAGTGTTCACCGGCTCGCCCGGCAAGTACGTGTCGCTCAAGGACACGATCAAGGGCTTCAACATGATCGTGAACGGCGAATGCGACGCGCTGCCCGAGCAGGCGTTCTACATGGTCGGCACGATCGAAGAGGCGTTCGAGAAGGCGAAGACGCTGCAGTAAGCGGCGAGCGAAGGAAGGCACGTCATGGCCCACACCATCCACGTCGACGTCGTCAGCGCCGAGGAGCAGATCTACTCCGGCGACGCGGAATTCGTCGTGCTGCCCGGCATCGAGGGCGAGCTCGGCGTCTACCCGCGGCACACGCCGCTCTTCACGCAGATCAAGCCCGGTGCCGTGCGCATCAAGGTGCCGGAACGCGCGGACGAGGAGTTCGTGTTCGTGCAGGGCGGCTTCCTCGAAGTGCAGCCCAACCGCGTGACCGTGCTCGCCGACACCGCGATCCGCGCCCACGACCTCGACGAGGCAAAGGCCATCGAGGCCAAGAAGCGCGCCGAGGAGTCGATGGCGAACCAGGACTCGGCGGAGAACCTCGCCGCGGCACAGGCGGAGCTGTCGGCCGCACTGGCCCAGCTCGAGGCGATCCGCAAGTTCCGCAACCGCGCCGGGTAGCATCGGCGCGGGGTTGTACAGAACAGAAGGGGCGTCGGCGCACCACGTTTGCGACACTCCACCAGCATCCACAGGAAGGCGGCCCTCGGGCCGCCTTTTTGTTGTGACCTACACACGCATATACTGGCGCCTGATGGTCCGGCACGCTGGGCAGCACGCGCCCGGCACGGCGGAGGCGCGATCCACGCGCCCGTGCCCGCCGGACCCCGTTGCACGCGCGGCGTCGCTCGAACGCGGGCGGAATGCTCCCGGGACGGCCGCGGCGAGGGGAGAGGTGACGATGGGAATCACGCGTTGGGCGGTGCTGGGGCTCGCCGCCGTGCTCGCGGGCAGCGCGTTCGCGCAGGGCGGCGAACTCGTCTTCGCGGTGACCGAGGGGGTCACCTACCAGGCCACGCCGAAGGAGATCCGCGACAAGTTCGCGCCGCTCGCCGACGTCATCGGCAAGGCCGCGGGCCGCAAGGTGCGCACGGTCATCGTGCCGGCGTACGACGACCTGCGCGCGGGGCTTGCCAGGCAGGAATACGACATCGCGTTCGTGCACCCGGCGCACGTGTCGCTCGCCGAGATCCGCAAGGGCCGCTACAAGGCGCTCGCGTGGACCGCCGGCTTCACCGAGTACGCGGTGTCGCTCCTCGTGCCCGCCACCTCGCCGCTCAAGGCCCTGCCCGATCTCACCGGCAAGACGCTCGTCACGCCCGATCCGGACTCGATCACGGCGGTGATGGTGCGGGCGATGCTGCGCGCGGACAAGCTCGCGGCGAGCGACGCGAAGGAGCCCACGCCCACCGCAGTCCGGGTCATCACCACGCGCTACCAGGACGCGGTGCCGTTCTACCTGGAAAACGGCTTCGCGCAGGCCGGCGCCACCGCGTCGGGGGCCGTGGTCAAGGGCTGGACCGACAAGGGCGGCAAGGTGCTGCTGCGCTCGCGTGCGGTGCCGATCAAGCAGGTGATCGCGTCGACGAAGCTGCCCGCGGACGAGCAGCAGAAGATCCGCGACGCGCTGATCGGGCTGCCTGCCGCAAAGGGCGGGAAGGAAGTGCTCGACAGCGTCGGCTACCGCGGCTTCGTGGCGCCCAATCCCGACGTCGAGTCCGCCACCGCCGCGTGGCTCGGCCTGTGATGCCGGCGCGCGTGCGCGGACGCGACACCGGTGGTGATCCGCGGGAGCCTGGCGCACGCCGGCCTACCGGCCTGCGTGCGGACTGCCTTATGATCGCCACGCAAGCCGGCGCGCGCACGCGCGACGGCGCGGACCGGCGCTCCCGCCGGGCCAGGGGAGGCTAATGGACAGCCGACGCTTCGGACGCACTGCCAAGGGCCAGGCCGAGATCGCGCAGGGCGGGAAGTCGCTGCGCGGCAAGCTGCGCACCGTGCTGTTCCTGATCGACGCGAACAAGCCCGTCGTCGACATCGAGCAGCAGATCAAGCTGATCGGGGCGCCGGTGGACGCGATCGACCAGCTCGTCGCCGGCGGCTACGTGGCGGCGATCGGCGGTGCGGGCGCACCCGCGGCTGCGGCCGCTGCGGCCGGCGCTCCCGTCGCGCTCGCCCCCGCGGCGCCCGCGGCGCCGCTCACCACGGAGGAGCGCATCGCGAACTTCCGCGTGGCCAAGAACTTCATGAACGAGACGATCGTGGACGCGCTCGGCATCCGCGCATTCACGTTCACGCTGAAGCTCGAGCGCTGCTCGACGGTCGAGGACCTCATCGGCCTGCTGCCGCTCTACACCGAGGCGCTGCTGAAGAAGCTCGACCGCGAAGCCGTGCGCGCGCTGGTCGAGCGCACGCGCGAGCTGCTGGTCGCCGCGCGCGGCTAGCGCATCCGCCGTCGTCACACGCCTGGCATCGGCGGCTGCGGCAGGCTGTCGACCTCGCGGCCGGCGGGCTTCTCCGGCACGCGCACCACGTGCACGCTGCACGCCGCGTTCGCGGTGACGGTCGACGCGACCGAGCGCCACCACGCGAGCGAGAGCGTCGACGGTCCCGGCGCGCCGATCACGATGAGGTCCACGTTGTTGGTGCGCGCGAGGTCGAGCAGTGTCTCCGCCGGGTCCGCCGACTCGATGACGTGCAGCGAGTACCGGTGCGGCGGCAGGCGCAGCGGCTCGATCCAGTGCCGCAGGCGGTTGCGGTGCTCGAGCTGGCGGCCCGAGGCCGTGTCCTCGAGCCGCACGCCTTCGCCCAGCGGCGCCGCGGGCACGACCGAGACGAACATCAGCCGGAAGTCCGCGGACACCGACACGATCCGGCGCGTGGTGGACTGCAGTGCGGCGTGCCGCACGTCGTCGGGATGCTCGGTGTCCACCGCCACCATCACGACCGGGGCCTGGTCCTGCGTGCGTGGCGGCGGCATCAGGTCGTCGCGGTGGCGCGCGCGCCACCAGTTGCGCGCCTGCGCCATGAACCCGCGACCCTGGGTGCGCTGTCCGCGGTCGGTCGCGGCAACCTGGTCCGGATGCCGCAGGTCGAACGCGACGTGCGCGGCGGTGGCGTAGCGGCGCGCGGTGTCGAGGTCGAGCGCCCGCAGGACGATCTCCTGCAGCCACGCGGGCAGGTCGGGCACCAGGCTGCGCGGCGGCGCGGGCTCGCGCCATAGGCGGTCGCGCATGCCGGCCAGCGTGTCCGGCTCGCCGAACGGCAGCTCGCCTGTCGCGAGCGCGTAGAGCAGCACGCCGAGCGCGAACACGTCGCTGCGCGGATCGCCGCGGATGCCCTGCAACTGCTCCGGCGACACGTAGCCCGCGGAGCCCGCCGCGTGGTGCGACTCCTCGGCGAGCAGGTCGGGATAGTGGGTGTGGTGCGCGTAGCCGAAGTCGAGCAGCACCGCGGTCCCGTCGGGGCGCAGCAGGAAATTCTCGGGCTTCACGTCGTGGTGGATCACGTCCTGCCGGTGCACGCTGTGCAGCGCGTCCGCCAGCGCGGCGCCGACGCGCGCGACCTCCGCCGGCGGCAGCGGTGCGCGCGCCACGATCGCGGCGAGCGGCTCGCCGTCGATGCGCTCCATCGCGATGTACGGCAGCGGGCCGGCCACGCCGGCCGCGACGACCCGAGGCACGTGCGGCCCGGTCAGCGCCGGATGGATCATCTGCTCGATCTCGAACGACACGAGCCCGAGCGAGGACTCGCCCACGCCGAGTCCCGGCACCTTCACGACCACCGGGAAGCCGGGATCGCGGCCGGCCGGCGGGCTGGCCTGGTAGACGTAGCCGTTGCCGCCTTCGTGCAGCAGCGACTCGATGCGGAAGCCCGCGAGGTCCGTTCCGTCGGGAATGCGGCGCGCCATGGTCGTGCCTGCGCGGCGGCGCCTAGATCCCGGCCTCGACGCGGTACGCGAGCGCCTCGGGCAGGCCGGCGGCGCGGATGCGCGCCGCCGCGGCCGACGCGTCGTACGCGACGCGGTGGAACGTGATCTCGCGCCGCTCGGTGTCGAAGAGCGTGTATTGCGCGGCGGTGCGGCCGTCGCGCGGCTGCCCGACGGAGCCGACGATTGCGAGCCAGCGGCGCGTGGCCGCCACGGGGATGGCGGTGCCGGCGCGCGGCTCGAACTCGCCCGTCCTGCCGGGCCGCGACTCGAAGTACAGGCGCTGCGCGTGCACGTGGCCGCAGAACGTGAATGCGGCGTCGGTCGCGGCCATGCACTTCGCCGCCGCGCGCGTGCCGTCGACGTAGTCCCAGCGGTCGGGCCGGTCGGCCGACGCGTGCACGAAGCACAGCGTGCCTTCCTGCACCACCAGCGGCAGCGCCGTGAGGAACGCGCGCTGGGCCGCGGTCAGCGCACGGCGCGCGTGCTCGAGCGCCGCCTGCGCCTCGTGGTTGAAGTAGCCGGCCGGTCGCTCGAGCGCGTCGTCGTGGTTGCCCCGGACGGCGAGCGCGCCCTGCGCGACGTCCTGCGCGACGCGGTCGACGACGGCGACGACGTCCGCGCCGTAGCCCACGAGGTCGCCCAGGTAGACGCGGCGGTCCGCGCGCTGCGCCTGCGCGTGCGCCAGGCACGCTTCGAGCGCTTCGCGGTTGGCGTGGATGTCGGAGAGGATTGCGAGGCGCACGGCGCGGGGCGATGGAATCCGGCGGGGCCATCATACCGCTGCGGTGCGGGGGTGGGACATTTGGAAAGGAGACGGGCGCACCGCTGGTGCGCCCGTCTCTCACGGCTTACCCTCACCCCCCCGCCCCTCTCCCGCGGAGCGGGCGAGGGGAGCGTCGGGAGCAGGCGGCTGCGCCGCCCGCTTGGTCTTTACCGGTACAGCGACTCGTCGGCGTGCAGGTCGATGTCCTTGCGGTCCTTGAGGAACAGCAGGCCCACGACGAACGTCATCACCGCGACCACGATCGGGTACCAGAGACCGTAGTAGATGTCGCCCTTCGCGGCCACGAGCGCGGTGGCGAGCAGCGGCAGCATCCCGCCGAACCAGCCGTTGCCGATGTGATAGGGCAGCGACATCGACGTGTAGCGGATCTTGGTCGGGAACATCTCGACCAGGAACGCCGCGATCGGCCCGTATACCATCGTCACGTAGATCAGCATCACGAACAGGATGAGGAGCGTCATGCCCCAGTTGATCTGGCTCTTGTCGGCGGCGGCCGGGTAGCCCTTCGCCTTCAGCGCCTCGCGCAGCTTGGCCTCGTCGAAGCCCGTGAGCTCGGTGTCGCCGATCTTCGTCACCACCGGCGAGCCGGGCGCGCCGGCGACCGTCTGGAACGAGAGGCCCGACTTGGTGAGCGCGTCCTTCGCCTTGTCGCAGTCGGTGAACTTGGACCACGGACCGACGAAGATGTGGAAGTTGCACTGCGCCGGATCGGCCGTGACCGTGATCGGCGTCTTCGCCTGGAAGGCCTCGAGCGCCGGATTCACGTAGTGCGTGAGCGCCTGGAACAGCGGGAAGTACGTGACGGCCGCGATGATGCAGCCGGCGAGGATGATCTTCAGGCGGCCGATCTTGTCCGAGATCCAGCCGAAGAAGATGAAGAAGGGTGTGCCGAGCAGGAGCGAGAGGGCGATCAGCGTGTACGCGGTCTGCCCGTCGACTTTCAGCGTGATGGTGAGGAAGAAGAGCGCGTAGAACTGGCCCGTGTACCAGACGACCCCCTGGCCGGCGGTGGCGCCGAGGAGCGCCAGCAGCACGTACTTGTTGTTCGGATAGTGCAGGAAGCTCTCGGTCAGCGGCGCCTTCGAGCCCTTGCCTTCCGCCTTCATCCGCTGGAACACCGGCGATTCGTTGAGCTTCAGCCGGATGTACACGGAGAACACGAGCAGGATCAGGGACACGAGGAACGGGATCCGCCAGCCCCACTCCGCGAACTGCGCGGGCGTCATCACGTTGCCGAAGCGGCAGATGCCGATCACCGCGAGCGACAGGAAGAAGCCCAGCGTGGCGGTGGTCTGGATCCACGCGGTGTCGTAGCCGCGGCGACCCGGCTTCGCGTGCTCCGCGACGTACGTCGCAGCACCACCGTACTCGCCGCCGAGGGCGAGGCCCTGCAGCAGGCGCAGCAGCACGAGCAGCAGCGGGGCCGCCCAGCCGATGCTCGCGAACGTGGGCAGCAGGCCGACCGCGAAGGTCGAGAAGCCCATCACGAGGATGGTGACGAGGAACGTGTACTTGCGGCCGACCAGGTCGCCGATGCGGCCGAAGACCAGCGCGCCGAACGGCCGGATCAGGAAGCCGGCCGCGTAGGTGGCGAAGGCGGAGAGCAGCGCCGCGGTCTCGTTGCCCTTGGGGAAAAACAGCGCCGCGAAGAACGGCGCGAGCGTGGCGTACAGGTAGAAGTCGTACCACTCGAACACCGTGCCGAGCGACGACGCGAAGATGACGCGTTTCTCCTCTCGGCCAAGTCCTGTGTCCCCTGGCGCGGTTCCGGGTTTTGCCACCGTGGCCATGCTTTCCTCCTCAAGTTGTGAGACACCCCGCGTGCAGTTCTTTGCACGCCCTCGTTATCGCCCCGGCAACAGCGGTCCCGCAAGTGCGGGGCGCCGGTACGTGGAGCCCGAATTCGAGATCTCGCGGTCCGCCGGCGAGAGGCGCTGCCGTTACGGCGGCCCGCGGCGGAATAAGGTGCAGCCGCAGGCATCGCGCCGGGGGCACCCGTCAGGCGGGGTGCCCGGTCGCGAAGTCGCATCGAACGACCGACGGATGCTCAACAGCGGGACCCCCCCTCGTGTCCGCGGATCGTAACGAGGGGGGTCACAAAACGCCTACTGGGGTTTACCCCACTTTTGGGGAAAGGGCAACAGGTCGGCTCAGGCCTCGCGGGGGGCGGGCGGGCGTTGCCGAGGCACAACATGAAGAGTTCGGCCATGGAGGAGACCTTGAGCTTCACGTGGATCCGGCTGCGGTGGAACTCGACGGTCTTGACGCTGATGAAGAGCTTCTCCGCGATCGCGCGCGTCTGGTGCCCGGACAGGATGAGGTCGAGCACCTCGCGCTCGCGGCGCGTGAGCGTGCCCACGATCGCCGGCAGCGGCGGCCGCGTGCCGCGCTCGAGCGCGTTGTCGATCGCGCGCAGGAGTTCGCGGTCGTCGACCGGCTTCTCGATGAAGTCCGACGCGCCGCGCTTGATCGCGCGCACCGCCGACGGGACGTCGCCGTGGCCGGTGAGGAAGAGGATGGGGAGGCTGCTCTGGCGCTCGCAGAGGACCTCCTGCAGCTCGAGGCCCGACATGCCGGACATGCGCAGGTCGAGGACGAGGCAACCGTCGGAGGCGTCCCCGCGCTGCTCCACGAACGATTCCGCGGAGCTGTAGGTCTCGACCTTCCGGCCGGCGGCGCGCAGCAGCGTCGCGAGCGAGTCGCGGACGTCGTCGTCGTCGTCGACGATGTAGATGGGGGCGTTGGCCGTTTCGGTCATGGTCTCTCTCAAGGCAAGGTGAAGTGGAAGGCCGTGCCGCCGCCGGGGCGGGGCTCGTGCCACAGGCGTCCGCCGTGGGCTATGGCGATGGATCGGCATATCGCAAGGCCGAGCCCCAGTCCGGTGCTGCGGGTGGTGAAGAACGGGCGATACATGCGCTCCGCGACGTCGGGTGCGATCCCGTGGCCGCGGTCGGCGACGGTGATCCGCGCGCCCGGTCCCGCGGCGGCTGCGGTCGCGACGTGCAGCCGGCGGTCACCCTGCGGCGAGTTCAGCATGGCGTCGATCGCATTGTCGACGAGGTTGCGAAGCACCTGGCCGACGAGCACGCCGTCGCATTCGACGTCGGGCAGCGCGGCGGCGAGGCTGGTGTCGAGCATGATGCCGGCGCGGGCCATCTCCGGTGCGAGGGCAGCGAGCTGCTCGCGCACGACCGCGTTCAGGTTCGTCGGCGCGACGCGCGGAACGCGGCGGCGCGCGATCTCGCGCATGCGGTGGACGATCTCGCCGGCCCGCATCGCCTGCGCGCGGCTCTTCTCGAGGGCGGCGGCGAGCGCCGTGCGGTCCAGGGGCTCTGCCTCGAGGAGGCGCAGGCAGGCCGCGTTGTACCCGACGAGGGCCACCAGCGGCTGGTTCAGCTCGTGCGCGAGGATGCTCGCCGTCTCGCCCATGTCGTTGGCGCGGTCCGCGTGCCGGTCGGCGACGGGCGCGGCGGCTTGCCGGTCCGCCGCGCCCGCCTCCTCGGTGAGGTCGGTCAGCACGTGCAGCTCGACGTGGGTCATGCCCACCCACGGGATGATGCGGCTCTGCAGCCGGAAACGGCGGCCGTCCTGGCCGTCGCGCACCTCGACGCCCGCGCCGCGCCGCGCGTCCGCGCTGCCGCCGATCGGGACCAGCCGCGAGGCGACGTCGCGCTGGGTGCGCGGCTCGGCGCCGCGGCGGAAGAGGGCGGTGAAGCGGCGGTTGCCGTACAGGACCGCACCGCCTTCGTCGGTCACGTACAGCGCGTCGGCGAGCCCGTCGAGCACCCACAGCAGGCGCTGGTCCGAGCGCACGAGCGCGTCGCGCACGCGGCTCACGATCTGCACGAAGATCACCATCGCCCCGAGCAACAGGACGACATTGGCCGCGAACACGTGGTCCAGCGGCAGCCCGCGCAGGATGTTCGCGGCCACCCCGGTGGTGATCGCCAGCAGCACGGTGAGGTGGCCGGCGATCCGGCCGGCGCCCCAGGTGGCCAAGGCCACCGGCGCCATGTACAGGAACGCGAGCCGCACCTCCGGCGGCATCGCGAAGCGCAGGACGTCGATCGCGAAAACGATCGCGAAGGCAAGGGATAACGCCAGGCCGGGCTGCAGCAGCACCGCGCGACCGGCCGCACCGAGCAGGCCTTCCAGCGGCGCCGGCCCGGCGAGTGCCCAGGCAGGCGCGGCGCCGGAACGCGGCAACACGCCCGTCAGGCCTTGCCAAACATGTCCGATGCCCGATGGCCTCATTTGTTAAGTGCGAAAACTACCTTAAGCGACAAATATCGGGGAGGATAGCCGCAAAGGGGCGGTTGCGTAAACGCACAAATAGGGGGCATTCCGGGTCTTGATGCGCCGCAACGCGGAAAGGTCCCGGGGTGCTAGAATGTTGCATTGCAACAATTTCGTCGCCCGACGGGCACCCCATGGCCGACCTCAACCGCACGCTCGACCGATCCATTCGCATTTCGCGCTCCGTCGGGGACCTGCTCGTCCGGCGCCTGCGCACGGCAGGCGAGCGGTACTACGGCGAGGTCCGGGGCGCCGCCGCCCGCCATGCGGCCGGGGGCGGCGCCGTGAAGACGCCCTACGAAGCCTGGCGCCAATGGGCCGAATATACGATCGATGGCGCACAGCGCTCGCTTATGTACTGGGACATCCTGCGCGAGCGCGGCAACCAGTGGTTCGAGCACGAGCAGGCGGACAAGCCGCCGGTGCTCACCTACCGCTACGAGATTATCGAGGACGCGCGCACCTACGAGCGTCCGTGCAACTACGCACTCGTGCGCATCATCCCGCCGCGCACGGTCAAGGTCGACGACACCAAGCGGCCGTTCGTGATCGTCGACCCGCGCGCCGGCCACGGGCCGGGCATCGGCGGTTTCAAGGAGGAGTCGGAGGTGGGCGTGGCGCTGTCCGCCGGCCACCCCGTCTACTTCGTGATCTTCTTCCCCGAGCCGTGCCCGGGCCAGACGCTGGCCGACGTCACGGATGCGGAAGCCGAGTTCATCCGCCGCGTCGCCGAGCGTCACCCCAACTCGCAGAAGCCGGTGATCGTCGGCAACTGCCAGGGCGGCTGGGCGGTGATGATGCTCGCGGCGGCGCGGCCCGAGATCGCCGGCCCGCTCGTCATCAACGGCGCGCCGATGTCGTACTGGTCGGGCAACGACGGCGAGTCGCCGATGCGCTACATGGGCGGGCTCGCGGGCGGCGCGTGGGTGTCGCTGTTCGCGGCGGACCTGGGCGCCGGCAAGTTCGACGGTGCGCACCTCGTCGCCAACTTCGAGAGCCTCAATCCGGCCAACTCGCTGTGGGAGAAGTGGTACCACCTGTGGTCGCACATCGACACCGAGCGCGAGCGCTTCCTCGAGTTCGAGCGCTGGTGGGGCGGCTACTACCTCTTCAACGAGGAGGAGATCCGCTGGATCGTCAACAACCTCTTCGTCGGCAACAAGCTCTCGTCGGGCGAGGCGCGCCTCGGCCCGGGCCGCTACTTCGACCTCAAGGCGATCAAGCAGCCGATCATCGTTTTCGCGTCGATGGGCGACAACATCACGCCGCCGCAGCAGGCGTTCAACTGGATCGCGGACGTGTACTCCTCGACGGAGGAGATCAAGGCCAACGGCCAGACCATCGTCGGACTGCTGCACAACGACATCGGGCACCTCGGCATCTTCGTGTCGGGCCAGGTCGCGAAGAAGGAGCACGCGCAGATCGTCGAGGTGCTGAAGTACATCCAGCAGCTCCCGCCGGGCCTGTACGCGATGCACATCGAGGAGCACGAAGGGCCGGGCGGCGAGGTCACGTACGACGTGACGCTCAAGGAGCGCAAGGTCGAGGACCTGCGCACGCTCGGCAAGAACGACCGCGTGGACGAGAAGCCGTTCCAGGCGGTGGCCGCCCTCTCGGAGCTCTCCGAGCGCGCGTACTCGCTGCTGGCGCGGCCGTTCGTGCGCGAGTTCACGCCGGAGTGGTTCGCCAAGGCGCTGCGCGACTTCCACCCGCTGCGCGTGCAGTACTGGGCGATCTCCGACAAGAACCCGCTCCTGTGGCCCATCGCGCCGCTCGCCGCGACGGCGCGCGCCAACCGGCGCGCCCGGGCGCGCGACAACGACCACGTGCGCGCGGAACAGCTCTTCTCCGCGCTCGTGAGCGCGCAGCTCGACCTCTACCGCGACGTGCGCGACGCCGCCGTCGAGGCCGCGTTCTTCGAGGTGTACGGCAACCTGCTGTCGCTGCAGATGGCCGACGAGCGCGAGGAGATCCGCCGCCAGCGCAAGTTCGACCCGCGCTCGATCCCCGCCGTGCGCGAGGTGCTCGAGACGATCGAGCAGGGCAGCGCCATCGAGGGCCTCGCGCGCATCGCGATGCTGATCAGCAAGGCGGGCAGCGGGCACCGCCGCCTGTCGCAGCTGCAGACCACGCGCGAGATCCTGTCGCCGGAAGGCGAGATCGCGCACCTGTCCGAGGACGAGCGCCGCCGCCTGCTGCAGGAGGAGACGATCGTCGTCGAGTTCGAGCCGGAGCGCGCGAAGCGCTCGCTGCCGCGCCTGCTGCGCACGGCGGCGGACCGGCGCCGCGCGCACGCGCTCCTCGATTCGGTGGAGGCGCACGCGCACATGGAGGACCGGCAGCGGATGCTGGCCGCGGAACTGCGCGGCCTCCTGCCGGTGACGGCCGCACGGGCGCCCGCGCCCGCGCGCAAACGCAAGACGGCGAGGCGTCGTGCCGCTCGATAAACACCTGGGGTTGGTCATGGACCAGTTCACGAATCGCACGTTCGACGAGATCGAGGTCGGCGCGACGGAGTCCGTCACGCACCGCCTCACCGCGACGGAGGTCGAGGGACTCTCCCTCGTCTCCGGCGACGTCGAGTCGTTCCACCTCGACCTCGAGGGCACGGCCAAGAACGGCGGCCCGTCCGCGCCCGGCTCGGCGGCTATCGCGCTGATCTCGGGGATCCTCAACCGCCGGCTGCCCGGGCCGGGCAGCGCGATCGTCGGCACCCACTTCGCGTACCGCGCGCGGATGCATGCCGGCGACACCGTCACGGCGACGGTGAAGGCGGTGAGCAAGGACGCAGCGCGCGGACAGATCGACTTCGAGTGCCGCGTCGCGCACCAGAGCGGCGCGGTGCTGGTCGAGGGCGTGGCCACGGTCGCCGCGCCGGCCAAGCGCATCGCGTACGGCGACATCGCCACCCCCGCGGTCATCCTCCGCCGCAACGACGGCATCGCGCGGCTCCTGAAGCGCTGCGAGTCGCTGCCGCCGGTGGCGTGCGCGGTGGTGCATCCCTGCGACCGCGATTCGCTGCTGGGCGCGCTCGAGGCGGCGCGGCAGAAACTCATCGTGCCGGTGCTGATCGGGCCGGAAGCGAAGATCCGCGCGACCGCGAAGGAAGCGGACGTCTCGGTGGACGACTGCCGCATCGTCTCCACGGAGCACAGCCACGCCGCCGCGGAAGTGGCGGTGGCCATGGCACGCGCCGGCGAGGTCGAGGCGCTCATGAAGGGCAGCCTGCACACCGACGAGCTGATGGGCGCCGTGGTGTCGTCCACGACCGGCCTGCGCACCGGCCGCCGCGTGAGCCACGTGTTCGTGATGGACGTGCCCGCGTACCCGCGGGTGCTGCTCATCACCGACGCGGCGATCAACATCTACCCCGATCTCGACGTGAAGGCCGACATCTGCCGCAACGCGATCGACCTCGCGCACATCCTCGGCGTGCCCGAGCCGCGCGTGGCGATCCTCTCGGCGGTGGAGACGATCAACCCGAAGATCGAGTCGACGCTGCATGCCGCCGCGTTGTGCAAGATGGCCGACCGCGGCCAGATTACGGGCGGCCTGCTCGACGGCCCGCTCGCGTTCGACAACGCGATCTCGCCGGAAGCCGCGGCGACCAAGCACATCCTGGGGCCGGTGGCGGGGCAGGCCGACATTCTTCTCGTGCCCGACCTCGAGTCCGGCAACATGGTGGCCAAGCAGCTGACGTACCTCGCGGGTGCCGACGGCGCGGGCATTGTGCTCGGCACGCGGGTCCCGATCGTGCTGACCTCGCGCGCGGACAACGTGCGCACCCGCCTCGCGTCGGCTGCCGTGATGATGCTGGTCGCGCACGACCGGCGCGCGAAGCTCATGCCGAAGGAATGACCGCGGCGCAGCCATGATCGACGCGATCGTCGTCCTCAACGCGGGCTCGTCGAGCCTCAAGTTCTCGCTGTTCGAACTGCCGGGTGGCGAGCCGGTGCTCGTGCAGCGCGGCCAGCTCGAGGGGCTCGGCACGAACACCCACTTCGTCGCGAAGGACGCGGCCGGCGCCACGCTCGCGGAGCACAGCTGGTACCGCGCGCTCGGGCACGACGGCGCGATGGAGCACCTGCTGCGCCACATGCAGGAGTCGCTGGCCGGACGGGCGTTGCGCGCGGTCGGCCACCGCGTGGTGCACGGCGGCACGCGCTACGACAAGCCGATGCGGGTCGACGCCAGCGTTCTCGCCTACCTCGACACGCTGGTCCCGCTGGCGCCGCTGCACCAGCCGCACAACATCGCGCCGATCCGGGCGCTGCTCGCGCGCCAGCCCGCGCTGCCGCAGATCGCGTGCTTCGACACGTCGTTCCACCGCGCGATGCCCGAGGTCGCGCAGGCGTTCGCGCTGCCGCCGTCCATCACGGACCGCGGCGTGCGCCGCTACGGCTTCCACGGCCTGTCCTACGAGTACGTCGCGAGCGTGCTGCCCGGCATCGATCCGGTGGCCGCGCGCGGGCGCACGGTGGTCGCGCACCTCGGCAACGGCGCGTCGATGTGCGCGCTGGTCGGCGGGCGCAGCGTCGCGTCGACGATGGGCTTCACGGCTGTCGACGGCCTGCCGATGGGCACGCGCACCGGCAACCTCGATCCCGGCGTCGTGCTCTATCTGATGGACGAGCTCAAGATGGAGCCGCGCGCGATCGAGAAGCTCCTCTACCAGCAGTCGGGACTGCTCGGGATGTCCGGCGTGTCGAGCGACATGCGCACGCTGCTCGCGAGCGACGACCCGCACGCGAAGTTCGCGATCGACGTGTTCTGCTACCGGATCGGGCGCGAGTTGGGCTCGCTCGCCGCCGCGGCGGGCGGACTCGACGCGCTCGTGTTCACCGGCGGCATCGGCGAGCACGCGGCGCCGGTGCGGGCCAAGGTCGTCGCCGCCGCCGGGTGGCTGGGCCTCGCGCTCGACGCGGCGGCCAACGACGCCGATGGGCCGTGCATCACCCGCGAGGGTCCGGTGAAGGCGTGGGTCGTTCCCACGAACGAAGAGCTGATGATCGCGCGGCACACGCACGCGCTGATCGCAAGCGCCTGACGACGCACGGGGTCGGGTCCCGGCCTGTCGGCACGTCGTTTCGGGAACCCCGGGGTCAGACCCCGCTTGTCACGTTCCTGCCCGACCCAGCACTCCGCCTGCGGGGTCCGGCCCCTGGCGCCGCCCTGACCCGTGTCTCCGACATGAGGATGCAAGGGGTCTGACCCCGCGGGCACGTTGCCTGCCGGGTTGCCGCCTGTGACAGGCGGGGTCATACCCCGATGCGGCGGCACGTTGCTTCGGGAACCCCGGGGCCAGACCCCGCTTGTCACGTTCCTGCCCGACCCTGCACTCCGCCTGGGGGGTCCGACCCCTGGCGCCGCCCTGACCCGCGGCTCCGACGAGCGTGCCTTACCATGTCGCCTCGACGGCACTCCTGCTGCCGTCGCCCGGAGAACCGGCCATGAGTGAGAACACGCGGATCGAGAAGGACGCGCTCGGCGAGGTGGCGGTGCCGGCCGACCGGCTGTGGGGCGCGCAGACGCAGCGCTCCATCCACAACTTCCCCATCGGCAAGTCGCGCTTTGGTTTCGGGCGGCCGGTGGTGCGAGCGTTCGGCATCGTCAAGCAGGCGGCGGCGCGCGCGAACGCGGAGCTCGGCGTGCTGCCTGCCGACCGCGCGGCACTGATCGACCGCGCGGCGCAGGAGGTCATCGACGGTCACCACGACCGCGAGTTTCCGCTGGTCGTGTTCCAGACCGGCAGCGGCACGCAGTCGAACATGAACGCCAACGAGGTGATCGCGAACCGCGCGATCCAGCTCGCGGGCGGCACGGTCGGCAGCAAGCGGCCGGTCCACCCCAACGACGACGTCAACCGCAGCCAGTCGTCCAACGACGCGTTCCCCGCCGTGATGCACGTCGCCACCGTCGAGGAGATCGACCGCGCGCTGCTGCCGGCGATTGCCGCTCTGCGGGCCACGCTGGATGCGAAGGCCCGCGCGTTCGCCGGCGTGGTGATGCTGGGCCGCACGCACCTCCAGGACGCGACCCCGGTGACGCTCGGCCAGGTGATCTCCGGCTGGGTCGCGCAGCTCGACGAGGCGGCGGGCTTCGTGCGCGACGCCCGCGACGCGCTGCTGCCGCTCGCGCTGGGCGGCACCGCGGTGGGCACCGGCATCAACGCGCCGGCGCGCTTCGCGGACCTCGTCGCGGCGAAGATCGCCGCCATCACGGGCCAGCCGTTCGCTTCCGCGCCGAACAAGTTCGCCGCGCTCTCCGCGCACGACGCGATGGTCAACGCGAGCGCGGCGCTGCGCACGCTCGCGGGGGTGGCGATGAAGCTCGCCAACGACGTGCGCCTCTACGCAAGCGGGCCGCGCGCCGGCTTCGGCGAGATCACGATCCCCGACAACGAGCCGGGCTCGTCGATCATGCCGGGCAAGATCAACCCGACGCAGTGCGAGGCGCTGACGATGGTGGCGGTGCAGGTGTTCGGCAACGACACCGCGGTGGCGCTGGCCGGCACCCAGGGGCACTTCCAGCTCAACGTCTACAAGCCGGTGATGCTGCACAACACGCTGGAGTCGATCGAGCTCCTCTCCGACGCGCTGCGCTCGTTCGACGAGCGCTGCGCGCGGGGCATCGAGCCCAACCGCGAGCGCATCGCCGCGCACCTCGCCGACTCGCTGATGCTGGTCACCGCGCTCAACCCGCACATCGGCTACGAGAACGCGGCGAAGATCGCGCAGAAGGCGCACCGCGAAGGCACGTCGCTGCGCGCGGCCGCGCTGGCGCTCGGCCTCGTCGACGCCGGGGACTTCGACCGCTGGATCGACCCCGAGGCCATGACGCGGCCGGACGCAGGTTAGACACCGCCGCCGCACGCGGGCGCCGGCGAGCCGCCCGGCACCCGGTCAGGCCGGCGGCTGCAGCCCCGGCGCCGCGCCGGGCGCGCAGGCGCCGACGCGCCGCCACTGCACCGTTCCCTTCCACGCCGAGTTCGCCGCGAACTTCTGCACCGCCGGACCGCCGCCGCTCACGCGGGCCGCGAACTGCACCTGCTCCGGCTTCGCCGTGCCGGACGCGTTCACCTCGAACGTGCCGAACTCGGGATTGGGGCTCGCGCAGCGCGCGACGACCTCGAAGCGCTCGCCCTGCGCGCGGTCGGTGACGTAGCGGCAGCCCATGCCCTGCAGCACGGACTGCATCTGCGCCCGCGCGTCGCGTTGCGCCTTGCCCGTCATGCAGAAGCGCATCGGGTTGCCGGCGGGCGGCCGCAGCTCCCACAGGCCCTCGCGCTGGCGCGCGAGGAGGTCGTCGAGCGTGGCGCCGTGCGCCGTTCCCGCGGCGAGCGCCAGCGCTGCCAACGTCACCCAAATGCTCGCCATGCATCCTCCCGTCCGGCGCCGGATGCGCCCGTCCGGTAGGACCGGCGGCGGCGGCGGGCGTTCAACGCCGGCGCCGCGGCGGGAACGTCACGCGGCCGCGCGCAGGCTCGCCGACGGCAGCTGTGCCTCGGCGAGCGTCACCCAGTAGGACGCGCCGATGGCGAGCGCCTCGTCGTTGAAGTCGTAGTGCGGGTTGTGCAGGTTGGGCGTCCCCGGGCCGCGACCGCTGCCGAGCCACACGTAGCAGCCGGGCTTCGCCTGCAGCATGAAGGCGAAGTCCTCCGAGCCCATCGACGGCGTCGGATTCGTGTCGACGTTCTCCGCGCCCACGAGCGCGGTGGCTGCCGCCAGTGCCTGCCGCGTCTCTTCCGGCGTGTTGATGGTGGCCGGGTACCGGCGCTCGTAGCGCAGGGTCGCCGTCATGTCGAACGTCGCGGCGAGGCCGGTGACGATCTCGCCGATGCGCCGTTCGATGAGGTCCTGGATCGCGGGCTGGAACGTGCGCACCGTGCCGCGCAGCACGACTTCCTGCGGAATCACGTTCCACGTGTCGCCGCCGTGCACCTGCGTGACGCTCACCACGCCCGCCTCGAGCGGGTGGATGTTGCGCGCGACGATCGTCTGCAGCGCGTTGATCACGTGCGCGGCGAACGGCATCGGGTCCCGGCCGAGGTGCGGCATCGCCGCGTGCGCGCCGCGGCCGGTGGCGACGATCTCGAACACGTCGTAGGCGCCCATCAGCGGGCCCTCGCGCAGCGCGATCTTCCCGACCGGCAGCTCGGGCCAGTTGTGCATGCCGTACACCGCGCGCATCGGGAAGCGGTCGAAGAGCCCCTCCGCGACCATCACGCGGCCGCCGCCCTCGTTCTCCTCGGCCGGCTGGAAGATGAAGTACGCGGTGCCGTCGAAGCGGCGGCGCTGCGCCATCGCGCGCGCGGCGGCGAGCAGCATCGTCGTGTGCCCGTCGTGGCCGCACGCGTGCATCCGGCCCTCGTGGACCGATGCGTGCGCGACGCCGGACTTCTCGTGGATGTGCAGGGCATCGAGGTCGGCGCGCAGGCCGATGGCCGCGTCCGAGGTGCCCTGCCGCAGCACGCCCACCACCCCGGTGCCCGCGAGGCCGGTGTGCACCTCGAGCCCGAATTCGCGCAGCCGGTCGGCCACGTAGGCACCCGTCGCGTGCTCCTCGAACGCGGTCTCGGGATGCGCGTGCAGGTGGTGCCGCCACCCGCGCATCTGCGCATCGAGGGCGGCGATTTCCGGTACGAGGGCCATGGGCGCGGACCTTGACGAAGGCGAAAGGTCGATCCTACCGCATCCGGTAGAATCGAACGCATACCCACCAAGAGCATGGTCATGGGCTCGGGCACGTACGATCTCCTCGTGGTCGGCGGCGGCATCAACGGCGCCGGCATTGCGCGCGACGCGGCCGGCCGCGGGCTGTCCGTCCTGCTGGTCGAGAAGGACGACCTCGCCGCCGCGACGTCGCAGTGGAGCACCAAGCTCGTCCACGGCGGCCTGCGCTATCTCGAGCACTACGAGTTCCGCCTGGTCGGCGAGTCGCTCGCCGAGCGCGAGGTGCTGCTCGCGAACGCGCCGCACATCGTGCAGCCGCTCGCGTTCGTGCTGCCGCACGAGCCGCACCTGCGGCCGGCGTGGATGATCCGCATCGGGCTCTTCCTCTACGACCACCTGGGGCGCCGCGTCACGTTGCCCGGCTCGTTCGGCGTGAAGCTCAACGGCAGCCGGTGGTCGGCGGGGCTCAAGCCCCGCTTCCGCAAGGGCTTCGTCTATGCGGACGCGCGCGTCGACGACGCGCGGCTCGTGGTGGCGAACGTGCTCGACGCGAAGGCGAAGGGCGCGGACGTTCGCGTGCGCACCAGGGTCACCGGTGCGCGGCGCGACGGCGGCCTGTGGCGCGTGGCGCTCGCGGGCGCGCGCGGGAAGGACGAGGTGCAGGCGCGGGCGATCGTCAACGCGGCGGGCCCGTGGGTGAAGGAGGTGCTCGAGAGCGTGCACCCGATCGTCGCCGACGAGGGCAACGTGCGGCACGTGAAGGGCAGCCACATCGTGGTGCCGCGCGTGCACGACCAGCCGCACGCGTACATCCTGCAGAACGCCGACAACCGGATCGTGTTCGTGATCCCGTACCAGGACAAGTATTCGCTGATCGGCACCACCGACGTCCCGGTCGAGGCCTTCGAGCACCCGGAAATCTCCGAGGACGAGGTCGAGTACCTCATCAAGCTCGCCAATGCGTATCTGGAGAAGCCGCTCGCGCGCAAGGACGTCGTGTGGACGTACAGCGGCGTGCGGCCGCTCTACGACGACGGCAAGTCGGACCCGTCGGCGATCACGCGCGACTACGTGCTGAAGCTCGATGCGCTGCCGGGAGGCGCGGGCCCCGACCGCGCGCCGGTGCTGTCGCTCTTCGGCGGCAAGATCACCACCTACCGCAAGCTCGCCGAGCACGCGCTGTCCGAACTGGCGCCGTATCTCCCGCCGATGCAGGCGCCGTGGACCGAGGCGGCGCCGCTGCCCGGGGGCGACATCCCGAACCGCGACCGCGGCGCGTGGCTCGCCGACCTCGTGCGGCGCTATCCGCAGCTGCCGGCGGAGGCGGTGCTGGGGGTCGGCGCGCGGCACGGCTCGCGCGCGCTCGCGATCCTCGGCGACGCGAAGACGGCCGCCGACCTCGGGCAGGACTTCGGCGCGGGGCTCACCGCGCGCGAGGTCGACTACCTCGTGGCCGAGGAGTGGGCCGTGACGGCCGACGACGTGCTGTGGCGGCGCACGAAGTGCGGCCTGCCGATGAGCGACGCGCAGCGCGCGGCCGTGGCCGCGTACATGGCGGGCAAGGCGTGACGCGCGTCTGCCTCTTCTGCGGGTCGAACCCCGGCGCGCGGCCTGCCTACGCGGCGGCGGCGGAGGCGTTCGGCCGCGCGCTCGCGGCGCGCGGCATGACGCTCGTGTACGGCGGCGGCAGCGTTGGCCTCATGCGCATTGCCGCGGAGGCGGCGCTCGCCGCGGGCGGCCAGGTGATCGGCGTCATCACCGAGCAGCTCATGGTGCGCGAGGTCGGCCACCCCGGACTCACGGAGCTGGCCGTGGTGCCGACGATGCACGAGCGCAAGGCGCTGATGGCGAACTACGCCGACGCGTTCGTCGCGCTGCCGGGCGGCTTCGGCACCTTCGACGAGCTGTGCGAGATGGCGACGTGGAACCAGCTCGCGATCCACTCGAAGCCGATGGTGCTGGTGAACATCGACGGCTACTTCGACGGCTTCCTGGTGCAGATCGACCGCGGCGTGGCCGACGGGTTCCTGAAGCCCGAGCACCGGACGATGCTGGCGGTGGTCACCGCGGTCGAGGACATCTTTCCCGCGCTCGCCGGATGGCAGGCGCCGCCGGTGGCGAAGTGGCTGCTGCCGGCCGCACCGAAGCCCTGATGCAGCCGCTGGCCACGATGCCCGCGGCCACGCGCGCGGCCATCCGCGGCGTGCTCGCCGACATCGACGACACCATCACGACGCACGGCGCGCTGACGCCGGACGCCTACGCGGCGCTCGCGCGGCTGCGCGCCGCGGGCCGGCTCGTGATCCCGATCACCGGGAGGCCCGCCGGCTGGTGCGATCACATCGCGCGCATGTGGCCGGTCGATGCGGTGGTCGGCGAGAACGGCGCGTTCGCGATGCGCTACGACCGCGCCCGGCGCCGGCTCGTGCGCCGGTTCGTCGCCGACGACGCGACGCGCGCGACGAACCGCGCGCGGCTCGCCGACATCGGGCGGCGCATCCTCGCGGCGGTGCCGGGGGCGGCGCTGGCGTCCGACCAGCACTACCGCGAGGCCGACCTCGCGATCGACTTCTGCGAGGACGTGCCGGCGTTGCCGCGCGCCGCGGTCGACCGCATCGTGGCGATGATGGAAGCCGAGGGCATGACCGCGAAGGTGAGCTCGATCCACGTCAACGGGTGGTTCGGTCGCTACGACAAGCTCGGCATGACGCGCGCGCTGCTCGCCGACGACTTCGGCATCGACCTCGATGCGGAGCGCACGCGGTTCGTGTTCGCGGGCGATTCACCGAACGACGCGCCGATGTTCGCGTTCTTCCCGAACGCGGTCGGCGTGGCCAACGTGCGGGGCTTCGCGGATCGCATCGCGACGTTGCCGGCTTATGTGACGACGGCGGAGGCGGGGGCGGGGTTCGTGGAGATGGTGGATTTCCTGCTGGCGGGGTGAGCGCGGCCAAGGGTTTGCGGGTCACGGAGTGGCACCTGCGGCATCCGCCCCTCACCCCGGCCCTCTCCCCGCGCACGAGGAGAGGGTGGTCCCGCGCGTGCAGCGAAGGAAATTCGCGACGGCGGATCTGAGGTGGCTCCCTCTCCCCGTGGACGGGGAGAGGGCCGGGGTCAGGGGCAGCGGAACACGCCGATGATCGACATCATCCCGACTGAGGTCGAATGGTCCGCCATCCGCGCCCAGGGCGCCGGCGGCCAGAACGTCAACAAGGTGTCGAGCGCGGTGCACCTGCGCTTCGACGTCCGCGCGTCCTCGCTTCGCGACGCCGTGAAGGCGCGCCTCCTGGCCGGCGCAGACGCGCGCATCACGGACGCCGGCGTCATCGTGATCAAGGCCCAGCGCCACCGCACGCAGGAGGCGAACCGGCTCGATGCGCTCGCGCGGCTGCAGGCGATGGTGGACGCCGCGGCCACGGTCCCGAAGGCGCGGCGCCCGACGCGACCCACGCGCGGGTCGCAGCGCCGGCGCGTCGAGTCCAAGGTGAAGCACGGGCAGGTGAAGGCCGCGCGCCGCAAGGTCACCGGCGACTGAGTGCACGCGGTCCGACGATCGGGCCTGGATGGCCGGGGCGTCGCGATCGCGCGCCGCGAGCGGCGGGATCGTGGCGCGGGGCGACGCGGGTCCCGTCGCGGCGGCGCAGGCGCCGCTACTTGCGCGCGGGCAGCGCGCTCATGCCGGCGAAGCGCGCGTCGGTACCGAGCGCGTCCTCGATGCGCAGCACCTCGTTCCACTTCGCGAGCCGCTCGCTGCGCGCGAACGACCCGACCTTGAGCTGCCCCGCGTTCCAGCCGACCGCGAGGTGCGCGATGGTCACGTCCTCGGTCTCGCCGGAACGCGCCGACACGATGGTGCCGAAGCCCGCCGCCTTGCCGGCATCGAGCGCGGCCTTGGCCTCGGTGAGCGTGCCGGCCTGGTTGACCTTGACCAGCACCGCGTTGCACGCCGCGTCCGCCGCCGCCTGCTCGACGCGCGCCGCGCTGGTCGTCAGGTAGTCGTCGCCGATGACCTGCACGCGGTGGCGCGCGGCGCGGGTGAAGGCGATCCACGCCTCGCGGTCGTCCTCGGCGAACGGGTCCTCGATCGACACGATCGGGTAGCGCTCGATCCAGTCGAGCAGCATCTCGCCCATGCCGTCGCGGTCGAGTTCGCGCTGTTCGAGGCCGAGGCGGTACACGCCGCCGTGCCCGAACTCGGAGGCCGCGATGTCGAGCGAGAGCGCCGCGTCGCTACCGGGATGGCAGCCCGCCTTCTCGATCGCGCGCACGGTCATCTCGAGCGCCTCCTCGTTGGAGGCGAACGCGGGCCACCATCCGCCCTCGTCCGCGATGCCCAGCAGCGTGCCGCGCTCCTGCATCAGCGCCCCCGCCGCGCGGTAGATCTCCGCAACCATCGTGAGCGCGTCGTCGTAGCCCCACGCGCCCACGGGCATCACCATCAGGTCCTGGATGTCGATGCGGCGCCCGGCGTGCGCGCCGCCGCCGAAGATCTGCACCTCGGGCATCGGCAGCGAGACCGGGTGGTCGCCCGCGAGGTACTGCCACAGCGGCATGTCGAACGCGAGCGCCGCGGCGTGCGCGACCGCGAGCGACACGGCGCACAGCGCGTTGCCGCCCAGCTTCTGCTTGTTGAAGGTGCCGTCGAGCTCGATCATGGTCGTGTCGATGGCCGCCTGGTCGAGCGCGTCCATGCCGAAGATCGCGCGGGCGAGCGGCCCCTTCACGTTGGCGATGGCCTGCGCGACGTCGAAGCCGCCGTAGCGCGTCCCGCCGTCGCGCAGGTCGACGGCCTCGCGCGAGCCGCGCGACGCCCCCGCGGGGGCGATGCCGCGGCCGACGACACCGCTCGCGAGATGGATCTCCGCCTCGACGGTGGGCCGCCCGCGCGAGTCGAAGACCCGGCGCGCGTGCACACGGTTGATGGAGGTCGGGGTCATCGGGCGAAGGCGGCGAGCAGGGCGGCGAGCGAGGCAGGCGGTTGCGCGACGCGGGCCCGCGCGAAACTCCGCACGCGCTCGCGGTCCGCGGCGTCGGTCAGGTACTCGACCGGCGACTTGCCGTCGACGCGGGCGAGGAGCAGGCCGGGCAGGAGCGCCGCGGTGCGCGCGTCGAGCGCCTCCGGCGGCTCCCACGCGACATGCGCACGATACGCCGACACGAGGGCTCCGTACATGTCGGCAAGCGGCCCCGCGAGCGGCGGTTTCCACACCTGCTTCAGCAGCAGGTGGTTCAGCACGAACGCGAGGTCGAAGGCGGGATCGCCGAACCACGCGCACTCGGCGTCGAGGATCACGGGGCCGTCGGGTCCGACGAGGAGGTTCTTGGGACTGAAGTCGCCGTGCACCAGCACGCGGCGCGTGGCCGCGGTGGTGGCGACCAGCGCGTGCAGTTGCGGGGCGAGGTCGGGGTTCGCGTGCGCGGCGGTGACGAGGTAGGGGTCGAGCCGGATCGCGTGGAAGAGGTCGTCGGTGGCGAACCGCCGCGCGATGTCCGGCCGGTCGGCAGTTGCCGCATGGATGCGGCCCAGGACGTCGCCCACGCGCGCCGCGTCGGCGACGGTCCCGCCGCCTTCGGCGAGCAGCGCCTTCCAGACGGGATAGCGCTCCGGCGGGAGCCAGGTCATCGCGAACGCGCCGGCGGCGCGGTCCTCGCCGAGCACTTCGGGCACCGCCGACGGGACGATGGCCCCCGCGACGCGCATCCACTCGACCTCGTAGCGGTTGCGGTCGACCGGCACCCGCCAGTCCGCCGCGACCTTGAGACGTGCCAACGCGCGCTTGACGCAAACGACGCGGGACGGCAGTTCGGCCCGGTAGATGTCCGAGGACACGCCGCCCGCCAGCGGCACCAGGCGCACCGGCTGGTTAGCGCTCACTATCGCCATACGGAGCAGGGAATCGACCAGTTCGTGCCCGGACGGGGACTCGGGCGGCAGGGGCGGCGGCGATGAAGCGGTCATGGCGGGCCAAAAATGCCATAAGGGAACGCAATTTGCATGCTAATGCCGTCCCGGCGCATCAAGGATCGTCGCCAAGCGCTTGAAAGGCAACGATCCGGCCCGTATCCAGGCCGCATGCGCGACCGCCCACGGAGGCGCATCTTGATCCGCTACGGCTTCATCATCCGCACCAAGCACGGCCAGCGCGTGGACAACATCATGATCATGGCGGCGACCCAGGGCGACGCCGAGCGCCGGCTGCGCCAGATGTACTACCAGTGCGAGATCGTCGAGTGCGCCGAGCGCAGCGTCCCGCGCCGCGTGGACACGCTCGACGTCGCCGACGTGATCGGCCTCATCAGCGCGGGATCAGTGCAGAAGGCCGGCACCCAGTAACTCCTCGTACAGCGCGGCGTAGTCGTGCGCGCCGCGGCTGCCCGGTGCGTGCCGGAAGATGTCGAGCCCGACCGCCGGGCTCTCCGCCAGCTTCACGTTCTCCCGGATCCGCGTCGCGCAGACCTCGTCCGCGCGCAGCGCCTTCGCCATCCGTTCCTCCACCTCCGCGGTCATCCGCCGCCGGTTGTCGTAGCGCGTGAGCACGTAGCGTCGCGTCAGCCGGCGCTTGAACACCGGCTCGAGCGCGTTGAGCGCGCGTTCGACCTGCTCCGCGCCCTGCAGCGACAGGAAGTCCGCCGCGACCGGCACCAGCAGCAGGTCGGCGGCGAAGATCGCGTTGAGCGACAGCACGTTGAGGAGCGGGCAGCAGTCGATGACCACCGGCCCCGGCGCCGCGTCGGGCTGGCGCAGCGCCTGCCGCAGGCGCGTGACGACGTTCACACCCTTGCCGAGCAGCGAGTCGAGCTTCGCGAGCTCGAGGTGCGCGGGCAGCAGGATCGCGCCGCTGCGCGTGATCTGCGCGAGGTCGTCCAGCGGCCGCTGGCGCATGAAAAAACTATAGATCGAGTCGTCGGCGGACTTGGGCGCGACGCCAAACACGTGCGTGAGGTGGCACTGCGGGTCGAGGTCCACCGCGAGCGGCCGCTGCTTGCGCTGGCCCATCGCGGCGACGAGGTTGAGCGCGGTCGTCGTCTTGCCGACGCCGCCCTTCTGGTTGAACACTGCGATGATCGCCATGGATTCCGGTCCTGCCGAACGGGGTCCGACCCCGGCGGCAGGCAGATGGTGCCACGGCGATGCAGGCCGGGGCGCGGGCGCCGCTACAGGACCCGCTTGCGCACCTGGGTCACCGCGACCTCGGCGACGACCACGACCGCGAGGATCGCGATCAGGATCAGCGCGACGCGGTCCCACTGGAAGAGATTGAGCGCGGCGTCGAGTGCCATGCCGATGCCGCCCGCGCCCACGAGGCCCAGCACCGCCGACTCGCGCACGTTGATGTCCCAGCGGAAGAGGGCGATCGACCAGAACGCCGGCTTCACCTGCGGCCAGTAGCCGTAGGTCATGCGCGAGACCCACGGCGCGCCGGCGGCGGTCAGCGCCTCGATGGGGCCGGGCTGGGCCTCCTCCAGCGCCTCCCCGAACAGCTTGCCCACGAAGCCGATCGAGCGGAAGGCGATGGCGAGCGTGCCCGCGAGCGCGCCGGGGCCGAAGATGCCGACGAAGAGCAGCGCCCACACGAGCGAGTTGACCGAGCGCGAGGACACGAGGATCAGCTTCGCGACGAGGTTCACCGGCGTGAACGGCACGAGGTTGTGCGCGGCGAGGATGCCGACCGGCAGCGCGAGGATGAGCGCCAGCAGCGTGCCGAGCGAGGCGATGTGGATCGTCTCCATCAGCGCGTCGTGGACGCCGCCCGGGTAGTCGGCCCAGTCGACCGGCCACATGCGCGAGAAGAGGTCGACGACCTGCTCGGGCGCGTCGTAGAGGAACTCCGGGATCACCTCGACCGTCTGCGCCGACCACACGATGGCGGCCACGATGACGAGGTAGACCACGAAGCGCGCGAGCCGCTGGCCGGGCGTGAAGCGGCGCCAGATGCGCTCGGCCACCGGCACGGCGGCTGCGGCGGGCGTGCCGGCGGCCGTCACTCGTCCTCCATCGCGCGCAGGCGGTCGGCGCGCCTGCGGCCACGCAGGAGGTCGGCCAGCGTCGCGTTCTCGATGAAGATCGCGCGCACCCCGGTGGCGAGCACCTCGCCCAGCATGATGAGCGCGATGATCGAGATGAGGATCGCGCACACGTAGTCGTAGTCGAAGCGCTGGAAGGCCGCGAACAGCGTGCCGCCGATGCCGCCGGCGCCGACGATGCCGACCATCGTCGAGTTGCGCAGGTTGGAATCGAGCTGGTAGGTCGCGAAGCCGATGAAGCGCGAAAACACCTGCGGCAGCACGCCGTAGGCCAGCACGGACAGGAACGGCGCGCCGGTCGCGCGCACCGCTTCCACCTGCTTGTCCGAGATCTCCTCGATGGCCTCGGCGAAAAGCTTGCCGATGAAGCCGACCGAGGCGACCGTGAGCGCGAGGATGCCGGCGAGCGCGCCGAAGCCCACCGCCTTCACGAACAGGATGGCGACGATCACCGGGTGGAATGAGCGCGCGAGGATCGTGACCGCGCGCGCCGGCCACGACACCCACGGCGGCATGAGGTTGCGCGCCGCGGCGAGGCCGATGGGCAGCGCGAGCACGATGCCGAGCGCGGAGGCGAGCACCGCGATCTCCAGCGACTCGACGAGGCCCTTGGCCAGCAGCTCCCAGCGCGCGAAGTTGGGCGGGAAGAGGCGCGAGAAGAAGCGGTGCGCGTTGTCGAGGCCGACCAGCACGCGCTCCCAGGAAATCTCCATCTGCGCGCACGCGTAGACGACGTAGACGACCAGCAGCACGCCGGCGATGCGCGGCCAGAGGCTGCGGGGGAAGGGATTGGCGGCGGTGGCCGGGGTGGCGTCGGTGGTCATGAGCGCGGCCCCTCACCCCGGCCCTCTCCCCGCAAGCGGGGAGAGGGAGGTAACACGCATGCGCCGGACCGGACGTGCGACGGCGGCTCCGAGACGACCCCCTCTCCCCGCTTGCGGGGAGAGGGTCGGGGTGAGGGGGCCGCCGCCACAAGAACTCACTGCAGCCACGCTTCCCCACCGTAGATCTGCTTCAAGACATCATCGGTGAGATACGCCGGCGGCCCGTCGTAGACCACCTTCCCGCCCGACATCCCGATCACGCGATCCGCGAACCGCTTGGCCAACTCCACGTCGTGCATGTTGACCAGGACCGGAATGCCGCGCGCCTGCCCGACGCCGACCATCAGCTCCATGATCTCCACCGACGTCTTGGGATCGAGCGACGACGTCGGCTCGTCGGCGAGCAGGAGCTTCGGCTCCTGCATCACCGCGCGCGCGATGCCCACGCGCTGGCGCTGCCCGCCGGAGAGCGCGTCGGCGCGCCGGTGCGCGAAGCCGGCAAGCCCCACGAGGTCGAGCAGCTCGAATGCCTTGGCGATGTCCTCCGGCGGGAACTTCCGCCGCCACGCGCGCCACGCGGACACGTACCCGAGGCGCCCCGACAGCAGGTTCTCCATCACCGTCAGGCGTTCCACGAGGTTGTACTCCTGGAACACCATGCCGATGTGCCGGCGCGCGAGCCGCAGGTCGCGGCCCGACGCCTTCGCGAGATCCTGCCCGTCGAACAGGATCTCGCCCGAGGTCGGCTCCACCAGCCGGTTGATGCACCGGATGAGGGTGCTCTTGCCGGTGCCCGACGGGCCGATCACCGCGGAGAGCCCGCGGGCGCCGACCTCGAGGTTGATGTCCGTGAGGACGGGCTTGCCGGCCACGTACTCCTTGGACAGGTGCCGCAGCGCGAGCATCAGCTCTTCTTCGCCGCCTTGGCCTTCGCCGCCTCGTCCGCCTCGCGCTTGGTTTCCTTCTCGTACGTCGCCTTGTCGAAGCCGCCGCCCGAGCCCTTCGCCACGTTGCGCACCACTTCCCACGTCGTCTTGTAGTTGACCGGGAAGAAGCGGTCCGCGCCGTCGAACGCCTTCACCATCTCGGGCGGGAAGCGGTAGTCGTAGAAGCAGGAGAGCATCTTGTCGACGAGCTTGGGCTCGAGGTCGTGCGCGTACGCGAACGAGGACGTCGGGAACTTCTGGCTGCGGTAGATGATGCGGTAGTCGGCTTCCTTGATCTGGCCGCGCACCGCCATCCGGTGGAAGACGTCGGAGGCCACCGCGCCTGCGTCGTAGTCACCGGAGCCCACGCCCATCACCGACTGGTCGTGCTTGCCCGAGAAGATGGGCTTGTAGTCCTTGTCCGGGGTGAGGCCCTCGCCCGGGAACAGCGCGAGCGGCGCCAGGTGCCCGGAGTTCGACGACGGCGACGTGTGCGCGACCTTCTTGCCCTTGAGGTCCGAGAGCTTCTGGTACGGCGAGTTCGCCTTCACGATGACGATGAGGTTGTAGCCCTGGAACTCCTTCTCGGTGCCTTTCACTGCAAACGGCACCGCGCCCGCGAGGTTCACCGCGAACGCGGTCGGGCCGGTCGAGAAGCCGCCGACGTGCAGGCGGCCGGAACGCATCGCCTCGATCTCCGCCGCGTTGTTCTGCACCTGGTAGAAGACGACCTTCTTGTCGAGGCACTTCGCGAGGTACGTCGTGAAGGGCTTGAAGATGTTCTCGTACACCGCGGGGTCTTCCACCGGCGTGTACGTGAAGACGATCGTCGACGGGTTCTTCCACTTCTTGGGGTCGGTCGGCGGGTCGGCCACCATGTCCTTGTTGGCGTCGCAGTACATCGTGTCGAGTTCGCCGCGATACGCGCAGGCGTCGGCGGCCTGTGCCGCCGGCGCGAGCCAGGCGGCCGCGCACAGGGCGGCCAGCGTGTGCAGCAGGGTGCGGATCTTCATCTTGTTGTCTCCTCCGGTGGATGGCGTTGCAGCGGGTGCGCGGCGCCGCCGCAGGGGCGACGACGACCCGGCGGCGCGTTCGGGGCTGCGCGTTGTCGTGGACGGCAGCGGCGCGCTTTTGCCCTGCGGAACTCTAGCATTGCGCCCGCGGCGGCGCACCCCGCAAACGCGCGGACGCTGGCCGGATCGGCGACGCGCGTGGCGTATCATTGAGGGCTTCCTCGGATCGCAAACCCATGGCCTCGCCCCTCAACGTCGTCGTGCTCGCCGCCGGGCAGGGCAAGCGGATGAAGTCCGCGCTGCCGAAAGTCCTCCACCCGCTGGCCGGCCGGCCGCTGGTGTCCTACGTCATCGACGCCGCGCGCACCCTCGCGCCGCGCGCGATCGCCGTCGTCATCGGCCACGGCGGCGACGTGGTGCGCGAAGCGCTCGCCGCGCCCGATCTCGCGTTCGTCGTGCAGGACCCGCCGCGCGGGACCGGCGACGCCGCGCGCATCGCGCTGGCCGCGCTGCCGGGCGACGGCGTCACGCTCGTGACCATCGGCGACATCCCGCTCGCGCCGGCGGCGGCGCTCGCCGCGCTCGTGACCCACGCGCGTGCCGGTCACCTCGCCGTGCTGACCGCGCAGGTGCCGGACCCGGCGGGGCTCGGCCGCATCGTGCGTGACGCCGAAGGGCGCGTCCGTGCCATTGTCGAGGAACGCGACGCGGATGCCGCGCAGCGCGCGATCGACGAGATCAACACGGGCGTGCTCGCCGCGCCCACGGCGCTCATGCAACGGTGGGTGGCCGCGCTCACGCCGAACAACGCGCAGGGCGAGTACTACATCACCGACATCGTGGCCGCCGCGGTGACCGACGGCGTGCCCGTGGTCGCCGAGCGCGTGGCCGACGAGCGCGACGTGCGCGGGATCAACGACCGCGCGCAACTCCTCGCGGTCGAACGCATCCTGCAGGCGCGCCGCGCGGACGATCTGATGCGCAATGGCGTCACGCTGGGCGACCCGGCGCGCATCGACATCCGCGGCAATCTCGTGTGCGGGCGCGACGTGCGCATCGACGTCGGCTGCGTGCTCGAAGGCGAGGTCGTGCTGGGCGACGACGTGACCATCGGTCCGTACTGCGTGCTGCGCAACGTGACCGTCGCGCGCGGAACCAACATCGAGCCGTACTCGTACCTCGTCGACGCGACCGTCGGCGAGGGCTGCCGGATCGGGCCTTACGCCCGCCTGCGCCCCGGCGCCGCCCTGGCTGACGAGGTGCACGTCGGCAACTTCGTCGAGGTCAAGGCGAGCACGATGGGCCGCGGATCGAAGGCCAACCACCTCGCGTACATCGGCGACAGCGTCGTCGGCGCCGGCGTGAACTACGGCGCGGGCTCGATCACCGCCAACTACGACGGTGCGAACAAACACAAGACCGTGATCGGCGACCGCGCGAGCATCGGCAGCAACTGCGTGCTGGTGGCGCCGGTGTCCATCGGCGCGGGCGCAACCATCGGCGCCGGCAGCGTGATCGCGCAGGACGCGCCGCCCGACACGCTCACGGTCGCCCGGGCGCGGCAAGTGGCGATCGAAGGCTGGCAGCGTCCCGTCAAGGCGGACCAACCGAAAGGGTAATTCCATGTGCGGCATCGTCGGGGCGGCCTCCAGCCGCAATGTCGTTCCCATCCTGATCGACGGTATCCGCCGTCTCGAGTATCGCGGCTACGACTCGACCGGCCTCGCCGTGATCGACGGCGCGGACCAGGCCGGCGCGGCCGTCCTCGAGCGGCTGGTCTCGACGGCGCGCGTCGCCGACCTCGCGGCGCAGGCCCAGTCGCGGCAACTCACCGGCATGACTGGCATCTCGCACACGCGGTGGGCGACGCACGGCGCGCCCTCGCCGGTGAACGCGCACCCACATCTGTCCCGCGACGAGATCGCAGCGGTGCACAACGGCATCATCGAGAACTTTGAGGCGCTGCGCGACCGCCTGAAGGAGCAGGGCTACGAGTTCCGCACCCAGACCGACAGCGAGATCATCCCGCACCTCGTGCACTTCCACTGGCACGGCGCGGCGCAGCAGGACCTGCTGCGCGCCGTGCAGATGTCGGTCGCGGAACTGGAGGGGGCGTTCGCCATCGCCGTGATCTCGTCACGGGAGCCGGGACGCGTGGTCGGCGCGCGGCAGGGCAGCCCGCTGGTCGTCGGGATCGGCGAGGACGACCACTTCCTCGCGTCCGACGCGGCGGCGCTCGTCACCGTGACGCGGCGGGTCGTGTACCTGGAAGAGGGCGACGTCGCCGACGTGCGCCGCGAGAGCTACACGATCTACGACGCGCAGGGGCGGCCGGCACCGCGCGCCGTCACCGAGGTTCCGGCATCCGCCGCGGCGGTCGAGTTGGGGCCGTACCGCCACTTCATGCAGAAGGAGATCTTCGAGCAGCCGCGCGCGGTGGCCGACACGCTGGAAGGCCTCGCCGGCATCGACGCGTCGCTCTTCGGCGAGGGTGCCGCCGAGGCGTTCCGCGACGTCGACTCCGTGCTCGTCCTCGCGTGCGGCACGAGCTACTACTCGAGCCTCGTCGCCAAGCAGTGGATCGAATCGGTCGCGGGCATCCCGTGCACGGTCGAGATCGCGAGCGAGTACCGCTACCGGACCAGCGTGCCGCAGCCGCGCGGGCTGGTCGTGGTCGTCTCGCAGTCGGGCGAAACGGCGGATACGCTGGCAGCGCTCAAGTATGCGCAGTCGCTGGGCCACCAGCGCACCCTCGCCATCTGCAACGTGGCGACCAGCAGCATGGTGCGGCAGACGGCGTACCGCTTCCTCACCCGCGCGGGGACGGAGGTGGGCGTGGCGTCCACCAAGGCGTTCACCACGCAGCTCGTCGCGCACTTCCTGCTGGCGCTCGCGCTCGCCAAGGCCCGTGGCCGCCTCGCGCAGGCCGACGAGACGCGGTGGATGCGCGAACTGCGGCACATTCCTGCGGCGATCCAGAGCGCGCTCGCGCTGGAACCGCACCTCATGGCATGGGCGCAGGCGTTTGCGCGCAAGCAGCACGCGCTGTTCCTGGGCCGCGGCCTGCACTACCCGATCGCGCTGGAAGGCGCGCTCAAGCTGAAGGAAATCTCGTACATCCACGCCGAAGCCTATCCCGCCGGCGAGCTGAAGCACGGCCCGCTGGCGCTCGTCGACAGCGAGATGCCGGTGGTCGCCATCGCGCCCAACGACGCGCTGCTCGACAAGCTCAAGAGCAACCTGCAGGAGGTGCGCGCGCGCGGCGGCGAGTTGTACGTGGTCGCCGACCTCGACAGCCACCTCACGGCGGCGGAAGGCATCCACCTCATCCGCGTATCCGAGCACCGCGGGCTGCTGTCACCGATCGTGCACGTCATCCCGCTGCAGCTGCTCGCCTACCACGCGGCGGTGCTGCGGGGGACGGACGTGGACAAGCCGCGCAACCTCGCGAAATCGGTCACTGTGGAATAAGGTGACGTCGGTAACCGTCTGTTTGTATTGGAATAAATTAAAGCGGTCACTGAAAAATTAAGACCGTCATCCTCATAGAACGTTGATATCGTGAGAGGTTCCGGGCGGTTAAGCATATTGCGAAGCCGTTTTTCATTCGCCGTCGTGTTCCGTCAGACCGCGGTTGCCGCGCAGGTGTTCTTTCGCTCACTCTAGCTCCCAGCGGTACTCCCGCCCCTCAATTTCCTTGCCTTCCGTCGCGGGAGTTCGGCGTACTGCTCCGGGCGCAAGCAACACCGCGCGATCGCGTCCTCGCAACGTCACGATTACACCGCCGTATCTGCGGGCGAGCTGTAAGACCTGATCGAGCGCGAGCCGGACGCGAGTTCGCGGCACCCGCGGAGTTTCTGCGAGTGGCCGCGGTGGCGCCGGCCGTGTCATCGGGCGAGCCCGTCATCTCGCAGGACTCCCGTCAAGCGCATGGCCAGGTCGTCCGCCGCCGCCCAAGCATCAGCGAGCTTGTCGAGGTCGTCGAAAACGGGATGAAGCTCCATGAGTCGCGCAGCCACGGCCTCTTGGGCCCGATTGGGCATTTCCCTGTTATCGGGCCACGGATCGTACAGCAGGTACAAGGTTCCGGAGTGGGTCCGCGCGTACCCCGCGGAGCGGTCCATGAACTCGATAGCGGTGGTCAGCGCCCAAGCGCCGTCACGGATGTTCCGATGCCCGTGAACGATGCCGAGCAACACGCCTGCTTCCGGTAGCAGTCGCCAACTATGCAAAGTAGTCGACATCTTCCCCATCCCGCGAAGGTGGTGGGCGCGGGGGGACTCGAACCCCCAACCACCGGGTTATCTACCCGATGCTCTGGACGGGTATAAGCCGTCTGCTCTACCTCATTGAGCTACGCGCCCGTGTTCAGAAAATACAAAGGCCCGCTTGCGCGGGCCTCGTTTGTCCTCGTACCGCCGGTTAGCTATACGATATTCGGACGAACGACGACGCCGCGACTGGCCTTGTGACCTGCGGTATGCGGAACTCGAATGCAAGAGCGACAGACATTAGCAAAGTTTGGCAGAACAGCGGTTGGACACGCAAGAGGGCTTGCGCCGACGTTCGTCTACGACATCTTGGTGGAACGCCATCTATCAACTAATCGATTCGGCGGCCGGCATGACTCACATTCGCCTGTACCGCCACGATTTGCGGGCGAGTCATGTGCGACGTTGAATGATCGCTCCGAAGCGCGCGAATGGCTTCCTCCCTTGCGGGTGGAGGTGCGCACGGCTAATTTTGGCGACACGCTTGCGCAATGATCGACTGCAACGTCCTCGCATTCCGCTGGCCCTGGTCTTCGCAATTGTTGTTGAAAATCACCTGTGCGCGCTCGACGGGCAGGTCGGAGATCTTCCGGCCGAGGTCTTCTAGCGCCTTGTCCGTGTAGTCATAGTTGAAGCGCTCCGACGCCGCCTCGCCCTTGATGTTCCAGGTCGCGTGATTGCGGCCGTGCAGCCGCACGATGGCGAGCTCGGGAACGGTGACCTCCCAGACGCTCGGAATGGAGTTGGCGGTAACGTTTGGCTCGTCCACGATCACGTTGACCAGACCACGTTCGCGTTCAAAGGCGAGCGTACGGTCGCAATGGTCACCCTCGAACCAGCTCTTGTTGCGGAACTCGACGGCCAGGCGGAAGCCGGCGAGGCGCTCCAGGCATTCGTCGATGTGCTCGCGATTGCGCGGATGGAAGGCCACCCAAGGAGCAAATTGGAACAGCACGGCGCCAAGCTTGCCGCCTCCACGCAGCGGTGTGATCGCGTCCCGATAGCGGTCCCACAGCTCATCGCGGATCTCGCCGGGGATGTCGGCGTAATAGAAGTTCTTCTTTCCTGCCGGCGGCGGACCCAACGCTTCGGCGATGTCTCGCGGCAGTGATGCCGGCGCCGTCTGGTGGCCGGTGAAGAGCCGAAACGCCTTGATGTTGAAGACGAACGAGGCCGGGGTGCGCTCAACCCATAGTCGGGAGTTCGCGGCCGACGGCATGGCGTAGTAGCTGCTGTCGACCTCGACCACCGGGAACTGCGATGCGTAGAAGCGCAGCCGATCTTCAGCCGAGGAGCAGCCCCGCGGGTAGAAACGCTTGGACGCGATCAGCGACTTATCGGTCCAGGACGCGGTGCCGATCGTGATCTGTGGCATGGGTTACGCTGGCTAGGGCCTTCCCCCCATCTGCCGTCTACCATCTATCACCGCGGCTGGGGACGCGGTTGCTGCAACGAACCCTACGCTAAGCCTTGGCGCGGCGACGACGTGGTGCAAGTTTGGCTGTCGGTCGACCGCCTTTGCGGGGCTGCGCCTTGGGAGTCGCCTCTTCGAGTTGGCCCAACGCCGCCAAAGCGGCGCGCCGACCCACACCACGCATCTTTAGGATGGCCGCCTTTTGGCCCTCCCGGGGCTCGCTCTTGCCCTGCTCCCAGGCGTAGATGGTCTGGCCGGTGACTCCCACCAGACGACCATAGTCAGCGGCCGATAGTCCGGTGCGCTTGCGCATGGCAATCAAGCCTTTGGCGGTGACGCGCTCGCGCGACTTTGCCGCGGTATCTGCGCCGGCGGTGCCCTCCGCCGTCGCCGGGCGCAAACCGCGAACGAACTTGATGACGGCGCGTAGCTCGCGCTGCAATGACTCGATCTCCGCGCGATGTTGTCGTTGCTGTAGACGCAACTCGCGGACGAGCGCTGTGCTCGCCTGAGTCAGCTTCCGAGTCTCTTTGCGCGCGACTCGCGCAACTTCCGCCTTAAACATACTGGCGAACTGGGCCATGCCCGCTCCTTACCGTGATTGCACGCGACGTACCGTGGACCGCTTGATTGTACGTGCAACGCAGCATTGGACGTCCAACTGCTGGCCAATGTTGATCGGCGCCGATGCTTGGCCGGCGGCGCTAAGATTGCGCCATGGTCCTGAAGCTCTATCCCTTTCGTTTTCGCGATCCGGTGACGCGGAAGTGGGTGCGCGCGCGCTACAAGGCGGAACAGCACGAGATCGCGGCACGCTATGCGCCAGGCGAATGGGAAATCACGGGCGATCCCGAGCTGCGCGACGTCTCGGTAGGCGCGGGCTTCAATCCGCTGCGTGCCTATCCGACGCAATCGCGATGTTTGGACGCGAACGTCGACCTGGCAACGACGCCTGCCATCGAGGAGAGGTTCTTGGTGAGCCTCTTCCTGCGGCGTTACGTGACTTGGTGCGCTCGCACCGGTCGCTTCGCCCAAATGGAGGGGGCTAGACGGCTTTACCTGCAAGTCTTGAGCGCGTAGCCGCCAGTCCGTTACTGGCCACCGTCGAGCAGGCAGCGAATGTCGGCCACCGATTGCTCGACCAATTGTAGATAAGCGTCGTCAACCGCGAGGCCTAGAAGCTGATCCTCTAGCTCCGTGGCGGACGCGTCGAAGCGTGCACTGACCAAACGCCGAGATCGCGTGGCAGTGGGGACGAGTGCGGCGATCGCGAGCTCGAGAACCGCGAGACGGGCGGAAATGGCCGAGAGTGCTTCGTCTGCGCAGGTCATGGCCCCTCCATGTCGGAGGGCAAATCCTCACTTGGCACCCGCCTGCCTGGTACTGTCGTTTGGTACAGGCCTCGACTGAATTCGCGGACTGAAGGGGCGTCCGAAAACGGCCACTACCAGTCGTTCAATAGCTCACCGAAAGCGGTACTCCGAATCCCCCAAGAGACGCCCGCGTAGGAACAACGCGATAGCAGTTCCGCCCATGGCCGAGGACGGTGGTTCTATAGCGGAACTGTGAGGTGAAGCGGCAAGCGCGGTCGCTCGCAACCGCCTCGACCCATCGCCGCGGCTACGCATGTGCGAGGGGGTGCACTAGAAGAGCGGCGGCGTCTTCGGCAGTTGTGACGAATCGATACCCTCGCAGAGCAGGTTATCGACAGTCACGTTGCCGGCCGCGTCGAAGCGAACGGTCCAGATCGTGTCGTAGTCGTCGGCGGGCCAGTCCAGGTCCGGCAGCCGGGCACTGCCGCCGTAGCTTCGCAGCAGTGCTGCGACCAGCGGCGGGTAGTGCAGGTGCTCCCACGCGACCAGCACCGACCGGCCCTCGAAGCGGCGGCCGCGAAAGAAATAGTCGAACTCGTTCTCCACGGTCGCCGGGTCGAACGGGTTCTCGCTCATCACGAACTCCGTGACGAGTTCCAGCGGCAGGCCGCGCGCGATGGCGTACGGCCACAGCGTCAGCGACGGCCGGACGTACGAGAACGTGCTGCCGTTGTCCGACAGCGCCTGCGCCGGGTCCAGGGAGACGATCCGGTCGGGCTGGATGCGGTCGCGCAGGAACCCGGGGAGTGCGAGTGCGCGCCACTGCCCGGACCCCACGTAGTTGCCGTCCTCGAACGACGAGGCGGGGTGCGCCTCCGCGTGGCGGACGAGGTACACCGTCTGGTTGCGTGCGATGCCGGGTGGGACCACGGCGCCGTCCACACCGCCGGTCCTTGCAGTGGTGAACGGGTGCTGCTGGATGTTGCACGCGGCCCCGGCGACCGGGCGCGGGAGCACCGGATAGGTCGCAGGCGGATCGAGCTTCGAGTCGAAGGTGCGCAGCGTCGCGGCGCCGGACGGCGGCACGACCACCGCCAGCACGACGTTGGGCCCCGGCCAGGCGAGCGGCACCTCGAACGCATAGCCGCGGGCGACCTTCAGCCTCTCGAGCAGAGCCCGGGTCGTTTCCCACGGCGCCGAGAAGACGTGGCTCCCCGGCAGGGCCGCGTCGACGATGCGCGTCACGAGCCCGAGGTTGTTGCGCTCAGGATCCTCGTAGTCGAGGCCACGGCAACTCACGGTATAGGAGGGCGGCGGCGCGACGCCCGCCGGAACCGGTCCCGGACCGTACGAAGTGCCGATCGGGAAGCTGTCGGCGGTCGTGCCCTGGATCGTCGTGTGGTTCAGCAGCGCGAATTGCTGGACGTTGCCCAGCGCCGCAAGGAACGGCAGCGATGCACCGGTCTGCGGATGGGTCGCCGGCGAAAGCGCCGCGATCGAGGCGGCCTCGTGGCCCCCGAGCACGGCCATCTTCAGGAACGACGCCATGTGCACGGACCGCTGGAGGCCGCGTGCGTTGAGATCGCCGGTGGCCGGGTTCACGTCGCCGGCGGGATCGTGCGCAACATCCGGCGTGACCACGAACACAAGGTTGACATCCGCGGGCGACAGGGGAGGCGCGACGCCGCTACCGCCGCCGCCACCGCAGGCACCGAGCAGTGCGAGGGCAAGCGCGACGACAACGCGGTGCAGGGGGGTGGAGGCGTCCATGGTGCCGTCCCTTGGGGAGGAATGTTCGGGCGGGCGGCAGGCAGGCGTGGCCGGACCCCTGTACCGCCCGCAGCCGCTGCGCTGGTTATCGACGCACGCGCCGGCCGCTTGATGCCGGATCGCGCGAACGCTCTCAGGAAATCAGGCCCGGGGCCGATATACCGTCTGCGGCGCGTTGCGAACGCGCAGCGGCAAGTCACGGGTTGCCTGGACGATCCGTGGGTTGCGCCCGGGTGCGAGGACTCGGCTCCTCTCGACCCCCCATGTCCCGAAGGATGCCTCCATGACCGATCAACGCTTCCCCGACCCTGCGGGCGACGGGGATCCCGATTTCTCGCGGCGCAGCTTCCTGTGCTATTCGGCGACGCTCCTGGCGGCAACCCCGCTCGCCGCGCTAACGGCCGGATGTGGAGGCGGCAGCGGGGGCACGCCGTCGCCGCAGCGCTATCCGATCGACCCCGATGTGCGGACCACGCTCGACCGCATGCTCGCGTTCCCCGCGGCGAAGTCGCCCGGCCTTCCGCCGCAGCAACTCGACGCCGTGTCGCAGTACGCGGCGCTGGGCTACGGCGACTGGAAGTGGGGCTCCGGCCTGCCGGCGGTCGCGCGCTATGACCTCATGCCGACCGGCTACGCCGCGCCCGCCGCCGCGCGGGCACGGCTCGCGCGCTTCTTCACGTTCAGCGACATCCACATCACCGACAAGGAAGCGCCTAACCAGCTCATCTACCTGCAGCAGTACAACCCGACGCAGTACGCGAACGCCGCCCTCTACTCGCCGGTGATGATGTACACGACCCAGGTGCTGGACGCGGCGATGCAGACGGTCAACGTCCTCCACCGGCGCGATCCGTTCGACTTCGGCATCTCGCTCGGCGACACCTGCAACTGCACGTCGTACAACGAACTGCGGTGGTACATCGACGTCATCGACGGCAAGGTAGTCCGCCCGAGTTCCGGCGCGCATCTCGGTGAGAACACGATCGACTACCAGCGGCCGTTCCAGGCAGCCGGCCTCGACCCGTCGATCCGCTGGTACCAGTGCCTCGGCAACCACGACCACTTCTACCTCGGCTCCTTTCCGGTCGATGCCGAGCCGGCGCTCGGGCTGCGCGACGCATTCGTCGCCGACACCGTGTGGAACGGCGCGGACGTCCTCATCACGCACATCTGCGACTTCCCGCAACTCGTCGACATGCGCGACCTGAAGGGCGTGCCCCGGCTGTACATGGGGGTGTTCGACGGGTCCTCGCCCTATGGCGCGGTCACGTTCACCGGGCGGATCAGCGACCCGGCCTACGCCTCCGGTCCGCCGCGCGTGGCGCCGGACCCGGACCGCCGCTCGCTGCTGCGCCAGGAGTGGGTGCAGGAGTTCTTCGACACGACGACGCTGCCGCGCGGCCACGGGTTCGACCGGATCGACCCCGCGTTGCGCGCCGCCGGCTTCGCGTGCTACAGCTTCGTGCCGAACGCCGCCGTTCCGCTCAAGATCATCGTGCTGGACGACACGCAGTCGGAAGCGGATGGGTCACGGGACATCCACGGCCACGCCTACCTCGACGCCGCCCGCTGGACGTGGCTGCAGGCCGAACTCGCGCAGGGGCAGGCGGACGACCAGTTGATGATCGTCGCCGCGCACTGCCCGATCGCGGTATCGGCGATCGGTTCGGAAACCGAATGGTGGACCCAGACCGACGGCATTGATCCTGCGTACCGCAACGCGGTGACGCTCAAGGGGCTGGTCGAGACGCTCTGGAACACCCCCAACCTGCTGGCGTGGGTCGCCGGCCATCGTCACCTGAACGTGGTCAAGGCGCTCAAGCCGTACGATCCTCCGGGACGGCCGGAGCAGGCGTTCTGGCAGGTCGAGACGTCGTCGCTACGCGAATGGCCCCAGCAGTTCCGGACGTTCGAGGTCGTGCTCAACGACGACTACACCGTGGCGATCGTCACGACCAACGTCGATCCTTCGGTCGCCGAGGGCACGCCGGCCGCGACGTCGCGCCGGTACGCGATCGCGACCCAGCAGATCGTGCAGAAGAACGTGAACCTGAACGTCCCCAACGTGCTGACCACGAGCATGGGCTGCGGCACCGTCAGCGTCCCGAGCATGGACCCGTCGCGGGTGCAGACGGACGCGAAGGGGCCTGCACAACTCGACGCGTCCATCCAGTTCACCGACATGACCACGCCGTCTTTCGACAGGCCGGTTCCGGTCAACGGCTCGTACAACGGCCGACTGTACAAGCAGCTTTCGCCCCGCATGGTGGCGGTGCTGAAGGCGAAGTTCCCGCCGGCACCGTAACCGGCGCGACGCCCCCTTCCGCCGGTCCGGCTTACAGTGTGTTGCATCCACCGATTGAATCCGCAGCCTCAAGCGGTAGACGGCTTCACAGCGAATGCGGACTTTGCCGCTTGTTGATGGATGCGCCTGCCGAAGCCGAAGCGGACCTACGTTCACCATGCAAGACGCCCCCGGAGGGCGTCTTGCACGGCGGATACCAAAGCCCTGCTGTTACGGCGAAAGCTCTTCCAATACCCGCCCCTTGGTCTCGATCGCGAAGAGCAGCGTTACCAGTCCTCCGACCACCGCTACGGCCGCGAACGCAGCGAACACATACCGAATGCCGAAGTCGCCCACGATGAACCCGACCAGGAGCGGCCCGATCGACGAACCGGCGCGTAGCCACGCGCTGCCGAACCCCGTCCCCACGCAGCGCAACCGGGTGGGATAAAGCTCGGCCGAGTACAGGTAGAGCGAGAAGGTGATCGTCTGCAGGATCGCATAGGTGGCTGTGGCCAGGATCAACACTTCCATCGCGGACGTGGCACCGAGGATCGTGAGCGCCATCAACGGCGCGGTAGCCACTAGGAAGGCAATCGCGTACCAGCGCTTGCGCCCAACCTTGTCGATGTAGAGCGCGCACACGATCGACGCGACGACACCGAAGGCAGACGTAATCCAGCCGTAGGCGAGACTGGTCTGCAGCGGCAGTTGGAACACCTGCTTGTAGAGCGTTGGCAGCCAGGTGATAAGCCCGTTGTTGATCATGTAGGCGGTGAGCCAGAGACCCCAGATGGTCAACGTCCGCTTGAGATAGATGCCCTTGAACAGTTCCCGCCAGTCGGAGCGCGCCGTCGTTCTAGGATTGATCGGCTGCACCACCGGTTCGCGCAGGACCATTCCCCGTTGCCGCGCACTGTTCTCGAGCATCGTCACGACCGAGTCGGCCTCCGCCATGCGGCCTTTCGACGCCAGCCAGCGCGGCGACTCCGGCATGAACCAGCGCAGCGGAATGGTCAGGATCGAAGGCACCAGCCCCACGATGAACATCGCCTTCCACCCGTAGATCGGCACCAGGAAGTAGCCAGCCATGCCGGCAAACATGAGACCGACCGGAAAGATGACTTCGTAGAGCAGGAAGAAGCGACCGCGCTTCTCGGCGCCGATGAATTCGTTGATGTAAGCACTGGCGACCGGCACCTCGCCTCCCGTACCCACGCCCTGTAGGAAGCGGAATACCATCATTGACGCACCGCTCCAGGCGAAGAGGCACGATACGTCCATCGACACGAACAGGACGATGGTGATGAACAGCGTCTTCAGGCGCCCGAGCTTTTCGGCAAGCGAGCCGAAGATGACCGCCCCGAACAACTGGCCGATGTAGCCGGCGGCAATGATGGCGCCCACTTCGGTTGGGGTGAGCTTCCATTCCGTGACCAACTGCGGCATGGCGAACGCGATAGCAAGCACCGTATACGCGTCGAAGAAGGTCGCGACACCGACCACCACCCGGATCAACAGCAGCCGGGGGGTGACCGGCAGGCGCTCGAGCCGTGCGACCAGTTCGGCGTTACCTTGCCGTTGCATTGCAGCGCCATCCGCCGTGATTGCGGTCATGACGTACTCCTCCTAGGGGACCTCGCTTGTAGCGACAGAGCGTTGCCGCTCCGCCGCTGGCTTTGTTGCCGTGCAGGTTTCTTCAGGCTACTGCGGTGGCGGGCTGTTGACGACCTTGACCGCTCTTGCCGGCAACGTTGCCCAGACCGGCGGCACGCATCGCGTTGGCGATGTCGATCTCCGCACCCGGTTCCAGCGGGAGCAGCGGCGAGCGCACCGTCGCATGTTCCAGGATGCCGCGCGTCACGAGCGCGTGCTTCAACGCCACGGTACCTTCCATGTGCGACCCGCGGTGGTACACGTTCCGGGTGACCGGCAGCAGTCGGTCGTGCAATGCCCTCGCCTTGGCGTAGTCCTTCGCCTTCCCAGCGGCGATCATCTCGATGAGCGGTTCGGGCGCGATGCCGCCGTAGCCGACCAGCGCGCCATCCACGTCGAACATCGTGTGGAGGAGGTACTCGTCATGGCAGGTGAGGATCTGCAGGTCGGGACGCTCGCGCCGGATGATGGGGATCTCGACATCCCAGCGGCGCATGTTCCGCACGCCGTTCTTCATCGCGAAGACACCCGGCTGGGCAGCAATGTCGAGTTGCGTTTCCAGGTTGTATGTCGCCTTCGTGGCATCCGGATACTGGAACAGGATGAGCGGCAGGCCACTCTCCTCATAGATCGCGCGATAGCGATCCTGCGGCGCACCCTTCTGGTAGCCAAAGCGCAGCCAGCCGTGCGACGGGTACACCAGCCCGGCGGCGGCGCCGGCCTGCACCGCACGCTTCGCCTCCTCAGCCGCCACCTGCGTGCCTTCCAGCGTGATGCCGGCAATCACCGGGACGCGGCCGTCGGTGGACTTCACGAAGCTGCGAATCACTGCCGCTTGCTCGTCCTGGGACAAGAACGTGCCCTCCCCCGCGTGGCCGAGGACGACCAGGCCCTTCACGTTGTCATAGGAACCGAGCCAAGACCCCAGGCGCTGGATCGCGGCGTGATCGACGGCGCCTTCGCGCGTGAACGGGGTAACGGGGGCGGGGACGAGACCGCGAAGATCGAGAGCTTGCATGGTGTTCCTCCTAGTTGGGAAACGGGGTCGGGATGCGCCGGAGATTTCTCCGACATTCCCGCTGCAAGCCTTGGTGCAGCGGGTATGGAGCAAGTCTAGGGAGGGGAACGCCATGCCGGAAGACGCAGAACGGACATTTCAGATATACAATGAACGTATGTCGGAGACGCCCAATGGACTACGCTGCTTGGAAGCTGTTCATCGACGCTGCTGAGCTCGGAAGTCTGAGCAAAGTGGCGGTCACTTACGGGACGAGTCAGCCCAACGTCAGCCGGCGGTTGAGCGAACTCGAACGCGAATGCGGGGGCCGGTTGTTCCAGCGCACCGGGCGCGGGGTGGTCCTCACGGAACTCGGACAAAGGGTGGCCCCGAAGGTCCGCGGGTGGTTGGCGAGCACGGAGCAGCTCGAAAACGACGTGCGCACGTCGGCGGGTACACCGATAGGCACGGTGCGCATCGGGAGCTTGCCGTCTACTGCGCATCCACTGATCACGACGCTGTACTACCGGCTGAAGAAGCGTTATCCGCTGATCCAGCTGTCAGTGCGCGAAGGGCAAGGTGCACAACTCGAGACGTGGCTCGAAGACGGCAGCGTCGACCTCGCGATCCTGTATCGGACCAGCCCAGCGCCGCGCAATGGCGACACGTATCTCGTTGAGACGGCGACCTATCTCGTCGGGGCGGACGGAGATGAACTCACCCGCAGCCCAAATGTCCCCTTCAAGGCCCTGCACAATGTGCCGCTCGTACTCTTCTGCCGCCCGAGTAGCTGGCGCAATCGGCTCGAGGAGATCGCCAATGAGCGGGGGATCACACTCAACGTCGTGCTGGAAGCCGATTCGTTAAGCCTCCAAACGCATGTCGTGGCCGACGGCGGGATTTACGGGCTGTTAGGCCCCTACGCGGCTACGTCGGCATCGCGCAGCTTGCGACTGCAGTCATCGAAGCTGGTTAGTCCGAGCGTTTCGCGGAACATCGCACTTGCCATGTCGCGCCACGGCGAGTTGACGCTCGCTTGCCGTACCGTGATGCAGATCGCAAAGGAGATCGCGAGCTCCGGCGCTTCCAAGCTGCCCGTTGTCTAGAGGAAATTGGGGGGTGGTCGTCGGCGATTTGCGATGCCCCAACTGGTCACCTGTTATCAGCCAAGACTCTCAATGACCGCTGTGGGCGATCTGCCGTCCTCGGCAGTCCCCCCCTTCGCAGGACCGCTTTCTGCCTGAACCTGCCGACGGCTTCACAGCGGCAGCGGACATCGAACAGCCCGCTGCGACGCTGTCCGGTGGCAAGTTGCCACTGTCATGGCGCACTTTCTCGAGGCGCGAGCTATTGCGGCCCGATGACGCCGTCACGACGCAGCGCAGCCAGTTCGTCCGCGGAGTGACCCAGCCAATCGCGAACGATCTCGGCATTGCTGGCGCCCAGCGGGAGACTGGGTTCGATGGGCCGGCGGGGAATGCCTTCGAAGACGAGCGGCGAACCGGGCAGTACGACGCGACCCAGGTCCGGGTGATCGATCCACTGCAGACTTCCGCGCGCGTGCATGTTCTCGTCCCGCACGACTTCCGCGAGCGTGCGTACCGGAGCGCAGGGAACTTTCGCAGCCAGCATCCGCCTCGCCACCTCGTCCTTGGGCAAGGTCCGGGTCCACCCCTCGATGAGCGCATCCACTTCGGCGAAGTGGACGACGCGCGCGCCGCGTGTCTGGAACCGGGGATCGGCCTTGAGATCGGACCGTTCCATCACATCGAGCATCGCCCGGAAGTGATGGTCGCCGGGTGCGTTGAGAACGACGTAGCCGTCCGCCGTCGCGTACACGTTGTAGGGCGATATTCCGAGGCCACCGTGGCGGTTGCCCGTCCGCTCCGGTGCCTCGGCCCCGCGAGCATGGAGCATGCCCAGATTCGACGCGAGCGACGCGTAGGTGGCATCCTGCATCGAGACCTCGACGACGCTCCCGTTCCCGGTGCGCTCGCGGGCGTAGAGTGCGGTCACGATGGCACCGTACAGGTGAATCCCCGCCATGAAGTCGCACAGCGCGGCGCCCGCCTTGACGGGAGGCTGGTCGGGATAGCCCGTGGAATTGATGACGCCGCACATCGCCTGCATGACGAGATCCATCGCGGGATAGTCGCGATAGGGTCCGTCCTTGCCGTAACCTGAACTCGACCCATAGATGAGGCGGGGGTTGACCTCGTGCAGTTTCGCCGCGCCTATGCCGAGCCGATCCATCACCCCTGGAGCAAAGTTCTCCACGAGGATGTCGGACCGGGCCACCATCTCGCACAGCAGGTCGCGCCCGCGCGGATCCTTGAGATTCAGCGTGACAGGCTTCTTGTTCGAATTCAGCATGGCGAACGGGAGGGCCGCCCCCCCCATGTCTCCCCGGCTGCGCAAGTGCTCCCCGGTCAGGGGTTCGATCTTGATGACCTCGGCCCCGGCCATGGCCATGAGGAACGTCGCGTAGGGGCCGTTGTAGACGTGGGAGAGGTCGAGCACCGTCACCCCTGTCAACGGCCCTGCCGCCGTGGGAGGTGCTCCCGCGGCGGGTGACGCCGTGGCGTGTGCGTTCATCGTCCCTCCGTTCGGGCGTCTTTGGAGCGCTCAATCACACGAAGCGCCGCCGTGAGATGGGGACGGTCATACATGCGGCCGTCGATGCTCACGGCGCCCGCGTCCGGACGCCGGGTGAAGGCCTCCAACACGGCCACGGCCCGCTCCACGGCCTCCGGCGAAGGCGTGAACGCGTCGTTGATGATGGGAACCTGCGCCGGATGGATCGCTGCCTTGGCCCCGAAGCCGGCCATCGCGGCTGCACTTGCTTCGTCGCGCAGTCCGGCCGCGTTCCTGATGTCGGTATACACAGCGTCCACGGCCAGTACGCGCGCCGCCGATGCCGCGAACAGGCACAGATTGCGCGCGAGCGCGAAGGGTGCCGTGTAGTCGCCTGCCTGGCGATTGGCAGTCGCTCCGACGTCGGCCGCAAGGTCTTCCGCGCCCCAAAGCATGCCGAAGAGCCGTGCACACCTGTCCGACGCGTAGGTGCCCAATCCGAACATGGACGCGGCTGTCTCGGTCACGATCGGAAGAATGCGCAGCGGCTCCCCGCCGCCCTGGCGCCTGGCCTCCAGCTCGGAAAGACGCCGGTCGACGATCGACACGTCGCGGGCGCTCTCGCACTTGGGCAGCATGATGCCGAAGCAGCGCATGTCGGCGGCGGCGGCTATGTCGTCGTGCGCGAAGGGTGTCGACAACGCGTTGACGCGCACGAACAGCAACCGTTGCGCGCCGTGGGCGCGCACGAACGCCGCGGTCACATCCCGCGCCCGCGTCTTCAAGCTCTCCGGAACGGAATCTTCCAGATCGAGGATCAGGGCATCGGCCCCCGCGCCGAGCGCCTTTTCCTGCTTGCGCTCGTCGTGCCCCGGTACGAAAAGCAGCGAACGCATCGTCAGAAGGTCTTCATAGCGAGGAAGCCATCGATCGGATCGAAATCCTCCATGAGCTTCCGACCCACCAGGTCTTTCAGCGTCTCGGTCGTGCCACCGCCCAGCGAACCATAGCGGGCACCGCGATAGAAGCGGGACACCGGATATTCGTCGGTGAAGCCATAGCCGCCGTGAACCTGCAGCGCCTCGCTCGTGACGCGAATGGCCATCTCGTTGACGAACATCTTGGCGATCGCCGCCTCGTGCGGGTCGGGAAAGGGATTGGCCGTCAGGCAGGCCCGGTAGAGCAGGCTGCGACCGGCTTCGATATCCCGGTACATCTCGGCCAGCTTCCAGCGCATGCCCTGGAATTCGCCGATCGGCTTGCCGAAGGCGGTGCGATCGCGCACGTACTTGATGGCTTCCTCGAAGGCGCCTTCGGCCAGTCCCAGGGACACGCTGGGGTTGAGGCAGCGCTGGGTGTTGAAGGCCGACAGGAGCTTCTTGAAGCCGCCTTCGCGCAGGATCACGTTCTCCACCGGAACCTCGATGTCCTCGAACTGGATCTCGGCGAGGTTCTCGCCGCCCATCGTGTGATAGCGCGCCGTGACGTTGAAACCCTTCATGTTCCGGTTGACGAGGACGCAGCCGATTCCGTCCCGGCCGGGCTTGCCGTCGATACGGCTGAACACCACGAACCACTCCGCCTCGTCGGCCCGGCTGATGAGCGTCTTCACGCCCTTGACGACGGCGCGGTCGCCCTTGATCGTGGTGTTCGTCCGGTAGTTGGCGACGTCCGTTCCCGCATGCGGTTCGGTCATGCATACGGCCAGAAGGGCATCGCCCGAGACCACCTTGGGCAGGATGTCGCGACGCATGTGCTCCGGTGCGTAGGTCGAGATCACCCGCAGCTGGACGCCGACCTCGCCCATCAAGGCCATGGCGGTCACGTAGCAGACCTTCGCGACCTCCTCCAGCACCAGCGCGGTGTCGAATACGGAAAGGCCGGAACCCCCGTACTCCTCGGGCACCGACATGCCGAGAATTCCGATGTCCGCCAGTTCGCGCATGTTGACCCAGGGGAACGTACCGTCCTGCCACTGCGGAACGCGATCCCTGAATCTGCTTCGCGCAACGTCGCGGACCGTGCCCACGAGCGCCCGCTGTTCGTCAGAGAGTCGCATCTTCATGTCGCTCATTTCGTAGTCCCCGTTAAGTGACGGCCTAGCGGCCGCCGCGGTGATTGATGATCTGCATCGGCTTGCCGAGAAGGTGCTGGTAACGGGCGCGAACGAGGTGCTCCAATGCGCCGACGTGCTCCGACATCGCCTTCGCGGCAGACTGCGGGTCGCGTCGGCGGCACGCCGCGAGAATCTCCTCGTGGGCGGCGATGACGTGCTGGCGGTTGCCGAAGGTGTAGCGGATGCCGTGGTGTTCACCGGTCGCGAGCAGACTGATCGTTTCCCAGAACGTCTCCAGCACCTTGTTGCCGCTCGCCTGCGCCACCAGGCCGTGGAAGGTCCGGTTCTCGGCGATGAACAGGGCCTGGTCGCCGTCGCCCATGGCGCGCATGCGCTCGGTCGACTCGGCCATCGCCTGGAAGTGGCTCTCGGTACCTTCCGTCGCCGCCTCCGCCGCCAGCGCCGGTTCGACCACTTCCCGCGCCTGCAGCACCGTCACGAAGGGAACGTCGTTGAAGCGCAGGAAGATCGACAGGCCCTGCGCCAGGAGGTCGAGGCTCGGACGGCTGACCACCAGTCCGCCGCCGGGACCCGGCTTCTGCTGCAGGACCCCCTGCGCCTCGAGGATGCGGATGCCCTCGCGCAGCGTCGGTCGGCTGACGTTGAACCGGGCCAGCAGTTCGGCCTCCGTGGCAAAGGTCTGGCCGGGTGCCAGGCCCGAGTCGAGGATGCGGGCGAGCAGGTCCTGCGCGACCTGCTGTGCCTTGCTGAGGTATGCGGATGGGGCACGCGCGGTCATGGGCTGGACGCCTGTCGGGAAAGGACATCACGGAAATCGGGATGGGCGATGGCGACGAGCCGCCGGGCACGCTCGGCGAGCGAGCAGCCGCGCAGGAAGGCAACGCCGTATTCGGTGACCACGACATCCGCATCGCTGCGCGGCACCGTGACCGGGCGCCCCTCTAGGGAGGCGACGATGCGCGAGTGCTTCCCGTCCGGCGTCGTCGATGGAAAGGCGATGACGGATCGGCCGCCCGCCGAGGCGATCCCGCCGCGGACGAAATCGAGCTGGCCACCCACGGCCCCCAGATAGCGCCCAGCGGCCACTTCCGAATTCGCCTGGCCGGAAAGGTCGACTTCGATGGCGGAGTTGATGGAGTGCAACTTGGCCAGCGAGGCGAGCGTGGCGATGCTGTGGGTGTAGTCCGCACTCCGCATGTCGACACTGCCGCTTGCCTGCGCAAAGTCCCGCAGCCGCTGCGTTCCGAAGAGCCCTCCGGTGCAGGTCTTTCCCATGTCGCGACCCTTGAATGCGTTCGTGACCACCCCGCGCTCGACCAGGTCGACGACCGAATCGGATACGACGCCGCTGTGAACGCCGAGGTCGCGGTGCCCGGACAGCGCCTTAGCGACCGCGACCGGAAGCGTGCCGATGCCAAGCTGCACCGTGGCCCGGTCGGGTACGACCGTCGCGACCTGTGCCGCGACCATCGCTTCGACGGGGGACGGTTCGGGATCGGGCATATCGATGATGCGATCGTCGGATTCGACCCAGACATCGATGTCCCGCATCTCCACTACGGCGTCCCCACCGGTCATCGGCAGGCGGTCGTTGTGAAGCGCGATGACGACACGAGCGGCTTCGATCATGGCCTGGGTGAAGTCCGAGATCACGCCGAGCGTCGCGCGGCCGTCCACGGTCCTGCGTGCCTGGATGAGCACCACGTCGAGCGCGAGGGTCCTGTTCCGCAGCAGGGATGGGATCGCGCTGACCGGCGTGGGAACGATGTCGGCACAAGCGGTGATGCGGCGATTCGTGCCCGCCCCGTTCAGGGCGCGAAGGTGGAACCGCTCCGCGAGTTCCGGGCGCAGCGTCGGCGACGACGACAGCCCGAAGAACAGCGTCGGTGTGCCAAGCTCCGCGCCCTGGGCGACGAGGCACTCCGTCAAGGCGAGCGGCTCCCCGGTTCCCTGTGGCCAACCGATGACGTCTCCTCTTTGCACATGATCGGCGAAGCGAAGGTCCGGGAGAGTCACGCTGGTCGGCATCGCATACCTACTCGACTTGGATCTTCGCGTCCTTGATGAGCTTGGTCCAACGCTTGAGGTCGCTCGCGATGAGTTCGCCGAACGCTTCCGGAGACCCCGGGCGCGGCGACGCGCCCTCCTTCACCAAGACGTCCCGCACCTCCGGGGCCGTCAGCACCGCGTTGAGTTCCTCGTTGATGCGCTTCACGAGTGCCGGCGGCATCTTGGCCGGCCCGACGATGCCCCACCAGACTTCGAGTTCGAAGCCCGGCAGTCCGACCTCCGAAACGGTCGGCAGGTCCGGCGCCAGCGGCGAGCGTTGTGCGCTGGTCACCGCCAGGCCGCGCATCTTGCCTGCCTGCAGGTAAGTGACGACCGAAGCCACGGTGGGCAACGTCATCTGCAGCCTGCCTGCCATCTGGTCCGTGAATGCCGGACCGATGCCCTTGTAGGGGATGTGCACCAATTGGATCTTGGCGGCGGAGGCGAACAACTCGGTGCCCAGCTGGTTGATGCCTCCGATCCCCGCCGAACCGTAGCTCACGCTTCCCGGTTTGGCGCGGGCGAGGTCGATGAACTCCTTCAGGGTCCTGGCCGGGAGGTCGTTGGCCACCACGATCGCGAACGGTCCGGCCGCCACCTGGCCGATCGGCTGCAGGTCGTTCAGCAGGTCGTAGGGGAGCGTCTTGCCGCTGGCGGCATTGGTCGTGATGGAGGTCGAGACGAAGAGCAGCGTGTAGCCGTCCGGCGGCGCCTTGGCGACGAAGTCCGTTCCGATGGTGCCGCCGGCCCCGGCCTTGTTCTCGACGACGAAGGACTGGCCGGTCCGGGCGGTCAGCCGCTCCGCCAGCACGCGCGCGATGATGTCGTTGCTTCCGCCCGGCGCGAACGGAACGACGAGACGCACGGGCCGCGTCGGCCAGGTACCTTGCGCCACGACCATGCTCGAGAGAAGCGCGAACGTGGCCGCCAGGACCGCGAACCAAAGGACTTTGCCGGATTTCATCTCGTCTCCTCTTCCAGGGTCATGGGTGCCCCGCTTCATCGAGCGGTCGTGAGAACTTGCACGAGTTCACGGGCATCCTCGAGAGTGTGCAAGGCGTTGACAATCGTCCTCAGACGAGCCGGCTGGTCGGAAGGAAATTCCACCGCCGCCGCACTGAAGCAATCCGCAGCCTTGCGGTCGAAGTCGGCGTCGCTCATGGGACGCTTGGGATGTCCGAGCGGCACGTCGATGCGCACTCGCGTCGACGTGCCGTCCGTGCAGTCGACGTGCAACTCGGCCGGGGAGATGCTGCGTCCCCATTCGCGCTCGATGTCCTGATCGACGAAAGGAAAGATGCGGGCCGCCAAGGCGAGGATGTCGGACCTGCCGATGGAGGCTTCGCTGAAATGGCCCAGCCCAACGGTACCGTCGAGCAACGCCGCAGCGACGGTATAGGGAATGCTGAACTGGGCGTGGACAATCGTACGCGGTCGCTTGCGCACGTCGTCCGGCGTGCACACCGCCTCGTACGCCTGCCGGGTTAGGCCGACCCGGATGCGTTCGATGCGTGCCGGGTCAAGTGCGGCGGCCCGCAGCTGCAGTGCCGCTTCGATGGCCGTATGGTCGAAACGACAGCACGGGTACGGCTTGTAACTCAGCTGCGCGAACTCGTAACGGCTTCCGAGCGCCTCGCGCAAGGCAACGCGATCGACGCGGTCCCGCAGGTACACCCGGAAGAAGCCATCGATGCCCTCGAAAGTGGCCTGCGCCCCGCGCACGCCGCGCTGCGCCAGTTGTACCGACACGAGGGCCGCCTGCGCCGCAAATCCCGGCTGCATGCGCTTGGTCAGCGCACCGTCCCGGGTGACCTGATGGTTGCCGGCCACCTGGGAATAGGCGATGCCCAGCGCGTTGATCATCTGCACTTCGTTCAGCCCGAGCACACGACCCGCCGCGATCGTGGCGCCGAAGTGGCCGAACAAGGGCGTGTAGATGAAGCCGCTCTCCACGAGGCCCATCTGGGTGGCAACACCGAGGCGGCAGACCGTCTCCAGCCCCGCCGCCACGGCGGAGATCAGCGTATCGCCGGAGACGACACCCTTTCGCTCCATCGCGGCAAGGGCTGCCGGGCCCACCGTGACGCCCGCATGCAGGACCGCGGCGTCGTGCGTGTCGTCGTAGTCGCGCGCGTGCGCCATTGTTCCGTTCACCCACGCGGCGTGATGCGCCGGAACCTTGTCGCCGAAGCAGAAGATCGTCGCCTGGGGCGCGCCCTCCCACTCGCGCGCGAGGGACAGGACCTCGGCAACCGCCGGCGCGCTCGAACCCGCCGCCGCGCACGCCAGCGTATCGAACAGATTGGCCTTGGCCGCCGCCACGGCCTCGGCCGGCAACGCCACCGCGGACAGGCCGCAGGCGAAGCGCGCGAGCACCCGCGCGAAGTCCGCTTCCGACTCGGGGTGGGTGGCGTCGTCGTGTGCGCTAGCCATTGGGCAGCAGCATTGGTTCGACGTCAACGCGGGCAAAGGGGCCGATGTCCTCCTCAGAGACATGGGTCACGCTCGAGCAGATGTCCACGCTCGCCCGACGGACGCCGTTCGTGCCGACCCGATCCGCATGCTTCGTCGCTTGGGCTACGACGATGCCATCGGCGGCTGACTGACCGCCGCTCGCCACGCGCTGGTCCAGGCGCTCTTGCCTCTCGGCCTTGCCGTGGTGCGAGGCGCCGCGCGCAGCGGTTCCGGCGGCGAGGGGCGCGATCGACTCGATCGGTCGCAACGGCAAGGCCGGTTGTGCCGATGGGCTCATCGGCATATCGGCGACAAGAGCCACCGAGCGGATGACAAAGCCCTTCATCAGCATTCCTCCATGATGAAGATGGTCCTCGGTCGGTGCCTCTTCTGGGGGAGGCTCCCGGCCGCGGCATCCGAAAGGGTGCCACCCTTCAGGCGTCTCGCCCTCGGCGGCAAATCATTTAGATGATTTAAGTTACCGTTCGAGCCGGCGAACTGTCAACCCTCCAGGCTACCTGGGAGATCGGGCCGGAACTGCGGGCAGCGCATTGTGACCCTATTCGGGCGCAATCCGAGGGCGGCCCTTGTCGCTGCGCACGCCTCGAACTCCGATGGTGGATGTCCGCTCCCTGCCTGAAGCCGCCGACAGCTTCACAGCGGTAGCGGACTTCGCCCGGACCAGATCGGATTCGGCTTTCCACCGGCGCTCAATCGGGTGCGCAAAGGGTAACGCGATCGGGGCCGTCCCCCTCAGCGATCCAGCCCTGCGCGATCATCGCGTCGCGGTCGGCCGTGTCGGTAACGTACCGGTGGTTTGCATCTGCACGTTGGTTAAACAGTCGGTACACGGCTACCGTCTGGGCTGGGCAGCGTCCCTCGACCGGAAGCCTCATGTGCATGAACTGCGCGTCCTCCAAGACGAAGTTCGGATGAGCTGCTGCAGTCGCCCCGCATTCCTCGACCCCGCGTCCGAAGAAATGAGAATCGCCACCAGCAGGGGGGATGTAAAACCGACAAACAGGGGTGTACCCAGCGCCGCCCTGAGCAAAGGTCTTGAATGTTCGCCCGGTGATTGTCCAGCCTTGGATTTGGGCGCCGGACGCGAGGGCTTCGATCTCCGCCGGCATCCATGTGAGGAAGTAGTGATCTCGCGCCGCGTTGTAGAACTCACCCACTAAGGCTCGCGTCGGCACGTACTCGGATGGCCGTAGAAAAAGGGTTGATGTGGTATCCAACGTGCCGTCCGGATTCAGCCGGGCGTTGATGAGCGTCTTCTGGTATCCGAACATCGTTATACGGCCATCCGACTCGATTTCGATGCCACCAAAATAGGCGGCGGCGTCTTCAATATCGTCGCTGGAATTTGCTCCTCCTATGTTGAGCACAATCCGTCCCGTTCCGTTGAACGATCGATCCAGTGTTCCGTCCGAGTTAAGGCGCATGACAAACGGGAAACTCCAGCAAAACGCTGGATGGCAGTCCCGGCCGGGATGAGCCGGATCGAACGCTTCGCCCCCGATGACGATCTTGCCGTCGGCTTGCAAGGCGATCGCGCTGGCGAACTCGTATGAATGCCAGATAGGAAGAATCGCGACTCCGGTGCCGTTGAAACTGGTGTCGTATGATCCATCAGCGTTAAGGCGTATTGCCACGACTGCGTACTCGAAACCACCGATGTACCGGCCGAAACCTCCGACGTGCAACACTCGGCCGTCGGGTTGTGTGAGAGACGCCAATTCGTAGTATGCGGTGGCTGGCGCGGCCATGGCCGCCCCTGCAAGTGCCCATCCCAAGAGCATCGCCAGAATGCCTCGAACACGCTTGATGGCCATATGGATGCACCTCGGCAATGTGACGCCAGCACCTTGACGCCGTCGCCTCAGCGCGACGGCCCCCATCTGCGATTTGCCGATCGCCGGCGATGAACCCATCCGATGCCGGTTTGAATCCGGGCCTTCGCAAACTCGGAGAGTCGTCCACTCCACCACGTACCACAATGAGAGGATCGACCTGCACCGCGGAAGTACGAGAACACTGGCAGGACGGCGGGAGAGCTCTATGTCGGGTCGCCGATCCCAATAGCTTGCCAAATTTGGCAACTTAGCGGCCCACAGGCTTCACGAGCTGGCCACTGCGAAACAAACGAGGCAACCAAGCCGGAGAATTCTTGGTTACGCGGCGACCGCGCTTCCCCTATGACTGCTCTGACGGAGGCGCCGCCGACTAGCGTGCCGCTGAACGCTCGATTGGCGAAGTACGCTACACCTATTTACCAATCTGGTGTGGTGAAAATTCGGCAAGCTGGAAGTTTGAGCTAGAACACGACGAAACGGTCCGCGTTTTGACGCGTTTGGCCAAACTCTCTCACGTCCGGCGCGCTGCTCCATCCACTTGGGCCACCGCGCCTACTCCGATTGTGAGATAGGCGATGCACCTCGCATTGGAGTCTTGCGCAGTCACGGCGGTCCGATATCCGATTACTAATCTCCGATCCAACGACCGCTGCTGGCCGACTACTGCCGACGGCCACCAACCCTGAAAAGTCTGGTTTCTGCCTGTTTGCGTCAGAAAACTCCTCAATGCAATAGGGCCGGTAGGTGCCGACTCGGCGTCTCCCGGCCCGCATCGCTAGACTTCGGTCTGTTCGGCAAGCTCTAACGCGTCGTCCACATCGATACCGAGGTACCTGACGGTGCTCTCAATCTTGGTGTGACCGAGGAGCAGCTGCACCGCACGCAAGTTTCGCGTGCGTCGGTAGATCAGCGTCGGCTTGGTCCGCCGAATTGAGTGCGTGCCATAGGCCGTCGAGTCCAGGCCGACGGCGTCCACCCATCCGTGGACGATTCGAGCGTATTGCCTCGTCCCTAGATGCGGCGCACTCCGGACCCGGCTTGGAAAGAGCCAGTCATCGGACTTGAGCCCAATTGACTTGATCCAGGCCTGAATCGCGTCCTGGGTGGACGCGGTGATCTCGAACTGGACCGGGCGCTGTGTCTTCTGCTGCATAACCATCGCCCGAGCTGCCACACGATCTCCCCGGCACACGTCACGTACGTGGAGCTTGAGCAAGTCGCAGCCGCGCAACTTGCTATCGATGCCCAAATCGAACAGCGCCAGGTCCCGGGTTCGCTTCTCCATCTGAAGGCGAACCCGAATGGCCCAGATGTCCCTGATTCTTAGCGGCACCTTCTGACCGACCAGCTTGCCCTTGTTCCATGGTTCCCGCGTAAGGCGGGCGCTATTGGCGTCCATGGCGTTGTTCCTCTAGAAGTCAAGGAACCTCCATATTGCGCCCCAGCATCCGGGACTCCCACGCTGATCTACCCACAGGTCCGATGCGGTCTAGAGTCGGTGCTCCCGTTTGATCGCCGAATTCGGCTGTGCCGCTGGAATGGGGCACCGAAGTGCACTCTCACACCGGCATAGCCATCACGACGACCTTGAGCCAAATGTCCCGTAAGCCGACACAGCCGCCAGCAACGAAGACCGCGCCGTTGCTTTCGCAAGGCTTGCAAACCCGCTAGCATCGAACAGCGCGGCACCTCTACTCGCGCGGCTCGGCGTTCCAAGGTACATTGACTCATGCCACCATCGGACCCTCGGGCGCAAGAAGCATCCGCAAAGCGACGGCTTCTCTGGTTCGCGCTCGGCGTCGCTTTGGTCTCGTTTGTCTGGGGCGTCGCACGCTACTGGATGTCATAGGGCGCACGGCGTCCTCCGGCACTTTGTTGCGCCACGCAATCGGTGGCTTTGCCGATGCGGCGGAACAAGCAATCAGCCACGCTCGGCCGCAACGATACGAAGCAGTCGGGTCGAAGAGCGCCAGTGACGTCGACTGCCGCTAGTTGCCTTGCTGGTCGTCGTTCGTGCCCCTTCTCCGCAACTGGCGAGCAGTAACGACCCTTCGTCGCAATCCAAATAACGGCCTGACCGGAAGGGCTTAGGATGGAAGACGCCAGACAGACAACAGCGCCAGCACCACAAGCGCCGGAGATCGGTCCATGAACCTGCTTTCAATCGTCACCGACCCCATCACTACTCTGTGGGACGCTGTGGCGCGGCCCATAAAGGCACTGTTCGTTGTTGCAATATGCTATTTCATCAATCGCGTCACGTCGCCAGAAAATCCATGGTGGCACTGGGTAGCATTTGGCATGTCGATTGCCGTGCTGATCGCCTGGGCACGGGCACTTAGGACTATTTTGCTGCTGGCCGCGATCTACTACGTAGGACGATGGATCTATGGCAAGTACGGCGAAGCGGCAAAATCCCGATTTGACGCTTGGGTAAGCGCAGGCGGCGCGGGAGCGAGTGCTCCCGCCTCAAGCCAACCGAAAGACCCAAAGGACGTGCTGCGATTGGTCAACAACGATGCCGCCATGCGAGAAGCAGGAATCGTCCGGTAGCCATCACGAACCGTGGCTGGCCCAATGGACTGTCACGAATGCACCGACCTGGTGCCTCCATAACGTCAATGTCGGTTGCCTCCCACATGCCTATCGCCGCACACTAGCGGTGTGTGCCTGTCGATAGTGGGGGTTCGCGATGTACGCGATGCACAGCGAACTGCGCGGGAATGTGGCTCTCGTGCAGATCAGTGGTCGCTTGGAGCGCGAGGAGGAAGCTGCGATAGCACGCGAACTTCTTGCGCACGCTGCGGGCCTCCGCGCAAAGGGTCTGCTCGTCGACCAGAGGACCTTGCAGAACCGAGGGCGGCCGAGTGCCGTATATCACCTGACCCGCGATGCGGCCCATCGCTGGCACCACATTCCGGTCGCCATACTTGATCTCCCCGCCAATCGCGAAGCCGCCGAGTTTCAAGAGATTGCGGCCAGCAACCTAGGCCTTGAAGTGCGGGCCTTCTTCGCTTTCGACGAGGCCCTCGCTTGGGTCATTTCGCGCGCGGAGCCAACGGCGGAGTCCCTTCTGTAGAGGCGACCGCTCAGGTCTTCCGCGGTATGCCTCCTGATTGAATTTGTCGCAAGTGAAGGCAAGAGCGGCCCGACTTGCTCCCAGCGCACGATGCCTGGAGAACAGCGGAAGCGGCCATGCAATCAACTCGTTTGGGTGCCGCGGTCCGGCCCGAAGCGGGCGCGACGCCAGCGACTAAGCAGTCATTCGCCGAGAGGCGCCTCAAATCTATCGACCCCGCAACATTCAAGCATGAAAGGCTCGGCGAAGCGGTGGCCGGGCAGTAGCTGCGTGTGCTAGGGTCGAGCGCGTCGATGCCGGCTTAAACGGACGTCTCGCTATAGATAGCGGCGGCGGCCCACGGACAGGCAACCGCCACTATGAGAATTGCACCCACCAGAGAAGCCAATTGGGGGCACTCACCTTAACCTTCTCTTGGTCGCAAGCGAGTGGCCCCCCCCCGTGCCGATAGCACCAGCGCACCACGTCAGCACCACACTTATGCCATCTTGTAGCGAGGACCAGCTCGCTATGGCGCTACGCGCCAGATTTCGCCGGCCGTTGCTGAGGTACTTTGATTGGTTACGTAGATGTCGCCGTGCCCATCGATAGCAATGCCACCCGGAGCCGTCAAGCCGCTGTAGACCGTCGTCACCGACTTAGTGAAGGCGTCAACCCGCATTACTGAACCCGGGATCGCCCATCCGGGAAGGAAGCCTGGGCCTGGACCAGGTCCGAATTGGCTTGCATATAGATTGCCGTCGGGTCCAAAGGCGATGCTAACGACGTGCCGAAGGCCGCTTGCCCAGTCGGTACACGGCCCGCTCGTGGCGCCGATCACGCAGTAGGCGCCGCGCGTTCCCGGTTCGATTCGCCAGATGTGAGAGCCATTGCTGAACGGGAAGCCTCGCAGCTCGCCCACGTACCAAGCTCCGTCTGGTCCCACGGTCACACTGGTTGGCACCGCCTGCACGGTCGGCCCGCCGACGCTTGGGAACAGTACGTTGGGCGACGCAGGAAAGACTGCAACTAGCTCGATGGACCCATCTCCGGAAACGAACAGCAGATCGTTGGCGGCGGCGTCGGCCACCAGCACCGACCGCGCGTCGACGATGGCGACACTATACGGATTCGAGTCCGGCGGAATGACGCCGTCGGGATTGTTGGCGAGCTCGAAGCCGGTAATGTCGGCCAAGAACATAGCGTGTCCCGGATTGCCGCCGAGCATCATGCCAAATGGGCTCCCAGGCCCGCCGCCCATTGTGATGACCATCCCGCCAAGTCCTCCAAATGACGCAACGCTTGTAGGTCCAGAAACGTCCGTGCCGCCCTGTACCAATGTGGATGGAAGGTTGAGCCATCGGCGCAATCTGCCGCGGTACAGCTCGGTAATGTGCCCGGTCATCGGCGCCCCGGAACCGGCCTCAGCAATCAGCAGGCGCCCGGCCGGGCCAACCGCAATGCCTCGCGGATTGGCCAGCCCACTCGCCACCACTTCAACGGAAGCCGCGGAAGCCACTGTTCCGGTTGCCATGACAAGCAAGACGGTGGTGATCAGCGGCACTATCCTCAGGCCGGCTGCCGGGAGGAACCTCATCAATCGATCGTTCATCGCGATCTCCTGTGGGCTAGGTTATTGGCCAGCATCTGGCGTATCGTCCGCCGGATGCTGGTGTGCGCCAAGCTACCGACTCGGCGGTCACCGGTCATCGTTCAAATGAATGAGGAAGCGATGCACCCAATGCGCCAGTATTCCGCCTAAACGGACCGCGCCATGCCACTCATCCGCTTCGAGCAACTAGAACCTAGTGCCCGCTATCGTGCAATTGCGCAGCGCTTGGTTGGACTTCCGCCAGGCGTAGTGCTGACCACCGGCCATGCGGCCAGTGGCAAGCTCACCCAGCTCACGGCGTTGCTGACGTACCTGCTCAGTGTGGAGCCTCGCAAAGTCGTGTTGCTCTCCGATGAGGTGGCGATGTTCGATTGCTTTCTACCGCTTCCTTCGGACTGGTCAATCAGGACCGCTGAGCCGAGCGTTGTTGGGTGGCGTGACGCTCTCGCAACGATTCCCAGCGACGCCATTCCTGTCATCGCGCCCCTGACCCGCCTTAATGCAGCGCCAGCCTTCGCGCTAAGCGCCGACCGCTGGGTCTTCGCAACGCTCGAAACGGGCTACCTGAGCATCGATGTCGGACACCCACTCCGCGAAATGATGGTGAGCTACGACCAGTTCGTCCAGGCGGCACGGTGCATTTGGTCGATCTTCTTGGTTCCAGCGTTGTGTCAGTTGTGCGCAGAACATGTCACGCTAGCGGACATCGAACAGCGAGCGCTGCCGCAGGATCTCATAGCTACTGCGGTTGCCCGCGGCTCGGGTTGCTCCGCATGCAAGGGACAAGGTAACGATGGCTGGATTGCCATCGGCGACGTCACGCTCCTCCCACCAGAACACAGTGAAGCCATACGAACTGCCATCGAGGCTGGAACTGAGATCGAGTTACCTGCGCCTCTGCGTCTGCCAGCTAGCGAAGCGCTCGACGCGTGCTTGCGAGAGCGCGACATCAGCATAGACACCTACCGGATAGCAATAGCCCGTAACCCCACCCTGCGGGCCCAGCAGGCACTACGATTGGAGCACAATGCTGTCGACGCCCTCGCCGCCGACATAAGAGTACTCACAGCTCTGGCAGAACGAACGTCTGCTGGCGTCGTTGTTGCTGACTCCGAGGGACACGTACGGTTCGCTAATGCCCGGGCGCGCGAAGCGCTTACGTTGAGCGCAAGCATTCACATCGAGAGTGATCAGATGGGAGGCGCCAGCGCAAGTGTCCGCCGCTCGTTGACGGATGCCTTGGTCGCAGCAACTTCCGATAAGCCGCGAGCGACGCGGCTGTCGGTCGTTCTTAGCAACCGCAAAGTTGTCCATCTGTTCGTTGCACCGCTACCAAATGCGAGTGCGGCCACTACCGGAACCTGCCGTCCTGCCATGTTGGTGTTGGGCGGAACTCGGTTCGACGACTCGTTGCCAAGCGCAGCCGATCTTCGACAATACTTCGCACTGACGCCCGCAGAAAGCGGCATCGCGCTGATGCTTTGCGCAGGCTTCGTGCCCAAAGAAGTCGCTCGACAGCTTGAGGTCAGCGTTCCGACAGTGCGCAGCCATTTGCGATCGATACTGGCTAAGACCGGCACGCGGCGACAAACTGAGCTTATAAGCCTTCTGTCCTCGTTGCCGGCCACTACGTCTGCCGTCGGTTCGTAATGCGTTGCGGCTCAGGGTCCTTCCAGCAACCGCTGCGGTTAAGTCGTAGGTATCGCGTACCGCAGTCGCACCAGCGTCACTTGTCGCCGGATTCCCGTCTTAGCGGTAAGGGCCCGCTAGTGGCTACTTTCGACAGGTATAGCCACCTGGAGTTCAGGGGCGATCCCCTTGCGCCTACGTCCTTGATTGATTCGATCTTCTATGCGAGCCACCGCCGTCGTGAAGGCGAAGGGCGAATTCACGTTCGAAGCAAGGGGCACCGCCGCCGGAAAGGTGACTAGCGCGTGCCGCGAACTCAGTCGCAGAGCATCGGGTGACGTCAGAGGAATTGGCATGATCAGCAGCGTCAAGTAACTAACCGAGTTGGCGGGAGCGTCAACGCGCACTTCAACGCCGCATGCTTGCGCCGGCTCCTGGCCGCGCACCAGCCGCTGCCTCTGCCTACTCGCCTCGGGCTCCGTTATCGCTTGGCTACTGCTGACTGGGCTGCACCTTGCAAATGAGCGCGAACGCATGCATCACGCTCCGACACATAGGCGAGTCTGGCACACTCTCTTTCCGCGGCGACCCAGCGCTCCATAGGCGTGCCCTCTCTTTGAAACAGAAACGCAACGCCCCCGAGCAGGCTGATCGCGACAAATCCCGACAGCGCTGCCACGGCGAAGTGAGACCATCGCGACGAATGCTCAAAACGCCGGCTTGGCTTCATCATTTCGAGCTCCTTGCCAGTTAAAGATCGTACTTCACGCGTTTGGAACTGCGTGTGGCAAAGTAAGTCGGATTCGATGTGAATGCATCCTTCAGATGAATGAGGTGCGGCACGTCCCGTCGTGGCGCACCAAACGTGTCGGACGGCGAAGCGCGCTTACGTCAACCATCCAGGGGCTTTCAAAGGAGTCGCTCGTTCGCTTGCCTATTAGTGCACCCAAGCAGTATCTGGAATCGGTCCATTGGGTGCTGGATTGACCCACGCATCGGGTCCCGCACTCCGGTCGCACCGGGCTACGTGCGAAGCGAGCGCTCCGCACGAGCTCGACCATACGCATCCACGCATCCCCGACCGCATCGGACCTTTGATCCGGCGCTTCGTTGCCCAAGTGTGGATGTCCGACCTGATCCGCTTAAACACCTAGAACGCGCCGCAGTCGGGAAATTGCAGTGCCCGCACGCGATCGGCTCCACGCGACAATGTCACGTACGCATGTATAGGCACGAGGACGCTCCGCGCACTTCCCAATTGCGGGCGGCTGGCTTGCGCTAGCGCATGACCGGCAATAGGCGTCAGCGCTGTTGATTTGCACTGAAATCTGACCCACTTCTTGGGGTGATTTGCATCGAAAGTTGACCCACGTATAGACACTGGCCTGCTCGGGAGCCGAGCGGGAGAAGGAGTGATCGACGTGGCGATATTGAGTGTGATCCGGCGCTGGCATCTGCGCGACGGAGTGTCGATTCGGGAGATCGCGCGGCGCTCGCAGCTGTCGCGCAATACGGTCCGGAAGTACCTGGCGAGCGCGGTGGTGGAACCGAAGTACCCGCGCCGCAAGAGTCGCAGCAAGCTGGATGGGTTTGCGGCGAAGTTGACCGCCTGGCTGGTGGCGGAGGCGCGCAAGGGACGCAAGCAGCGGCGCAACCTGCGCCGGCTGTATGCCGACCTGACCGCCTTGGGTTTCCCGGGCTCGTACGACCGGGTGGCGGCGTTTGCCCGCTCCTGGCGGCAGACGCAGCAGGAGGTGGCGCGGACCGCCGGGCGCGGGACCTTCGTGCCGCTGGCCTTCGCTCCGGGCGAGGCGTTCCAGTTCGACTGGAGCGAGGACTGGGCGCTGGTGGGTGGCGAGCGCACCAAGGTCCAGGTGGCGCAGTTCAAGCTGAGCTACAGCCGGGCCTTCTTCCTGCGCGCCTATCCCCTGCAGACGCACGAGATGCTGTTCGACGCGCATGCCCATGCCTTTGCCGTGCTGGGCGGCGTGCCGCGGCGCGGCATCTACGACAACATGAAGACGGCGGTGGACCGGGTGGGGGTGGGCAAGGCGCGCGATGTCAACGGGCGCTTCGCCGCGATGGTCAGCCACTACCTGTTCGAGGCTGAGTTCTGCAACCCGGCCGCCGGCTGGGAGAAGGGGCAGATCGAGAAGAACGTGCAGGACGCCCGGCACCGGCTGTGGCACCACGCGCCGGCGTTCCCCACCCTGGCGGCCCTCAACGCCTGGCTGCAGGAGCGCTGCGTCGCGCTGTGGGAGACCACGGCACATCCGCAGCAGCCCGGACGCACGGTGGCCGAGGTGTGGCGCGAGGAGCAGCCGCTGCTGATGCCGCTGCCGCGGCCCTTCGACGGCTTCGTGGAGCACACCAAGCGGGTTTCGCCGACCTGCCTGATCCACGTCGAGCGCAACCGCTACAGCGTGCCGGCCTCCTTCGCCAACCGGCCGGTGAGCGTGCGGGTCTACGCCGACCGTCTGGTGATCGCGGCTGAAGGCCAGGTCATCGCCGAGCACGCCCGCGTCATCGAGCGCAGCCATCGCCCCGGACGCACGCTCTACGACTGGCGGCACTACCTGAGTGTGCTGCAGCGCAAGCCGGGGGCCCTGCGCAACGGGGCGCCATTCGCCACGCTGCCGGAGGGTTTCAAGCGCCTGCAGGCGATCCTGCTCCGCCGGCCGGGTGGCGACCGGGAAATGGTGGAGATCCTGGCGCTGGTGCTGCATCACGACGAGCAGGCGGTGCTCACGGCCGTGGAACTGGCGCTGGAGGCCGGCGCCCCCTCCAAGCAGCACATCCTGAATCTCCTCGGCCGCCTGCTCGACAGCGCCCCGCCGGCGCCGATCAGTGCGCCGCAGGCGCTGGCCCTGACGGTGGAACCGCAGGCCAATGTCGAGCGCTACGATGCCCTGCGCGGAGCGCGCCATGCAGCCTGACGCGATGGTGACGACGCTGCGCGGTTTGAAGTTGTTCGGGATGGCGCAGGCGGTGACCGAACTGGCGGCGCAGGGGGCACCGGCCTTCCAGGGCGCTCAGGCCATCATCGGCAGCCTGCTCAAGGCCGAGATGGCCGAACGCGAGGTGCGCTCGGTGGCCTACCAGATGAAGATCGCGCGCTTCCCGGCCTACCGCGACCTGGCCGGCTTCGACTTCGGCCAGAGCGTGGCCAACGAAGCGCTGGTGCGGCAACTACACCGCTGCGACTTCCTCGAGCAGGCCCACAACGTGGTGCTGGTCGGCGGCCCGGGCACCGGCAAGACTCACCTGGCCACCGCCTTCGGGGTGCAGGCGTTGGAACTCCACCGGCGGCGGGTGCGCTTCTTTCCCACCATTGAGCTGGTGAACGCGCTGGAGGCCGAGAAACTCTGCGGCAAGCAGGGCCAGATCGCGCATCGCCTGGCCTATGCCGACCTGGTGATCCTCGATGAACTGGGCTACCTGCCGTTCAGCCAAGCCGGCGGCGCATTACTGTTCCACCTACTCAGCAAGCTCTATGAGAAGACTAGCGTGGTGATCACCACCAACCTGAGCTTCGGGGAATGGGCCGCCGTATTCGGCGATCCGAAGATGACCACGGCGCTCCTCGACCGCCTGACCCATCACTGCCACATCATCGAAACCGGCAACGAGAGCTACCGCTTCAAGCACAGCAATACCCAGCCGCGAAAGGAGCCCCGCGCTAGAAAATCATCCGCGACCTGAGCCATACTGCAACGCATTCGGGTGGGTCAATATTCAGTGCAAAACCCGGGTCAAGATTCGGTGCAAATCAACAGCTTTGTCCGATATCCCGGCCCCGTTACCGGTGACGTTCAACGAGCGTTGCTTCGCAGTTTCTACGCCGTTTCCGAGCGCGAATTGAGGGCCTCGGATTCGGGTAGTTGAATCGATCTCGACTTTTCTGCTAACTTGCCCAGAGCCTGCGCAGAGGGCGGAATGGCAAACAATTGATGTTGCGACCTTGGCGTCGACACTACGAATTGCCCGAAAGTACGTATATCTCGCTGCCGATCCGACGACCACCGGTCCGCCCCCTCCCCCGCCCAGGGCCCGCCCATGCTCGTCGAACTCCGCGGCAAGCGCATCCTCCTCACCCAGGCCTCGGAGTTCATGGGGCCGACCCTGCGTGAGGTGCTCGCGGAGCAGGGCGCCGACGTCGTGGCCTCGGACGATGCGCTGACCGAACCCGGCGCAGTGGAACGCGTGGTCGGCCGTGCTGGCCCCATCGACGTGCTGGTCGCGAACCTGTCCGTGCTCGCACCGACGACACCGGCGCCCGACGTGCAGGAAGACGAGTGGAAGTCCGTCTTCGGCGCGCTGGTGGATCCGTTGCCGCGCCTCGTGCGCGCCGTCACCCCGGCGATGATCGCCCGGCGCTCGGGCAAGGTGCTGGTGATCGGCAGCGCGTCGGCGCTGCGCGGAATGAAGCGGGCCTCGACGTACAGTGCGGCGCGCGGCGCGCAGCTCGCCTACGTGCAGGCGGTGGGCGTGGAGCTCGCCCCGCACAACGTGCAGGTCAACGCCATTGCGCAGAACTTCGTCGACAACCCGACGTATTTTCCCGCGTCCGTCCAGGCGAATCCGAAGTTCCAGGAGCGCCTGTCACGCGAGGTCCCGCTCGGGCGGCTGGTCGGCGCGCGCGAGGACGCGCTGTTCGCCGCCTACCTGTGCAGCAACGCGGCGGACTGCTTCGTCGGCCAGGTCTTCCCGGTATGCGGCGGATGGGTGCAACGATGAAGGCGCCGCGCGGCCCGTCGTTCGTCCCGCGCCGTCCCCGGTGAAAGGAAGGGCCCGTGGAATGCTATCGCCATGCCCCGACTGCCGCAGTCGCCGTGTGCAGGACCTGCGGGTGCGCCGTATGCAAGGAGTGCGCGATCGACAGCGGCGTGCCGGTCCCCTGCTCGGAGGCCTGCGCGAAGGAAGCGGCCGACGTGCACGAGATGAACCAGCGCGGCAAGAAGATCTACGGCATCGGCACGGCGCGACGCACGGTCGCGACCACGGTGCTGATCTGGTTCGTCTTCACCGTCACGTTCCTGGGCGATGGCATCTTCCTGACGTGGCGGCGTGGCGAGCCCGAGTGGTTCCTGCTCACCTTCGGCGCCGGTTCGCTCCTGGTGGGGGTCCTGGCCTACCGGCGCAGCCGGGACATCGGGCTGCAGTTGTGACGCGCGGCCAGACGGCGCCGGACCGGCCACCGCCGGGCCGCCATTCAACGATGGGGGCGACGGCATGATCAAGTCGGTCGGTGGCGTACCCGTCCTGCCGCAGCATCGGCTCTCGTGCCACTGCGGCGCGGTCGTGCTGGAACTCGACCTGCCGGACGGCATCGTCGACCCGCGGCGCTGCAATTGCTCCATCTGCCGGCGCAAGGGCGCCATCGTCGCCTCGGTGCCGTTGCGCGCGATCCGCATCGTGCAGGGCGCCGAGCACCTGCGGCTCTATCAATTCAACACCCGGGTCGCGCAGCACTACTTCTGCGCGAACTGCGGCATCTACACGCATCACCGGCGTCGCTCGTTCCCCGACCAGTACGGGTACAACGTCGGCTGCCTGGAGGGCATCGACCCGTATCTGCTGCCGGACGTGCCGGTGCACGACGGCGTGCACCATCCGGCCGATCGCGGGCCCGCAACGCCGGGCTGACGGGTACGCGACGCATGTTCGATCACGTCGTCTTCGCCGCCAGCAACTACGAAGCGAGCAAGGCCTTCTTCCTGCGGGCGCTGGCACCGCTCGGCGTCACGCTCGTCTCCGAAGGCCCGCTCGGCGTCGAACTCTGTCGCGCCGACAACCCGGCGTCGCTGTGCATCCGCCGCGTCGAGGAGAAGGCGACGCACCTGCACCTCGCCTTCGTCGCGGACAGCCGCCGCCAGGTCGACGAATTCCACCGTGCCGCGCTCGCGGCCGGAGGCCGCAACAACGGCGCTCCGGGACTGCGACCGCAGTATCACGCGAACTACTACGCGGCCTTCGTCATCGGGCCGGACGGCCACAACATCGAGGCGGTGTGCCACCATCCTGAAGGGTCGGGCGGCGACGCACCCTGATTCCGCGGTCTACCCCTGGACCCATACCCACAGCGGTTGCCCGGAGATGTGCATGCTTCGCCCCTTCCTGTTCCTGCTTCTCCTCGCCACGGGCGTGGCCTGCGCCGGCGAACTCACGCTCACGCTTCCGGGCCGCGGGTCGCTGATCCTCGATCTCCCGGAAGGATGGGACGCAAGGATCGAACGGCCGCGCGCGGAAATGCCGCCGACCGTGGTCATCGCATCGCGCGTCGCGCGCGCGTACCTCGTCCAGGTGACGCCGTTCTGGGCGGTAGGCCCCAACCGGAAGCCGACGGCGGCCGACATCCGGTCGCTGGTCGAAGGGGCGGTCGCGGAGGCCGCCGCGCAGGCGGAGGAACGCGACATCGCGATCACCGAGTTCACGTCCAACGGCCGGCCCGGCGCCTACTTCTCGGCCACGGACAAGGCGCCCGAGCAGGACGGGTACAAGTACCTCACCCAGGGCGCCATCGCGGTCGACGAGCTGAGCGTCACCTTCACGGTCCTCAGCAACCGGGATCACAAGGAGGTCCTGGCGAAGACGCTGGAGATGCTGTCCTCGGCGTACCGGGGGCCGGCACAGCGCGGCACCTGAGGCCGGGACGGGCGCTGGCGCGGGCGACGGCCCGCGGCGCCCTCTGCTACAGTCCGCGCCCATGGCCGCCCGGCACGACCTCTCGCGCCTTTCCGTCGACGACATCGAGCGCATCCTCGCGGTCACGGCGAAGCTCGCCGCACCCTTCGACCTCGCGGCGATGCTGAAGGAGGTCGCGGTCGCCGCGATCCACGTGCTGCGCGCCGACCGCAGCTCGATCTGGCTTTTCGAGCCCGCGTCCGACGAGATGGTGCTGGAGACGGGCACTCACCTTGGCCCCATCCGCGTCCCGGCCGACGCCGGGCTGGTCGGGGCGTGCGCCCAGTCCAGGCAGGCGATCAACGTCCCCGACTGCTACGCGGACCCGCGCTTCAACCGCGGCATCGACCGCGCGTCGGGGTACGTCACGCGCTGCATGCTGGCGCTGCCGCTGGTCGACCACGAGGAGCGCCTGGTCGGCGTCATGCAGGTCCTGAACAAGCGCGACGGCGTGTTCGACGCCGGCGACGAGGCGCTGGCCGGCGTGCTGGCGGCCCAGTGCGCGGTGGCGCTGCAGCGGGCGCGCATGACGCAGGCGCTGCTCGAGGGCGAGAAGCTGCGCCAGGAACTCGAGATGGCGCGCATCGTGCAGATGAGCACGCTGCCGTCCGCGATGCCGGCGGTGCCGGGCTACGACCTCCACGCCACGTTCCAGCCGGCGAGCCTCACCGGCGGCGACACGTACGACTTGTGCCGCATCGACCAGGGCGTGCTGGTGGTGCTGGGCGACGCGACCGGTCACGGCATCGCCCCCGCGCTGTCGGTGACGCAGATGCAGGCGATGCTGCGCATGGCGCTCGCGATGGGCGCCGACCTCGAGACCGCGTTCGTCAGGGTGAACAACCGGCTCGCCGAGACCATGGCGGAGGACCGCTTCGTCACGGCCTTCATCGGGCTCCTCGACCCCGCCACCCACGCACTGCGCTTCCACAGCGGCGGGCAGGCGCCGATCCTGCACTATCACGCGGACACCGGCCGCTGCACCACCCACGGGCCGACGAGCTTCCCGCTGGCCGCGCTCCCGCTGGCCACGCTGCCGCCCGCGGTGACGATCGACCTTGCCCCGGGCGACATCGTCGCGCTGCTGTCCGACGGCATCTACGAGTACCGCGGCGCCGACGGCGACGACTTCGGGCAGGAACGGGTCGAGGCGCTGCTGCACGCGCACGCCGACGCGCCGGCGGACGCGCTCGGCGCCCGGGTGCTGGAGGCGGTGGCGGCGTTCGCGGGCGGCGCGCCGCAGGAGGACGACATCACGATCGTGCTGGTCAAGCGCGCCGCGGGCGAGCGCCGGAGCTTCGCCCGCAGCTTCGACGCGCTGGACGCCATCTTCGCGTTCACCGCCGATTTCGCGCGCCGCCATGGGGTTGGCCCCGGGTGCGTGCCCACGATCGACTTTGCCCTCGAGGAGCTGTTCACCAACATGGTGAAGTACAGCCTCGGTGGGCGCCAGGCGATCGACGTCGCGCTGGTGGCACTGCCGGGGGGCATGGAGGCCACGCTGACCGATTATGATGTCGACCCGTTCGACCCGCGGCAGGCCCCGGTGCCGGACGTCGACCTCCCGATCGAGCAGCGGCGACCGGGCGGCCTCGGCGTCCATCTCGTGCGCCAGATGCTGGACGGTATCGGATACCACTACGATCCGGAGGCGCGGGTCAGCCGGATCACGCTGCGCAAGACGATGGATTGAGCACCTGCCCCCTTCCGCGGGACGGGGGCGGCATCAGGGAGCGGTGGATGTTCGCGATAGAGGCAGGTGGGGAAGGCACGGTGGTGGCGTCGGGCCGCCTGGACGCGGCGCAATGCCCGAAGGCCCAGGCCTTCCTGGACGGGGTGGGGGGCGTGGTGACGGTGGACTGCAGCGGCCTCGAGTACCTCTCCAGCGCGGGGCTGGGCGTGCTCCTCAAGACCCAGAAGCGGCTGCTGGCGGCGTCCGGCAAGCTGCGGCTGGTGGGCGTCAACCGGCACCTGCAGGACATCTTCCGCTATTCCGGCTTCGACAAGATCTTCGAGATCGAGCCGGCCGCCTGACCCGGCGCCCCCGCGGCCGGACCAACTTTTGCCCTCCCCGCGCGTAATTGTGGACAACGAGGCCGACGACCAGACGCTCCTCGCCCGGTATGCGGCGGGCGACCGCGAGGCGTTTGCCACGCTGGTGGTGCGGTACCAGCGGCCCCTGTACAACGCCGCGTTCTGGGTGGTGCGCAACGCCGACGATGCGGCGGACGTGACGCAGAACGTGTTCCTGCGGGTGGCCGAGCGGCACGACGAGTACGACCCGTCGTACAAGTTCTTCAGCTGGATCTACCGCATTGCCGTCAACGAATCGCTGAACGTCCTCCGTCGCCACTCGCGCGAGGACGTGCTGGACGAAGAGAACGAGGTGGCGGCTGGGGAGTCCGCCAATCCGGAAGTCCGGCTGGCCGAGGGGCAGGAGGCGCAGCGGGTTCGCGCCGCCCTGCTCCGGATGTCGACGAACGATCGCATGGTGCTGACGCTGCGGCACTTTTCGGAATGCAGCTACGAGGAAATCGCGCAGATTCTGGAGATCGACGAGAAGACGGTGAAGTCGCGGCTGCACGATGCCCGGCTGCGCCTCCGCCGGATGCTCTCCGACCTGCGCCCCCACTGACATGGACGCCAAGCGCCTGCAGCAACTGATGCACGCCGTCCTCGACGGCGAGGCCACGTCGGCCGAGAAGCGGGAACTCGAGGCCGTGCTGGCCGCCGACCCGGCGGCCAAGGCGGAGTTCGACGCCCTTTCGGGGCTGTTCGGGCAGATCGCGGCGGTGCCGCGCCTGCACCCGCCCGAGGGCCTGTACGCGGCCGTGATGGAGCGTCTGCCGGCCGCCGACCAACTTTCCGGCGCCGGGCGCGTAATTGGCTCGAACCCGGACGCAATCGCAGCCTCCGGAACGACAACAGGGCACCGGCACGATGCGCCGGTCGCCACAACCAGGGAGTGGCAGATGAGCGAACGACAAGCGAAGTCCTCGAACCGCCGGGTCCTGTGGATCGGCGCCGGCGCCGCCGCACTGGTCGCGGTCATGGTCGGATCGGGCATCCTGCCCCCGGGCGACGGCACCACGTCGGGGACCATCGTGCCGGCGCAGCGTTTCCGCGCCGAGCAGCCGACCACGGGCGACGTCAAGGCGCAGGCCACCGAAGCGACCCGTGCGCCGGATGCCTCAGCAAACGGCGCCGATGCGCGGAGCGTCAGTCTCAGGGGGGACCAAAAGGCGGTCGATGAAGCCCATACGAACAAGAACTCGTCCGATGGAATTCGCGCTAACGCCTTGGTCGACGGTAAACAGGCTACCGACGCCCTCCGCAGCGGTCTTTCCTCTGACGGTAAGGTCGATGATGCGCGCCGTAGCAACCTGATCACCGACGGACGTGTTGTGGACGGTCGGCAGGGGTCCGACCGAAGCAGCGGCTTGACTTCCGACGCCCGCGCAATGAGCGGTCGCGCGGAAGACGCCGCGAAGGCCGACGCGCGCCTCCAGAATGCCAACAGCGACGGGCGTGTGAACAGCTTGGTGGATTCCAAGTCCAATGCCGCCCGTGTAGACGGTAGGCAGAACAGCATGATGGACGGCAAGGTCGACGCCAAGGCGGCCGACGGCGTCCGCGCCCCCTGACCCGGGATTCCCGCACTCCCACACTTAGCCAAGACCGGGCACCTCCTCCAGCCCGTGTCGTGACCCCCGCCGCCGGCCCTCGGGCCGGCGTTTTTTTTGCGCCGCCCGTTGTGCTAACGTCGCGCGTCCGCCGAATCCTCCGCCTTCCGATGCGCGCACGCCGGTTGTTGCTCGTGCTGGCCCTCGTCGCCGTGGCCGCCGCCGCGGAGGAGACGACGAGCCCGGTCGACATCACGCGCGTCGTCACCCCGGACCTGCGGCTCTACTACTACGACTACCTGTCGACGCTCGCGCCGCTCGCGATCCGCACGTACACCAACGCGCGGGAGTGGGAGAAGCGCGTGTTCGGCTGGACGCCGAGCGAGCCCACGACGGTGCTCCTGCAGGACTTCGTCGACTGGGGCAATGCGCACGCGCTGGCGGCGCCGCGCGGCATGCTCATCTTCGACGTCGCGCCGCTGACCCGCGCGTTCGAGACCCAGCCGTCGTCCGAGCGCATCTACTCGACGATGAACCACGAGCTGGTCCACGTCGTGCAGAGCGACATCGCCAACGAGCAGGACCGCCAGTGGCGCCGCTTCTTCATGGGCAAGGTGTCGGCGCAGTCGAAGTTCCCCGAGACGCTGCTCTACACGTACCTCACGGTCCCGCGCTTCAACGCGCCGCGCTGGTACTCCGAGGGCGGCGCGGTGTTCCTCGAGACCTGGATGGCGGGCGGCTTCGGCCGCGCGCAGGGCGGCTACGACGAGATGGTGTTCCGGGCGATGGTGCGCGACGACGCCCACTTCTTCGACCCGCTGGGCCTCGTGTCCCGCGGCACGCGCATCGACTTCCAGACCGGCGCCAACGCGTACCTGTACGGCGGGCGCTTCTTCACGTGGCTCGGCTACAAGTACGGGCCGGAGAAGGTCATCGCCTGGATCCGGCGGGACGAGGACAGCAAGCGCTACTACGAGGACCAGTTCGCGCAGGTGTTCGGGCTGCCGCTCGAGCAGGCGTGGCAGGACTGGATCGTCTTCGAGCACGAGTTCCAGCGGAAGAACCTCGCGGAGGTGCGCAAGCAGCCGGTCACGCCGATCAAGCGGCTGCGCGCGGAGGCGCTGGGCTCGGTGTCGCGCCTGTACCTCGACGACGCGACCGGCACGATCTACGGCGCGTTCCGCTACCCCGGCGTGGTGGAGCACGTCGGGGCGCTCGACACGCGCACGGGCGAAGTGAAGCGGCTGGCCGACATCAAGGGCGCGATGCACTACATCGTCGCGTCGTTCGCGTACGACCCGAAGTCGGGCACCGCCTTCTTCACCAACGACAACAACGCGCTGCGCGACCTCATGGCGGTGGACGTGCGCACCGGCGACACGCGCACGCTGCTGCAGGACGCGAGCATCGGCGAGCTGGCGTTCAACCCGGTCGACCGCTCGCTCATCGGCGTGCGCCACCTGTACGGCCGGGCGACGCTGGTGCGCATCCCGTATCCGTACGACGCCTGGCAGCCGCTGCACACGTTCCCGTGGGAGGAGGTGCCGACCGACCTCGACATCTCGCCCGACGGCCGCCTGCTGTCGGCGACGATGAACGACGTCAAGGGCGAGAACTACCTGCGCCTCTGGGAACTCGACCGCGTGCTGGGCGGCGACGTGACGCCGCTGCGCGAGTTCAAGTTCGGGCAGGCGATCCCCGAGAGCTTCGTGTTCACCCGCGACGGCCGCTACCTGTACGGCAGCAGCTACTACACCGGCGTGTCGAACATCTACCGGTACGAGGTCGAGACCGGCGACATGCGCGCGGTGTCCAACGCGGAGACCGGGTTCTTCCGCCCGCTGCCGATGGCCGACGGCCGGCTCACCGTGCTCGAGTACACCGGCGCGGGCTTCGTGCCGGGCGTGATCGACCCGCGCCCGCTCGACGACCTCTCCGCGATCACGTTCCTCGGGACGCTGGTCGCCGAGCAGCACCCGGTGGTCAAGACGTGGCAGGTGCCCGGCCCCGACACGGTGGACGACCGTGCGCTGGTGCAGGAGGAGGGGCCGTACGTGCCCCTGCGCAGCATCGAACTCGAGAACGCGTTCCCGGTGCTGCAGGGCTACAAGAACTCCGTCGGCATCGGCTACCACTTCAACTTCTCCGACCCGCTCGAGTACGTGGCCCTGGGCGTCACCGCCGCGTACACGCCGGACACGAACCTGCCCGCCGACCAGCGCGGGCACATCGACATCAACGGGCGCTACCGCTTCTGGCGCGCGGCGCTGTCGTGGAACCGCTCCGACTTCTACGACATCTTCGGCCCGGTCAAGCGCAGCCGGAAGGGCTACGCGGCGAAGCTGGGCTACGACTGGCCGGTGATCTTCGACCCGCCGCGGCGCCTCGACGTCAACTTCGACGTCGCCTACTTCGACCAGATCGACACCCTGCCGACGGCGCAGAACGTGAGCACGACGTTCACGCGCCTCATCACGAGCGAGGTCGGCGCGCGCTACACGGACGTGCGCAAGTCGCTCGGCGCGGTCGACGACGAGAAGGGCCTCGCGTGGGCGCTGGTCTACAACGGCAACTACGTGAACGGGCAAAACACGCCGCAGTTCCACGGCGAGTTCGACGTCGGCGTCCCGCTGCCGCTCTTGCACTCGTCGTTCTGGCTGCGCTCGGCCGCGGGGGTGGCCAACGGCGACCGCAACAGCACCGTGGCCAACTTCTACTTCGGCGGGTTCGGCAACAACTACGTCGACGACAAGTCGATCCGGCGCTATCGTGAGTACGGCTCGATGCCCGGCTTCAACATCGACCAGATCGCCGCGCTCTCGTTCGTGCGCGAGCTGGCCGAGTGGAACCTGCCGCCGTGGATCCTGGAGACGGCCGGCACCCCCGGCTTCTACCTCAACTACCTGCGTCCGTCGCTGTTCGCGATCGGGCTGTGGTCGGACCCGGGCAACGCCGACCGGCGCCAGACCTACACGAGCTTGGGCGGGCAGGTGGACTTGAGCTTCAGCCTGCTGCACCGCTACGGCATGACGCTGTCCGCGGGCTATGCGGTGGGACTCCAGGGGACGAGTCGTGTAGGCTCCGAGTGGATGATTTCGCTCAAGATCATGTAGCACCCCCCTGCCGATGAAGCCCGAGATGATCGCCCCCGCGGTGGTGAGCCTGCTGCCGGTGATCACCTTCCTCGCCGTCCTGCTCTGGCTCGACAGCTACAAGCTCGTCGGCCTGCGCATGGTGCTGGCCGTTCTGGCCTGCGGCGCCGCGGTCGCGGTCGCCGGCTACGAGGTGAACGCGCTCCTCATCACGCTCACGCGCCTCGACCTGCCGACGTACTCGCGCGTCGTCGCGCCGGTGGTGGAGGAAATGCTGAAGGCGGCCGTCATCGTGGTCCTCATCCGCACGCACCGGATCGGCTTCCTGGTGGACGCCGCGATCTGCGGCTTCGCGGTCGGCACCGGGTTCGCGATGGTCGAGAACCTCTACTACCTGCACGCGATCCCGGACGCGGGCATGGGCACGTGGATCGTGCGCGGCTTCGGGACCGCGTTCATGCACGGGGGCGTCACCGCGCTGTTCGCGATCCTCGGCCTGTCGATGCTGGAGCGCGCGCGCACGCCGTCGCTGCTCGACCTGCTGCCGGGGCTCCTGTTCGCAGCGGCGCTGCACGCCGCCTACAACTACCTCGCGCACTGGCCGCGCATCGCCGCGCTGACGGAGCTGGTCGTGCTCGCGCCGCTGCTGGCGTTCGCGTTCCGGCACAGCGAGAAGGCGGTCGGCGACTGGCTCGGCCGCGGCTTCGACGCGGATGCCGAACTGCTGGCGCTCATCGAGTCGGGGGAGCTCTCGTCCTCGCCGGTGGGCCAATACCTCGCCACGCTCACCGGCCGCTTCCACGGCCCGGTCGTCGCCGACCTCATCAACTACCTGCGGCTGACCTGCGAGCTCGCGCTGCGTGCGAAGGGCGTGCTGATGATGCGCGAGAACGGCTTCGCCGTGCCGCCGGACGAGGAGGTGACCGCGAAGTTCGCGGAACTGCGCTACCTCGAGGACAGCATCGGCCGCACGGGACTGCTCGCACTGCGCCCGATCCGCCACTTCAGCCGGCAGGACCTGTGGCAGCTCAACATGCTGCAGCAGTAGGCGCCACCATTGCCTGCCATTCCCGGCGATCGCCAAGACATGAGCCAGGAGAACCGGCGGCTGGCGGTCGCCTATCTGCTGTCGGCGTTCGTCCATTTCCTGTTCTTCAGCCTCGCCTTCGGCGGGCAGGGGCTCGGTCTTCCGACCTTCACCTTTCCCTGGCGGCAGCGGTGGATCGAGGCGCCGGACGTGCGCCTCATCCTGATGTCCTTGCCGGAGCCCCCAGCGTCCGCATCCCCGGCGCCGGTCCCCGAGTCGGAGCCTCCCGCCCTCCCGCCGGGGACGCCGGCGGCCGAGGCGCCCGCGTCCCAGTCGGCGCCGGACGGGGTCACGCCGCGGCCAGCGGCAACGGCGGCCATTGCGACGCTGTCGCCACGGAGTCCGGAGCCCGCTCCCGAAGCGCCGCAGCCGCCTGCGCCGAACGGTCCAGGGCCGAGCCACGCGGAAGCCACGCAGTCGGCGCCACGGGAAACGCGCAACCCCGGGGATGCGCAGACGCGCCGTCGAAGTGCGCCGGGGACGGCTCGTGAGCCTGCGGACCGGACGTTGGCGGACAGTGGCGCGGAGCGTACGGAGCCTCGCATCCTGACGGGCGAGGACCCGGTGTCGATCGACGCTGCGCGCGCGGCGCCGGTGCAGGTCGAGACCGAGGGAGGCGAAGCCACGCGCGAGGAAGCCGTACGGAGGGAGTTCCGACCGGCCGAGGCGGCAACGCTGGATGCGGCGCGTGAGGAGGCCGAACTCGCCGCAGCGGCGCGGGCCGAGGCAGTACGGGCTGAGGCTGCACGGGCTGAGTCTGCACGAGCCGAGGCTGCACGGGCTGAGGCAGCACGGGCGGAGGCAGCGCGGGCTGAGGCAGCGCGGGCGGAGGCAGCACGAGCGGAGGCAGCACGCGCCGAGGCAACACGGGCTGAGGCAGCACGGGCGGAGGCAGCACGGGCGGAGGCAGCACGGGCGGAGGCAGCACGAGCGGAGGCAGCACGAGCGGAGGCAGCACGAGCGGAGGCAGCACGGGCTGAGGCAGCACGGGCTGAGGCAGCACGAGCGGAGGCAGCACGGGCGGAGGCAGCACGGGCTGAGGCAGCACGAGCGGAGGCAGCACGCGCCGAGGCAGCACGCGCCGAGGCAGCACGGGCTGAGGCTGCACGAGCGGAGGCAGCACGAGCGGAAGCCGCACGGGCCGACGCTGCACGCGCGGAGACCGCACGGGCCGAAGCCGCCCGGCGCGAGGAGGTATTGCGCGCCATAGGCCGCCAATTGGACGAGGAGGCAAGCCGGCGCGATGCTGCGGCGGCCGCTTCCCGATCCTTGCCCGCGTCGAGCGGCGCCCGGCGCTACTGGCTGCTGAGCCGCAGCGACCCCAACGCCGAACTCATCAAGTACGTCGAGGCGTGGAGCCGCAAGCTCGAAATGGGCCTGACCTTCGACCTCGTGCGCGACGCTGCGCGGCAGGCCCATGTCGATCCGCTCGTGACCGTGGCCATTCGCAGCGACGGCTCGGTGGAGTCGGTGACCTTCGTGCGCTCGAGCGGCGTCCCGGCGCTCGACGAGGCGATCCGGCGCGTGGTCGACAGCCAGAAACCGTTCCCGCCGTTCCCGCCGGCGCTTGCCCGCGACTTCGATGTGATCATGGTGCGCCGCGCGTGGCACTTCGACGTCGCGATTCATCTCTACTGAAGTGTCCCCGAAGGTGACTTCGAGCCCGCCGGGTCTCGCGGGCCGGCAACCCGGAGTGCGGCGACGGACTTGCCCGCACGGCCTCCCACGTCGCCGCGGGCTCGACGTGCGGGACGATTGAGCGATGCAAGCACTTCCGATCGTCACCACCCATCTGCGCCTTCGCCACTTCGTCGTGGCGGATGCGCCACGGGCCATGACGCTGAACGCCGAGCCCACCACGGCGCGCTGGCTGCCGTCGCACGTCTACGGGTCGCCGGCCGCCGCGGTCGCCGCGATCCAGTACCTCGTGGACTGCTACCGCGCGCCGGGGGATCCGCGGCGCGGGCCCTACGTGCTCGCCGTCGACGAGTTGCGCACGAACGAGCTCGTCGGCCACGTCGGGTTCAGCCCGCTGGACGGAGAGGTCGAGATCTCGTATGCGGTCACCGAGGCGCGGCGCCGCCAGGGCTGCGCCGCCGCGGCCGTGGCCTGCGCCTGCGCGTGGATCGCCGCGCAGTTCGGCGTGCACACCGTGGTGGCGCTCACCGCCAGTGCCAACCTGCCGTCGCGCCGGCTGCTCGAGCGGACTGGGTTCGCCCACGACCGCGACGAAACCCGCCTCTTCCAGGGCGCGGTCGAGCAGGTGAGCCGGTACGTTCGTGCTGCGTGCGATCCCTGACACCCGGTAGTCGACACCGGGCCGACGCGGCGATGGTGGATTCTGCCGGGGCGCGCTACGCTGTTGCCGGATAGCGAGCCTCGATGTTGGCGGCGGCGTTCGCGGTCGTCCAAACCGGGAATTCGCCTGCGAGCTGGAACGAGCGATCGGCGTCCCGGGCTCCGGGGGAGCCGATCGCGAGCGGTTCACTGGCGAGCACGCGCGGGACGACGCGAGTCCCCGCGTCCGCGTGTTCCTCGTCGACTCTTGCCCCGAGCTGCGGAAGACAAACGCGACATGACCGCGCAACACGAAGCCGCCTTCGACTTCGACGAGAGCTTCGCCACCGGCTACGACGCCGGGATTCGCCGGTCGTGCCCGAGCTACGACGCACTGCACCGGATGATCGTTCCTTGGCTCGCCGGACTGCCCGCCGACGCGCACTTCCTCTCGGCGGGCGCCGGCACCGGCGCCGAGATCGTCACGCTCGGCGAGCGCTTTCCGGGTTGGCGCTTCGTGGCGGTCGACCCGTCGCGCGACATGCTCGGCATGTGCCGCCGCCGGGCGAACGACGCAGGCATGGCGGCGCGCGTGTCGTACTTCGAGGGCCGGCTCGAGGACTACCGGCCGGAGGCGCCGTTCCACGCCGCGTCCTCCGTGTTCGTCGCCCACTTCATTCACGGCCGGGAGGCGAAGCTCGCCTATTTCCGGGCGATCGCCGCGAGCCTCGCGCCGGGCGGGACCTTGATCTTCGCCGACCTCTTCGGGGACCGGCGCGCGCCGGGCTTCGCGCCGTTGTTCGATGCGTGGCTGCGCTCGTACGGGGCGCAGGGCATTGCGGCCGAGCAGCTCGCGCAGGACCGTGCGAAGGCGGAGAGCGCGGTCGACTTCGTGCCCGAGGACGAACTCCACGCGCTCCTCGGCGACGCGGGGTTCGCCGCGCCGCTGCGGTTCTTCCAGACGTTCCTCTTCGGCGGCTGGGTGACGACCCGCCGGGCGTGACCCGCCGCCGCATCGCCTTTCCCGACCCTCAAGGCCTGCCATGAACTGGATCTACCTCGCCATCGCCATCGTCTCGGAAGTCGTCGCCACCACCGCCCTCAAGTCGTCGGAAGGCTTCACGAAGCTCTACCCGTCGGCACTGGTCGTCGCCGGCTACGGGCTCGCGTTCTACTTCCTGTCGCTGACGCTGCGCACGATTCCCGTCGGCGTCGCGTACGCGATGTGGTCCGGCCTCGGCGTCGTGCTGATCTCGATCGCCGGCTGGTTCCTGTTCGGGCAGAAGCTCGACGCCGCCGGCTTCATCGGCATCGGCCTCATCGTCGCCGGCGTGGTCGTGCTCAACCTGTTCTCGAGTTCGTCCGCGCACTGAAGGCCGGCGCGGCGCGCCCGGACCGCGTTGGTCACGCTCTGCGAACCGAGCCCCGGCTGGCCCGCCGCGTTCGCCGCCGAGGCCGCGCTCATCCGCGCGCGGCTCGGCGCGCGGGCGCTGCGCATCGACCACGTCGGCTCGACGGCGGTGCCCGGCCTCGTGGCCAAGCCGGTGATCGACCTGCAGGTCTCCCTCGCCTCGCTCGCGGAACGTCGCGAGGTCGCCGCCGACCTCGCGACGCTGGGCTACCGGCACGTGCACGTGGGCGACTTCGATTTCGTGTACCCGTTCTTCGCGAAGGGGACCGCCTGGCCGGCCACGCATCACGTCCATCTGTGCGCCGCAGGCTCGCCGCAGGAGCGCGTGCACCTCGCATTCCGCGACTGCCTGCGCCTGCATCCGGCGATCGCCGCCGAGTACGTGCGGCTGAAGCGCCGGCTCGCAATCGCCCACGACGGGACGACGCTCGCGTCGCTTGAGCAGTACTCGCTCGCGAAGTCGGCGTTCGTGGAGGCGATCGTCGCCTTCGCGTTGCGGCAGGGGTTGCCGTTTCCGCGGGCGAGCGACGGCTGACCGGCCGGGCGCGGCTCCCGGCACGTTCCGTATACTCGTCGTCCGTCCACGCCGCCCGTCACCCGCGATGGCCCTCACCGCCGCCGACCCCGTCCTGGCCTCCCTCGACATCGAGCGCACGGTCGATTTCTATTGCACTCGGCTGGGCTTCACGCGGGTGCACGCGGAGCAGGGCGTGTGGGGCATCGTCGCGCGCGACGGCGTGCACCTCCACTTCTGGCCGTGCACCGAGCGGCACATCGCCGAGAACACGAGCTGCCGGATCCGCGTCACGGACATCGACGCGCTCCATCGCGAACTCGCGCCCCGGCAGGTGATCCATCCCAACGCCCCGTTGCAGGCCAAGCCGTGGGGCACGCGCGAGTTCGGCGTGCTCGACCCGGACGGGAACCTCCTCACGTTCGCCGAACGCGCGGCCGGATAACCGGCCGCGCTCGCCCGTCCGCCGTCAACCTCAACTGCCGGGAGCCCCGACCCGTGTCCGCCAGCTTCGATCCCGAAGGCTTCGCCCAGCGCCAGCTCGACGCCTACAACGCGCGCGACCTCGCGCGCTTCGTCGCCGAATACACCGACGACGTGCAGGTGTTCGTGCTGCCCGATCCCAAGCCTGTCACCGTGGGCAAGGCCGCGCTGGCCGCGCACTACCGCGACAACCGCTTCAACCTGCCCGACCTCCACGCGAAGCTCGTGAGCCGCATGGTCTTCGGGAACAAGGTCATCGACCAGGAGATCGTGTACGGCGTGCCCGGCGCGCCGCTCGACGGTGCGGCGATCTACGAAGTGACTCCGGCAGGGATCTCCCGGGTCTGGTTCGTCCGCGCCGCATGACGCTCACGATCGCCGGGCTGATCCTGATCGCCTTCGGGCTGCTCTACGTGCGCCGGCCCGCGGTCTACCGCCGCGGTGTCTGGCTCAAGACCAGCCTCGCGATCCGCTACCTGTCGGAAGAGCAGTACCGGAAGTACATCAAGGGCATCGGCTACGTTTTCATGCTCGCGGGCATCGTCCTCGTGCTGTGGGAGCAGGTCCTCGGGCGCTGAGTTGGCAGGCGCGGCGGGCGGCCCCACAATGCGCGGATGAACGAACGCGCACGGGAACTGGCCGCCGCCCTCATCCGCAACGTCGACACGGTGCCGATGGAGGCTTTCACCCGACCGCCGCTGTACGAGGGACGGTCGGCACGCATGGCGCCGGGGACGGCCGCCCGCAAGCTCGGCGCGACCATCGACGTGCTCGCGCCCGGCAAGCGCGGCTGCCCCTATCACTTCCACCACGCGCAGGAGGAGATGTTCGTCGTCCTCGAGGGCCGCGGCACGCTGCGCGTGGCGGGCGAGATGCTCCCGCTGGTCGCGGGCGACGTGGTGTTCGTGCCGCCGGGTCCCGAGTACCCGCACCAGATCGTCAACACGTCGGACGCGCCGCTCAAGTACCTGTCGATCAGCACCAAGGACACGCCGGAGATCGTCGAGTACCCCGACTCGGGCAAGTACCTCGCGATGGCCGGCAAGCCCGGCGCCCCGGCGCCCGACTTCGCGACCGTGCAGCCCAAGGCGGACAGCGCCGACTACTGGCTTGGCGAGCCGTAGCGGGCCGCCGCGCGGCGATCCTCTTCCTGCCATGTCGACGACGCCCATCGCCGCGGTGCTGATCCACGTCGCGAGCCCCGCCGACGCGCTCGCGTGGTACGCACGTGCGTTCCCCGACGCGGTCCGGGGCCGGGTGCCGGACATCGGCTTCGATTTCCTCGCGCTCGGCGGCGTGCGCCTCGAGTTCGTGCCGGCCGACGCGAAGGTGCCGTCGGGCCCCGCGGGGACCGTCGTCTACTGGACGGTTGCGCATTTCGACATCGCGCTCGCGCACTTCGAGGCGGTGGGCGCCACGCTCTACCGCGGCCCGCTCGCGATCGAGGACGGGCAGGCGATGTGCCAGGTCCGCGATCCGTGGGGCAACTGCATCGGGCTGCGCGGGCCGCGGACCCGATCCGCCCATGCCGCGGCTCCGGTCACCGCCTGAACCGACAGGGAGTGCCCATGCCGAACGCGGCCCGCACCGGTGTCCTCATCTATGCGCTGGACGTGGCCGCGGTCTCCACCTTCTACGAGGCGTTGCTGGGCGCAGCCGTGCTGCACGCGGACGCCGAGCACCGCGTGCTCCAGTCCCCCGACGTGCAGTTGATCGTGCACGCGATCCCGGCGCAGTACGCGGAGGGGATCGCGATCGCGCGCCCGCCGGTGCCGCGCGAGGAGCAGGCGATCAAGCCGTTCTTCACGGTGGCGAGCCTTGCGCAGGCCGAGGACACCGTGGTCCGCTGCGGCGGCCGCGTGTGCGGCCCGGTCTGGCCGGGACCGGGCATGCGCGTGCGCAACGTGTGCGACCCCGAGGGCAACATCGTCCACCTGCGGGAACTCGCGGGCTGACCCGCGCGGCCGCCAAGGCAACCTGCGGCCAGGTTTGTCGTAGCATCGCGTCGTCGTCCTTCCCACCGGAGTGCCCATGGCCACCAGCACCGTATCCCTGCACCGTGTCATCCGCGCCACGCCCGAGCGCGTCTGGCGCGCGTTCCTCGACCCGGACGCGTGGGCCAAGTGGCTGCCGCCGCACGGCTTCACGGGCAAGGTCCACGCGCTCGACGCGCGGGTCGGCGGCCGCTACCGCATGTCGTTCACGAACTTCACGACCGGCGCGAGCCACGCGTTCGGCGGCGAGTACCTGGAGCTCGTGCCCCACCAGCGGTTGCGCTACAACGCGGCGTTCGACGACCCCAACCTGCCGGGAACGATGCAGACGACCGTGACGCTGGCGCCGGTGTTCTGCGGCACCGACCTCACCGTGGTGCAGGAGGGCATTCCCGACGTCATCCCGCCGGCCGCCTGCTACCTCGGCTGGCAGGAGTCGCTGCAGCTCCTCGTCCAGCTGGTCGAGCCCGAGATCCGGGAATGAACGGGTCCGCGTTCGCGCTGCACCCCGTCGCGGACGCGGATGCGGAGGCGCTCGCCGACCTGCGCGTCGCGGCGATGCGGCCGAGCCTCGAAGCCGTCGGCCGCTTCGACGAGGCGCGGGCGCGCCGGCGCCTGCTCGACGGTTTCGACGCGCACTGCACGCGGGCGATCGTCGCCGGCGGCGAGCGCGTCGGGTTCGTGGTCGTGCGCCCGGCCGGGGACGACCTCCTGCTCGACCACCTCTACCTCGCGCCGTCCGCGCAGCGCGCGGGCCTGGGCTCGGCGGTCCTGCGCAGGGTGATCGACGAGGCGCGCGCCGCGGGCCGGGCGCTGCGGGTCGGCGCGCTGAAGGACAGTCCCGCGAACGCGTTCTACGCGAAGCACGGCTTCCGCCTCGCGGCGACGAGCGAGTGGGACAATCACTACCTGCTGCCGCCGGCAACCTGACCGCGCGCCGTCCGCGTCGCGCGGGAGACTGCCGCGCCGGTCGCCGCTGGCGCCCGCAACGAAGCCGGGCACCGCTGCGCCCGGAGGCGGTGGGGCAACCGCTGCGGGAGACGGGCGCCGTGGTGGAGGTGCACAATACGCGGCGCCAGGCACGGGTGGCGGGAGGGCGTGAACGATGGCTGCGGAAGGCAAGGTGAAGGGTCCGGCGTCGTACTTTCCTGCCATCGAGAAGAAGTACGGCCAGCCGATCGAGCACTGGATGAAGGTGCTGGACAGCGCCGGCCCGCGCAAGCACATGGAACTCGTCGGGCTGCTGAAGTCGGAGCACGCGATGGGCCACGGGCACGCCAACGCGCTGGTCGCCTGGCACCTCGCGCGCGCGAAGTAGCGCGGACCCCACCGCCGCAGCGCCCGCCCGCATGAAGATCGTCGGTCCCCGGCTCGACCGCGCCGACGAGTGCGGCGCCATCCTGCGCTCGCTTCCGATGTGGTTCGGCATCGAGAAGGCGACGCTGATGTACATCGAGGACACGCGGCGCCTCGACACCTTCGCGGTCGAGCGCGACGGCCGCCTCGTCGCGTTCCTGACCGTGCGCGAGCACTTCCCGGCGGCGGCGGAGGTGCACTGCATGGCGGTGGCTGCCGCCGCCCGCCGCCAGGGCTGCGGGCGGCTGCTGCTCGGGCACGTGCAGGGGTGGCTCGCGGGCCGCGGGGTGCGCTTCCTGCAAGTGAAGACGGTCGCCGCGACGAGCCCGAGCGCCGAGTACGCGCAGACGCGCCGGTTCTACGAGGCGATGGGCTTCACGCCGCTCGAAATCTTCCCCGACCTCTGGGACCCGTGGAACCCGGCGCTGCAGTACGTGAAGGTCCTCGCCGCCGCCGCCGCTACTCCGCCGGCTCGAGCCGAACCGCCGCCCCCGGCTTCTGCTGCATGAAGAAGGTCACGACCTGCCACGCCATGAAGATCGTGACCAGCGCCAGCAGCGTGCCGCTGATCGGGCGGGTGACGAACCCCGTGAAGCTGCCGCGGCTCAGGAGCAGCGCGCGGCGGAAGTTCTCCTCCAGCATCGGGCCGAGAATGAAGCCCAGCAGCAGCGGTGCGGGCTCGAGGTCGAGCCGCAGGAAGAGGTAGCCGACGAGGCCGAACGTCGCGGTGATGTAGATGTCCTCGAGGCTGTTGTTGATGCTGTACGTCCCGATGCAGCAGAAGAACAGGATCGCCGGGAACAGCACGACGTAGGGGATCTTGAACACCGACAGCCAGAAGCGCACCAGCGGCACGTTGAGCACCACCAGGAACACGTTGCCGATCCACATGCTCGCGACCAGCCCCCAGAAGAGGTCCGGGTGCGTGGCGATCATGTTGGGGCCGGGCTGCACGCCCTTGATGATGAACGCGGCAAGCATCATCGCCATCACCGCGTTCTCGGGGATGCCGATGGACATGAGCGGGATGAAGCTCGTCCGCGCCGCGGCCTCGTCGGCCGCTGCCTGCCCGGCCACGCCCTCGATGGCACCGTCGCCGATCTCGTGCTTGTACTTCGAGAACTTCTTCTCGACGGCGTAGGCGCCGAACTGCGCGAGGGTCGGCCCGCCTCCCGGCAGGAGGCCGAGGAACGAGCCGATCACGCTTCCCCGCAGCGCGCTCGGCACGATGCGCTTGAACTCGTGCCACTTGGGCATCAGCTTGATCTTGCCGTTGAACGGCGTGTGCTCGCTGCGCGCGTCCAGGTTCTTGCCGATCTCCGCGATGCCGAAGCAGCCGAGCGCGATGCTGACGAGGCCGATGCCGTCGGCGAGGTAGGGCATGCCCATGGTGAAGCGCTGCACGCCGCTGTTCACGTCGGTGCCGACCTGCCCGAGCAGCACGCCGATGAAGCTCATCGCGAGGCCGTTCAGCATGCTGCCGGTAGTGACGAAGCTCACGCACACGAAGCCCATCAGCATCAGCGCGCAATAGTCGGCGGGGCCGAACAGCAGCGCGACTTCGCCGAGCATCGGCGCCAGCGTGGACAGCACCACGATCGCGACCGTGCCGCCGATGAAGCTCGAGATGCCCGCGGTGAACAGCGCGAGGCCGGTCTTGCCCTTGAGCGTCATCTGGAAGCCGTCGATGCACGCCACGATGCTGCTGGCGTGCGGGATCTTCATCGTGATCGCGCTCACGCTGTCGCCGTACTGCGCGCCGTAGTAGATGCCGGCGAGCATGATGAGCGCGCCGCCGGTCGGGATCGAATACGTGAGCGGCAGGAGCAGGCTGATCGTGGCGAGCGGTCCGAGGCCCGGCAGCAGGCCGACCAGCGTCCCGACGATGCAGCCGATCGCGCAGTACATGAGGTTGTGCAGCGTCAGCGCATGCTCGAAGCCGAACGCCAGGTTCTGCAGGACTTCCATCGTCGTCTCAGTAGAGCGGGAGGTTGAGCCCGAGCAGGCGCTGAAGCGCGAAGGCGATGGCGATGAGCCCAGCGCAGATCTTGACGTTGCGTGCCACGGAGTACGACGTGCCGGCGACCGTCGCGCAGAACACCATGAAGATGATCCCGACGATCATGTTCACGTACTCGGAGAGCAGCGCGAACCCGCACAACCCGCCCAGCACGAACCCGATGTTGCGGAACCGGATGTCGAGCGGCACCTTGGGCACGAAGCGGGAGCGGATGATCGTGATCACCCCGATCACGAAGAGGAGGCTGGAGACGAGGAGCGGGAAGAGGCCGGGCCCCGCCCGGCTCAGTTCGCCGATCGTGTAGCGCGTGGACCACACGCCGAATACCGTGGCGAACGCGGTCAGGAAGAGGCCGCGCAGGAGATTCTTGTTGTTCATGCGGGCACCCGCGGGCCGGCCGCGCGCGGCGCATGGGGCGCTCGTGCGTGCACCGCGGCACGCCGTTGCAGGCAGTTCACGTTCGACTCTCCTCCGTGCGCACGCCATGCCGTCCGCATGTCGTCGCCTGCGCCGGACGGCATGGGGGCGCGATGCGCGGCTTCGTCGCGCCGTCGTTCGCGCCGCTCGTTTGCAGGCCAGCATAGGCGCCGCAACTTTCAACTCGCTTTCAGTTGCGCGCGCACTTTGGGCGACGTGCGCGCGAACCTTGCGCGACGCTTGCATCCGCGGCCTGCGCGATCGCAGTTGCGTTGCAGGCGTACACGCCGCCGGCGTTTGCGCGGTGGTCGCGGCCCGCTTCCCCGAATGGCGGACAATCGCGGTTTCGCCTCGGAGGTCGCCATGCAGACGCTCAGGAAATCGGAAGACCGCGGCTACGCCGACCACGGCTGGCTCAAGAGCTACCACTCGTTCTCGTTCGCCGGCTACCACGACCCGGACCACATGGGCTGGGGCAACCTGCGCGTCATCAACGAGGACCGCGTCGCGCCCGGCATGGGCTTCGGCAAGCACGGTCACCGCGACATGGAGATCGTGAGCTACGTGCTCGACGGCGAGCTTGCCCACCAGGACAGCATGGGCAACGTGAAGGGCATTCCGCCGGGCGACGTGCAGCGGATGAGCGCGGGCACGGGCGTGCTGCACAGCGAGTTCAACCACGCGCGCGACCGCACGACCCACTTCCTGCAGATCTGGATCCTGCCCGACGTGACCGGCATCCCGCCGGGCTACGAGCAGAGGACGGTGCCGGCGGCCGAGAAGCGCGGCCGCCTGCGCCTCGTCGCCGGCCCCGCGGGCAGCGACGCGTGCGTGACCATCCACGCGGATGCGCGGCTGTACGCCGGCCTCTTCGACGGCGAGGAATCCGCGGCACTCGCGCTCGATCCTGCGCGCAAGGGTTACGTGCACCTCGTGCGCGGCGCGCTCGAGGTCAACGGGCAGCCGCTGGCGGCGGGCGACGCGCTGCTGCTGGCCGGCGAATCGCGCATTGCGCTCGCGCACGGCAAGGACGCCGAGGTGCTGGTCTTCGATCTCGCGCCGTAGCGTTGCGGCCGCGCACCGTGCGGTGCGCGGCGTCACGCGCCGCGGTCACGTTCGCCTCCCGCGATGGGCGTGCCGCGACAGCACACGCTACTCGCGGCGGCCGCAAGGGAGTCTGCGTCCGCTCAGGTGTCCGGCTTGCCTTGCCGGACGGCGGCGGGCTGCCGCGGGAGGAGCGCCTCCCCGCGCGCGACTCAGAGGCGGACGACGATCAGCGGGACGTCCGGGTCTTGGACGGCGGACTTGTACTGCGCAACCCAGGCTTCGGCCGCGGCGAGCGCCGCGGCCTCGCTCGCGAAGTTCTCGTCGAGCGTGTACACGTCGATCGCCTGGCTGCCGTCGTCGTGGCGGACCATGACCTCGACGAATCCGATCCACATGTCCCTCGTGGGATCGGGATGATCGGCAAAAAGCGTCAGCTTGCGTTCGACGGCGGCGGGCATCGCCTCGATGTTGGCGGCGTCGATCGGCGGCGCCAACATCACATTGCGACACAACGGATTCCACGCGGCAACCGCGGCGCGGCGAAATTCTGGAAACGTTCAGGATCGGTGTGCGGCTGTACAGAACACCGGCGTGGCGTGCGTGCGCGGTTCGTGCGGTCCGCCCGCCGATCGGCGCGGCGCGGCCGGCCGCCGTCACGGCGCCCGTTACAATGGTGCGGTGGTGACGCGTCGGCGTCCCCTGCCGCGTGCGGTCGAACGTCCGCTCGAGGGCGGCGGCGCCGTCGCGCTTCGATTCACGAACGTGGCGAAGGAAGTTCCATGCCCAACGTGGCGGCAATCCTGAAGGAAGAGATCGTCCGGCTCGCGCGCAAGGAGATCAAGCGCGAGCAGGCTTCGACGCGCAAGTTCATCGCGCGCCAGCGCCGGGACATCGCGGAGCTGAAAGAGCGCGTCGCGTCGCTCACGCGCGAGGTGAGCGCGGGCGTGCGCCGCAACCGTGCGGCGGTTGCGAACGAGGAGGCGGCGGCCGAGGACGCGCCGCGCTACCGCTTCTCGGCGAAGGGACTGCAGTCGCTGCGCAGCCGCCTCGGTCTTTCCGCCGGCGACTTCGCGAAGCTCGTCGGCGTGTCGGCGCAGTCGGTGTACAACTGGGAACACGAGCACAGCGCCCCGCGCGCGGCGCAGCTCGCGCCGCTCGCCGCGCTGCGCAAGATCGGCAAGCGGGAAGCACAGGCGCGGCTCGGGGCGCTCGCGGCCGAGCCCGCACCGGCGCGCAAGCGCCGCGTGCGCAAGGCGTAGCGGGCGCGTCACCGCCGCGACGGCCGCGGCGGTGACGGTCCCAGGGACGCCGGTCCCGTCCGCCCCGCGGCGCGTCGGGCGTCGCGGCCCCGCGCTTCTGTCCACCCGCCTTCCGGCGATGCGGTGGCCGCGCGGCGATAAAATCGCGCTTTCGCGATTTCCGCCGTACCGTCGATGCCCGCCGACCCGATCCTCGCCCTCGAGCCGCTGAGCTTTCCCTGGCAGACCGCCGACCCGTTCCTCTTCTGCGTCCACCACGACGACGACTACCCGCAGGGCAACGACGCCCTCGGCCCGAAGGCATCCCTCGACGGCCGGCAGCTTGGGCAGGACTTCGCGGGTCTCGACGGCTGGCGCATGTATCACGGCGAGACCGTGCCGGGCTTCCCGGCGCACCCGCACCGCGGCTTCGAGACGGTCACCATCGTGCGCCGCGGCCTCATCGACCACTCCGACTCGCTCGGCGCGACCGCGCGCTTCGGCGCGGGCGACGTGCAGTGGCTCACCGCCGGTCGCGGCATCGTGCACGCGGAGATGTTCCCGCTGGTCGAGCGCGAGCGCGGCAATCCGCTCGAGCTGTTCCAGATCTGGCTCAACCTTCCCGCGCGCAGCAAGATGGCGGCGCCGCACTTCTCGATGCTGTGGTCGGAGGACCTGCCCCGCCGCGCGTTCACTGACGCGCAGGGCCGCCGCACGGAGGTGGTGAACGTCGCGGGCCGCGCCACCGGGCTGCCCGCGCTCGCCCCGCCGCCGGAATCGTGGGCCGCGGACCCTGCCTCGGACGTGTCCATCGCGACGATCGCGATGGCGCCGCACGCGACGTGGACGCTCGCCCCCACGGCTGCGGGCACGCGCCGGCGCCTCTACTTCTTCCGCGGCGCGAAGCTCGTCGTCGCGGGGCAGGAAGTGCGCCGCGGGCACATGGTGGAGGTGCGCGCCGACGCACCGTGCACGCTCGTCAACGGTGACGAGGCCGCCGACGTGCTGCTGCTGCAGGGCCGGCCGATCGGCGAGCCCGTCGCGCAGTACGGCCCGTTCGTGATGAACACGCCGGCCGAGATCCACCAGGCGTTCGCCGACTATCGCGCCACACAGTTCGGCGGCTGGCCGTTCGGGCGGCCGGACCCCGTGCACCCGCGCGAGCGCGGCCGCTTCGCGCGGCACGTCGACGGCCGCATCGAGGACCGCGCGGCGTCCGCCGCGGCCGACTGAGCGCCCGCGCGGTGCACCGCGCGCCCGCGGCCTTTGGTAACGTGCGCGCATGACCGGCAGCGCGCTCGTCCTCTTCTCCGGCGGCCAGGACTCCACGACCTGCGTGGCGTGGGCGCTCGCGCGCTACGCGCGGGTGGAGACGATCGGCTTCGACTACCGCCAGCGCCACGCGGTCGAGCTCGCGCTGCGACCCGCGCTGCTGGATCGGCTGCGCGCCGTGCTGCCCGGCGCGCGCGAGCGCCTCGCGGACGACCACCTGCTCGACCTCGGCGTGCTCGGCGCCATCAGCGACACCGCGCTCACGCGCGAGACCGACATCGCGTTCGCCTCGTCGGGGCTGCCGACGACGTTCGTGCCCGGCCGCAACCTCGTATTCCTGACCTTCGCGGCCGCGGTCGCGTACCGCCGCGGCATCGACGTGCTGGTGGGCGGCATGTGCGAGACCGACTTCAGCGGCTATCCCGACTGCCGCGACGCGACGATGCAGGCGATGCAGGCCGCGCTCTCCCTCGGCCTCGACCGGCCGCTCGCGATCGAGACGCCGCTCATGTGGATCGACAAGGCGGCGACATGGCAGCTCGCACGCGACCTGGGCGGCGACGCGCTGGTCGACCTCGTGCGCACCGGCACGCACACGTGCTACCGCGGCGAGCGCGGCGAACTGCACGACTGGGGCTACGGCTGCGGCGCGTGCCCCGCGTGCACGCTGCGCGCGGACGGCTGGCGGCGCTGGCGCGGGGCGCCCGCGCGCTGACGGCACCGGAAAAAAAGTGCCCCGGTCGCCCGGGGCAGACGTGACAGGGAAACCCGGCGCGGCCGTCAGTTCGGCACGTTGATGACCCCCGCTCCCACCGAGATGCCGTTGGCCGCCGTCGGGTTGGCCGAGACCTTCGGCACGTTGGCCGTGGTGATTGGCGGCGCCGAGCCGGGCGTGCCCCCGCGCGGGATCGCGCGCACCACCTGGCTCGGCGGCAGCGGCGTGTTGTTCTTGAGCTTGGCCCACACGATGTCCATCGCGTTGATGAAGTAGTAGTGCACGGGCACCAGCAGCACGTCGTAGCCCTGCACGCCACCCGAGGCGGCGTTCGGGATGAACGCGTCGAAGTGGTTGCCGTTCTCGATCTCGTAGTAGCGGACGTTGGCCGCGCCCTCGACCTTCGAGTTGAACGCCGTGTACGCGCGCGACGCGTGGTTGACCGGCACCAGCGCATCGCTGCGGCCCTGCACGATGACCACCGGCCTGTTGCGCAGCTTGCCGGTGAGCAGCACGTCGCGGAAGCCGGCCTGCACGCGCTGGCTGTTGGCGAGCGCGGCGCCGGTGAGCGCGGCGCCGGTGACGGGATCGGTGCCCGTCACGTAGCTGCGCAGGCAGAGCATCGCGTCGAGCGAGCCGTCCATGCGCCCCGTCGAGGGCGACACGCCGACGTGGTAGAGCTTGGCACCGCCCACCGAGTCGTTGTAGATGACGTCGCCGCCGGTGTTGAGGCCGTTGGAGGTCGAGAACAGGGTCGCCTGCACCGCCGGCACCTGCGCGGCGACGTTGCCGGTCGCGTCCGCGCCGGCGAGGCTCAAGCCGCACACGTTGTCGGAGACCGAGAACTTGCCGTACGCGACGACGTAGCCGAACGCCACGTAGATGTCGGCGAGGCGGTAGTGCGACGCGATGAGCGCGTCCTGCAGCGCGTCGGGCCAACCGTACTGCTGCATCTTCGCGAGCGCGGAGTCGGCCTGCTGCGCAGCGGTCGTGCCGGTCACGAGGCCCTTCTGCGCGAGGCTCTGGCAGCGGTTGGTCGCGATCGTCTGCAGTTCCACCCCGGCCACCTGGTTGATCGCGGCGACGGGCGCGGTGCCGAAGCCGATCCAGCCCGGGCGGACGCCGTTGGGCGCCTGCGCCGACGTCGACAGCGATGCGCACAGCTCGTAGATCATCCGGTACGAGAAGTAGTCGATCAGCGGCTTGCCGGCGTTGGGGACGGCGGCGCCGTTGAAGTTGATCGTCACGCCGGACATGTCGTTGGGCTGCGCGTTGGGCTCGGCCACCGCGAGGGCGTCGATGAGCCCCTCGCTGTCCTGCTCCAGCGCCTGCAGCGATTCGGCGCCGCCGTTGCTGACCCCCGACGCGATCACCAGCGTGTTCGCCGGTCCGTAGGTGCGCAGGCGCTTGCCGGTGCTGTCGGTTTCGCCGTACTGCTCGTTGATGGCCCAGAACGCGAAGCGGAGGCTGTCGAGCACGTTCTTGCCCCAGTCCTTCTCGGGGTTCTGCTGCGAGTAGACGTGCTTGTACGCGATGCGGTTCGGGTAGGCGGCGTTGAACGCGGCGAGCGCGGCGCCCGTGAGGTCGGAGGCGAAGCTCGCGAGCGTGCCCGCGGTCGAGCGCGCGACGAGCTTGCCGTCGATGAGGTTCACCTTGTCGGCGGCGAGGTCCTGGTAGCCCGTGCCCTTGCCGGCGTCCGTGTACGCGACCGCGCAGCCGTGCTTCAAGCCCCAGTCGCCCGCGGTGCCGATGGCGCCGTAGACGCCGCGCGAGCCCGACGACGGGCCGGCGATGATGCACGGGTTGTTCTTGTCGAAGCTCGCGGGGATCTGGACCATCACGCCGACGTTCTTCTTGCCGGTGCCGTCGTCGACGTAGGCGAGGATCTCCTTGCCGGCGATCTTGCCTTCGCCCAGCGTGTCGTTGCCGTTGACGTCGATGTTCGGGCCGTAGAGCACGCCGTACCCGCCCGCCGCGGTGAAGTCGATGATGCCGCGGTAGTTCGTGTAGATCGCGCGCCGGCGCAGTTCCGCCGAGGTCGGGTTGAGCGGGTCGGCGAAGCCGGGCGCGGCGGCGCCGATACCGGTCTTGCCCAGGCCGCCGGTGAGCAGGTCGTCCGTGACGCCGTCGTACGTCGTCGGGCCGACGAGGTTGGTGATGCCGGGCGGCAGCGTGTTGTAGTCGGGCGGCGTGTAGGTGTCGTCGCCGCAACCGGCGACCAGCGCGGCGGCGGCCAGTGCGAGCACGAGCGCCGTGCTCCGGAACGGTGAAGGTCTCACTGCGGCGTCCTCCCAGACGTTGTCGAATTGTGCAAAAGCGCGCAACAAGCCCCGCGGTGGGTGCGGGGAGGACTGATGGTAGCCCTCGACGGGGCGCGCAGGATGGAGTATTCAAGCGCACATGGTGTGCAAAATTGCACAGATATGAACTGGGACGACCTGCGCTACTTCCTCGAGCTGGCCCGGCAGAAGCGGCTGACCCACGCCGGGCACAAGCTCGCCGTCGACCACACCACCGTGGCCCGCCGGGTCGAGCACCTCGAGCAGACCCTGGGCTGCCGCCTCTTCGAGCCGGGGGTGGACGGCTACGCGCTGACGGACACGGGACGCGGGCTCTTCGCACATGCCGAGTCGATCGAGGGCAGCATCGCGCTCCTGCACGAGGAGGCGACCGGGCAGAGCGTGCGCGTGAGCGGCGTGGTGCGGGTCGGCGCGCCGGAAGGGTTCGGCACGGTGTTCCTCGTGCCCCGGCTGGGCGCGCTGCTCGACGAGCACCCGGACCTCGAGGTCGAGCTCCTCACCCTGCCGCGCTTCCCGAGCCTCGCCGCCCGCGAGGCGGACCTCAACGTGACGCTGGACCCGCCCAGTGCCGGCCGCTACATCGCCACCCGCCTGACCGACTTCGGGTACGGGCTCTACGCGTCCCGCGGCTACCTCGCGCAGCACGGGCCGATCGGCAGCACGGCGGAGCTGGCGGGCCACCGCTTCGCGGGGTACATCGACGAGCTGCTCCTGAGCCCCCAGCTCAACTACCTGGACGAGATCGCGCCCCGGCCGCGGGTGACGATCGCGTGCTCGGGGATGCTCGCGCAGCAGGAGGCGGTGCGCGCGGGGCTGTGCATCGGGGTGCTCGCGCACTACCTCGCGCGCGGTCCGGACCTCGTCCGCATCCTGCCGGCCGAGGTGGCGTGGACCCGTACCTTCTGGCTCGCCACCCACGCCGACTGGCACCGGCTGCGGCGCATCCGGGTGGTCTGGGACTTCCTGCGGCGCAGCGTCGAGGAGGCGCCCGGGTTCTTCGCACCGCCGGTCGCGGACGCCGGCGGCGCCGCGCGCGCTGAATTATGATCGGAGGTCCGCACGCCGCCAGACCCACCTCCCCGCCGTCGCCATGAGCGGTCCCATCACAGCCGGTTACTTCATCGCCCACGGCCTCGTGCTGCTGTCCGTGCGCGCGATGGAGGAGGCGGAGGCGCTGAAGGGCGAGTACCACGCGGTGCTGGCGCGGCAGCAGGAGCGGGAAGCCGGCCTCGCGCAGGCGCGGCGGGGCCAGCGCAACGCGCGCCTCGAGCGCATTGCCGCGGTGCGCGCCTCGGCCAAGCGGCAGTCGGCGCGGCTCGCGCGGCTGCGGGCGGCGGCCGCCACGCTCGACGGCCCGGTCGCGGCGCTGGCCGCGAAGCCGCTGCCGGCGGCGCCCGGCGAACCCGACGACCCGGCGTGGAGTGAGTACTTGCTGGCGCTGGAAGCCTCGGCCCAGGAGCTGGAAGCCGCCGTCTCGGGGGCCGCGGCGGCACACGACGAGCACCTGCGCGCCGTGTTGGGCGCGGGCGCCGCCGCGCCGACGATCGACGACGTCCTGCACGCCTACGTGCTGGAGCGCCAGCGGCGCCCCGGCCTGTCCGCCGCCGACGCCACGCGTTTCCGGACGACCGCGCAGCGAGTGCTCGCGCGGCTCGAACTGCCGCCCGGCGAACCGCTGCCCGCGGAACTGGAGACGCTGGCCCGTTCGATCGTCCTCGCCCCGACGCGCGAGCGCGCCGAAGCCCTGGCGGCCGAGCTGCGCCTGGCCGTACAGCGCGCCCGCGACGCCGACGCGCGGCAGGCCCACGACGCGGCCGAGGCGCGGGCGCTGCTCGACGCCCTGCCCGAGGATGCCCCCGCGCCGCTGCTGCGTGCGCTGGAGTTCGTCGCGGCCGGTGCCGCGCCGCTCGACCCGGCGCTGCGTGAAGCGGCGCAAGCCGCGCTCGACGAGGCCGCCGCCGCGCGCACGCAGGCCGAGGAGGCCGCGGCGACCACGGTGCTGCAGGCGTCGCTGCGCGACCTGGGCTACGAGGTCGAGGACATCGACGCGACGCTCTTCGCCGATGGCGGCACCGTCCACTTCCGCCGGCCGGGCTGGGACCGCTACTTCGTCCGCCTGCGCGTCGACGCCCGCGAGCGCACGGTCAATTTCAACGTCGTGCGCGCCCGGGGTGCGGAGGAGAACGCCGAGCGAAGGCGACAGGACGCGCTCGCGGAGGATCGCTGGTGCGCCGAGTTCCCGCGGCTCATGCAGACGCTCGCTGCCCGCGGCCTCGAGTTGCGGGTCACGCGCCGGCTGGGCGCCGGCGAGGTCCCCGTGCAGGTCGTCGACGGCGCGCTGCTGCCCGCGATTCCCGACGAGGCCGACGCCCCGCCCACCGCCGCGCCCCGCGCCCGGCCGATCTAGCAAGCCGGCCGGGCCGCCACGCCGGGCCGGGGCCCGCGGCCGGGGCGTTCGCCCGCCGCGACCCCGGGCCAGCGCGAGCGGTGTCCGGCATCCCGACCCGTACGGTCACCCCGGCCTGCGCGGAAGTGCACCCCATGTCCCCCCTTATTCACCGGGAAGGGCCGCGGACCGCGTGAAATAATGGCCCAATGAGCGAACCCCCATCCGGGGCGGCGCGCAGCGCCCCTGTCCGCGACGTCACCCCGCGCTGGGTGCGCGACCTCGCGCGGCTGCTGCCGATCCGGTCGCAGTTCGTGCTCGCCGGCAACATCCGCGACAGCTTCCTGACCCCGCTCGACGCCGGCCACACGCTGGCGCCGCTGCTGCGCTGCCTGTGGGTGCACCTGCAGGCGCTCGACTATCGCTTCCTCCTCGTCTACGACCCGGTCGACGGCGTCCGGCCGTACCCCAACGAGCCGGAGGTCGTCGAACTCGCGACCCGGCTCTTCGACCTCAAGCTCGCCGACGGCGTGATGCCGGTGAGCCTCGAGAACCTGGTCGGCCTCATGCGCAAGGTCGCCGGGCAGCGCGAGGCGCGCTGCGCGCTGGTGGTCGACTTCGCGTCGCGCCTGACCCGCCAGCCGGACCACCTCGACGCCGCCGAGCACCGCTTCTTCGTCGCGGCGGAGCGGATCTCGCTCACCGCGCACCCGATCGTGCCCAAGGGCGCCGACATCGGCAGCGTGCACGGCAAGGCCCACTTCAACCCGGTGCTGTGGCTCGTCAACCGCGGGCAGGACCTCCCGTCGTGGCTCGCGCTGGACTCCACGCGGGTGTCGGTGCTGACCCTCTCGCTGCCCGACTACGAGACGCGGCTCGAGGCCGCGCGCCACGTCGGCAACCTCTTCGTCGGCTACGAGGAGGGCGACGAGGCGTCCCGCGCGAAGTTCGCGCAGGACTTCGCCCAGATGACGGACGGCCTGACGCTGGTCGCGCTGACCGACATCGCGCAGCTCGCGAACCGGCAGGGCATCGCCTTCCGCGACGTCGACGACGCCGTGCAGTGCTACAAGGTCGGCGCCACCGAGAACCCGTGGAAGAAGGACTACCTGCGCGAGCGCATCGTGCACGCGCTGCCGTTCATCGAGGAGCGCGTGCGCGGCCAGCGCCCCGCGGTCACCAAGACCATCGACATCCTGATGCGCTCGGTGATGGGGCTCACCGGCGCGCAGGCCCGCTCGTCGGGCAACCGCCCGCGCGGCGTCCTCTTCTTCGCAGGGCCGACGGGGGTGGGCAAGACCGAGCTCGCGAAGACGCTGACCCAGCTCGTCTTCGGCGACGACCGTGCGTACATCCGCTTCGACATGAGCGAGTTCGCGGAGGAGCACGCGGGCGCGCGCCTCCTCGGCGCGCCGCCGGGTTACATCGGCTACGACGCGGGCGGTGAGCTCACCAACGCGATGCGCGAGAAGCCGTTCTCGGTCGTGCTGTTCGACGAGATCGAGAAGGCGCACCCGCGCATCCTCGACAAGTTCCTGCAGATCCTGGAGGACGGGCGCCTCACGGACGGGCGCGGCGAGACCGCGTACTTCTCCGAGGCGATCCTCGTCTTCACCACCAACCTCGGCATCTTCGTCGACGACGAGCACGGGCGCCGCGTGCAGAGCGTGTCGCCGGGCGACCCGCACGACGTGGTCGAGGCGCGCGTGCGCGGCGCGATCCAGGACTACTTCAAGTACAAGCTGTCGCGGCCGGAGATCCTCAACCGGATCGGCGACAACATCATCGTGTTCGGCTTCATCACGCCCGAGATCGGCGCGCAGATCTTCGACGGGATGCTGCGTAACGTGGTCAACCGCGTGCGCGACGAGCACAAGATCGAGCTCGCCATCGCCCCGCACGTGCGCGACGCGCTGCGCGAGCTGTGCGTGAAGGACCTGTCCAACGGCGGCCGTGGCATCGGCAACCAGCTCGAGTCGCAGTTCGTGAACCCGCTCGCCCGGGCGCTCTTCGCGATGCCGCTCGCCGGCCGCACTGCAATCACGGTCACGGCGCTCGCGGAGGATGCGAACCGGGTGGTGACGGCGACGCTGGAATGAATGCGTGGTGCGCGCCCCTCACCCCGACCCTCTCCCCGCCCACGGGGAGAGGGAGATACTCGCGTGCGGCGGAGCGGATTTGCGACGCTGGCTCTGAGTTCGCTCCCTCTCCCCGTGGGCGGGGAGAGGGCTGGGGTGAGGGGCAGCGCCCGGACACCCGCAGGCACCCCGCAGGCCGCGCAACCTGCACCGCCGCGAAGGGTCACTGCGCTATTTCCCCGGCCGCGCGGCACCCCGCAGGCTGAGCGGCGCGCACGCCATGCCCAAGCCCGTCACCCTCGAGCTCAACAAGGCCCACTGGCCCGTCACGGTCCTCGGGCCGGGGCGGCGCATCGGCCTCTGGCTGCAGGGCTGCACGATCCGCTGCCCGGGGTGCGTGTCGCAGGACACGTGGCCGCGGGATCCGGCGAAGGCGATCGCGGTGACCGACCTCGTCGCGTGGTGCCGGCGCGTCAGCGGCGGCGCGCCCGACGGCGTCACGATCAGCGGCGGCGAGCCGTTCGAGCAGCCGCAGGGATTGCACGCGCTCCTGTCCCTGCTCGCGGCGTGGCGGCGCGAGAGCGGGCTCGACTTCGACCTGCTGTGCTACAGCGGCCTGCCGCTGCGCGCGCTGGAGAAGCGGCACGCGAAGCTGCTGGCCCTCCTGGACGCCGTGATCCCCGAGCCCTACGTCGACCGCCTGCCGCAGGGCGGCGCGTGGCGCGGCTCCGCGAACCAGCCGCTGGTGCCGCTCTCCGAGCGTGGCCGCGCCCGCTACGCGGCGCACGTGGACGCGGCGCAGGCGCCGGGCGAGAAGCGCATGCAGGTCGCGGTCGAAGGTCGCCGCGTGTGGATGATCGGGATCCCGGGTCGCGGTGACATGGCCGCAGTCGAAGCGCTGTGCGCAAGCCGCGGCCTCGCGCTCGCGGACGTGTCGTGGCGACGATAGGGCGGCGCCCGTGACCCACGACTACGTCCGCATCTGTCCCGTCTGCGAGCGCGAGAACGAGCCCGCGCAGGCGCGGTGCCTGTGCGGCGCGTCGCTCGTCGGCGTCGACTTCACGCTCAAGACCGCGCCGCTGCCGCCGGCCGTCGAGGAAGTGGCGCTCGTCGCCGAGGCCGTGACCGCCGCGGCCGACGCGACGCCGGCCGTGGCCGCGCAGGCCGTGGCGACGGCGCCGGAGCCGGCCCCGCGCGCGCCGACGCTGCCGTCGGTGATCTGCCCCTTCGCGGACTGCGGGCAGTCCAATCCCGCGGGCAGCGAGCGCTGCGTCTACTGCAACCGGCCGCTCGCGCACGCGTCGTCGGCGGCCGCGAGTGCGCGGCCGCTGCCCTCGGCGCTGCGCGCGGCGTATCGCGTCGTCGACGTGTTCCCGGCCACCGGCAGCGAGGCCGACATCCTGCTGGTCGCCGACGCCGCCACCGGCGAGCGGCGCGTGGCGAAGCTCTACCGGCGCGGCATCGAGCCCGACTTCCGCCTGCTCGACATCCTGACGCAGAGCGTCGGCGATGCGGTCGTGCGCGTGCTCGCGCACGGCGTGTCCGACGGGGTGGCCTACGAGCTCCTCGAGTACGTCCCCGGCGGCACGCTCGAGGACCTCATCACCAGCGGGCCGCTGCCGAAGTCCGACATCCGGCGCATGGTGCAGGAACTGGCCGACGCGCTCGCCGGCATCCACGCGCAGCGCATCCTGCACCGCGACCTGAAGCCCGACAACGTGCTGGTGCGCTCGCGCTCGCCGCTGTCGCTGGCGCTCACCGACTTCGGCATCGCGTCGTTCACCGCCGCGACCCTGCACTTCACCAACACCGCGCGCACCACGAAGTACGCGGCGCCCGAGGCGCTGACCGGCGTGCTCGACCCCAAGGCCGACTGGTGGTCGCTCGGCATGATCGTGCTGGAGGCGGCGAGCGGGCGCCACCCGTTCGACGGCCTGACCGAGCCGGTGATGAACTACCAGCTCGCCACGCGCCCCATCGACGTCTCCGGCGTGTACGACGACGAGCTGCGCACGCTCTGCCGCGGCCTGCTGCTGCGCGATCCCAAGCAGCGCTGGGGCCGCGAGGAGGTGTCGCGCTGGCTCGACGGCGACGAGACGCTGATGGCGCCGGTGGAGAGTGCGACGGCCGCCGGCAGCGTGCGGCCGTACCGCTTCGGCAAGACGGAGGCGACGACCGTCCACGAGCTGGCGCTGGCGCTCGCGCGCCACTGGGACGCCGCGCGCCGCGACGTCGCCCGCGGCCAGGTCGCGCGCTGGATCGAGCAGGAACTCTTCGACTACAACCTGCTGCGCACGCTGCGCGACATCCAGGACCAGAAGGCGCTCTCCGACGACGGCAAGCTCCTGCGCTTCCTGCTCGCGGCGGCACCGGAGCTGCCGCCGGTGTGGCGTGGTTCGCCGGTGTCGCGCGACGCGATCCTCGCCGCCGCGCGCGCGGCGGCGGGCGACGACGACGACGCGCAGGCGTGGCTCGACTCGCTGATGCGCGACGAGGTGCTGGAGACCTACGGCGCGGCCGGCCACGGCGCGCTCGCGGTGCTCGGCCAGAAGTGGCGCGACGCGCTGCAGCGCTTCACCGGGTACTGGGAGATCGGGCAGAAGGCCGAGGCGATGTGGCGGAAGACGCCGCGCGGCGAGCATGCGGCGGCGAGCTTCGACGACCTCGTGTACGGGCCGGCGAGCCGGCTCGACATGCCGGCGCCGCGCGACCTCCACGGACCGCTGCTGCTGGTACAGAACGACGACGCCTACGCGGCTGCGCTGCGCGAGCGGGTGGCCACGGCGGTGGCGGAACTCGGGGGCCGCGTCGGCTGGTTCGACGCGGTGTGGGAGAACACGCGCGACGACGCGGTCGGCGTGGTCGCCGCGTTCGCGCTCCTCGCGCAGGCGAAGGAGGACGCGGCCGCGGAAGCCCGCCGCGAGCAGGCCGAGGAGGAGGCGATCGCGCAGGAATTCGCCTCGGCGCGCAACGCCGTGCGCACGCGCCTGACCGAATTGCTCGGGCTGGTGCCGTCCGGCGACGAGGACCTGAACGCGCCGACCGTCGGGCGCCTGCACGACGCGTTCGCCACGTTCCAGGCCGCGTGCCAGCACCTGCTCGCGCTGCCCGCGGCCGGCGAGGAGCACGAGACGCTGCGCCGGGCGGTCGAGAGGCTCTCGGCGCAGGGCTTCGCGACGCAGCGCGCGCTCGCCGCGACGGAGGCCACGAGCGGCATGAACGAAGTGCTGCTGTCGCCGCGCGTGCTGGCGCCGGTCGGGGTCGGCCTCCTGCTCATCCTCGTCCGCGTGCCGATGGTGCTGCTGGTGGTCGCCGCGTTCGCGGCGCTCGCGATCGGCTATCGCTGGTACACGGGCTTCCACGCAACCGAGCAGGCACTCGAGCGCCTGCGCGTGTTCGGGTTGTCCGCGCGCTCGTTCCTGCGCGGGCCGGGCAGCACGCCGGACGAGGGGCCGACGACGATCTGACGACGCGCGCATGGGCGCACGATGCTCGGTCTTGCGGGGTCGTTTCCGGCGGCCGCCTGGCCCGCCGTGAATGCGAGGGGTCGGACCCCGGGTTGGGGCCACGGACGCAGCCCCTCACCCCAACCCTCTCCCCCGCCGGGGGAGAGGGAGTCTTAAGCGGAGCGGCGCGCAGAACGCGAGCGGCCGCAAGGGCATTCAGCCGGCAAGCAGCGCGCTACTGAACCCTCCGCGCAGCGGAGGATGATCGGCGCGCTTCGTAGGTCTTGGTGTTACTACGGGAAAACCGCCCGGCCGCCCGAAGGTTTTCCCGGGCCTGACTTGAAGTGCAGTGCCGGCCGCAAAAGGCGCAACGCCGCCGTCCCGTCATCCACCGCACGAACGACGCGCCTTTTGCGGACGCTTACTTCACGATGGTCGCCCCGACGTCCTTCATGAGCGCCTGGAAATCCTCGGACTCGAGCAGGATCGTCCCGGCCGCCGCGCGCAGGCGGTCGACGGCTTCCGGCGGCAGCACGAACGAGGTCGGCAGGTCGTTGAGGTACGCGAACTCCGCCTTGTCCTTGAGCTGCGGGAACGAGACGTTGATCGCGTAGAGCTTGGCGCTCGGCACGTTGATGAGCGAGGCGAGTTGCGGGTCCTTGCTGGCGTCGAACGCCTTGGAGTCGCGGATGCGGCGCATCAGCTCCCACCGCGCGATGATGTCCCGCATGAGTTCGACCGACTCGTACGAGTAGCGGTCGATCGGCACGCCGGTGGCCTTGATCAGCACGTCGATGTTGCCCGGGGGCGCCTCGTTCAGGTCCCACGTGGTGGTCGGGACCGACAGCGAATTCACCACGATCACGATGATCCGCTTCACGCGGTCGAACGGCGTGCGGCCGCCCTTCATCCGCACCGCCTCCATGCTCTCCAGCGCCTCCAGCACCGAGCGCATCCCGAGGTTGTCCGCGAGGCCGCCGTCGACGAGGTGCAAGTACGGACGATCCTTGCTGTTCTCGAACAGCGCCGCTTCCTCGAGGCGGCGGATCGCGCGCGCCGCAGGGCGGGCCGGGTTGTACGGGTCCGCGGACGCGACGAGCCACGCCGGGTACTTGTAGCCGCAGGTGCCGCCGTAGTTGTTGAGCGTGATCGGCGAGAGCACGAGCGGCACCGCCGACGACGCGGCGGCGGCGCGCGCGAGGCGTATCGACTTGAGGTCCGAGCAGATGATGTCGAACGCCGCCTGCGTGAAGCCGACGCGCGCGCCGGTCGAGATGTCGGTCGCCATGACCATGATCAGCGGCCCGCTCCCGCGCTCGAGGTCGGCGAACGTCGCGCCGTTGAACAGGATCTCGTCGTACAGGTTGGCGGCCATCTCGGAGCGGCCCCAGCGGTCGGACGCGAGCGTCGGCCAGTTGAACGGGTTGAGCGTGCGGGTCATGATCTCGCCCTGCACGTTGCGCTTCAGGAACCGCTGCTCGTAGTCGTCGAAGAGCTTGTCGCCGTAGAGGCCGTAGGCCAGCGCCGTGAAGCTGCCGCCGGACACGCCGGTGATCACGTCGACCGTGTCGATGAGCCGGACGCGGTTGCCCTTCGGCCCCACGGCTTCCGTCTTGCGCAGCACCTCGAGCACGCCGTAGGCGAACGCCGCGGCGCGCGTGCCGCCGCCGGAGAACGTCAGCACGACGAGCGAGTCCTTGTCGCTGAAGCCCGGGCGGGTCGCCTCGCGCTGCGCGAGCGTGTAGCCCTCGCGGTCGGACGGCGGCGTGGTGATCGGCGGGTTGACCGGTCGGTTGAGGCTCGCGCAGCCGGCGCACAGCGCCAGCGCGGCGACGGCGAGGGCGCCGCGGTGGAGGAGGGTGTCGATCATGGGGCGGGGTCGTCGTCGGTGAAGAGTTGGTAGAGGAGGATTGCGCCGAACGTGGCGGTGCCGATGCCGCCCAGCGTGAAGCCGAAGATCCGGATGGCGAGGTCGCCCGCGCCGACGGTGAGCGCCACCGCGGCGGTGACGAGGTTGCGCGCGCGCGCGAAGTCGACGCCGTTCTGCACCCAGATGCGTCCGCCCGTCGCGGTGATGAGGCCGAACAGCACGATCGCGAGGCCGCCCAGCACGGGGCCGGGGATGGTCATGATCAGGGCGCCGAACTTGGGGCACAAGCCCAGCACGATCGCCGTGAGCGCGGCGACCACGAACACGAGCGTCGAGTAGATCTTGGTCACCGCCATCACGCCGATGTTCTCCGCGTACGTCGTCACGCCGGTGCCGCCGCCCAGCCCCGCCACCATCGTCGCGATGCCGTCGCCCAGGAACGCGCGGCCGAGGTACGGGTCGAGGTTCTCGCCGGTCATCGCGGCGACCGCCTTCACGTGGCCGAGGTTCTCCGCGACGAGCACGATCGCGACCGGCGCGATCAGCGCGACCGCGCCGGCGTTCCACACGGGGGCCTGGAACGACGGCATGCCGATCCACGCCGCCGCGGCCACCGGCGCGAAGTCGATCGGCTTGCCGAGCCCGAGCAGGTTGGCGCACACGAGGTAGAGCAGGTAGCCCGCGATGCCGCCCAGCAGGATCGGGAGGCGGCGTGCGATGCCGGGACCGCGCACCGCGACGAGCCCCACGGCGATCACCGTCGCGAGCCCGATCCACGTGTCGAGCGTGCTGCCCGAGACGCCCTTGACGGCGATCGGCGCGAGGTTGAGGCCGATCACCGCGACGACCGCGCCGGTGACCACCGGCGGCATCAGCCGCTCGATCCACGCGTACCCGATGCGCATCACGGTCATGCCGATGATCGCGTAGACCGCCCCCGCGGCGATGATGCCGCCGAGCGCGACCGGCAGGTTGGCGTTGGGGCCGCCGCCCGCGTACCCGGTCGCCGCGATCACCACCGCGATGAACGAGAAACTCGACCCCAGGTAGCTCGGCACGCGGCCGCCGACCGCGACGAAGAAGATCAGCGTGCCGATGCCCGAGAAGAGGATCGCGACGTTGGGGTCGAACCCCATCAGCAGCGGCGCGAGCACGGTGGCGCCGAACATCGCGACGACATGCTGGACGCCCAGCGCGAGCGTGGGTCCGGCCGGCAGGCGCTCCGCAGGCGCGACGACGGCGCCGCTGCTGGGGACCCAGCGCGGGAAGTACGGGTTCGGCATCGAAGTTCCCCTGGCGAAGCCGCTATTGAACGCGCTTTTGCTGCGGCGCGCCAACCCGCCAGCGCTTAGCGGGCGCCGGCGAACGCGTTGAATTCCTGAATATTTGTTCAGGTTTCATGACACATGCATGGTATTGACATTGTCATGAAAACGCCCCAATCTCGGCCCCCGCAGCACCCCAGACGAGCGGCATCCGAAACGACAACCCGCGGCGCGCGCCGGCCTCCCCGCCGGACCTCCCAGCGCCGCACGCTACGTGGAGAAGTGGCATGGCAACCTACACCCTGAACGTCAACGGCAAGTCGTACACCGTGAACGTGGACGCGGCAACCCCCCTCCTGTGGACCCTGCGCGACGTCATCGGCCTCACCGGCACCAAGTACGGCTGCGGCATCGAAGTCTGCGGCGCCTGCACGGTGCTGGTGGATGGGCAGCCCGAGAAGTCCTGTGACATGGACACCTCCTCCGCGGCGGGCAAGAAGATTACGACAGTCGAGGGGCTTTCGGCGGATCGCAGCCATCCCGCCCAAAAGGCATGGATTGCCAACCAGGTTCCCCAGTGCGGCTACTGCCAGTCGGGGATGCTCATGAAGTGCGCCGGCGCCCTCGCCGCCGGGCATCACGGCAGTTCGATCATGAGCGAAATCAACAATGTCTGCATCTGCGGCACTTATCAGCGGATCAAGACCGCTGTGAGCACGCTGTGACGGGCCGGGAGACGCGAATTATGACCCATCCTGCCGAGTCTTTCCTCGCCTCCGCGGTTACTGCCGCCGCCGGCGCCTCCGTCAGCCGCCGCGGCTTCCTCACCTTCGCCGCCAAGGGCCTCGTCGTCGGCTGCCTGCTGCCGGTGGCGGGCCGCGTCGGCCATGCCGCCGCGGACGCCGCGGCGAACCACAACCTCGCGACCGCCTACATCCACATCGGCACCGACAACTCGATCACGCTGATGTTCGGCGGCTGCGAGATGGGCCAGGGTTCGATGACGGGGCTGGCGCAACTCCTCGCCGAGGAACTGATGGTCGACTGGAACCAGGTGACGGTGCAGCAGGCGCTCGCCGACCCGGTCGTGTCGTACCTCACGGGCGGCAGCAGCGCGGTGCGCGGCCGCTACGACCGGCTGCGCAGCGCCGGCATCGCGGCGCGCGAGATGCTCGTGGGCGCGGCGATGCTCAACACCAACGACACGACGCGCAGCCACTACGTCGTCGCCAGCGCGACCGTGACGCACACCCCGACCAACACGACGTGGAAGTACGGCGACCTCGCTGTTGCCGCCGCGGGGCTCAACCCGCCCGACCCGCTGCCGCCGTTCACCGATCCGTCCAAGTTCCGCATCGTCGGCAAGCGCATCCCGCGCGCCGACATTCCGGCGAAGACCGACGGCAGCGCCGTGTACGGGATCGACGTCCGGCTGCCCGGGATGGTGTACGCGGCGATCAGGCACGCGCCCGTGTTCGGCGCCACGCTGCCCGCCGGCACCAAGCTCGCGGCGCCCAGCGGCGCGCTGGCGGTGGTCCCGGTCACCGCGTCGGACAGCCGCGGCGCCGTGGTGAAGGGCACGATCAATGCGGTCGCGGTGGTGGCGACCAACACGTGGCTCGCCAACCGGCTCGCGCGCGGCATGACGATCCCGTGGGTGCAGCCCGCGTCGACCGCCAGCGTCGACACCACGACCATCCTCACGCAGGCGAAGGCGCTCGCGGCCGCGCCCGGCGGGGCGCTGATCGCCGAGCCGACGCCGCCCACCGGCGTCACGCCGGCCGCGTACGCGCCCACGATCGAGGGCCAGGTCACGACCGCGCTCGGGACCGCGACGATCGACGCGACGTTCACGCTGCCCTATCTCGCGCACGCGACGATGGAGGTGCTGAACTGCACGTGCAGCATCACCACGGTCAACGGCGCGACGAAGTGCGAGATCTGGGCACCGACGCAGGCGTCGCTGTGGGTGTCCGACCTCGCGAAGGCGCTGACCGGGGCGACCGAGGTCGTCGTGCACACCACGTTCCTCGGCGGCGGCCTCGGCCGCAAGTTCGAGCTCGACTTCGTGAGCCAGTCGATCCAGGTCGCGATGGCGGTGGGCAAGCCGGTGAAGCTCACGTGGTTCCGCGAGGAGGACTTCGCGCACGACCAGTACCGGCCGCTCGCGGTGGTCAACGCGAAGGCCACGCTCGACGGCGCCAACAGGATCAAGGGCTGGTGGTACCGCAACGTCTCGTCGTCGATCCTCGGCCAGCGCGGGTGGCTGCCGCCGGGGGCGGTCGACTCGCAGGCCGTCGAGGGGTCGGTGCGGCTGCCGTACAACCTCGGCACGCACCTGTCCGAGTGGGTGCCGCTGCCGAACAGTGTCGCGGCCATCCCGGTCGGCTTCTGGCGCTCGGTCGGCTCGTCGATCAACGCGTTCGCCGTCGAGTCGATGATCGACGAGCTGTCGCAGAAGACGAACCCCGCGCTCGACCCGTTCCAGTTCCGGCTCTCCCTCATCGACCCCAATGCCGACCCGCGCGCGGTGAAGGTGCTGCAGCTCGCGGACAGCAACTCGCAGTGGCGCAAGTCGCTCGCGAGCGGCCACACGTGGGGGATGGCGTACGCCGAGTCGTTCGGCACGCGGGTGTGCGAGGTGGTCGAGATCTCGACGCCCACGACGACCTCCGTCAAGGTGCACCGCGTGCTGTGCGTGGTCGACTGCGGCATCGCGGTCAATCCCGACTCGGTGGAGGCGCAGATGCAGGGCGGCATCCTGCACGGCCTCAACGCGGCGCTGTGGGGGCAGTCGACGTTCACCGCCGGCAAGGCGAACCAGACCAACTTCAGCCGGTACCGGGTCATGCGGCCGTCGGAGATGCCGACGGTGACCGTCGTGATCGTTCCCAGCACCGACTCGCCGTCGGGCACGGGCGAGCCGGGCGTCCCTCCCATCGCGCCCGCCCTCGCCAACGCCTATGCCCGCCTCACCGGCGTGCGCAAGCGCGACCTCCCGCTGTTCCCCGGCGCGACGATGAGCGACTAGGCGGCGGCCCGACGGGGTGTGCGCCCCGGGTGCGCGGCAGCTAGAATCGCCGCGTACCCGGGGAGGCACGCCATGTCCAGTTCACCTTCGATCCTCGACGAGCTCAAGTCGCAGTACGAGGCGGCCCGCACGTCGACCCACACGCACGACGACGTCGAGGGCTACGAGCAGATCAACGCGCGCCTGCGCCACGCGTACACGTGGCTCGACAAGGCGTTCTCGTACCTCGACGGCGTCAAGCCGCCGATCGCCCACCGCTTCGACGTCGGGCACGGCCTCGTGTTCGAGGACACGCGCTTCGGGCGCGGCTACGTCGGGCAGCACGAGCGGCGCATCGTCGGCTACCCGGTGCTCGACGAGATCAACATCTACTACGAGATCGCCGCGGCGAAGCCGCTGACCATCGAGGTCGGGCCGGGCGGCGTCGCGCTCGCCGAGAAGGCGCTCGACGACGCCGGCCTGCAGTACACCTGCCGCCGGATCGAGGACCACACGGGCGTGGTGCGCAAGTGCGTGATCACCGTGCCGCCGGCGATCCCGGCGAAGGTGTCGTTCACGGTCGACTACCAGACCGGGATCGTCACCGTGCCGCTGGTGAACGTCGACCGCTTCGACCGCGTGAGCCTCGAGTTCCACAGCCAGCACATCGACGAGGGCATCCTCGACGACCTGCTGAAGTTCATCCTCGGCCGCGACCAGAACTTCCTGCGGCGGGCGCCGCTCGCCGGGTTGCACGGGACGCCGCGGGGGTAGCGGTCGGTTTCCCCTGGCCCCGGCGCGCTCCCCGCTCGCGCGGGGAGGGCCGGGACGAGGGGCAGCCACGACCCTCGTCACTCCCCCACGTGCGGGCACCCGGTCACGACGCCCACGGCAGCGGCAGCCGCTCGCCGTCCGGCAGGTAGACCTCCACCGGCGACGTCGAGAACGCCGCCGTGCATTCGATGGCGACCGTCCCCGTGTTCACGATCTGGTGCTGCGCGTCGCGCGGGATCACCAGCGTGCTGTCGGCGGCGAACGGGTGCGCGACGCCCTCGACGATCAGCGTGCCCTCGCCGGCGTCGACGATCACCACCTCCTCGCAGTCGTGGCGGTGCGGCGGCGTCGCGCCGCCGGGCGCGATCGTCTGGCGCCACAGCGACAGGCGGGTGAGCCCCTCGGCGTTGCCGGCGAGGGTGCGGTGGACGAGCCCCGGAAGCGACGCCTCGGGACGCTGGGAATTGCGGTGCACGTACATGGCGGTTCTCCGTCGAAGGTCAGGACGAGGCCCGCAGGCGGGGCCGGTGGAGCGCACTTTGGCACCGCCGGACTCACGACAGAACGGCACAGGACGTCGTAACATTGCCGACACGATGTCGTGAATGCGGAGGGCGCATGGGCGTGGGCGTGCAGGGCATGGCGGCGTTTGCCGAGACGGTGCGCCAGGGCAGCTTCGCCGCCGCGGCGCGCGAGCTCGGGCTCTCGCCGTCGGCGGTGGCGAAGAGCGTGGCGCGGCTGGAGGAGGAACTGGGCCTGCGCCTCCTGCACCGCACGACGCGCGAGGTGAGCCTCACGAGCGACGGCCACGGCCTGTTCGAGCGCTGCCGCGACATCGTCGACGCGATCGACGCGTTGCGCGCGCAGGCCGAGGGCGTGCGCGGCGAGCCGTCGGGCACGCTGCGCATCAACGCGCCGATCACGTGGGGCAAGCGGGTGCTGGTGCCGATCCTCGCCCGGCTCGCGGCGCAGTACCCGAAGCTCGCGCTGGACGTCGCGCTGTCCGACCGCTACGTCGACCTCATCCAGGAAGGCTACGACGCGGCGGTGCGCGTCGGCACCCTGCGCGACTCCTCGCTGGTCGCGCGTCCCTTCGGGCAGCAGGCGCTGGTCGTGGTCGGCAGTCCCGCCTACCTCGCGCGCCAGGGGCGCCCGGCGAACCCCGCCGCGCTTCCCGCGCATCGCTGCCTCGTGTTCCGCATGCCGTCGACCGGCCGGCCGCGGGCGTGGCAGTTCGTGGTCGACGGCGCGCCCGTGGCCACGCTGCCGGCGTCCACCGTCACGATGAACGACGGCGAAGCGATCACCGTCGCGGCGACCGAGGGCGCCGGGTTGGCGCAGGTACCGATGTACATGGCGGAGGACGCACTGCGCGAAGGCACGCTGGTGGAGGTGCTGAAGGCGTTCCGGCCGCCGCCGCTGACGATCGCGCTGGTCTACCCGTCGAACCGGCAGGTGCCGCCGCGGCTGCGGGTGCTGATCGAGGCGCTCACCGGCGAGAAGGCCGCGGGGCGGGGCCGCGCGCGGCGCCGGTGAGGCGGGGGGCGGGCTGCGCGGGGTGTGGTTGCAAGGGGTCTGACCCTGCGTCTGGGGTCAGATCCCGGGGTAGTGTCCCGAATAGTGTGCAGAGCCGCTTGAGTGCGGGCGGCGGTCATGGCAAGAGGTTGGTTGTCGAGACTAACCCTGCCTTGGAGGGCACTGCCATGACCGCCAACCTGAAGAGTAAACCGTCTGTGGTCGCTGTCGAAGGGCTCCTGGTCGAGAACCGGGACCTGTTCAAGGCGTTGCTGCGCGAATCGCTGCAGGAGGCGCTGGCGGCGGAGATGACGGAGGCGATCGGCGCCGAGCCGGGGGAGCGCAGCGCGGATCGGGTGGGTTACCGGTCGGGGTATTACAGCCGCAGCCTGGTGACCCGGATCGGGAAGCTGGAGCTGCGGGTGCCGCGCGACCGCGAGGGCAAGTTCTCGACGGAGTTGTTCGAGCGCTACCAGCGGTCGGAGAAGGCGCTGGTGTCGGCCTTGGCCGAGATGTACGTCCAGGGGGTGTCGACCCGGAAGGTGAAGGCGATCACCGAGGAGTTATGCGGCCACGCGTTCTCGGCGAGCACGATCAGCCAGGTGAACAAGGGGCTGGACGCGGCGCTGGAGCGGTTCGCGACCCGAGTGCTGGAGGAGCCGTACCCGTACCTGGTGCTGGACGCGCGCTATGAGAAGGTGCGCATCGATGGGGTGATCCGTTCGCAGGCGGTGCTGATCGCGATCGGGATCAACTGGGAAGGCCGGCGGCAGGTGCTGGCGGTCGAACTGGCCAACCGCGAATCGACGACCAGCTGGAAGGACTTCCTGCGGCGGCTGAAGGAGCGCGGGCTGCATGGGGTCGAATTCGTGGTCTCCGACGATCACGACGGACTCAAGCGGGCGGTGGCGGAACTGCTCACCGACGCAGCCTGGCAGCGCTGCTACGTGCACTTCCTGCGCAATGCGCTGGACCATCTGCCCCGCAAGGGCGCCGACGACTGCCTGCAGGAACTGCGTTGGCTCTACGAGCGGCGCGACCTGAAGGAAGCGCAGGCGGACCTGGCCGGGTGGCTCAAGCGCTGGGAGCAGCGCTACCCGCGGCTGACCGACTGGGCGGAAGAGAACATCGGGGCCACCCTGACCTTCTATCGACTGCCGCGGCAGCACCACAAGCACATGAAGAGCACCAACCTGCTGGAGCGGCTGAACGAGGAAATCAAGCGCCGGACGCGCGTGGTGCGGATCTTTCCGAACGAGGCGTCCTGCCTGCGACTGGTGCGCGCGCTGTGCGCCGAGACCCACGAGACGTGGCTCGAGGACAACCGCTACATCAACATGGACCTGCTGCTGGAGCAGAAGAAGGCGGCGATGAAGCTCGCCGCCTGATCATCCCCAACCTCGAACCTGACCGCCTATTTGCACAACTTGACGGACACGACCGATCCCGGCGGTTCGCGTCACGGTTGCATGGGGGCCAGGTCCCGGGGTCAGACACCGGCGTGCAAACCGCACCCACGCCGGTATCAGACCCCTGGCGCCGGTGCCGGCTCCCAACCTCAACGCCATCCCCAAGGCCGCACGTCGCGTCGATCGTCGTCGCGCTGCATGCGCTCGAGGTCGTGGACATCGGTCGCGTGCGCGTACCCGGCCTCGTGCTGCCGGGTCTCGCAGTCCACGGTGGACGGCGCGGCGGCCGCCAGTGCGTGCCGGACGAACGCCGTGATCGCGGCGACCGGCCGCGCGAAGCGCGACTCGCCGTGCGCGGCCCAAGGGGCCTGGCCGGGCCGGGCCGCGAACGGGGCGAGGCCCGGGGCGGGGGAGGAAAGGGCACCGTCGACGTGGGGCATGATGCGCGACTCCTGCTTTCGATTCCGCGAAGGCGCTGCTTCGCCGTGTGACCAAGATAGTGGCGGCGCACCTTCGCGACCAGCGATGGATTCGCCGCAATCTGTTAAGATTTTCTACATGATCAGGAGACCCCGGTGCGCCTGCCGCCGCTGAACGCCGTGCGTGCGTTCGACGCCGTCGCGCGCTTGGGCTCGGTGCGCGCCGCCGCCGACGAGCTCGCGGTGACGCCGGCCGCCGTGAGCCAGCAGCTGCGCGTGCTGGAGGCGCACCTGGGCCTGGCGCTCGTGCAGCGCAAGGGCCGCGGCCTCACGCTCACCGATCCCGGCCGCACGTGGCACGGCGAGATCGCGCGCCACCTGCGGGCGATCGCGCTCGCGGCCGAACGCGTGCGGCCCGGGCGGCGCGTCGTGCAGGTGACGGTGGTGCAGTCGTTCGGCTCGCGCTGGCTCATGCCGCGCCTCACCAAGTTCACCGACCGCGAGCCGGAGATCGAGGTGCGCATCGATGCCTCGCCGGTGCTGGCCGACCTCGCGCGCGATCCGTTCGACCTCGCGATCCGCGAGGGCAACGGCGTGTACCCGGAGGCGGACTCGGCGCGCCTCTTCCCGCTCGAATTCGTGCCGGTCGCGACCCCGGCCACGCTGCGCAAGCTCACCCGCCGCGACGGCACGCTCGACTGGAGCCGCGCGCGCCTGCTGCACGAGGTGAGCTACGACTACTGGCCCGACTGGGTCGCGCTGGCCGGCGTGGGCGGCCTCGACGTCGCCCGCGGGCTCTTCTTCTCGCACACGATGCTGGCCCTCGACGCCGCGTGCGAAGGCCAGGGCATCGCGCTCGCGCCGCTGCCGCTGGCCGAGCGCGAACTGGCGGCGGGCCGGCTCGCGGTGGTCGACCCGCGCGCGTACGCGCCGGGCACGGGCTACTGGCTCTCGTGGCCGCGCAAGGGCCTGCGCACGCTCTCGCCGGCGGCCACGGCGTTCCGCGACTGGCTGCTGGAGGAGGCGCGGGCGACGGCCGTGCGCGCTGCCCCGGCGCGGCGGGTCCGTCGCCGCGCGTCGTAGCTCGTCACCGCCGGCCGGCGGCCCGTCGCCCGGAGGCCGCGCAAGCGGCCGCGTTCCGCTACCATCCGCGGTTCGCGTCATCCCGCCGCAGCCGCCGTCGAGCGGCACGGCTCTGCACCCGCCTTCCAAGGGGATCTCCGCATGTCCGAACCCGGCTACCTCCGCCATCCCACGCTCCGCGACGACACCGTGGTGTTCGTCTGCGACGACGACCTCTGGAGCGTCCCCGCGACCGGCGGCACCGCGCGCCGGCTCACCGCCGGCTTAGGCGAGCCCGCGACCCCGTGCCTCTCCCCGGACGGGAAGTGGCTCGCCTTCGTGAGCCGCGACGAACAGCACCCCGAGGTCTACCTGATGGCCGCGGAAGGCGGCCCGGCGCGGCGCATGACCTGGCTCGGGCCGGACGTGATGGTCCGCGGCTTCACGCCCGACGGGCACATCCTGTTCGTCACCACCCACGGCCAGCCGTTCTTCCGCAACTACCGCGCGTTCACGCTCGACCCCGCGGGCGGCCTGCCGCAGATGCTGCCGCTCGGGCAGGTCAACCACCTGGCCCATGGCCCCGGCAAGGCGATGGTGATCGGCCGCAACACCGCCGACCCCGCGCGCTGGAAGCGCTACCGCGGGGGCACCGCGGGCCACCTGTGGATCGACGCGGCCGGCAGCGGGCAGTTCCGGCGCATGACCGAACTCGCCGGCAACCTGACGTCGCCGATGTGGGTGGGCGACCGGGTGTACTTCCTGGGCGACGCCGAAGGGGTCGGCAACCTCTACTCGGTGCGGCCGGACGGCAGCGACCTGAAGCGCCACACCGACCACGACGACTTCTACGCGCGCCACGCGCAGACCGACGGCAAGCGCATCGTCTACCAGTGCGGCGCCGACCTGTGGCTTTTCGACCCCGCGACCGACACCACGCGCCGCCTCGCCATCGACGTGCCGGCGCATCGCGCGCAGGCCGCACGCAAGTTCGTCGCGGCCGGCGACTTCCTCGGCGACTTCGCCGTCCACCCGCAGGGCCACAGCCTCGCGCTCGACGTGCGCGGCAAGCTCTTCTCGCTCGGCCTGTGGGAAGGCGCGGTGCGCCAGCACGGCATGCCGGACGGCGCGCGCCACCGCCACCCGCAGTGGCTCGCCGACGGCACGACGCTGGTCGCGGTCAGCGACGAGACCGGCGAGGAGCGCGTGCAGACGTGGCGGGACGGCACGACGAAGACGCAGGACTGGGACGTCGGCCGCGTGATCGCGATGCGCGCCGCACCGGCCGGCAGCCTCGTGGCCATCGCCAACCACCGCAACGAGGTGCTGCTGGGCGACGTCGAGAGCGGCGCGCTGCACGTCGTCGACCGCAGCGACCACGGGCGCACCGAGGACCTCGCGTGGTCGCCGGACGGCGCGTGGCTCGCGTACTCGTTCTGGCAGGACCCGCGGCACTGCGCGATCAAGCTCGCCGATGCCGCCACGCGCGGCACCACGCTCGTCACGCAGCCCGAGTTCCGCGACTACGCGCCGGCGTTCGACCCCGACGGCCGCTATCTCTACTTCCTCTCGATCCGCACGTTCGACCCGGTGTACGACGCCGTGCAGTTCGAGCTGTCGTTCCCGCGCGCCGCGCGGCCGTACCTCATCGCGCTGCAGGCGGGGACGCGCCCGCCGTTCGACCCGGCGCCGAAGGGCCTCGTGCCCGAGCCGCCGCCGACCCCCGCGAAGGACGGCGACGCGAAGCCGGTGACCAAGGTCGACCTGCCCGGCATCGCGCGCCGCGTGGCCGCCTTCCCGGTGAACGAAGGGCGCTTCGGGCAGATCGCCGGCGTGGCCGGCAACAAGGTCGTCTGGACCGTGCTGCCGATCGTCGGAGCGCACGGTCGCGGCGGCCACAAGGAAGCGCCCGGCCGGCTCGAGCTCTTCGACTTCGAGACGCTGCGCGCCGAGCCGCTGGCCGACAAGGTGGCGCGGTTCTCGCTCGCGCGCGACGGCGTGACGCTCGTCATCCACGACGGCAAGCGCCTGCGCGCGATCCCCGCCAACCGCAAGCTCGATCCGGAAGCGGCGCGCGACGACGCGCCCTCGCGCAAGAGCGGCTGGCTCGACCAGAACCGCGTGCGCGTGGCCGTGGACCCGCGCGCCGAGTGGCGGCAGATGCTGCGCGAGGTGTGGCGGCTGCAGCGCGACCACTTCTGGACGCCCGACATGTCGGGCATCGACTGGCCCGCGGTATACGAGCGCTACGCGCCGCTGCTCGCACGCGTCGCCACGCGCGGCGAGATGTCCGACCTCATCTGGGAGATGCAGGGCGAACTCGGCACGTCGCACGCCTACGAGATGGGCGGCGACCACCGCAAGCCGCCGGCGTGGCCGCTCGGCCAGCTCGCGGCCGACCTCGAGCCCACGGCGGACGGCGAAGGCTGGCAGATCGCGCGCATCGTCGTCGGCGATCCGTGGGACCCGGGTGCCGATTCGCCGCTCAACGCCATCGGCGTGGAAGCGAAGGTTGGCGAGCGCATCGTCGCGGTGAACGGGCAGCCGGTGTCGCGCACGCGTCCGCCGCAGTCGCTGCTCGTCCACCAGGCGGGCACCAAGGTGGAGCTGACGCTCGCCGGCGCGGAGGGCGCGCGCGACGTGGTCGTCACCACGCTGCCCGACGAGGTTCCCGCCCGCTACCGCGAGTGGGTCGAGCGCAACCGCGACTGGGTGCACGCGCAGTCGAACGGCCGCGTCGGCTACTTCCACCTGCCCGACATGCAGTCGGCGGGCTTCGCGGAGTTCCACCGCTACTTCTCGACCGAATGCGACCGCGAGGCGCTGATCGTCGACGTCCGCTACAACCGCGGCGGCCACGTGTCGCAGCTGCTGCTCGAGAAGATCGGGCGCCGGCGCAGCGGGTACAACATCTCGCGCTGGATGAAGCCGCAGCCGTATCCCGACGAGGCGGTGCTGGGGCCGGTGGTCGCGCTCACCAACGAGCACGCCGGGTCCGACGGCGACATCTTCTCGCACAACTTCAAGCTGATGGGGCTGGGACCGCTGGTGGGCACGCGGACGTGGGGCGGCGTGGTCGGCATCTGGCCGCGGCACGCGCTGGTCGACGGCAGCTCGACCACGCAGCCCGAGTTCTCGTTCTGGTTCACCGACGTCGGGTTCGGGGTCGAGAACTACGGCACCGATCCGCAGATCGAGGTCGACAACGCGCCGCAGGACGCGGCGGCCGGCCACGACCGGCAGCTCGAGAAGGCGCTCGCCACCGCGCTCGCGCTGGTCGCGGAACGCAAGCCCGGCGTGCCCACGTTCGGCGCAAAGCCGAGCCGCGTGCGCAAGCCGCTGCCGAAGCGCTGACGGACGCGACGCCGCGCGCAACCCCCGGCCCGCGCGGGTCGGGGGCGCGTCCGCTTCGCGCCGGCGATTGCAGCGCACTCCCGTTCCCGCGCCGCAATCGGGCATGATGGGCGCGCAACCCGAGCGAGCCCCGATGGACGAGCCCACAGCCCTTGCGGTGACCGCCGTGCGCGCGGTGGAGACCGCCGACCGCACGCGCAGCGCCTGGACCGACGCCGACCGCGCGTGGGCGAGCCGCGCCGCGGCCGAGACGGTCGGCGCGGCGGCGCCCGTGCCCGCGTTCATCGCGCGCCGCGCGACGCTGGCGCTGGAGCGCCTGCGCGAGCGCAAGCATCCGGTGGCGCGCCTCGCGCACGCGTGGCGCTGGCGGCCGTGGGTCGGCACGCTGCTGGTGCTCGCGGCGTTCATCGCCGGTGCCGCGACCAACGCGATCGGCCACGAGCAGCGGATCAACGTGCTGTATTCGCCGGTCGCGCCGATCGTGCTGTGGAACCTCGTCGTGTACGTGCTGCTCGCCGCGGGCTACGTCGTGCGCTACGGCGACGCGGGCGCGCCGGGGCCGCTGCGGCGGATCGTGGCGCGCGCGGCCGGCGGGCTGCGCGGGACGCGCGGCCACCGCGACGAGGCGACGGCGGAAGCGCTGCTCGCGTTCGTCACCGACTGGCGCCGGCGCGCGACGTCGCTTTACGCGGCGCGCGCCGCGCGCGTGCTGCACTTCGCGGCGGCGGCGTTCGCGGCGGGGACGCTCGCCGGCCTGTACGTGCGCGGCCTCGGCCTCGAGTACCGCGCGACGTGGGAGAGCACGTTCCTCGAGCCTGCGACCGTGCGCGCGATCCTCGCCGTCGTGTACGCGCCCGGTGCGTGGGTCATGCCGACGCCGGTGCCCGACGTCGCGCAGGTTGCCGCGATCCGGGCGCCCGCGAGCGAGAACGCGGCACCGTGGCTGCACCTCATGGCGGCCACGCTCATGGTCGTGGTCATCGTGCCGCGCCTTCTGCTCGCCCTGCTCACGGCGGGGCTGGAGCGGCATCGTGCGCACCACCTCGTCGACGACTTCGCCGACCCGTACTTCCAGCGCCTCCTGCGCGGCTTCCACGAGGGTCCGCTGACGGTGGTGACGGTGCCGTACAGCTTCACGCCGCCGGATGCGGCGACGCAGGCGCTCACCGCGCTCTTCGGCCGCACGCTCGGCGGCAATGTGGACATCGACCTGGCGCCGGCCGTCGGCTACGGGGACGAGGACGCGCCGCTGCCCGCGCCCTCCGCGGCGGGCGCGCTGCGTGTCGCGCTCTTCAACGCCACGGCCACGCCGGAACGCGAGGCGCACGGACGCTTCCTGCAGGCGGTCGCGACGACACCGGGGCCCTGGATCGCGGTGGTCGACGAGGCCGCGTTCAACGCGCGGCTCGACGATCCCGCGCGTCTTGAGGCGCGGCGCGCGCTGTGGCGCGCGCTGGCGGCCGACGCCCGCCTGCCGGTCGTGTTCGTCGACCTCGCGCAACCCGACCTCGCGGACGCGGAAGGCGCGCTCGACGCGGCACTCGACGCGGTGACGACGTGAGCGGACGGCGGTGAGCGGCGACGTCACGCTCTGCCTTGTCTCGCACACCAATGCGGGCAAGACGACGCTCGCGCGCACGTTGCTCGGGCGCGACGTGGGCGAGGTCCGTGACGCGCCGCACGTCACCACCGAATCGACGGCGTACCCGCTGCTCGCCACGGCCGACGGCGAGCGGCTGTTGCTGTGGGACACGCCGGGCTTCGGCGACAGCGCGCGGCTCGCGAAGCGGCTCGGCCAGGAGCGCAACCCGATCGTGTGGTTCCTGGCGCAGGCGTGGGACCGTTTCCGCGACCGCCCGTTCTGGCTGACGCAGCAGGCGCTGCGCACGGTGCGCGAGCACACCGACGTCGTGCTCTACCTCGTCAACGCCGCCGAGGACCCGCGCGACGCCGGCTATCTTCCGCCGGAGCTTGCGGTGCTCGCGTGGATGGACAAGCCGGTGCTGGTGCTCCTCAACCAGGCCGGCCGGCCGCGGCCGGAGGATGCGCCGGACGACGACCTCGCGCGCTGGCAGGCGGCGGTGGCCGGGCATGCGCACGTGCGGGGCGTGCTCGCGTTCGACGCGTTCGCGCGCTGCTGGGTGCAGGAGTTCGTGCTGTTCGGCGCGATCGCGCCGCTGGTGCCGCCGCGGTCGGCGGGCGCGTACGGGCGGCTGGTCGCGGCGTGGCGTGCGCAGCGGCTCGCGCAATTCGACGCCGCGATGACGGCGCTCGCGCAGCCGGTCGCGGCGGCCACCTGCGCGCGGGTGGCGCTGCCGCCCACGAAGATGCTGCGCAAGCTCGGCACCGCGCTCGGGGTCGGCGGCGACGAGACGCGCGCCAACGAGGCGCGCGCGCTGCGCGAGTTGTCGGAGCGCGCGGCGGCCGACGTGCGGGCGGCGATGGATGCGCTGATCGCCATCCACGGGCTGTCGGGCAAGGCCGTGGCGGAGGTCGAGGCGCGCGTCGGGCAGGATCTCGCGCGCGACGGGCCGGTCGACGAGGGCAAGGCCGCGGCGGTCGGCGGCGTGCTGTCCGGCGCCGTGACGGGCCTCGCCGCGGACCTGGCCGCCGGCGGCCTCACGTTCGGCGCGGGGATGCTCACGGGGGCGCTGCTGGGCGCGCTGGGCGGTGCGGGGGTGGCGCGCGCCGTCAACGTCGCCCGCGGGCAGGCCGACGACGCGCTGCGCTGGGACGACGCGTTCCTGGAGCGCCTCGTCGTGGCGTCGCTGCTGCGCTACCTCGCGGTCGCGCACTATGGCCGCGGGCGCGGGGAGTTCTTCGAGGGCGAGTACCCGCCCCACTGGCGGCCGCGCGTCGAGGATGCCGTCGCCGCCCGCCGCGACGCGTTCGCCGCGATCTTCGCCCGCCGCGGCCCCGGCTGCGACCCCGAAAGCGCTGCCCACGACCTGGCCCCGCTGCTGCGCGAATCGGCGGTGGCGGTGCTCGCCGAGCTGTATCCCTCGGCCGTCGCCGCCGCCCAATTGGGGTCAGACCCCGGACCGGTGTCAGACACGTCATAGGCGGTGTCAGACACCTCATAGGCGGTGTCAGACACCGGTGGGGTGCACGAGGCTGGGCGTAAGGCCCCAGGCCCGGCGCGCCGCCGCGATGGGTTACGATGCCGAGTCCACCCTGCGGCAGACCCATGGACTTCGCCTTCATCCTCGATCCGCTCCCCGAGCTCAAGGCCTACAAGGACTCGAGCATCGCGATGATGCGCGAGCTCGCGCGCCGCGGGCACCGCGTCTTCGCGCTGGAGCAGCACGACATCTTCTGGAACGCCGGCACGACTTCCGCGCGCACGCGGCCGCTCGCGCTGTCCGACGACGACCACCACTGGTACACCGAAGGCGCCGAGGAGACGCGGCCGCTCAAGGAATTCGCCGCGGTGGTCATGCGCAAGGACCCGCCGTTCGACATGGAGTACGTCTTCTCGACCTACCTCCTCGAACGCGCGGAGCAGGAAGGCGCGCGCGTCTTCAACAAGCCGCGCGCGATCCGCGACTTCAACGAGAAGCTCGCCATCGCCAAGTTCCAGGAATTCATCGCCCCCACGCTCGTCACGCGCGACGCGGCGCGGATCGCGGAATTCATCGACGAGCACGAGGACGTCGTCGTGAAGCCGCTCGACGGCATGGGCGGCGCGTCGATCTTCCGGGTCACCGAGACCGACCCCAACCGCAACGTGATCGTCGAGACCGTCTCCCACCACGGCCGGCGCACGGTGATGGTCCAGCGCTACCTGCCGGAGATCGTCGACGGCGACAAGCGCGTGCTGATCATCGGCGGGCAGGTGATCCCGTACTGCCTCGCGCGCATCCCCAAGCCCGGCGAGACGCGCGGCAATCTCGCCGCAGGCGGCCGCGGCGTCGCGCGCGAGCTGACCGCCCGCGACCGCGAGATCGCGCAGTCGCTGGCCCCCCGCCTGTGGGCGGAAGGGCTGCTGGTGGTCGGCCTCGACGTGATCGGCCCGTGCCTGACCGAGGTCAACGTGACCTCCCCCACCTGCTTCGTCGAAATCACCGAGCAGTCGGGCTTCAACGTCGCGGGCGTCTTCGCCGACGCGCTGGTGCGGGCGGCGACCCCGTAAGGGCGTCGCATTGCGCTCGCCGGCCTAAACGGGGATCATCGCGCCCGGGCTCAGGGTTGCGCCGGTCACGAGCCGGACGGCGGCCCCCCGTTTAAGCGCGCCCTAAGCCGGCTGCGCTATACAAGGAATTTTTGGACACCACCACCATGGCTGCCGCCCGTTCCCCCCGGAAGCCCCCGTTCGCCGCCCGCTGGCTCGGGCTCGCCGCCCTCGCCTTCGCGGTCGCCGCGCAGGCCGCGCCGGCCCCCGCCGCCAAGCCGGCCGATGCCGGCCCGAACGATGCCGCGGCCGCGGCCGCGAAGCCCGTTCCCGCCGGCACCTGGTCGCACGCCTTCGCGGCCTACGGCACGCCGCGCTACCCGAAGGGCTTCAAGAACTTCGACTACGTGAACCCGGATGCGCCGAAAGGCGGGGTCCTGCAGCTGCAGAACCCGGACCGGCGCACGAGCTTCGACAAGTACAACCCGTTCACGATCCGCGGCCAGTCGCCGGCGGGCCTGACGTCCCTGATGTTCGAGTCGCTGACCCTGCGCTCCGGCGACGAGCCGGACGTGATGTACGGCCAGCTCGCCGAGGAGATGCTGGTCGCGCCGGACCGCTCGTCGATCACCTTCCGGATCAACCCCAAGGCCCGCTTCAACAACGGCGACCCGGTGCTCGCGAAGGACGTGAAGCACTCGTACGACATGCTGATCTCGAAGTACGCGGCACCCGGCTACCGCACCCAGTACGAGGGCATTTCCGCCGTCACGGTGGTGGACGACCGCACGATCCGCTTCGACCTCAAGGACCGCACGCCCGACACCATCTTCAACGCCGGCGGACTCCCCGTGTTCTCGCACAAGTGGGGCCTGCAGGCGGACGGGAAGATGAAGCAGTTCGACGAGATCGTGACCGAGTACCCGATCGTGTCCGGTCCGTACACCATCGGCCCCGTGGACGCCGGGCGCCGCATCGACTTCGTGCGCGACAAGAACTACTGGGCGAAGGACGAGGGCTTCGCGCGCGGCATGTACAACTTCGACACCGTCGTCTACCGCTACTACAAGGACGGGGCGGTGGCGATGGAGGCGTTCAAGGCCGGCGAGTTCGACTTCCTGATGGAGTACTCCGCGCGGCGCTGGGCGCGCCTGCACCAGGGCGCCAAGTGGGACGACGGACGCATCATCAAGTACGCGTTCCCGACCGGGTTCGGCCAGGGGTTCCAGTCGTACATCCTCAACGGCCGCCGCGACAAGTTCAAGGACATCCGCGTGCGCCGCGCGATCAACCTCGCCTACGACTTCGAGGCCGTCAACGTCTACAAGCAGTACAAGCACACCAACAGCATGTTCGCGAACAGCGAGTTCGCGGCCGCCGGCATGCCGAGCCCGGGCGAGTTGAAGCTGCTCGAGCCGTTCCGCAACGAGCTGCCGCCGGAGGTCTTCGGCCCGGCATGGGAGCCGCCGCGCATGGACGCGTCGCCCAACGCGCTGCGCAACAACCTCAAGGAAGCGCGCCGGCTGCTCGAGGAGGCCGGCTGGAAGGTCGACGGCAGCGGCGTGCTGCGCAACGCGAAGGGCGAGCCCCTGACGATCGAGTTCCTCGAGGTGCAGGAGGCGCCGGGCCGCGCGGAGGCGGTGTTCGAGCGCAACCTCGGCATCCTCGGCATCCAGTACAAGCCGCGCCTCGTCGACTTCGCGATCTACCGCCGGCGCCTCGAGACGTTCGACTTCGACATGGTCGGCATCAAGATCCCCGATTTCACCATCCCGAACGTCGCGGACCTGAAGGAGCAGTACCACAGCTCCACGGCCGACACGGAGGCCGGCGGGAACTACCGCGGCCTCAAGAGCAAGGTCGTCGACCACCTCATCGAGGCGATGGAGAAGGCGACCAACATGGACGAGCTGCGCGACGCCGCGCGCGCGCTCGACCGCGTCATCATCTACAACTGGTACCAGGTGCCCGACCTCTACGCCGGCACGAGCCGCGTGTCGCGCTGGGACAAGTTCGGCATCCCGAAGGTGGTGCCCAAGTACTACACGATCGCCACGCCGTCGGACTGGTTGCAGTGGGCGGTCGTCGCGTGGTGGGACAAGTCGCTCGACAAGACCGCGCAGGCGGGCAAGTAACAGGACGGTAAGGAACCGCGATGCTCGCGTACATCGGCAAGCGCCTGCTGCTCATGATTCCCACGCTGATCGGCGTGGTCACCATCGTGTTCGTGATCACCCAGTTCGTCCCGGGCGGGCCGATCGAGCAGATCCTCGCGGAGGCCCGCGCCTCCGCCGGCGGCGACACCGCGTACACGGCCAAGCGCGACGTCGACAAGAAGCAGATCGAGGAGCTGAAGAAGCTCTACGGCTTCGACAAGTCGCCGCTCGAGCGCTACTTCCTCACGCTGAAGCAGTTCGCGCAGTTCGACCTGGGCAAGAGCTTCCTGCGCAACAAGGACGTGTGGACGCTCATCAAGGAGAAGCTCCCCGTGTCGATCTCGCTCGGCATGTGGACCTTCCTCATCAGCTACCTCGTGTCGATCCCGCTCGGCATCGCGAAGGCGGTGCGCGAGGGCAGCCGCTTCGACGCCGCGACGACCATCGCGGTGCTGACCGGCTACGCGATCCCCGGCTTCGTGCTCGGCATCCTGCTGATCGTGCTCTTCGCGGGCGGCTCGTTCTTCGACTGGTTCCCGCTGCGCGGCCTCACCTCCGACAACTGGGCGCAGTTGTCGTGGCCCGCGAAGATCGCCGACTACTTCTGGCACCTCGCGCTGCCGATCACCTGCTACGCGATCGGCAGCTTCGCAACCATCACGTTCCTGACCAAGAACACGGTGGTCGAGGAGATCCGCAAGCAGTACGTGCTGGTCGCGCGCGCCAAGGGCCTGCCCGAGCGGCGCGTCCTCTACAAGCACGTGTTCCGCAACGCGCTGATCCCGCTCGTCACCGGCTTTCCGGCCGCGTTCGTCGGCGCGTTCTTCGGCGGCTCGCTGCTGATCGAGACGCTGTTCTCCCTCGACGGGCTGGGTCTGCTTTCGTACGAGAGCCTGATCCGCCGCGACTACCCGGTGGTGATCGGCACGCTGTTCTTCTTCACGCTGATCGGCCTCGTCGTGAAGCTGATGGGCGACCTCATGTACGTCGTGGTCGACCCGCGCGTCCAGTTCGCGGCGGTGGCGAAATGAGCGCGGTCGTGGACGCCCCGCAGGCCGCCCCCGCCGCGAGCGTCGCCGGCCGCTCGCACACGTCGCTCTCGCCCAACCAGCGGGCGTGGGCGCGCTTCAAGCGCAACCGGCTGGGCTACATCTCGCTCTTCGTCTTCCTCGCGATGCTGGTGGTGAGCCTCGCGGCCGAGCTCGTGAGCAACGACCGGCCGCTCGTGGCGCGCTACGACGGCGAGTGGTTCGTGCCGGTGCTCTCGAACCCGCCGGAGACGCGCTTCGGCGGCGACTTCAAGACGCCCACCGAGTGGCTCGACCCGTTCATCCAGGAGCAGTTCGCGAAGCCCGGCAACTTCGCGCTCAACACGGTCAACCGCTTCGGCGTCAACACCCTCGACTACTTCGCCCGCGCCGCCGACCCGGTGCCGCCGGGGAAGGTGCATTGGCTCGGCACGGACGCCGCGGGCCGCGACATGACGGCGCGCCTCATCTACGGGTTCCGCACCAGCGTGATGTTCGGCCTCGCGCTCACGTTCGTCGGCACGGTGCTCGGCATCCTCATCGGCGCGATCCAGGGCTACTTCGGCGGCCGCATCGACCTCACCTGGCAGCGGATCATCGAGGTGTGGAACTCGGTGCCCGAGCTCTACCTCCTCATCATCATCGCGTCGATCTTCGAGCCGTCGCTGCTGCTGCTGGTGGGCGTGTTCGCGCTCTTCGGCTGGATCAGCCTGTCCGACTACGTGCGGGCGGAGTTCCTGCGCAACCGCAACCTCGAGTTCGTGAAGGCGGCGCGCGCGATGGGCCTGTCCAACGCGCAGATCATGTGGCGGCACATCCTGCCCAACTCGATGACGCCGGTGATCACGTTCCTGCCGTTCCGCATGAGCGCGGCGATCGCGTTCCTGACCTCGCTCGACTTCCTCGGCCTCGGCGTCCCCAACACCGCGTCGCTGGGCGACCTCCTGCGGCAGGGCAAGGAGAACCTCGACGCGTGGTGGATCACGATCCCCACGTTCATCGTGCTCACCGTGCTGTTCCTGCTCCTGACCTTCATCGGCGACGCGCTGCGCGACGCCTACGACACTCGCAAGAGTTGATCATGGCATTGCTCGAAGTCGACAAGCTGTGCGTGAATTTCGGCCGCTCGCGGGTGGTCGACCACGTGTCGTTCCACGTCGATGCCGGCGAGAAGTTCGCGCTGGTGGGCGAGTCCGGGTCCGGCAAGTCGGTCACCGCGCTGTCGGTGCTGCGCCTCCTCGAGACCGCGCGCTACGAGGGCGCGATCCGCTTCGCGGGCGAGGACGTGCTCCGGAAGACCGAGCGGCAGATGCAGGGGCTGCGCGGCAGCGACATCGCGATGATCTTCCAGGAGCCGATGACCGCGCTCAACCCGCTCTACACGGTCGGCAACCAGATCGGCGAGGTGCTGGAGCTGCACGAGGGCGTCCTCAAGAACGCGGCGCGGGCGCGCACCGTCGAACTCTTGCACCGCACCGGCATCCCCGATCCCGAGAAGAAGGTCGACGCCTACCCGCACCAGCTCTCGGGCGGCCAGCGCCAGCGCGCGATGATCGCGATGGCGCTCGCCTGCCGGCCGAAGCTCCTCATCGCCGACGAGCCGACCACCGCCCTCGACGTCACCATCCAGGCGCAGATCCTCGCGCTGCTCGACGACCTGCAGGCCGAGTACAAGATGGCGATCCTCTTCATCACCCACGACCTGAACCTCGTGCGCCGCTTCGGGCACCGCGTGGGCGTGATGGAGAAGGGCAAGCTCGTCGAGCAGGGCGAGACGCAGCAGGTGTTCTCGCACCCGCGCGAGCCGTACACCATCAAGCTCATCAACAGCCGGCCCGAGCGCCTGATCGACCCGGTGGCGGCCGATGCGCCGGTGCTCGCCGCCGCGAAGGACGTCAGCGTCGACTTCGTCACCGCGCGCGGCTGGTTCGGCAAGGACGTCTTCCACGCGGTGCGCGACGCCACGCTTTCGCTGCAGCGGGGCGAGACGCTCGGCATCGTCGGCGAGTCGGGCTCCGGGAAGACCACGCTCGGCATGGCGCTCCTCGCGCTGCAGCCGATCGCGGGCGGCAGCGTGACGCTCGACGGGGCGCGCATCGACAACGCGGACCGCGCCGCGCTGCGCGCGATGCGCCGGCGGATGCAGGTGGTGTTCCAGGACCCGTTCGCCTCGCTGTCGCCGCGCATGACGATCGAGCAGATCGTCGGCGAGGGCGTGGCGCTGCACATGCCGGAGCTGTCGAAGGAGCAGCGGCGCGAGCGCATCCTCGCGATGCTGGCCGAGGTGGGCCTGTCCGAGAAGGAAGGCATCTTCGACGTGCTGACCCGCTACCCGCACGAGTTCTCGGGCGGCCAGCGGCAGCGCATCGCCATCGCGCGCGCCGTGATCCTGCAGCCCGAGATCCTCGTCCTCGACGAGCCGACGTCCGCGCTCGACGTGTCGGTGCAGCAGCAGGTGCTGCGGCTCCTCACGACGCTGCAGAAGAAATACGGGATGAGCTACGTGTTCATCAGCCACGACCTCGCGGTCGTGCGCGCGATGTCGCACCGCGTGCTGGTGATGAAGGACGGCGTGATCGTCGAGCAGGGCGAGGCCGAGGCGCTGTTCGCGGCGCCGCGCGAGGCCTACACGAAGGCGCTGCTGGCGGCCGCCGGGGCGTAGGGGGCGGCACGCGGGCTGCCCCGTGGCGCCTACTTGAGTTGCAAGGGCTGCGTGAACGGGAACGAATAGGTGTAAGCCGGCCGCAGGAATTCGGTCGGCAGGGCGCCCCAGTTCTGGCAACGATCGATTCCGACAGCGATATCGCCTGGCCGACGCAAGAGGAACGATGTGGTGGTGACGGTCTGCGGCGGGTCGGTGGGACGCACGTAGTAGATCGTCCCGTCGGTGAGTGTCGCGATGGTGTACGGCTTGGACGTGGTATCCCGAATGTAGGCGGTACCCGTGCAGTCGGGATCGGTGTAGTAAAGCTCGGCCGAACCATTCAGCTGAACGCCGGCCGCATCGAGCGACACCGGAAGGGCGACGAGTGCCGAAGCCGGCGCCGGAATCTTGAGGAACACTCGGTCGCTTCCAAGGTCGAGCCAACCCACCTGCACGTTGTTGGCGTCGTAGAGCTGAAGCGTGGTTGCCGCCGGCGCGCCCGGATCGCCCTTCGGCCCCTGCACGCCCTGCGGACCCTGGGCGCCGGTCGCGCCGGCGGGTCCCTGCGGTCCCGCGGCGCCTTGCGGGCCGGCGGGTCCCTGCGGGCCGGCCGGTCCCTGCGGCCCGGTCGGCCCCTGCGGCCCGGTCGGCCCCTGGGGCCCCGGCACGCCCTGCGCCCCCAGCGTGATCCAGAACTCGTCGGCGGCCCCGCCGCTCGACGCCGTATACGTCATGAGGTAGGTGCCCGGCGCGATGCCCGCAGGCAGCGTCGCGATGACGTGCGTGGGCGACACGAGGTTCACCGTCAGGGGCGTCGTGGCGGTGCCGAGGGTGATGACCGGCAGCGACGACCCGAGGTAGGCGCCGTCGATGGTCAGCGTCCGGGTCGCGAGGTCGCCCTGCGCGTACGCGATGATGGGCGGGGGCTGCGTCACCTTCTGCGCGTCGGCCGCCGGGGCCGCGGCGAGGAATGCGGCGACGACGGCGAGCGCAGGCAGGAACCTGGACAGGCGGGCACGGGCGATGCGTTGCATGGCGTCTTTTCCCCTGAGAGATGTGCAGCCGTCCCCGTGCCGCGACGGATAGGCTCCGCGCCGGCGCGCCCCGGGACGACCCTTGTCGCCGGGCATCTTACCGAAGGCCGTTCGGAATGGCAGCCCTCGCCACCCGCACCCCGTTGGACGCACGGCCGGGCATCCGGGCGCGGGAACGTGCGTGCTACCATGCTCCGCCTTGGGGCGCCTCGCCCGGGATTCCCGCAGGGGCGCGACACGGACATGATCGGCATCCTCATCATCGCGCACGACACGCTGCCGGAGAGCCTGGTGAAGGCCGTGACGCATGTCCTCGGCACCCGGCCGCCCCAGTTCGAGACGCTGTCGGTCGCGGCCACGGACGACCCGTTCGACCTCCTGCCGACCGCGCGCGAGCGCGTGCGGCAGCTGGACACGGGCGACGGCGTCCTCATCTTCTCGGACATCTACGGCGCCACGCCCTGCAACCTCGCGGGGAAGCTCGTGGCGCCGGGCAAGGTCGAGGTGATCGCGGGCGTGAGCCTGCCGATGCTGGTGCGTGCGTTCACGTACCGCGCGCGCGGCATGGACACCATGATCACCAAGGCGGTTTCCGGCGGCCGCGACGGCGTGCTGCGCATCGAGGTCGATCCGGTCTATGCAACAACGCGAGGTTGAGATCATCAACAAGCTGGGCCTGCACGCGCGGGCCTCGGCGAAGCTCACGCAGCTCGCGTCGCGCTACCAGAGCGACGTGCAGATGTCGCGCAACGGCCGCAAGGTGAACGCCAAGAGCATCATGGGCGTCATGATGCTGGCGGCCGGCAAGGGCACGAAGGTGGTCATCGAGATCGAGGGCCCCGACGAGAACGACGCGATGGAGGCCATCGTCGGCCTCATCGGCGACTACTTCGGCGAAGGCCAGTAGCCGCGGCCACCGCCCGTTGCGCGGTGCAATAGGGAACCCGCGGCGCCCCTCCCGCAGGCGGAAGAGGGCCGGGGCAGTCGGGTCACCACACCCGTACTACTGACGCGCCGCACAAGCGAAAGTTCACTGCGGTGTCACATGCCGCGGGCACCATCGGACCCGTGTGCAGCGTGCGCCGGTTCTGTGCTTATCGCGTGCCGGTCGCCACTTCGGCGGAACCATCGTGCAAAATGGGCGACCAAGGGAAGCGCGCCGCACCGCACGCGCGTGTCGATCTCCCTTCGTTACAGGCAATGGTGTCCGCATGCTGACTCGTGTCGTTTCCATCATCAATCCGCTCGGCCTGCACGTGCGTGCGTGCGAGAAGATCGTCGGTATCGCATCGAAATTCCGTTCCAACGTGTCGCTCGTCGTGAAGGGCAAGCGCGCGAGCGCGCGCAACATCGTCGCCGTCATGCTGCTCACCGCGTCGGTGGGCGCCACCGTGCGCCTCGAGGTCGACGGCCCCGACGAGGCGCAGGCGATGAAGGAGATCGCGGCGCTGTTTCACGACGGCCTGGGAGAGCGCTCCTAGCGCCGCGGCGCTGCGGGCCTTCGCGGCGGATGGTCAGCTTCGCGCTCTCCGGCGTCGGCGTCTCGGGCGGCATCGCCATCGGGCGGGCGCAGCTCGTCTCGCACGCCACCATCGAGGTCGCGCACTACCAGATTCCGGCGGGCAAGGTCGACGGCGAGATCGCGCGCTTCACCAACGCGGTGAAGGAGGTGCAGAAGGAGCTCGAGGGCCTGCACCTCTCGCTCACGGGCGGCGACGTCCCCGGCGAGTTCGGCGCGTTCCTCGACGTGCACTGGATGATCCTCACCGATCCCACGCTGTCCGAGGCGCCGAAGCGGCTGATCGCCGAGCAGCGCTGCAACGCCGAGTGGGCGCTCACCCAGCAGCTCGGCGTGCTGGTCGAGCAGTTCGAGCAGATCGAGGACCCGTACCTGCGCGAGCGCAAGGCCGACATCGTGCAGGTCGGCGAGCGGGTGCTGAAGCGCCTGATGGGCAAGCCCGGCTCGCTGCCGTCGCCGGTCGCGGAGGAGCAGACGATCCTCGTCGCGCACGACCTCTCGCCCGCCGACGTCATCCAGTTCAAGCACCACCACTACGGCGCGTTCCTGACGGACGTGGGCGGCGTGACGTCGCACACGGCGATCGTCGCGCGCAGCCTCAACGTGCCGGCCGTGGTCGCCACGCACAACGCCCGCCAGCTGATCCGCGACAGCGAGATGCTGATCGTGGACGGCGACCAGGGCGTGGTGATCATCAACCCGGACCGCGCGGTGCTCTCCGAGTACCGCCTGAAGCAGAGCCAGCTCGAGCTCGAGCGGCAGAAGCTCAAGCGCCTGCGCACCAAGCCCGCCGAGACGATCGACGGCGTGCGCGTGGAGCTGCATGCGAACATCGAGCTGCCGGAGGACCTGCCGCAGTGCGTCGAGAACGGCGCGTCGGGCATCGGGCTCTTCCGCTCGGAATTCCTGTTCCTCAACCGCGAGGGGCTCCCCACCGAGGACGAGCAGTTCGAGGCGTACCGCTCGGTGGCGGAGGGCATGCACGGCCACCCGGTGACGATCCGCACGTTCGACCTGGGCGCCGACAAGGCGAAGGAGGGCCTCGACGGCCTCGCGCGCGTCGCGCCGAACCCGGCGCTCGGCCTGCGCGCCGTGCGCTTCTGCCTCGCCGAACCCCGCCTCTTCCTCACGCAGCTGCGGGCGATCCTGCGCGCGTCGCACTACGGCAAGGTGCGCATCCTGATCCCGATGCTGGCATCGTCGTCGGAGATCGAGCAGACGCTGTTCATGATCGAGCAGGCGAAGGAGTCGCTGCGCGAGCAGGGCGTGCCGTTCGATTCCGGCATCCAGATCGGCGGCATGATCGAGATTCCCGCCGCGGTGATCGCGATGGACGCGTTCGTCGCCAAGCTCGACTTCCTGTCGATCGGCACCAACGACCTCATCCAGTACACGCTGGCGGTGGACCGCGCGGACGAGGCGGTCGCGCATCTCTACGATCCGCTGCACCCCGCCGTGATCCGGCTGCTCGCGATGGCAATCGGCACGGCGGCCAAGGCGAACCGTCCGATCGCGGTGTGCGGCGAGATGGCGGGCGAGGTGCACCTCACGCGCCTGCTGCTCGGGCTCGGGCTGCGCCACTTCTCGATGCACCCGGCGCAGCTGCTCGCGGTCAAGCAGCGGGTGCTCACGTCCGGCATGACCGCGTCCAAGCACTTCGTCGACCGCATCCGCCGCGCCGACGGCCCCGACAAGATCGCGTCGCTGGTGGACAAGCTGAACGCGATGTAGCCCGGTTCGGTGTCTGACACGTCATATGAGGTGTCAGACACGTCATAGGCGGGGTCAGACCCGTCACATTGGGGTCAGACCCCGAACGCGGCTTTCCCCGCCGCCTTTCGCTTGCACCCGCCTTGCGCCCGGCGCGGCAATGTCGCCCGCAGTGCCCGAAACCCCGGTCGGGGGAATGTTTCCCCGCGTTTGGTGTTGATTCCCATACGCCCACCCCGTTGAACGGCCCCGCAAATGCGGCATAATGCCAACGTCATGAAACGCGCCGGACCCCTCGTCTCGACCGTGCTGGCCGCGTTCGCGTGCGCGTTCCCGCTCGCCGCCGCCGCCGTCGAGTCCGGTGATGCCGCGCCCGCCTTCGCCCTCCCCGGCGCGAAGGGCGACACGGTCGCCCTCGACAAGCTGCGCGGCAAGGTGGTCTACGTCGACTTCTGGGCCTCGTGGTGCGGCCCCTGCCGCCGCTCGTTCCCGTGGATGAACGACATGCAGGCGAAGTACGGCGGCAAGGGCTTCGTGGTGGTCGGCGTCAACGTCGACAAGAAGCGCGCCGACGCCGACAGGTTCCTGGCCCAGATTCCCGCGAGCTTCACGCTGGCGTTCGACGAGGCCGGCACCACGCCCAGCGCCTACGGCGTGAAGGGCATGCCGAGTTCGTATCTCATCGACGGCACCGGCAAGGTGGTCTACGTCGAGCGCGGCTTCCTCGACGAGCACCGCGACGAACTCGAGCAGCGCGTCGCGTCGCTCGTGAACAAGAACTGACGATCGGAGCGCCCATGCGCCTCGCCCTGGCCGCCGTGCTCGCCGCCCTCGCGCTGTCCGCGTGCAGCTTCGCGCCCCCGAAGCCGTGGGAACGCGGCAACCTCGCGCGGCCGGACATGCAGTTCGACTACGACCGCCTCGACACCAAGACGCAGCAGCACATCTACACGAGCAAGGAAGCGGCGACGGGCGGCTATGGCGTGGGCGGAGGCGGCTGTGGCTGCAACTGACCGCGACCCGTCGCGCACTGCCGCGCCGGAAGCGCCGGCGCGCGCCTGGGGCCGCCCCGGCGCGCTCATGGCCGCTGCGCTCGCGCTGCCCGGCGTGCTCCCCGACGCCGCGCACGCGCAGTCCGCGCCGGACAAGGGCATCTTCGAACTGTCGTACCTCTCGTACCGCGACTGGCAGCCCGGCCGCAACCGCATGCAGGTGGACGCGCCGTCGTTCTACGCGCTGATGCCGATCGGCGACACGTGGGCCATCGAGGGCAGCATGACGTACGACGCCGTGACGGGCGCGTCGCCGCTGTACTTCAACGTGCTGTCGGGCGCCTCGATCGGCGACTACCGCACCGCCGGCGACCTCAAGGTCACGAAGTACTTCGGCGAGTACGCGGTGAGCTTCGGCGGCTTCGTGTCGTCGGAACAGGACTTCCTGTCGCGCGGCGGCTCGGTCAACGTGCAGATCTACAGCGAGGACCGCAACCGCACGTGGCTGCTGGGCTTCGCCGGCACCAACGACCGCATCAACGCGACCAACGGCGTGGCGCCCAACTCGCGGCGCAACTCGCTCGAGTTCGTGCTCGGCGTGACGCAGGCGCTCACCGCCAACTCGACGGTGCAGTCGAACCTCACGTACTACACCGGCCACGGGTACTACTCCGATCCATACAAGCCGCTCGACACGCGGCCGACCACGCGCCAGACGTTCGCGTGGCTCACGCGCTACAACCAGTACTTTCCCGACGCCGACGGCACCATGCAGTTGGGCTACCGGCTGCTCTTCGATTCGTTCGGCAGCAACACCAACGCATTCGAGGCCGCGTGGGTGCAGGGACTCCCGTGGTACGGCATCCAGGTCACGCCGAACCTGCGCTTCTACACGCAGACCGCGGCGGATTTCTACAAGAACCCGCCGTTCCCGAAGGGCTTCGTCGAGGGCCAGGACTACAGCGCCGACACGCGCCTCGCGTCCTTCGGGGCGATCACCGCGGGGATCGTCGTGGCCGCGCCGGTGTGGGACGGCTGGAACGTCTCGCTGCGCGCCGACTACTACCGCCAGGACCCGGACTGGCAGATCTTCGGCAGCGGCAGCCCCGGCATCCAGACCTTCTCCGCGCGCTGGTTCCAGGTCAACCTCTCCCGCAACTTCTGACGGGGTCAGACCCCGAACCGCGTTTGCGGTGTCTGACACGTAATATGACGTGTCTGACACCGAAGCCCGGTCGGGACGCTGCGCGATGCATACCTTCCGCCAGACCTTCCGCGCGATGGCCGCGGAGCACACGATCGAGCTTGCGGCCGACGACGCCGACCTCGCGCGGCGCGCGGCGGCGGCGGCCATCGCGGACGTGCACCGCATCGAGGCCAAGTACTCGCGCTACCGCGACGACAGCGTCACCACCCGCATCAACCGCGCCGCCGGCGGCCCGCCGGTGCCCATCGACGCGGAGACCGCCGCGCTGCTGCGCTACGCCGACCAGTGCCACGCGCTGTCGGGCGGGCGCTTCGACATCACGTCCGGCGTGCTGCGCCGCGCGTGGGACTTCCGCCGCGAGCCGCCCGCGCTGCCCGACCCCGAGGCGCTCGCGCGGGCCGTCGCGCTCATCGGCTGGCAGGACGTCGAGTGGAGCGCGGACGCGATCCGCCTGCCGCGCGCCGGGATGGAGATCGACTTCGGCGGCATCGGCAAGGAGTATGCGGCCGACCGCGCGGCCACCGTCTGCCTCGACGCGGGCGTGCGCCATGGCCTCGTGAACCTGGGCGGCGACCTGCGCGCGATCGGCCCGCAGCCGGACGGCCGCCCGTGGCGCATCGGCATCCGCCATCCGCGCCAGGCGCACGGCATTGTCGCCGGCATCGACCTGCCCGAGGGCGCGCTCGCGACCAGCGGCGACTACGAGCGCTTCATCGAGGTCGACGGCCAGCGCTACTGCCACATCCTCGATCCGCGCAGCGGCATGCCGGTGCGCGCATGGCAGTCGATCAGCGTGGTCGCGCCGCTGTGCGTCGTCGCCGGCAGCTGCGCGACGATCGCGATGCTGCTCGAGGACGACGCGCCCGCGTTCCTCGCAGCCCAGGGCGTGCGCTGGCTGGGCGTGGACGCGCAGGGCGCGCTCACGCCCTGACGCGCCGCACGCGCGCGGCGTTCAGCCGTGCACGCACATGGTGACGCCGAGGCCCTGGCCTTCCGGCACCCACCCCTTGTCGAGCATCTGCTGGCGCACCTGCAGCTCGGTGGTGAAGCGGTGGTTGGGCGCCGCGCCCTGCCCGTTGTTGTAGAGCCGGTAGACGGGCACGAGGCCGCCCGCGCACGTGCCGTCCGCGGCCGGCACGCCGACGTAGAACACCTCGCCCTCGAAGCCCCAGTCCGCGTTGGTCTTGACCACATCGCATTCCGACGGCGACGCCGTGTAGAAGTGCGAGCTCTTCGGCGCGAACGCGGTGCTGAAGAAGCGGCACACCGGCGAGAGGCCGCTGCCGGTCGCGGTGTACACCTTGAACGAACGGCCGGTGCGCGCCCAGCCGGCGAACGTGCCGTCGTCGAGCTTGGTGATCTCGCCGGCGATGGCGGTGACGAAGTAGTGGTCGAACGCCGCGTGGTAGTACTCGATCGCGTCGGCGGTCGGCGGCTCGGCCGGCGGCGCGATGCCGAAGCGCACGCCGAGGTACGCCGCGAGGTCGACGATGTCGTTCGCGGAGAGGAGCCGCTGGTACGGCCGCATCTGGTCGACGTTGTCGAGCGCCGCGGTGATCCGCGCGGGGTTGTTCGCGCCGAGCGATACCGGGCCCGGGCCGGGATTGCCGCCGGGGTTGTGGCACTGCGCGCAGATGCTGTTGTAGAGCTGCTGACCGCGCGCGGTGTCGGCTGCCTGCGCGGTGGCGGCGAGTGAGGCGAGCGCCAGCGCGGCGAGCGCGCGGCGGAAGAGGGTGAAGGATGGTGCAGTCATGGCCGGCTCGCGAGAATACGACGTTTCTGCGAACACGGGAGGTGGGGGGTTATTCCGTGCGTGAGCGCGGCAGTGCGCGTTCATCTTCGTCCGGCTGCCCCTCACCCCAGCCCTCTCCCCGCAAGCGGGGAGAGGGAGCGCCATGGCGTGCCGCGTGCGTGAACTCGCTGCGCGCCGATTGACTGCGCCCCGACCGACTGCGCGCCCACGCGAGCGCCCCGGGAACCCCCTCTCCCCGCGAGCGGGGAGAGGGCTGGGGTGAGGGGCCCGCGCCGGCGGCACAACCCGGGGTCGGACCCCGATGCGGCCGGGGTCAGACCCCTGCGCGCCGCGCACCCAAAAAAAATGGGCCCGCCGAAGCGGGCCCAACGTCTTTCCCGAGGAGAGAGAAAGCGTCGCTACTGGGGCACGCACATGATCACGCCGATGTCCCCCGCGCCTTCCGGGATCCAGCCCTTCGCGATCATGTCCTTGCGCACCTGCAGGTCGGTCGTGTAGCGGTGGTTCGGCGCCGCGCCCTGGCCGTTGTTGTAGACGCGGTAGACCGGCACCAGGTCCGTCGGGCACGAGCCGTCGAGCGCGGGGTAGTTCACCCAGAACACCTCGCCCTCGAACTGCCAGTCCTTGTTCGCCTTCACCACCGTGCACTCGTCCGCGTTCGGCGTGTAGAAGTGCGAGCTCTTCGGGTCGAACGCGGTGCTGAAGAAGCGGCACACCGCGTTGATGCCGCTGACCCTGCTCGGGAACACCTTGAACGAGCGGCCGGTGCGCGCCCAGCCCACGAACGTGCCGTTGTCGAGCTTCGTGATCTCGTCGGCGATGGCCGTGATGAAGTAGTGGTCGAAGTTCGCGTGGTAGTACTCGATCGCGGCCACGGGCAAGGGGGTGGGCGGCACCGTGCCGGAGACGCCGGTGCCGCTCGCCGCGATCGTCTGCGGGCTGCCCGCGCCGCTGCTCGTGACGGTGATGACGCCGCTGCGCGCGCCCGCGGCCGACGGCGTGAAGGTCACGGCGAACGTGCACGTCCCGCCCGCGCCGACGTTGCCGCAGGTGTTGGCGCCGACCGTGAATTCGCCGCTGTTGCTGGTCACGCCGGTCACGTTCACCGGCGCCGAGCCGACGTTGGTGACGTTCACCGTCTGCGCGGTGCTGCTCGCGCCGATCGACGTGCTGGCGAACGTGAGCGCACTGGCGAACGACAGCTGGCCGGTGCCGGACGGCGGCGCGGACACGCCGCTGCCGGAGAACGACACGACCAGCGCCCCGCCGCCGGCGTAGGTGATGGTCGCGCTGCCGCTGTCCGACCCCACCGCGGCCGGCGCGTACGCGACCGTGAACGTGCACGACGCGCCGGCGCCGAGCGTCGCGCCGCACGTGTTGCCCGACACCGGGAAGCGCGCGCTGTTGGCCACCGCGAAGCTCATGCCCGTGGCTCCGCCGTTGCCGCTGTTGGTGACGGTCACCGTGGTGCCGGCGCTCGTCTGCCCGACGACCACGTTGCCGAATGCGACCACCGGGGGTGCCGCCGTGAGATTCGGCGCCGCTGCGGCCGTGCCCGTACCCGACACCGCGACGCTGACCGTCGCGCCGCCGGTGTACGACACGGTGACGTGCGCGCTGTCCGCACCGGTCGCGCTCGGCGCGTACCCGACGCCGAACGTGCACGACGCGCCCGCGTTGAGCGCCGCGCCGCACGTGTTGGCCGACAGCGGGAACTTCGCGTTGGCGCTGGCCACGCTCACCCCGGTCGCCTGCGCGCCGCCGGTGTTGGTGACGGTGACCGTCTGCGCTGGCGCGCTGCTGCCGATCGTGACGCTGCCGAAGGCGAGGCTTGTCGGCGACGCGGCGAGGTTTGGTGCCGCGGCCGCGGTGCCGGTGCCGGTCATGCCCACGACCACGTTCGTGCCGCCCGTGTACGAAACCGTGAGGTTGCCGCTATCGCTGGCCGCGGCATTCGGCGCGTAGGTGACGCTGACCGTGCACGACGCGCCGGCGGCGAGCGACGCGCTGCAGTTGTTGGTCGCGGGGAAGCGCGCGCTGCCGCTCGCCACCGCCACCCCGGTGGCCGCCTGCCCGCCGGTGTTGGTGATCGTAACGACCTTCGCGGCGCTCGTGCTGCCGACCGTGACGCTGCCGAACGCGAGCGAGGTCGGCGACGCGGACAGCGCCGCGGGCGTGGCCACCCCGGTGCCGGAGAGCGAGATGGGGATGGTCGCCCCGCCGCCGGTGATCTTGTAGGTCGCGTTGTCGGCGGTCGCGGTGAGCGGCGAGTACGTGAACGTGATCGTGCAGGTCGCGCCGGCCGCGAGCGTCGCGCTGCCGCAGGTCCCGCCCTTGGTGAACTTCGGGGGCGCCGCCGGGTACGACATGTTGGTGGCTGAGGCGTTGCCGGTGTTGGAGACGGTGATCGTCTGGGCCGGCGACGTCGTGCCGACGTTCACGTTGCCGAAGGCGAGCGAGGTCGGCGACGCGGAGACGTTGGGCGCGGTGGCCTGCACGCCGGTGCCGGACACCGAGACCGGGGCGCCCGTGACCGCGACGCTCGCGGTGACCGCGATGCTGCCGCCGGCCGCACCGATCGCGGTTGGGCTGAACGTGACGGTGACGGTGCAGATCGCGTTCGCGGCCAGCGACGCGCCGCAGGTCGTCGTGCGCGAGAACTGCGCGGGCGCGGCGCCGATGGCGAGGCTGCTCTCGGCGCCGGTCCCGGTATTCGACACCGTGAAGGACTGCGTGGGGCTGGAGCTGCCGACATTGACGTTGCCGAAGGACAGGCTGGTGGGCGAGACGGACAGGGTCGGCGTGCCCCCGCCGGACGGACAGTTCCCGCCGACATTGAGCCAGAGGTAGTACGAGACGTTCTGCAGCTGCGTGTCGCTCAGGATGGCGCCAAGGCCGTTGCTGGCCATCGTCGTGTCGCCGGGGATGTTGCCGTTCAGCGCGTCTTTGATCGTGGTCCAGTTCGGCCACTGGCCCGTGACCGTCCTCCCGTCGGGGTTGGGAGCCGTGTGGCACTGCGCGCAATACGTCGAGTAGACGGTCTTCCCTGCCGAGCAGCTCTGCGCGTCGGCGACCGCGCTCCAGATCAGCAAAATCGGCGTCACGAACGCGAGAACCAGTCGGGCAGGGTGCTTCATTGCACTTTCTCCGGGCAGCGGTCGCGCGTTTCGTCGCGACAGGGCAAACGCAGGAGGGCGCGAGTTTACCGGCACCATTCCAACGTCATACGCGTTCGTCATGAAGTTTCCGACGAACGGCACAGATCGACGCTCGACGCGGATAACCGTCCAAAACGCACGTTTATTCCATGCGGCGGCGGCCCGCGGCGCGCCGCCGTTGCCCCGCATGGCGGATTTCCGGGCTAGAATCGGGGAAGCGCCGATTTGATCCAGCTTGCGGGCGCGGGAAACACCTTTGCAATCAGGGGTTTCCCAACAAATTCGGCTAAAGCGGCGTGCGGGCCACGCCCGAAGCCGACGGCAGCCGAAGCCGGAACGGTTCGGGAGAAAAAAAGCCAAGGCCGCTGCACCTCGTCCACGCCATGCCCTCGTTTTCCGCCACCACCGGCGGCGCCCCCGCCGCGCCCGGGTCCGACCGGCATTCGGTCGGTGCCGTCGAGGCCCAGGTCGCCTCGTTCACCGAGCCGCTGCAGCTCGCCTGCGGGCAGTGGCTGTCGCGCTTCGACCTCGCGTACGAGACCTACGGGCGCCTGAACGGCGACGCGTCCAACGCGGTGCTGGTCTGCCACGCGCTCAACGCCTCGCACCACGTCGCTGGGTACTACGCGGACGACCCGGAGAACTTGGGCTGGTGGGACAACATGATCGGGCCGGGCAAGCCGCTCGACACCGACCGCTTCTTCGTGATCGGGGTGAACAACCTCGGGAGCTGCTTCGGCTCGACGGGGCCGCTGTCCCTCAACCCGGACACCGGCAAGCCGTACGGCGGCGGCTTCCCGCTGGTCACCGTCGAGGACTGGGTGGACGCGCAGGCGCGGCTCGCCGACCGCCTCGGCATCGCGCAGTTCGCGGCGGTGATGGGCGGCAGCCTCGGGGGCATGCAGGCGCTGTGCTGGGCGATCCGCTACCCGCAGCGCGTGCGCCACGCGCTCGTGATCGCGGCCGCGCCCAACCTCTCGGCGCAGAACATCGCGTTCAACGAGGTCGCGCGGCAGGCGATCATGACCGACCCCGACTTCCACGACGGCCAGTTCGCCGCGCACGGCACGCTGCCGCGGCGGGGGCTGCGCGTCGCGCGGATGATCGGGCACATCACGTACCTGTCCGACCTCCAGATGGAGGAGAAATTCGGGCGCCAGCTGCGCGACGGCATCAACTACTCGTTCGCACCTGAGTTCCAGATCGAGTCGTACCTGCGCTACCAGGGCGAGAAGTTCGCCGAGTACTTCGACGCCAACACGTACCTGCGGATCACCAAGGCGCTCGACTACTTCGACCCTGCGCGCGCAACCGGCGCGGATCTCGCGCAGGCGCTGGCGCCGGCGACGTGCAAGTTCCTCGTCGCCGCGTTCAGCACCGACTGGCGCTTCCCGGCGTCGCGCTCGCGCGAGATCGTGAAGGCGCTGGTCGACCGCCGGCGCGACGTCGTGTACGCGGAGGTCGACGCGCCGCACGGGCACGACGCGTTCCTGCTCGACAACCCGCAGTACCACGCGGTGGTGCGCGCGTACTTCGAGAACATCGCTTCCGACGCCGAGTACTCGACGTTCCGGTTCGGGGCCGAGGTGAAGCGGCGCGTGGCCGAGCGCGAGGCGCAGGCGAGCCGCGCCGACTTCGCGACCATCGCGGGCTGGATCCGGCCGGGCGCGCAGGTGCTCGACCTGGGGTGCGGCGACGGCAGCCTGCTCGCGTACCTGATGCGCGAGCGCGAGGTGCGCGGCTACGGCATCGAGATCGCCGACCTTGGCGTGCTCGCGAGCGTGCGCAACGGCATCGACGTGCTGCAGAGCGACCTCGAGAGCGGGCTCGCGGGCTTCGACGACGCGTCGTTCGACTGCGTGATCCTCTCGCAGACGCTGCAGGCGATGCGGCACACCGAGGAGATCGTGCAGGAGATGCTGCGCGTCGGGCGCGAGGTGATCGTCACGTTCCCGAACTTCGGCTACTGGCGCCACCGCTGGCAGATCCTGCGCGGGCGCATGCCGGTGTCGAAGCGGCTGCCGTACCAGTGGTACGACACGCCCAACATCCACCTGTGCACCGTGGCCGACTTCGACGCATTCCTCGCCGAGCGCGGGTGCGTCGTCGAGAACCGCGTGGTCCTGGCCGACGGCCACCCCGTCGGCGCGCTGCCCAACCTGCGCGGCGAACTCGCGATCTACCGGTTCCGGCGGGCGTAGCGCCCCCCATTCGGTGTCTGACACGTCATATGAGGTGTCAGACACGTCATAGGCGGTGTCAGACACCGGACGTTTGGCCGATGGGAGCGCGGCCGCGCCGGCGATAAGGTGGGCGCACCATGCCTCGTCCGCCGCGCCTTGCCGTCACCGACCTGCCGCTGCACGTCGTCCAGCGAGGCCACAATCGCGAGCGCTGCTTCTTCGCGGAAGGCGATTACGTCACCTATCTCGCCATCCTGCGCGACGCGGCCGAGGCGTGCGCCGTCACGGTGCACGCGTACGCGCTGATGACGAACCACGTCCACCTGCTGGTGACGCCGCGGGTCCCGCACGCCGTGTCGGAGATGTTGAAGTCGGTGGGTGTGCGCTACGTGCGGCACGTCAACGGGACGCAGGGGCGGCGCGGCACGCTCTGGGAAGGCCGGCACCACGCCTGCCTGGTGGCGACGGACGGCCATCTGCTGCGGGCTTGCAGATACATCGACCTCAATCCGGTCCGCGCCGGCATGGTGGCCCATCCGGGCGAATACCGGTGGAGCAGCTACCGGGCGCTGTCCGGGCATGCTGGCAACGGCTGGCTGGTTCCCCATCCGGCGCTGGCGATCATCGGTCCCGTGCCCGGTCCGGCCTATGCGGCATGGTGCGCCTGCGGTGTCGCCGACGATGAACTTGCCGCGATCCGCGAGGCCACGCAGAAGCAGCAGGCCTACGGGTAGTCCGGTGTCAGACACGTCATGTGACGTGTCTGACACCGAATCAGAGCAAATCGGGCCCGAGGCCGGTGGCGAGGGTCACGAGCGCCGAGAACGCGGTGAAGAGCAGCGTCGCGCACGCGCCCGCGACGAGCGCGTAGCGGAGTGTGCGCGGGCGCTCGCAGCGCATCAGCACCGGCAGGCCGGTGAAGGCGAGGTAGACGCCGTAGACCGCGCCGAGTATCAGCAGCGCGCGCAGGCCCGGCAGCACGTTGGTGACGCCGGCGAGCCAGAACGGCGTGTGGCTGTAGGTGGCGAGCTTCAGCGCCCCGAGCCGGTCGCGCCGGCCGCCGAAGTGCGGGGCGAGCGCGTCGACGAGCGCCGCGACGCCCAACACCGCGATCACCGTGAACGCGAGCAGCAACAGTACGGAGGCCAGCGCGGTGGCCGGGTCGGCGCGCACGCGGCCGATGAGCGGCACCGGCTCGCCGAACGCGACGTCGGAGACGAAGAGCGCGATCGCGCCGATCGATGCAAGCGGCACGATGTAGCCGGTGACGAGCGAGCGCGGCGTCGCGCGCTCCCGCGCGATCACCCACCATTCCGCCGCCGGCGCGCGCAGCAGCGCCGTGACGCGGGCGGCAAGCCGGCGCGCAGCCGGGATGGCGACGAGGCGGTCGAACGGCATGGGTCCAGTATGCCGAAGGTGGCCGGGCGGTCCCGCTTGTGACCTGGGCCCTCCAGGCGCGACCCGCGCCGCGCCGACCTGGCGCCCCGCGACCCCGGGGTGCGCCGCTACAATGCGACGGCCATTCAAGCCAAGGGGAGGCGTCGATGACGCAGGGGCAGGAAAGCGTGCGCGCGCGGTCGCGCCGGGGTTTCGACGCGGTGCTTGCCCTGCTGGCGACGCTCGTGCTGCTCGCGGGCTGCGCGACGGCGCCGGCCGGCGATCCGCTGCCGTCGTGGAACGACGGGCCGGTCAAGGCCGCGATCGTGAAGCTGGTCGAGGACACCACGCGGCCCGGTAGTCCGGACTTCGTGCCGGAGGCCGAGCGCATCGCGACCTTCGACAACGACGGCACGCTGTGGGCCGAGCACCCGATGTACGTCGAGGTCGTCTTCACCGAGCAGCGGCTGCGCGAGCTTGCCCCCCAGCACCCGGAGTGGCGCACGCAGATGCCGTTCCAGGCGGTCCTCGACGGCGACCGCGCGGCACTGGCGCACCTCACGGGCGAGCAGTACTTCCAGCTCGTCGGCGCGACACACGCGGGGCTCACGAGCGCGCAGTTCCGCGAGGCGGTGGCCGCGTGGCTCGCGACCGCCCGCCACCCGCGCTTCGGGCGCCCGTACACCGACCTCGTCTACCAGCCGATGCTGGAGGTGCTCGCGTACTTCCGCGCCCATGGCTACAAGACGTTCATCGTGTCGGGCGGCTCGCTCGACTTCATCCGTGTGTTCGCGGAGAAGGCGTACGGCATCCCGCCGGAGCAGGTGGTCGGCACCTCGTTCAAGATGCAGTTCGCGTTCGTGGACGACGTCGCGAAGACCACGTCCACCGGCGACGTGCTGCTGATCGACGACGGCCCGGGGAAGGCGGTCGGCATCGACCACGCGATCGGCCGCATTCCGATCGCGGCCTTCGGCAATTCGGACGGCGACCTCGCGATGCTCGAGACGACCACGAACAGCCCGCAGAGCCGGACCCGCCGGCGCCTCGCGGCGTTCGTGTGGCACACGGACGGCGTGCGCGAATACGCGTACGACCGCGACACCACCGTCGGCCGGCTGGATCGGGGGCTCGCCGAGGCGCCGCGGCTCGGGTGGAGCCTCATCGACATGAAGAAGGACTGGAAGGTCGTATTTCCGTACGAGCTGCGGTAGCCCGGGCCTTGCGGTGTCTGACACTTCATAGGCGGTGTCAGACACCGATCGCTGCGCCTGCCCCTCACCCCAGCCCTCTCCCCGCGGGCGGGGAGAGGGAGCTTCCGGGGCGCGGCGCGTTCGCCACCGTGTCTGACACCGCCTATGACGTGTCAGACACCCGATGCCGCGCCCCATCCTCGCCGAGCCCTTCAGTAGAATCCCCCCATGCCCGACACCCCCGCCGCCGCGCCCGCGCGCAAGGAGACCTGGCGCGAAGCGCTCTTCAACCGGCGGATGCTCATCTGCGTCTTCACCGGCTTCTCCTCCGGCCTGCCGCTCTACCTCCTGATCAACCTCGTTCCCGCGTGGCTGCGCAGCGAGAACGTCAACCTGAAGGAGATCGGGCTCTTCGCGCTGATCGGCTTCCCGTACACGTGGAAGTTCCTCTGGTCGCCGCTCGTCGACCGCTACGCCGTCCCGCTGCTCGGGCGGCGCCGCGGGTGGATGTTCGCGATGCACGTCGCGCTCATCACGTCCATCGCCGCGCTCGGCCTCCTGCAGCCCAAGACCGAGCTGTGGAGCATCGCCTACCTCGCCGCGGCCGTCGCGTTCTTCTCGGCCACCCTCGACATCGCGATCGACGCCTTCCGCCGCGAGCTGCTGCCGGACGCCGAGCTGGGTCTCGGCAACTCGATCCACGTCAACGCGTACCGCATCGCGAGCCTGATCCCCGGCTCGCTGTCGCTGATCCTCGCCGACCGGATGCCGTGGTCGTCGGTGTTCTTCATCACCTCGCTCTTCATGCTGCCCGGCCTCGCGATGACGCTCCTCGCGCGCGAACCCGACGCCACCGCCGCACCGCCGAAATCGCTGCGGGACGCGGTGGTCGAGCCGTTCCGCGAGTTCGTCGAGCGCTCGGGGTGGTCGCACGCGCTCCTCATCCTCACGTTCATCTTCCTCTACAAGCTGGGCGACAGCATGGCGACGGCGCTCGCCACGCCGTTCTACCTCGACATGGGCTTCACCAAGACGCAGATCGGGGTGGTCGCCAAGAACGCGGGGCTGTGGGCGAGCGTGTTCGGCGGGTTCTTAGGCGGCCTGTGGATGGTGAAGATCGGCATCAACCGCGGGCTGTGGCTCTTCGGGGTCGTGCAGGTGGTGTCGATACTGGGCTTCGCGTGGCTCGCGTGGCTCGGGCAGCCGAACATCGTCGCGCTGGGCGTGGTCATCGCGTTCGAGGCGCTCGGCGTGGGACTCGGGACGGTCGCGTACGTCGCGTTCATCGCCCGGGCGACCAATCCGCGCTTCACCGCCACCCAGTTCGCGCTCTTCACGAGCCTGTCGGCGGTGCCGCGCACGGTCGTCAACGCCACCACCGGCTGGATCGTCGACCAGACCGGATGGTTCAGCTTTTTCCTGCTCTGCACGGTGCTCGCGCTGCCCGGAATGGCATTACTCTTGCATGTCGCGCCCTGGAACGAGAGCGCGGAAGGGGAGGAGCGCCGATGAACCCATTCAAGTTCAGTGCGATCGCGCACCGCGACCACGACTACTGCAACCCGGTATCCCACGACAAGATCGAGCGCCTGCTCGACCTCCTGCCCCTGGAGGAGTCGTCGCGCGTGCTGGACCTGGGCTGCGGGCGGGCAGAATTGTCGCTTCGGATCATCGAGCGCTTCGGATCCACGGTCATCGCCATCGACAAGTCGAGCATGATGCTCGACCAGGCGCGCGAGCGCGCCGAGTGGACGGGCGCGCTGCACAAGCTCCACCTCGACGACATCGACATCCGCGACTTCCGCGCCGACCCCGAGACCTTCCACCTGTCCGTGATGCTCGGCGCCGGCGGCATCGCGGGCGGCATGCCGGGCATCTGCGCGCAGTTGAAGACGTGGACCAAGCCCGGCGGCTACATCATGGTCGGCGAAGGTTACTGGAAGACCCGCCCGCATCCGGACTACCTCGCGGTGCTGGGCGCCGACCCGTCGGAGTTCCGCGACCACCGCGGCAACGTGCAGGCGGGCATCGAGTCGGGGCTCATCCCGATGCACGCCACCACCGCCAACAACGACGAGTGGGACGAGTACGAGTGGAAGTACTGCCGCTCGATCGAGCGCTACGCGCGCGAGCAGCCCGACGACCCCGACGTGCCGGCGATGCTCGAGCGCATCCGCAAGTGGCGCGACGCGTACCTGCGCTGGGGACGCGACACGCTGGGCTTCGCCGTCTACCTCTTCTACCGGCCGGGCGGCCGCGTCGGCTGAACCCTCCGGTGTCAGGCACGTCATATGACGTGTCTGACACCAATCGGGGTCTGACCCTAAGATGACGGGTCTGACCCCGCCTGCCTGCCCATGCTTCCGGTTCGCCTGCTGTTTCGCCTCCTGCTCCTCCTCGCCTGCCTGCCGCTGCCCAGCCACGCGGCCGGCGTGGCGGTCCCGCCGCTCGCCTTCCAGCAGCGCACGCTCGCCAACGGCCTCACGGTGATCACCCTCGAGGACCACGCGAGTCCCACCGTCAGCGTGCAGGTCTGGTACCGCGTGGGCGGCAAGGACGATCCGGCCGGCCGCTCGGGCTTCGCGCACCTCTTCGAGCACATGATGTTCAAGCGCACGAAGCACATGCCGGCCGAGCAGTTCGACCGCCTGACGGAGGACGTGGGCGGCGCCAACAACGCGCAGACCGGCGACGACTACACCGCGTACTACGAGGTCGTGCCGTCCAACCACCTAGAGCGGCTCCTGTGGGCGGAGGCCGAGCGGATGGCGAACCTCGATGTCGACGACGCCACCTTCCGGTCCGAGCGTGCCGTGGTCCAGGAGGAGTACCGGCAGCGCGTGCTCGCCAACCCGTACGGCCGCTTCTACGAGTCGTTCGCGCCGCGCTCGTACACCGCGCACCCCTACCGCAACGGCACGATTGGCGACATCGCGCAGCTCGACGCGGCCTCCCTCGACGACGTCCGCGCCTTCCACCGCACGTACTATCGGCCGGACAACGCGGTGCTGATCGTCACCGGCGACTTCGAGCCGAAAGAACTCGACGCGTGGATCGACAAGTACTTCGGCCCGCTGACGAACCCGGCGACGCCGATCCCGCGGGTGACCGTCGCGGAGCCGCCGCGCACCAGGCCGGCGCAATACCGCGAGACGGGGCCGAACGTGCCGCTGCCCGCGGTCGCGCTCACGTGGCTCGCGCCGCCGGCCCGCAGCCCCGACGCGGTCGCGCTGCAGGTGGCCGCCGCGATCCTCGGGCACGGCGAGTCGTCCCGGATGAACCAGGCGCTGGTCTATCGCGGCGAGATCGCCCAGTCGGCCTCCTTCGGCGCCGACCTGCGCGTCGACACCGGGCTCCTCATCGCGTACGCGGTTGCGGCCTCGGGCCACGCGCCCGCCGAGCTCGCGCGGGCGCTGCGGGCGGAGATCGCGAAGCTGGCCGCGAAGCCGGTCGGCGCGGCGGAGCTCGCCAGGATCAGGACGCAGCTCGTGACCGCGGCGCTCGTCGAGCGCCAGACGCCGATGGGCAAGGCCAACGCGCTGGGCGAGGCGGCGCTGGTGCAGGGCGACGTCCGCCGCGTCAACGAGGAGATCGCCGAGCTGCAGGCGGTGACCGCGGCCGACGTGCAGCGCGTGGTGCGCAAGTACCTGATCGACGCGCCGGCGGTCACGATCGAGTACGCGCAGGAGCCGCGGTCGTGAGCGCGCGCCGCGGGTGGATGGTGATGGCCGCGCTGATGGCGGGCGTCGCGCTGGCACAGCCGTTCGACACGCCGCCGCCGGTGGCGCCGCCGCGGCCGCTCGCGATCGCGCCGCCCGCGGTCGCCACGCTCGACAACGGCCTGCGCGTCGTGGTCGCGCGGCGCACCGGGCTTCCGCTGGTGACGGTGCAGCTCCTCGTGCGCTCCGGTGCCGAGCGCGATCCGGCGGGCAAGGGCGGGCTCGCGAACCTCACGGGCGCGTTGCTCGCGAAGGGGACGGCGACGCGCAGCGCGCCCGCCATCGCCGAGGCCGCCGAGGCGCTCGGCGGTACGCTCGACAGCGGCGCCGGTTGGGACCGCACGTACGTCGCGATCACCGTCGCGACGCCGATGGTGGCGCCGGCGTTGGCGCTCGTCGCGGATGTCGCGCTGCACCCGCGCTTCGCGCCGGCGGAGTTGGAGCGCCTGCGCCGGCAGTCGATCGATGCCCTCAACGTCGCGCTGGCCGAGCCGGGCACGCTGGCGGAGGTCGCGGCCGAGCGCGCGGCGTTCGGCGCGGGCACCTACGGGCACGCGGCGGGCGGGACGCCGGCCTCGCTCGCGCGCATCCGCCGCGCGGACGTGGCGGCGCTGCACGCGACGACGTTCCGTCCCGACAACGCGACGCTGATCTTCGCGGGCGACATCTCGCCGGAGGATGCGCAGGCGCTCGCGCGCCGCGCGTTCGGCGCGTGGCGCCGGCCGGCCGCGCCGCTCGCGCCGGCGTCGCTGGTGCCCGCGCAGCCCTCCGTGAAGGCGCCGGTGGTGATCGCCATGGGCAGCGCCGGTCAGGCGGGCGTCGCGTTCGCCATGCCTTCGATCGCGCGTTCGGCACCGGACTACTACGCGGGGGTGGTCGCCAATGCGCTGGTCGGCGCGGCGTATTCGTCGCGGCTCAACCAGGAAATCCGGATCAGGCGCGGACTCACCTACGGCGTGGGCAGCGCGCTGGACGCGCGCCGCGCCGGCGGGCTGTTCACCATCGGGGCGCAGACCAGGAACGCGGCGGCGCCCGAGCTGATCGAGGTGACCCTGGCCGAACTCGCGCGTGCGGGTGCTGCGCCGCCACCGGCGTCGGAAGTCGAGGCGCGTCGGCTCAGCGTGATCGGCAGCGTCTCCCGGCGCTTCGAGACCACCGATGGGCTCGCCGGCGTGATCGCCGGGTACGAGGCGTACGGCATCGACGTGGCCGAGGTGACGCGCGTGATCGGACGGCTCGACGCGGTGACGCCCGACGACGTGCAGGCCTTCGTCAGGAAGCACCTGCCGCCGTCCGGGCTGTCCATCGTCGTGGCGGGCGAGGCGCCGCAGTTCATCGAGGCGCTGCGCGCGCGGTATCCGGAGGTGGTGCTGGTGCCGCAGGCGGAGGTGGACCTGGCGCGCAGCGACCTGCGGCGGACGCAGGGGCCGTAGGTCCGTTCGTTCGGGCCGCGCGACGCGGTGTCTGACACGGCCTATGCGGTGTCTGACACCGCCTACGACGTGTCTGACACCTCATAGGCCGCCGCCGGCGGCCAATCCACCTCCCTCTCCCGCCCGCGGCGGGAGAGGGCTGGGGTGAGGGTGGGGCGGCTCGTCGCGACGGCTGCGACGTCGCGCATCGGCGCGCCGGACATGCGATCGCGGGCTGGCGCGCGCTGCGACCAACGCCCGGAAGCGGCGACCGTCACCGCCCCGCGTCGCCGATCTTCTCCAGCGCCTCGGCCAGCTCCAGCCACTCGCTCTCCAGCCGCGCGAGCTGCCACACGACGTCGCCCTGGCGGGCGATCTTCGCCTTGAGGTCGTCCTTCGCGTCGCCGGTATAGGCGGCCTCGGACGCGAGCCACGCGTCGAGGTCGCGCTTCTCGGTCTCGAGCGCGGCCATCTCCTTTTCGAGCGCGGCCTGCTTCACGAGGATCGGCTTGCGCGCCTCGGACAGGCGCTGGCGCTCCTTCGCCTCCTCGCGCTTCTGGGCCTTGCGATCGACCGGCGCGGAAGCCGCGGGCGCCGCCGCGACCGCGTCCGCCCGCTCGCGGCGCCGGGCACCCAGCACCCACTCGCGATAGTCGTCGAGGTCGCCGTCGAACGGCGCGACCCTGCCGTCCGCGACGAGCCACAGTGCGTCCGTCGTCGCCCGCAGCAGGTGCCGGTCGTGCGCGACGACCACCAGCGCGCCGTCGTAGTCCTGCAGCGCCTCGGTCAGCGCTTCGCGCATCTCGATGTCGAGATGGTTGGTCGGCTCGTCGAGCAGCAGCAGGTTGGGTTTCTGGCGGACGATCAGAGCGAGCGTGAGCCGCGCCTTCTCGCCGCCGGAGAAGTTGCCGATGGCGGCGGTGGCCATGTCCCCGCGGAAGTCGAAGCCGCCGAGGTAGTCGCGGTGCTCCTGCTCGCGCACGTCCGGCTCGAACTGGCGCAGGTGCCACAGCGGCGAGTGCTCCTCGCGCAACTGCTCGACCTGGTGCTGCGCGAAGTAGCCGAGGCGCAATCCCTGCGCGGTCCGGCGCGCGCCGGAGAGCGGCGCGAGCGTGCCCGCGGTCGCCTTCAGCAGCGTCGACTTGCCCGCGCCGTTGGGGCCGAGGAGGCCGATGCGGTCGCCGGCGAGGATGCCGAAGTCGACCTTCGGCAGGACCGGCGGGCGATCGGGGTAGCCGAGCGCCACGTCCTCCAGCAGCACGAGCTGGCGCGCCGTGTCGCCGACCGCCGCGAACGCGAACTCGAACGGGCTGTCGACGTGCGCGGCGGCAATGAGCTCCATCCGCTCCAGCGCCTTGATGCGGCTCTGCGCCTGCTTGGCCTTCGTGGCCTTCGCGCGGAAGCGGTCGACGAACGACTGCAGGTGCGCGACCTGCCGCTGCTGCTTCGCATAGGTCGCCTGCTGCAACGCGAGCTGCTGCGCACGCTCGCGCTCGAACTGCGCGTAGTTGCCGGTGTACGTCGTGAGCCGGCGGCTGGCGACGTGCACGATGCCGTCGGCGACACCGTCGAGGAAGTCGCGGTCGTGGGTGATGAGGAGCAGCGTGCCCGGATAGCGACCGAGCCAGTCCTCGAGCCACAGCACGGCGTCGAGGTCGAGGTGGTTGGTGGGCTCGTCGAGGAGCAGGAGGTCGGACCGGCACATGAGCGCCTGCGCGAGGTTCAGCCGCATCCGCCAGCCGCCCGAGAAGTTGGCGACCGCCTCGCCGTGGCGCGCGTCGGCGAAGCCCAGGCCTGCGAGCAGCGTCGCGGCGCGGGCGCGCGCGCTGTAGCCGGCGATCGCCTCGTACCGGTGGTGGAGATCCGCGAGCCGCGCGCCGTCGTGCGCGGGATCGGCCTCGGCCGCCGCGAGCGCCGCCTCGACCTCGCGCAGCTCGTGGTCGCCGTCGAGGACGTAGTCGAGCGCGGTGGCCGTGACCGGCGGCGTCTCCTGCGCGACGTGCGCGATCACCCACGACGGCGGCAGCTCGAGCGAGCCGGCATCCGGCAGCAGCTCGTGGCGCAGCGCCGCGAAGAGGCTCGACTTGCCGCTGCCGTTGGCGCCGACGATGCCGAGCTTGTGGCCGGCGTGCACCGTCAGGTTCGCGCCTTCGAGCAGCAGCTTCGCGCCGCGGCTCAACGTGAGGTTAGTGATGCGGATCATGTCGGGGTCAGACCCGTCATATTGGGGTCAGACCCCACCATGACGCTGGTCTGGTGTCTGACACGTCATATGACGTGTCAGACACCGGAGGGATCTATCGCAGGTCGTAGTCGTAGTCGATGATGAGCGGCGCGTGGTCGGAGAAGCGCCGGTTCTTGTAGATCGCGGCGGCGTGCGCCTTCGCGGCGATGCCGGGCGTGGCGATCTGGTAGTCGATGCGCCACCCGACGTTCTTCGCCCACGCCTGCCCGCGGTTGCTCCACCACGTGTACTGCTCGGGCCGCGGGTCGACCCGGCGGAACACGTCGACGAAGCCCAGGTCGTCGAACACGCGCGTGAGCCACGCGCGCTCCTCGGGCAGGAAGCCCGAGTTCTTCTGGTTGCTGCGCCAGTTCTTCAAGTCGATCGGCTGGTGCGCGATGTTCCAGTCGCCGCACAGGATGATCTCGCGCTTCGACTTGCGCAGGCTGGCGAGGTGCGGCAGGAAGCCCTCGAGGAAGCGGAACTTCGATGCCTGCCGGTGCGGGCCGCTCGACCCCGAGGGCAGGTACACGCTGATGACCGTGAGGTCGGCGAAGTGCGCCTCGAGGTAGCGGCCCTCGCGGTCGAACTCCGGAATGCCGAAGCCGGCGACGAACCTGGCCGGGGCCCGCGTGTAGACGCCCACGCCCGAGTAGCCGCGCGTTTCGGCCGGGTGGAAGTGCGACGTGCACTTGCGCGGCGCGCGCAGCGACTTCGGCACGTCGTCGTGGTGCGCCTTCAGTTCCTGCAGGCACACCACGTCCCACGGCTCGATGCGCGCGAGCCAGCGCGCGAAGCCCTTGCGCTCCGCCGCCCGGATGCCGTTGACGTTGAGGGTGATGACCCGCATGGTGCCGCCGCAAAAATGGGGGCCGAGTGTACACGATGGGCCACCCCGGGGCTGCGGCGCTGCCGCGGCGCTCCCGGCGCCGCGCGCTGCGCGTATACTCATGCGGAAACCCACGACAAATCAGGGCGATGTCGAACTTCCGGCACGATTTCCTGGCATTTTCACTGGCACGCGAAGTGCTACGCTTTGGTGAGTTCATCACCAAGGCCGGGCGCAAGAGCCCGTATTTCTTCAACGCCGGATTGTTCAACGACGGTGAAGCCCTGCGCCGGCTCGGCGAGTTCTACGCGAACGCGCTGCTGGCCTCGGGCGTGGCCTGCGACCAGATCTTCGGGCCGGCCTACAAGGGCATCCCCCTTGCGGCCGCGACCGCCGTCGCGCTGGCGCAAAAGGGGCACAATCTGCCGTTCAGCTTCAACCGCAAGGAAGCGAAGGATCACGGGGAAGGCGGCGTGGTGGTCGGTGCCCCGCTCAAGGGTCGGGTGCTGATCGTCGACGACGTCATCACCGCCGGGACGTCGGTGCGCGAGTCGGTGGAACTGATCTGCGCGCATGGGGCGCAGCCGGCCGGGGTGCTGATCGCGCTCGATCGCATGGAGCGCGGGCAGGGCGAGCAGTCGGCGGTGGCGGAAGTGCGCGCGGCGTACGGCATCCCCGTCGTCGCGATCGCGACGCTGGACGACCTCATGGCGTTCATCGCCGCGGAGCCGGTCCTCGCGCGGCACGCGGGGGCGGTGGAGGCGTATCGCGCGCAGTACGGCGTGCGGCAGTAGGGAACGCGGGGCGCCCGCCGGGCGTCTGCGGTCCTGGGGAGCGACGACAGGTGAAGGCACGGAACGTGGTCAGGGTGGCAGCGCGCGGCGCGGGGCGGCAGGCCCTGCAGGCGGGCGCGCGCGCGCTCGTCGCGGCCGTCGCGCTCGCCGGCTTCGCCGCCGCGGCGCAGGCGACCACGTACAAGTGGGTCGACGACAACGGCGTCGTCCACTACACCGACAAGATTCCGGTCGAGGCGCTCAACAAGGGCAACGTGGTCCTCGACAAGAACGGCGTCCCGATCAAGCGCACGGATCCGGCCATGACGCCCGAGCAGCGCCGCGCGAAGGCCGAGGAAGAAGCCCGCGCCCAGCAGCTCGCCAAGGACCGCGAGCTGGTCGAGCGCCGCGACCGCGCGCTGCTCGCCACCTACACGGTGGAGAGCGAGATCGACCTCGCGCGCAACCGCGCGCTGTCCACGATCGACTCGCAGGTGCAGTCCTCCGCGGCGTACACCGCGACGCTGAACAAGCGCAAGGAGGAACTCGAGGCGAAGAAGGCGGCGCTGGGCGACAAGCCGGTGCCCGCCGTGATGGAGCGCGAACTCGCCAACATCAACACCGAGCTCGGCAAGCAGGCCGACCTCGTCGCGGCCAAGCAGCGCGAGATCCTCGTCGTCAACGCCAAGTACGACGCCGACAAGAAGCGCTGGAAGGAACTGCGCATGACCAACGAGGCGGCCGCGGCCGGCAGGATGAAGGCGGGCGACGCGCCGGGCCCGACCCCGGCCAACGGTGCCCCCGCCGGCGGCACGCCGCCCGCCCCGACGCCGACCGCGGCGCAGAAGTAGCGCGCTCCGCGGGCGCCACCGCCCGGGCGCCATCCCCGTCCTGCCATCCCACCCGCCCGCGCCGGTGACCGCGGCGCGACCCGCTTACCTGCGATAATCGCGCTTTTCGGCATCCCGCAAGGCGCACCCGGCATGGCTCAATACGTTTACACGATGAACCGCGTGGGGAAGACCGTTCCCCCCAAGCGCGTCATCCTGAAGGACATCTCCCTTTCCTTCTTCCCGGGCGCCAAGATCGGCGTGCTGGGCTTAAACGGCTCCGGCAAGTCGAGCCTGCTGCGCATCATGGCGGGCGAGGACAAGGAGTACGAGGGCGAGGCCACGCCGATGCCCGGCCTGCGCGTCGGCTTCCTGCCGCAGGAGCCGCGCCTCGATCCCGCGCACACGGTGCGCCAAGCGGTCGAGGAGGGCATGGGCGAGGTGCTGCAGGCGAAGGAGAAGCTGGAGGAGGTCTACGCGGCCTACGCGGAACCCGACGCCGACTTCGACGCGCTCGCGGCCGAGCAGGCGCGGCTGGAGGCGATCATCGCGGCCTCGGGTGCGGATTCGTCCGTGCAGATGGAAGTGGCGGCCGACGCGCTGGGCCTGCCGCCGTGGGACGCCGTCATCGGCAACCTGTCGGGCGGCGAGAAGCGCCGCGTCGCGCTGTGCCGGCTGCTGCTCTCCAAGCCCGACATGCTGCTGCTCGACGAGCCGACCAACCACCTCGACGCCGAAAGCGTGGACTGGCTGGAGCAGTTCCTCACGCGGTTCCCGGGCACGGTGATCGCGGTCACCCACGACCGCTACTTCCTCGACAACGCGGCCGAGTGGATCCTCGAACTCGACCGCGGCTACGGCATCCCCTACAAGGGCAACTACAGCCTGTGGCTCGAGCAGAAGGAGCAGCGGCTCGAGACCGAGTCGAAGCAGGAAGCCGCGCGCATCAAGGCGATGAAGCAGGAGCTCGAGTGGGTGCGCCAGAACCCGAAGGGGCGGCAGGCCAAGAGCAAGGCGCGCATCACGCGCTTCAACGACCTCGCGTCCTACGAGCACCAGCAGCGCAACGAGACCAACGAGATCTTCATCCCGGTCGCGGAGCGCCTGGGCGACCAGGTGATCGAGTTCGAGAACGTGCGCAAGGCGTACGGCGACAAGCTGCTCGTCGACAACCTGACGATGCGCATCCCGGCGGGCGCGATCGTCGGCATCATCGGGCCGAACGGCGCCGGCAAGTCGACGATCTTCAAGATGATCGCGGGCAAGGAGAAGCCGGATTCGGGGACGATCAAGATCGGCCATACCGTGCAGATGGCGGTCGTCGACCAGACGCGCGAATCGCTGCCCAACGACAAGACCGCGTGGGAGGCGATCTCCAACGGCCAGGACATCCTGACCGTCGGCAAGTTCGAGATGCCGTCGCGCGCGTACCTCGGCCGCTTCAACTTCAAGGGCCCGGACCAGCAGAAGATCGTCGGCCAGCTCTCCGGCGGCGAGCGCGGGCGGCTGCACCTCGCGGCGACGCTGCTCAAGGGCGGCAACGTGCTGCTGCTCGACGAGCCATCCAACGACCTCGACGTGGAAACGCTGCGGGCGCTGGAGGAGGCGCTGCTGGAATTCGCCGGCACCGCGCTCGTGATCTCCCACGACCGCTGGTTCCTCGACCGCATCGCGACGCACATCCTCGCGGCGGAAGGCGATTCGCAGTGGGTGTTCTACCCGGGCAACTACCACGACTACGAGGAAGACAAGAAGAAGCGGCTGGGCGAGGAAGGTGCGCGGCCGCATCGGATCCGGTACAAGGCGCTGATGGCCTGAGGCCGGTGCGTGCGGGCCGTCGCCCCTCACCCCGGCCCTCTCCCCGTCCACGGGGAGAGGGGGTTCGCTCAGAGCCGTTGTCGCAACGTCCCTCCACCGCACGCCATCGCTCTCCCTCTCCCCCGGCGGGGGAGGGGGTTGGGGTGAGGGGCCAGCGCCCGCAAATGGAAAGTCACGTGCAGCCCACAGTCTCGCCATGACGATCTTCCTCTGGCTCCTCGCGATCGCCCTCATCGTCCTCGGCATCGCCGGCACGATCCTGCCCGCGCTGCCCGGGGTCACGCTGGTGTTCGGCGGCATCCTGCTCGCCGCGTGGATCGACCACTTCACGCGCATTCCCGGCTGGCTCGTCGGGCTCTTCGCCGTGCTCACGATCGTCGCGTGGGCGATCGACTACTTCGCCGCCGTCGCCGGTGCCAAGAAAGTGGGGGCGTCGAAGCTCGCCATCGTCGGCGCGGCCGTCGGCACGCTGGCCGGCATCTTCTCCGGGCTCTGGGGCCTGCTCTTCATGCCGCTCGTGGGGGCCGCCGTCGGCGAGTTCATCGCCCAGCGCGACGTCCGCCGCGCGGGGCAGGTGGGGATCGCCACGTGGATCGGCCTCCTCGTCGGCACCGCGGTGAAGCTCGCGATCGTGTTCGCGATGGTCGGCGCGTTCGTGGTGGCGCTGGTCGTGTAGCCGAACGATCGATCGCCGGAGCGTCGCCCGCGGGCGATAATGCGGGCTGCCATGCCCGACGACGCCCTCACCCCCAGCCCCGAGCGCGCGCTCGCGGTCCTGCACGACACCTTCGGCTACGCCGCCTTCCGCGGGGCGCAGGCGGAGATCGTCGCGCACGTCGCGGGCGGTGGCGACGCGCTCGTGCTGATGCCCACGGGCGGCGGCAAGTCGCTCTGCTACCAGGTCCCGTCGCTGCTGCGCGCGGGCACCGGCATCGTCGTCTCGCCGCTGATCGCGCTGATGCAGGACCAGGTGGCTGCGCTCACGCAGGCCGGCGTGCGCGCGGCGGTGCTCAACTCGACGCTCGACCTGGCGCAGGTGCGGGCGGTGGAGAAGTCCCTGCTCGCGGGCGAGCTCGACCTCCTCTACGTGGCTCCCGAGCGGCTGCTGATGCCGCGCTGCCTCGAGCTTCTGCAGCGTGCGCGCCTCGCGCTCTTCGCCATCGACGAGGCGCACTGCGTGTCGCAGTGGGGGCACGACTTCCGGCCGGAGTACCTCGCCCTCTCGGTGCTGCACGAGCGCTTCCCCGGCGTGCCGCGCATCGCGCTCACCGCCACCGCCGATCCGCAGACCCGCGAGGAGATCGTCGCCCGCCTCGCGCTGCAGGACGCGCGCGTGTTCGTGTCGAGCTTCGACCGGCCGAACATCCGCTACACCATCGTCGACAAGGCCTCGCCGCGCGAGCAGCTCCTGCGCTTCATCCGCGACGAGCACGCGGGCGATGCCGGCATCGTGTACTGCCTGTCGCGGCGCAAGGTCGACGAGACCGCGGAGTGGCTGGTCGCGCACGGCGTGAACGCGCTGCCGTACCACGCGGGCATGGACCACGCCGCGCGCAGCGAACACCAGGACCGGTTCCAGCGCGAGGACGGGGTGGTAGTGGTGGCGACCATCGCGTTCGGCATGGGCATCGACAAGCCCGACGTGCGCTTCGTCGCGCACCTCGACCTGCCGAAGAGCGTGGAGGGCTACTACCAGGAGACCGGCCGCGCCGGGCGCGACGGCCTTCCCGCGGATGCGTGGATGGCCTACGGCCTCGCCGACGTCGTGCAGCAGGGCAAGCTCATCGAGGCGTCCGAGGCCGACGACACGTTCAAGCGCGTGTCGCGCGCGAAGCTCGACGCGCTCCTGGGCCTGTGCGAGACCGCAGGCTGCCGGCGGGTGCGGCTGCTCGCCTACTTCGGCGAGGCGTCGGCGCCCTGCGGCAACTGCGATACCTGCCTCGCGCCGCCGCAGACGTGGGACGCCACCGACGCCGCGCGCAAGGCGCTGTCGGCCATCTACCGCACCGGCCAGCGGTTCGGCTCCCGGCACGTGATCGACGTGCTGCGCGGGCACGCGAACGAGCGGGTCGCGAAGTGGAATCACGAGGCGCTGTCGGTGTTCGGCATCGGCGCCGACCTGGACGAGGCCGCGTGGCAGAGCGTCTTCCGGCAGTTGGTCGCGCTGGGGTACATCGAGGTCGACCACGGGGCGTATGGCGCGCTGAAGCTCGCCGCGGCCGCGCGCCCGGTGCTGAAGGGCGAGGAGCGGGTCGAGATGCGGCGGGTCGTGCCGCCGGCCGGCCGCGCGAAGCGCGACCGCGGGCGGGCGAACGGGGCGCTGTCGGGCGCCGACCTGTCGCTGCTCGACGCGCTCAAGGCCTGGCGCTTGGGCGAGGCCCGGGCGCAGGGGGTCCCCGCGTTCGTGATCCTGCACGACAGCACGCTGGCCGAACTCGCCCAGCGACGTCCCGGGACGCTCGCCGAACTGGCCGAGGTCAGCGGGTTCGGCGCCCGCAAGCTCGAGCGCTACGGCGCCGCGGTGCTGGCGGTCGTCCGCGACCGGGCCGCGGCATGAATCCTGCTGGTTTGGTACCCTAGAACCCGTTTCCGGTTGCCTGACGAGGATTGCCCATGTCCGTCCACCGCCCGCTTCTTTCGCTGTCCGCGGCGCTCGCCGTCGCGCTGGTCGCCGGTTGCAGCTCCGTGCCGCCGCCGTACCTGCTGCCGATGTGGTCCGCGCAGGCGCCCACCAAGTACGAGGTGAAGGAGCACTGGGACCTCACCATGGCGGGGGTCGAGGCGCAGTCGCCGCCGGCGACGCGGGAAGGCTTGGCGCTGCTGACGGCCGACGCGCGCTCGTCGCCGATGGACGGCGCCGACCGCCAGTACGCAATGGAGCGGCTGCAGCGGGTGAGCTTCTACATCGACCGCGACGAGTGGGACAAGGCGCGGGATCAGCTGGTGGCCTTGCGTTGGCGGTATGGTCGGTTCTAGCGCCCGTCACCCCGGCCTTCTCCCCGCAAGCGGGGCGAGGGAGTTCCATATCCTGACATTGCAGTGATCGCGTAGCGCCTCGAAAGCTCCCTCTCCCCGCTTGCGGGGAGAGGGCCGGGGTAAGGGGCGGCGGCGGTTGAACCAACCGCCGACCGCTCAGCCCAGCTTCTTCTTCAAGATGGAATTCACTTGCGCGGGGTTGGCCTTGCCCTTCGAGGCGGCCATCACCTTGCCGACCAGCGAGTTGAACGCCTTCTCCTTGCCGGCGCGGTACTCGGCCACGATGGCCGCGTTGGCGGCGATCGCGTCGTCGACGATCTTCTCGATGGCGCCGGCGTCGGAGATCTGGCGCAGGCCCTTCTTCTCGATGATCGCGTCGGCGCTGCCCTCGCCGGCCCACATCGCGTCGAAGACCTCCTTCGCGATCTTGCCGGAGATGGTGCCGTCGGCGATCCGCTGCAGCAGCCCGCCCAAGGCGGCCGCCGGCACCGGCGACTGCGCGATCTCGATCTCGGCCTTGTTGAGCGCGGCCGCGACTTCGCCCAGCAGCCAGTTGGCGGCGGTCTTGGGTTCGGCGCCGGCCTTCACCACCGCCTCGTAATAGGACGCGACGTCGCGGCTCGCGGTGAGCGGCGCGGCGTCGATCGCCGGCAGACCGTAGTCGCGCACGAAGCGCTGCTTCATCGCCTCCGGCAGCTCGGGCATCCCGGCCTTCACGCGCGCGATCCAGTCCTCGCCGATGGCGAGCGGCGGCAGGTCCGGGTCCGGGAAGTAGCGGTAGTCCTGCGCGTCTTCCTTGCTGCGCATGGAGCGCGTCTCGCGCCGGTCGGGGTCGTAGAGGCGCGTCTCCTGCACCACCGTGCCGCCGTCCTCGATCAGTTCGATCTGCCGGCGCACCTCGAAGTCGATCGCCTCCTGCATGAAGCGGAAGCTGTTGAGGTTCTTGATCTCGCAACGGGTGCCGAGCGGCTCGCCCGTGCGGCGCACGGAGACGTTGGCGTCGCAGCGGAAGCTGCCTTCCTGCATGTTGCCGTCGCAGATGCCGATCCAGCGCACGAGCGCGTGCAGCGCCTTCGCGTACGCGACCGCCTCTTCCGAGCTGCGCAGGTCGGGCTCGGTGACGATCTCGAGCAGCGGCGTGCCGGCGCGGTTCAAGTCGATGCCGGTCATGCCGTGGAAGTCCTCGTGCAGCGACTTGCCGGCGTCCTCCTCGAGGTGCGCGCGCGTGAGCCGCACCTTCATCTCGCCACGGGTGGGCGAGACGATCGGCACCTCGCCGCCGGCGATCACCGGGATCTCGTACTGCGAGATCTGGTAGCCCTTCGGGAGGTCCGGGTAGAAGTAGTTCTTGCGCGCGAACACGCTGCGCGTGTTGATCGTGCCGTGCACCGCGAGCCCGAAGCGGATCGCGCGCTCGACCGCGCCCTTGTTCATCACGGGCAGCACTCCCGGCAGCGCCACGTCCACCGCGGAGGCCTGCGTGTTGGGCGCGGCGCCGAACGCGGTCGACGCGCCCGAGAAGATCTTCGCGGCGGTCGAGAGCTGCGCGTGCGTCTCGAGGCCGATGACGACTTCCCAACTCATATCTTCATCCCCGTCGGAACGCGCGCATGCCAGTCCGTCGCCTGCTGGAACTGGTGCGCGACGTTGAGGAGCTTCGCCTCGGTGAAGTAGTTCGACTGCACCTGCAGGCCGATCGGCAGCCCGCGGCGGTCGAAGCCGCACGGGATCGAGATGCCGGGCACGCCGGTCAGGTTGCCGGCGATCGTGAAGATGTCGTTCAGGTACATCTGCACCGGGTCGTCCGCCTTGTCGCCGATCTTGAACGCGGGCGAGGGCGCGGTCGGCCCCATGATCACGTCGCACTGCGCGAAGGCGCGCGCGAACTCGTCGGCGATGAGCCGGCGCACCTTCTGCGCCTTGAGGTAGTACGCGTCGTAGTAGCCGTGCGACAGCACGTAGGTGCCGGTGAGGATGCGCCGCTTCACCTCGGCGCCGAAGCCTTCCGCGCGCGACTTCTTGTACATGTCGTTGAGGTCGGTGTAGTGCTCGGCGCGGTGGCCGTAGCGCACGCCGTCGAAGCGCGACAGGTTGGACGAGGCCTCCGCCGGCGCGATCACGTAGTAGACCGGCACCGACAGCTTCACGTTGGGCAGGCCGATCGGCACCGTGGTGGCGCCCAGCTTGCGGAACTCCGCGAGCGCGCCCTCGATGGCCGCGGCGACGTCCGAGTCGATGCCCTCCCCGAAGTACTCCGCCGGCAGGCCGATGCGCAGGCCCGCGAGCGGCTTCCCGAGGTCACGCGTGTAGTCCTCGCGCGGGCGGTCGAGCGACGTCGAGTCGCGCGCGTCGTGGCCCGCCATGGCGTTGAGCATCAGCGCGCAGTCCTGCGCGGTGCGCGCGAACATGCCCGGCGTGTCGAGCGACGACGCGAACGCGATGAGGCCGTAGCGCGAGCACACGCCGTACGTGGGTTTCAGGCCGCAGATGCCGGACAGCGACGCCGGCTGGCGGATCGAGCCGCCGGTGTCCGTGCCCGTGGCGCCGGCGACCAGGCGCGCGGCGATGGCCGCCGCCGAGCCGCCCGAGCTGCCGCCCGGCACGTATTCGAGGTTCCAGGGGTTCTTCACCGGGCCGAACCACGACGTCTCGTTGGACGAGCCCATCGCGAACTCGTCCATGTTGGTCTTGCCGACGAGCACCGTGCCCGCGGTCTTGAGGCCGGTGACCACGTGCGCGTCGTAGGGCGCCGTGAAATTGGCGAGCATCCGCGAGCTGCACGTGGTGCGCAGCCCGGCGGTCATGATCACGTCCTTGTGGGCGATGGGCACGCCGGCGAGCGGGGGGGCGTCGCCCTTCGCGAGGACGGCATCGGCGGCCTTCGCCTGCGCCATCGCCCCTTCGGGGTCGATCGTGACGAAGGCGTTCAGCACCGGCTGCGCGGCCGCGATGCGGTCGAGGACGCCCTTCGTCAGCTCGACGCTGCTGATCTTCCGGGCAGCGAGTGCGGCGGCCTGCTCGGCCAGGGTCGCGGTGATCACGCTCATTCGACCACCCGCGGCACGAGGTAGAGGCCGTCCTCGACGGCGGGCGCCACCGACTGGTACAGCGCGTGGCGGTCCTCCTCGGTGACCCGGTCCTCGCGCAGGGGGAGCATGACGTCCTGGGCGTGGGCCATGGGCACGATGCCGGTGGTGTCGACCGCGTTCAGCTCGTTGATCATCGCGAAGATCGAGTCGAGCTTGCGGTGGACCTCCGCCGCGGCGTCGGCGGTGATCTCGATGCGCGCGAGATGCGCGATGCGTTGGACGTCTTCGAGGGTCAGGGCCATGGGATCACGGGGGCGCGGAGGCGGGCGGCAGGAGCCCCCTTTCCGGCGCAAAACGATTCAGGGCGTGGCAGCACGGCGGCGGCGGGCCTCCGACGGGCGGGAGGCAGGCCTTGCCGACCCGGCCGCGACCCCGCAAAAACCCCGCCAAATCAGTGCTGAAGACAAAGGTGGGATGCTATCATATTCGATCGCTTTCGAGAGGGCGCGCCTGCCATCGCGCGACCGTTTCGTCAAGCGCGCGCTGCCCCCGAGCCGCCACTTACCCTCAGTCGGATTCACGCATACATGTTCGAGTTTTTCAAAGGCTACTTCGGCAGCGACTTAGCGATCGACCTCGGTACCGCCAACACCCTCATCTACGTCCGGGGCAAGGGCATCGTGCTGAACGAGCCCTCGGTGGTCGCGATCCGCCAGGAAGGCGGGCCGAACGGCAAGAAGGTCATCCAGGAAGTCGGCCTCGCGGCCAAGCAGATGCTCGGCCGCACGCCGGGCAACATCACGGCCATCCGCCCGATGAAGGACGGCGTCATCGCCGACTTCACGGTGACGGAGCAGATGCTGAAGCAGTTCATCAAGAAGGTGCTCGACTCGCGCCTCTTCTCGCCGTCCCCCCGCATCATCATCTGCGTGCCGTGCGGCTCCACG
>JAXMFO010000009.1:0-192096 GCA_046347715.1 Burkholderiales bacterium
TCTTCCGGTCGCATGACATCGCGTGGCTCGCCAAGGGTGGCGGCATGCTCACCGGCGAGCACCTGCCGGCGGGCAAGGCCAACGCCGGGCAGAAGATCCTGTTCTGGGTGATGGTCGTGCTCGCGGGCCTCACGCTGGTGGTGACGGGCCTCATCCTCGACTTCCCGAACTTCAACCAGACGCGCAGCACGATGCAGCTCGCGAACGTGATCCACATGATCGCGGGGCTGGTCGCGTGCATCCTGCTCGCGGGTCACATCTACCTCGGCACCATCGGCATGAAGGGCGCGCTCGAGGCGATGAAGACCGGCTACGTCGACGAGACATGGGCGAAGGAGCACCACGAGTACTGGTACAACGAGGTCAAGGCGCACGCCGCCAAGGCCGGCGGCACGCCGCCGGGCGCGGTGCCGGCACGTTCGGGCGCGGACTGAACGCGCGACGAGACACAGGGGAAAGACGCAATGAACACGATCAAGGCATTGTTGGCCGCCGCCCTCGTGGTGGGGTCCTTCGGCATCGCGGTGGCGAAACTGCCGCCGCCGCCGCCGATGACGGACGCGCAGAAGGCCGCCGCGGAAGAGGCGAAGGCCAAGGCCGCCGCCGCCACCGCGCTCGCCGCGCAGCAGCAGGCCGCGGCGGAGGACCGCGTGGCCGCGTACTACTTCGCCGAGATGAAGGCGAAGGGCAAGCAGGTTCCGGCGGCGCAGATGCCGCCCGCGGCGGCTGCCGCGAAGGCCCCGGCTGCCGCGCCTGCGGCGAAGCCGGCCGCGCCCGCTGCGGCGACGCCCGCGAAGAAGTAGCCGCGCGCGCGGGCACGAACGATGGCGGAGGCCTGCGGGCCTCCGTTTTCGTTTCCGCCGGCGGGTGCGCAGTACGGTCGCGCCGAGGCGGCGGCGCCTCGCGATTTGGCAGGCTCCCCGTCGCGGGTTATAATGCACGGCTTACCGGAGAGCTGGCCGAGTGGTCGAAGGCGCCTGACTCGAAATCAGGTATAGGGCAACCTATCGGGGGTTCGAATCCCTCGCTCTCCGCCAGACACGAACGTGAAACCCGCCGCACGGCGGGTTTTTCGTTTTCACAGGGTGTTACTACGCAAATGGCACAGAAAATGGCGTTAGTACTTGATAGATATAGCGAATCACGCTAGCGCTGGCAGTTGCCTTTTAGGCTCGGAAACGAAAATCCTCCGCCCAACCCACGTTCGCGGAGTTTCCCGATCGCGGCGTCGTCGAGTCGCTCCGCGACTAGCGACGACCACAGGGTGTCGCGTGACGGTGGCGGACCATTTGTCGCTGGCCACCGTTTTGGAGACACGCCGAGTTCGAAGCACAGTAGGCGTGTGGCTTGTACCCCGTACGCCCAGACACCCTTCAAGCCCCAGAAGTAGTCGCCGTCCAATGCCGCCACCCCGCCATCCAAGAACTGCGCGTGGAATTCAAACGCCCATGGATTCGCTGGACTTGAGGAGTCGTGCGTCCAAAATGCCCCGGCCGAGAGCAATTCGCCAACCGCCAACACGTCGGCAAACCCGCGTCTGACCGCCCAGATATCGATCCCCAAAGCGGACCGCCCAAACACGTCGGCGAAACGGCTTCCGACCAGGCGGCTAAATGGACCGGGAGTTACGGCCGCAATGCTGCGCCGCTCGTTACCCGCTCCCCAATTGGTTGGAATCTCCTTAAGTACGTGATATCCGTGCTGCGGAGGCGCGATGACTCCATCAACCCCAAGACGTGGCGGTCGAAGCGGTGCTGGCGAAAACGTTTCGGTATCTCCGGGGAGTCGGCAGAACCAGTCTTGGTGAAATATCTTCGCCATCAAAGATCCCGTACCCAGGAGCTACTGATCACATGCGGGATCAAAGTAGCGTTGGCTTAGCTCCATGCCAATACCATCAAGACCACCGTGCACTTGTCGCGGGCCAATGTTCATGCGCGCCAGTTCGGCAAGAGCCCTCTTGCGCAGACTCCACGGCATTTCGATCACGGTTATCGCCGGTGCTCGACCAACCGGCAACCCGTAGTGGGTGATATACCACTCCGGTCGAGCTATGTTTGTAGCCATGACTACCGCCTGCTGAGACACAGCGCGGCGGTTATGTTGAGGCAATGGCTTGGACAAGAAGACGTATGGAACAGCGCTCTCCAGGGAAGCAACTCGGAGTTCTGCGTAGGGCCACTCAGTCGTCTCAATAATGTATAGCCGGGCAAACTGGTCATCATCTCGAGCCGGCGAACGCTGTTCGAAGGCGAAGAAAATCGCGGTGTATGCAGATTCAGTCCAGTCGAGCCACGGAGTTGGGAACGCGTGATGCTGGCCTAGGTGAATTAGTGAGGCGAGGCTGGCAGGATCGGAGGTGTCAAACGTGCGCTCTTCTGCGGCGAACAGTCGGCGGAGTTCCTCGACATCCCGCATCTTGTAAGTTCGTAGGTCGCGACGGCCCAGGCGGTGAAATCTAGACTCTAAATGCCACCGCTTGTCTCGTTGCCCCCGAAAGATCCACTTCCGTCCCGGCACCGAGAAGTGGCCCAGCATCGTCCCAAGCTGCTCCCACGAGTTCGCGAGATGGGCAACAGTGTGCGTCGTGAACGCGTCAATCTTGTACAGATCGAGAGCGGCCGTAGTTCCCCAAGATGTATTTACGACCCCTTTCAGTCTATCGCTCGAAAACTCAGTACATTGAAAGGTGGCCGTCTGCGCAGCCTGTGAAGGGCCAGAAGGGTCAACCAAAAAGCGACCCTGCGTCGACGGGTCGCCATTCCAATAGAAGGATCCCGACACTACCGGTGTCGGCGATGCAGGCTCGGACAAATACGCCCGGCCGATGCCTGGTGTTTGTTCGTCCATGTTGAGCATGACAGTGGCGTCATGCCCTTCAACACCCCCATACCACTGTCCCCACATCCCGACCCCCTAAGGCTCACAACGCGGTACGGCGTTATACAGCGCTCCCTTCCACCTTCTGCGTGTCTTCGGCCCCTGGTGGCGTTCGCCCGTCCTCGCTTGGCGACCTTGATCCAGTCACTAACGCGCTGCCTTGCAAGACGCTTCGGTACCTACGACTAGCTTGTCGGCAACACACACTAGAAGATCAAAGTCGGGGCGTCCGGAATAGGCTTTCATCGCCTCCGCCACCGCGGGATACTCGAAGACCTTTCCAGAGTAGTAGTTCGACGCCTTAACGATCTCCCCTGCCTCCACCGGCGATAGGGGTACCAAATGAGCCACATTCTTGGCCTCAGCCTCCTTAAGAATCGCGTCCAAGTTGTGCCCAAGTGCGGCATCCGACAAATCCGCCATGGTTGAGCCACAAACCGCTAGGTAGGCCTTCAGTGCTAACTCGATCGCATGGCATATCAAATAATAGCGGACCGGATCATAAGTCGCCGGCGTCGCTCCAAGCAGCTTGGCGGCATTCCTATACGCATCTGCATACACCCACAGCGCAATTGGCCCCATCCTCGCACTTGTCCCTAGGATCGACAGGCTTTCGACAGCCGCATTGGCCTTAGCTCTAGATACCTTCCGCGCAGACTTGGTCACTGTTGTTGGCCCATGAGTAATTAGATCGGAACGGCTACGGTCAACGGAAGAGCAATCAACTAGAGCGGACGCCTACGCCGCAGCGAACTTGAGCGCTTGTCGGCGGCCTTCTCAGCTTCTATATTTCGTCGGTGCCGGATTCAATTGCACTACTGACTGCGCTCGTACCAATCGGGACTGCAATCTGGGTTGGTTCACGACATGTTGAACATTTGCTCTGCTGCCACTGCGGCCACATCGCGCCGGCCGGTGCTTGGTCAAAAGAACTAGACCCTGGTCTACACCTTCGCCCATAAAGCTGGCAGATCGATCCGGCGGCGAAAGACTTGCGGCGTCAAAGAGTGCTTTTAGCGGCCCGTTCATAAATCTCGGGAGCTGCACTGGAGAATCGATGCACGAGATCGACATGCAACAAATGTCCGAGGCCTTCTTTCCCTGTTGGAAAGCAGCCGCGGAGCATCTAAATAAGCAGGCCCAGGGAGGCATCCAGTCATGGCTTCGAGCGCATCCATACCCGCCGTTCCTTGAGCACCTCTCATTTCGGCTTGGCAATCAACTCTTCTTTGTCCGGGTTGAAGATTCAGACGGCCATGTCCAGGGGCCAGGTGGTGTTCATGGGCTGATTTCAGTAGCTAAGGCAGCCAATGGTGTGGCGTGCCTTCTTAGGATGCGGCATAAGCTCGGCGGAGCATGGGCCCCAGAGATCCGGGGCTGGGGCCTTGTCGATGCGAAGACCGGTTTGGCCTTTGATCCGGTCGCGCTCGTGACGGAAGCAAAGGTTGAGATGACACCTTGGGAGCTGCATGACTTCGCGGTGCAGGTGGTCCGCAAACATCTAGAGAGCCAAGGCCTGCGACTCATGTCTTGGCAGGCCAATCCCGAAGTGGACCCGTCAATATGGTTCTTCGGGAAGGGCAACCAACCGGAATGGGTGGTGGTCCGATGCGTCAAGTATCCGTCCAGCGAAGCGCCCAGGCCAAGCAACTGGAGCGTAATTGCCAACCGTTGCGAAAGACTAAGTCCCGTAGGTCATTTCGCTTCTGTGTCGTTGGTGAGCGTCGATCAGCCGTTTACGTCGCAGCATGAAGCTCCGGTTGTTGATTTGCACCGAATCTTGACCCGGGTTTTGCACTGAATATTGACCCACCCGAATGCGTTGCAGTATGGCTCAGGTCGCGGATGATTTTCTAGCGCGGGGCTCCTTTCGCGGCTGGGTATTGCTGTGCTTGAAGCGGTAGCTCTCGTTGCCGGTTTCGATGATGTGGCAGTGATGGGTCAGGCGGTCGAGGAGCGCCGTGGTCATCTTCGGATCGCCGAATACGGCGGCCCATTCCCCGAAGCTCAGGTTGGTGGTGATCACCACGCTAGTCTTCTCATAGAGCTTGCTGAGTAGGTGGAACAGTAATGCGCCGCCGGCTTGGCTGAACGGCAGGTAGCCCAGTTCATCGAGGATCACCAGGTCGGCATAGGCCAGGCGATGCGCGATCTGGCCCTGCTTGCCGCAGAGTTTCTCGGCCTCCAGCGCGTTCACCAGCTCAATGGTGGGAAAGAAGCGCACCCGCCGCCGGTGGAGTTCCAACGCCTGCACCCCGAAGGCGGTGGCCAGGTGAGTCTTGCCGGTGCCCGGGCCGCCGACCAGCACCACGTTGTGGGCCTGCTCGAGGAAGTCGCAGCGGTGTAGTTGCCGCACCAGCGCTTCGTTGGCCACGCTCTGGCCGAAGTCGAAGCCGGCCAGGTCGCGGTAGGCCGGGAAGCGCGCGATCTTCATCTGGTAGGCCACCGAGCGCACCTCGCGTTCGGCCATCTCGGCCTTGAGCAGGCTGCCGATGATGGCCTGAGCGCCCTGGAAGGCCGGTGCCCCCTGCGCCGCCAGTTCGGTCACCGCCTGCGCCATCCCGAACAACTTCAAACCGCGCAGCGTCGTCACCATCGCGTCAGGCTGCATGGCGCGCTCCGCGCAGGGCATCGTAGCGCTCGACATTGGCCTGCGGTTCCACCGTCAGGGCCAGCGCCTGCGGCGCACTGATCGGCGCCGGCGGGGCGCTGTCGAGCAGGCGGCCGAGGAGATTCAGGATGTGCTGCTTGGAGGGGGCGCCGGCCTCCAGCGCCAGTTCCACGGCCGTGAGCACCGCCTGCTCGTCGTGATGCAGCACCAGCGCCAGGATCTCCACCATTTCCCGGTCGCCACCCGGCCGGCGGAGCAGGATCGCCTGCAGGCGCTTGAAACCCTCCGGCAGCGTGGCGAATGGCGCCCCGTTGCGCAGGGCCCCCGGCTTGCGCTGCAGCACACTCAGGTAGTGCCGCCAGTCGTAGAGCGTGCGTCCGGGGCGATGGCTGCGCTCGATGACGCGGGCGTGCTCGGCGATGACCTGGCCTTCAGCCGCGATCACCAGACGGTCGGCGTAGACCCGCACGCTCACCGGCCGGTTGGCGAAGGAGGCCGGCACGCTGTAGCGGTTGCGCTCGACGTGGATCAGGCAGGTCGGCGAAACCCGCTTGGTGTGCTCCACGAAGCCGTCGAAGGGCCGCGGCAGCGGCATCAGCAGCGGCTGCTCCTCGCGCCACACCTCGGCCACCGTGCGTCCGGGCTGCTGCGGATGTGCCGTGGTCTCCCACAGCGCGACGCAGCGCTCCTGCAGCCAGGCGTTGAGGGCCGCCAGGGTGGGGAACGCCGGCGCGTGGTGCCACAGCCGGTGCCGGGCGTCCTGCACGTTCTTCTCGATCTGCCCCTTCTCCCAGCCGGCGGCCGGGTTGCAGAACTCAGCCTCGAACAGGTAGTGGCTGACCATCGCGGCGAAGCGCCCGTTGACATCGCGCGCCTTGCCCACCCCCACCCGGTCCACCGCCGTCTTCATGTTGTCGTAGATGCCGCGCCGCGGCACGCCGCCCAGCACGGCAAAGGCATGGGCATGCGCGTCGAACAGCATCTCGTGCGTCTGCAGGGGATAGGCGCGCAGGAAGAAGGCCCGGCTGTAGCTCAGCTTGAACTGCGCCACCTGGACCTTGGTGCGCTCGCCACCCACCAGCGCCCAGTCCTCGCTCCAGTCGAACTGGAACGCCTCGCCCGGAGCGAAGGCCAGCGGCACGAAGGTCCCGCGCCCGGCGGTCCGCGCCACCTCCTGCTGCGTCTGCCGCCAGGAGCGGGCAAACGCCGCCACCCGGTCGTACGAGCCCGGGAAACCCAAGGCGGTCAGGTCGGCATACAGCCGGCGCAGGTTGCGCCGCTGCTTGCGTCCCTTGCGCGCCTCCGCCACCAGCCAGGCGGTCAACTTCGCCGCAAACCCATCCAGCTTGCTGCGACTCTTGCGGCGCGGGTACTTCGGTTCCACCACCGCGCTCGCCAGGTACTTCCGGACCGTATTGCGCGACAGCTGCGAGCGCCGCGCGATCTCCCGAATCGACACTCCGTCGCGCAGATGCCAGCGCCGGATCACACTCAATATCGCCACGTCGATCACTCCTTCTCCCGCTCGGCTCCCGAGCAGGCCAGTGTCTATACGTGGGTCAACTTTCGATGCAAATCACCCCAAGAAGTGGGTCAGATTTCAGTGCAAATCAACAATTCGGCCCCCTGGGAGCGGTCGCGGATGTCGCATATCCAGCAGTTTACATAAACTGTCACCGTTCACCATCCTGGTTGCATTTCTCGATTCGACCGGCGTAGACTCTGCTCCGCCATGAAGCGCCGCGCCTCACACCACTCCATACCGCGTCCCGCCGACGCGCCTTTCTTGTCCAGAGCCTCCTAGGCCGGCGTTCGCCTGTCGACCATGAAGCCCCGGACAGCCGGGGCTTTTTCGCATCTGGCGCCCGCGAACACGCGGGCGCCGCGACATGGAGATATGGGCATGGACCACACAAACACCGAGCGGAGCCGCGACGAGCTGCTGGCGTCGCTCAACGAACGCTTCAGTCTCGACGACAATGGTTCGGTCGAGGCGGAGGCGGAGGCGGACAACGGGACCTTCTGGAAGGAACGGTCGATCGTTCCGTCTCTCCCGGGCCGGGTGGGTGGTCCAGTGGACGACGTGGCTGGCGCCGATGACGACACACCCGGGATCGACGTGTACTCACTTACCGCGGTCGCGCGCTATGCGAGTACTGCCAACACCCGGCACGCCGACGCCGAGTCGCTGCGCCGTAGCCAAGCGCTCGCGTCCAGTCTGCTCAACCGTGGATCGCGCCGGATTCTCTTTCGCCTTCCTCACGACTGGGATCAACGACTGGACGAACTCGAAGCCGACTACGTCTACGCCGACGAGTTCTTCGAACATATCCGCAGTGCCTGTCAACTCGCGGTGAGCGATAACGGCGTCGTCGAACTGGACCCCCTCCTACTCGAGGGGCCGCCGGGGTTCGGAAAGACCACCCTCGTTCAAGCAACGCAGCCGGTTATCACGGGCGAATTTCGCCAAGTGGCGATGTCCTCGATCGAGTGCGGCTCCATGCTGTCTGGCAGCCAAGAAACGTGGTCGAACTCTCAGACGGGCATGGTCTTCCGCACCCTGACCGAAGGACGTTACGCGAATCCGCTCATTCTTCTGGACGAGCTCGACAAAATTCCACGGGGCATTCGCGCAAGCCCAGAAGGGCCGCTCTACCAACTCCTCGAGCCTGCAGTTGCCGTCCGGTTCGAAGATCTATCGATTCCATCCGTTCCCGTGAACGCGTCGCACGTCATGTACTGGGCGACTGCAAACGACGTGGCAAGAATTCCAGAGCCGCTGTATCAGCGCTGTGTACACATCACCATCCCGGCGCCCACTGGCGAGCAATGCGCTCAGGTGGTGCGGAGTGTGTTCAAGAGACTGCAGAGCAGCAGTCCTCGTCTCACCCAATTCACACTCGACGACTCGGCTGTCTGGGCACTCGTCGGTGAAGCACCGCGAGATGTCCGCAAGCGTATCCGGACCGCCTGCGGAACCGCGCTGCGGCACGGTCGGCATCTCGTCACCGCGGCGGACCTTCGCTGCGAGCGGGCCCAGGCTCGTCCAATGAGCTTCATGGGCGCGTAGGCTACGAGCATGACCTCCATCGTCACTCTGGTCATCCAGATCCACGGCCTCCGGCAACGCCGGATCGTGGCCTGCGGCTGCGCTCGTCCGCACTCCCCCGCGTCGCACATACCCCGGCCCTAAAGCCGACCGCCTTGGTCGGATTTGGTTGCTAGCCAGGTGACCCTGGTTAGCTCGGGATAGCTATTGGCCGTGTGTGCCGGGGAGTGCCATGTTCCACATCACAGTATTCGAGTCAGTTCCAGAATGCGCTGACGCGCGCATCGGTGATATCCACATCGCGCAGCACGGGAGCGCTTGGCAGTGCCAGGTCCGCGTGCTGGTGGTGCGTCCAGAGGACGCCGGCCGGCGTGCGGTCACGCTACCTGGTAGCGGTGCACCGGAGGCGCTGCCCGGTCTTCTGGCCACGATCGCCACCCACCTCGACACCGAAGTGGAGGAGCCCGTGCGCGAACGTCGACACGACCACGCGCATCCGCAGCGGCTCACCGTCATCGTCAGTCACGGCCGCGCGATCGACATCGAGGTCGCGAAGCTCGTCATCGAGCAATGCGATGACGCGCACGCCTATGACGTGCGCTGGGAGCAGCACGGAATTCGCGCTGACTCGATGACCGTGAACTTCCTCCCGCAGAAACGTGGGTCATGGTCAACGCTAAGGGTGGTGACCACGACGCTGGCGTCGCTTACCTCATCCCGCCGCATCGCCTCTGCCCACTATCGCGTGGAGGCTTAAGCATGTTAGTCGACGTCATGCCGCTGTATGACTGCGGGAAGCCCGTCTACAAGTCGAAGAAGGAGGAAGGCGCGACGACACGCGGGCACCTAAAGATCGGCGAAGAGCGGATCGACAAGAACAACCGCGTCGCCAACTGCGCAAACGTGCTGTCCGCGGCGGACGGTCTCGATACGCCAATGCTTGCGCAACTAGTAGATGCTCGGCTGATCTACTGGGTGGATCGAAACTTTCGCCTGTCTGGGACCGAGAACATCGAGGGCGTCAACTACGCGCAAGCGTGGGACGTGACGGTGGTGCGCTAATGCTCAAAGTGACTGTGCACGCAGGGCCGCTGCGGGATATGTCGATCCACACCCGGCTTGATTGGCTGGACATCGGCTACGAGAAACTCGATGCCATCGCGGACTACAAGGTTCTCCTTTTCCAACATGGGCAAGGCGCGGGCCGGCCCGTCATCCTCCGCAACTACCCTCGCTGGTCAGACTCGCTCTGGGACTTAGTCGCCCGCGCCATTGCGCGAGCGCTCTCCCCGGAGGGCCCGTCGGACACGCTTCCGAGGATGCCTGAGTCACCCAAGCACATCGCATCGGCAACGCATCTCTCGGCAATGATCGAGCACTACCCCGAGGACAATGGCCGGAAGCGCGTCCTTTCAACGGCCGAGATCTGGCGTCATGGCCGTGCCAAAGCGTGCTATCGCGCCCGCTTTGAGGAAGACCTCATGCCGGTCCGACAGGTCGAACGGTTCTTCTTCCGGCCGGAACGACTGCGGCCTGCCGAGCTCATCATGCGCGCCGCGCTGCTGCGCCTGCATGGCAGCTACACAGAACTGCCGCCCATGCCGGGACTCGTTTTCCCGAAGGTTCTGAAGAACGGCAAGGAGTACGTCAACGTCTGCAAGCTACCGCAGCCCGCCCGCGGTGGCCTGCTGCGTTGGGTCAAATCCAACAGCGAGCCACCGGAGATCCATCGCCAGGCGCCGGACGGGATCGTGCCGATGCCGACCTACATGCAATTTCTGGCGAGGGTCGTATGAACGAAGGTAATCCGTTTGCAAACGCGGCCGCCGCTGACGATAGACGCAAGCGCAAGCGCCGCAAAAGCGGGACCGCTAAGCGCCATCTGGCGGCGAGCGCGGTCGACACCTCGGTCCGTGAGATCCTGGCGTGGAGCGACCGCGAGTGCCTGGACTTTCTGGTGAAGGTTCGCTTCGGATCGTGGAAGACCGTGATCTGTCCCCACTGCGGGACGATTGGTAAGCACGCATGGAAGAAGAACGAGAAGCGATGGCGCTGCACGGGATGTCGCAGCTCCTTCAGCATCACCTCAGGAAGCCACTTCCATGCGCGGAAGCTGCCGTTACGCGAAATCGTGGCCCAGACGCTGACGTTCCTCTGCAACGTGGGCGGACACCCCGCGCTCGCGTTGAGGCGCGAATATCGGCATTCATATAACACCGCCTATGTCCATCAACAGAAGTTGCGCGAAGGGCTCATTCGCGGCCACAACATCGGGCTGCTAAACGCCGACGTCGAAATGGATGCTGCGCACCAGAGTGGTCGACGCTCAGCTGAAAAGCGCGGCCGGCCGCAGGTGACGCCGCCCTTGAACAAGCAGCCGGACGCACTGGAGAAAGAAAAGGCGATTCTGGAGGGCGCTGGCAAGGATCCCAAGGCGCAGCCACCACTTACCGACGTGGAGCGGATCAACGCCAAGAATCGAGCTAAGAAAGGCGGACAACGGGATCCCGACTACGGCAAACGCCTGCCGCCAGATCGACGCCTGGTATTCACCGTGCGCAAGCGGTCTGGAGTTAAAAGGCAAGGCGCAGTTGCAACGCGCATTGGCGTCGGTCGGACGGAGGATGTGCCAGAAGCCAAGGCCATGGTCGGCTCGTTCGTGGCCATGCCGGAGTCGGTATTGAACTCAGATATGGTGAAGGCTTACGCACCGATCGGCAGAAAGTTCGCCGACCACCGCCGTGTCGAGCACGCGCTCACGTTTAGCGGACCCAATGGCGAGAACAACAACCAGGCGGAAGAGATTAACGCGCGGATGGATCGCGCCGAGAAAGGTGTCTATCTCAACATCGAGCCGAAATACCTGCATGACTATGCCTGCGAGGTGGGCTTCCGCTCCGACGCGCGCCGCCTATCCAATGGCAAGCAGCTGCAGCTTCTGCTGCACATCGCGATGAGCGTGGGGCGAAGCGAGTTCTGGACGATGTACACCCATGGCCAACATCGCGACATCGAAATCCTGATGCCCGCGAATGCCGGCGCGCTACCCAGTGGTCCTCCCGCGGGAACCAGTCCGATCGCCATGAAGAATGGGAAGCCGCCGCGTTAACGGTTAGCCGCGTCGTCATCGTCTAATTTTTCGATGGTCTCCTCGATGGCGATGCCGGCCGCGTCGGCATTAGCGCGCAGATCCTCGAGGGTCGAAATTTCACCACGCCATAGCCACATGGAATGACGCCTGTCTTCCGTGGGCTCGCGTTCTATTCGGAGGACTGTGCCTAGCGCGGCCAGCTGCTTCAGGGCATTGCCCACTGAGTTATGCGCCCAATGCCGGTATTGATCGCCGGGTCTAAGGTTTAGTTGGAACGTGGCGTGAAGACTGCGAGCGATCTGGGGAGTTGACAAAGCAAGTGGGGCAGCATCTTTCAGTAGTTTCTTGATCTCAAATCGGAGTGCGCCGTAACCACCATACTTGCCCCGATTTGTCATCGCGATCGGCTTTATGCGGTCGGGATCAATAGCAGGGTCGAAGTCGCGAATGTGTTCGTTGTAGCTTTCTATGAGAGCCTTGCCTCGTTCAAGAGAGGCCATGAGCTCGTCCAGCATCTTCTTCTGTCGTGCTACGTCTCCCGCAATGCGAGCTTGACGATCGGTAAGGCCCTTTAGATACGGTGGGGTCTTACTCATGGCGCTGTGTTTCCAATTGGGCCGGCTTCTCGCCATCGTCCGCTTTCGGCCATTGCCAAATGCCGGACCTATCGTATTGATCGTCACCATCTGGCAAGCGCACCAAGACGCCGTCCTCCCCCAATTTCTGCAATGCCGGCCGTAGCGAGTTCTTGAACCACCTAGTGCGCTCCGCAGGCGTCGGAAATTCCAGATTGAGGACGGCTCGGACGTAGTGCGCGATCTCAATCGCTGAGATAGGCTGAGGCGATGCCGCCCTTGCGGCGGCCATTGCGGCGTTGCGGAGTGCTCCCCGCGGACCGTATCGTCCGGCGGTCGCCCGAATGGGCTGGATAACCTTGGGGTCGAGCCGGTCGTCAAAGTCCCGGATCAAAAGGTCGCAGCTCTCCAGCTTTTTCCTGGCCGCTTGCAGGGAGCCATCAATGTCGACTTGGAGCCGCTCAAGCCGCAGAATTTCTGCGGCCAGTCTGGCTCGACGTTCGGCCAGACCTTTCAGGTAGGAGGAGGTTTTCTTCATATAGCCAGGCGTCGGATAGTGACATCTGGCTATATGACATTGTTTTTTCTAGATTTCGCCCGCCTCGCCCGCCGATCGGCAGGTAAGGCGGGGTTTGGGTGCCATTTGCGTAGTAACACCCTTTTCACACTGTGCCCCGGGCTCACCTGGTGTGCCCGCCGACGCCTACGCTCCGCGCCATGCCGATGCTGCTCCCGTTCGTGCTTGCCGTGCAGCGCCTCAACCGACAGGGCCTGCCGGTGGCCGCGATCGCCGCGCGACTCGGGGCATCCCCGGATGACGTGATCGAAGCGCACCGGCTCCTCGCCTTGCCCGCGAACGACGCCGACGCGCCGGTGAACTATCCCAGCGTCGAGGACCGCGCAGCGCAACTTGACCGCATGCCCAGGCGGATGCAGGACCGCATCCGGCGCTCGCGCAGCCTGCCGTAGCGGCCGGTTGCCGATCCCGGCTTCGGCCGCGGGGGCAGTGCCGCTGTCGCCCGCGAAGCCCGGGCCGTATCGGCAGCGCGGCACGCGTGCCACCGGTTTGCTACGATGTCCAAGGACGTTTCCCGAGCAACGATCGGCCATGGCATTCAAGTCGGTCCAACACAGTGTCGAAGCCCTGCGCATCACGGCAGCACAGGGCAAGTGGAGCGCGTTCGACCTCGTGTGGGACGAATGTCGCGCGGCGGGTCTCGCCACGGTGGTGCCCGACGTGCTGGCGAAGGTCGAGCGCCTCGACGGCCCGCCCGACCTGCGCGAAACCATGCTCGCGCGCCTCTATCGTACGGCGATCGCGCAGCCGGCCGGCGCCAAGGGCGCGCGCGTGCTCGCCTCCGCGGTGTTGTGGCTGCGCCCGACCGCGGTGTACCGGCTCGACGACCAGGCGGGCCGCGAGGCGGCGGAGTTCACGCGCGCGTGGGCCGCGACGCTGCGGGCGGACTCGCGCGAGCCGCCGGAGCGTCGCCTCTTTGCGTCCGTGCCGCGCCTCCTGCGGCCGAGCGGCGTGACGCTGGGCGCGCCGAGCGATGCCTTCCGCGCGTTCGTGCGCGGGGAGGCGCCGTTCACCACGAATCCGCAGACGCTGTGGCCGGCGGACCGGGCGCTCGCGTTCGGCGACGTGCCGGTGCCGGTGTGGGTCGCGCTGTGGCTCGATCCGGCGGGCACGGAGGCCCGCGATCCGCTCGCGCCCGACCTCGCCGCCCGCGCCGGCGCCGCGTTCGTGGAGCGCATGGCGGCGTGCGCCGACCTCCCGCGCTTCGACGTGATCCGCGCCGACGACCTCTACGAAGGGTACGGTCACACCCGCGCCTACAGCGTGTGGGCGCGCCTGCACGCGGACCGCGCGGCGAGCGCGGCCTACGACGCACTGCACCTGTCGGCGTGGCGCTGCGGCGACCGGTTGCGCGTGCTGGTCGGCACGCCGGGCAGCGTGTTCGAGTGCTGCGAGGAGACGACGTACCACGACGATGTCGCCGCGGGCCTCGAACGCCTCGCGCGGTTCGCGCGCATGCCCCACCGCATCACGACGCGCAACCTCGGACCGGACGCCGCGTACCTGCCCGACGACACGGAAGGCGACCTCGCGACCGCGCTGTACGGCGAGGGACGTGCGCTCGTCGCGCGGCCGCTCGCGGGCACGGGCCACGACGACGCGCCCGAGGCGCCGGAGACGGCGCCGCATCCGCAGCGGGCCGTCACGCACACCGCGCTGCCGCGCGTGCGCGAGTGGCTCAATGCCACGGGCGCGGCGCGCCTCGCCGAAGCGCTGGCCCGGCAGCACGGGCTCGTCGCGGCGGTGCCGGCGATCACCACGGACGACGACGCGCTGCGGGCGGTGGTCGCCGCTCCCGCGGCGCGCCGCGCGCTGCGTCCGTGCGCGGTCGCGGCGCTCGCGTTCCTGTGGCGGGGCGGCGTGCTGCTGCGCGTGCGCGGCACGCTGCAGGAGATGCTCGCGGAGACCGAGCTCGGCATCGACGTCACCGCCGTCATGGTCGCCACGCCGAAGGCCGATGCGTACGTCGACTTCGCGGATCCGCTGCCGTGGCCGGGCACGCCGGCGCCGGTGCAGGGCGTGTACGTGCACTGGGCGCGGCGGGCCGCCGACGTCTGGGCGATGGCGCTCCTGCCGGTCGCGCAGGACGAGGCCGTCGAGTTGCCACCGATGCGCCTCACGCCCGCGCGGCCCGACGAGCCGGTCGCCGCGACGCTGCGGCGCGCGCGCGTCGCCGCGGGCGGGCCGGCGGGCGGCGACGCGGAGGTCGCGCACGACGGCCTGCACGTGCTGCTCGCGGCGCTGCTCTACCTCACGCTCGACGACGCGCGGCTGTCCGAGTCGCTGGTGCGCGTCGCGGACGGTGCGCTCGACGCGGGTGGCGACGGCGGGCTCGCGCGTCCCACCGCGACCGGCGGTCCGCGCTGGGCGAACTTCGCGGTGCGCTCGCTCGCGCTCGGCCCGGTCGAGGTGCATCTCGACGAACCCGCGGGGTCCGGGGTGGAGCGCACGTGGCGCAAGGGTCGGCTGCACGTGACGCCGCCCGGCCGCCGCGCGCCGCGCCTCGTGTGGGATGCGCCGCAGCGCGTCACGCAGGCGTTCGCGCCGGTCCCGCCGTCGTCGGTCTCCTCCTGATCACGCCTGCGCGGCCTCGGTCGCGGCGTGCCGCCGCTGCTGCGACCGCGCGAACCACAGTCCGAGCACGCCGAGCGCCGCGGCGGTCGCACCGTAGACGACCGCCGGCGACCAGCGCGCGAGCGCGGCCGCGGTCGCGGTGACGCCGGCGCTCTGGCCGGCGAAGAGGCTGCACGCGAAGAGCGACACGGCCGTGCCGCGCGCGGTGTGCGAGAGCTGCGTCGCGGTGAACTGCAGCACGTTGTGGAAGCCGTAGAAGCCGATGCCGCCGACGCCGCAGGCTACGAGCGCGACGCTCCAGTGCGGCATCACCGCCAGCAGCGCGAAGCCGAGGCTCATCAGTGCGACCGACGCGAGGAGGACGCGGCGCGGACCGTGCCGGCGCAGGAGCCCCGGCGCGACCTGGCTGTAGACCAGGCCGCCGACCGCAAAGAGCGCGACCACCGCGCCGCCGGCGTTGAGCGACAGCGCGAAGCGGTCGTGCAGCACCGACGGCACGAACGCGAGCGTGCCGAAGCCCAGCGCGCCCTCGATCGCGGCCACCACCAGCACGCGGCGCGGCCACGGCAGCCGCACGACGGCATGCACCTGCTGCCAGTAGGGAACGCGCGCCGCCGGTGGCGCCGGGCCCGCGCGGCGCACGCCGCGCAGCAGCAGCAACGACGCCAGTGCGAAGAGCGGGGCCAGCGCGAGGAACGGCGCGCGCCAGTCCAGCGCCTGCGTGAGGCCGCCACCGAGCCAGATGCCGAGCGTCATGCCGAGCAGCGTGGCGCCGCTGTAGCGTGCGAGCACCGCCTGCCGCTCGAGGAGCGGCACGTTGTCGCCGATCCAAGCGAGGGCCTGCGGCACGATGGCCGCCGCGCATGCGCCCATGGCGACGCGGGCCGCGACCAGCAGCGGCAGCGAGGTGGCGAGGGCCGCCACCACCGATGCGACGGCGCAGCCGCCGGCCGCGAGCGCGATCACGCGCAGGCGGCCGTGGCGGTCGGCGAGCGGGCCGTACACGAGCTGCATCGCGCCGTAGGCGATCGCGTAGGCCGAGATCGACAGCGCCGCATCGGGCAGCGAGGCGGCGAATGCAGACGCGAGGGCGGGCAGCATCGCGTCGCACACGCGCATCGACATGATGCTCGCGAAGCCGGCGAGCGCCAGCAGGCGCAGCGAGTTGGCGGCCTGCGGGCTCATGCCCGGCGCGGATCTGAGGGCTTGCGGGTGCCCGCTGGGAGACGGGCGATGCGACGAGGATGCGGAGTCATCGCCCGCATTGTGGGGCCGCGTGGCGCCGGCGGCAAACACCGTTGCCGCGTCGCGCTGCGGGACGTTGCGCTGCGGCGGCTAGCCCGGCGGCTCCTCGGTCGCCATTCCCTCGCGCAGGTCCGCCGACGTGCGGTCGACGTAGGCCGCGATGCGCTGGCCGTCGCGTTCCTCGGCCGTCATCAGCTGCCCCACGAGGTGCCGGGTGATGCGCGAGCCGCGCGCGAGCAGCACGAGTCCGCTGCGGTCGGTGATGTCGCGCGTGAGGACCATGCCCTCGCGCAGGAACTTCACGTCCATCCGGATCTCGTCGATCGCGTAGAGCCCTTCCTTGGCGATGATCGGCTCCATGGCCTCGATCACAGCGGGGTCGTAGCGCGAGCCGGCGCACTCGACCAGGTACTGGCCGCTGCGCTTGGCGCTCCACGGCTGCCGGTTGGCGAGGCCGTCGCGCAGGTCGTAGTAGTCGCTCGCGGCGCACACGATGCGGGCCCCGATCGGGATCGACAGGCCCGAGAGGTGCTGCGGGAACCCGTTGCCGTTGAAGAGCTCGTGGTGGGAGTACACGATCTCCGCCACCTCCTTCAGCGCGTCGATGCGCCCGATGAGGTCGGCCCCCGTCGACACGTGCGCGCGGTACGTGACGAGCTCGTCGGTGGTCATGGCGGCGACGGGCTTGCCGAGCAGCGAGTCGGGGAAGCCGACCTTGCCGATGTCGTGCAGCAGTCCTGCGACCAGCACCTGCTGCGCGGCCTCGATGTCCATGCCCATCGCGAGCGCCGTCTGCTGCGCCAGCGCCGCGACGGCCTTGGCGTGGTCGCCCAGGTACGTGCTGCGGCGGCCGACGATGTCGCTCACGAGCTTCAGCGTGGCGAAGTAGGTGCGCCGCAGGTCGTGCAGCGCGGTGTCGAGCTTGGCGGTGCGGTCCGCGACCTGCTGCTCCAGCTCGGCGTTGTGCTGCACGAGCCGGTCGCGCGCCTGCTTCAGCTCGAGGTGGGTGCGCACCCGCGCGAGCAGCGTTGCGCGCTTGATCGGCTTGGTGATGTAGTCGACGGCGCCGCACTCGAAGCCGCGCTCCTCGTCGTCCTGCGCACCGAGCGCGGTGACGAAGATCACGGGCATGTCGGCGAGCTGCGGGTCCGCGCGCAGGCGCGCCAGCAGCTCGTAGCCGTCCATGTCCGGCATCATGATGTCGAGCAGCGCGAGGTCGGGGCGCGGGGGCGTTGCCGCCGCACGCAGCGCGAGCACGCCCGAACGCGCGGCCCGCACGCGGTAGTGGGGCTGCAGGAGGCCGGCGAGCACCGCGAGGTTCTCGGGCTGGTCGTCGACGATCAACAGCGTGGCTGGTTCGTGGTTCACGTGGGGGCCCTCCGCGCTCATGCCGCTTCCTCCGCGCACGCCGCATGCGGCAGCGGCGCCTGCCGGAGGAGCGCGATCGCACCATCGTAATCGAATGTGTCGGTGTGCTGCACGATATCCGCGAGCCGCGCGCCGAGCGCGGCGACGACCGCGGGGGGCGCGGCGCGCACGACCGCGCTGGCGCTCGTGTCGCCGCGCGCCAGCAGCGCACACAGCATCTGCATCCACTGGTCCACGCCCAAGGGGGCGCCCGCCGGCGCGCCGGCCTGCGCCGGCGCGCCGGGCATCGCGACCGCAGCCGGCGGTGCGGGCGTGTCCACGGCCTGGATCAGCGTCTCCCCGGAAATCTCGAGGTCGACGTCGAGTCCGAACTCGCTGCCCTCGGCCGACGACCGCGTGAGGTGCAGGGTCGCGCCGATGCGGTCTGCCAGCCGCTTCGCGAGGGCCAGGCCGATGCCGAGTCCCTCGTGGCGCCGGCCCGCGGTGTCGTCGGCCTGGGCGAACGGCTGGAAGAGGCGGGCCGCCTGGCGCTGGGTGAGGCCGCAGCCGGAGTCGCGGACCCGCAGCACGAGGTGCGCGACGCTGGAGCGCGCGGTGGGCTCCGCGTGCACGGTCACCTGCACGCCGCCGTCGCTCGTGAACTTGACCGCGTTGTCGACCAGCTCGGCCACGATCCGCTGCAACTCGGCCACGGGACCGCGTGCGAGCGGCGGCAGCGCACGGTCGAGCGCGAGCTCGAACGCGACGCCCTTCTGCCGGGCCGCGCGCCGGAACGGCGCACACGTCTCCTCGAGCAGCTCGACGGGCGAGAACGCCGCCCGCTCGTCGCCGGTCGTGGCAGTGTCGTCGTCGCCGGCGTAGTCCACGATGCGCTCCACGAGCTGCATCATGCGGTCGGTCGCGCGCTCCAGCGCCTGGGCGAGCGCGTCCTGGCTCGCGTCGAGGCCGCTCTCGCGCAGCAGCTGGGTGAACCCGCACACGGCGTTCATCGGCGTGCGCAGCTCGTGGCTCACGATCGCGAGGAAGCGGCTCTTCGCGCGGCTACCGGCCTCGGCCAGGTCGCGCGAGCGGGACAGGTCCTTGGCGAGGGCTTCCAGCGCAGCGGTGCGCTCGCGCACCAGCGCTTCCAGGTCCTCCTGCTGGCGGTAGAGCGTGACCTGGTGGTCCTCGAGCTGCCGGTTGACGGTGCTGAGCTCGCGGTTCTGGCGGTTGAGCCGGGTGTACGCCTCCACCAGCGTGCGGTTGAGCGCGTCGCGCGACGGATGCGTATCGTCCCCGCGTCCGAGCGTGTAGGCATCCGCGGGCGAGGCGCCGCCCGCCCGCGCGTACAGCTGGCGCGCCATCGCCTGGTCCTCGCCCAGGATGTGGAACACGAGCCAGCCGGCGAGGAACGACAGCAGGTACGACGCCTCCACCTGGCCAGCCGCGAAGTCGCTGCGCAGCGTCGCGAGGCGCTGTGCGAGGCGCTCGTGCTGGCGGTGGTGGTGGGCCAGCGCGCGCGGGTCGAGTCCCACGCGTGCCATCAGCGCCTCTTCCTCGGCGAAGTGCATCCGCGCGTATTCGACGAGCTCGTCGAGCTGGGGCGCGAGCGTCGGCTCCCCGGCGTTCGGCGCGTCCGCCGCCGGGGCCACGGCGTTGATGAGCTCCACGAACCGGCGGTGCTGCGCGTCCACGACCGGGATGCCCGTGGCCAGCGCATCGTTCCACAGCAAGAGACTCATGACTGCACTCCCATCGTGTCGCGCTCGGCCACCACTTTCGCGAGCCAGTGCGCGGCACCTTCGAAATCGAAATTGGCGAGGAGGGACTCGAGCTCCATCACGCGGGCGCCGAAGAGCGCCCGCAGTTCGTGCCGCGCCGCGTGCACGATCTCGGCGGCGGTCACGTCGCTCTGCTCGATCAGCTGACGGATCCGCGCGACGAGCGCCGGATCGGGCAGCGTGCCGCGGGCGGCCGCGTCGTCCTCGGTCGCCACCGGGAGTGCGGCGAGCGCCCCGGCGAGCTTGCGCAGCTGCGCGTCGATCCGACCCACCAGCTCCCGTGCGGGAGCGTCCTCGAGCCGCCCTCCGCGCAGGCCTTCCTCGAGCGCCTTCGCGGGGGCGGCGACGTCCACGGCCCCGAGGTTCGCCGCGGCGCCGGCCAGCGAGTGCGCGATCATCGCGGCGCCGTCGCGGTCCCCGGCGGCGAGCATCGGGCCGAGCTTCGCGGCGTCCAGCGGCTGCGAGCGCGCGAAGCGGCGCAGCACGCGCAGGTAGCGGTCGCCGTCGCCGTCGGCGACCGTGAGGCCCTGCTTGCGGTCGATGCCGGGCAGTTCGGGCAACGCGTTCGCCGGCCCGGCGGCGGGCGGCACCGGCTCGGGCGGTGCCGCGGCCGCCGCGGCCGCGGCGGCGGCGTGCACCTCGGGGAACCACTTCAGCAGCGTGCGATAGAGGCTTTCCGGCGACACCGGCTTCGCGAGGTAGTCGTTCATGCCGGCGGCGAAGCACTCGTCGCGGTCCTCGCCGAACGCGCTCGCCGTCATCGCGATGATCGGCAGCGCCGACGCCGCGTGCTGCGCCCGGATGGCGCGCGTGGCGCCGAGGCCGTTCAGCACCGGCATGCGCACGTCCATGAGGACCGCCGCGAAGGGCTGCCGCGCGACCATGTCGACGGCCTCCTGCCCGTTGACCGCCAGCTCGCACGCGAGCCCGGCGACGCGCAGCAGGTGCGCGGCCACCTCGCGGTTGATCTCGTTGTCCTCCACCACCAGCACGCGGCGGCCGCGGTGGTGCGCGAGAAGCGCCTGCTTGGCGCTGCCCGGCTGCGGCGCCGACGGCCGCGGCGGCAGTTCCTGCGCGCGTTCCACGCGGGCGGTGAACCAGAACGTGCTGCCCTTGCCCTCGGTGCTCGTCATCCCGCTGTCGCCGCCCATGAGGCGCGCGAGCCGCCGCGTGATCGCGAGCCCGAGGCCGGTCCCCTCGTGGCGACGCGACGTCGAGGTGTCGACCTGGGCGAACGGGCTGAACAGTTCCGGCTGCTTGTGCGCCGGCACCCCGATGCCGGAGTCCTCCACCTCGAAGCGGAGCAGGATCCCGCGCTCGTCCTCGGCGGCCACGCGCACGCGCAGCGCCACGAACCCCATCTCGGTGAACTTCACCGCGTTGCCGGCGTAGTTGAGCAGCGCCTGCCGCAGCCGCGTCGGGTCGCCGCGCAGCGAGGCCGGGACGCCGCCCGCGTCGACCGAAAGCGCGAGGCGCTTCCCGGCGGCGGCGTCGGCGACGATCGACACCACGCTGTCCAGCACGTCGGCGAGGCGGAAGCTCGCGCTGTCGATTGTGAAGCGCCCCGACTCGATCGCGGAGAGGTCGAGGATGTCGTTGATGATCGAGAGCAGGTGGTGCGCCGCGCGGTCGATCTTCTCGAGCCGGACCGCGTTGGTGGCGGACAGCTCCTCCTCCTGCATGAGGTGCGCCATGCCGATGATCGCGTTCATCGGCGTGCGGATCTCGTGGCTCATGTTGGCGAGGAACTCGCTCTTCGCCGCGTTGGCGGCCTCCGCCTGCCGGCGCGCCTCGACCAGGTCGGCGGTGCGGTCGAGGACCAGTTCCTCCAGCCGCTCGCGGTGCTGGCGCAGCTCCTCCTCGGTGCGGATGCGCTCGGTGACGTCCTCGCCCACCGCGATGTAGTGCGTGACCACGCCCTGCTCGTCGCGCACCGGCGTGATGGTCGCCGACTCCACGAACTCGCTGCCGTCGCGGCGCCGGTTGCAGAATTGCCCTCGCCAGCCGTTGCCCGCGTTGAGCGCGGCCCACATCTCGCGATAGGTCTCGGGCGGCGTCTTCCCCGACTTCAGGATCGAGGGTGTCGCCCCCAGCATTTCCTCGAGCGAATAGCCCGTGTGGGCGAGCGTGGCGGCGTTCGCGTACTCGATGCGGCAGTCGACGTCGGTGATGATGGTGCCCACCGGGCTCTGCTCGACGGCGCGCGAGAGCTTGGTCAGGTGCCGCGCACGGCGGCGGCTGGTCACGAGGCGCCAGCCGGCGTTGGCGATGAGCTGCACCGTCTCCACGTCCTGCGCGGTGTAGTCCTCCGCCTTGTCGGCCACGCACGCGACGAGCACGACGCGGCCGCCCTCCGTGACGGGCACCGCGAGCATCCGGCCGATCCCGTCGGGGCCGGCGTCGGCGTCGTTCAGGACCAGCGGTTGGCTGGTCGCGAGCGTCTCGCGCCAGCGGCCCGCACGCCCGGCGCCGGCCCGCGCGGCGGCCAGCGCGCGATCGCGCGCCGCGCCGAGCGCCCACGCGGAGCGGGTGCCCGGCTGCGAGCCGCCGTTGACCGAGTGACCGAACGCCATGCGGCTGTCCGTGAGCGTCTCCATCGCGTCGAGGCAGTGCTGCACGAACGCGTCGTCGGTGAGCGACTCGATCACCACCGGCAGCGCGAGCAGGACCTCCGCGCGGCGCGCCTGCAGCTGCGCGAGCTCGGTGCTGCGCTTGCGCTCGGTGACCTCCTGGAACGTGCCGGCGGCGCATGCCGGCCGGCCCTCGTCGTCGCACTGCATGCGCCCGCGTCCCGCGATCCACACCACGTCGCCGGCCGCGCCGCGGGCCCGGAACTCGAGGTCGGGCGCTTCGTCGCCCGCGAGGATGCGGCGCCACCACGCCGCGACGGCGTCGCGATCCGCCGGCAGCACGAGCGGCAGGAAGTGCTCGAAGCCCGCGGCGAGGTCGACCTCGCCCACGGCGAAGATGCGGGCCGTCTCGCGCGACCAGTACATGCTGCCGGTCGCCACGTCCGCCTCCCAGCTCGCGATGCGCGCGATCGCCTGCGAATCCGCGAGGCGCGCGGCCTCCCTGGCCGCGTGGCGCTCCGCCTCCTTGAGCGGCGTCACCTCGGCCCACGAGCCGGTGAGCGCGATGGGCCGCCCGGCGGCGTCGCGCGTGACGCGCACGTTGTCGTGCACCCAGCGGTAGCGGCCTTCCTCGTCGGCGAGGCGGTAATCGCGCGCGAACTGGTCGCTCTCGGTGGCAAGGCGCGGCAGCAGCGCGGCGGCCTCGCGGTCCTCGGGGTGCACGTGGGCGAGCCACCAAGCCGGGATGCAGGCCTCCGCGGCGCTGCAGCCCAGGATGCGCGCGATGTTCGGGCTGACTTCGGTGAGGTACGGCCGGTCGCCCGCGTACTGCATCCGGTAGAGGACCGTGGGGCTCGCCTCGAGCAGCCGCTCCAGCTGCGCGGTCTGCTCGCCCAGATGCCGCTCCGCCTCCTCGAGCGCCGCGCGCGAGCGCGCCGCCTGGATGCCGAACGACAGGTCCTGCGCGAGTTCGGTGAGCAGCGCTTCCTCGTCGGCGTCGAACCGGTCCGGGTCGCGGCAGAAGATCGACAGCGCCGCGCGTTCCGCCGGGCCGAACGCGAGCGGCAGGCAGATCGCCGAGCGGTAGCCGCGGGCCAGCGCCGCTGCGCCCCACCCGGGCGTCTCCGCGACGTCCTGGCAGACGATGGTGCCGGCGCCCGCGAGCACCGGTCGCCCGAGTTCGTCGGCCCAGCCCTCGTCGTCGTCGCGGCGTACGGCAGCGCCCGGCGCGCCGGGCTCGCGGGCCAGCGCGAAGGTGCGCGGCGCCTCGCCCGGTTCCGCCGCGGCGAGCGTCACCGCGGCCAGCGCGTACCCGGAGTCCACGAGGAGGGCGCAGACGTCGCACAGCATCCGCGGCTCGTCCGTGTCCCGCGCGAGAATGTGATTGCAGTCGATGAGCGTGCGCAGCGCGCGCTCGGAGCGGTGCAGGCGCGTCTCCATCCGGTGCCGGGCGGAGTTGCCCCCGGCCGGCGCGACGGGATCGCGCAGTTCGGTCATGGCCGGGTACCGCCGGGCCCGCGCCACGCGCGATCCGCCCCGGCCGGCGGGCGGCGTGCCGCGCAGGGCTCGGCGGGGAGGGTCGCGGGCAGGGACATGGGAGGCGGTCGGGGGTTCGGGTTGGGCGGCGCGCGGGACGCCCGGACGGCCAGCCGCGAGGCGACGCGGAATGCGTGCCGTCATCGGGCTATCGGCCGCGCGCCGGCATCTCTTGAGCGGATCCGGGATGGTCCGTACTCGGCTGCCCCCGCTCGTCGCCGATAAATGTCGCGAAAGGTTCGTCGGGTCGCGTGTCTCGCCCGGCAAGAACCCCAGGTCCCTCGAGAGTCGATGTCACGCAACGAGCCGTTGACCCGCCCCCGTCCCGGCGAGATCGCCGTTTCCACGTCGCAGCTGCGGCCGGGCGTGCACGTGCGCATTCCGCTGCCGTGGATGGCGCACCACTTCCTGCTGAGCTCGTTCGTGATCGAGAACGACGACCAGGTGCGGCAGCTCGCGGCGCTCGGCCTGCCCGACCTCCTCTGCGACGTGACGCGGTGCCGCGTGCCGCCGCTGCCGCGCGCGCAGTCGCCGGTGGCGCCGCCGTCGGATGCCGAGCTGCGCGCATCGAGGCCCTGAACGCGGCGCTGGCCGCGGAGAAGCAGGCACGCATCCAGGCGATGCAGGCGATCCGCGACCACCTCGCGCACACCCAGCGCCATTACGTGCACGCTTCGAAGACGATCGGCAGCGCCATCGGACGCTTCAGTGCGGCCCCCGGGGAGTGCATGAGCGCGATCGAGCGCGTGAGCGCCGATTCGGCGTCGGTCATCCTCGCCGACATGGACAGCGCGATCGTGCTCATCACGGACAAGGCGCACCACGACGGCTTCGCCGCGCACGCGCTGTCGGTGATGACGCTCTCGCTCCTGCTCGCGCGCCAGGCGCGCCTGCCCGAGGAGGCGCTGCGCACGCTCGGCGTGGGCGCGCTGCTGCACGACATCGGGGAACTCGACCTCAACCCCTCGATCGTGCGCAACATGGAGCGCGGCCGGCACGAGGAATCGGCCTACCGCGCGCACTGCACGCTGGGGGCGCAGCGCCTGCGCGATGCGGGCAACGTGCACCCCGCGGTGGTGCAGGCGGCGCTCTCGCACCACGAGGCCCACGACGGCAGCGGCTTCCCGCAGGGATTATCCGGGGACACGATCCCCGTTGCGGCGCGCGTGGTCGCGATCGCCAACCGCTTCGACAATCTCGTGAACCCGATCGACGTCCGACGCGCGGTCTCGCCGTCCGAGGCGCTGTCGCTCATGTGGGTGCGCGAGAAGCGCTGCTTCGATCCCGTGCTGCTGCAGCTCTTCGTGCGCGCCGTCGGTGTCTATCCGCCGGGCACCATCGTGCAGCTCACCGACGGCCGCGTGGGCGCCGTCGTGCTCTCGGCCTCGATCGAGGATCCGCTCTCCCCGCAGGTGCTGGTCTACGAGCCGGAGGTCACGCGCTCGCACGCGATCATCGTCGACCTCGCGCAGGACCGGTCGGTGCGCATCGATCGCTCGCTGCGCCTCGCCGACCGCCCGGCGGAGGAACTGGACTACCTGCTGCCGCGCCGGCGCATGGGCTGGTTCCTCGACATGGGCGAAGGCGCCTGACGCGCCGCGCGGGACGCGGCGTCCGTCCGTCCGCGCGGCGTCAGACGGGCAGCGACTTCACGAGCGCGAGCACCTCGCGGAAACGCGGGTGGTCGCAGGTGCGCAGCCACGCGAAGGCCACGGACTCGACGCTCGCGAGCGCCGCGCCGGCCGCCTGCAGCTGTTGCACCGCGAGGGCCTTGTCGCCGGGGCGGCGGCTGGCGCAGGCACCCGGCACCACCGTGACCGCGTAGCCCTCGCGCAGCAGGCCCAAGGCGGTGGCCTGCAGGCACACGTGCGTCTCGCACCCGGCGAGCAGGACGTCGCGTCCTGCGGGACGGCGCACCCGCAGCCGCGCGACGAGGCCGTCGCCGCACGCGTCGAAGTGGCGCTTGGCGAGCGTCTCGTCGCAGAGCGCGCGCACCCGCGCGTCGTTGGGGCCGAGCGCGCCGGGATTCTCCTCGGTGCCGACGACGGGCACCGCCAGCACGCGCGCGACCTGCGCGAGCACGACCGCCTCGCGCACGGCCGCCTCTGCGTCGTGCAAGGCGGGCAGGAGACGCACCTGGTAGTCGACGAGGACCAGCGTGGCGAGCGCGGGATCGGTGGGCATGCGGGCGTCCGTGGTGGTGCATGGATACGGTGCGGGTTCCGGCATTGAGCCCGCACCCCGTGCCCCGCGTCAACCCGCGCGCGGGGCGCGGTCAACTGCCGGCGCACCCGCCGGGCGCGTTCGGGGCACAATGCACGCGACGGCAACGCCCCGCCACGAGGGCCGCCGATCCCGAGGAGCCACCCGCGATGTCCGCCACCACGCCTTACCTCGCGCCCGGCGAGGGCGAAACGATCTTCTCCGTCAGCGCGTCGCCGATCAAGTTCGGCCCCGGCGCGCTCGCGGAGGTCGGCGCGGACGCGCACACCCTCGGCATGCAGCGCGTCGCACTGTTCGCCGACCCGCACGTGCTCGCGAGCGCGCCGGGGCACACCGCGCTCGCCTCGCTCCGCGACGCGGGGCTCGCCGTCGTGGTGTACGAGCACGCGCGCTGCGAGCCCAACAGCGACTCGTTCGAGGCGGCTGCCGCATTCGCGCGCGACCAGGCCATCGACGGCTTCGTGTCGCTGGGCGGCGGCTCGGTGATGGACACGGCCAAGGCCGCCAACCTGCTCTCGACGTACCCCGACGACCTCATCGCGTACATCAACGCGCCGATCGGCCGCGCGAAGCCGATCCCCGGGAAGCTCAAGCCGCACATCGCCTGCCCGACGACCTGCGGGACCGGCAGCGAGACCACGGGCATCACGATCGTCGACCTCAAGTCCGTCGGGCTGAAGACCGGCATCGCGTCGCCGTTGCTCAAGCCCTCGCTCGCGATCGTCGATCCGACGACCACCGAGACGCTGCCGGGCGGCGTGGTCGCCGCGTCCGGCTTCGACGTGCTGACGCACGCGTGCGAGTCGTACACCGCGCGGCCATTCACCAGCCGGCCGAAGCCCGCGCACCCGTCGCAGCGTCCGCCGTACCAGGGCGCGACCCCGTACAACGACATCGGCAGCCTCGCGGCGATCCGCATCGGCGGCAAGTACCTCGTGCGCGCGGTGCGCGATCCGCAGGACATCGAGGCGCGGCACCAGCTCATGTTCGCGTCCACGCTCGCGGGCCTCGCGTTCGGGAGCGCCGGCGTGCACATCCCGCACGCGATGTCGTACTCGGTCGCCACCCTGCGCCACGAGTACACGGCGCGCGGCTACGAGGAGCGCGATCCCATGGTGCCGCACGGCATCGCGGTGGTGATCAATGCGCCGGCGGCGTTCCGCTTCACCGGGCAGGCGAATCCCGCGCGCCATCTCGAGGCTGCGGTCGCACTGGGCGCCGACGTCGCGGGCGCGCGGCCGGAGGACGCGGGCGAGATCCTCGCGCAGCGGTTCATCGCCCTCATGCGCGAGACGGGCCTGCCGTCGGGCATCGCGGAACTGGGCTACTCGGAGGCCGACATCCCCGCGCTCGCCGAAGGCGCGTACGCGCAGCAGCGGCCGCTGGTGATGGCCCCGCGCAACGTGAGCCGCGAGGACCTGGCAGGCCTCTACCGCAACGCGCTGCGCTACTGGTAGCCGCCGGTGTCTGACACCTCATAGGCGGTGTCAGACACGTCATAGGCGGTGTCAGACACGTCATAGGCGGTGTCAGACACCGGGGGCGTTTTTCAGGCGGGGGCGAGGCGCAGCACGCGCGCGCGGAGCTGGCCGCAGCCGGCGTCGACGTCCTGTCCGGCGGAGTCGCGCAGCTTCGCGAGCACGCCGCCGTCGTTCACGCGCCGCGTCAGCGCGAACGCGCGCTCGGGCGACGGGCGCCGGTGGTCCGACCCCGCCACCGCGTTGTACGGGATGAAGTTCATCACCGCATACTTGCCGCGCAGCGCATGCACGATCGCGTCGGCGTCGGCGTCGCTGTCGTTGACGCCGGCCAGCAGCGTCCACTGGTACTGGATCGGGTAGTGCGTCGCGCGGGCGTAGTCCTCGCCCAGCGCGACCAGCTCCAGCGGGTCGAGGCGCGGCGCGCGCGGCAGCAGCGTCGCGCGCACGGCAGGCGACAGCGAATGCAGCGACAGCGCGAGCGCCGGCCGCACGCGCGCGGCGGGGAGCCGTGCGAAGACCCGCCGGTCGCCCACCGTGGAGAGCACGAGGTTCTTGTAGGGGACGTCGCCCAGCGTGCCGAGGAGGTCGATGGCCGCGAGCACTTCGTCGAGGTTGTGCGCCGGCTCGCCCATGCCCATGAACACCACCTTGCGGACGGGACGCAGCGCCCGGGCGAGCACGACCTGCGCGACCATCTCCGCGCTGCCGAGGTGACGGGTGAGCCCGTCCTGGCCGGTGCGGCAGAACGTGCATCCGACCGCGCATCCCACCTGCGACGACACGCACACGCCGTCGCGCGGCAGCAGCACCGCTTCCACGCTCCGGCCGTCCGTGAGCTCGACGAGCAGCCGCTCGCTGCCGTCGGCGCCCGGGTGCCGCGTGCGAACGCGGGCGATGTCGTCGAACGCCTGCTGCAGAACGGGCAGCGCCGCGCGCACCGCCGCCGGCAGGTCGTCGTTGCGGCGGGCGCGGACGAGCGGCTCGCCGCGGGTCCACGCGCGCAGCAGGCGCTCGCGGTGGACGGGCTTCGCGCCGAGATCGTGCAGCCGGAGGTCGAGGTCGTCGATGCGCATCGGGACGCGCAGGGACCGGGATGCGGCGCCGGCGCGTCCGCATCTTACGCGACGCGGTGCCGCCCTGCGCGCGAGGTCACGCCGGCGGACCGACCTCTTCCATCATGTGCACGTATCCCTCGAGCGTGAGGAGTTCGAGCGGCTCCATGTCCACGAACTCGACGCCGTACGCGCGTTCCTTGCCGCCGGTGCGCGACGGCTCCTCGGTGCGGATCCTGGCGTGCAGCCGCAGCGTCCCTTCGCCGATGGGGGTGCGCAGGCGGAAGGCCAGGTCGACCTCGGTGCCGATGTCGCCGAGGCGCACCATCGAGATGATGCGCGCGCCGCCCGCCGAGAGGTCCTCGGTGACCACCGCATGCGAGTGCCCGGCGTCGCCCGCCGTCGTGGCGGTCGCCGCCGCGATGAGCCGCACCTTCACGCGGTTGCGCGCGCGCAGCACGTGGCCCTCGACCGACTTCGGCCACTGGATGTGCATGTAGGCCTTCGGCGAGTAGCGCACGAACAGCACGTTCGCCGTGAACGCGAAGACGCGGGTGCCGTTGAAGATGCGCAGCAGCACGGCCTGGCCCTGCCGGAACATCGCCAGCTCGCCGCCCGGTGCCGGGACCTCCACGACGACGCTCGCATCCTTGAGGATGCCGACCAGGTGGGACGTGTAGCGCGTGTCGTCGCCGGGGTCGAGTTTCTGCACCGAGAGACGGGTGCCGATCGGGAGCTTCAGGTCCTCGAACCGGTACTCCGTCCAGGCTTCGTAGCGTCCCGTTTCCTTCGCGGTGTCCGGCGTCTTGGGCTCGGACCCGTCCGGCTCGCGGAAGAGGCCGCGCGCGGCGATCTCCGCGAGCTGCGCCTCGCTCTCGATCACGCTGTTCGCGGGGAGCAGCAGGTGGCGATCGCGATCGAACAGCGGAAAAGGTATCGACCGGCCTATGACGAGGTCGGCCTTGCGGAGTCGGATCATGGGCGGGGCGGGGGAGTCTCGTACGTATATCGGCGGGCGGAGCGATGCCTTGAGCGTCCGCCGTGTCGCTACCCTTCGCAGCCTGCCGACGGACGGCGGCGGCGGCGTTGACACCCGTCAAGCCGCTCTCCCGGGAATCCCGTACGCTGCGAGTCATGTCCATTCCCGACGAACCGGTGTCCACGACATCGCCGTCCGAAGCGCCGCCCGAGGTCCGCGTCCGCGCCGTGGGTTACGCCGAGGTCGTCGATACGGACGCGCTGCGCTGGCCCGGCTGGATGCCGACGCGGCCGCGCGATCCGGCGCTCGACCGCCGGGCCCATCCGGCCGACTTCCTGCTCCCCATCGCGCGCCGCTGGCTGGCGGCGCTGCCGTCGCCGGTGCGGCCCCGCGCGCTCGCCCGGCAGTTCCCCCGGATCGCCAACCGGCTCGCCGACGCGTGGCAGGACGACGCGAGCCTCCACCTCGTGTTCGACGACCTGCTGATCGACCACCGCGGTCATCGCCAGGGTTTCCCGCCGGCCGTGAAGGCGGACCTGCACCGCCTGTGGCGTTACTGGCAGCGGGAGCGCATGGGCGCCCGCCGGGTGGCCGCCACCGGCTGAACCGGGACCGGCGTCCGCACGCGCATCCGCGCGCTGCTGCACATGCCTCAGCACACGAGCCAGGACTGCGCGTAATCGGCGCCCTCGATGCGCTCGTAGCCCGCCAGCGTGAATGCCTGCGGGCTCATCGCGATCAGCACCGGTTCGTATAGCGCGGGCAGCGCGTCCGGGCCGGTCGCCCGCACCGGGTCGACCAGCCGGGCGAGCCGGACGTGGCGCAGCAGATCTTCGTCGTAGAGGCTTTCCACGCGCAGGTCGCCGGCCGCCGGCGGGCGGTTCTGCCATTCGCGGCGGGGAAGGGGCCGCCCGCGGTGACGCAGGCGCACGACGGTGAAACGCATGGTGCCGATACCGTATGGATATACGGTACTGTACCGCTTCGCGCACCCCTTCGGCAAATGGCCGCCGCGCCGCGGCGCGCGGGCGCCCGGGGGGCGGAACTAGGCGGTGGCGGCGAGGCCGCCGGCTTCGCGCACGGCGCGCGCTGCGTCGCCCGCGAGCAGCGCGATGAGGTCGCGCGCTAGCTGCGGCTGTGCCGCCCGCGCCGGCACGGCGGCGGCGTAGACCGTCGCGAGGTCGAACGGCGGCGGCAGCACGCCCACGAGTTCCACGCCAGGCGTGTACAGGATCTCGGTCACCTGCGTGCACCCGACGAGCCCCGGTTCCGCCGCGTCGGCCATCGCCTGCATCGCGATGCCGCCCGAGTTGTACGCGCGCAGCTTGGGCTGCGCGGCCGGCCACAGGTCGAGCGCGCGCAGCACCTTCACGAAGTGGATGCCGGCGGTGGCGCGCTCGGGGTCGGGGCAGTACAGGCCGCGCGCAGCGTCGAACAGCGCGCGCAGCGCGGCGCGCCCGGCGATCGGCGGATGCGGCTCGCCGCGGCGCACGGCCACCCCCGTGTCGACGCGCCCCAGCGCGACGATCGAGTCGCCGTCCACCAGGCCCTCGCGCGCCATGTCGTCCAGCATCGCGGCGGTGAGGATCAGCACGTCGCACGGCGCGCCGTCCGCGAACGCCTGGCGGATCGCGCCGACCGCGTTGAACGTCCCCGCGACCTCCGTCCCGTGCAGCGCCCGGAAGCGCGGCGCGAGCGCGGTCAGCAGGCCCTTCGCCGCACCGGCGGAGAGGACAGCGAGCGTCGCACTCAACGGTCGGCCTTCGCCCCGGATACCTTGACCACCTTCTCCCACTTCACGATGTCGTCGGCCACGTACTTCGCGAACTCGTCGGGCGGCATCGCCATGCCCACCGCGCCCTGCTTCGCCCAGTCGGCCTTCACGTCGGGGCGCGCGACGATCTTCGCGACCTCCGCGTTCAGCTTGCTGACGACCGCGGGCGGCGTGCCCTTCGGCGCCATGAGGCCCAGCCAGATCGTCGCCTCGTACCCGGGGACGCCGGCCTCGCTCACCGTCGGCACGTTCGGCATCACCGTGGAGCGCACCTTGCCGCTGGTGCCGAGCGGCTTCACCTTGCCGGCCTTCGCCTGCTCGCTCATCGTGGTGACCGCGTCGAACATCATGTCCACCTGCCCGCCGAGCACGCCGGTGCGCGCGGCGGAACTCTCCTTGTACGGCACGTGCACGATGTCCACGCCGGCCATCGACTTGAACAGCTCGCCGGCCATGTGGTACGGCGTGCCCGGCCCGGACGACGCGTAGTTGAGCTTCCCCGGCTGCGCCTTCGCGAGGGCGATGAACTCCTGCAGCGTGTTCGCCTTCACCTCGGGGTTGATCACCATCACGAGGTCCGAGTAGTTGATCGGCGCGACCGGAACGAAATCGCGCAGCAGCGCGTACGGCTTGTTCGGCAGCAGCGTCTCGTTCACCGTGTGCGCGTTGGACATGAGCAGCAGCGTGTAGCCGTCCGCCGGCGACTTCGCGGCCGCGTCCGTGCCGACCACCGCCCCCGCGCCCGGCTTGTTGTCGACGACGAACGGCTGCCCGAGGGATTCCTGGAGCTTCGCGGCGATGGCGCGCGCGTACACGTCGGCGGGGCCGCCGACCGCGAACGGCACGACGATCTTCACCGGGCGCGCCGGATACTCCTGCGCGTGCAGGGGGGCGACGGCGAGGAGCGTCGCCGCCGCGGCGGCCAGCGGCAGGGCGCGGCGAAGTGCGGCAGGAAGCAGCATGGTGTCCTCCATGGGATGTTGTTCTTCGGTCGCGCGAATCTATCACGCCGTGCCGGCGCGCCCGCGTCCAGGGCCGGCGTGCCCGCGCGGCCCGTGGCCGTGGCACACTCGCGCCTGTCCGCGCGCCCGGCCTGTGGGCCGCCCCCGATCACCACGAACCGGATGCCATGGACCGCCGCACCCTGCTCAAGCTCTCCGTTGCCGCCGCCGTGCCCACGCTGAACGCCACCGCCGCCCACGCCGCCGGCGAAGCCGGGACCGCCGCCGCCGGCGCCGCGGCGGTGACCGTGCCGCCGTTCGAACTGGCGGGCATGGGCGTGGCCGAACTCGCCGCGGCGTTGCACAGCGGCGCGCGCACGTCCGTGTCCCTGTGCGAACTCTACCTGCGGCGGATGGACGAGGTCGACGTGCAGGGCCCGGCGCTGCACGCGATCATCGAGCGCAATCCCGACGCGCTGGCGCTCGCCGCCGCGCTCGACCGCGAGCGCCGCGAGAAGGGGCCGCGCGGGCCGCTGCACGGGATTCCGGTGGTGCTGAAGGACAACATCGATACCGCCGACCGCATGCGCACGAGTGCCGGATCGCTCGCGCTCGCCGATTCGATCGCGCCGCGCGACGCGCACGTGACGGCGCGCCTGCGCGACGCGGGCTGCGTGATCCTCGGGAAGACCAATCTCTCGGAGTGGGCGAACTTCCGCGGCGCGCGTTCCACCTCCGGCTGGAGCGGGCGCGGCGGTCAGACGCGCCATCCGTACGCGCTCGACCGCAACACGAGCGGCTCGAGTTCCGGCTCCGCGAGCGCCGCCGCGGCGGATCTCTGCGCGCTCGCGGTCGGCACCGAGACCGACGGCTCGATCGTGAGCCCCGCGTCGATCTGCGGGCTGGTCGGCGTCAAGCCGACCGTCGGCCTCGTGAGCCGCGCGGGCATCGTTCCCATCGCGCACAGCCAGGACACCGCCGGGCCGATGACGCGCACCGTCGCGGATGCCGCCGCGCTGCTCACCGCGATGACCGGCGTGGACCCACGCGATCCCGCCACCACGGCGAGCCGCGGCAAGGCGCGCGACTACACGCGCTTCCTCGATCCGGACGGACTCAAGGGCGCGCGCATCGGCGTGGCGCGCGACCTCTTCGGGACCAACGACCACGTCGATGCGCTGATCGAGGCGCAGGTCGCGGTGCTGAGGGACGCCGGCGCGGTGATCGTCGATCCGGTGCGCATCGCCAACTTCGACAAGCTCGGCGCCTCCGAGTACGAGGTGCTGCTGTACGAGTTCAAGGCGGACCTCGACGCGTACCTCGCGGCGCTCGGGCCGCAGGCGCCGGTGCACTCCCTCGCGGACGTGATCGCCTTCAACGAGCGCAACGCCGCGCGCGAGCTGCAGTATTTCGGGCAGGAGCGGATGCAGGCCGCGCAGAAGAAGGGGCCGCTCACCGACGACGCGTACCGCAAGGCGCTCACCCGCAACCGCCGGCTCGCGCGCACCGAGGGCATCGACGCGACGCTCGCGAAGCACAAGCTCGACGCGCTGGTCGGGCCCACCGGCTCGCCGGCGTGGCTCACCGACTACGTGAACGGCGACCACGCCGACGGCGGCGCGTCGCAGTTCCCGGCGGTCGCCGGCTATCCGCACATCACGGTGCCCGCGGGCCTCGTGTGGGGACTGCCGGTGGGCCTCTCGTTCTTCGCCGGCGCGTGGAGCGAGCCCGTGCTGTTCCGGCTCGCCTACGCGTACGAGCAGAAGACGAAGGCGCGCGTGGCGCCGAAGTTCCTCGCGACGGCGCCGGTGGCGTAATCCGGCGCGTCAGGACTGCGCCGCCGCCCGCTGCTGCAGCCGCGTGGCGCCCATCCGGCAGGCGAGCGCGAACGCGTTGCGCATCGCGCCGGCGTTGGCGAGACCCTTGCCGGCGATGTCGTACGCGGTGCCGTGCGCCGGGGTCGCGATCGGGATCGGCAGTCCGCCGGGCACCGTGACGCCGCGGTCGAAGCCCATCAGCTTCATCGCGATCTGGCCCTGGTCGTGGTACATCGTCAGCACGCCGTCGTAGCCGGCGCCTTCCTTGCGCGTCGCGCGCACGAAGATGGTGTCGGCGGGGAAGGGGCCGTCCGCCGGGAAGCCGCGCTCGCGCGCGAGCGCCACCCCCGGCTCGATCACGTCCATCTCCTCGCGACCGAACGCGCCGTTGTCGCCGTTGTGCGGGTTGAGGCCGCACACCGCGATGCGCGGCGCGCCCACGCCCGACGCGCGCAGCCCGCGCGTCAGGAGCGCGATGCCCTCCGCGATGCCGTCGCGGGTGAGGAGGCCGCTCACGTCCTTGAGCGGCACGTGCGAAGTCACGCGCGACGTCCACAGCGATTCGAGCACGTTGAACTCGACGGCGGGGCCGGTGAAGTTGAGGACCTCGCAGAAGTAGTGCAGCTCGTCGGCGTGCCGCATCCCGCCCGCGCGCAGCGCCGCCTTGTTGAGCGGCGCGAAGCACATCGCGTCGGCGATGCCGCGCTGGCACAGGTCGAGGCCGAGCTTCAATCCCGCGAGCATGTACGCGCCGTTGCCCGCCGCCACCTCCGCGTGCGCGAAGCCGGTGGCATCCGCGTGCGGCCACTCGACGAGCCGGATGCCGGCGGCCCCGCGCACCGCCGGCCCGCGCTCGTACCCGACGGTCACGCCCGCCGCGCGCATCCCCTCCGCGACGACCGATTGCGCCCCGATCAGGAGGATGTGCGCAGCCGCCGTCGTCGCGGGATCGGCGAGCAGGCGGGCGACCAGTTCGGGACCGATCCCCGCGGGGTCGCCGGTGAAGAGCGCGACGGTGGGGCGGGCGGACATCATGGCTCGAGCTTGACGTTGGCGTCCTTGATGAGCTTGCCGAAGCGGTCGTAGTCGCTCTTCACGAGCGCCGCGAACTCCGCCTGCGTCTTGTTGCCCGGCTCGCCGCCGAGGCCCTTCAGGCGCGCCTGCACGTCGGGCATCGCGAGGATCTTCATCGTCTCCGCGTAGAGCTTGTCGACCACCGGCTTCGGCGTGCCCGCGGTGACGAAGAGGCCGTACCACGTGGTCATCTCCACACCGGGCAGTCCCGCCTCCGCGAACGTCGGCACGTCGGGCAGCTCGGGCGTGCGCTGCGCGCTCATCACCGCGATGGGCTTCACCTTGCCGCCCTTGATGAACGCCATCGCGGACGACGTGGTGTCGAAGTCGAGCTGGATCTGGCCGCCGACCAGGTCGGCGAGCGCCTGCGACGAGCCCTTGTACGGCACGTGCACGGCCTTCGTGCCCGCGGCGAGGTTGAACGCCTCGCCCGCGAGGTGTTGCGTGCTGCCGACACCCGACGAGCCGTAGGAGAATCCGTCCGGCTTCGCCTTCACCAGCGCGATCAGTTCCTTCAGGTTGTTCGCCGGCACGTTCGGCCCGACCACGAGCACGTTCGGCACGACGACGATCAGCGCGACCGGGATCAGGTCCTTGTTCGGCTCGTACGCGAGCTTGATGAGGTGCGGCGCAATCGCGGCACCGGTGTTGGTCGCGACCAGCAGCGTGTGGCCGTCGGGCGGCGCCTTCGCGGTGAAGTCGGCCGCGATCGTGTTCGACGCGCCGGGCTTGTTCTCGACCACGAACGGCTGGCCCATCGCCGCCTGGTACTTGTCGGCCAGCATGCGCGCGATGATGTCGGTGCCGCCGCCCGCGCCGGCGCCGACCTCGATGCGCACGGGCTTGGACGGGTACGTCTGGGCGGCGGCGACTGTCGCGGCGGCCGCGAGGGCCAGGGCGCACAGGTGCCGGGATGCTCGCTTCAGCATGGTTCCTCCTGGTGTCACGGGGTCAGACCCCTTGTTCGGCCGCGGCGACGACGTTCGCCACCCGCGGCCATGTGTTCTCGATGTGCTCGCGCAGCAGGCGGCCGAGGCGCGGGCCGTCGCGGTCCTGCAGCGCGCCGATGAGGGCCTCGTGCTCGGCCATCGCCGCGGCCCAGTTGTCGGGCGCGTTGTTGCCGATGTAGCGGATGCGCCGCATCCGCATGCGCAGCGACGCGTGCACGAGGTCGAGCGTGGCGTTGCCCGCCGCGTGCACGATCGCGTTGTGGATCTCCTGGTTCAGGCGGAAGTACTCCGCCCGCTCGCCCCGCGCATAGTGGCCGCGCATGCGCTCGTGCAGCGCGACGATCGCCGCGAGGGTCGCGTCGCTCGCGGCGCAGGCGCGCTGGCCGGCGTGCTCCTCGAGCAGCGCGATCAGCGTCAGCATGTCCTGCGCGTCGCGCGCGGTGAACACTTTCACCACCGCGCCGCGGCGCGGCAGCAGGTCGACCAGGCCTTCGGACGCCAGCACCTTCAGCGCCTCGCGCAGCGGCGTGCGCGACACGCCGAGCTGCTGGGCGAGTTCCAGCTCGGGGATGGTGTCGCCGGGGGCGAGGCGGCCCTCCACGATGAGGTCGCGGACGCGCGCGGTGACCTCCGCGTGCAGCGAGGCGCGCGCGATGGGCGTCACGGCACCGTCGGCCAGCGTCGGCGGGGAGGGACTCACGGCGGGGGCGGCGGCGGGTGGCATGGTGGCGGGCTCGGGCACCATCATAATGCATAATTACAGGTTACAGCGAAGTCCCGGCGCCCGGCTGCCGGAAGACCGCGTGCTAGACTCGGTTTCGCCCGCCGCCTGCCCGCCCCGTGAAACCCCTGCCGCCGTCACGCATCGACCGCACCCTCACGCTCGTCGTGCTGGCGGTGCTGATCGCGGGCGTCTACCTCGTCCTGCGGCCGTTCATCTCGGCCATCGTCTGGGCGGCGATCCTGGCGGCCACCACCTGGCCCCTGTTCGACTGGATCGAGCGGCGCAGCGGCCGGCCCGCGCTGGCGGCCACGGTCATGACGCTGATCATCCTGATGGTCGTGGTCGCGCCGTTCGTGATCGTGGGTGCGACGCTCGCCGAGAACTTCGACCGCATGTCCGACTTCGCCAAGAAGGTGATCGAGTCGGGGCTGCCCGACCCGCCGGCGTGGGTGTCCGAGCTGCCGTTGGTGGGCGAGCGCGCTGCCGCGTACTGGGCGCAGTTCGCGCACGACGGGATGGGGCTCCTGGCCGAGCTGCGCCGCTTCGTCGATCCGCTGCGCAGCTTCGCGCTGACCGCGGGTGCGGTGGTGGGCGACGGCCTGCTGCAACTCACGCTGTCGGTATTCATCGCGTTCTTCTTCTACAAGGACGGCCTCGCGATCGTCGCGCGGCTGCGCATCGCGGTGATCCGAATCTCGCCGCACCGCGGGCTGCACATGCTGAACGTCGCCAACGCGACGACGCGCGCGGTGGTCTACGGCATCCTCGGCACCGCGCTCGCGCAGGGCGTGCTGATGGCGATCGGCCTCTACATCGTCGGCATCAAGGCCGCGCCGCTGCTCGGCCTCGCGACGTTCCTGCTGTCGCCGGTCCCGGTGGGGCCGCCGCTGGTGTGGATCCCTACGGGCCTCTGGCTCATCTTCTCGCAGGGCGAGACCGCGTGGGGCATCTTCCTGCTCGCGTGGGGCGCGCTCGTCGTGTCGTCGGTGGACAATTTCCTCAAGCCGATGATCATCAGCCGCGGCAGCGACCTGCCGTTCATCCTCGTGATGCTGGGCGTGTTCGGCGGCGTGGTGGCGTTCGGTTTCATCGGCGTGTTCCTCGGGCCGGTGCTCCTGGCACTCGGATTCGTGCTGATCAAGGAGTGGGCGGTGCCCACGGGTTCGCACGATGCATCCGACGACCCGGCGCACCGCGAGGCGCACGATTTGCCGCGGATACTCTAGGGACGCGGCGCGCGCCGGATCGGCAGCGCGCGCGGGTCTGACCCCGTTTTGTCGCGCCGGCGTTGCCCCTCACCCCAGCCCTCTCCCCGCGAGCGGGGAGAGGGAGCTCAAAGTCCGCCGCGGTGGGAGAGGGAGCCCCATAGGAAGCGCTTCGCCGAGCGCGAGCGACGGTAGGGGCATTCAGCCGGCAAGCAGCGCGCTACTCAACTCCGGCGCGCAGCGCCGGGATGATCGGCGCGCTTCGTAGGTTCTGCCTTTGCTACCGGAAAACCGCCCGGCCGCCCGAAGGATTTCCGGGGCCTGACCAGAACGGCCGCAAAAGGCGCAACGCCGCCGCAACGGCATCCACCGCCCTCACGGACGCCTTTTGCGGACGCCCTAAATCGGCGAACAGAACGCCACTGCGTTAGGCCCGGCACCCTCCGGCGCCCAAGCCCGGTTCTCCATCGCCCGCCGCACGGACAGGTCGACCGTGTAGCGGTGGTTCGCGTCGCGGCGGTTGTTGAAGAAACGGTAGACCGGCAGCGTGTTCGCGGGGCAGTTGCCGTTGGCATCGGGCACCGGGATCCAGAACGCCTGCGGCGTCTCGAGCGTCCAGATGCCCGGCCAGTTGAGCAGCACCGTGACGCACTCGTCGAGGTTCGCGGAATACCAGTGCGAGTTGATCTGCACCGCGGCGCTTGCGTAGAAGCGGCACACCGGGCGCGCGCTTGCCGGTGTGAGCGCGGGATCGAGGTACGCGTAGAAATAGAGTCCCGTGCGCTTGAAGGTGCCCGCGAGGCTCGTGTCGACGTACGCGATCTCCGCCGGATCGGCGGTGATGAAGTAGTGGTCGAGGTCGGAGCGGTAGTACTCGATCACCGGGGTGGTGCCCGCCGGCGGCGCGCCGCCCGGGATGATGCTGCCGACGGCGGCACCGGCGTCGAGCATGCCCGACCCGCACAGGTTGGGGCTCGTGCACTGCGATCCGTTGGGGAAGTAGCGCGTGGTGCCCGTGATCACGTCGAGGACGCGGCCGCCGGTGAGCAGCGGATCGCGCGCCAGCATGAGTGCGGCGGTGCCCGACACCATCGGCGCCGAGAAGCTCGTGCCCGCGGCGAGCACGTAGTTCGGCTCCTCGGGAACGGTCTTGCCCGTGTTGCCGAGCGACAGCATGAGTCCCGTGCGCGGCAGGTCGCCGCCGGGCGCGGTGAGGTCGATCCGCGGGCCGAAGTTCGAGTAGCTCGCGAGGCCGCCGGTGACCGAGTGCGCGCCCACCGTGATGACGCCGCTGCAGTTGGCCGGCGTGAAGTTGGACGCGTCCATCGACTCGTTGCCCGCCGATGCGACGACCACGGCGCCCTGCGCGAGCGCGTCGTCGATCGCCTCCTGCACCGACTGGTCGCAGCTGCCGAAGCCGCCGAGGCTCATGTTGATGACCTTCGCCGGCGTCGTGTTCGCCGGCACGCCCGCGATGCGCACGCCCGAGGCCCACAGCATGCCGGCCAGCACGTCGTCGAACGTCCCGCCGCACAGGCCCAGCGTGCGCACGGGAAGGATGCTGACGTTGCCGGCGATGCCGGCGATGCCGATCCCGTTGTTCGTGTTGGCGCCGATGAGGCCGGCGACGAAGAGGCCGTGGAAGAAGCTCGACGACGTGCCGCACTCGCCGTCGCTCCAGTCGCCCTCGTCGCGCGGGTTGGGGTCGCGCGCGTCGCCGTCGCGGGCGCGCCCGGGATCGGAGATGAAGTCGTAGCCCGGCAGCACGCGGCCCACGAGGTCGGGGTGCGGCAGGATCCCGGTGTCGATCACCGCCACCGTGACGCCGGCGGCCGAGGGCTGCAGCTGCCACGCCGTCTCGACGTTGATGCCCGCCGTGGTGCCGTTGAGCGACCACTGCTGCGACCAGAACGGGTCGTTCGGGGCGGCCGAGGGGAACGCGCGGCGGACCGGGTCGGCGTACTGCACGTCGGCGTCGCCCTGCAGTGCCTGCGCGAAGTCGGCAAGCGTGGCGGTCGGCTGCTCGTTCTTGAGGGTCAGCACCCACACGTTGCCGAGTTGGCGCTCGGTGGCGAGCGGCATGCCGATGCGGGTCGACAGGCGCACCAGCAGACCGGCGTCCGGCGTCACGCCGTCCTTGAAGCGGACGAGGAGGCGCTTGCCGCTGGAGGGCCCGAACGGGTCCTCCACGGCCGCCTTGCGCGTGAGCGTGGCGTCGGGGATGGCCTCGGCCCACAGCACGCTGCGCGCGACGCGCAGCCGCTTCACGATGGCCGCGGCCTGCGCTTCGTCCACCGGCTGCGGCAGGGCGAGTTCGAGGCCGCCGGTGCGGGTCACCGCGGCGAGCGTCAGCGGCACCCCGGCCAGCGCCTGCAACTGCGCCTGCGCGGCCAGCGGAAACTCGCCGGCGGCGGCGGCGTAGGGGTGCAGGCGCACGCGCAGCTTGCCGACGGTGTCGGCGAGCGCGGGCAGGGCGGTGGTCAGGACGAGTGCGGCGAGCGCGCAGGCGACGGCCTGGCGGTGGCGGTGCGACGACATTCGATGCTCCCTCGGGCGGGCCCCATGACCGGCGGCATGCAGGCGGATTGCAGCAAGGACGGTGCCAGTCCGCGGGGCCGCGTTCATGGCCCGAGCATACGCCCGAGCATGACCCCTGCGCCAGCGCGGGGGTCGGCCGTCAGGCGCCGGCCGGCGGCTGCCCGGCCGCGCGCTCCTGGTCCATCCGGGCGTGGAAGGGACCGAGCGTGCTCACCATCTGGGCGAAGATCTTTGGATTGGCCGCGATCACCTCGCCGCCGTACAGGTAGTTGCTGTCGCCCTTGAGGTCGCCGATGAGGCCCCCCGCCTCGAGCACGAGCAGGCTGCCCGCCGCCACGTCCCACGGATTGAGCCCGATCTCCCAGAACCCGTCGTAGAAGCCGGCCGCGACGTACGCGAGGTCGAGCGCCGCCGCGCCGGGCCGGCGCAGCCCCGCGGTGTGCTGGATCATCGCCTTCATCATGGCGAGGTACGTGTCGAGGTAGCTGCCGTCGCGGAACGGGAAGCCGGTGCCGATCAGGCAGTCGCGCAACTGGGCGCGCTTGGACACGCGGATGCGGCGGTCGTTGAGGAACGCGCCGCGGCCACGGGTGGCGGTGAAGAGGTCGTTGCGCACCGGGTCGTAGATCACGCCCTGCTGCACGACGCCCTTGTGCGCGAGCGCGATGGACACGCAGTACTGCGGAAAGCCGTGCAGGAAGTTGGTGGTGCCATCGAGCGGATCGATGATCCACACGTAGTCGGCGTCCGGGTTGTCGCCCTTCTTCGTGCCTTCCTCGGCGAGGATCGCGTGGTCCGGGTAGGCACCGAGCAGCGTCTCGACGATCGCCGCTTCCGCGCCGTGGTCGATCTCGCTCACGAAGTCCTTCGGCCCCTTGGCCGTGACGGTGAGGAGATCGAGGTCGCGCGCGCCGCGGTTGATGATGTTGCCGGCGCGGCGGGCGGCCTTCACGGCCGTCGTGAGCATGGGATGCATGGGGTGCGCGGTGCACGCGGCCGCCTTGCGGCGTCCGGCGTGTCCAGGGATGCGGAATCGCGTTATTTTACGCGCATCCCCGATCCGCCGTTCCGCGGCCCCCGCTGCCCTTGCCTGCCGAACCCGCTGCGCTCTCGCGCGTGCGCATCGTCCTCGTGCGCACGTCCCACCCCGGCAACATCGGCGCGGCCGCCCGCGCGCTGCACACGATGGGCCTCGCGCGGCTCGTGCTGGTCGCCCCCGACCGCTTCCCCGACCCGGAAGCCGATGCCCGTGCCACCGGCGCGCTGCCGATCCTGGCGGGCGCCACGGTGGTCGGGACGCTGGCCGAGGCGCTGGCGGGCTGCGCGTGGATCGCGGGGCTGTCGGCGCGGCCGCGGGCGCTCGCGGGCCGTGCGCTCCCGTTGCGCGAGGCCGCACAGGAAGCCGTGGCGCAGGCCCAGGCGGGCGAGGTCGCGCTGGTGTTCGGCACCGAGATGTCGGGGCTCGCCAACGACGAGCTGGCGCAGTGCACGGTGGCGGCGACGATTCCCGCCAATCCGGATTTCGCGTCGCTCAACCTCGCGGCCGCGGTGCAGGTCGCGGCCTACGAACTGCGGATGGCAGCCGGCGCCCAGCGCGTGTGGACCGCGCCGCGCTTCACGCCGGCATCGCACGAGGCGGTCGAGGCGCTGCACGCGCACGCGGCGCGCACCCTCGCCGCGATGCGCTTCTACAACCCGGAGCGACCGCGCCTGCTGCTGCCGCGGCTGCGGCGCCTCTTCGCGCGCGCCGGCCTCGAGCACGAGGAGTTGAACATCCTGCGCGGGATCCTGGCGCGCGTCGATCAGCTGATCGAGCGGGCGCGCCGCCACTGACGGCTGGCCTGCCGCAGGAACAGGCACGCGGCAACGCCGAGGCGCGGCGGCGGCGGACGCGGCGGCACGCGCGACGGCCGCGTGCGCGGCGGATCGCGCGGGCGCCACGGCGGCAGAGCGAGGATCGCGCGCGCGCGCCGGGTGGCCGCGCCGCCGGGCGCGAAGCCCGCTATGCTTGCGGCGCATGACCGCCCAGCCTACCGTTCCCGAGCCGGCCCCGGCCGGTCCGTCCGCCGAAGGCGGGGCGTCGTCGCGCGTGTGCCGCAACTGCGCCGCGCCGATCAGCGGCCACTTCTGCGCGAACTGCGGGCAGGAGACGCGCGTCGCGCTCCCGACGTTCGGCATGTTCATGAAGGAGGCGGCGGGGCGCTACGTCGCGCTCGACGGCCGCATGTGGCGGACGTTGTGGGCGCTGGTCGCGCGGCCCGGCTTCCTGACGCTCGAGTACCTGCAGGGACGCCGCCGCCGCTATATCCGGCCGGCGCGGCTGTTCCTCGTCCTCTACCTCGTGCTGTTCGCGCTGATCGGCCTCGTGCAAAGCCCGGCCGACGTCGCGCAGCAGGTGGTGTTCGTGAACGAAGGCGAGACCGCACCGGCGGGCGACGCCGCGGCGCCGCGCCCCGCGAAGGACTCGACGCCGAAGCTCACGATCGGCACGCCGCGCAACAGCGGCGGGGAGCGGGCGCCGAACGCGATCGTGGGCGTGGACGACGCGGACTTCGACTTCGTGTGGAACGTCGGCGGGATGGCGGCGAAGTGGCCGGAGCCGATGCGCAGGCGCTACGAGCACTTCAAGGGACTCTCGCGCGAAGAGAAGGCCGAGCAGCTCTATGCAGGGATGCTGCGGTACGGCAGCTACGCGATGCTCGTGCTCCTGCCCGCGCTCGCGCTGCTGCTCAAGCTCGCCTACCTCGGCCGCGGCAAGCGCTACCCCGGGCGGCCGCAGCGGTACGCCGAGCACCTCGTCTACAGCGCGCACCTGCACGCGTTCGCGGCGCTGATCCTGATGCTCCTCCTCGTCACGCCCAACGGACCTCTCAAGGGCTTCGTCGTGCTGTGGGTCGTCGTCTACGTGATGCTGGCGCGGCAGCGCGTCTACCGGGGCCGGTGGTGGGCGGGTGTGCTGCGGTCCTTCGCGATCGCGGTCGTCTACCTGATGCTCGTGGGGTTCGCCGTGCTGGGGCTCCTCGCGGCGGCGGTGATGCTGCGCTGACCGGCGGCGCCGGGCTCCCCCTACGGAACCGCCGACGGCGGCCGATAATGGGACGACGCGCCCGGCCTGCGGGCGCCCTTGGCTTTATCCCGGCTCCAACCACGAGGACCACCATGAATCGGAACACCCGCGCGGGTGCGCTCCTGCTTACCCTATGCCTGACCCTCGCGCCTGCCGCTGCGTCGGCGGACCCGGCGGTGCCGCCGTTCTACGCTGCCGTCGCCAGGCTCGCCCCCGAAGGCCGGCTCGGGCAGGTGGTGAAGCAGGAACGCGTCGCGACCACGATCCCCGGCGCACAGGCGTGGCGCATCGCGTACGTCTCGTCCGACGTGGGCGAGCGCAAGACGCTCGCGACGGCGCTCGTCGTGGCGCCGGTCGGCGTGCCGCCCGCCGGCGGCCGGCCCGTCGTCGCGTGGGCGCACGGCACCACGGGCACCGCGCAGAGCTGCGGCCCGTCGCAGCTGCTCGATCCGGCCAACGACCTCAACGAGTATTTCCTGGTGGGCGGCGACTCGTGGACCGACTACGGCCTACCGAACCTCGCGGCGTTCGTGAAGGAAGGCTACGTCGTCGTCGGCACCGACTATCAGGGGCTGGGCGGCGGCGGCAGGCACCAGTACGCGGTGGCCGCCACGCAGGCGCGCGACGTCATCAATGCCGTGCGCGCGGTCGACTCGGTCCGCGCGTTCGGCGCCGGGCGCAAGGCGGTCGTCTACGGCTGGTCGCAGGGCGGTGGCGCGACGCTCGCCGCCGCGGGGTTGCCGGACTACGTCGCGCGCACGGGCACCGCGGCGGACGGCGTGCAGTTCATCGGCTTCGTCGCGATGGCGCCGCAGGACGTCGCGGTGGCGGCGCTGGGCAAGACGCTCGACGGGCCGACCTCCGAGGCGATGATGAGCGAGATGCTCGCGTCCTTCGGCGACAGCGTGTTCAACTTCGCGCACTTCGCGATGGGCATGTGGGGCACGCAGGCCGCCTACCCGGACCTGCGCCTCACCGACTTCTTCACCGACGAGGGCGCCGCGACGCTCGACAAGGTGTTCCGCAACAAGTGCATGCACGCGGGCGCGGACACGATCGCGTTCGTCTACGGCAGCGGCTACAAGTCGCTGTTGCTGCCGCAGCCGAAGAACGCGCAGGCGTGGGCGCGGGCCCTCGTCGAGGGCAGCGTGGCACCCGTGAAGCCGGTCGCGCCGGTGATGATCTACTACGGCACCAAGGACACGACGGTCCCGCCTGCGATGGGCCAGGCCTACCAGGCGCAGATGTGCAAGCTGGGCGGCAACGTGGGGCGCGTGCAGCTGCCCGGCGAGCAGTCGCACTTCACCACCCCGGGCGCGGCGCTCCCGCTGTACGCCCCCTGGATCCGGGACCGCTTCGCCGGCAAGCCGGCGGCGGCTGGTTGCCCGCAGGGGTGAGCGCGCGGCGGCACTAGCCGCCGCACTTGTCCGCGACTTCCTTCTCGAACCGCACGAGCCGTGCCTCGTGGCGGGCCTGCCGCCGCATCGTGCTGTCGATCGATGCGTCGAGCCGCGAGCACAGCACGCGCGACGTGCACGTCTCGCGCGCCTTGCGGTCGCGCGCGATGCTCTCGGCGGCGCCGGCGATCGACTTCTGCTCGCGGTCGATCTTCTTGCGCGCGGTCTCGCAGGCCTTGGTCGGCGCCGGGGCCGCCGGCGCCTGCGCGTGCGCGGTGGCGCACGCGAGGCCGGCGGCGAGCGCGGCGGCGAGAACCTTCACCTACTGCTTCTCGTACTTGGCGATGAGGTCGCGCGCGGACTTGAGCAGCATCGCCCCGTCGTTGCCCTTCGCGCTCACGTCCTTCACCCAGTCGTCGGCGAGTCCCGCGGTGGCCTTCTGCCAGTTCTCGAGTTCCGCGGCCGGGATCACGTAGAACGTGTTGCCGCGGTCGACGGCGAGCTTGCGCGCGGGCGGGGCGGATGCGTCCCAGGCCGCGCCCATCTGCTTCGACAGCGCGGCGCCGGAGTTGGCGTCGATCACCTTCTTGAGGTCGGGCGGCAGGCTGTCGTACCTGGCCTGGTTCATGCCGAACAGGAACACCGCGGTGTAGAGCGAGCGCGACTGGGGGTCGGTCTCGCTCTCGTACTTGGTGAGTTCGTGCGCCTTGATCGACGGGATCACCTCCCACGGCAGCAGGTAGCCGTCGACCACGCCCTTGCTGATCGACTCGGCGAGCGCCGGCAGCGGCATCGCGACCGGCGTCGCGCCGAGCGCCGCGAGCATCTTGTTGGTCTGCCGCGTCGGCGCGCGCATGCGCAGGCCCTTGAAGTCGGCCATCACCTTCACCTGCCGCGGGTTGGTGTGGATGTAGCCGTTGTCGTGCACGTGCACGGCGAGCGCCTTGATGCCGGGAAATTCCTTGTTCGCGTACTGCGTGTAGTAATCCCACGCGGCCTGGCTCGTGGCGGTGGCGCTGCTCGACATGAACGGCAGCTCGAACACCTCCATCATCGGGAAGCGGCCGGCCGTGTAGCCGGGCAGGGTCCACACGATGTCCACCACGCCGTCCTTCACCTGGTCGACCAGGTTGCCGGGCGCGCCACCCAGCTGCATCGCCGGATAGATCTGGCACTTCATCTTGTTGCCGGACTCCTTGGCGATCTTGTCGCACCAGGGGACGAGAATGGTGGACGGGCCCATCGCGCCGGGCGGCCAGAAGTGGTGGACCTTGAGGACCACCTCCTGGGCGACGGCGGGCAGGGCGCAGGCGGCCGCGAGCGCGGCGGCGGCCAGTCGGATCGGCAGCGGCATGGCAATTCCTCCTGTGGATCGCGGGGCTCGAAGCGGCCCCGGCTTGACCTGTCACAACCCGGCCGAGTGTAACAAAGCCATACTGGGAACCCCGCCATGCAGGGCGGGAGGCACGGCATTGCTTAATAGTTGAGCGAATTGATCGGGAATGGCACAATAACCCCCATGTTCGCCAGACTTCGCGAAGACATTGCGGTCGTGTTCGACCGCGACCCGGCGGCCCGCAGCCGTTGGGAAGTGCTCACCTGCTACCCGGGGCTGCACGCCCTCGTCTGGCACCGCGCGGTCTCCCACCGCCTGTGGCGGGCCGGCCTGCGCTGGCTTGCGCGGTGGTCGGCGCACTGGTCGCGCTTCTTCACCGGCATCGAGATCCACCCCGGCGCGACCATCGGCCGCCGGGTGTTCATCGACCACGGCATGGGCGTGGTCATCGGCGAGACGGCCGAGATCGGCGACGACTGCACGCTCTACCACGGCGTCACGCTCGGCGGCACGTCGTGGAACAAGGGCAAGCGGCACCCGACGCTCGGCCGCGGCGTGGTGATCGGGGCCGGCGCCAAGGTGCTCGGGCCGATCCTGCTCGGGGAAGGCGCGAAGGTCGGCTCCAACGCCGTCGTCGTGCGCGACATCCCCCCAGGGGCCACGGCCGTCGGCATCCCGGCGCGCGTCGTCAACGCCGAGGACCAGCAGCGGCGCGAGGCGGCGGCGGCGAAGCTCGGCTTCTCCGCGTACGCGATCGCGGCGGACATGAACGACCCGATGGTGCAGGCCATCCACAAGCTCCTCGACCACGCCGCGGCGACCGACGAGCGGATGGACCGCCTGGTGCGCCAGCTCACCCGGGACGGCCTGGATTGCGGGGACGCCAAGGCGACGGCCGATCGCTTCGATCCCCAGCAAATCAACAAGATGCTGGAATGAACCTTTGCGCGGATAAGTTGACTAAAACGTTCGGGTATCGCATAATCTGATTGTCTTGGACAAACCGGGTGGACGCCATCAGGCCACCGCCGCCGGGTCCCGGGCGACATTCGAAAGGGTCACACCATGCGCTTGACCACCAAAGGCCGCTTCGCCGTCACCGCCATGATCGACGTCGCGCTGCACGGCAGCCACGGCCCCGTCACGCTGGCCGCCGTCTCCGGCCGCCAGAAGATCTCGCTGTCCTACCTCGAGCAGCTCTTCGGCAAGCTGCGGCGCAGCGGCCTGGTCGAGAGCGTGCGCGGCCCGGGCGGCGGCTACAACCTCGCCAAGGCGCCCGACACGGTCTCGGTCGCGGACATCATCACCGCGGTCGACGAGCCGATCGACGCCACGCAGTGCGGCGGCCAGGAGAACTGCAAGGAAGACCGCCGCTGCATGACCCACGAGCTGTGGGCGAGCCTGAACGAGCACATCTTCTCGTTCCTCTCGGGCGTCACCCTCGCGCAGCTCGTGCGCCAGCAGCAGCAGAAGGCCGAGGTCGCGGTGCTGCAGGACCACCGCGTGCCGTCGGCGTCGAAGGTCACCGAGGCCGAACCGGTCTGATTCGCACGCACCACGATTCCATTGCCCATGAAGCTGCCCATCTACCTCGACTACTCGGCGACCACGCCGGTGGATCCGCGCGTCGCGCAGAAGATGATCACGTTCCTCACCGACGAGTTCGGCAACCCGGCCTCGCGCTCGCACGCGTACGGGTGGGCGGCCGAGGCGGCGGTGGAGGAGGCGCGGGAGCACGTCGCCGCGCTGGTCAACTGCGACCCGAAGGAGCTGGTGTGGACGTCGGGCGCGACGGAGTCGATCAACCTCGCGTTGAAGGGCGCCGCGCACTTCTACAAGGACAAGGGCAAGCACCTCGTCACGGTCAAGACCGAGCACAAGGCCACGCTCGACACGATGCGCGAGCTGGAGCGCGAGGGCTTCGAGGTGACGTACCTCGACGTGGACGGCGAGGGCATGGTGTCGCTGGAGCGGTTCGCGGCGGCGCTGCGGCCCGATACCGTCGTGGCGTCGGTGATGCTGGTCAACAACGAGATCGGCGTGATCCAGGACATCCCCGGCATGGGCGAGATCTGCCGCAAGCGCGGGATCATCTTCCACGTCGACGCGGCGCAGGCCACGGGCAAGGTGCCCATCGACCTCGCGACGCTGAAGGTCGACCTCATGTCCTTCTCGGCGCACAAGACCTACGGGCCGAAGGGCGTCGGGGCGCTCTTCGTGCGGCGCAAGCCGCGCGTGCGCATCGAGGCGCAGATGCACGGCGGCGGCCACGAGCGCGGCATGCGCTCGGGCACGCTGCCGACGCACCAGATCGTCGGCATGGGCGAGGCGTTCCGCATCGCGAAGGCCGACATGGCCGCCGAGAACGAGCGCATCCGCATGCTGCGCGACCGGCTGTGGAAGGGCCTGTCGACGATCGAGGAGGTGTACCTCAACGGCGACATGGAGCACCGCGTCCCGCACAACCTCAACGTGAGCTTCAACTTCGTCGAGGGCGAGTCGCTGATCATGGCGATCAAGGACATCGCGGTGTCGTCGGGCTCCGCGTGCACGTCGGCCTCCCTCGAGCCGTCGTACGTGCTGCGTGCGCTCGGCCGCAGCGACGAGCTGGCGCACAGTTCCATCCGGTTCACCATCGGGCGCTTCACGACGGAGGCCGAGGTCGACTACGCGGTCGACCTCATCCGGCGCAAGATCGAGAAACTGCGCGAGCTGTCGCCGCTGTGGGAGATGCACAAGGACGGGGTCGATCTTTCCAAGATCGAGTGGGCGGCACATTGAACGTACGAAAATCGCTGCGCGATTTTCGTCCGGAAAGGCAGTCAGCGCGAAAGGCTTCGGGCGGCCGCGCGCCTTTCGCGTAGCAAGGGCAACGTAACGACGAGAGCGGATCGTGGCAGTGAGGCTTCGGTCCTCTTGGGAGAAAAGAGATGGCATACAGCGACAAGGTTCTGGATCACTACGAAAACCCGCGCAACGTCGGGTCGCTCGCGAAGGACGACGCGGCGGTGGGCACCGGCATGGTCGGCGCGCCGGCCTGCGGCGACGTGATGAAGCTGCAGATCAAGGTCGGGGCGGACGGGATCATCGAGGACGCGAAGTTCAAGACCTACGGCTGCGGCTCCGCGATCGCGTCGTCGTCGCTCGTCACCGAGTGGGTGAAGGGCAAGACGCTCGACGAGGCGATGGCGATCCGCAACACGCAGATCGCCGAGGAACTCGCGCTGCCCCCGGTGAAGATCCACTGCTCGATCCTCGCGGAGGACGCGATCAAGGCGGCGGTGGCGGACTACCGCAAGAAGCACGCGGCGGACGAGCCGGCCGGCGAGAAGCTCGCCGCGGACTGATCCCGGAGGACACATGTCGGTCACCCTCACCCCCACCGCGGCGAAGCACGTCGCCGCCAACCTCGCGAAGCGCGGCAAGGGCCTGGGCCTGCGCCTCGGCGTGCGCACGTCGGGCTGCTCGGGCCTCGCCTACAAGCTCGAGTACGCCGACGAGGCCAAGCCGGAGGACGTCACGTTCGAGAGCAACGGCGTGACCGTGGTCGTGGACCCCAAGAGCCTGCCGTACATCGACGGCATGGAGCTCGACTTCGCGCGCGAGGGCCTGAACGAGGGCTTCAAGTTCAACAACCCCAACGTCAAGGACCAGTGCGGGTGCGGCGAGTCGTTTAACGTATAGTCGCTGCCGCCGCACTCCCGCCGTCCGGCGGGAGACGTCGTGATGATCGATTTCTCCCGCAACCACTTCGAGCTCTTCGACCTGCCGCCGCGCTTCCGCCTCGACGCGGGCGCGCTCGACGCGGCCTATCGCCAGTTGCAGTCCGCCGTCCACCCCGACCGCCACGCCCAGGGCGACGACGCGCAGCGCCGCGTCGCGCTGCAGGCGTCCGCGCGCGTCAACGAGGCCTACGCGGCGCTGAAGGACCCCGTGCGGCGCGCGCAGTACCTCCTCGCGCTGCACGGTGTGGACGCGGTCGGCGAGACCGACACCGCGCTGCCGTTCGACTTCCTCGAGGCGCAGCTCGAGCGACGCGAGGCGGCGGAGGACGCGAGCCGCGCCGGCGACGATGCGGCACTCTCGACGCTGCTGGCCGCCGTCCGCGGCGACGCGCGGGCGCTGGAGGCGCGGCTCGCGGCCGACCTCGACGACGCGCACGCCTACGCCGGGGCCCGGACCCGCGTGCGCGAGCTCACGTTCCTCGCGAAGCTCGCGCAGGACGTCGACGAGATGCTGGCCGCGCTGGACGAGCGATGAAGCGTCAGACCCTGCACCGAAGGCTTGCGCTCGCCGTCCTGGCACTTGCGCTCGCCGGATGCGCCGGCGTGCCGGTCACCACCATGGCGCGGCTCGCGACCAAGGGACCGGACTACCTGCTCGATGCGCAGCCGCTGGAGTTGCGGGTCGCCCTCGACGTCGACGAACGGATCAAGGCCGCCGCGACGCAGTCGCCGGTCCTCGTCGTGGTGCTGCGGTCCGCCGACCGCGACGCGCCGCCGGTCCTGGAGCGCAACATCCCGCTCGCCGTGGACACGGCGCCTTCGGCGCGCCAGGGCTTGCCGGCGGCAGGGGCCCATCGTGGCTGGCTCGTCTGGCGCGTCGACCCCGCCGGCGCGCGCCAGTTCGCCGAGGTGCAGCAGCGCCTGCGCGACATGCGGGCCGCCAAGGAGAAGGGGTCGCTGGGCCTGGGCGTCAAGCTCGACGGGCTGGCGCAGGCGTTCCCGCAATTCATGAGCACCGAGGTCGCGACCTGGATGCTCATCCGTCCCGAGGACGGCTACTACAAGATGTGGTCCGGCCGGATCGCCGACGCGGCCGGCAAGGGCTGATCCCATGGCGCTGCTGCAGATCTCCGAGCCCGGCGAGAGCCCCGCGCCGCACCAGCGCAAGCGGGCGATCGGCATCGACCTCGGCACCACCAATTCGCTCGTGGCGACCATGCGCCACGGCCTCGCGGTCGTGCTGCCCGACGAGGAAGGGCGGCCGCTCGTCCCGTCGATCGTCCGCTACGGCGAGGCGGGGGTGACCACCGGGTACGCCGCGATGGAGCACCAGGCGTCCGATCCGCAGAACACCGTCGTGTCGGTCAAGCGCTTCATGGGGCGCGGCCTGACCGACCTCGACGACCGCCGCTTCCCGTACCGCTTCGTCGACGCGCCCGGCATGCTGCGCATCCAGACGCGGGCGGGCGTGCGCTCGCCGGTGGAGGTCTCGGCCGAGTTGCTGCGCGCGCTGCGCGAGCGCGCCGAGGCGTCGCTCGGCGGTCCGGTCGACGGCGCCGTGGTGACGGTCCCCGCCTACTTCGACGACGCGCAGCGGCAGGCGACCAAGGACGCCGCACGCCTCGCGGGCCTGCCGGTCCTGCGCCTGCTGAACGAGCCCACCGCGGCCGCGATCGCGTACGGCCTCGACAATGCCTCCGAGGGCGTCTACGCCGTGTACGACCTGGGCGGCGGCACGTTCGACATCTCGATCCTGCGCCTGTCCAAGGGCGTGTTCGAGGTGCTCGCGACCAACGGCGACTCCGCGCTCGGCGGGGACGACTTCGACCACCGCATCTTCTGCTGGGTGATCGAGGTGGCGAAGCTGCCGCCGCTCTCGCCCGAGGATGCGCGCCTGCTGCTCGTGAAGTCGCGCGAGGCGAAGGAGAATCTCTCCGACCACGACGCGGCGCCGATCATCGCGACGCTGTCGACGGGGGCCGCGGTCAACGTGACGCTCACCAAGGCGATCTTCACCGAGATCGCGAAGACGCTGGTCGGCAAGACGCTGGCCCCCGTGCGCCGCGCGCTGCGCGACGCGTCGCTCGCGCCGGCCGACGTCAAGGGCGTGGTGCTGGTCGGCGGCGCTACGCGCATGCCGCAGATCCGGCGCGCGGTGGCGGAGTTCTTCGGGCAGCCGCCGCTCACCAACCTCAATCCCGACGAGGTGGTGGCGCTCGGCGCGGCCGTGCAGGCGAACAAGCTCGTCGGCAACCGCGAGCGCAACGACGACTGGCTGCTGCTCGACGTGATCCCGCTCTCGCTCGGCCTCGAGACGATGGGCGGCCTGGTCGAGAAGATCGTCACGCGCAACTCGACGATCCCCGTGTCGCGCGCGCAGGAGTTCACGACCTACCGCGACGGCCAGACCGCGATGGCGATCCACGTGGTGCAGGGCGAGCGCGACAAGGTGGCGGACTGCCGCTCGCTCGGCCGCTTCGAGCTGCGCGGCATCCCGCCGATGGTGGCCGGCGCCGCGCGCATCCGCGTCACGTTCGCGGTCGACGCCGATGGTCTGCTCGAGGTCTCCGCGGTCGAGAAGACCACGGGCGTCGCCGCGCACATCACCGTCAAGCCGTCGTACGGCCTCACCGACGGCGAGATCGCGCAGATGCTGAACGATTCGTTCGCACACGCCGAGGACGACATGCGGGCCCGCGCGCTGGCCGAGGCGCAGGTCGAGGCCGACCAGATCGTAGAGGCCACGCGCGTCGCGCTCGCGCAGGACGGCGACCTGCTGTCCGCGCCGGAACGCGCGGCGATCGACGCGGCACTGGCCCGGGTGGCGGCCGCGCGCGCCGGCGACGACGCCGTCGCGCTGCGCGGCTCCGTCGCGGCTCTCAACCACGCCACCGACACGTTCGCGTCGCGGCGCATGGACCGCAGCGTCGCGCAGGCGCTCACCGGCAAGCGCGTGGACGCGCTTTCGGAATAACGGACAGGACATGCCCACCATCGTCGTGCTGCCCCACGCCGAGCTGTGCCCCGAAGGCCGGACCTTCGAGGCCACGCCCGGCAAGTCGCTGCTGGACAACATGCTCGCGCAGGGCATCGAGGTCGAGCACGCGTGCGAGAAATCGTGCGCGTGCACGACGTGCCACCTCATCATCCGCGAGGGCTTCGACTCGCTGCCGCCGTCCACCGAGGACGAGGACGACCTCCTCGACCGCGCCTGGGGCCTGACCCCGGTGTCGCGGCTGTCCTGCCAGGCGGTGGTCGACGGCGAGCGGCTCGTCGTCGAGATCCCCAAGTACACGATCAACCAGGTGAAGGAGGGGCGCTGATGTCCTTCCGGTGGACCGATTCGCGCGAGATCGCCATCGCGCTGTCCGAGGCGCACGAGGATGTCGACCCGCGGTACGTGCGCTACACCGACCTGCACCGCTGGATCTGCGAGCTGCCGGGATTCGCCGACGATCCGCAGAAGAGCAACGAGAAGATCCTGGAAGCCATACAGATGGCCTGGATCGACGAGGCCTGACCGGCCGGCCACGCGTCCGGTCCGCCGCCGCCGGCGGCTTGCCCTGCCCCGGGCGAGGGGCCTCCAGTTTCCGCCGGGACGGCCGATACCCTGCTGACGCCCGCGCGTGCGGGGCGGTCGGGAATACGCCCATGAGCTCCTTTGCCCTCGTAGCTGCGGCCCTGCTCGTCGTCGCCTGCATCGCGGCCGCCTTCCTCTTCGTCCGGCTCACGGGGCGTGCCAAGCTGGCGCGGCCCCGGCCCCCGGTCCGCCGCGAGGCGGCGCCCCGGGCGGCCGACTTCCCGCCGTTGGAGCACAACGCCGCGCCGCCCGCAGGCCCGGCCTTTCCCGATCCGCCGCCCGAGCTCGCCACGTTCCGCCTGATGGAGCCGGAGGACGTCGATCCCGCGCGCAGCGCCACGCTGTCCCGCCTGCTGCAGCGGCTGGGCAAGCCGGTGGGCGGCATGCAGGCGGTGCTGTCGCCGCAGGTGCTGGAGACCGAGGACAGCAACGAGCTCGCCCAGTTCGTGCTGCGCGAGCCGACGCTGGCCGCCAAGGTCCTCGCGACGGTGAACTCGCCCTTCTATTGCCTGCAGTCGCCGATCACGAGCGTCGGCCAGGCGATTACGTTCCTCGGCCTCAACATGACCCGCAACGTGGTGGTGCGGGTGCTCTCGCAGGCCGCGTTCGGTCCGCCGGCCGAAGGCGTGCGCGAGGTCTACGAGCGGCTGTGGCTCGCGGCGACCGTCGCGAGCGAGGTCGCGTACCGCCTCGCCCAGCGCACGCGGCTGCGCGATCCCGGCGCGATCGCGACGCAGGCGCTGCTGTCCTACTTCGGCGACTTCGCGATCCTGATGCTGTACCCCGACTTCGCGCGACGCGTCGACCGGACGGTGAACTGCGTGGCGCGCCACCGCGCCGAGCAGCACGAGCTCGGCCTCGACGCCCCGCTTGCCGGCAGCCTGCTGATGCGCGAGTGGGAACTGCCGGCGCAGCTGGTCGACGAGGTGCGCGACGTCGCGCGCGTGCTGGTGTCGCCGCCGGGCCGCTTCGCGCACCGCGACATCGCGCGGCTCGCGGCCTGCTACATGGGCGTGCGCGTGGGCGAGCGGGTGGCCTTCGGCGACCCGTCGTTCCTGGCGTTCGTGGACTTCCGCACCGACCCCGCGCCGGAGCACCACTACCTCGCGCAGTTCCTCGCGCGCCGCAACGTGGCACCGCTGCAGGACGAGTTGCGCTCGCCCGACGTGGTGGCCGTCGTCGAGCGCACGCTGGGCCCGGCCCTGGCGACTTAGCCGCCGGCACCGCGCAGGCGAGGGCGCGCCGGCCGGCCTAGGCCTGCCGGCGTCCGAGCGGGATCGCCTCGGAGACCGTCGCGTAGCGGCGGGCGAGCGCCGCCACGAGCTCGACGAATGCCGGGTGGTTGAGGCGCGGCAGGCCCGCGATCACGAGCGTGAACCGCTGCCGGCCGACGAAGAGCGGCCAGAAGCCGATCCGGCTGTTGCCGGCCGCGTCCACGAGCGCCCACGACGACGACGCGAGCGCGAGATTGTTGCGCAGGAGCCGCGCGTGGCGGTCGTGCAGCGACGCGAGGTCCGCGGACAACGCCGAGAGTTCCTCGGCGGCCTCGTGCGGGAAGCCGGCGGTGGCGAGGTAGAAGCCCTGGCTGTCGGCGAGCAGCGCGCGCCCGCTGCCCGAGACGTCCGCGAGGAGGCCGGGCAGCAGCTTCTCGAGCGCACCGGGGAGCGGCGCACGCGGCGATGCGAAGCTCTCGACCAGTGCCATCTTGGTGAGGCGGGCGAACAGCTCGCCGGCGGCCTCGTCGTCGAGCCCGCACCAGGCGGCGAGCGCGGGGGGCGTGAGGAGCGGCGTGCTTTCCGCGGCGAGGAGGGCGAGCAGCAGGCGGCGCGCCGGCTCGTCGTCGGGTTGCTGGGTGGCGAGGTACGCGCCGGCGGGCGTTGCCGCGAGGTAACGCCCCGGGCGCAGTTCAGGCGGCGGCATGGTCGGGAAGCTCCGGGTCGAGCGAATAGAGCAGCGCCTTCACGAGCGTCTGCACGTCGGCGCGCGAGCGCGCGTCGACGGTGAACACGGGCGGGTTCATGCCCAGTTCCGCGAGCACGGGGGCGAGGTCCTCGACCGCGAAGGCGGGCGCGAGGTCCGTGCGGGTGATGCCGATGGCCACACCGGTGCGCGCGACGAAGTCGCGGAAGGCGTCGAGGAAGAAGCGCATGTCCTGCTGCGGCGCATTGCGCGACGCGTCGATCAGCAGCACGAGGCCGATGCCGCCCTGCACGAGGATATCCCACATGAAGTCGAAGCGCTCCTGCCCCGGCGTGCCGTAGAGGTGGATGCGCTGGCCGTCGGCCAGCTTCATGATCCCGTAGTCGAGCGCGACGGTGGTCTTGGGCTTGCGCGTCGTCGTCATGTCGGTCGCGGCCTCGTCGGTGCTGACCGGCGGCACGTCCGAAAGGGCGGCGATGGCCGTGGTCTTGCCCGCGCCCACCGGCCCCGCGAACACGATCTTGTAGTTGGCGTCGTCCATCTCAGGCCGCGTTCACGAGACGCCCGAGGATGCGCGCGAAGAGGCCGCGCGGCGCCGGCGGGCGCGCCGGGAACGGCAGCACCGGCGCGGCGGGGGCCTGCCGCACGAGCAGGCCGACGCTGGCGGCGGCCGACAGGAAGCTCATCACGTAGCGCTGGGGCACGCTGCCCGCGGCGCACAGCTCGCGCGGGGTCCGCGGCGCCCGCACGAGCAGAGCGGCGAGCCGCATCGCGTGCCGCGTCTCGACCTGGCGGGTGAAGTCGGGCCAGCGCGCGAGGCGGACCGGCGTGTCGAGCGCGACGCCGCGGCGCAGGCGGCCCCGCGCGGTCCACAGCGCCACCTGCCACACGAGCACGTCGGCGCGCACGGCCGTCCCGTCGGGCAGGGAGGAAGGAGCCCGCTCGATCGCGAGCGTCCCGGGTTCGACCGCCATCACGCAGACCGAGCGCAGCACGCTGTCCTTCAGCGGCGTGACGATCGTCGGCACGCGACCGGGCACCACGACGAACGGCGCGGGCAGGCCGCGGATGGCGAGCGGCACGCCCGTGTCGCGCACCTGCCGGAGGGCGTGCTCGAGCATGCCCTGGAAGTGCCGTGGCGGATCGTAGAGCGCCTTGGCCACGCTGCGCGGCGAGTCGAGGTCGACGTCCGCGCGGTGGCCGCAGTTGCGCTCGTCCGTCGCCTGGTCGAACGCGTCGGCCGCCTTGCGCGTGTCGGGTCCCTTGGCCGTGGCTGCGTTGGCCGCGGCCGGCCCGGTGACCGCAGGCGCCGCCGGCGGCGGTGTCGTGGCGACGGCCGGGGGGACGACCGCGGGCGCCCGCTGCCGCGCGGGCGCGGGCTTCGCGCGGGCCTGGTCGATGGCGCGGCGCAGGGCATCGGCGTCGAACGGCTTGCGCAGGTGCCGCGCGTTGTCGCGCTGCTGCTCGCGCAGCGACATCACGATCGCCGGCAGGTCGGGGTGGCGGCGGCGGAACGCTTCCCAGTCGCGGTCGGGCGTCGGCGTGTCGAGGTCGACGAGGGCCAGGTCCGCCTCGCCGGCGCCGACGACCGCGCAGTCCTTCCAGTCGGGTCCCTGCAGCAGCAGGCGCAGCATGGCGAGCGTGCGCTCGCCCATGCCGGACAGGATGAGCCGGGTGTGCGGGCGGGGCTTGTGTCCGATGCGCATGGCCGCTCCGTCAGTGCCGCAACGCGGCGAGCTCCGCCTCGGCGGCATCCCACGCGGCGCGGTCGGCCAGCGCGGTGCCGGCACCGTCGCGGACGGCGCGCAGGCGCCCGAGGTTGTGCGTGTGGCGATAGACCGCGAGCAGGTCGGCGCCGGCCTGCGCGTGTTCGGGATGCAGGGCCACCTCGCGCTCGAGCGTGGCCTGCGCCGCCGTCACGTCGCCCGCAAAGAGTTCGTCGCGCGCGCGGGCCACGGCGTCGTAGCGCTCGCCGCCCGTCCGCTCGTCGATGGCGACGGCATCGAGGGTCCCGCGCAGGCCGTGCGTGAGCACCGACCATGGCGCAGGCGGGTGCGCGAGGTTGCGGTGCGCGCCCGTGACGAGCAGCCCGCGCAGGTACTGGCGGTGCGCGTCGCCGATGATGCCGTATCCGGCGGTGAGCATGCGCGCGCGCAGGTCGATGCCGCGGGTGCCGAGCTCGATGAAGAGGTCGAGCAGCGCACCGAACGCCTGGTCGTCGTCACGCTCCTCCAGCCAGAGGAGGATGCGCTGCACGTGCGCGACCAGGTTCGCGGGCTCGCGGGCCACCGCGTGCGCGAGGAACGTCCCCGCCGCGCGCCGCTGCCAGCGCTCGCGGACGTGCAGGTCGCGCGTGCGGTCGAGCCCGAACACCGGCTCGTGCGCGGCCTGCTGCGCGATGTCGGCGCGGGCGGCGTCGTTCACCGGTCGGGCCCCGGCCGTGCCGGCGTGGCGCCGGCGGAGCGGGTGTGGACAGCGGTCCGCACGAGGTCCTCCTGCCGGTCCGCGCCTACGCGACCAGCGTGTCCATGAGGTCGATCATGAACTCGACGTCCTCCTGCGCGAACGGCTCCCAGGCCGTGAAGCCGAGGTTGGCGAGGACGTCGCGGCCCTTCGGCGTCTGCGGCATGCCCTGCAGGGCCCCGACGATCGCATCGCGCCTGTCGGCGAGGCGCGGCCCCACGAGGAGCCCGTGGCGCACGACGTAGATCTGGCTCGTCACCAGCGGGCGCAGCTTCGCGCGGCTCATCGCGGACAGGTCGTCGTAGGCCGCCTTCAGGAAGAGGCCGACGTCGCACTCGCCGGTGACGAGCGCCTTCGCGACCAGCACGTAGGTGTCGACCTCGCGCGTGGTCGTGTTGTCCTTCGAGAGGTCCGCGGGCTCCAGCATGATCATGCCCATCATGCGCACGTCGGGATGGTCGGTGGCCGCGATGCGCGTGCCCGGGGCCAGGTCCTCGACGTGCTGCACCGGGCTGTCGGCGCGCACCACCACCACCGCTTCGTCGGCGAGTTCGACCGGGCGCGCGACACCGACGAAGCCCTGCTCGCGCACGAGCAGCGCGGCGTCCGACGGATTGGCGTAGATCAGGTCCACCTTGCCGGCGGCGATGTCGCGCCGCTGGCTCGCGAAGTCGTTGTAGAGCTCGAGGTGCACGTGCAGGCCGAGCTCCTTCTGCAGCCACGTGTTGAAGATGAACCAGCCCGAGATGTGATCGGGCGAGAAATCGGGGCTCACCGTGAAGAAGAAGGGCTTGTCGCCGGCCATGTCGGTGTCCGTCACATGAGGGTGGGGTAGAGCGCCTCGCACTCGCGCACCTTGGTGCGGGAGGGCTTGCGGCGCACCGAGGTGTACCCGACGATGCGGCCGCCGCGCACGTTGGGGATCACCGTCGCGAACACCCAGTAGTAGCGGCCATCACGGCGCAGGTTCTTCACGTAGCCGGACCACTTGTTGCCGGCGGCGATCGTGTCCCAGAGTCCCTTGAACGCCACGGCCGGCATGTCGGGGTGGCGCAGGATGTGGTGCGGCGCGCCCATCAGCTCCTCGCGCTCGTAGCCGGACATCGCGACGAACGACGGGTTGGCGGCGGTGATGATCCCCGCCAGGTCCGTGCACGACACGATGAGCCGGCCTTCCGGGAACGGCACCTCCTCGTCGGCGTAGAGCACCGTGCGGCTCGATCCGTCGCTGTACGTGAGGCGGGCGGAGCGGCAGCTGGCCACGACGTCCTGCGGCTGCATGTCCTTGAGCATGGGGCTTCCTCCGGACGCCTACAGGACGTTGGCGATCGCTTCCGCCGCGCGCTTCACGTCGAGGAAGATGAGGCCGAGCTTGGCGTTCGGCTTGGCGAGCGTGGTGACCACCGCCTCCTGGCCCGCGTGCGTCAGCAGCACGTAGCCCTTGCCGCCCTTGATCAGCACCTGCTCCAGCTCGCCGCGGGCGAGCTCGCGCGCCGTGCGGTCGCCGAGCGACAGGATCGCCGCGCTCATCGCGCCGACGCGGTCCTCGTCCATGCCCGCGGGCAGCGCCGCCGCCATCATGAGCCCGTCGATGGAGATGACGGCCGACGCCTCGATGTCGGCCGAGGTCCCGTTGAGATCCGAGAGGATCGAGCTCAACATGTCCGCACGCATGGCAAAGGTCTCCTAAAGTCGAGGTCCGGGGCGAACCCACCGGGCCGCCGGACGTGGCTCGGTTCGCAGGGTCCGTGCCACCCTCCCACGATCACCCGGTCCGCGTGCGATTCAATTGATGCTCATCAAATCGGGAAAGATACGTAGTCCCCGCGCGCCGTGTTTTCGCCCCGGGCGGGTTGGACAGACTGCGACACGTGGGTTCGCGCAGGGAGCACCATCCCGGCGTGCCTGCCGCTGTGCGGCAGCTGCGTGCCGCGGTGCGCTCGGCCCGGACCCGGCGCTCAGCCGAACAGGTTGAGCGCGCCGTCGAGGCCGCAGAAGTCGAGCGTGTGCGTCGCCGCCGCGCGGACGACCGGCTTCGCGTGATACGCGATCGAGACGTCGGCGGCGGCGAACATCGGCAGGTCGTTCGCCCCGTCGCCCAGCACGACGGTGAGGCCGTCGCCGCCGCTGTGCTCGCGCGCGAGGGCACGGACCGTGTCCGCCTTGGCCTGCGCATCCACGATCGGGCCCTCGATCCCGCCGGTGAGCCGACCGTCGGCGACGGCCAGCGTGTTGGCGACCGTGACGTCGAACCCGAGCCGTGCCCGCAGCTGGTCGGTGAAGAAGGTGAAGCCGCCGGAGACGAGCACCGTGGTCGCGCCGACCGCCCGGAAGCCCGCCAGCATCGCCTCGGCCCCCGGCATCAGTTCCAGCCGGTCGTCGTAGACCTGCTGCAGCAGCGCCACCTCGATGCCGGCGAGCAGCGCCACCCGCCGGCGCAGGCTCTCCGCGAAGTCGATCTCGCCGCGCATCGCGCTCGCGGTGATCGCCGCCACCTCCGGCTTGATGCCCTTCAGGTCCGCGATCTCGTCGATGCACTCGATCGTGATCAGCGTCGAGTCCATGTCCATCGCCACCACGCGCACGCGCCCGAGCGTGCGGTCGTGCGGGACGAACGCCGCGTCGCAGCCGAGGTCGTACGCGTGCCGGAGGAGCGAGGCGTCGGCGGCGACGTCGGGCAGGCGGTAGGCATCGGGCGCGCCGCGCCCGCAGGGCACGATCGCGCCGGCCTGCGCGGCGCGCGCGAGGCGCGCGACTACGCCGGGCGCGCAGCGCGGCGCCTGCAGCACGAGGTCGGTGGCGGTCGCTGCCGCCGGTGCCACGCGCGCCATCGGCGCTAGGCCCGTGGCTGCACCCGCCGCGCGCACTCCTGCGCACGGGCGCGGGCCTCGGTGGTGTCGTCGCCGCGGGCGAGTGCCACGCCCATGCGCCGCTTCTTGTACGACTCGGGCTTGCCGAAGAGTCGCAGGTCGGACCCGGGGATGCGCAGCGCGTCGGCCACGCCTTCGTAGCGGATGCCGCGCGCGTCGAGGCCGCCGTAGATCACCGCCGACGCGCCGGGCGACGACAGCCGCGTGTCGACGGGCAGGCCCAGGATCGCGCGCGCGTGCAACTCGAACTCGTTCTGCACCTGCGTGCACATCGTGACCATGCCGGTGTCGTGCGGGCGCGGGCTCACTTCGGAGAACCACACCTTGTTGCCCTTGACGAAGAGCTCGACGCCGAAGATGCCGCGGCCGCCCAGCTCGGCGGTCACGCGCGTGGCGATGTCGCGCGCGGTCTTGCGCGCCACTGCGCTCATGGGCTGCGGCTGCCACGACTCGACGTAGTCGCCGTTCACCTGCAGGTGGCCGATCGGCTCGCAGAAGTGCGTCTCGATCGTGCCGCCCGCCGTGGCGGCGCGCACCGTCAGCAGCGTGATCTCGTAGTCGAACTCGATGAAGCCCTCGACGATCACGCGCGCCCCGCGCACGCGGGCCGAGCTTTCCGCGTACTGCCACGCGGCGGCGAGGTCGGCCTTGGTGCGCACCAGCGACTGGCCCTTGCCCGACGACGACATGACGGGCTTCACGACGCACGGGTAGCCGATGCCGTCGGCCACCGCAACCTCCAGCGCCTCCCGGCTGTCGGCGAACCGGTACGGCGATGTCGGAATCCCGAGGGTCTCGGCCGCGAGCCGCCGGATGCCTTCGCGGTTCATCGTGAGCTGCGCCGCGCGCGCCGTCGGCACCACCTCGGCGAGCCCGGCGCGTTCGACCTCGACCAGCACGTCGGTGGCGATCGCCTCGATCTCGGGCACGATGATGTGCGGCCGCTCCTGCTCGATCAGCCGGCGCAGTGCCGCGCCGTCGGTCATCGCGATCACGTGCGCGCGATGCGCGACCTGGTGGCCGGGCGCGTTGGCGTAGCGGTCCACCGCGATCGTTTCCACGCCGAGCCGCTGCAGCGCGACGATGACTTCCTTGCCGAGCTCCCCGCTGCCGAGCACCATGACGCGCGTGGCGGTGGGGGAAAGGGGGGTGCCGATGTGCATGGGAATCCCTGGCGAGCCTTGAGGCAACCGCGCGCCACGCGCCGGCCCGGCCGCCGGCGCCCGAAGGGCGATTGTTGCGGTGCAATATTAGCACCGGTAGGCCGGGTGGGACATGCTACGACATGGTGCGGCGGTTGGTCGCAGTTGCGGGGCGATCCACGGCTGGCGTTCCGGGGTCTGACACCGGGTTCCGGCTCGAGGTCACGCCGCGCCTCGTCGCCTCGCCGCCTTCGGTATGATCGCGCCAAGGCGCCGCTGCGGCGCCTTATTCACGTGGAACCCGACGTCCCATGAACCTCCGCCGCTTCGCCGCCTTCGTGGCCGCCTGTGTGCTGCTCCCGGCCTCCGCGGGGTCCGCGGCCCAGGCGCCCGCCCCTGTCGTGGCGACGTCGCTCGCCGGCGGCTACACCGGCTCCGCCGCGTGCGCGACGTGCCACGCCAAGGCGTTCGACGCGTGGAAGGGATCGCAGCACGCGCGGGCGATGCAGCCGGCCAGCGCGGATACGGTCCTCGGCGATTTCCGCAACGCGAAGTACACGTATGCGGGCGTCACCTCCACGTTCTTCACCAGGGACCACCGCTTCTTCGTCCGCACCGACGGCCCCGACGGCAAGCTCGCCGACTTCGAGATCCTCTACACGTTCGGCGTCGCGCCGCTGCAGCAATACCTGATCGAGCAGCCGGGCGGCCGGCTGCAGGCGCTGTCGATCGCGTGGGACGCGCGGCCGAAGGCCGCGGGCGGCCAGCGCTGGTTCCACCTCTATCCGAAGCAGGACATCAGGGCGGGGGATCCGCTGCACTGGACGGGCATCGGGCAGAACTGGAACTTCATGTGCGCCGAGTGCCACGCCACGAACCTGCGCAAGGCGTTCGACGCGGGTCGCGGCGAGTTCCGCACCACGTGGGCGGAGATGGGCGTGGGCTGCGAGGCGTGCCACGGCCCCGGCGCGGCGCACGTCGCGTGGGCGCAGGCGAAGCGCGACGGCAAGCCGTACGCGGGCACGGGCAACGGCCTCGTCACCGCGCTCGACGAGCGGCGCAACGTGACGTGGACGCCGGTCCCCGCCACCGGCAACGCCACGCGCAGCGCCGCGCGCACCACCGCGCGCGAGATCGAGACCTGCGCCCGCTGCCACGCGCGCGCGGCCCGCATCTCGGACGACGAGGTGCACGGCAAGCCGCTCGCCGACACGCACCGCGTCGCGCTGCTCGAGGACGGCCTGTACTGGGACGACGGCCAGATGCGCGACGAGGTCTACAACTGGGGCTCGTTCGTGCAGAGCCGGATGCACGCGATGGGCGTCACCTGCTCGGACTGCCACGACCCGCACACGCAGGCGTTGCGCGCGCCGGGCAATGCGGTGTGCGCGCAGTGCCACGCGTCCGCCAAGTACGACGCCGTCGCGCACACGCACCATCCGGCCGGCAGCCCCGGCGCGGCGTGCGCCGCATGCCACATGCCGACCACCACGTACATGGTCGTGGATCCGCGGCACGACCATTCGCTGCGCGTGCCGCGGCCCGACCTCGCCGCGAAGGTGGGGGCGCCCAATGCATGCAGCGGCTGCCACGCGGGCAAGCCGGCGGCGTGGGTCGAGTCCGCGTACGCGAAGTGGTGGGGCACGCCGGCGCGACCGCCCACGCAGGGGTTCGCCGAGGCGCTGCGCGCGGGGACGACCGGTGCGCCCGGCGGCCGCGATGCACTGCGCGCCCTCGTCGACGACAAGGCGCAGCCGCCGCTGGTGCGCGCGAGCGCGCTGGAGCGCCTCGGGCGGTGGCTCACGCCGACCGCGCTGCGTACCGTGGTCAATGCGCTCAACGATCCGGACCCCGTCGTGCGCCTGGCCGCGGTGTCCGCGCTCGGCAATACCGACGCCGCGACGCGCGCGCGGTACCTGCCCCGCATGCTCGCCGATCCGGTGCGCACCGTGCGCGTCGAGGCCGCGCGCGCGCTCGCCGGCGAGCCCGAGGCGCGCCTCGCGCCCGCCGACCGCGAGGCGTTCGCGAAGGCGCTCGACGAATACGTCGCCACGCAGGTCTACCTCGCGGATCGCCCGGAAGGACAGCTCAACCTCGGCAACGTGCGCGCGGCGCGCGGCGACGCGGCCGGCGCGCAGAAGGCGTTCGAGGCCGCCCTGGCGATCGACCCGACCTCGGTCGAGGCGCGCGTCAACCTGGCCGACCTGCAGCGGGCGACGGGCAACGAGGCACAGGCCCAGGCGACGCTGCGCGCGGGCATCGCGCGCAATCCGAAGGCCGCGCCGCTGCACTACGCGCTCGGTCTCGCGCTCGTCCGGCAGAAGGACATCCCGGGGGCATTGCGCGAACTCGCCCTCGCGACGAAGCTCGCGCCCGACGACGCGCGCTACGCGTACGTGTACGCGGTCGCGCTGCACGACTCCGGCAAGCCGCAGGACGCGCTCAAGGTGCTGCGCGCGGCCCTCGCGAAGCAACCGTACGACCGCGAGATCCTCGCCGCGCTCGCGCAGTTCAGCGCCGCGGGCGACCGGGCGGCGGCGCAGGGCTACGCGAAGACGCTGGTCGCGCTGGAGCCCGAGAATCCCGGGTACGCGCGGTTGGCGGCTTCGTTGCGGTGACGTCCGCAAAAGGCGCTTCGTGCTTGCGGTGGACTACGATGCGGCGGCGTTGCGCCTTTTGCGGCCGTTCTAGTCAGGCCCGGGAAAACCTTCGGGCGGCCGGGCGGTTTTCCCGTAGCAAAGGCAGAACCTACGAAGCGCGCCGATCATCCTCCGCTGCGCAGAGAGTTCAGTAGCGCGCTGCTTGCCGGTTGAATGCCCATTTGGGCGCGCGCGTTCTGCGCGCACTCCACTATTCGACTCCCTCTCCCCCGGCGGGGGAGAGGGTTGGGGTGAGGGGCTGCGTCCACAGCCTCAACCCCGGGGTCAGACCCCGATGCGGCCGGGGTCAGACCCCTTGGCGTTCACGGCAGGTCGTGCGGCGGGCTGCGCGCAACGTGCAACGCAGGGGACCCACCCGCCTACTTGTGCTTCTTCTTCCCCGTGGGCTTGGGCAGGTTCTCGCGCGACAGCGGCTCCGCGAACACGGGCCGCGCCGGCGCCGACGGGGCCTGCGCTTCGCCCTCGTCCTCCACCAGCGTGAAGTCGATCTTCGTCTGCTCGAGGTCGACGCGCGCCACCTGCACGCGCACGCGGCCCGCGAGCTGGTAGACGCGCCCGCTGCGCTCGCCGATCAGCGCGTGCTTCGCCGCGTCGAAGTGGAAGTAGTCGCGCCCGAGCTCGGTGATGTGCACGAGGCCGTCGATGGCGAGGCCGTCCAGCGTGACGAAGATGCCGAAGCTCGTGACGCCGCTGATCGTGCCGCCGTACACCTCGCCGACGCGGTCCTGCATGTAGAAGCACTTGAGCCAGTTGGTGACGTCGCGCGACGCCTCGTCCGCGCGGCGCTCGGTCATCGACGTGTGCACGCCGAGCTGCTGCCACGTCATGCCCGCGGGCTTGTACTGCCTGCCCTCGAGCGCCGCCTTGATGGCGCGGTGCACGAGCAGGTCGGGGTAGCGGCGGATCGGCGACGTGAAGTGGGTGTACGCCTCGTACGCGAGTCCGAAGTGGCCTTCGTTGTCCGGACGGTACTGGGCCTGCGAGAGCGAGCGGAGCAGCACCGTCTGCAGCAGGTCGAAGTCGGCGCGCTCGCGCACCTGGTCGAGGAGCTTCGCGAAGTCGGCGGGCGTGGGCTCCTCGCCGCCCGGCAGGCGCAAGGCCGAGGCCGCGAGGAAATCGCGCAAGGCATTGAGCTTGTCCGGCGGCGGCCGGTCGTGCACCCGATAGAGGGCCGGGTGCGGGTGGTTCGTGAGGTGGTCGGCCGCGCACACGTTCGCCGCGAGCATGCACTCCTCGATCAGCTTGTGCGCGTCGTTGCGCGGTGCCGGCACGATCGCGGTGATCTTGCCCTTGTCGTCGAACTCGATCGCGAGCTCCGGCGCGTCGAAGTCGATCGCGCCGCGCCGCGCGCGGGCCGCGGCCAGCACCTTGAACAGCGCGTAGAGGTTCTGGAGGTCGGGCAGCAGCGACTTCGCGAGCTTGGTCCTCGCGGTCGCGGGGTCGGACAGCCACGACCACACCTGCGTGTAGGTGAGGCGCGCGCGCGAATGCATCACCGCCGGGTAGAACCGGTAGCGCTTGATGGCGCCCTGGGCCGAGATGTCCATGTCGCACACCATGCACAGGCGGTCGACGTCGGGCTTGAGCGAGCAGAGCTCGTTGGACAGCTCCTCCGGCAGCATCGGGATCACGCGGCGCGGGAAGTACACGGACGTCCCGCGCTCGCGCGCGTCGCGGTCGAGCGCGTCGCCGTCGCGCACGTAGTGCGACACGTCGGCGATGGCCACGACGAGCCGGTAGCCGCGTCCCTTGCGCTCGCAGTACACGGCGTCGTCGAAGTCCTTCGCGGTCTCGCCGTCGATCGTGACGAGGGCGAGGCCGGTGAGGTCCTCGCGTCCCTTGGCATCCGCGGGCCGCACCTCGCCGGGCAGGCGCTTCGCCTGCCGCACGGCATCCTTCGAGAACTCGAACGGCAGCGCGTGCTTGCGCAGCGCGATCTCGATCTCGATGCCGGGATCCGTGGCGCTGCCCAGCACCTCCTTCACCCGCGCGACCGCCTCGCCGTGCGCGGACGGCTGCTCGACGATCTCGGCCACCACCACCTGCCCGAGCTTCGCCTTGCCCACGCCGTCGGCCTGCACCAGGATGTCCTGGTTGATGCGCCGGTTCTCCGCGACGATGAAGTGCACGCCGCGTTCCTCGTAGAGGCGCCCGACGACCTCCTTGTTGGCGCGCGCCAGCACCTCGACGATCTCGCCTTCCGGCCGGCCGCGGCGGTCGGTGCCGCTGCGGCGCACGACCACGCGGTCGCCGTGCAGCACCTTGTGCATCTCGCGCGGACTCAGGAAATGGTCGTCGCCGCCGTCCTCGGGCACGAGGAAGCCGAACCCGTCCGGGTGCCCCTGCACGATGCCGACGACGAGGTCGAGCTTCGCGACCACGCACAACTCGCCCTTGCGGTTGGTGAGGAGCTGCCCGTCGCGTTCCATCGCCGCGAGGCGGCCGTGGAACGCCTCGCGCGCGACGTCGCCGACGCGCAGGGTGCGCTCGAGCTCCTTCGGCGGCATCGGGACGCCCGCGTCCCGCAGCGCGACGAGGATCGCGTCGCGCGAGGGCAGAAGCTCGGGGTCGATGTCGCCGCGGCGCGGGCGGCGGGCGTCGTCGCCGCGCTTGCGCGAGCGCGGGGTCGCTGCGACGTCCTCGTCGCGGTTCTTGTTCTTGGCCACGTGATCGTTTCCCGGGAAGCGGCGCGGCAGCGTGCCGCGCCGAGGTGTACAGCGTCCACTCTACACCCGACCGCCGCGTCGCCGCGGTGGGCCGGGCACTGGTCGCAGCGGGCCGATTTTGACAAGGTCCGCCTCCTGCCGTAGAATACCGGGTTGCAGTTGCCCAGGTGGCGGAATTGGTAGACGCACTAGGTTCAGGTCCTAGCGGTGGCAACACTGTGGGGGTTCGAGTCCCTTCCTGGGCACCAGCAGCATCCTGAATACGGCTCCGCGAGGAGCCGTTTTCATTTCCGGCGCGCCATGCCGCCGTCCGCACCCGCCACCTCCGCGATGCCCGCATTCCTCTTCGACATGGACGGCACGATGGTCGATTCGATGCCGTGGCACGCGCGTTCGTGGGAGCTGCTCGGCCGCGAGGTGGGCGCGCCGCCGCCCGACGCCGACTTCTTCCACCGCACGAGCGGCATGACCGGGCTGGAGGTGATGCGGCTCTACGTTCCCGGGCGCTCCGAAGGCGAGCTGCACGCGCTGGTCGCGCGCAAGGAGGCGATCTACCGCGCGCTCTTCGCGCCGGTCTTCAGCGAAGTGCAGGGGTTCATGGCCTTCGCGCGCCGCGCGCGCGCCGCCGGGGCGCGGCTCGCGTGCGCGACCGCAGGCGGCCCGGACAACATCGCGTTCGTGCACGGACACCTCGCGTGCGACGGACTCTTCGACGCGGTCGTCGGTGCGCACGACGTGGCGCGCGGCAAACCGCATCCCGATCTCTTCCTGCTGGCGGCCGAGCGGCTCGGCGTGGCACCCGCCCACTGCCTCGTGTTCGAGGATGCGCCGCACGGCATCGAGGCCGCGCGCCGCGCCGGCATGCGCGCGGTCGCCCTTGCGACCACCGTGCCGGCGAACGAGCTCGGCGCGCCGGCGCACGTCGTCGCGCGTGCGGCCGACTTCACGACCCTCGACGCGGACGCGCTCGTGGCGCTGGCGGCCGCCCCGGGCGCCGGCATTCCGGCACGCTGACCGCGCCACGACGGCGGCGACCCGGCCGCGGCGTCGCCGGCCACGGTCCCGGCACGCGGCACGGCGCGGCGACCGCCGTGGGCAGCCGCGATGTGACTCGATCGGACGATGGCGATGGTGAAGGCGCCTGCTAGAGTGCTGCATCGCCGTCGATGCGTCGCCTGCACCATGCGGACCTCATCCCCTCGAACGTGGCGCACGAGCCGGCTGGCGCGCCTTGCGCGGCAGGCAGGCGGCGCCGCCCTCGTGGCGTGGCTCGCCGGGGCGCCGCTCGCCGGCGCGACGACGCTGACGTCCGTGCCCACGGCGCGCACGCTGGTCGCGCACCAGGGGCATACCGCCACGCTGCTCGACAGCGGACGCGTGCTCGTCGTCGGCTCGACCTTTCCCTTCGACGTGCACGCGACGGAGCTCTACGACGCGGACCTCGATCGCTGGACACGCGTCGGCGGCACGCGCGAGCCGCGCAACCGCCACGGGGCCGTCCTGCTGCGCAACGGCCGCGTGCTCGTCGCCGGCGGTTACGTGAACTTCGCGTCGACCGCGAGCGCGGAGATCTACGATCCCGTCGCGCAGGTGTGGCACGATGCGGCGCCGATGGCCGCGGCGCGCGCCGAGACGCGCATGGTGGTGCTGGCGGACGGTCGGGTCCTGGCGGCGGGCGGCTCCGACGGCAACTACACCGGCATCGCCCGCAGCGAGATCTACGACGCGTCGTCCAACCGCTGGACGGAGGCGCGCGCGATGGCAGCCCCGCGCGCGCAGCACGTCCTGGCGCGGCTCGCCGACGGGCGGGTGCTGGCGGCGGGCGGCCAGTTCGCCGCGACGGCGGAGATCTACGATCCGGCGACGGACGCGTGGGCACCGGTCGCGGCCATGGCCGTGGCGCGCCGGCTCGCCACCGCCACCGTGCTCCTCGACGGCCGGGTGCTGGTCGTCGGCGGGCAGGACCGCGACACGAAGCTCGACTCCGCGGAGATCTACGACCCGCAGGCGAATCGCTGGACGACGACGACGCGCCTCCACCACGCGCGCGTCGGCCACACCGCCACCCTGATGCCGGACGGCCGCGTGCTGGTGGTGAGCGGCGCGAACGGGTTTGCCGTCGACACCTCGGCGGAGATCTTCGACCCGGCGTCCGGGGCGTGGACCGACGAGGGCAGCCTGCGCTTCAACCGTTCCGAGCACACCGCCACGCTGCTGGCGGACGGGCGCGTCCTCCTGGCCGGCGGTGGCGAGATGACGGGCGAACGGGTCGACACCGCGCGTGCGCCGTGGACGGCCGCCGTGGACACGGGACCCCAGCTGACCTGGCACGCGCTGACGACGCTTCCCGACGGCCGCGTCCTCGTGACCGGCGGGATCAGGCCGGACGGCGAGAAGAACCTGCGGACGTTCCTCTACGACCCGGCATCCGGCGCGTGGAGCGAAGGCGCACCGCTGCCGGCCGAGTTCTACGGACACACCGCGACGCTGCTCGCCGACGGGCGCGTGCTGCTTGCCGGCGCCCTGTCCGGGCCCGGCGGCGGTCCGACCTTCCTCTACGATCCCGCCGCCAACACGTGGACGTTCTCGGGCAACCTCGCGGTGTCCCGCGTGCAGCAATGCGGTGTCCTCTTGGCCGACGGGCGCGTGCTGGTGGCAGGCGGGCCGAACGGCAGCAAGCTCGCCGAGGTGTACGACCCGGCAGCCAACGCGTGGTCGACCGGCGGCACGATGCAGGTGTCCCGGGTTCGCGCCACGTGCACCCTGCTGGCGGATGGCCGCGTGCTGATGGCGGGCGGCTACGAGTTGCACCCCTCGGGGCAACAGGTCGACCTCGCCAGCGTCGAGATCTTCCAGCCGGAAGCGGGTACGTGGCGCGCCGCCGCGCCGATGGCGCTGGCGCGGTACGACGCGCAATCGGTGCGCCTGCCCGACGGCAGCGTGCTGGTGGTCGGCGGCGACGTCGCCGCCGGCGGCGCACGCCGCTGCTGCGAGATCTACGACGTGCGGACCGACACCTGGACGACCGTCGGGGACGTCGAACCCGCCGTCACGTACCACCGCGCGATCGTCCTGGCGTCGGGGGCCGTCGTCAGGATCGGCGGCGCGCCCGACTACGGAGTCGTCGCGCGCTTCGATCCGGCGACGGGCCGCTGGGTGGACACGGCCAGGCTGGCGGAGAGCCGTACCATGTTCGAGGCGGTGGCCCTCGCCGACGGGGGCGTGCTGGTCGTGGGCGGCATGAAGGCCGACTGGTCCGACAAGGCGCACACCGAGCGGTTGCGGCCGCCGGCGCCGCCGCCGGCGCGGCGGCCGCAGGTCACCGGCGTGACGAGCCCGCTGCTCCTGCCCGGCGCGCTCGACGCGTGGGGTTCGGGTTTCATCGGACGGTCGGAAGCCGCGGGGGGCAACTCGGCGTCGCACGCGCCGGTCGTGCGCGTGCAGCGCCTCGACAACGGTCCCGTGGTGCCGCTTCCGCCCGGCATGGCGCCCGTCGCGGCGGAGCACTTCACCAGCGCCTCCGTCAGCGACCTCGCGCAGGGCTGGTACCGGCTCACGGTGACGGTGGACGGCATCCCCGGCGACGGGGGCACGTTCGCCGTGCGCAATACGCCGGCGGCCCCCGCGAGCACCGTCCAGTTCGCGAAGGCCGGCTACGCCGTCGAGGAGGGCGCCGGCGCGGTCACCGTGATGGCGATGCGCACCGGCGACTGCACGCGCGGCGCCGGCGTGCGGGTCGAGGCGGTGAACGGCACCGCGGTTGCCGGTCGCGACTTCGTGCTGCCGCCGCAGTCCGCGATCGCCTGGGACCCGGGGGAATGCTTCCCCAAGCGGCTGTCGATCCCGGTCGTCGACAACGCGGTGTCCGACGGCAACCGGCGGTTCGAGCTGCGGCTCGTCGCGCCGGTGAACGCGACGCTCGGCACGCGGCCGGGCGCCGTCGTCGACCTGCTCGACGACGAATCGGCGCCGCTGCGCATGCCGCGCTCGGTGAAGATCGTCGCGAACCCGTTCGGCCCGCTGGTGGTGGAGGGCGCGACGCAGAACGGGAACCTGCTGACCGGACTCGGCAAGCGCGTGACCATCGAGCTCGGCCCGGACTGGATGCCCAACCAGGCGCTCGAGCTCGACCTCGACGGCTTTGCGATCGGTCCGGGCAACAGGCTGGTGCTCCGCGCCGGCGCATCGGACCAGGTCGTGCTCCTGCGCAACGTCGACCCGACGCTGCAGGCGTCGATCGAAGGGGCGGTGGTCGCCGAGGGCAACGGCGCCTTCCTGCCGCCGAAGCTGCATCTCAACGACGCCAGGGGAGTCGCGATCCTCGAGTCCGGTCGCGTGCTCGCCCCGGGGGGCCTGCTGCTCGACGGCCTGGCCGGCGACTGGAACACGGGCGGCGACGTGGTCAACGAAGGCCTGGCGGACGGCGGGACCGCCGGTTTGCAGGTCATGGGCGGCGGCATCCACGGCGGCGGATTCTTCCAGGGCGCGGTCGTGCTGCTCTCCACGTTCGGCAACGCCAACAACCCCGTCAACGGCCAGCGGTACCTCGCGAACGGGCTCAACGTGCTGCCCGCCAACGGACGCGACGTCGTGGTGGAGTTCAACGGGTACGGCCCACGGCCGCAGTTCTTCAACGTCCAGGTGCACGGCAACGCGGAGGTGAACATGCCCTCCTACAGCTATCGCTTCCTCGAAGTCCCGCGCAACAACCTGCCGGCGCCGGGCGCGCTGGACCCGCCGTACGGCGGGGGCAGCCTCATCGTGCAGGCGAGCGGCGCCCTCACGCTGGGTCCGTGGGCCGGATACGACTTCGTGTTCCCGGGCGGCCTCGTCTTCAAGGCGGGCGGGCGGCTCGACGTCGCCGGCGTGGGCATCAGGAACGGGTGGACGGCCAGCGGGCGCTCTTTCCAGGGCATGTTCTTCGAGTCACCGTACATCGTGAACGACAACCACAACGGCTACGACCTCTACCTCGTGACCAACAGCCTCAACTGGATTAACTTCAGCACGGTACCGCAGGCGCCGCTGCAGGCGGCGCAGGTCGTCGGCAGCGGCGTCGGCTACAGCACCGTCGACGCGAGCCTCACCGCGCCGCACGTGAACCCGTACTCGGTGCTGATCGAGACCGCCGCGGCCGGCGGCTGCTGGCAATGCCTGATGAACATGGCGCCGGTGAACCTGCAGTAGCCCCTGCGACGCCGCGTCCGTTTGCGGCGCGCATGCGGCGGTGCGAAAATCGCGGCACGATAGCGCGTGGTGACGCGATTCGCGCGGATGCGCGCTGCGAACCCGGACAGGAGATCCCATGAGCGAAGAACAAGGCATGATGAGCAAGCTCGGCGACGCGGTCGAGGCCGCGAAGGAAAAGGCGCAGCAGATCGGCGCCACCATCGCGAACAAGGCGGAGACGGTGGCCGCCGACGCGAAGCGCGAGATGAAGAAGGCGCAGGTCGCCGTCGAGAAGAAGGCGAAGGCCGCCAAGGTGGCCGTCGAGAAGAAGGCGCGCAAGGCGAAGGTGTCGCTCGAGCGCACCGCGAAGACCGCGCAGGCCGACGCGAAGAAGGCCTACGGCAAGGCGAAGCGCGCGGTGAAGAAGAACGCCAAGGCGGCGGCTGTCGGCGTCGAGAAGGCCGCCGGCAAGGCCAAGCGCGCGGTCAAGGATGCGGTGGCCAAGAAGCGCGTCGCGAAGAAGGCGCTGCCGAAGAAGGCGAAGCCGGCGGCGAAGAAGCCGGCGGCGAAGAAGTTTGCCGCCAAGAAGGTTGCGGCGAAGAAACCGGCCGCGAAGAAGGCGCCGGCGAAGAAGCCCGCCGTGAGGAAGGCAGCCGCCAAGAAGCCGGCGGCGAAGAAGCCGGTCGCGAAGAAGGCGGCAGGCAGGAAGCGAGCGGCGAAGAAGGCTGCCTGAGCGCCGTAAATGCGAGGGGTCTGACCCCGGCTTCATCGGGGTCTGACCCCGGATTCGGGCCTCGGACGCTGCCCCTCACCCCAACCCTCTCCCCGGCACGGGGAGAGGGAGCCCTAAGCGGAGCGCGCGCAGAAGGGGCGCGCCCATAGAGGCATTCAGTGCGCAAGCGGCGCGCTACCGAACTCCGGCGCGCAGCACCGGGATGATCGGCGCGCTCGTAGGTTCCGCCTTTACTACGGGAAAACCGCCCGGCCGCCCGAAGGTTTTCCCGGGCCTGATCTGAAGTACCGGCCGCAAAAGGCGCAACGCCCCCCCACGTCATCCCCAGCCGGCACGACGCGCCTTTTGCGGACGTTCAAGCCTCGAGATGCGCCCGCAGCCCGTCCGGCCGCAACTGGTCGTAGACCTCGAACGGCTGGTGGATCCAGGGATTGTCGGGCAGGTACTCGACGTAATAGTCGGGCTTGAACACCGAGCACGCCTTCCACCACAGCACCGCCGTCTTGAGCGACGCGATGTGGCGGTGCCGGCGCGGCAGCTCGTCGTACACCGCGGCGAGCGTGTGGCCCGAGTCCACCATGTCGTCGACCAGCAGCACGTGGTCGCCGAGGCGGGGCCGCGTCATCGTCATGTGCTCGGCGATGACGAGCTCGCCGCGGATGGTGCCGCCTTCCGCCGTGTACGAGTGCGTCGACAGGATCGCGAGCGGCAGCTCGTAGATGCGCGACAGCACGTCGCCGACGCGCAGGCCGCCGCGCGCGATGCAGATGATCTGGTCGAACTTGTAGCCCGATTCGTAGACGTTGAGCGCGAGGCGCTCGACCAGCGTGTTGTACTGGTCCCAGTTGACCTTGAGGCTCATCTCAGCTCCCCTCGAAGAACGTTGCGTTGGCGCAGTGGCGTCAGGCGAACGGGTGGTGGACGAGGATCGTCTCGTCGCGGTCGGCGCCCGTTGACACCATCGCGATCGGCACGCCCGTGAGCGCCTCGATGCGCTTCAGGTACGCGCGCGCGTTCGCGGGCAGCGCGTCGAACGACTTGGCCCCCACCGTCGATTCGCTCCAGCCCGGCATCGTCTCGTACACGGGCTGGCAGTGGGCGACGGCCTCGGCGCCGGTGGGCACGAGGTCGAGCGGGCGGCCGTCCATCAGGTACGACGTGCACAGCCGGATCTCCTCCATGCCGTCCAGCACGTCGAGCTTGGTGATGCACAGCCCGTCGACGCCGTTCAGCTGCAGCGAGCGCTTCAGCGCGGCGAGGTCGAGCCAGCCGCAGCGGCGCGGGCGGCCGGTGACGGAGCCGAACTCGTTGCCGCGCTTCGCGAGCCCCTGGCCGATCGCGTCGGTGAGCTCGGTCGGGAACGGGCCGGTGCCGACGCGCGTCGCATAGGCCTTCACGATGCCGAGCACGTAGTCGAGCATGTGCGGTCCGATGCCGCTGCCCGGCGCGGCGGCGCCGGCGAGGCAGTTGCTGCTCGTCACGTACGGATAGGTGCCGTGGTCGATGTCGAGCAGCGAGCCCTGCGCGCCCTCGAACAGCAGCGACTCGCCGCGGTTGCGCGCCTGCTGCAGCAGGCCGGCGACGTCGCCGATCATCGGCGCGAGCTTCGCCGCGTACGCGAGCGTCTCGTCGCGCGTGCGCTCGAACGGCACCGGGTCGCGCTGGTAATAGTTCACCAGCATGAAGTTGTGCAGCTCGAGCAGCGCCTCGAGCTTGGCCGCGAAGCGCATCGGGTCGAGCAGGTCCTGCACGCGCAGCGCGCGGCGCGCGATCTTGTCCTCGTAGGCGGGACCGATGCCGCGGCCGGTGGTGCCGATCTTGGTCTCGCCCATCGCCGACTCGCGCGCCTGGTCGAGCGCGACGTGGATCGGAAGCACGAGCGGGCACGCGGGCGAGATGGTGAGCCGCGAGCGCACCTCCACGCCGGCGGCCTCGAGCTCGCCGATCTCCTGCAGCAGCGCCGACGGCGACAGCACGACGCCGTTGCCGATGTAGATCTTGACCCCGGGACGCAGCACGCCCGACGGGATGAGGCGCAGCACCGTCTTCTTGCCGCCGATCACGAGCGTGTGGCCCGCGTTGTGCCCGCCCTGGAAGCGGACCACGCCGGCCGCGCTCTCGGTCAGCCAGTCGACGATCTTGCCCTTGCCCTCGTCACCCCACTGGGTGCCGATGACCACCACGTTCTTGCCCATCACGTCTCCTCGACCCGCCAGTGCCCGCCATCGCGCACCAGGCGGCGTCCATGTGCATTCGATTCCCCCGGCAGCGCCACCACCACCGCCTCGCCCTGCTCGCGCAGCGCCGCGATCGTGTCCGCGAGCGCGCGATTTGTACCGTCGTCGGGGGCCACGATCGGCGCGCGCAGCGCGTCGCCGCCCGCGAGCGCCGAGAGGCGCCGCAGGTCCAGCGAGAAGCCCGTCGCCGGCCGCGCGCGGCCGAACGCGCGGCCCACGCCGTCGTAGCGGCCGCCGCGCCCGCAGTCCTGCACCTCGCCGCGCTCGCCGGGGGCGAACACCGAGAACGTGGCGCCTGTGTAGTAGTGGTACCCGCGCAGGTCGGCGAGATCCACGTGCACCGCGGAGACGCCGGTCGCGGCCCGCGCGAGGAAGGCGAGCGCGTCGAGCGCCGCGGTGACCTCGGGCAGGGCGGGCAGCACGCCGCGCGCCGCCGCGAGCGTCGCGTCGGCCGGGCCGTAGAGGGTCGCGAGCGCACGCAGGCCCGTACGTGCGGGCTCCGGCAAGGCGGCCGTCAGTTCGTGGACCGCGGGCGTGTCCTTGTCGCGCAGCGCGACGAAGAGCTCGGCGTCGTCCTTCTCGCCGCTGCCGTCCAGGCCCGCGGCGCGCGCCAGCGCGCGGTAGAGGCCGACGTGGCCCAGGTCGAGGTGCAGCCCGTGCACGCGCGCGGCAGCCAGCGCGGACAGGTGCAGCCACATGATCTCGCCGTCGGCGGCGATGTCCGGGTGGCCGTAGAGTTCCGCGCCGACCTGGATCACCTGCCTCGTGTCGCCGGGGGTGCTGGTCGCCGTGCGCAGGACGCTGCCGGCGTAGCACAGGCGCGTGACGCCGGATTCGTTGAGGAGGTGTGCGTCGATGCGCGCCACCTGCGGCGTCGTGTCGGCGCGCAGGCCCAGCATGCGCCCGGACAGCGGGTCGACGGTCTTGAACGTGAGGAGGTCCAGGTCGCGGCCGGTGCCGGTGAGCAGCGACTCCAGGTACTCGACGAGCGGCGGCTGCACGAGGCGGTAGCCGTGCGCGCGGAAGTGGTCGAGCAGCACGCGCCGCAGCGCCTCGACCCGCGCCGCCTCGACGGGCAGCACGTCCTCGATCGCCTCAGGCAGCAGCCACTTGCGCATGGTCGGGCGTCAGAACGCGAGCAGGCACGCGAGGCCGACGAGGATCGCCACCAGCCCCATGAAGCGCAATTGCCCGTCGGAGAGCTCGATGATCCTGCGGAACGCGTCCCGCCACGTCGCCGGGGAGAGGAACGGCAGGATGCCCTCGATGATCAGCACCATGGCGAGCGCGGTCCACAGCGAGTCCACGGGAAGCCCATTGCACGCGTCCCGCGAATCACTTCGCGGGCGCGCCCTTGCCGGGGGTGCGGCCGCCGCCCGATTCCTTCCAGTACTTGAAGAACTCACCGGACGGGTCGAGCACCAGCATGTCGTTGCGGCCGCGGAAGGTCGCCTTGTACGCCTCGAGGCTGCGGTAGAACGCGAAGAATTCGGGATTCTGCGAGAAGGCACCCGCGTAGATGGCGGACGCCTTGGCGTCGCCCTCGCCCTTGATCTGCGCCTGCCGGTACGCGTCGGCGAGGATCACCTGGCGCTGGCGGCGCCGGCGTCGGCGCGGATCTTCTCCGATTCCGTTGCGCCGAGCGAGCGCTTGCCGGCGACGCGCCGGCGCTCCGATTCCATCCGCGCGTAGACCGGCCCCGTGACGTCCGGGCCGGTAGCGCGAGGCGGCGCAGCTGCCGCACGTCGACCACCTCGATGCCGATGTTGCGCGCGTCCAGGTCGGCCTTCTGCCGCGTCTCGTTCATGATGCGCTCGCGGCCGGTGGAGATGGCCTCGTGCATCGTCGCCTTGTTGAACTCCTCGGCGAGGTTGCTGCGCACCGTCTGCGCGAGGCGGCCGCGCGCGAGATCCTCGTTGCCCTGCACGGCGACGTAGTACTGCTTGACGTCGACGATGCGCCAGAACACGACGAAGTCGACCTCGAGCGGCGTCTTCTCGGACGTGACCACGCGGTCGACGTCGGCGTTCTCGAGCAGCAGGTTGCGCCGGTCGTAGTAGCGGACGTTCTGCACCAGCGGGACCTTGAAGTACAGCCCCGCCTCGGTGTTGACCTCGATGATCTCGCCCAGCTGGAACTTGATCGCGTACTTGGTCTGCTCGACGGTGTAGATGGCCTGCGACGCGACCAGCAGGATCGCGACCAGCAGGGCGAGGAGCGGCATGGTGAGCTTCATCGCATCGGCTCCTAGCGCTCGCGGCTGCGCAGGCCCTCGCGCGAGCGCGAGGAGTCCACGGTGACCGGGGTTTCCGGCGCGGCCGGCGCCGGCGCCGTCGAGGCGCGCGGGGCGCCGGAGGCATCCGGGGCCGCGGCGGCGGCGGGCGCGCCCGCCTGCTGCATCAGCTTGTCGAGCGGGAGGTAGAGCAGGTTGTTGCCGGCCTTCTGCTCGACCAGCACCTTGCTCGTGTTGCCGAGCACCGTCTGCATCATGTCGAGGTACATGCGGTCGCGGGTGACGCCCGGGGCCTTCGCGTACTCCGAGAGCACGGAGCGGAAGCGCGAGGCGTCGCCCTCGGCGCGCTGCGTGACCTCCGTGTTGTAGCCGTTCGCCTCCTCGAGGAGGCGCGCCGCCATGCCGCGCGCGGACGGCACGACGCTGTTCGCGTAGGCCTGGCCCTCGTTGACGAGCCGGACGCGGTCCTGCTGCGCCTTCACGGCGTCGTCGAACGCGGCCTGCACCTTCTCGGGCGGCTGCACGCTCTGCAGCGTGACCTTCTGGATGAACACGCCGGTCTTGTAGCGGTCCATCGAGCGCTGCATGAGGTCGCGCGTCTGCTGCGCGATCTGCTCGCGGCCCTCGAGAGCACGAAGTCCATCTTGCTCTTGCCGACCACCTCGCGGGATGGCCGACTCCGCGAGCACCTTGACCATCTCCTCGGGCTTGCGGTTGTTGAAGACGAAGGCCTCGGCGCTGTTGAGGTCGTACTGCACCGCGAACTGGATGTCGATGATGTTCTCGTCCTCGGTCAGCATCGTCGCTTCCTTGGCGTTGCGGTTCGCCGTGGTGTTGCGATAGCCGATCTCGAGCGTGCGCACCTGCGAGAAGTCGATCAGCTTGACCGCCTCGGATGGGGAAGGGCATGTGCCAGCGCGGACCCGGGGACGTGGTCTCCGTGTACTTGCCGAAGCGCGTGACGACGCCGCGGCGGCCTTCGTCGACGATGTAGAAGCCGGACGCGAGCCACACGATGAGCACCAGCGCGACCAGCAGGCCGGCGCTGTCTCCAGGGCCAGGCCGCGCCGCGGCGGACCGCCGGAGCCGGACCCGCCGTCGTCACCGCCGCGGCGGCCGAGGAGGTCGCTCATGCGCCGATTGACGTTGCGCCAGATCTCGTCGAGATCGGGCGGACCGCTGCTGTTCCCGCGCTTACCCCATTGGGGATCGTTGAGCGACATCGCGAAGCTTTGGAATGGAAACGAAGGACAGGTGGCGACGACTGCGCGTCCGTTCAAGCGGAGCGGGGCGCCGCCTCCTGGTCGGCCGGGTCGTCGGCTGCAGGACCCGGGGGCGCCACGGCGTGCGCCGCCGGAAAGCGCTGCGCCAGCGCGAAGCGCAGGTCATCGCACCCGGCGCCCGTCAGAGCGCTCAACCGAACCGTCGAAATGTTACCACAGCCATCGTGCTCGATCCCCGGCAAAAGCCCTGACAGATCAATCTTGTTGAGCACGCGGATCTGCGGCACTTCGGCCGCGCCGATCTCCGCCAGCACGCCGTCGACGGCGGCGATCTGGGCGTCGCGCTCCGGGGACGAGGCGTCGATCACGTGCAGGATGAGGTCGGCCTCCGCCGCTTCCTGCAGCGTCGAGCGGAAGGCCGCGATGCAGGTCGTGCGGCAGGTCGCGGATGAAGCCCACCGTGTCGGAGAGCACGAAGGGGCGCGCCTTCGGCGCGTGCACCCGGCGCAGCGTGGTGTCGAGGGTGGCGAAGAGCTGGTTGGCCGCATAGACCTGGCCGCCGGTCATGCGGTTGAAGAGGGTGGACTTGCCGGCGTTGGTGTACCCGACGAGCGCGACGGTGCGCACGTCGGCCCGGCGGCGGGTGCGGCTTTGCACCGCGCGGTTGCGGGCGACGCGCGCGATGCGCTGGCGCAGGAGCTTCACGCGGGCGCCGATCAGCCGGCGGTCCGTCTCGAGCTGCGTCTCGCCGGGGGCCGCGCAGCCCGATGCCGCCCTTCTGCCGCTCGAGGTGGGTCCACCCGCCCGCGAGCCGTGTGGCCATGTGCGCGAGCTGGGCCAGCTCCACCTGCAGCTTGCCCTCGGCGCTGCGGGCGCGCAGCGCGAAGATGTCGAGGATGAGGCCCGCGCGGTCGAGCACGCGGCACTCGAGGGCCGCCTCGAGGTTGCGCTGCTGGATGCCGGAGAGCGGGTGGTCGAAGATGACCAGGTCCGCGCTGGTCTCGCGGCGCAGCGCGGCGATCTCCTCGACCTTGCCCTTGCCCGCGAACAGCGCGGGGTCGGGCTTCGCGCGCCTGCCCGCCACCGTCCCCACGATCTGCGCGCCGGCGGAGCGGGCGAGCTCGGTCAGCTCTGCCATGCGCGTGTCGCGCTGGCCGTCGCCGAAGTCGAGGCCGACCAGCAGGGCGCGATCGCCGCGGGTGGGGCGTTCGAACATCAGGGGGTGCCCGTACGGGCGCGCAGGGGGATCACGGCGCCGTCGTCAGCGACGGCGCCGCACCACCCGGAGGCCGGGGACGGCCGGTCAGCTCTCGGCGTCGTGATTGGGAGCGTGGTGCGGCATCGCGACCGGACGCGCCGGGACGACCGTCGAGATCGCGTGCTTGTAGACCATCTGGGTGACGGTGTTCTTCAGCAGGACCACATACTGGTCGAACGACTCGATCTGGCCCTGCAGCTTGATGCCGTTCACGAGGTAGATGGAAACCTGGACATGCTCCTTGCGCAGCGTGTTCAGGAAGGGGTCTTGTAGCATTTGCCCTTTGTTGCTCATGGTGTGAGCTCCGCTATTGTTGTAGGCGCCTCACCGCTTTCCCGGCGCGGTCGTCGCGCGGCGCTGCCCGGGGTGGTGCAGCGTCGATTCTAGCGGCGGCGAGCGGGTGGGTCCGCGTACGGGTTGGCACCGGCCTTGAATTGTATCCTAAGGGGGGTGCCGCGCAGTTGGAACGCGTCGCTCAGGAAATGTTCCAGATAGCGGCGGTAGGTGTCGGGGACGTGCTGCAGCGCGGTCCCGTGCACGATGATGAGCGGCGGGTTGACGCCGCCCTGGTGGGCGTAGCGCAGCTTGGGGCGCACCAAACCGGCGCGCGGCGGCTGCTGGCGGGCGACCGCCGCCTGCAGCGTGCGGGTCAGGCGGGGCGTGGGCAGCTTGATCAGCGCGGCCGCGAACGCCTCGCGCACCGACTTCAGCACCGCCGCCACCCCCTTGCCCTCGCGCGCCGAGATGAAGTGATGCGCGGCGAAGTCCATGAACGCGAGCTTGCGCTCGAGGTCGCGCTTGGCGGTGCTGCGCCGCTCGGCGTCGGCGGCGTCCCACTTGTTGACCGCCACCACCACGGCGCGGCCCGCCTCCAGGATGTAGCCCGCGAGGTGCGCGTCCTGCTCGGTGATGGTGTCGCCGCCGTCGAGCAGCAGGATCACGACGTTGGCGTCCTCGATCGCCTGCAGCGTCTTGATGACCGAGAACTTCTCGATCGCCTCGAAGCGCTTGCCGCGGCGGCGGATGCCGGCGGTGTCGATCAGCGTGTACTTCTGGCCGCCGCGCTCGAAGTCGAGGTAGATGGCGTCGCGCGTGGTGCCCGGCTCGTCGAAGGCTATCATCCGCTCCTCGCCGAGGATCGCGTTCACCAGCGTGGACTTGCCGACGTTCGGGCGGCCGACGACGGCCACCTTGATCGTGTCCGGACGCTCGCGGTCCGCGGGGGCGGCTGCGGGCTCCTCCGCCTCCTCCGGGCCACCGCCGGCGAGCGAGAGCGCGTGCTCGACCATGAGCTGCACGTTCTCGCCGTGCGCGGACGAAATGGCGACCGGGTCGCCCAGGCCCAACTCGTGGAACTCGGCCACCGTGCGCTCGGGCGGCAGGCCCTCGGCCTTGTTCACCGCCAGCACGACGGGGCGGCCGGACTTGCGCAGCAGGTCGGCGATCACCGCGTCCTGCGGGGTCAGGCCCTGGCGCCCGTCGACGAGGAAGATCACGACGTCGCACTCGGCGATGGCCTGCCTGGTCTGGCGCGCCATGGCGCTCAGGATGCCGGTGGTGGCCTTGGGCTCGAAGCCCCCGGTGTCGACGACGAGGTACGGCCGCCCCTCGAAGCGCGCGCGGCCGTAGTGGCGGTCGCGCGTGAGCCCCGGGAAGTCGGCGACGAGCGCGTCGCGCGACTTGGTCAGCCGGTTGAAGAGCGTCGACTTGCCGACGTTGGGGCGGCCGACGAGGGCGAGGGTGGGCAGCATCGGAGGGCGATCACGGGGACGTGCGCCGCGGGATCAGCGCGCGTCCACCGCGTAGACGTTGCCGCCTTCCGACTGCCACAGCGCGCGGTTGCCGAACTGCACCGGCTGCGACGACGGCGCCGTGCCGTCGGTGGCCATGCGCCCGACGTAGGCGCCGTTGGTGATCGACAGGAGGTGCAGGTAGCCCTCGATGTCGACCACGCCGACGTAGTCGCCGACGACCACCGGGCCGGTGATCTTGCGCGCGGCGAGCAGGTCCTGCTTCCACACCGACGCGCCGGTGCTGCGGTCGAGCGCGTGCACCGCGCCCTTGTCGTCGGTCACGTAGACGTACTTGCCGTCGGCCGCGAGGCCGGCGAGGCTCGACACGTCGCGCGACCAGTTGAGCGAGCCGCGCGTCACGTCGAAGCAGCCCATGCGCCCCTGGTATGCGACCGCGCACACCTGCGGGCCGTCGATCACCGGACGCGAGGTGACGTCCGCGATCCGCTCGAGTTCGGTGGCGCCCTTGGGATTGGCGACCGTCGCGTCCCAGCCGACGATGCCGGTGGTCATGTCCATGGCCAGCAGGCGTCCGCCGGCGGTGCCGTAGAACAGGGCGCCGCGGGTGGACGTGCCGCCCGCGTAGTTGCGCACGGTCAGCGACGGCGCCGTCCGCTGGTTGACCCACTTCTTCGCGCCGTCCTTGGTCGCGAGCGCGGTGATGCTGCCGTCGCCCGCGAACACCGCGGCCACGCCTTCGCCGAGGCGTGGCGGCGCGACCACCTCGGTCGCCACGCGCGTGGTCCACTTCGGGTTGCCGTTGCCCGCGTCGAGCGCGATGACCTCGCCCTTGTCCGTGCCCACGACCACCGTCGCGTCGTCGGCGCCCACGCCGCCGGACAGGTTCTTGCCGGCGCTCGCGCGCCACACCGAGCGGCCGGTCGCGGCCTCGAGGCGCGACACCGTCCCGTCGGCCGACCCGGCGTACACGGCGTCGCCGAGCGGCAGCGGCGTGAAGCCGGGCACCGCCTTGCCGACGGACGCCTGCCACGCGACGCTCGCCGACGCGGAGGGCGAGAGTTCGGGCAACGGCCCCGGCTTCTTGCTCCCGCTCCACAACGAGCGCAGCGAGAACGAGGGCGGCACCGGGAGGAACTGGTAGATCGTCGAGCAGCCGCCGACCGCGGCGACCAGCACCGCGACGACCGCCGCGCGCGCCCGCGCGCGCCGGGCGGGAAGGGACCGGGTGTTCATCATTGCTTGGCGGGGGTGGCCGGCGCCGGGGCGGCAGCGGGGGCCGGTGCGGCGGGCGCGGCCGCGGGCGCCGCGGGGGCGAGCGTGATGCCGCCGGATGAGGCGGCGGGCGCACCGCCCAGCGAGTCGAGCTTCACCTGCACGTAGTTCTTGTACGGCGACTTGGGGTCGAGCTTCGCGAGCGCGATCACGTACGCGGCGCGCGCGTCGTCGGCCTTGCCCGAGGCCGCGAGCACGTCGCCGCGCAGGTCCGCGTAGAGGCCCTCGAACGCGTCGGCGTGCTTGGCGTCGAGCAGCTTCAGCGCCTCGTCGTACTTCTTCTCGTTGAGCAGCACTTCCGCCATGCGATAGCGGGCGATCTCCTGCAGTTCGCTCTCGCCGGACTTGTCGATGACCCACTGCAGCTGCGTCTTCGCGCCGGCGGCGTCGCCGCTCTCGAACAGCATCTTCGCGAGCAGGAGCGCGCCGCGCGCGGCGTAGCCGCTGCCCGAGTACCGGTCCTCGAGCTGGGCGACGGCGTCCTTCGCCTTCGGCAGGTCGTTGCTGCGCGCGGCGGTCGCGAGGCCCGCGAACAGCGCGGACGCTTCCTCGGACTGCTTGCCCTGGTACCAGCGCCACACCTGCACGCCGGCCAGGGCCACGGCGATGACCGCGGCGACGGTGGTGACGAGGTTGCCCCAGCGGGCCCACCACGCCTTCAGGTCCTCCAGCTGGTCCTGCTCTTCGAGATCGTAAACGGCCATGCTTCTTCCTTCCTGCTTGGATTCGTTAGCGCGCGAGCGCCTGCAGCGCGGCGACCACGTCGCCCGCCGGGACCGCCGACTGCCCGCTGCCGCCGCGCAGCGGCTTGATCGCGACGGTGCCGAGGCCGGCCTCTTCCTCGCCGATGATGAGCGCCACCTGCGCGCCGCTCGCATCCGCGCGCTTCATCTGGGACTTCATGCTGCCGCCGCCGGCGTTGACGACCACGCGCAGGCCGGCGTCGCGCACCTGCTCCGCGACGCGACGCGCCAGCGGGCCGGCGGCAGCGCCGTCGTGCACGACGTAGGCCAGCGGCGCGTCGACGGCCGTGATGCCGGCGGCCGCCATGAGCACGATCATCCGCTCGATGCCGATGGCGAAGCCGCACGCGAAGTTGCGCTTGCCGCCGAGGATCTCGAACAGGCTGTCGTAGCGCCCGCCGCCCGCGACCGTGCCCTGCGCGCCGAGGTCGCTGCCCGTGGCCACCCACTCGAACACGGTGCGGTTGTAGTAGTCGAGGCCGCGCACGAGGCGCGGATTGATCGTGAACGCGAGGCCGGCGTCCGTCAGCATTGCCTGCAGCTCCTGGAAGTGCAGCAGCGACTTGTCGGCGATGAACTCGACGAGCTTCGGCGCCGCTTCGAGCATCGACTGCATCGCCGGGTTCTTGCTGTCGAGGATGCGCAGCGGATTGGCTTCCAGGCGCCGGCGCGCGTCCTCGTCGAGGATGTCCGCGTGCCGGCGGAAGTACGCGATCAGCGCTTCGCGATGGGTGAGCCGCTCGTGGGCGTCGCCGATCGAGTTGATCTGCAGCTCGATGCCGGAGAGGCCGAGCGCCTTCCACAGCCGCGCGAGCATCACGATCTGCTCGGCGTCCGCATCCGGGCCGGCGAAGCCCAGCGCCTCGGCGTCGATCTGGTAGAACTGGCGGTAGCGGCCCTTCTGCGGGCGCTCGTGCCGGAACATGGGTCCGGTGGTCCACACGCGCTGCGGCCGGTCGTACGTGAGGTTGTGCTGGATCGTCGCGCGGACGATGCCGGCGGTCGCCTCGGGCCGCAGCGTCAGCGAGTCGCCGTTCAGCTTGTCCTCGAAGGTGTACATCTCCTTCTCGACGACGTCCGTGAATTCGCCGATGCCGCGCACGAAGAGCGCGGTCGACTCGACGATGGGCACGCGGATGTTCCGGTAGCCGTACTGCGCGAACACGGCGCGCGTGGTGTCCTCGAACCGCTCCCACAGGGGCGATTCGTCGGGCAGCACGTCGTTCATGCCGCGGACGGCCTGCAATGCTGATGCCATGGTGGACGTTCTACGCGATGGCCTTGACGGCGATCGTCTTCTTGTCGGGGAGGAGGTGGGGGGCGGGCGGCTCGCCGCCGTAGCGGGCGCGCACGTAGTCGTCGACGAGCGCCTGGAATTCCTCGGCGATGCGCTCGCCCTTGAGCGTCACCGTCTTCTGGCCGTCGACGTACACCGGCGCCACCGGGGTCTCGCCGGTGCCGGGGAGCGAGATGCCGACGTCGGCGAGCTTCGACTCGCCGGGCCCGTTGACCACGCAGCCCATCACCGCGACGTGCATGTTCTCCACGCCCGGGTACTTCTCGCGCCACGCGGGCATCGCGCCGCGCAGGTACGACTGGATGCGCTCGGCCAGTTCCTGGAAGTAGGTGCTGGTGGTGCGGCCGCAGCCCGGGCACGCGGTGACCTGCGGCGTGAACGAGCGCAAGGCCCATCGTCTGCAGGATCTCCTGCGCGACGATCACCTCGCTCGCGCGGTCATGGGTGGGCTCGAAGGGGTCAGCGACACGCGGATCGTGTCGCCGATGCCCTGCTGCAGCAGCACCGCCATCGCCGCGGTGGACGCGACGATGCCCCGCGCTTGCCCCATGCCGGCCTCGGTCAGGCCGAGGTGCAGCAGGTAGTCGCAGCGGCGCGCGAGCTCGCCGTACACGGCGATCAGGTCCTGCACCGCCGACACCTTGCAGGGTCGATCCGGTCGCCGGGCAACCCGAGCGCTTCCGCGCGCTGCGCACTGCCGATCGCGGAGGCGATCAGCGCCTCGCGCATCGGCCTCCGCGGGCAGCGGCACGGCAAGGCGCGCGTTGTCGTCCATCATGCGCGCAGGGAGGTCGGCGTCGGGCTGCCCCAGTTCGCCGATGCGCACCGGCTTGCCGTACGCGATGGCCTTCTCGATCATCACCACGAACTGCGGGTCGCGCTTGCTGCCCTTGCCGACGTTGCCCGGGTTGATGCGGTACTTCGCGAGCGCCTGCGCGCACTCCGGGTAGTCGGTGAGGAGCTTGTGGCCGTTGAAGTGGAAGTCGCCGATCAGCGGCACCGTGCAACCGAGCGCGTCGAGCTTTCCGCGGATCGCGGGCACCGCCGCGGCCGCCTCGGCCGAGTTCACCGTCACGCGCACGAGCTCGGAGCCCGCGTCGGCCAGCGCCTTGACCTGCGCCACGGTCGCCGCGACGTCGGCGGTGTCGGTGTTGGTCATCGACTGCACCACGATCGGGGCGTCGCCGCCCACGCGGACCCCGCCGATGACGGCGGTGCGCGTGCGGTGGCGGACGGGCAGGGTGGCCATGGTCACTTCACCGTGAACTTGGCGACGTTCTGCTTGATGAAGGGCACGACGTCGAACGCCGCGCCCTTCCACGAGACCTGCACGGCCTCCGCGTTGCCGAGCACGACGTCGAACGGTCCGGTGCCCGGCACGCCGTGTGTGGCTCCCGGATAGCCGATGGTGGAGAGCACGATCGTGCCCTTGCCGTCCTTCACCTCGACCCACGACGTGCCGCGGAACACGAGCACGAGGGTGGCGTCGGCGGCGGCGGGACCGGCGACCGGCGCGGCGGCGCCCGCGGGCGCGGTGGCCGAGGCTTCGGCGGGTGCGGGCGGTGCGCTCGCCGTATCGGAGGCGGGAGCGGGTGCTGCAGGTGCCGGTGCCGGCTCGCTCGCGGGCGCCGCGGCCGGCGTCGCCGGTGCGACGGTGGCGGCGGGCGCCTTGGCGTCGCCGATCGCGGCGCGCGCACGGTCGGCCAGCGGCCGGCCGAACTCGTAGGCGACGCCGATCAGGATCACGACGACGAGCGCCAGCGGGATCGCCCAGCGCGCGGTGCTCGGCTTGCCCGACGCGTCGGCGGGCAGCTCGCCCATCACGCGGGTGGTCGGGTTGAGCGACGGATGGTTGAGCGACGGCGCGGCGTTCGCGTCGGGCAGCGTGGCGAGCACGTCCTCGGGGTCGAGCTGCAGCAGCCGCGCGTAGTTGCGCATGAAGCCGCGGACGAACGTGCGGCCCGGGAGTTGCGCGTAGTCGTCGTCCTCGATCGCCTGTACCTGGCGCGGCGCGAGCTTCAGCTGCTGCGCGACCGCGTCGATGGTGAGTCCCGCCGACTCGCGCGCCTCGCGCAGGCGCGCGCCGGCCGGCATCCGCGGCTCGGGGGTCGCGTCCTGGACGGGGGTTTCGACGTCGCTGGTCACTCGCAGGTCCCCGGTGGAATGGCCTTCGCTTCGGCGATTCCGGGAAACGATTCTTGAGCTGCGACACGAACGAGGTCTCCGACGGGCGGTCGCCCAGCTTGCGCTCGATGCACATGCCGAGGTAGAGCGCTTCCGCCGACGGGTTGCCGATCTGCACGACGCGGCGCATCACGACGCGCGCGTCATCGAGGCGGCCGGTGCGGTAGAGGAGCAGCGACAGGCTGTACGCGGCCTGCGCGTTGCCGTTCACGGCCAGCGCGCGCTTGAGGTACGCCTCGCCCTGCGCCTGGTCGCCGGCCTCGGCGATCGCGCAGCGACCGGCGTTGAACGAGCGCGATGTCCGGCGTCTTGTACAGCGGGTTGCGCACGGCGGTGTCGAACTCCGCGAGCGACTCGCGCGGCTTGCCGTGCGTGCACAGGAACCAGCCCCAGTTCTGCCGGATCTCGGAGTCGTTCGGCGCGAGCGCGATGGCCTGCAGGAAGTTCTCCTGCGCCTTCGCGTCCTGCCCCAGCATCGCGTACACGAGGCCGTAGGTGTTGTAGATCTTCGCGTTCTTCGGGTCGAGCTTCACCGCCTGCTCGAGTTCCTGCAGCGCGACTTCCATCTGCCCGCGCTCGTAGAAGCCGGCCGCGATCTCCTGGTGGAGCTGCGCGCGGTAGGCGGGCGGCGCCTCCTGCGGGGGCGGCGGCTGCACCGGCGCCGGCACGGGCGGCGCGGCGGGAGCATCCTTCTTCGACGCCGAGTCGCAGCCGGCGAGCCACGGCGCAGCCAGGAACGGCAGGAGGAGCAGGAGCGGAACGGATCGGCGCATGCGGGAACGGGGCACGGTGGAGTACGAAGGCGGCGTCAGGACGCCGCGACCGGGACGATGCGGGTGGCGAGCCGGCGCTTCACGCGGTCCTGCACCTGGCCCGCGAGCTGGCCGCACGCGGCGTCGATGTCGTCGCCGCGCGTCTTGCGGATGGTCGCGACGAGGCCGGCGTCCTGCAGCGCCTGCTGGAACGCGAGGATGCGCGCGCGCGGGCTCGTCCGGAACGCGCTGCCCGGGAACGGGTTGAACGGGATCAGGTTGAACTTGCACGGCGTGTCGCGCACCAGCGCCACCAGTTCGGCCGCGTGCGCCGGCGAGTCGTTGACGCCGTCGAGCATGACGTACTCGGGCGTGGCCGTCCTTGGCGCCGCCGGCAGGTAGCGCTGGCACGCCGCCAGCAGCTCCCGCAGCGAGGTGCTTGCGGTTGATCGGCACGATCTCGTCGCGCAGCGCGTCGTTGGACGCGTGCAGCGACACGGCGAGCGCCACCGGGCATCTCCTCGCGCAGGCGGTCGATCAGCGGCACCAGGCCCGACGTGGACAGCGTGACGCGGCGGCGCGAAGGCCGTACGCGTTGTCGTCGAGCAGCGCCGGCACCACGTTGTCGAAGTTCGCGAGCGGCTCGCCCATGCCCATCATCGACGCACGTTGGTGATCGGCGGAGCGGCCGTGCTCGATCGGCCCCGTATAAGCCATCGGCGATCAGCGTCCAGTTGGCGTGCCGGTAGCCCACGATCTCCCGCGGTGGTGAGGTTGCGGTTGAAGCCCTGCTTGCCGGTCGGGCGACAGAACGCGCAGTCGAGCGCGCATCCGGCCTGCGACGAGATGCACAGCGTGCCGCGGTCGTCTTCCGGGATGTACACGGATTCCACGGCGTTGCCGTTGCCGGCGTCGAGCAGCCACTTGCGCGTGCCGTCGGCGGCCGTCGTGTCGCGGATGACCGCGGGACCCCGGATCTCGCACTCCGCGACGAGCTTCTCGCGCAGCGACTTCGCGAGGTCGGACATGGCCGCCACGTCGTCGACGAACCGCTGGTGGACCCAGTGCGAGACCTGCCGGGCGCGAAACGGCTTCTCGCCGCGCTGGGCGAAGAAACCGGCAAGCGCCGTGGGCTCGAGTCCCAGGAGGTTCGTCATGACGGCCGCGTGGGTGATGCGCGTGATTCTCGCCTTATCGCGAGTACACCGCCAGCGCCGGGAAGAAATAGGCGATCTCGGTGCGGGCGGTGTCCGGGCCGTCGGAGCCGTGGACCGCGTTGGCGTCGATCGACTGGGCGAAGTCGGCGCGGATCGTGCCGGCGGCCGCCTTCTTCGGGTCCGTCGCGCCCATGAGGTCGCGGTTCTTCGCGATGGCGTTCTCGCCTTCCAGCACCTGGATCATGACCGGGCCCGAGACCATGAAGTCGACCAGGTCCTTGAAGAACGGGCGTTCCTTGTGCACTGCGTAAAAGCCTTCCGCCTCGGTGCGGGAGAGCCACGCCATGCGGGCCGCCGCGATTCGGAGGCCGGCCTTCTCGAACCGGGAATAGATCTCGCCGATGACGTTCTTCGCGACCGCGTCGGGCTTGATGATGGAAAGGGTACGTTCGACTGCCATTTCGTCTGCTCCGGCTTCAGGATGGGATGTTGTAGGGTGCAAGGCCGCCGCGGGCGGCCCCGGAATCGGCGATTCCGGTGAAAAAGCAAGTAAATTCAAAATTATAACACGGCGAAGAGTCCCCGGCGAGGGGGCGGCGTCCCCGGGAGCGGGCGGCGGCCGGCCCCGGTCCCGCCGTGGTCCGGGGCCCGCAGCACCGGGCGTGGCCGCGCGCGCCTGGCCGCGGACGGGCGGTTGGCGGGGTGCACGCGCGGCCCCGGGGTCCCGGCGCCGTCTGCCTGGCGCCTTGGACCGCCGCGGCCGGGTGGGTGTTCGCGCCGCGGCGCCCCGGGACGGGTGCACATTGCGCCGACCCGCGGGGCGCCCGCGGCGTGGCAGCCCGATGTTCAGGAGGTCTTGCAGGCGGCGGGCCGGCCGTCGCGGCGGCGGATGAACAAAGGGCCGCGGAGGCGGCCCTTTGCGTCGGCGACGGCTGCGGGGAGCGCTACATCATCCCCAGCGTCTTGGGCAGCCAGATGGACATGGGCGGCCAGTAGGTCACGGCGATCAGGAACACCAGCATGGTGAGCAGCCACGGCCACACCGCCACCGTGAGCTCGGTGATGCCCATCTTGGTGATCCCCGACGCCACGTAGAGGTTCAGCCCCACCGGCGGGTGGCACATGCCGACCTCCATGTTCACCGTCATCATGATGCCGAAGTGGATCGGGTCGATCCCCAGCTTCATCGCCACCGGGAACAGGATCGGCGCCATGATCAGCACGATCGACGACGGCTCCATCACGTTGCCCGCCAGCAGCAGCACGATGTTCACGAACAGCAGGAAGGCCACCGCCCCCAGCTGCTTGTCCAGCATCCACGCGGCCAGCGTCTGCGGGATGTTCTCCGAGGTCATGAGGTAGCTGAACATCACCGCGTTGGTGATGATGTACAGCAGCATCGCGCCTATGTTCGCCGAGTCCAGCAGCACCTTCGGCACCTGCGCGAGCGTCATGTCCTTGTAGACGAACACCGCCACAAGAACGCGTACACCGCGCTCATCGCCGCCTCGGTCGGCGTGAACACCCCGGTGTAGATGCCGCCGATCACCACGATGATCAGCAGCAGTCCCCAGATCGCGTCCCGGAACGACTTCAGGCGCTCGCCCCAGCTCGCCTTCGGCTGCCGCGGGTAGTCGAACTTCTTCGCCCGCCACCACGTGGTCAGTCCCAGCAGGGTCGCGAGGATCAGGCCGAGGACGATGCCGGCGATGAACAGCGCCTCGACCGAGGTGTTGGTGGCCACCGCGTACATCACCATCACGATCGACGGCGGGATCAGGGATGCCGAGCGCCCCCTGACGTGGTGGATCACGCCCGCGCCGAACTGCTGGAAGCCTCGCTTCACCATGGCCGGCAGGATGATCGAGCCGATCGCCACCACCGTCGCCGGCGAGCTGCCCGACACGGCGGCGAACAGCGCGCACGCCATCACGCCGGCGGGCCCCCAGCCCCCGTACCAGTGGCCCACCATCGACGAGGCGAAGTTGATCATCCGGCCGCGCCGCCACGCCGCCGTGGGTCAGGTTGCCGGCCAGGATGAAGAACGGATCGCCATGATCTCGAACTTCTCGATGCCGGTGAAGAGCTTCAGCGCCACCGACTCGATCGGCACCGAGGTCATCGTGAACAGGTACGCAGAGCACCGTGAGGCCGAGCGAGATCGAGACCACGGCATCCCGGTCAGCATGAGCCCGATCAGCAGGCTGAAGATGATCCACGCGTTGTTGACCTGCACCCCGGCGAGCTTCAGCACCACCGGGATGCCGATGAGAACGGGCGGGATCAGCGCCGGCCACTTCGGCGCGTTGGGATCGTCGACGGGGGCCGCGACGCCAGCTGCTTTCATCGGACGCCCCCTTCCTTCAGGTCGGCCGGGTGCAGGTTGTCGGGCAGCTGGTAGATGCCGCCCGCGTCCACGCCCTCGACGTGCGCCACGTCGTGCTTGGGCAAACCACCCGTGCGCCAGAAGCTCACGGCCACCTGCAGGAAGCGGAAGCACATGAGGGCCGATCTCAGCGGGATGCACATGTACACGATCCACTTCGGCACCTCGAGGTCGGGCGAGACCGAGTCGGTGTGCGCGATGTCCCAGGTGAAGCGCGCGCCCAGCGTGCCGACGATGCCCGTGAAGACCGCGCCGGCGAGCAGCCCGAACAGCACGTAGAACTTGCGGGTGTTGGGCGGCAGGCGGTTGATCATCACGTCCACGCCGACGTGGATGCCGGTGCGCACGCCGTAGGCCGCGCCGAACTTCGCCATCCACACGAACATGTAGATGCACAGCTCCTGCGCCCACGAGAGGTCGATCTTGAGGAACAGGTCCTGCACGCCGGGGATCGGCCAGCCGGCGACGTATCGGTGCACGACCGCCACGAAGATGAGGAGCGTGGCCGCGCCCATCAGGAACGCGATCAGCCACTCCTCGAGGTGATCGAGAAATTTCACGACGTTCCTCCCCTTGCGCGGCGACGGTGCCGCGGATTATGCGCTGCGAGGCGGCCGCGTGGCACTACCCGGGCGGCCGAATTTTTCTTGTGCATCGCGGGATGACCGGCACGCGCACACGTGTCCGGTCGATCCCGCTGCGCGGGACCGACTTCAGGGCTTGAAGTCGGTCGCCTTGTAGACCTCGGCGATGATGTCCTTGCCGATGCGCGCCTCGTTCTCCTTGTGCACCGGGACGAGCGCCTTCTTGAGCGCGGCCTTCTGGTCGGCGGTCAGCGTGATGATCTCCGTCTTGCCGCTCTTCTTCACCGCCTCGATCGCGTCGTCGTTCTCCTTCTTCGCGATCTCGTTGGCGTACTTGGTGGCGTCCTTCATCGCGCCCTCGAGCGTGGTGCGGATGTCGGGGGGCAGGCCGTCCCAGAACTTCTTGTTGGCGATCACCGCGTAGCGGGTAGCCGTGGTCGGTGAGGGCCAGGTACTTCTGCACTTCCTGCATCTTCTGCGTGTAGAAGTTCGACGGCGGAGTTCTCGGTGCCGTCGACCACGCCCGTCTGCAGCGCCTGGTAGACCTCGGAGAACGCCATCACCTGCGGGATCGCGCCCAGCGCCTTCATCTGGTCGCCCAGGACCTTGGACGACTGGATGCGCATCTTGAGGCCCTTGTAGTCGGGGACGTTCTTGATCGGCTTGTTGGCGCTCATCACCTTGAAGCCGTTGTCCCAGTAGGCGAGGCCGGTGAGGCCCTTGCTCTCGAGCTTCTTGAAGAGCTGCGCGCCGACCGGTCCTTCGGTGACCTTGTGCAGCTCGGCGTAGTTGTCGAAGATGTAAGGCAGGTCGAACACCTCGAACTCGCGGGCGCCGAGCGGGCCGAACTTCGCGAGCGAGGGGGCGAGCATCTGCACCGACCCGAGCTGCAGGGCCTCCATCTCCTCGCCGTCCTTGAAGAGCGAGCTGTTGGGATAGACCTCGACCTTGACGCGACCCTTGGTGCGCTCCTCGGCAAGCTGCTTGAAGCGCTCCGCGCCCTTGCCCTTCGGGGTGTCGACGGCCACGACGTGGCTGAACTTGATGACGATCGGCTGCTGCGCCGCGGCGGGGGCGACCGCGAGGGCGAGGGCCGCGCCGGCGATCGCGAACAGGCCGGCAATGCGTTGGACGTTCATTCGCTGCTCCTCCAGAAAAGGTGACCGCGGGCGGCGCTTCTTAGCGAGACCTGCCTTGCGGGTGTTCAGGCGCACGGTACCGCAGTGCGCGACATTGTCAACATGCCGCCCCCTGCGGCACCTTGCGCCGAATCAAATCGGTGCCGGGTGCCACGAAACCACGTGGCCGGTGGTTCCCGGCGGCGCCTGGCATCGGAGGGCCACCCCGACGCCGGGGACGGCGATCACTTCGCCTCCCGCCACCAGGAGGGGCAGCGCACGCCGCTCCCACGCGGGCATGCCGGCTTCCTGCAGGATAGCCTTGAGCGCGCGCCGGGGACGGTTGGCGGTCCGCTGCAGCCGTTCACCCCCTGCGCTCAGCCGGACCTCGATGCCGCCGGCGGCGACCACCGCCGCGGCGATCGCGGCCTCGCCGGCGGCCGGCGCGCGGAACTCGCAGCGCAGGCGCCCGTGCGGCAGGGCCAGGTCCGGCTGTCCGCACCACGCGAGTGCAAACGGCGGCGGCAGCGGGGCGTGCACGTGGATGCGGCCACGGTGCAAGCCGATCTCGGCGTGGTCGTGGACGATGCGGACCTGCGCGTCGTCCCGGGCGGTGGCGATCTGCGCGAGCATGTCCGCGAGCCGCGCGGCGGGCGGCGGCGGGCAGCCTCGCGCATGCAGGAACCAGCGCAGCAGGTTGCGGGCGCGGTGCAGCGGCAGTTCGCGCAGTGCGGCCCGGGCGAGCGTGTTGCCGTCATATGCCGAGCGCGCGTCGAGGGCCGCGAGGTCGTCGGCGAGATGCATCGCGTCGGCCTGGTGCGCTGCCGCCCGTGCCAGCGTGGCCGCGGCCGAGGGGAACCCCGCGGCGCGCAGCGCCGGCAGGACGACGTGCCGCACCGCGTTGCGGCGGTGCCGCGGGGAGGCGTTGCTCTCGTCGTCGACGTAGACCAGGGAGCGGGCGGTCGCGTAGGCATCGATCGTCGTGCGCGGGCACGCGAGCAGCGGCCGCCACCACGCGACGCCGCGCGTGTCGGCGCGCCACGCCGCCATCCCGGCGAGCCCGTGCGGACCGGCGCCGCGCAGCAGTTGCAGCAGCAGCGTCTCGGCCTGGTCGTCGCGGTGGTGAGCGAGGGCGACCGTGTGCGCGCTTGCTTCGCAGGCCGCGGCGACCAGCGCGGCGTAGCGGGCCCGGCGCGCCTCGGCCTCGAGGCTCGCCTGCGGCGGCCGGGGGACGGCCACGCGGCGGGTGACGAGCGGGATCGCGCGCTGGGCGCACAGGTCCGCGCAGGCGCGCTCCCACGCGTCGGCGTGGGGTGAAAGGCCGTGGTGGACGTGGAGCGCGACGAGCGCGCGGCCGGCCGCCGGTGCCACGGCCGCGAGCGCATCGAGCAGTACGACGGAATCGCGGCCGCCGGAGAGGGCGATGGCGAGCGGGCCCGTGTCCGGCGGGGTGGCGGCCAGGGCGCCGGACACCGTCGCGCGCAGGTCGGTTACGACGTCCGCGGGATGCCGCTGCCGGGTCATGGCGGACCGCCTGCGGCAGGTGCGTGCCGGAACGCCGGCGCGCCGCGCGCCGCTACGCGGACAGCTCCTTGTACTTGCCGTACGACAGAATGCGGTCCTCGCGCTGCTCGAGCAGCGTGTCCTGCGGCAGCTCGGACAGCTGGCGCAGCGCCTCGGTGAGCGCCTTCTTGAGCGTGACCATCATCGCGGCATGGTCGCGGTGCGCGCCGCCGACGGGCTCGGTGATCACCTTGTCGATGAGCCCGAGCTGTTTGAGCCTCGGCGCGGTGATGCCGAGGATCTCGGCCGCGTCGGGCGCCTGCTCGGCGGACTTCCACAGGATGGACGCGCAGCCTTCGGGGGAAATCACGGAGTACGTCGAGTACTGCAGCATGAACACGACGTCGCCGATCGCGATCGCGAGCGCGCCGCCGGAGCCGCCTTCGCCGATCACGGTCACGATCACCGGGATGCGCAGGCCCGCCATCTCGTAGAGGTTGCGCCCGATGGCCTCCGACTGTCCGCGCTCCTCGGCGCCGATGCCGGGATACGCGCCGGGCGTGTCGACGAACGTGAAGAGCGGCAGGCCGAATTTCTCCGCGAGCTTCATGAGCCGCAGCGCCTTGCGATAGCCCTCGGGGCGCGGCATGCCGACGTTGCGGTGGATCTTCTCCTTGGTGTCGCGGCCCTTCTGGTGCCCGATCACCATGCACGGCTGGCCGTTGAAGCGCGCGAGCCCGCCGACGATCGCGGGGTCGTCCGCGTAGGCCCGGTCCCCGTGCAGCTCGCGGAAGTCGCTGAACATGCCCGCGATGTAGTCGAGCGTGTACGGGCGCTGCGGATGCCGCGCGACCTGCGCGATCTGCCACGCGGAGAGCTTGCCGTAGATCTCCTTGGACAGCTGCTGGCTCTTCTTGGTGAGCCGCGCGATCTCGTCGGAGATGTCGACGGCCGAGTCCTCGTGGACGTAGCGCAGCTCGTCGATCTTCTGCTGCAGCTCGGCGATCGGTTGTTCGAAGTCGAGGAAGGTTTGCTTCATGGGTGGTGGCAGGGGGGCGGCCGGCCGCAGCCCCGGGCGTGCGGGTGCGCGCATGATAGCGCAGTGGTCGCGGCGGCGCCCTCGCTTCCTGCGGGGGGGCGGAGCGTCCGCATCACACTCGTTGTTGCGTGGCGCTCTCCGGCGGCCGACTGTCCTGCAGTGAATGCAAGGGGTCTGACCCCGGGTTGTGGCCGCGGACGCAGCCCCTCACTCCAGCCCTCTCCCCGCAAGCGGGGAGAGGGAGCATTGAGGCCCAGGCGGGGAAAGGGAGTAGCGGCGCGCGAGCGGGGCCGGGGAGCACCGTGGCGCCAGTGGGACGAGGGAGTGCACACCCGGTAACGGTGTTGCGGCTGCCAAAGGCGCAACGCCGGCCCGGCGGCATCCACCGCCTTCCCCGGATGCCTCTTGCGGACGTTACCGCAGCGCGTCGTAGACGAGCTTGATCCCGGTGGCGAGCAGGATCGCGAAGCTCACGTTGAGGAACACGCGCTGCGACATCCGCCGGTGGATCCACACGCCGAGCCAGATGCCGAGCGGCGCGAGCGGGGCGAACACGAGCGCGGTGGCGAGGTTGCCGCCGTTGAGCTGGCCGAGGAACCCGTACGGCACGAGCTTCGTGTAGTTGACGATGAGGAAGAACACGGCCGACGTGCCGACGAAGAGCGTCTTGTCGACCTTCTGCGCGAGCATGTAGATCGCGTAGGGCGGCCCGCCGGCGTGCGCGAGCGTGCTCGTGAAGCCCGACACGGCGCCCCAGAACGCACCGGCAAGCGCACCCGGCGGGCGGTCGTGCGCCCGCGCGAGTCGGCGCGCGATGCGCTCGGTGAAGCGGAACCACTGGTTGAGCGCGAACGTGATGGCGATTCCGCCGATCAGCAGGCGCACCGCGTTGGCGGGCAGGAGGCCGAACGCGAGGCCGCCGGCCGCGATGCCGACGAGCGCACCGGGCACCAGCACCCGCACGTGGTGCCGCGACCACGTGCTGCGGTACGCGTGCACGCCGAAGATGTCCATCGCGCAGAGGATCGGCAGCATGATCCCGGCGGCTTCCGCCGGCGCGATGAACATCGCCATCAGCGGCACCGCGAGACCGCCCGCGCCCTGGCCGAAGCCGCCCTTGGAGATGCCGGTGACGAGGATCGCGAAGATCGCGACCGGGTAGAACGCGAGCGGATACTCAGGCAGCGCCGGCATCGGCGGGGCGCGGTCAGGGGCCCGCGAGCGGGACGTCGGCGGGTGCGGCGCGCGATCGCCACGCGGACAGGAGCTGGTTCGCGATCACGGCGGACAGCACGATCGCCCCGCCGGTCAGCGCGTTCGGGCCGGGGTGCTCGCCCATCAGCACCCACACCCAGATCGGCCCGAGGATGGGCTCGAGCAGCGCGAGGAGGCCCAGCTCCGTGGCCGACAGCGTGCGCGACGCTGCGGTGGCGAGCAGGCAGCCGATGCCGAGCTGCACGCAGCCCATGAGCAGCAGCCACGCGAGGTCGCGGGCGGTGGCGTGGAACGGACCGGCGAGGAGCCACGCGGGCACGAGGGTCCACAGGCCGGCGATCATCACCATCGGCAGCATGTCGACCGTCGCGTGGAACTTGCGCAGGACGGTGAGCTGCGCGGCGAAGCACACCGACACCCCGAGCGCCAGCAGGTTGCCCGTGAGCTGCCCCGCGTCCATCGCGCCGCCGAACATGACCAGGACGCCGGACAGCGCGACGGCGATGGCGAGCCACGTGTGCGCCCGCACCCGCTCGCGGAGGAACAGCCACGCGGCCACGGCGGCGAAGAGCGGCGACATGCTCATCAGCACGAACGTGTTCGCCACGGTCGTCCGCGTCAGCGAGCCGATGAAGAAGAAGAACGTGCCGGACAGGAAGAGCCCGGCGATCACCCCGGGCCACCCCGCTGCGCGCACCGCTGCCGGCATGCGCCGACCGTGCATCGCGACCAGCACGCCGGCGACGAAGGTGCTCATGAACACCGATCGCCAGAAGACGATCTCCCAAGCGTTGGTGATGGAGAGCTGGCGCACCAGGTACCCGCCGGAGGACCAGCAGACGGCGGCCACGATCATGAACATCACCGCGCGGCGATGGCGGGCGGGGTCGGTGGCGGTCGGGGAGGTCACGAAAGGCAGGGCAGGCAGGGCGGAGCGCCCGGCGGCGCGCGGTGGGTCGCAGTACGCCGGGAAGTGGGGCCGCCAACGAAAACGCCGGCCGTCGCTCGGGGGAGCGAAGGCCGGCAGACGTGATTCTAGCGCACGCCCAGCGGCCTGGCCAAGGAGGGTTGGGACGGCCGTAAGGGGCGTTTGCGCGTCCCCGTCACGGTGGCGCGGGCGCGAACGCCGTCGCGAACCCGGCGACCCCCATCGCCGCGGCGATGCGCGCGAAATCCCCCTCCGGCACCCGCACCACGCCGAACCGGAACGCGGCGCCCCAGTGTTGCTTGCTGCGGATGAACGTGAGATCCGGGAGGAGCGGCTTGATCGGCGCCGCCTGCCCGGGCCAGTAGGTGATCGCGCGCCGGAACGGTTTCCAGTCCGGCCCGGCGTCGACCTGCCAGAGCGGGCCCGGCGCCACCACGCCGATGGCGGTGAACGCCTGCACCGGTTCGCCGTCCGGGTGCGCTGCCCGTGGCGAGTAGTACGCGAAGCCGTCGCCTTCCCGCATCCGCTCGAGGGTCGCTGCCCGGCCGTGGTTCAACTGGGCGTAGCCGCCCGCCACTCCCAGCGCGACGTGATCGCGGGTCACCACCCCGATCCAGCAATTGCGTCCTGCCATGTCCGCCTCCCGATCCGGCTCTCACGCCCGCATGATGACCGGTGCGCGCGGGTCCGGCGATCGGCCGGACGGATGAGGATTAAACTCCCGGTTTCGACGGACACGGGCTGACGCATGGCAAAGCACAGGATCGCGGTCATCGCGGGCGACGGCATCGGCAAGGAAGTGATGCCCGAGGGCCTGCGCGTGGTGGAGGCCGCGGCGCGCAGGTTCGGCATCGACCTCGCCTTCACCGAGTACGAGTGGAACTGCGACCACTACGTGAAGCACGGCCGGATGATGCCCGAGGACTGGCAGCCGACCCTGCAGCAGTACGAGGCGATCTACTACGGTGCGGTCGGCTGGCCCGCCACCGTGCCCGACCACGTGTCGCTGTGGGGCTCGCTCATCCTCTTCCGGCGCAACTTCGACCAGTACGTGAACCTGCGCCCGTGCAAGCTGATGCCGGGCATCCCGTCGCCGCTCGCCAACCGCAGGCCCGGCGACATCGACTTCGTGGTGGTCCGCGAGAACACGGAAGGCGAATACTCGTCCGTGGGCGGGCGCATGTACGAAGGCACCGACCGCGAGATCGTGTTCCAGCAGTCGTGCTTCTCGCGCAAGGGCACCGATCGCATCCTGCGCTTCGCGTTCGACCTCGCGCGCCAGCGACCGAAGCGGCACCTGACCTCGGCCACCAAGTCCAACGGCATCTCCATCACGATGCCGTACTGGGACGAGCGGTTCCGCGCGATGGCCGCGCAGTACCCGGACGTCGCGGCGGACCAGTACCACATCGACATCCTGTCCGCGCACTTCGTGCAGCGGCCGGAGCGCTTCGACGTGGTGGTGGGCTCGAACCTCTTCGGCGACATCCTCTCGGACCTCGGGCCGGCCGTGTGCGGCACCATCGGGATCGCGCCGTCGGCCAACCTGAACCCGGAGCGCACCTTCCCGTCGCTCTTCGAGCCGGTCCATGGGTCGGCCCCGGACATCGCCGGCCAGGGGATCGCCAATCCCATCGGCCAGATCTGGTCGGGCGCGCTGATGCTCGATTTCCTGGGCTACAAGGAGGCCGGCGCCGCCATCGTCGCCGCCATCGAGCGCGTCCTGACGTCCCCGGCCGCGCCCAAGACGCCGGATCTGGGCGGCAAGCGCACGACCGTCGACCTCGGGAAGGCCATCGCAGCCGAGCTTTGACGTTGCGCATTGGCGGGGGCCCCCGGGTTGCCCGACAATCGCCGCGGCGCCGGCCGTCCCGGCGCCAGGACCTGCACGCAGCATCCAGGGAGACCACATAGCATGTCGTTGCTGATCGGAGTGCCCCGGGAGACCTTCCCGGGAGAGAAGCGGGTGGCGACCGTCCCCGACGTCGTCGAGAAGCTGATCAAGCTGGGGTTCCGGGTCGCCGTCGAGACGGGGGCCGGGGACGCCGCGAACTTCGCGGACGACACCTACCGGGCCGCGGGCGCCGAAGTGATGGCCACGGCTGCCGACATCTGGGGCAAGTCGGACGTCGTCTTCAAGGTGCGGCCGCCCACGTCCGAGGAGGTCGGCCTGCTGCGCGAGGGGGGCACCGTGATCGGCTTCGTCTGGCCGGCGCAGAACCCCGAGCTGATGCAGCAGCTCGCCGCGAAGAAGGCGACCGTGCTCGCGATCGACTGCCTGCCGCGTCAGCTCTCGCGCGCGCAGAAGATGGACGCGCTGACCTCGATGGCCGGCATCAGCGGCTACCGCGCGGTGATCGAGGCCGCCAATGCGTTCGGCCGCTTCTTCAACGGCCAGGTGACGGCCGCGGGCAAGATCCCGCCGGCCAAGGTCTTCATCGCCGGCGCCGGCGTCGCGGGCCTCGCGGCGATCGGCACCGCCGCCAACCTGGGCGCCATCGTGCGCGCCAACGACACGCGCGCCGAGGTCGCCGACCAGGTGGTGTCGCTCGGCGGCGAGTTCGTCAAGGTCGACTACGAGGAAGAGGGCTCGGGCGGCGGCGGCTACGCCAAGGTCATGAGCGAAGGCTTCCAGAAGGCCCAGCGCGAGATGTACGCGAAGCAGGCGCGCGAGGTGGACATCATCATCACCACCGCGCTGATCCCGGGCAAGCCCGCGCCCAAGCTCATCACCGCCGAGATGGTGCAGTCGATGAAGCCGGGCAGCGTCATCGTCGACATGGCGGCCGAGCAGGGCGGCAACTGCGAGCTGACCGAGCCGGGCCAGGCGGTGGTCAGGCACGGCGTCACCATCATCGGCTACACGGACCTCGCGAGCCGCCTCGCCAAGCAGGCGTCCACGCTGTACTCGAACAACCTGCTGCGCATGACCGAGGAGCTGTGCAAGGCCAAGGACGGCAAGCTCGACGTCAACATGGAGGACGACGCGATCCGCGGCCTCACCGTGATCAAGGACGGCACCGTCACGTGGCCGGCGCCGCCGATCAAGCTCCCGCCGCCGCCCCCGCCCAAGCCGGCGGCCGCGATGCCGCCGAAGGCCAAGGGCCATGGCGAGGCCTCCGGTCCGATGGCGGGGAACAAGACCGCCGTGCTGTTCGGCGTCGGCGCACTTCTGTTCCTCCTGATCGGCCGCTACGCGCCGCCGTCGTTCCTCGGGCACTTCACGGTGTTCGTGCTGGCATGCTTCGTCGGCTACATGGTGGTGTGGAACGTGAAGCCCGCGCTGCACACGCCGCTCATGAGCGTGACCAACGCGGTGTCGTCGATCATCGCGATCGGCGCGCTGGTGCAGATCGCGCCCGACCTCTCGAAGATCTCGACCGACCTGTCGCGGCCGGACGAGTGGATCCGCTGGCTGTCGGTGGGCGCGATCGCGCTCGCCACCGTCAACATGTTCGGCGGCTTCGCGGTCACGCAGCGGATGCTGCAGATGTTCCGCAAATAACAACAACAAGGGACCCGCGAACATGAGCGCAAGCCTCTCCACCGTCGCCTACATCGGCGCCACGATCCTCTTCATCCTGTGCCTCGGCGGCCTCTCCAACCAGGAGACGTCGCGGCGCGGGAACCTGTACGGCATGATCGGCATGACGATCGCCGTGCTGGCCACGATCTTCGGCACGCAGGTCACCGCGGCCGGCCTGCCGTACATCATCGGCGCGATGGTCGTCGGCGGTGCCATCGGCCTCTACGCGGCGCGCACCGTGCAGATGACGCAGATGCCGGAGCTGGTCGCGCTGATGCACAGCCTCGTCGGCCTCGCGGCGATGCTGGTCGGCTACGCCAACTTCGTCGACCCCGCCGTGGCGGTGAGCCTGACGCCTGCCGAGAACACGATCCACGAGATCGAGATGTACGTCGGCGTACTGATCGGCGCGGTGACGTTCTCCGGCTCGGTGATCGCATTCGGCAAGCTCTCCGGCAAGATCAGCGGCAAGCCGGTGCTGCTGCCGGGGCGGCACTTCATCAACCTCGCCGGCCTGGTCGTCGTCATCTGGTTCGGTTACGCGTTCGTGACGGCGCACGGCATCGGCGGCCAGATGATGCCGATGATCGTGATGACGATCATCGCGCTCCTCTTCGGCATCCACATGGTGATGGCGATCGGCGGCGCCGACATGCCGGTGGTGGTGTCGATGCTGAACAGCTACTCGGGCTGGGCGGCGGCGGCCACGGGCTTCATGCTGAACAACGACCTCCTGATCGTCGTCGGGGCGCTGGTCGGTTCCAGCGGCGCGATCCTCTCGTACATCATGTGCGCGGCGATGAACCGCAAGTTCCTCGCGGTGATCGCGGGCGGCTTCGGCACCGAGGGCGGCGCCCGGCGCCCGCCGCGGGTGGCGCGCAGCCGGCGGGTGAAGTGACGCCGATCCTCGCGGCCGAGACCGCGGAGATGCTGCGCGAGGCCAAGAACGTGATCATCGTCCCGGGCTACGGCATGGCGGTCGCGCAGGCGCAGCACGTCGTGAACGACATCACGCAGGCGCTGCGCGAGAAGGGCGTCAACGTGCGCTTCGGCATCCACCCGGTGGCGGGCCGCATGCCGGGGCACATGAACGTGCTGCTGGCCGAGGCGAAGGTGCCCTACGACATCGTGTTCGAGATGGACGAGCTGAACGACGACTTCCCGGACACCGACGTCGCGATGGTGATCGGCGCCAACGACATCGTGAACCCGGCCGCGCAGGAAGACCCGGCGAGCCCGATCGCCGGCATGCCGGTGCTGGAAGTGTGGAAGGCCAAGCACTCGATCGTGATGAAGCGGTCGATGGCGTCCGGCTACGCGGGGGTCGACAACCCGCTCTTCTACAAGGACAACAACCGGATGCTCTTCGGGGATGCCAAGAAGATGCTCGACGAGGTCTTCCTTGCACTGAAGGCGTAACGTCCGCAAAAGGCGTTCGTGCCGGCAGCCGGTGGCGGGACGTCGGCGTCGCGCCTGTTGCGGCCGGCACACCGTGACCGGGTGTGCTGCCCGCTCGCGCCCCAAAGCTCCCTCTCGCCGCTCGCGGGGAGAGGGTTGGGGTGAGGGGTGGTGGCGATGGCCGAAATCGGGGTCAGACCCCGATGAAGCCGGGGTCAGACCCCTCGCGTTCACGGCAGGTCAGTCGGCCGCCTCAAAGGACCACGCAACAACGAAAGTCGTGCCGACGGCTCTGCGGCAGTCAACATTCGTTCGCGACGTCCCGTTGGCGTTCGCATTTCCGTAGTCGGCTAGAATCCGGTGCGCGGCTCCCGCCGCGACGATTCGCGCCCGCGTGCCCGGTCCCCTATCCCACCTCACCGTCCTCGACCTCTCGCGCGTGCTGGCGGGACCCTGGTGCACCCAGCTCCTCGCCGACCTGGGCGCAACGGTCATCAAGATCGAGCGCCCCGGCACCGGCGACGACACGCGCGCCTGGGGACCGCCGTACCTCAGGGACGCGGACGGCCGCGACACCAGCGAGGCGGCCTACTACCTCGCGTGCAACCGCGGCAAGCGCTCGGTGGCCCTCGATTTCACGACCCCCGAGGGCCGCGCGATCGTGACCGACCTCGCGCGCACGAGCGATGTCCTCGTCGAGAACTTCAAGGTCGGCGGCCTCACGCAGTACGGTCTCGACTTCGCGAGCCTGCATGCGGTCAACCCGCGCCTCGTCTACGCGTCGATCACCGGCTTCGGGCAGGACGGGCCGTACGCGGAGCGCGCGGGCTACGACTTCATCATCCAGGGCATGAGCGGGTTCATGAGCGTCACCGGCGAACGCGACGACCTGCCCGGCGGCGGGCCGCAGAAGGCCGGCATCGCGATCACCGACATCATGACCGGCATGTACGCGGCGGTCGCGATCCAGGCGGCGCTGGCCGCGCGCGACCGCACGGGCGTCGGGCAGCACATCGACTGCGCGCTGCTCGACTCCGCGGTGGCGATGATGGCGGTGATGGACATGAACTACCTCGTCACCGGCACGCCGCCGGGGCGCGCGGGCAATGCGCACATCAACATCGTGCCGTACCAGGTGTTCGCCTGCGTCGACGGCCACTTCATCCTCGCGGTCGGCAACGACGGCCAGTTCGCGCGCTTCTGCGCGGTGGCCGGCAAGCCGGAGTGGGCGCGGGATCCGCGCTTCGCGCGCAACGCCGACCGCGTGCGGCACCGCGACGTGCTGGTGCCGCTCGTGGCGGAGGTGGCGCGCACGCGCCCGCAGCGCGACTGGCTCGCCGCCCTCGAGGCGGCCGGCGTCCCGTGCGGACCGATCCACAAGCTCGACGCGGTGTTCGCCGATCCGCAGGTGCGCTCACGCGGCCTCGCCATCGAGCTGCCGCACCCGCTAGCGGGGCGCGTGCCGCTGGTGGGGCCGCCCGTGAAGCTCTCGGCCACGCCCGCCGTGCCCGAGCGCGCGCCGCCGCTCCTGGGCGAGCACACGCGCGAGGTGCTGCAGGAGCGGCTCGGCCTCGCGGCCGGTGCCGTCGCCGACCTCGCGGCGCGGGGCATCGTGGGCGTGCGCGCATGAGCCGCGGCGCGCCGTTGGGGAGGGACGTGCCGTGACGCAGACGTGGGACCGCCGCCCGGCGTTCTGGATCGCCTACGCGGTGCTGGCGCTCGCCTGCCTCGCGCTCGCGTGGCGGCTGATGCCGCTCGCGATTCCGATCGTCGAACTGGACATCACGATGACGCGCGCGCAGGCGCTCGCCAAGGCCGAGGCGCTCGCGACCGAGCGGCAGCTGGCACCGCCCGGCGCGCGCAGCGCGCTCGTGTTCAACCACGACGTGTCCGCGCAGAACTACATCGAGCTCGAGGGCGGCGGCAAGCCCGCGTTCGCCGCGCTCGTCGCCGGCGGCGCGTACGCGCCGTACTGGTGGGACGTGCGGATCTTCAAGCCGGGCGCCATCGAGGAGGCGCTGATCCGGTTCCGTCCCGACGGCGCGCTCGACGGATTCACGCGCAAGGTCGCCGAGACCTACGTGCGCGACCCGGCGACCAAGGCGCTGGCGCCGGACGCCGCCCTGGCGCTGGCCCGCGAGCACGCGGCGCGCGACTGGAGCGTCGACTTCGCACCGTGGCACCTGCTCGACCAGGCGCAGGTCGCGCAGCCCACGGGCCGCGCCGACCACCGCTTCGTCTTCGAGCGCGACGACGTGAAGCTCGGCGACGCGCGCCTCCGGATGCAGCTCATCGTGACCGGCGACGAGCTCACGCAGGTGCAGTACTTCGTGCACGTGCCGGAGTCCTTCACGCGGCGCTTCCAGGAGATGCGCAGCGCGAACAACACCATCGCGACCATCGCGGGCCTCTCCGCGGGCGTGCTCTACGGCATCGTCGGCTGCATCCTGGGCGCGCTGTGGCTGCTGCGCCAGCACTTCCTCGTGTGGAAGCCGCCGCTCGTCGCGGGCCTCGTGATCGGTGCGCTGCTCGGCGCGACGGTGCTCGCCAACGCGGCCACCGCGTGGTTCACCTGGCCGACGACGCAGGACGAAAGCACGTTCTGGATCCGGCAGGTGGGCATGGCGGCGCTCGCGTTCGTCGGCGGCGGGCTGCTGCTGGGCGAGGTGTTCATGGCGAGCGAGGGCCTCGTCCGCCGCGCGTTCCCGACGCACCCGCAGCTGTGGCGCGTGTGGTCGAAGGGGGCGGCGGGCACCACGGAGATCGCCGGCCGCACCGCCGGCGGCTATCTCTTCCTGCCGCTCGAGCTGGCGCTGATCGCGACGTTCTACTATGCGACCAACCGCTGGCTCGGCTGGTGGCAGCCGTCCGAGCAGCTCACCGATCCCGACATCCTCTCGTCCGCGCTGCCGGCGCTGACGCCGATCGGCATCGCGCTGCAGGCCGGCATGATGGAGGAGTGCGTGTTCCGCGCCCTGCCGCTCGCGCTCGGTGCGCTGATCGGCGCGCGCTACGGGCGCCGCCGGCTCGGCATCGCGATCGCCTTCGTGCTGCAGGCGGTGGTATTCGGCGCGGCGCACGCGAACTACCCGGGACTGCCGTCCTACTCGCGTCTGGTCGAGCTCATCGTGCCGTCGATGCTGTGGGCGGCGATCTTCCTGCGCTACGGGCTGCTGCCGACCATCCTGCTGCACGCGCTGTTCGACCTCGTGCTGATCTCCATCCCGCTGTTCCTGATCGACGCGCCCGGGGCGTGGCTGTCGCGCGGCGCCGTCATCGTGGCCGGCCTCGTGCCGGCGCTGGTGGTCATGGCGCAGCGCCTGCGCCAGGGGCGCTGGCTCGCGCTGCCGGACGCGCTGCGCAACGGCGCGTGGCAACCGGTGGTCCCGGCGGTCGCCGCGCCCGAGGCGGCGCCGGTGGCGGGGATCGTCGGCCGCCGCGCGGCCGCGCTGCAGCGCGCGCTGCCGGTGCTGGGCCTCGCCGGTCTCGCGGCGTGGGCCGCCGGCACGCCGTTGCGCGCCGACGCGCCGCCCCTGCCGCAGTCGCGCGCCGAGGCGGAGGCCGCGGCCGCCGCCGCACTGGCGGCGCGCGGCGTGCAGGCCGGTCCGCCGTGGCAGGTGTCGTCGGTCCCGCGCTCCGCGCTCGCGGAGGCGAACCAGCGCGAGTGGCACGCGTTCGTGTGGCGCGAGGCGGGGCCGGACGTGTATCGCCAGCGCATCGGGAACGCGCTCGCGCCCCCGGTGTGGGACGTGCGCTTCGCGCGCTTCGACGGTGACGTCGCCGACCGGGCCGAGGAGTGGCGCGTCACGATCGCCGGCGACGGCAAGGTGCGGCAGGTCGCGCACCAGCTGCCCGAGGGCCGCGCCGGGGCGGCGCTCGACCGCGAGGACGCGAAGCGCCTCGCCGACGACGCGCTGCGCCGCGAACTCGACGCCGAGCCGCTGGCGCTGATCCTGCGTTCGGCCGACGAGGCGCAGCGGCCCAACCGGCGCGACTGGCGCTTCGCGTACGCCGATCCGGCGGCGCCGGTGGGCAAGGACGGCGAGGTGCGCATGCTGGCCGCCATCGCCGGCGACCAGGTGGTCAACGTGAGTCGTGGCATCTTCGTGCCCGAGGCGTGGCGGCGCGCCGAGCAGGAGAACGAGGGCCGGCGGCATGTTGCGCGCGTGGCGGGCGCGGGCGTCATCGTCGTCGTTGCGCTCGCCGCGCTGATGCTCGCGATCGCGGCCTGGCATCGCGGCCGCTTCGACCGGCGCGCGTTCTGGGCCGTGGGCGGCCTCGTGTTCGCGATGATGGTGGCCGGCGCCGCCAACAACTGGCCGACCGTGGCGTTCCAGCTCAGGACCGCCGAGCCGCTCGCCAACCAGCTGGCGACCAGCGTGCTGGCGCCGTTCGCGGGAGGCATCGCGGTGGCGCTGCTGATGGGGCTCCTCGCGGGCGTGGGCGTGCACTACGCGCGCCAGCAGATTCCCGTGCGGCTCGCCGGCGTGCTGCCGGCGTGGGCGGCCGGCGTGGCCGCGGCGCTCGCCGCCGGCGGGCTCGCGGCCGCGCTCACGCACCTCGTGCCGCCGACGATGCCGGTGTGGCCCGACCTCAAGGTCCTCGGCGCCGCGTGGCCGGTCGCCGCGGCCGCGCTCAACGGCGCGTCGGTCGTGCCCGGCGTCGCGATCCTGCTCTTCCTGCTCTCGGTGATCGATCGCGCGACCGCCGGATGGACGCGGCGGCGGACGCTCGCCGCGCTGGTCATCGTGGTGCTGAGCATCGCGGGCGCCACGGTGGCCGGCCAGCCGGGCGCATTCGCGATGCTCGAAGGCGTGATCGAGGGCGGCGCGGCCTTCGCCTTCGCGTGGCTCGTGCTGCGCTACGACCTGCGGTCGGTGCCGGCCTTCGTCGCGACCGGGCAGGTCCTCGGCGCCGCGAAGAACGCGGCGCTCCTCGGGACGGCGACCGGCTGGCTCGGCTTCGCGATGACGGCCGCGGTGGTCGTGGCCCTCGCTTGGTTCGTCACGCGCCGGCTCTTCGCTGCCCCACCCGCTGCGGCGTGATCCCGGCCCGCGGTCAGGCCGCCGCCGGCAGCGTGCCCGTGAAGCGGTAGTGGTGTTCGCCGCCGGCGATGTCGATTGCCATCGACCCGGCGAGCCCTTCCAGCTGCCCGGTGCCCGAGTCGGGCACCACGGTGATGGCGAGCGCCGGCCGTCCGCGGTCCATGGTGCCGCTGTGCTGCAGCAGGAAGCTGCCCGCCCGCCCGCAGAGCGTGCCCTCGACGCGCTCGAGCGCCACGTAGGCCGCGGAGCCCGCGACCGCCGTGCGCGCCGAGAGCATCTCGACCTCGCCCGTGGCGTCGAGCTCGCCGTGGAACCGCTTGGCGATGAGCGTCCGCGCGAACGGCGTGCCGCCGGCCGGCTGCGGCGACGGCGTGACGTCGAAGCGCCCCGCCGCGCGCACGTCCACCGTCGCCGTCACTTGATCGAGGCCCAGTACGGCGTCACGAAGTTGTCGGCGCGGTGGATCACCGTGACGTTGCTGCGCGACGCCCACGGGATCACCTGCCGGTGCAGCGGGATCAGGTTCACCTCGGCGTTGTTGGCGGCGAGCGCCTCGCGGATCTGCGCGAGCCGCTCCTGCCCGTTCATGTTGACCTTCACCTTGGCGGTCAGCTCGTCGACCTTCGCGTTCCGGTAGCGGCCGTAGTTGAAGTCGCCGTCGCCCTTGCCGTTCCAGCTCGAGAGCACCGGCTGCAGCGTGAAGATGCCGTCGGTGGACGACCCGCCCCAGCCCAGCATGTAGAGGCTGGTGTCGGTCTTCTCGAGCTTCGGGAAGTACAGCGTGCGCGGCATCGCGTTGACCTTGGTCGCCACGCCGGCCTGCGACCACATCGCCGCCAGCGCCTGGCAGATGCGCTCGTCGTTCACGTAGCGGTTGTTCGGGCAGTCGAGCGTGACCTCGAAGCCGTTCGGGTACCCGGCTTCCGCGAGGAGCTTCTTCGCCTTGTCCTTGTCGAACGGCAGGCGCTTCTCCAGCTCCGGCGTGGACGTCTTGGGCGAGGGCAGGATCACGCCCGTGGGCTTGGACAGCCCGCGCATCGTGTTCTTCTGGATCGCGTCGATGTCGATGGCCTGGTAGAGCGCCTGGCGCACGCGCACGTCCTTGAACGGGTTCTTGCCCTTGACGTTCGAGTACAGGAGCTCGTCGCGCGCCTGGTCCATGCCGATGAAGACGACGCGCTGCTCCACGCCCTCGATCACCTTGATGTTGGGCGTCTGCCCGAGGCGCGGCACGTCCTGCACGGGCGGGTCGTTGACGAGGTCGACCTCGCCGGAGATGAGCGCCGCCACGCGCGTGGCGTCGGAGACGATCGGCGTGTAGACGACGTCGTCGATGTTGCCCTCGAAGAGCCCCGCCTTGATGCCCCACCAGTTCGGGTTCTTCTTCAGCACCGTCTTCACGTCGGGCTGGCGCGAGACCAGCATGTACGGGCCGGTGCCGTTGGCCTCGCGGGCGGTGATCATGTCCTCCTTGGCCGCGAAGTTCTGCGGCTTCTGGCACTTGTTCTTCTCGCACCACGCCTTCGACATGATGTTGATGTTGGCGATGTGCTCGAGCTCGATCGGGTTCGGGCCGTTGGTCGTGAACTCGACGGTGAGGTCGTCGATCTTCTTCGGCACGCCGGCGAGGTTCGAGTAGGCGCGCAGCTGCGAGGTGTCGGACGCCGCGCGCCCGAAGCTGAACACGACGTCGTCGGCGGTGAACGGCGTGCCGTCGTGGAACTTGACGCCCGCCCGCAGCTTGAAGCGCCACGTGGTGGGATTGACCTGCGTCCACGATTCCGCGAGCGACGGCCGGATGCCGAGTTCCTTGTCGCGGTCGACCAGGAACTCGTAGACGAGGCTGTTGATGTTGTTGGTGAGCCCCTCGTTCTGCGAGTGGGGGTCGGTGGTCTGCATGTCGCCGCGGCCGGCCCAGCGCAGGGTGACGGCGTCGGCCCCGAGGGACGCCACGCCCAGGGTCGCGGCGAGCGCCGCGGCGAGCAGCGCGCGCTTCGGGGAAACGGGGAAGGGCAGTCGCATCGTGAGCCTCCGAGGGTTGGGCCGGGCGTGACGGCATCCGCCCGGACGCGTGATGATACGCAATTGCCGGCGCGGGGCCGCCCGGACGCACGGTAGAATCCGCGCCGCCGCCCGCCGGCCCCGCGGCCACGCCGCCCCGCCATGCCGTCTCCCGCCGCCGAACTCGCCCACCGCCTGCCGCTCGCCATGGCGACCGACGCCGCGCGCCTCGCGCGCCGGCTGCAGCGGGCGCGCGCGCAGCGCGCCGCGCCGGCGGAGTTCGAGCGCATCGCCGCCGACCTCGCGCGCTCCGTCGCGCGGGCGGAGGCGCGCGCCGCGGCGCGGCCGGCGATCGCCTACCCTCCCGAGCTGCCGGTCGCCCAGCGTGCGGAGGAGATCGGGCGCGCGATCCGCGACCACCCGGTGGTGATCGTCTGCGGCGAGACCGGCTCGGGCAAGACCACGCAGCTGCCCAAGATCTGCCTCGCCGCGGGCCGCGGCGTGCGCGGCCTGATCGGACACACCCAGCCCCGGCGCATCGCCGCGCGCGCGGTCGCGACGCGCATCGCGCAGGAGCTGGGGCAGCCGGTCGGCGAGGCGGTCGGCTTCAAGGTGCGCTTCACCGACCAGACGAAGCCCGACGCCTACGTCAAGATCATGACCGACGGCATCCTGCTCGCCGAGACGCAGGGCGACCGCGACCTCACCGCCTACGACACGATCATCGTCGACGAGGCGCACGAGCGCAGCCTCAACATCGACTTCCTGCTGGGATACCTGAAGCAGCTTCTGGCGCGGCGCCCCGACCTCAAGGTCATCGTCACGTCCGCCACGCTCGACGCCGACCGCTTCGCGCGCCACTTCGGCACGGCGGAGAAGCCCGCGCCCGTGATCGAGGTGTCGGGGCGCATGTTCCCGGTGGAGATCCGCTATCGCCCGCTGGCCGGCAGCGAGGACGTCGGGGCCACCGACACCGAGCGCGAGGCCGACGACGAGGAGGCGCTGGAGGAGGCGATCGTCGGCGCGACCGAGGACCTGTGGCGGCAGGGGCCGGGCGACATCCTCGTGTTCCTGCCGGGCGAGCGCGAGATCCGCGAGACCGGCGACCTCCTGCGCCGTGCGCTGCAGCGCCGGCCGTACGCGCAGGACGTGGAGATCCTGCCGCTGTACGCGCGCCTGTCGATCGCCGACCAGCAGCGCGTATTCGCGGGCAGCCACGGGCGGCGCATCGTGCTCGCCACCAACGTGGCCGAGACGTCGCTCACGGTGCCCGGCATCCGCTACGTGATCGACGCCGGGCTCGCGCGCGTCAAGCGCTACAGCGTGCGCAACAAGACGACGCTGCTGCTGATCGAGAAGGTCGCGCAGGCGGCCGCGCAGCAGCGCGCGGGCTGCTGCGGCCGCGTGCAGGACGGCATCTGCGTGCGCCTGTACGCGGAGGAAGATTTCGCCGCGCGGCCGCGCTACACCGATCCCGAGATCCCGCGCTCCTCGCTCGCATCGGTGATCCTGCGCATGGCCGCACTCGGCCTCTCCGACGTCGCGGAGTTCCCGTTCCTCGAGGCGCCCACGCCCCGCGCGATCGCCGACGGCTTCCAGCTGCTGCAGGAACTGGGCGCCGTCGACGCTGCGCGCGCGCTGACGCCGCTCGGCCGCGAACTCGCGCGGCTGCCGCTCGACCCGCGCATCGGGCGCATCGTGCTCGCGGCGCGCGAGCGCGGGTGCCTGCCGGAAGCGCTGGTCATCGCGAGCGCGCTCGCCGTGCCGGACCCGCGCGAGCGTCCGCTGGAACGCGCGCAGGCCGCGGACCAGGCGCACCAGAAATTCCGCGACGATCGCTCCGACTTCCTGTCGCTCGTGGCGCTGTGGGAGTTCTTCGCCGACCTTGCGAAGGACAAGCAGCCGCACCGCAAGCGGGTCGACGCCTGCCGCGCGCACTTCGTGTCGTTCCTGCGCCTGATCGAGTGGCGCGACGTGCACCGCCAGCTCGTCGCCACGCTGGAAGAGGCCAACTGGAAGGTGCCGTCCGCGCTGCCGCAGTCCTTCGACGCCCCGCGCTACGCGCAGCTCCACAAGGCGATCCTCGCGGGGCTCCTGGGCAATATCGGCGCGAAGGCCGACGCCGACGAGCATTACCAGGGTGCGCGGGGCATCAAGTTCTTCCTGCACCCGGGCTCGGGCCTCGCGCGCAAGGGCGCCAGGTGGATCCTCGCCGCCGAGCTGACCGAGACCTCGCGCCTCTATGCGCGCTGCGCGGCGAAGATCGACCCCGACTGGATCGAGGAAGTCGCGGGCGAGCGGGTGACCCGCGACTATTTCGAGCCGCACTGGGAGGAGAAGCGGGGCGAGGTGGTGGCGAGCGAGCGCGTCCAGCTCTACGGCCTGACGCTGGTCGCGCGCCGGCCGGTGTCCTTCTCGCGGATCGATCCGAAGCTCGCGCGCGACGTGTTCATCCGCGAGGCGCTGGTGCCGGGTGCGCTGCGCACGCGCGGCGGGTTCCTCGCGCACAACCGGCAGCTCGTCGCGGACGTGGCGGAACTCGAGCACAAGGCGCGGCGGCAGGACGTGCTGGTCGACGAGGAGACCATCGCCGCGTTCTACGGCGAGCGCGTACCCGAGGGCGTCGCGTCGGCGGCGGCGTTCGAGCAGTGGCGCAGCGAGGTCGAGCAGCTCGACCCGCGCCACCTGTTCCTCACGCGCGAGTACCTGATGCGCCACGCCGCAAGCGCGGTCACCGAGGAGCAGTTCCCGGAAGCCTTCGCACTGGCCGACGGCACGGCGCTGCCGCTCAAGTACCGGTTCACGCCGGGGCACCCGCTGGACGGCCTCACGGTGACGGTCCCGCTGCGGCTCCTGAACCAGTTGCCCGAGGCGCGGCTCACGTGGCTCGTGCCGGGCATGGTGCGCGAGAAGGTCACCCATTACCTCAAGTCGCTGCCCAAGGCGTGGCGCAACCGCGTGATCCCGATCGCCGACGTCGTCACCGCGTTCCTGGAGACGGACCCGCCGCAGGACGGCGCGCTGCCCGAGGCGCTGCGCCGCTACCTCTCGGAGCGCCTGCGCGAGCCGCTGCCCGCCAGCCTGTTCGACGGCGAGGCGCTCCCGGCGCACCTCGCGGTGAACGTGCGCGTGGTCGACGACGCTGGCGCCGAGCTTGCGATGGGCCGCGATGTCGCCGCGCTGCGCGGGCAGCTGGGCGACGCGGCGCAGCTGTCGTTCGCCGCGCTCGACCCCGCGTTCGAGCGCCGGGGGCTCACCCGCTGGGACGTCGGCGACCTGCCCGAATCGCTCACGTTCGATCGCCGCGGCCAGAAGCTCACCGGCTATCCGGCGCTCGTCGACGATGGCGACTCGGTCTCGCTCGCGCTGCTCGACACGCCCGAAGCGGCGGCGGCGAGCACCCGCGGCGGCGTGCTGCGGCTCCTGCGCATCGCACTGCGCGACGTCACCGGCCGCTACGACAAGGGCGGCGCCGGATTCGCGCAGGCGGCGCTGCAGCTCAAGGCGGTCATCCCGACGGATGCCCTGCTGGCCGACGTGCGCGACGCGGCGCTCACGCGCGCGTTCCTGGCCGACGACGCGCTCCCGCGCAGCGAGAAGGCGTTCGCCGAACTGGTGAAGCGCGCCCGGGCCCGGGTCCCGGCCGTGGTGGAAGGCGCGTTCCGGCTGCTCGCGGTCATCGCCGGTGAATACCAGGCGCTCGGACAGCGCATCGCCGGCCTGCCGCCGGCGCTGTCGCGTCTCAAGTCCGAGGTGCGGACGCAGCGCGACGCGCTCGTGTACCCGGGGTTCTTCTCGGCCACCCCGTGGGAGCAGCTCCAGCACCTGCCGCGGTACCTCAAGGCCCTGGACCGGCGGGTGGCCAAGTACCCGGAGCGTCCCGAGCGCGACCGCGGCCACGCCGAGCAGGTGGCGGCGCTCTGGGCGCGCTACGCCGAACGGGCGGAACGCGACCGCAAGGCCGGCACGGCGGACCCGCGGCTCGAGGACTTCCGCTGGCTGCTGGAGGAGCTGCGGGTATCCCTGTTCGCGCAGGAACTGCGCACGCCGTTCCCGGTATCCTTCAAGCGCGCCGACAAGGCGTGGGCCGAGCTCTCCCGCTGACCCCGGACCGCGGGCGGCAAGGTCGGTAGCACGGCGTCCGGCGGCGTGCTACAGTAAGTTCGCCACAATGTTGTCTAACACCTTGTGGGATAAGCAAGCCCCCATCGCAGCCCCGACGTGAACGCCACGCCACAGGAAACGCCTACCCGTCGCGCACCGGCGAAGGAACTCGCGCGCGTCCTGCACGAGTGCCGCGACCTCGCGGTGCAGCGTCTCACGACGTCGTTCGCGCAGATCCTCGATCGCGTCGGGGATCTCCTGATGGACCGCGCGAGCAAGACCGACATCCGCGACGAGCAGCAGATGTTCCTCGACGCGCGCGCGACGCTGCGCGGCGAGCGGCCGGCGCTGATGGCCGAGTTCGAGCGCCAGCTGCGCCAGCTGATCGACGACCGCATCGCGGGCAAGGCGGAACCCAAGCAGGACTTCCGCACGGTGGACGCGTCCAAGCTCACGCTGGTCGAGACCGTCTCGATGGACGAGGAGGTCCTGAACGGCAACATCACGCGCGTCGTCGAGAACCTCTGCCACGACGAGCTCTCGACGCTCAACCGCGGCGTCGGCTACCTGATGGGCGAGCCGGAGCTCGGGACGGCGGCGAACCCGCTCGGGCCGTCCGTCATCGTCGGCGCGTTCGCGAACGCGCTCGGCAGCATCAAGACCGAGCGCCGGATCAAGTTCCAGATCATGAAGGACTTGAACCAGGCGCCGCTGGGCGAGATCGCCACCATCTACGCGGACCTCAACAAGCACCTGACGCGGCTCAACATGGTGCCCGCGCTCACCAAGTCCGGCATCGTCAACCGCGGCTCGCCCGCGGACCGTGCGGGACCGAAGGCGGGGCAGCCGGGGCAGCCCGGGCAGCCGCCCGAGCCGAAGCCGCCGGGGCCGTCCGCCGAGGTGGACGTGATGGCGATGTTCCGGCGCATGTACGGTGGGCAGCCGCCCGCGGCGCCGCAGGGACACGGTGGGGGCGTGCCGTCGCCGCTCCCGCCGGGCATGCCTGGGACGCCGGGGATGCCGGGGATGCCCTACGCGTTCGCGCCCACGCCCGACGGCGAGCTGCCGGAGATCTCGCTGCCCGGCGCGCCGCCGCCGCGTGTGTTCGCGCCGCTGCCGCCGACGCCGTCGGGCTACGTCCCCGGCGCGCCGATCATCTCCACCGCCGACCTGCACGAGGGCCTGACGCGCCTGCAGGCGGGGCACTCCGGCTTCGACGTCGGGGGCGCGCAGGTCGCGTTCTCCGGCATCCCGCAGGGCCTGCACAACGTCCTGCGCGACCTGCAGGAATCCCCGCTCGGGGCGAAGGCGAACCAGCTCGAGTCGATGACCATCGAGATGGTCGCGATGCTGTTCGACTTCATCTTCGAGACCAAGGACCTGCCCGACGGCATCAAGGCGCTGCTCGCGCGCCTGCAGATCCCGGTCCTCAAGGCCGCGATGCTCGACGGCGCGTTCTTCGCGAAGAAGCAGCATCCGTCGCGCCTGCTGGTCAACGAGCTCGCGCACGCGGGCCTCGGCTGGTCGCCCGTCATGGGGTCCGAGGACCCGCTGTACAAGAAGATCGACGAGATCGTCCACCAGATCCTCGACAATTTCTCCGACGACCTCGCGATCTTCGACGTGCAGCGCGAATCGCTCGAGGCGTTCCTCGCCGCGGAGGAGAAGGCCGCCGAGGAGAACATCCAGAGCAACGCCGAGGAGATCAACCAGAAGGACCGGCAGCAGATCGCGGCGGTGGTGGCCAGGGCGAGATCGAGAAGCGGATCGAGGAGCGCCGCCGTGCCCAGCGCAGCACCGCCTTGCCGCCAGAACTGGCAGGGGACGCTGGAGCGCGTGTACCTCACCGAAGGCGAGGAGGGCGAGGGCTGGAACTCCGGCATCACCACGCTGGAGGACCTCGTGTGGAGCGTGCAGCCCAAGCGCTCGCCCGAGGACCGGCGCCACCTGGTCGCGCTGCTGCCGTCGCTGCTGAAGCGACTGTCCGCCGGCATGCAGCACCGCGGGTGGTCGCCCGCGGACCGCGAGTCGTTCATGGCGAACCTGGTCGAGGCGCACGCGGCCGCGGTCAAGCCGTCGCTCGCGCAGGCCGTGTCGCCGACGTCCGCGGTGGCCGAGGCGGCGAAGGCGCAGGCGGAACTCGCGAAGGCCGCCGGCGACCAGGAGCGCGCCGCGAAGGCCGAGGCGCTCGCCGCCGCGATGGAGCAGGCGACGCCGGAGCCCGCGGAGCCGCAGCGCGAGATCGTCGACGACGATTACCTCGAGATCGCGCGCAGCCTCGAGCGCGGGATGTGGATCGAGTTCGAGGCGGAAGACGGCCACCTCGCGTTCGCCAAGCTCGCCTGGGTGAGCCCGTTGCGCGGCACCTATCTCTTCACCAACCGCCAGGGACAGAAGGCGCTGTCGATGACCGCCGAGGACCTGGCCGACCGCTTCCGCGCCGACCGCGCGCGCCTCGTCGAGGCCGAGCCGCTGATCGACCGCGCCTTCACCAGCATGATGTCGCAGATCGAGGAGAAATTCCCCGAGCCGGCGACGGTGCACTGAGCGTCCCCAAAAGGCGTCCGGGCGGGCAGCGCGATGCGATGCCCTGGAGTCGCGCCTTTTGCGGCCGCGACACCGTTGCCGGGTGTGTCGACCCGCTCCCGCGGTCGCACGGTTCCTCCCTCTCCCCCTGCGGGGGAGAGGGCTGGGGTGAGGGGCAAGCGCCGCGACGACCCGGAACTTCTACGGCAGTCCAGTCGGCCGCCTTGGGGCGGCCCGGCGGCGGCCGCCGGAAACGGCCACGCAAGAACGAGCGCCATGCGGCTTCCTGATCGAGCGCAGATGGGCAGTTCGATATCTGACACCGGCGCGGTGGCGGACACCGAAAGCGCATTCGCTACAATCGCAGCATGGCGATCGGTGCCCTCATCATCGGCGACGAGATTCTCTCGGGCAAGCGTGCCGACAAGCACCTGCCGCACGTCGTCGAGACGCTGGCCGCGCGCGGCCTCGCGCTCGACTACGCGCACTACGCCGGCGACGACCGGGGGCGCCTGACCGCGTTCCTGCGCGATACGTTCGCGCGCGGCGACCTCCTGTTCTCGTTCGGCGGCATCGGCGCCACGCCCGACGACCACACGCGCCAGGCCGCGGCCGCGGCGCTCGGGGTGCCGCTGGTGCGCCATCCGGAGGCGGTCGCCGAACTGGAGGCGAAGTTCGGCGCGGACGCGTATCCCAACCGCGTGCTGATGGCCGAGTTCCCGGAGGGCGCGCGCATCATCCCCAACCCGTACAACCGCGTGGCCGCATTCGCCGTGCACCGGCACCAGTTCTTCCCGGGCTTCCCGCAGATGGCGTGGCCGATGCTCGACTGGGTGCTCGCGACCTGGTACCCCGACCTCGTGCGCGCGCCGGCGGTGGAGCGCGCGATCGCGGTGTTCGACGCCGGCGAGAGCCAGCTGCTGCCGCTGATGGACGAGAACGTCGCGCGCTTCCCGTCGCTCAAGCTCTTCAGCCTGCCCTCGTTCCTGCCCGACGGCGGTCGGCGCATCGAGCTCGGCGTGAAGGGCACGCCGGAGGACGCCGAGGCCGGGCTCGCGCACCTGCGCGCCGGGGTCGCGGCGATGGGATTCCGCTGGGAACCGCTGGAGTGAAACGATGAAGGTCGCGCAGGGACGCTGGTTCGACGAGTGCGCGGTGGGGGAGACGTTCGGCAGCACCGTCACCATCACCGAGGCCCACATCATGCTGGGCGCGGGGTACGTCGCCGACTTCAATCCGTTGCACGTCGACGAGGAATTCGCGCGCAAGTCGCGCTTCGGCGGGCGCATCCTGCACGGCATGCTGACGAGCGCCATGATGGGCGGCCCCGTCGGGATGCACTTCCACGGCACCGCGATCGCGTACCTCGAGCACAACGCGCGGTTCCTGGCGCCCGTACGCCCCGGCGACACGCTCACGATCGCGTGGACGATCACGCGGCTCGCGGCGAAGCCGGCGCACGGCGGCGGCATCGTCGAGATGACGGGCACGGCGACGAACCAGGCGGGCGTGGTGGCGGCGGAGACCACGGGGAAGATCATGGTGTTTGCGCGGGGGGCGCCCGGGGCGCCGGAGTAGGCGCGGCGCCTGCGGATTCGGGGCAGACGCCGCTCGTTCGTCTTCGAACCCGGGGTCAGACCCCGCATGTCGCAGGCGGCGGCTCGACCTGGTGTCCTGCCTGCGGGGTCAGACCCCTGGACATCCGCGGTGTCAGACACCGCTTGTGGAAGACTGTGGCGCGGCGTGCTACGTGCCCGCGGTGTCCGACACCTTGTCCGTGGCCCGCACGCACTCGGCCACGAGGCCCGGCCCGCGGTAGATGAGCCCGGTGTACACCTGGACCAGCGCCGCGCCGGCGTCGATCTTCTCGCGCGCGTCGGCGCCCGATTCGATGCCGCCGACGCCGATGATCGGCAGCGCGCCGTCGAGATCGCGGGCGAGCAGGCGCACCACGGCGGTCGCGCGCTCGCGCAGCGGCGCGCCCGAGAGGCCGCCACCCTCGGCGGCGTGCGGTAGCCCGGCCACCGCGTCGCGCGCAATGGTGGTGTTGGTCGCGATCACCGCGTCGACCTTGCGCGCGACGAACACCCGTGCGAGCCCGGCGAGCGCGTCGTCGGCGAGGTCGGGCGCGATCTTGATCGCCAGGGGCACGTAGCGGCCGTGCTTCTGCGCAAGCGCCTGCTGCTCGCCCTTGAGCGTGGCAAGCAGGGCGTCGAGCGCCGCCTCCGACTGCAGGTCGCGCAGGCCCTTGGTGTTGGGCGAACTCACGTTCACCGCGACGTAGTGCGCGTGGGCGTAGACCGCACGCAGGCAGGTCACGTAGTCGTCGGCGGCGCGTTCGTTCGGCGTGTCGAAGTTCTTGCCGATGTTGATGCCGAGCACGCCCCGGTAGCCGGCGCCTTGCACGTTGGCGACCAGCGCATCGACGCCGAGGTTGTTGAAGCCCATGCGGTTGACGATCGCGTGCGCGGGCTTGATGCGGAACATGCGCGGCTTCGGATTCCCATGCTGCGCGCGCGGCGTGACCGTGCCGATCTCGATGAAGCCGAACCCGAACGCCGCGAGGCCGCGCAGGTGCGCGCCGTTCTTGTCGAGCCCGGCGGCGAGCCCGACGCGATTGGGAAACGCGATCCCCATGACCGTGACCGGCTGCGCGGCCACGCGCGTCCCGACGAGACCGGCCAGGTGCCAGCGCGCGGCCGCGTCGAGCGACGCGAACGTGACGTGGTGCGCCGTCTCGGGGTCGAGCGCGAACAGGAAGGAGCGGGCGAGGGGATAGAGCATGACCGTCCGGGCGCGGCGCGCGCCGGGGCGTGAGCGGCACGATGACGCGGCGATGATACCATTCGCGCACCCTACGTTTCCCGCCGCTGACCGCGTGTTCCTTCCCCTCCTGCTGTCCGTTGCCGTGCTGCTGGCGGGCGTGCCTGCGCACGCCGCCGACACGAACGCGGCGCCGGCCGCGCCCGCGAAGAAATCCGCCGCGACGTCCGCGACCAAGGCGCCGTCCAAGCCAAAGCCGAAGGCGAAGACCGCCGCCGCCGCGGGCGGCAGCTACGCCGGGCGCGAGGACGTACGCGCGTTCGCGGACGAGGTTGCGCAGGAGGCGGGACTGCCGAAGCGCGACGTCGAGCGCTGGTTCGCCGACGCGAAGTACCAGCCCAAGATCGTCGCGGCGATGGACCGCCCGCTGCTGGAGCCGCCGAAGTGGTTCGAGTATTCGCGCGGCTTCCTGGCCCCCGAGCGCGTCGCCGCGGGCGTCGCGTTCTGGCGCGCGAACGAGGACGCGCTGGCGCGGGCGCAGGCGCAGTACGGCGTGCCGCCGGAGATCATCGTCGCCATCATCGGCGTGGAGACGTACTACGGCCGCAACGTGGGCAGCTATCGCGTGATCGACGCGCTCGCGACGCTCGCGTTCGACTATCCGCGCCGCGCGCCGTTCTTCCGCGGCGAGCTGAAGGAGTTCGTCATGCTCGCGCGCGACCAGGGCTTCTCGCCGCTGGTGCCGAAGGGCTCGTTCGCCGGTGCGATGGGGATGCCGCAGTTCATGCCGGGCAGCTACCGCCGCTTCGCGATCGACTTCGACAACGACGGCCACGCGGACCTCTGGCGCAGCAATGCGGACGTGATCGGCAGCGTCGCCCACTACCTCGCGCGGCACGACTGGCAGCGCGGCCAGCCCATCCTGCTGCCCGCGCTCGTTGCACCGGAATCGCGCGAGACCGCGCTGCGGCGCCTGGACGGCGGGGTCAGCGAGCGGCGTCTGCCGGCCGCGTGGGAGGTCGACGGGGTGCGCGCGGCGAACGCGCCGGCGGACGCCACGCCCGATCCCGTGGGCCTGCTGCTGCTCGAGGAGAGCGCCGTCCCGGGCGACGCCACGCTGTGGGTCGCCTATCCGAACTGGTACGTGATCACGCGCTACAACAAGAGTCGCCTCTACGCGTCGGCCGTGTTCTTCCTCGCCGAAAAGGTTCGCCTCGCGCACTGAAAGAGTGCGCTGGCGCAGACGTTGCTGCGCCGCAAAACCGGCCCTTATACTGGCGCGATGCCAGCCGACCCCGCCGATCGCGACCAGCCCCTCAAGGAAGACACGCGGCTCCTGGGCCGCATGCTCGGCGACGTCGTGCGCCAGCACGCGGGCGAGGACGCCTTCTCGCGCGTGGAGGCGATCCGCCAGACCGCGGTCCGCTTCCGCCGTGCGCACGGCCCGCAGGCGCGCGCGGTGCGCGACGAACTCTCGCACCTCCTGAACGACCTCACGGTGGCGCGCACGCTCGACGTCGTGCGCGCGTTCTCGTATTTCTCGCACCTCGCGAACCTCGCCGAGGACGTGCACCAGAACCGCCGGCACCGCGAGCACGCGCTGGCGGGCGCGGCGCCGCAGGCGGGCAGCATCGCGGCCGCGCTCGCGCGGCTGACGGGCGCCGGGGTCACGGCGGAGGCGATCGCCGGGTGGTTCGCGCACGCGCATGTGTCGCCGGTGCTGACCGCGCACCCCACCGAGGTGCAGCGCAAGAGCATCCTCGACTGCGAGCGCGAGATCGCGCGCCTGCTCATGTGGCGCGACCGCACGCTGCTCACCCCCGACGAGACCGACGAGTGGGAGGAGAGCCTCGAGCGCCAGGTGCTCACGCTCTGGCAGACGGCGATGCTGCGGCTGTCGAAGCTCAAGGTCGCCGACGAGATCGACAACGGCCTCGCGTACTACCGCTACACGTTCCTCGCCGAGGTGCCGCGGCTCTACGAGTCGCTGCACGACGACCTCGCGCGCCGCTTCGGGCAGTCGCCGGCGCTGCCGCCGTTCTTCCGCATGGGCTCGTGGATCGGCGGCGACCGCGACGGCAACCCGTTCGTGGTCGCCGACACGCTCGGCTACGCGATCCGCGCGCAGGCGGCGGTCGCGTTCGAGCACTACCTCCACGAGGTGCATCGCCTCGGCGCCGAGCTGTCGCTCTCGGAGCGCCTCGTGCACTTCACCCCCGCGCTGCTCGCCCTCGCGGACGCCGCGCACGACACCAATCCGCACCGGCAGGACGAGCCGTACCGCAAGGCGCTGACCGGCATCTACGCGCGCGTCGCCGCGACGGCGCAGGCGCTCGCCGGGCGCATGCCCGGGCGCGCCCCGCACGTCGCGCTCGAGGCGTACGCCACGCCGCAGGCGTTCCTCGCCGACCTCGCGACCATCGCCGAGTCCCTCGCGGCCAACGGGGCGACGCTGCTCGCGTCGCGCCGCCTGGCGCCGCTGATGCGCGCCGTGGAGACGTTCGGGTTCCACCTGGCCTCGCTCGACCTGCGGCAGAACGCCGACGTGCACGAGGCCGTCATCGCCGACCTCTTCGCCCAGGCGGGCGTCGTGCCCGACTACCTCGCCCTGGACGAGGACGCGCGCGTCGCGCTGCTCGTGCAGGAGCTGTCCTCGCCGCGCCCGCTCGCGTCGCCGCACCTCTCGTACCAGGAGCGCACGCGGTCGGAACTCGCGATCCTCGCGGTGGCGGCCGCCGTGCACCGCGACTACGGGGCCGCGGCGCTGCCCAACTACGTGATCTCCAAGTGCCAGTCGGTGTCCGACCTCCTCGAGGTCGGCGTGCTGCTCAAGGAGGCGGGGCTCCTGCGCGGCGATGCGCTCGCGGTGAACATCGTCCCGCTCTTCGAGACCATCACCGACCTCGTGCAGTGCGGCACCATCATGCGCGCGGCGTTCGCGCTGCCGGGCTACCGCCGCCTGCTCGCCGGCCGCGACGACTGGCAGGAAGTGATGCTGGGCTACTCGGACAGCAACAAGGACGGTGGCTACCTCACCGCGAACTGGGCGCTGTATCGCGCCGAGATGCGGCTGGTCGAGGCGTTCGCGGAGCACGGCGTGAAGCTGCGGCTCTTCCATGGCCGCGGCGGGACGGTGGGCCGCGGCGGCGGCCCGTCGTACGAGGCGATCCTCGCGCAGCCGGCGGGCAGCGTCACCGGCGGCCTGCGCGTGACCGAGCAGGGCGAGATCATCGCGAGCAAGTACTCGGACCCGGAACTCGGCCGCCGCAACCTCGAGGCGCTGGTGGCCGCGACGATGGAGGCGAGCCTCGACGACGTCGAGCAGATCGGCGCGCACGCGGCGGACTACCACCGCGCGCTCGACGAGCTGTCGGGGCACGCGCTCGCGGCGTACCGCGCGCTCGTGTACGAGACGCCGGAATTCGTCGCGTACTTCCGCGGCTCGACGCCGATCGCCGAGATCGCGGAGCTCAACATCGGCAGCCGCCCCGCGTCGCGCACCGCCTCCACGCGCATCGAGGACCTGCGCGCGATCCCGTGGGTGTTCAGCTGGGGCCAGTGCCGGCTGATGCTGCCCGGCTGGTACGGCTTCGGCACGGCGGTGGAGGCCTGGCTCGCCGAGCGGCCGGACGGCGAGGGGCTGCTGCGCGAGATGCATGCGCGCTGGCCGTTCTTCCGCAGCGTGCTCTCGAACATGGCGATGGTCCTCGCCAAGACCGACCTCGCGGTGGCTTCGCGCTACGCGGAACTGGTCACCGATCCGGCCGTGCGCGAGCCGGTGTTCGCGCGCATCGCCGCCGAGCACGCGCGCACGCTCCACGCGCACTGCCTCATCACCGGGCAGCCCGAGCCGCTCGCCGACAACCCCACGCTCGCGCGCAGCATCCGCAACCGCTTTCCCTACCTCGACCCGCTCAACCACCTCCAGGTCGAGCTCCTGCGGCGGCATCGCGCGGGACAGACCGACGAGCGCACCAAGCGCGCGATCCACCTCACCATCAACGGGCTCGCCGCCGGCCTGCGCAACAGCGGCTGACGGCTCGCGTCAGGGGCGGCGATGATCCGCCGTGCCGCCGCGTGCGGGTGAGGCCGTATACTCGGCCGGATGAACGCTTCCGAGCCCATCCGCCGCAACGCGCGCGTGCTGCCGGACCAGCCGGCGTTCGTCCGCAACGACGGCAGCGCGATCGCGTTCGCCGCGCTCGAGCGCGACGTGGATCGGGTGGCGCATCGCCTGCGCGCGCTGGGCTGCGGTCCCGGCGACGCTGCCGACGTGGCGTGCGACGACCTGTACCAGTACCTGTGCGTCACGTTCGGGCTGGCGCGCGTGGGCGCCGCCGTCGGCGCCGGGGCCCTGGCGCCGGGCATGGTCACGCTGGGCATCGGCACCACCGCCGCCGCGCGGGCGGTCGGGGTCGACGAGCTCCTTGCTGCGGGCGGCGCGACGCCGACGGCGCCCGAGCCCATCCACGACGACCCGCAGGCGGTCTTCGCCTACTGCCCGTCGTCGGGCACCACCGGCGGCGTGCCCAAGGTCGTCGCGTTCACCCACGATCTCATGTGGCGGCGGATCGTCATGCGCATGTTCGCCGCACCGGCGATACCCGGGTCGCGCCACGTGTCGATGGTGGGAGTCGACAGCGTGTTCGGATGGCAGCGCAACCTGCGCACGCTGTGGTCGGGCTCGACGCTGGTCGAACCGAACCTCCACGGTGACGACATCGCGCCCTGGCTGGTGCGCACGGGCGTCACGTCCATGACGCTGTCGCCCATGGGACTGCGCCGCCTGCTCGAGTGCCTGCCGCCGGAAGGGGTGCGGTGCGCGCTGCAGCTCTGCGAAGTGGGCGGGGCCGCCGTGTCGGCCGCGCTGGACAAGATGGCGGCGGAGCGCCTGGGCGCGACCTTGCTCGCTTCCTACGGCTCGACCGAAACCGGCACGATCGCGTCCGCGCCCGTCAGCGTGCTCGGCGGCCGGTCCGGCGCGGTCGGCTATCCGTTCCCCGGCGTGCGCGTCGAGATCGTGGACGACGACGACCGCGTGCTGCCGGCGGGATCGCCCGGGCGCGTGCGGGTGCGCACCGCGGCGGCCGCGACGGGCTACGTCGACAACGCGGAGGCTGCGGCACGGACGTTCCGCGACGGCTGGGTGTATCCCAGCGACCACGGCGTGCTCGATGCCGACGGCTTGCTGTGCCTCGTCGGCCGCGTCGACGACGTGATCAACCTGGGCGGCGTGAAGGTCGCCCCGCAGGAAATCGAGGTGATCCTGCAGGCGCTCGCCGACCTGCGCGAGGCCGCGGTCTACGGCGTGCCCGCCGCCGACGGCACGATCACGCTGTGCGCGGCGGTGGTGCCGAACGGCCACCTCGACACGGACGCGCTGCACCAGCGCTGCGTCGCGCGGTTCGGCCGCTACGCTCCGGCGGTGATCGTGCGGATGTCCGCCCTGCCGCGCAACGCGATGGGCAAGATCCTGCGCACGGAACTCGCACAGACCACCGCGGCCCTGCTGCGCAAGCCGCCCGGACCGTGACGGGCGCGCGTCGTCGCGCGTTGGGGGCCCTCGCGGCCGCGGCCGCGGCGCCGTTCGTCCGCCGCGCGGACGCGCAGGATCGCGGGTGGCCGAACCGGACCGTCCGGCTCGTCGTCACCGCGCCGCCGGGCTCGGGCGTCGACGTCGGCGCGCGCCTGCTCGCCGAGTCGTGGCGGACGACGCTCGGGCCCGTCGTGGTCGACAACCGCCCGGGTGCCGACGGCATCATCGCCACGCGCTTCGTCGCCCAGGCCCCGGCCGACGGCTACACGCTGCTGCTCGCTTCGAACGCGCAGATGTCGCTGACGCCGCTCGCGCACGATCCGCCCCCGTACAACTTCGAGCGCGACTTCGTGGCGGTGGCGATGCTCGCGCGCTGGCCGGTGGTGCTGGTGGTCACGCCGTCGCTGCCGGTGACCACGCTCGCCGAATTCGTCGCGTACGCGCGGGCGCGGCCCGACGCGCTCGACTACGGCTCGGCGTCGGCGAACTACGCGGTCGCCACCGAGCGCCTGCTGCAGCTCACCGGCCTCCGCCTGCGGCGGATTCCCTACGGCAGCGTCGGCGCCACCGCCAATGCGCTGGCGGCCGGCGACGTGCAGGCCGCCATCGTCAACGTCATCAGCGCTGTGCCGCTCGTGAAGGCCGGCCGCCTGCGCGCGCTCGCGGTCAACACGGAGGCCCGGCAGCCGCTCTTGCCCGACGTGCCCACGTTCGCGGAAGCGGGCGTGCCCCGCTTCGACTTCACCGTCTGGTCCGGCGTGTTCGCGCCGGCCGGCCTCCCGGCGGCGGTCGTCGCGCGCCTGCAGGACGCGACGACTGCGGCGGTGCTGGACCCGGACGTGGCGGCGCGCATGACGGCCGCGGGCATGGCCCCGGTCGTGGGCGGGACGCGCGAGATGCGCGCCGCGATCGCGGAGGAGCGGCGCGCGCTGGGCGCCCTCGCGCGCGAGTTGCGCGAGGGCGGCGCGAAGGGCCCGTAGGGGCGCGGCTGCGCCGCGGCCGCAAGGTATAATCGCTCGACGTCGCCGACGTGCGTCCTGCCCGCGGCGAGCCTGCCCGCCTCGCCGCCGAATGCGCATCCTGATTTCCAACGACGACGGTTACTTCGCGCCCGGCATCGAGCGCCTCGCGGCGGCGCTGGCGCCGCACGCGGACATCACCGTGGTGGCGCCGGAGCGCGACCGCAGCGGCGCCTCCAACTCGCTCACGCTGGACCGCCCGCTCTTCGTGCGGCGGGCGCCGAACGGGTTTCTGTTCGTCAACGGCACGCCGACCGACTGCGTCCACCTCGCGGTGACGGGACTCCTCGACCACGTACCCGACATGGTCGTGTCCGGGATCAACCTCGGCGCGAACATGGGCGACGACACGATCTACAGCGGGACCGTCGCCGCGGCCACCGAGGGGTACCTCCTGGGCATCCCGTCGCTCGCGATCTCGCTCGCGTCGAAGACCGCCGCCCATTTCGAGACCGCGGCGCACTTCGCGGTCGGACTCGTGCAGCGGCACACCCGGTCCGCCGCCGGGCCGTGGCTCCTCAACGTCAACGTGCCGGACGTGCCGCTCGCCGACGTGCGCGGTGTCCGCGTCACCCGTCTCGGCCGCCGGCACAAGGCCGAAGGCGTGATCCGCGCGCAGAATCCGCGCGGCGAGACGGTGTACTGGGTCGGTGCGGCCGGCGCCGCGGCCGACGCGGGCGAGGGCACCGACTTCGACGCGGTGGCCACCGGCCACGTGTCGGTCACGCCGCTGCAGATCGACCTCACGCACCGCGAGCTGATGCCGGGTGTGGCCCAGTGGCTCGCCCGCTGACGGCGCACTAGGGGAGCGCGGGCCATGGGGACGCTCGGCGACGACCGCATCCGCAACGGCATCGGCATGACCTCGGCGCGCACCCGCGCGCGGATGGTCGAGCGCCTGCGCGACCAGGGCATCACGGACGAGGTGGTGCTGGCCGCGATCAACGCCGTCCCCCGCCACATCTTCGTCGACGAGGCGCTCGCGATCCGCGCCTACGACAACGTGCCGCTGCCCATCGGGCAGGGCCAGACGATCTCGCAGCCGTGGGTGGTCGCGCGCATGACCGAGCTCGCGCGCAACGGCCGCGACCTCGACAGCGTGCTCGAGATCGGGACCGGCTGCGGCTACCAGACGGCGGTCCTCGCCCACGTCGCGAAGCACGTGTACAGCGTCGAGCGCATCCACGCGCTCTACGCCAAGGCCCGGCGCACGCTGCAGTCGCTGAAGCTCAGGAACGTGGCGCTCAAGCACGGCGACGGGAGCCACGACCTGCGCGAGGAACTCGCGGTGGACGCGATCGTGGTCACCGCCGGCGCGACGCACGTGCCCACCGCCCTCCTGCGGTACCTGAAGCCCGGCGGGCGGATGGTGCTGCCGCTCGCGCAGACCGGCGACGAGCGGGGTACGCAGCGCCTCACGGTGCTCGACCTGACGCCGGTGGGGATCAAGGAACAGACGCTCGATGCGGTAAGATTCGTCCCCTTGCTGCCCGGGCTCGCGTGAACGAAGCCGCGCCCCGGGTGTCGATCCGTCGATGCGCGCTACGCTGACCTCACTTTCCCCGATGGCCGTGCTCTGCCGCGGCACGGCGATGCTCGTGCTCGCGGCCGTGATCGCCGGCTGCGCCTCGCAGTCGCGCGCGCCGGTCGAGGACCGCTCGGCGACCCCGCCGCCGCGCCCGGTGCCGCCGGCTGCCGCCGCCCCGGCGCCCGCGCCGGAAGCCCCGACCGGACCGACCTACACGGTGAAGCGCGGGGACACGCTGATCGCGATCGCGCTCGACGCCGGCGTCGCGTACCGCGACCTCGCGGCGTGGAACGGCATCGAGAACCCGAACATCATCCGCGTCGGGCAGGTGCTGCGCCTCACGCCGCCCGGCGCCGATGGCGCCGTCGCCAATGCGAACGGCGTGGTCACCGCGCCGCTGCGCGCGCCGCCGCCGGTCGTCGAGGCGAAGCCCGCGCCGGCACCGTCCGCCGCCGCGGCCGCACCCGCGGCCGCGCCGCCGCCGGTGGCGCGCAACACCGACAACTTCAAGTCGCAGCCGAAGGCGCTGAAGGAGCCGTATTCCGAGGCGGCGGTGAAGGACGTCACCCGCCAGTCCGCGGCGCCGCCGCCACCGCCGCCGCCCGAGAACGTCGCGACGGCGGCACCCTCCGTACCCGCCGCCTCGCCGGCGCCGGTCGTCCCGCCGCCGCGGACCGAACCCCCGCCGCGCGCCGGCAGCGACGGCGACGACGAACTCGACTGGGTGTGGCCCGCGAAGGGGAAGATCGTCGGCGCGTTTTCCGAGACCGCGAACCTGAAGGGCATCGACATCGCCGGGAAGGAAGGCACGCCGGTGGTCGCGAGCGCCGCCGGCACCGTGGTGTACGCGGGCAGCGGCCTGCGCGGCTACGGCAAGCTCATCATCGTCAAGCACAACAAGACGTACCTGTCCGCCTACGCGCACAACCGCGAGATCCTCGTGAAGGAGGGCCAGGAAGTGACGAAGGGCCAGAAGATCGCGGAAATGGGCAACACCGACGCGACGGAAGTGAAGCTGCACTTCGAGATCCGGCGCATGGGCAAGCCCATGGATCCCACGCGGTACCTCCCGCCCGCGTAAGCGCGCACGCGAAGCGTGCTGCACGCCTCGCCATGACGCCCGACCCGCAGCCGGGGCCTGCCGACGACGCGCTCGGCGAGGAGCCGCCGTTCACGCCCGATACCGTGTCGGGCGAACTGCCGCTCGAGGAGCCGGTCGCCGGCCTGTCGGGCGACCTCGTCACCGACGTCACGCAGCTCTACCTCAACGACGTGGGGCAGCACGCGCTGCTGACCCCGGAGGAGGAGCTGGCCTGCGCGCGCGCGGTGCGCAACGGCGACTTCACGGCGCGGCAGACGATGATCGAGCGCAACCTGCGGCTCGTGGTCTCGATCGCGCGGCACTACCTGCACCGCGGCGTCGCGCTCGCCGACCTGATCGAGGAAGGCAACCTCGGGCTCATCCACGCGCTCGAGAAGTTCGACCCCGAGCGCGGCTTCCGCTTCACGACCTACGCGACGTGGTGGATCCGCCAGTCGATCGAGCGCGCGATCATGAACCAGTCGCGCACCATCCGCCTGCCCGCGCACGTGGTGAAGGAGCTGAACGTCGTGCTGCGCGCGCTGCGCCACCTCGAGACGCACGCGCCGCCGGGCGCGGCCGACCCGTCGCTCAAGGACGTCGCGGACCTGCTCGGCAAGCCGGTCGCCGAGGTGGAGCGCCTGCTGCGCCACCAGGACCACCCGCTGTCGCTGGACGCGCCGCTCGACCGCGACTCGGGCCTGACCGTGGCCGACGGCATCGCCGACGACGACGCGCGCTCGCCCGAACTGCTGCTGCACGACTCCGCGATCGAGAACTCGGTCGCCGGCTGGCTCGCCGAGCTCAATCCGCGCCAGCGCCTGGTAATCGAGCGGCGCTACGGCCTCAACGGCTGCGAGGTGACGACGCTGGAGGCGCTCGCCGCGGAGATCGGCGTCACGCGCGAGCGCGTGCGCCAGATCCAGGGCGAGGCGCTCGACAAGCTGCGCGCGAAGCTCGAGCGGCGCGGGTATACGCGGGAGGCGTTGTTCTAGTGAACGTCTGCAAAAGGCGTCCGTGACGGCGGTGGATGTCGTGCGATCCGTGTTGCGCCTTTTGCAGCCGGAACTTCAATGCAAGTCAGGCGGCCGCCTTTGGGCGGCCACGCGGCGGCCGCGACCAACGGCATGGCAACAACGAGCGCCATGCCAGCGACTGTGCACGTGTCATGACCGCAAGGGGGCCGACCCCGGGCCGTGATGTCGGCGCCTCGCTGCACACTGCTCCCTCGCCCCGCTTGCGGGGAGAGGGCTGGGGTGAGGGGAAGGGACCGCCGGACTGCGCGCGCGCGTCACGACGCCCCCGCCCCGCGCAGCGCCGCCGGCGCCGGCAGCACCTCGATCGCACGCTCCAGCGTGGCGAGCAGCGCCTCGCGCTCCGGCGGCGCGGTCACGGCGCCGTAGCGCAGGTCCGCGAACGACTCGCCGATCGCGGCGAACGCGATCGCGAACTGCGGCCACCGGTCGGCGGCACGCGCGGCGAACGCGAGCGGGCCCTCGTACGGATGCCGCGGGAGACCCGCGCGGGCGAGCCGCCGGTTGAGGTCGTCCCAGAGCACCAGCGCGCGCTCCTGCCGCCGCCGCTTCCACATCAGCCAGCCGACGACCAGCGCGCCCCACGCGCCGAGCACGAGGCCGGCCAGCGCCACGACCTGCCACGGCGCGAAGCCGTCGATCTTCCACTCGCGGAACAGCGACTGCTGGCGGTCGCGGTTGAAGCCGACCACGTTGCGCCGCCAGTCGTAGTTGAATGCATCCCACGCGAGCTGCACGCCGGTGAGCCAGGTCGAGTCGAGGCGCGCGAGGAAGGGCACGGGCTCGCCCGCGGGCAGCGCGCCGCCCAGGCCGATCTCGATGCGCGACGGCGCGACGGCGGCGGTCGGGTCGAAGCGCTGCCAGCGGCCGTCGATGAGCGCCTCCGACCACGCGTGCGCGTCCGACTGGCGGACGATCATGTAGCCGCCGCGCGGGTTGATGCTCCCGCCCTGGTAGCCGGTCACCACGCGTGCCGGGATGCCGGCCGCGCGCAGGAGCAGCGTGAACGCGCTCGCGTAGTGCTCGCAGAACCCCCGCCGCTCGCCGAACAGGAAGAGGTCGACCGGGTCGCGGTCGTAGTAGGGCGGGGCCAGCGTGTACACGAACTGCTCGTCGTGGAAGCGGGCGAGCACCGCCCGCACGTAGCTCGTGGCATCGGGGTGCTGTGCCCGCAGCGTGCGCGCGAACTCCAGCGTGCGGGGGTTGCCCTCGCCCAGCCCGAGGTTGCCCCGTGCGTCGTCGGCTCCCGCTGCCGGGTACTCGGGCTGCAGCACCGAGCGCTGCGCGTAGCGCACGACCTGTCCGAGCGGCGCGCGCGCGAGCAGCTGCAGGTCGCGGGTGACGAACGGTGCGCCTATGCTGGTGCCGGAGCCGCTCGCGATCGCCGGCAGCGACGCGGGCACGTCGAGCGCGAACAGCGACTGCCGGTTCGAGGGTTCGAGCGTGACGGTGTATGCGACCTGCGGCCCGGTTGCCTCCGGCAGATCGCCGCGCAGGCCCGCGAAGCCCGCGCGCCACGTGCGGCCGTCGAAGCGCGAGAACACGGGGCCGCGCCAGTACCGCTGTGAAGGCGGTGGCGGCGTGCCGTCGAAGTCGACGCGGAAGGCGACCGCGTCGGAGAGCGAGAGGTCGCTGATCTGGCCCGGCGACATCGAATCGGAGAGGCCCGTCTGCGCGCCGAAGTCCTGCGGCAGACCCCACAGCGGCGCGGCGAGCCGCGGGAAGAGCACGAACAGCAGCAGCGCCACCGGCATCCCCTGCAGCATCATCACCGCACTGCGACGCACTGCCGTGCGCCAGCGGAAGCGTGCCTGCGCGTCGCGGCCGTGGTACGAGAGCGCGTCGAGCGCGACACCCACCAGGATCACCGCCGGCACCGCTGATAGTGCCGCCAGCAGCGACTGGCTGTAGAAGAACGGCGTGACGAGCAGGAAGCAGGCGAGGCAGACGAGCAGCATGCCGTCGCGCGGGGTGCGCGTCTCGAGGTACTTGATGGCCACCAGGATGTACAGGAACGCGACCGACGGATCGCGCCCGACCAGGTAACCGAACGACGCCCGCACCGCGAACGCGAACGCGAGCGCGAAGAGCGCGAGCGTCCACGACGGGATGCGCGCAGGCGCCACGAGCGGCCGCGTGCGGTCGCGCCAGAGGAGGCCGATGCGCACCGCGACCAGCAGCGGTCCGGTCGCCGCGATCCAGATCGGCAGGTGCGGCGCCTGCGGCAACTGGGCGGCGATGAGCAGCGCGCCGAGCCAGCGGATCGCGACCGGCGGCAGCGGCTCGCGCCCGGGCGCGGCGGGCCGCCGCCGGAGTCCGAGGAGGGTGCCCACGCTCATCGGGTATCCGCGCCGGGGAATTTCGCGAGCGCCTCGAGCGCGGTCCGCCGGTGGTCGCGACCCTGGCCCGGCGGCAGCGCGATCCCGGGCAGCGACAGCGAGAAGGGCACCGCCGCGCGCTCGGCGGCGAGGACCCACGCGGTCAGGCGGGAGAGCCGCGCCTCGACGCCCATCGCGGGCGGCAGGGCGTTCCAGGCGAGGTAGACCGGGCCGCCCCCGCCGCCGCCGTCGAACTCCTTGCTGTACCAGCCGGCGCCGCGCGCGACCGCCTTCCAGGCCACGCGCTGCGGCGGATCGCCGCGCTGGAATTCGCGCAGGCCGGAGAGGTCGGCGTCGTCGCTCGGCCCCTGCACGAGCGCGTCGGCGCCCCCGACCCCGTGCGGCACGGGCGGGGCGCCGATCTCGGCCGCCGGGAACACGATGCCGGTCAGCGGGAAGTGCACGTACGCCCAGCCGCGCCACAGCCCGAAGGGGTACGTGGAGGTCAGCGTCACCCGGCCGAGGGCGATCGGTCCGCGCCGGGGTGCGTCGACGTCGAGCGTCACCGTCAGCGCCTGCCCGGCCGCGATGTCGCCGCCGGTGCGGGCGTCCGCGGCGGTCACCACGATGGACGTGCGCGCCGCCGAGCGCGCATGCAGGGCGAGCGTGAACGGGATGCGCCCGCCCGCGAAGGTCTCGCCCGCGGCGAGCGGCGTGATCTCGATGCCGGCCAGGTTCCGGAAATTGTGGAGCTGCGCCGCCGCGACGAGGCCGGCCAGCATGAACGTGACCGCGATGCCGAGGGCGAGCGCGTAGTTGAGCGACGCCAGCAGCATGACGAGCAGCGTCGCGATCAGCGCCCACCCGCGGCGCGTGGGAAGGAGATAGATGCGGGAGTGGCGCAGCACCACCGCCGCGTGGTCCGTCGGCGCATGGCGGAACGCGCGCTGGCGCATCCGCGCGAGCCACGCGGCTGCGGTGCTGCCGGGCGTGCGCAGCGGAATGGCCACGACCGGCGCCGGGGTTACGGGAGCGGCACCGCGCGGAGCAGCGTCTGCGCCTGGACGGCCCCCGCACGGGTACCGCCCGCGAGCCGGTGGCCGGCCACGGACGCGAACACCGCCTGCACGTCCTCGGGCAGCACCATCGGGCGGCCGGCGATCATCGCGTACGCGCGGGCGCCGGCGAGCAGCATGAGCCCCGCGCGCGGGCTCAAGCCCCGGCGCGAGCCGGCGTCGCCGGTCGTGCCGCTGGCGGTGTGGCCGCGGGAGGCGGCCAGCAGCGCCTGCACGTAGTCGAGGAGGGCGGGGGCGACGTGGATGTCGGCCGCCTCGCGCTGCCAGTCGGCGAGCGTGGCGGGATCGGCCAGCGGGGTGGTCTCCGGGATGCGCGCGCGGCGGTCACCGCCGGCCAGGAGGTCGCGTTCCGCGGCGGGGTCGGGATACCCGAGCTCGATGGCCATCAGGAAGCGGTCGAGCTGCGACTCGGGCAGCGGGTACGCGCCGATCTGCTCGATCGGGTTCTGGGTGGCGATCACGAAGAAGGGGTCGGGCAGGCGGCGCGTCTGGCCGTCCAGCGACACCTGCCGCTCCTCCATCGCCTCGAGCAGCGCGCTCTGGGTCTTGGGCGGCGCCCGGTTGATCTCGTCGGCCAGCACCACGGAGTTGAAGATGGGCCCCGGATGGAAGCGGAACGCCTGCGCGCGCTCGTCGAAGATCGACACGCCCAGCACGTCGGCGGGCAGGAGGTCGCTCGTGAACTGCACCCGCGCGTACTTGAGCCCCAGCGTGGCGGCCAGCGCCTGCGCCAGCGTGGACTTGCCCACCCCCGGGATGTCCTCGATCAGCAGGTGCCCGCGCGCGAGGAGGCAGGCGAGGGCCAGGCGCAGCGGCTCGTCCTTGCCCACGACGATCCGCCCGAGCTGCGCCAGGATGGCGGCCAGGCGGGCGGACGTGGGGGAAACCTGGGAAGCGGAGCGGACGGTCATGATGGATTATCGTTCTTGGATGGGCGATCCTGACGCCGGGCAATAAAACGTCCTGCGGCAGTGTGCCGGGGCGCGCCCGCCTCGTCACGACCGGCGGGCGCAAGGTACACTCCGTCCGGCGGAAAGGCGAATCGTCCGGGAGCCGCTCCCGGTTCCTCCCGGGCCCGGCAAGGATGCCGCGGCGGTTCGGCCCCCGTCCGTGCGCAAAGTTCAACGTAAGCCGCCCCATGCCCACCGCGTTCATCACCCACCCCTCGTTCCTGCAGCACGAGATGGGTCCGTACCACCCGGAGTGCCCGGAGCGCCTCATGGCGATCAGCGACCGCATGATCGCGGCGGGCATCGACCCCTACCTGCGGCATTACACCGCCCCCGCCGCCACCCGCGAGCAGATCGCCCGGGTGCACGGCGCGGCCTACCTGGACGAGCTGGAGGCGGCGAGTCCGGACGAGGGCCTGCACTACCTCGACCCGGACACGGCGCTCAACCCGCACACGCTGACCGCCGCCCGGCACGCCGCCGGCGCGTTGATCCTGGCCGTGGACCTCGTGATGCGCGGCGAGGCGGCGACCGCCTTCTGCGCGGTGCGGCCGCCGGGTCACCACGCCGAGCGCCGGCGCGCGATGGGCTTCTGCCTCTTCAACAACGTGGCGGTGGGCGCGGCGCACGCGATGACGGTGCACAACGTCGAGCGGGTCGCGATCATCGACTTCGACGTGCACCACGGCAACGGCACCGAGGACATCTTCCAGCACGACATGCGCGTGCTGATGGCGTCCACCTTCCAGCACCCGCTTTACCCGTACAGCGGCACCGAGAACCCGGCGCCCAACATGGTCAACGTCCCGCTGCCGGCGGGCTCGGGCAGCGACGATTTCCGCGGTGCGGTGGTCGAGCAGTGGCTGCCCGCGCTCGACCAGCACGCGCCGGAGCTCATCTTCATCTCGGCGGGCTTCGACGCCCACCGCGAAGACCCGCTCGCAGGACTGAAGCTCACCGAGGCCGACTACGCGTGGGTCACGCACGAGCTCGTCAAGGTCGCCGCGAAGCACTGCAAGCGCCGCATCGTGTCGGCGCTCGAGGGTGGCTATGCGCTGTCGGCGCTGGGGCGCAGCGTGGCGGAGCACGTGCGCGTGCTGGTCGAAGCTTAGCGTCCGCAATAGGCGTTCGTGGCGGCGGGGGATGATGTGCCGTCCCCGGCGCGCCTTTTGCGGCCGTCACACCGATACCGGGTGTGACCTCCCATTTCCCGCAGGACGCGCGGGAGCTGCGGCGCGGCTCCCTCTCCCCGCTCGCGGGGAGAGGGTGGGGGTGAGGGGCTGCGTCCGCCGCGATCATCCGGGGTCAGACCCCGATGAAGCCGGGGTCAGACCCCTCGGCATTCACGGCGGGTCAGGGGGCCGCCTTGGGGCGGCCCGGCGGCGGCCCCTGGAAAGTGCCACGCAACAACGAGCGTTGTGTGGGCAGAGTGGCCGCCCACGAGCCTCGAGCCCAGCAGGTCCTGTGCGGCTTCCGGTCAACGGGCTCGCGCGCGGTGCTCCCGCCCCTGTGCAGTCGCGCTTGCCGCTGGTCCCTCGCTAGAATGCCGCGTGGCTGCGCGCGACTGCGCAGCGGCGGAACGGAGGACGGATGGAGCGGCGGGATTTCCTTTCCTGTGCACTGGCCGGGGGCGCGGCCTCGCTGTCGCTGGTGCACCCGGTCACGAAGGCGTGGGCGCAGGAGGCGCCGCGGACCTACGCGCGCACGCGGCTCGTGGACGTGCACGGCAAGCCGCTCGTCGCCGCCGACCTCGTGCCGGAAACCAACTACGTCTTCCAGTACCCGTACGCCGCCACGCCGTGCCTGCTCGTGCGGCTCGCGAAGCCGGTGACGGTGCCGGCGTCGCTCAAGCGCCAGGACGGCCGCGCGTACGCGTGGCAGGGCGGCGTGGGCGCGCAGAGGACGATCGTCGCGTTCTCCGCGATCTGCGCGCACAAGCTCGCGTATCCGACGCGCGAGGTCTCGTTCATCCGCTACCAGCCCGAGCGCTCGGCGACCTCCGGCGGCCACGTGATCCACTGCTGCGCGGACCACAGCGTGTACGACCCGGCCGAGGGCGCGCGCGTGGTGTCGGGCCCGGCCCCGCAGCCGCTCGCCGCCATCGTGCTCGAGCACTCGCCGGCGGACGACGGCCTGTACGCGGTCGGCACCGTCGGCGCGGAGCAGTTCGATGCGTTCTTCGACAAGTACCGGATGAAGCTCGCGCTCGAGTACGGCGAGCAGAAGATGCGCAACCTGGTCGCGGCGACGAGCGTGGTGCGCGAGATGACCAACTACTGCCGCACCACGATCCAGTGCTAGCGGGCACCGGTGTTCGGCTGGCCGCGCGGCTCGTGCCGCGCGTGCGTGCCGCGTGGCCGGCGATCGGCGCGATCGCGCTCGCGGTCGTGCTCGCGCACTCCGGCGTGCAGCACCTGGACGCGCCGGCCGCGCTCGCCCTGCACTACCGGACGGCGATCGGCACCGATGCGTGGACCCGCGGCATCGGCATCGCGCAGCTCTTCGCGGCCGGCGGGCTCCTCTTCCCGCCTACGCGCCTCGCCACGGCCTGCGTGCTCGGCGCGGTGCTGGTGGCGGCACTCGGGAACCAGTGGCTGTCGGCGCGCGGGAGCGACGCCGTCGCCACCGCCGGCGTGCTGGCGTGGACGGTCGCGGTCGCCTGGGGCGAGTCCCGGCGCACCGGCCCGCGCGCGGACCGGTGACGTGACAACCGCCGCCGGCGGCGACGCGGCGATCGTCGCCGCCGACCTCGTCAAGGACTACGGGCGCGTGCGCGCGGTGCGCGGCGTGTCGTTCACGGTGCGCGCGGGCACGACCACGGCGCTGCTGGGCGGCAACGGCGCGGGCAAGACGACGACGCTGTCCATGCTGCTCGGCGTGCTGCTGCCCACTTCCGGCGCGATCTCGATCCTCGGCTGCGACATGCTGCGCGACCGGCACGCGGTGCTGCCGCGGATGAACTTCACGTCGCCGTACGTCGACCTGCCGAAGCGCCTCACTGTGTACGAGAACCTGCGGGTGTTCGCGGACCTCTACGGCGTGCGGCGGCCGGATGCGCGCATCGAGCGGATGGCGGACGAACTCGACCTGGGCGCGTTCCTCGAGCGGCCGTACGGCAAGCTCTCCGCGGGGCAGCGCACGCGCGTGTCGCTCGCCAAGGCGCTGCTCAACGCGCCCGAGGTGCTGCTGCTCGACGAGCCGACCGCCTCGCTGGACCCGGACGTGGGCGACCGCATGCGCAGCCACCTCGAGGCGTACCAGCGCGCGAGCGGGTGCACGATGCTGCTCGCCTCGCACAACATGGGCGAGGTCGAGCGCATGTGCGACGACGTGATCATGCTGCGCGCAGGCGTGGTGGTCGACCAGGGCGCGCCGGCGGCGCTCGTGGCGCGCTACGGTCGCGCGGACATGGAGGAGGTGTTCCTGCACATCGCGCGCGGGGCGGACGGCGATACGGCGGGCGCGGACGGGACGGGGGTGGCGCCGTGAACGTGGCCGCGGGCGGCCGCGAAGCGCTGCTGCATCCGCAGTCCGGCGTGGCGGCGTCGCTGCGGCGGATCGGGGCGCTCGTGCGCCGGCACGCGTACCTGCTCGTGAAGTCGTGGCCGCGCCTCGTCTCCACCATCTACTACCCGACCGTGACGATGGTGCTGTGGGCGTTCGTCACGCTGTACCTCGCGCCCACGGCGAGCTTCCTCAAGGACGCGCCCGGCCTCTTCATCGGCGCGGTGCTGCTGTGGGACGTGCTGTTCCGCGGCCAGCTCGGCGTGTCGCTGACGTTCGTCGAGGAGATCTACGCGCGCAACCTCGGCAACCTGTTCGTGAGTCCGCTGCGCCTGCCCGAGCTGGTGGCGGGACAGCTCGTGATGAGCGCGCTGCGCACGCTGGTCGGCGTGGGCGGCGCGTGCCTCTTCGCCTACCTGCTTTTCCGCTACTCGATCTTCTCGCTCGGGCTGCCGCTGGTCGCGTTCTTCCCGCTGCTGATCGCGTTCGGCTGGGCGATCGGACTCATGGTGTCAGCGCTGATCCTGTGGGCCGGGCTCGGCGCGGAGGAGATGGCGTGGGCCGCGATCTTCCTCCTCGCGCCGGTGTCGGGCGTGTACTACCCGATCGCCGTGCTGCCGGGGTGGATGCAGGCGATCGCGTGGGGACTGCCGTCGGCGCACGTGTTCGAGGGCATGCGCGCGGTGCTGCTGCAGGGGACGTTCCGTTGGGACCACCTCGCGTGGGCCGCGGGCCTCGACGTCGCTTTCTTCGCGGCGGGCGCGCTGGTGCTGCACCTCGCCGTGCGGCACGCGCGGGGGAACGGGCAGCTGCTGCAGATGGGGGAGTGAGGCGCGCCAGTGAACGCTCAGGGGTCTGACCCCGGCTGCATCGGGGTCTGACCCCGGGTTGCGGCTGCGGACGTCACCCCGGCGGCGACGCGGGGGACTTGTACCAATCCGCCGGCGGCACGACCTTCTCGTGCGCCGGGTCGCCGAAATAGTGCGGCGACATGATCTGCACGCCGTGCAGGTTGAACTCGTCGATGATCGCGCCGTGCAGCGCCGACTGGATGCCGGCGCGCAGTCCCGGGTCGTTGACGTCGCCCTGTCCCACCAGCCGGTACTCGACGTAGAAGTCGGAGAGCGCGAAGACGAAGACGCGCGGCTCCGGCCACGTCAGCACGCCGCGCGTCTTGTGCGCGGCGTTGAGGAGCATCGCCTCGACCTGCCGCCACGGGACGTCGTAGCCGATCGTCACCTGCGCGGTCACGTTGAAGCCGGGCCCGCGCGAGGGCCGCGAGAAGTTGTGCGTGGTGGAGGACAGCGCCGTGGCGTTGGGCAGCGTCAGCTCCTCGCCCATGCCGGTGCGCAGGTGCGTGGTGAACATGCCCATCGCCACCACCGTGCCCTCGGCCTCGCCGATGCGCACGTACTCGCCCACCCGGTACGTGCGCGTGTACATGAGGATGAGGCCGCTCGCGGCCTGGCCCACGAGGCCGGACGCGCCGACCGAGACCATGAGGCCCAGCAGCACCGAGAGCCCCTTGAACGCGTCGGTGTCCGAGCCCGGGATGTACGGGTACGCCATCACGACGGCGAATACCCACACCGCCATGGTCATGATCTTGCGCGTCGGCCGCGCGGTGTCGCGGTCGACCCAGCCCACCTTCACGCGCCCGTTCTCGACGTTGTCGAAGAACGCCTTCTGCACGCGGTCGATCCAGTGCGCGATGACGAACACGATGATCGCGATGGTCAGCTCCGGCACCGACCTCGCCACCGCAATGACGATGTTCTCGAACGTGTTGAGCAGGAAGCTGTTGAGCTGCTCGCCCCAGGCCCGCGTGTACGGGAAGCGCGCGAGCACGAAGCCCAGCCACTCGTAGGTCGCGAGCAGGAACAGGAACCACCCCGCGAGGCGCAGGACGGCGTGCACCGCGTGGAATGCGCGTCGCCGCTGCACGACCGCGGCGCCGCCGACGCGCACGCGGCCGGCGGTCTCGTGCGTGAAGCGCAGGATCTTCGGCGTCAGGAAACGCCCGATGCGCGCGAGCCCGTAGAGGATCGCGATGTAGATGAGCGTGGCCACGCCCGAGTGGATCCCCGCGCGCGTGAGGAGCGAGGCGTCGCGCGCCTCACGCGTCTCGGCGATGACCACCTCGAGTCGGCCCTGCGCCATGCTCGCCGCCGTGTCCAGCGTCTCGCCGGCGCCGGCCGCGACGTCGTGGTCCGCGACCACGAACGCGAACGCGCCGTCGATGGCGATCATCTTGCCCTGGGGAATGGTCGCGACGGTGACATGGAGGGGGCCGCCCTTCTCGAGCAGCGAATAGATGCGTTCGCGGGCGATGACCGCACGCTCGCTTGGGGTCACGCCGAGGAAGCTCGACCGGAACGTGACGACCGCGCGGTTGAAGACCCTGAGCGTCGCGGGGCGCACACGGTCGGCGGGTTCCGCCGCGGCCTCGGGCGCGGCGGACCTGGCGGCGGCCGCGGCCTCGGCGGCCGCCTTCGCGACGGTGGCGTCCGGCGACTGCGCGGACGCGGGGAGTCCCACCGTGGCGAGCCACAGTGCGCAGGCGAGGAGCAGTCGGTTCATGCGACGACGAGGGCGGCGGCGACGCGGCGGTCTTCGGCGACGAGGATATTAAACGTTCGGCACGCGGCGCGGGTGTCCATCGTCTCGACACCGACGCGCGCGGCCGCCAGCGCCTGCAGGAGGCGCGGGTGGACGAAGTGCTGCCGCTCCCCGGTGCCGAGCAGCACCATCTCGGGCCGGTATTGCAGCAGGGCCGCGAAGTCCGCCTCCTGCAGCGCGGCCAGACCCTGCGGCGCCCAGCCCTTCACGATGGCGTCCGGCAGGAGCACGAGGTTGCTGCGGTATTCCACCTGCCCGATGCGCACCCAGCCCGGTCCGGAGCCGGTGACGATGTTGGCCGCAGGGGCCTGCAGATGGAGCTTCACGGGGCGGTTCGGTGGCGATGTTGCGTTGCGGTAAGTGCCCGCCAAGTATAAACTTGCGGGCTGAGCAGCGTCTTTTTCCGCTTCTTACGTCGCTCGGACGGTTCCGGGCGCTTACGCAAGAAAGGCCGGCATGTACCCCCAGCTGGAAACGCATTTCGCTCGCATCGAGCGACTGCCCCCCTACGTCTTCTCCATCACGTCCGAGTGGAAGATGGCCGCGCGCCGCCGCGGCGAGGACATCATCGACTTCGGGATGGGCAACCCGGACGGGGCGACCCCGCCGCACATCGTCGAGAAGCTGGTCGAGACGGTGCAGCGCCCGGACACGCACGGCTACTCGGTGTCGAAGGGCATCCCGCGCCTGCGGCGCGCGATCTGCCACTGGTACAAGCGGCGCTGGAACGTCGAGTTCGACCCTGACAGCGAGGCGATCGTCACCATCGGGTCGAAGGAAGGCATCGCGCACCTCGCCCTCGCCACCCTCGGCCGCGGCGACACCGTGCTGGTCGAACCCGAGCTACCCGATCCACATCTACGGGCCGGTGATCGCGGGCGCGGACATCCGGCAGGTGCAGCTCACGCCCGACGTCGACTTCTTCTGGAGCTGGAGCACACGATCCGGATGAGCCTCCCGAAGCCGAAGATGCTCATCATCAACTTCCCGGCGAACCCGACCGCGCAGTGCGTGGAGCTGCCGTTCTTCGAGAAGATCATCGCGCTCGCCCGCGAGTACGGCATCTACGTGGTGCACGACCTTGCGTACGCGGACATCTGCTTCGACGGCTGGAAGGCGCCGTCGATCATGCAGGTGCCGGGCGCGCGCGACGTGGCGGTCGAGTTCTTCACGATGTCGAAGAGCTACAACATGGCGGGCTGGCGGATCGGCTTCATGGTCGGCAACAAGGCGCTCGTCAACGCGCTCGGGCGCATCAAGGGCTACCACGACTACGGCACGTTCACGCCGATCCAGGTCGCCGCGATCGCGGCGCTGGAAGGGCCGCAGGACTGCGTCGCGGAAATCTGCGCCAAGTACCAGGCGCGCCGCGACGTGCTGTGCAAGGGGCTGCACGAGGCGGGGTGGAAGGTCGAGGTGCCGAAGGCTTCGATGTACGTGTGGGCGCGGATCCCGGAGCCGTACCGGCACTTGGGATCGCTCGAATTCTCGAAGCAGCTCCTCGACAAGGCGAAGGTGTCGGCATCGCCGGGCATCGGCTTCGGCGAGTACGGTGACGGGCATGTGCGCTTCGCGATGATCGAGAACGAGTCGCGGACGCGGCAGGCGATCCGCGGGATCAAGCAGATGTTCCGCGAGGACGGGCTGCTGTGAACAAGGGACGGGGATAAGCGATGAAACCGTTGCAGGTGGGGTTGCTCGGCATGGGCACGGTCGGCAGCGGCACGTGGACCGTGCTGCGCCGGAACGAGGAGGAGATCACGCGGCGCGCGGGGCGGCCGATCCGCATTACGTGGATCGCCGAACGCGCGCTCGACGTCGCCCGCGAGAAGACGCGCGGCGCCGAAGGCGTGAACCTCACCAACGACGCCAAGGTCGTGCTGCAGCATCCCGACATCGACATCGTGGTCGAGCTGATCGGCGGCATCGAGCCCGCGAAGAGCTTCGTCCTGGAGGCGATCGCCAACGGCAAGCACGTCGTCACCGCGAACAAGGCGCTGCTCGCGCGCCACGGCAACGAGATCTTCGCCGCGGCCCACGCCAGGGGCGTGATGGTGGCGTTCGAGGCGGCGGTGGCGGGCGGCATCCCGATCATCAAGGCGCTGCGCGAGGGCCTCACCGCCAACCGCATCGAGTGGATCGCCGGCATCATCAACGGCACCTCCAACTTCATCCTGTCCGAGATGCGCGCCCGCGGCGCGTCGTTCGCGACCGTGCTCGCGGAAGCTCAGGCGCACGGCTACGCGGAGGCCGACCCGACGTACGACATCGAGGGCATCGACGCCGCGCACAAGCTCGCGATCATGTCGGCCATCGCGTTCGGCGTGCCGATGCAGTTCGAGAAGGTCTACCGCACCGAGGGCATCTCGCAGCTTGCGCAGGAGGACATCCGCTACGCCGAGGAACTCGAGGAGTACCGGATCAAGCTCCTCGGCGCATCACGCGGCGCGCGAAGGACGGCATCAAGCTGCGCGTGCACCCGACGCTGATCCCCGCGAAGCGCCTGATCGCCAACGTCGAGGGCGTGATGAACGCGGTGCTGGTCAAGGGCGACGCGCGGTCGGCCCGACGCTCTACTACGGCGCAGGCGGCAAGCGCGGAGCCCACCGCCAGCGCGGTGATCGCCGACCTGGTCGACGTCACGCGCATGCACACCTCGGACCCCGAGCACCGCGTGCCGCACCTCGCGTTCCAGCCGGACCGGCTGTCGCAGGTGCCCTTCCTGCCGATCGGCGACGTGGTCACGGGTACTACCTGCGCCTGCGCGTCGACGACAAGCCGGGCGTGCTCGCGGACATCACGCGCATCCTCGCCGACCGCGAGATCTCGATCGACGCGATGATCCAGAAGGAGCCGTCCGAAGGCGAGCAGCAGACCGACATCATCCTGCTCACGCACAAGACGGTGGAGCGCAACGTGGTGGACGCGATCGCGAAGGTCGAGGCGCTGCCCACGGTGCGCGGCAAGGTCGTTCGTCTGCGCATGGAAGAGCTGAACTGATGCGCTACGTCAGCACGCGCGGCGCCTGGGCCGGCCGCCCGCTTCCCTTCTGCGACATCCTGCTCGAAGGGCTCGCGCCCGACGGCGGGCTGGCCGTGCCGCAGGCCTACCCGCGCTTCACGGCCGACGAACTCGCCGCGCTGCGCGGCAAGCCGTACCGCGAGATCGCCTACCAGGTGCTGCGCCGGTTCATCGACGACATCCCGCCCGCGGACCTGCGGCGCATCGTCGACGCGACCTACACCCGGCGCGTGTTCGGCAGCGACGACATCACGCCGCTGACCACCCTCGAGCCCGGCCTCGCCCTGCTGCACGTGTCGAACGGGCCGACGCTCGCGTTCAAGGACATCGCGCTGCAGCTGCTCGGCAACCTGTTCGAGTACGTGCTCGCCAAGCGCGGCCGCACGGTCAACATCCTGGGCGCGACGTCGGGCGACACCGGCAGTTCCGCCGAGTACGCGATGCGGGGCAAGCGCGGCGTCACCGTCTACATGCTGTCGCCGAAGGGGCGGATGAGCCCGTTCCAGACCGCGCAGATGTTCTCGCTGCACGACGCCAACATCCACAACCTCGCGGTCGAGGGCACGTTCGACGATTGCCAGGACCTCGTGAAGATGGTCAACGGCGACGCCGAGTTCAAGGCGAAGCACGCGATCGGCGCGGTCAACTCGATCAACTGGGCGCGGGTCGCCGCGCAGGTCGTGTACTACTTCGCCGGCTATTTCGCGGCGACGCGGGACAATCGCGAGGTCGTCGACTTCGCGGTGCCGTCGGGCAACTTCGGCAACATCCTCGCGGGCCACGTGGCGCGCGCCATGGGCGTGCCGATCCGGCGGCTGATCCTCGCCACCAACGAGAACGACGTGCTCGACGAGTTCTTCCGCACCGGCCGCTACCGGCCGCGCGGCTCGGCGGAGACGCACGCGACGTCGTCGCCGTCGATGGACATCTCCAAGGCGTCGAACTTCGAGCGGTTCGTGTACGACGTCGTGGGCCGCGACCCCGCCACCGTGCGCTCGCTGTGGCACACGCTCGCCACCGACGGCGGCTTCGACCTCGCGGGGACGCCCTACTGGGCGAAGGTGCAGGCCGCGGGCTTCGTCTCCGGCCGCAGCACGCACGCGGACCGGGTCGCGACGATCCGCGACGTCGAGCGGCGCTACGGCGTGATCGTCGATCCGCACACCGCCGACGGCCTCAAGGTCGGCCGCGAGCACCGCGATCCCAAGGTGCCGCTGGTGTGCATCGAGACCGCGCTGCCGGTGAAGTTCGCGGCGACGATCGTCGAGGCACTGGGCCGCGAGCCGGCCCGGCCGGAGGCGTACGTCGGCATCGAGGCGCAGCCGCAGCGCTTCACGGTGCTGCCGGCGCGCGCCGACCTGCTGAAGGCCTTCATCGAGGGTCGCGCCGCGGCGGCCTGACCGCCGCGCCGTCCCGGCCATGCGCTACGCGCTCGCCAACCTCCTGCGCAACCTGCGCGCGGGCCTGCGCCTGTGCATGTTCCGCCGCGTGTCGCGGCTCGACTTCCGCGTCGACCTCGCGCAGCTCCTGCTGCTGGTCGTGCTGTCGGCGGGCATCGACATCGCGGGCGACTGGGTCCGCGCGCTGCCGCCGCGCCACTTCTCGTGGCTGGGCGCAGGGTCGGAGCTGTACGCGGTCGGCGTCCTGCTTCTCACCTCGGCGTTCATCGCGATCGTCAACCGGCAGCGGCCGGCCGCGCTCGCGATCCCCGTGCTCGCGCTGGCGTCGCTGCCCGTCGTGCAGGCGATCCACTACGTGCCGTACGTGCTGCGCGACGGCGGCGAGTTCCCCGAGTTCGTCCTGCTCGCCGAGTACGGGATCGTGCTGTGGATCGTCGCGGTGCTGGTGCGCAGCGTCGCGCTCGCGTTCGCGCCGCTGCCGCCGTTCGGCTGGCTGCGGGCGATCGGCGGCGGCCTCCTTCTCGCCGCGCCGATCTGGATTGGCGGCACGATCTCCGAAAGCCAGCCGTGGTGGCGCGGGCACCAGGACGAGATGGCGATTCCGGCGTCCGAGATGAACGCGGGCTCCGAGGTGGTGCTCGCGGCACAGTCGTTCGTGCTCGACCACGCGCTCGACGCGCTGCAGGACGAGCGCGGAGGCCAGGCCGACCTCTACTTCGTCGCGTATGCGCCGTACGCCGGCGACGACGCGTTCCGCGAGCAGGCCGAGGCCGCGCAGCGGATGATGGACACGCGCTGGGATACCGACGGGCGCTCGCTGGTGCTCGTCAACAATCCGCAGACGCTGGTCACCGCGCCGTTCGCGACGGTGACCCACCTGCGCGAGGTGCTGAACGAGATCGGCGGCGCCATCGATCCGGACGACGATGTCGTGATGCTCTTCCTCACGAGCACGACCGCCGCCAACGGCAAGCTCGCGGCGCTGCTACCGCCGCTCACGCTGGTCGAACTGGGACCCGCGGGCTTGAAGCAGCTCCTCGAGGACGCCGGCATCAAGTGGCGGATCATCGTCGTGTCAGCCTGCGAGTCGGGCCGCTTCGTGCAGGCGCTCCAGGACGAGTACACGCTCGTGATCACCGACACGTCCGCTGGTGGCACCGCGTTCGGCTGCGGCGGGCGCACGCCGGTGAGCGAATTCGCCGACGTGTTCTTCGGCGAGGCGATGGCCAAGGCCAACACGTTCGAGGCGGCGTTCAACGCCGCGAAGGCGAAGATGGCCGAGCGCGAGAAGGAGGCGGGTTACTCGCCGGGCGCCGCCCCGCAGTTCGTGATGGGCGCCGAGATGGCGGAGAAGATCAAGACGCTGGGCCGCAAGGGCACGGCGGGCGCGACCGCGCTAATGCGGACGTCCCCGCGCGGGTAAGGGACATTCGCCCCCGCGCGGCGTCCGCACCAAATTGACCGGGGCGGGCCATCCGCGCTATGATTCATCCGCGGGGTGGAGCAGTCTGGCAGCTCGTCGGGCTCATAACCCGAAGGTCGCAAGTTCAAATCTTGCCCCCGCAACCAATCGAATCAAGCATTTAGCCCGGGCGCCCACCCGGGCTTTTTGCTTTTCTGGCGTCTGTGTAGGTCTAGTGTAGGCATCGACCCGAAATTCGCTGCGAGGGGGGGGCAGCTTTGAAAGTGAAACAAAATCAATCACTTACGGTGTCGCAAAGGGGTGGGTATGAGTAGATTCCCTTTGTTTATCAATAGGTTGCGTATTAAGTAGGTTATGGATTTCTTCGAGACGTTGTGCTGAAGACGTGGTCCTCTGGTCCGCCCCGTTGAGCCTAACCCAGGTAAGGCCCGCTTCGGTGGGCCGTTTCATTGGGAGGCGCATCGGGTACTGGCGCTGCCGGCCAACGACAGCCAGGAACTTAGTCGAGAGCGGTCGGCGGCGAAGCGCGAGGCCGACGAAGATGCAGGATCGCATCCGGCGGTCGCGGCGCATGTAGGGCAACAAGAAGCCCGCACGCGGCGCGGTCTATGGCGTCGATAACGTCAGTTATCAAGCACAACCTGCTTTACTATTTCCGGCGCAGTGGTTATCCAACAACACACTACAAGGGGAGCGTCATGGGATATCGGGACAGTAGGTGCGGTGGGACCGGCTACGTTATCTGCGGCGGCGGATGCGGAGGCTCGGGGCGGCAGACTTTCGCGTGCGTCCGTTGTGGTGGGTCGGGGCACCTGGGGCCATCCGCTTGCCCCCAGTGTGGCGGATCAGGGCGCGTGAATGATCTTTGCCCACGCTGCCGCGGTAGCGGCAGAGAGTCGTGCCCTAACTGCGGCGGGTCGGGGCAGATCTAGCGTATCGGAGCGGCGGCGGGCGCATCGGGTGAGCCTGCACCGCGGGTGACAATGGCGTATGCCGATGCCCCTCCCGTTCGCCCTGGCCGTGCAGCGCCTCAACCGGCAGGGCCTCACCGTGGCCGCGATTGCCGCCGAGCTCGACGCCACCGAGGACGACGTGCGGGAGGCGCACCGGGTGCTCTACCTGCCCGTGAACGACAGCATCGAACCCTCTGCGGAGCGGTCGGCAGCGGAGCGCGAGGCCGAGCTCGACCGGCTGCCCAAGCGGATGCAGGACAGTATCCGGCGGTCACTCAGCGCGGGATGACGAGCGGTGCACGGCTTTCTGAGCGCAAACGGCCTATCGACAGTCGTGAGTGATTGGAGCCACGGGGGGGCACCCCGAGGTGTCGCGTCGAGATTTCTTACATCTCGCAGCGCGGCAGGCCATCCCGATTGCACCAACTCATTGACCGGCCGTGCAATTTGCGACTCGGCATGGAGGTTGCATCGTCGGCCGCCGTTTGCCGTCAACAACTATATCGGGGGGTAGGGGATGCTGAGCAAGCGGGCACGTAGTACTGTGATGGTTCTCGGCCTCGCCGCAGCAGGCGTGGCGTTCGCGACACCGAAAACGTTTGTAGCGACATCGAATAACCCGTTGTATGAGAACTTCGAAATTCAGTTCAATGATGATGGCGATGGGATTCTTGAGGCCAACGAGATAATTTTCGGTGGCTTTTCGGGCGTGACCATCGATGGGCGCTGGTATCCCGAGTTGCAGTACTTGGCGGCCACCCCGCTTTCCTCCTGCAATAACCCCAACCCGTTCTATTGCGCTTCTTGGGATTTCGGACATATGTATGGTGGTAACAATTGGCGATACTCCGTAACCGGCACCGTCCCCGAACCCGGCACCCTCGCGCTGCTGGCGAGCGGACTCGCTGGCCTAGTCGTTGCGCGGCGTCGGCGCACGAAGGCGAAGTGACGTAGCGCAGTGTTACCGGCTCCACGAACAAGGCCCGCTTCGGCGGGCCTTTTCGTTGCGGCTCTGACTGGCTCTGGAAACGCGATGACGCCCACAAAGATGGAATCCCCGTCCCCCAGTGGGGTGCGGACCTTCGCAGTTACGTAGGGCTTGTCGCTTGGGCCGATGCGTTCCGACGCCTTGCCTACCAACCTCCCGCCAATCAGACCATCAAGCACGCTGCACCTCCGATTCCACCGTCACACACACTCCCACATCTCCCACCCCTACAGGGTGGTGGGAGAGTTGGGAGCACAAATCCTCCCATTGGGAGACATTTGGGAGTTTGGGAGTCATGGCAGCCACACCCAACCGTCGCGGGACTGGATGACACCAGCGGCGGCCATGCTCTGGATTGTCCGCCGGGCGATATAGGAGCGCTTGTCTGTCGGTGTTGCCACAAGCGCTGCCGCCAAGTCCGGCATCACTGCCTCCAGTTCAACGCAGCATTTGGTGGCGGAAGTTCCGGCCATCCCGTAGTGCGGCGATGCCTTGAGTAGTTGCCCAAGCGCGTCGAACACAAGCCGCTGCGCAGCGCCCGCCGGCATCTTTGGCCTGCGCACGGGTGCGCTGTAGTCCGGCACGATGACGCACGAAGTTACGGCCTCGCCATCATCATGGCGCGCGACCTCAAGCACTTCGAGCGTAAACGCGTGCGACAGGTCGTCGGAGTCGTCCTTGGTCTTGACGATGCGCCACTCGCGCGTCCCCGCGTTCTTACGCACCTCCACCGCCGCGTCCAGCGCAGCACTGAGGCTAGAGTGCCCGCGCAACCCTCGTGACCTGAGACCCGGCTTCTAATCCAGGGGAAGGCGCACAATTCGCCGGTCGGCGGTGAATTGGAGGCGTCGATGAAGAAGGCCAGGTTTACGGACGAACAGATAATCGGACTGCTGAAGCAGGCGGAGGCAGGCGTGTCCGTGCAGGAGTTGTGTCGCAAGCACGGAGTCAGCCAGTGGACCTTCTACCGCTGGCGGTCGAAGTTCGGCGGGATGGCGGTTCCGGATGCACGCCGGTTGCGCGAGGTCGAGGAAGAGAATCGGCGGCTCAAGCGACTGGTGGCCGACCAGGCGCTGGATGTCCAGATGTTGAAGGAGGCGCTCGCAAAAAAGTGGTGACGCCAGAAGCCAAACGCAGTGTGGTTGGTTTCTGGCGCGCAACCCACGCCATCAGCGAGCGCCGGGCCTGTCGTCTGCTCGGACTGTGTCGGGCGACGCTGCGCTACGTGAAGCGGCCGGACCGCAACGTCGAGCTGCGAGCGCTGCTGCGCGCGCTGGCTGAGCAGCGTCGGCGCTTTGGCTATCGGCGCCTGCACGTTCTGCTGGAACGAGATGGCGTCGTGGTCAACCTGAAGCGAGTCCGGCGGCTGTATCGCGAGGAGGGACTGTCGCTGCGGGCCCGCCGTGGCCGGCGGCGGTTCCGGGGACTACGGGTGGTGCCTACGCTGCCTGCGGGCGTGAACCAACGCTGGTCGATGGATTTCATGAGCGATGCGCTGGCTGACGGGCGTCGGTTCCGGGTGTTGAACGTGGTCGATGAGTTCAGCCGGGAGTGCCTGGCGGCCGAAGTGGGTCGCAGCCTGACCGGTCGGGATGTAGTGTCCGTGCTGGCCCGGCTGGTAGCGCAGCGCGGGCTGCCGCAGGCCATCGTGAGCGACAACGGTCCGGAGTTCTGCAGCCGGGTGGTGGACGCCTGGGCGAATACGGCAGGCGTCCAGCTCCGCTTCATTCGCCCCGGCAAGCCGGTAGAAAACGCCTACGTGGAGAGCTTCAACGGCCGCTGCCGCGACGAGTGTCTGAACGAGCAACTCTTCGTGAGCCTCGACGAAGCACGGCGGCAATTGGAAAGTTGGCGCCTCGACTACAACCGGGCGCGCCCCCACAGTTCCCTCGGCAACCTGACCCCCGAGGAATTTGCCCAGAAGCACCGGGTCAGCAACCTCGCCCACCCCGCGGTTGTGCGCCAGTCCGTGGCTTAGATTTCGGGTCTCAGGTCAGAAGGACTTGCTGCCACCAGTGGTGACACGCACACCAAGGCCGGGTGTTTTCGCATCCCAGAGGAAGCTCTGACGTTTGCCGGCGTCGCACCGGAAATCCGCCACGCGATCGGCCGTAAAGTTCACCCGGTTCGCCATTGCTCGTCCCTGTGTAGGCAGTGTGTAGGCAGATTATAGCAATGGGCGGGAATATTGGGGAACGTTATCGGTGTTGAAGTCTCATAGGGAAATCGTGCCCACAGAGTGAAAGCGGGGGTTGCGGCGACGTCCATCAACGGGCGGAAATGAGGTCTTGTTCGGGCTCATAACCCGAAGGTCGCAAGTTCAAATCTTGCCCCCGCAACCAGTCAATTCAACGACTTGGGCCCGAAGCGATTCGGGCCCTTGTCGTTTCCCGGCGTCGACGTAGCCAGGCGCATGCAGATTGGCAGCGGCCTATTGCTGCCTTCTTGCCCGGCGACCGCAACGAACGCAATCGTTGCGTGGCCGCCCTGATGGCTTAGGCCAAACGGACACCTTGCCATCGACGCGACCAATGGGCAGGTCATCGCCTGCTGGGGCGGATTGCTGACGTCGTGCACGCCTCTGCATGTAGCAACCACCACCGTGATCGCCGATCTTCCCTCAAGTCCGGCTGTCTTCGAACTCCAGATCGGCGCGCTAACCGGCGGCCTGGTCGGCATCAACTCGCTCCAGGCCTACTGACGAGCCCCGGATGGCTCGTCATTGCCACAGCAACGGCCCGCGCCATGCGGGCCGTTCGCATCTCCAGCGACGCGCTCGCGTGCCCCGCCGATCACCGCATGTCGATCCACATCCGGTCGACGCACGCGTTGAACCCGCGCTCGCGCTCGCGGCGCAGCGACGGTTCCGACGACTCCGGGGTGGCGGTCGCGAGCGCCTCCGCCGCCGCGACGCCCGCGCGATCGCACTGGGTGACCAGGCTCTCGCGCACGGGCACCGGCTCCTCCCGGTGCGTCGTCCCGCGGACGGTGACGAAGGCGGTGAGCAATCCCACCGCGATCGCACCGGCCAGCACCTGCCGCCGCCATCCCGCGTCCAGCCATCCGTGTCCCGTGTCGCGCCTGACCTGCACCTCGCCCATTTGCGTCTCCCTCGTAGGCCGCCCGCGGTCGTGCGCGTCCGGATGTCCGCGCCCGCCGCCGGCCTCATCGATCAATACGGATTGCCGCGCGTTCCGCGGCCAATCCGCGGTCGCACGTCCCTTGCCCTGCATGGCGACGGCGTACGCGTGCCGCTTCCACGCGATGACGGAGACCAGCACCGTGCACGCCGCGAAGTTGCCGACGAACACGAGCGCCATCCGCAGGTCCGCGACGACGAGCGACGCGTAGAGCGCGCCGCTGAAGTGCGCGACCGCGAACAGTCCCCACGTCGTCCGGCTGACGGACGCCGCGCCGTTCTCGCACCTCCAGGCCGAGCGGATCTGCGGCAGGTAGGCGAGGACGCGGCCGGTGTTGGTCACGAGGAACAGCCAGGTCACCACTTCGGTCACGGTCACGTCCTGCGCGGCGATCATCCCGGTTCTCCTGTCGCGGCGGCGCCGTGGAGCGCGCCCACCGCCGCCGCGGGGTGGGCTTATCGACGAAAACGGAAAGACCGCCGGCGACCGGACAGCGATTAATCGCATTGACGACCCCGGACCGCCGCAGCAGCATCGGGGTCGACTTGGGGCCACCTCCCGCAGACGGCCACGCGCAGCTTTGCGCTACTTCGGGGGACTCACGGAACGGGAAATCGCCGAGGCGCTCGGAGGAAGCGAGCGGAAGGTGCGCCACCGGTGGGACAAGGCGCGCGTGCTGCTCGCCGCGGCGCCGGACGCACGCCGGGCGTCCGCGCCCGATGGCCGGAATCGCCGGCGGATTGCGTATTGGCGGTGAAAGGCGTCGCCGGCGTTCGACGGTGGCGAACGCGCACCGGCGGTGCCCTCATTCACGACAGGGAAGGGATCGGCGCACGCGCCGCCGCGCCTGCCATGCGCCGACCCTTCGGCGGTCGCCATCCTGCGCAGCAACGCGCTTGGCACCGGCGCGTCCCCGCGCGGTGACCGCTCACCGCGTCATTCGATCTTGTCGGCCGCCCGGATGCGCAACGCCTGCGGGAAGCCGACGCCGATCGCGCGGGCCGTCCGCAGGTTGAGGACGAGCTCGTAGTCGTCCGCGAGATACACCGGAAGGTCGCCCGGCTGCGCGCCCTTGAGGATCCGCTGCACGTAGGACGCGGTGCGCCGCAACAGCGCGCGCAGGTCCGGGCCGTAGGACATGAGTCCGCCGGCGTCGACGTTCTGCCGCCACTGGAACATCGACGGCAGGCGCTGCTCGGCCGCCAGGGCGATGATGCGGTCCCGCATCCGGTCCATCACCGTCGTGTCGGGCAGGACGACGAATGCCTCGACGCGCTCGCGCTTCATGGCGGCGAACGCGTCGGCGAGCGCGTCGGGACCGGGCACCTCGATGACATGGAGGCGCAGGCCCAATGACCTGCCGTCGATCTCGAGGCCGCGGATGATGGACGCGACACCCGGCGTGGCGGGATTCGCGAGGATCGCCACGCGGGAGATGCCGGGCAGCGTCTCCTTGAGCAGCGCGAGCTGCTTGGTCGCGAGCTGGCTGCTCAGCATGCTCAAGCCGGTGACGTTGCCGCCGGGCCGTCCGAAGCTCGCGACGAGCCCCAGTTCCACGGCGTCGTGCGTCGCCATCACGATCGGGATGGTCGACGTCGCCTCGCGGGCGGCGCGCGTGGACGCGGGGCCCGGCGCCACGATGACGTCGACCCGGCGCTGGACGAGTTCGGCCGCCTGCGCGCGCAGTCGACCCTCGGTGAAGTCCCCGTAGCTGCGCTCGAACACGACGTTGCGGCCTTCGACGTACCCGAGGTCGCTCATGCCCTTGTAGAAGGCGTCGAAATTGCCGGCGTTGCCGGCAGGGCCGGGAAGCAGGATGCCCACCCGCGGCAGCGCCGGGCCGGGCCGCGGCTGGGCGGCACCGAGCGTGATGACGGCGCCGAGGGCGAGCGCGCAGGTCATGCGGAACACGAACCAAGTGCGCATGGCGATCTCCCTGTGGGGCACCCGGGAAGCGCAGGCGTGCCGATTCTAACGTCGTGCGCCGCCGCGTGTCGCCGTCGCCGCGGAATCGGCGCGGGGACGGACGTGCCGCGCGGCGCGGCCGATCAGTCGCCGAAATCCGGCGGCCGCAGCTCGATCGGCTGCCCGTGGGGCGTGCGCTCCGCGGCGCGGTGCCACGCGCGCCGGCAGCGGTCGAGCTCCGCGCCGGAGGCCACGCCCTTGCTGGCGATCAGTGCCTCGAGCGCGGCGGGCCAGTGCCGGTAATAGGTGTCGCCGAGGTCGGCGTCGCCCGCGGCCTGCGCCGCCCCGATCTGCGCCGCGAGCGCCTCCGCCCACTCGGGCCACGTGAAGAGGCCGCGCTCGTGGAGCGTGAGCGTCATCGCGAACGCCTGCGCCTCCCACGGCTCGCGGAACACCGGCCCGTTGTCGTCGCGCGGCTGGCCGGGAAGGGCGCCGGGCGCGTGGCTCACGCGAGACGCTCCAGGTAAGGTTCCCACGCGTCGATCGCCACCGTGAGGCCGCGCTCGCCCTCCGCGCCCCACAGCTCGTGGGCGGGGAAGACGACCGTGTACAGCCACTGCGGCGATTCGCCCTGTCCCTGCGCGTGGGCGTCCGCGAACACGTGGACGCCGCGGACCGTCTCGATCGTGCCGACCTTGCCGCGGGCGTAGCCAGGGAGGCGCGTGTGGTGGTCGACGCTGCCGGCGCGTGTGCGCACGCGGTCGCCGGCGGCGAAGCGCGCCGGCTGCGTGGCCGCGCGTACCGTCGGCGATCCCTTCGCGAGGGCGCCCGCGACGTCCGCGGCCCGCAGCACGCGCGGCACCGGGCATGGCGGGTGGAGCATGCGGCCGGCCGCCACTTCGTCGGCGCGCACGAGGTCGCGCTCTGCCATGAGCTTCTGCAGGCCGTCGACCCAGATCTGGTAGTAGGTCAGCGCGGCATAGTCGGGCAGCGTCTCGCGCGCGGCGCGGCTCATGTCGAGGTTCCACGCGCCGGTCGCGCCCATCGCGAGCGTGAGGCCGAGGGCCGCGGGCTCCCACGCGGCGTGGAAGTGCTCGCCCTCGGGCTCGGGCACGACGCGCTCCGCGCAGTCGCGGCCGCCCAGGTCGGCGTGCGAGCGGTAGCTCATCCGCGCCCCGGCGGCGACTTGGGAAGGCCGGTGCCGATCATCGAATCGCGCGTGACGAGGTCGGCCAGCTCGGCCTCGGTCATGCCCTCGGTGCCGGCGGGCCGGCGGGGCAACACGAGATACCGCACCTCGGCGGTCGAGTCCCACACGCGGATCTCGGTCGCTGCGGGCAGGGTGACGCCGAAGTCGGCCAGCACACCGCGCGGGTCCTTGACTGCGCGCGAGCGGTAGGGCGCGCTTTTGTACCACGTCGGCGGCAGGCCCAGCACCGGCCACGGGTAGCAGCTGCACAGCGTGCACACGACCATGTTGTGCCGCGCCTCGGTGTTCTCGACGGCGACCATGTGCTCGCCCTGCCGGCCCGTGTAGCCGAGCGAGGCGATCGCGGCGGTCGCGTCGTCCAGCAGCCACGCGCGGAACGCGGGGTCGGTCCACGCCTTCGCCACGACGCGCGCGCCGTTGCGCGGGCCGATCTTCGTCTGGTAGGTGTCGATGAGCGCGTCGAGCGTGGCGGGATCGACGTAACCCTTCTCCACGAGAACGGTCTGCAGCGCGCGGACGCGGACGTCCATCTCGCCCAGCTCGCTCATCGCGTGGTCGTGGTCGTCAGCGTGGTGGTCGTGCGGCATCGCGCGATGGTAGCGCGATGCCGCACCGGTTGCACGCTGTGCCCGCCCCCGGCGCGGGCGGCACCGATCGCGGCGCGTATGATGGGCGCCGGCGGGCGCGCGTTGCCGCGCGAAGGCGACCGCGTCGCCGGCCCGGCCGCCACCCGCACCGCCACCTGCCGCCGATGCAACCCGACACCTGGTTCCTGTTCTTCCTCACCGCGATCGGCCTGTCGATCTCGCCAGGCCCGAATGGCCTCCTCGCGCTCACCCACGGCGCCCTGCACGGGAGCCGGCGCACGCTGTTCACGATCGCCGGTGCGCTCCTCGGGTTCGTGGCGGTGATCGCGCTGTGCATGTTCGGGATCGGCGCGCTCATCAAGGCGTCGGTGATGTGGCTGACGGTGCTGAAGTGGGTGGGCGGCGCGTACCTCGTGTGGCTCGGCGTGAAACTGTGGCGCGCGCCGCCGGTGGCGGTCGAGATCGGGACCGATGGCACCGACGCCAGCGGCCGCTCGCTCTTCCGGCAGGGGTTGCTGTCGGCCGTCACCAATCCCAAGGTGCTGCTGTTCTTCAGCGCGCTGCTGCCGCAGTTCATCGACCCGCAGCGCAGTCTCGTCGCGCAGTTCGCGGTCGTCGCGGTCACCTACGCGGTGACCGAGTTCGCGATCGAGTACGCGCTTGCGGTCACCGCGCACCGCATCCGGCCCTGGCTCGCGCGCGTCGGCAAGCGGTTCAACCAGGTCTGCGGCGGCATCTTCGTCGCGATCGGCGTCGCGCTGCCGCTGCGCACCTGAGCGCGGATCGGCGTCGGCGTATCCGGGGGCCGGCCGCGATCCACCCCCGCCGCGTGCCGGTGCCGGCGGGCACGTGCCCGTGTGTGACCGCCGTCACAGATCGTCCTCCGGTAATTGCCTAGTGTCCGGCGTGGCGGCCGGGCGCGTCCGGGCCGTGCGCGGCGCAGCCTCCCGGGACTGGGGGCGCGTGGCGCCACGATCGTCTCCTGGAGGAAACAGCGATGGCCCACGTGGTGATCCTCGGTGCCGGCTTGGGCGGCCTGCCGATGGCGTACGAGATGAAGGAACTGCTGGGCGCGGATGACCAGGTCACCGTGCTCGGCAACAGCGAGACCTATCACTTCGTGCCGTCCAATCCGTGGGTGGCAGTGGACTGGCGCACCCGGGGGCAGATCGAGTTCGAGATCCGTCCGTACCTCGCGAAGAAGGGCATCGCGTTCAACGCGACCGGTGCGAAGCGCGTGCACCCTGCGGAGAACCGTGTGGAACTGAGCGACGGCACGTCGCTGACCTACGACTACCTCGTGATCGCGACCGGCCCCAAGCTCGCGTTCGACGAGATCGAGGGGCTCGGCCCGCAGGGCCACACGCAGTCGATCTGCCACATCGACCACGCCGAGCGGGCCAAGGGCGAGTGGCTGCGCTTCCTGCAGGACCCGGGACCCATCGTGGTCGGCGCGGTGCAGGGCGCGTCGTGCTTCGGGCCCGCGTACGAGTTCGCGTTCATCATGGAGACCGACCTGCGCCGCCGCAAGCTGCGCGACCGCGTCCCGATGACGTTCGTCACCGCCGAGCCCTACATCGGCCACCTCGGCCTCGGGGGTGTGGGCGACTCCAAGACGATGCTCGAGTCGGCGTTGCGGGCGAAGCACGTGCGCTGGATCACCAACGCGAAGGTCGCGAAGGTCGAGGCCGGCACCATGCACGTCGTCGAGCACGACGAGGAAGGCAAGCCGAAGAAGGAGCACCAGCTGCCGTTCCGCTACTCGATGATGCTGCCGGCCTTCAAGGGCGTGGATGCGGTCGCTGGCATCGAAGGCCTCGTGAACCCGCGCGGCTTCGTGCTGATCGACGCGCACCAGCGCAACCCGAAGTACCGCAACGTCTACGCGGTCGGCGTGTGCGTGGCGATTCCGCCGGTCGAGGCGACGCCGGTGCCCACCGGCGCGCCGAAGACCGGCTTCATGATCGAGTCGATGGTCACCGCGACGGCCCACAACATCGCGGCCGCCATCGCCGGGCGCGAGCCGTCCGAGCGCGCGACGTGGAACGCCGTGTGCCTCGCCGACATGGGTGACACCGGCATCGCGTTCGTCGCGCTGCCGCAGATCCCGCCGCGCAACGTGAACTGGTTCGCGGAAGGGCGCTGGGTGCACCTCGCGAAGGCCGGCTTCGAGAAGTACTTCATCCGCAAGCTCAAGAAGGGCACGACCGAGCCCTTCTACGAGAAGTCGGTGATGCGGATGATGGGCATCAAGAAGCTGAAGTCGTCCTGACGGCGCGGCGCCTTCAGCGCAGCGCCGGCGCGTCCACGAGGCGCGCGACGTCCTCGCGGGTGTTGTAGCCCTGCAGCGAGAGGCGGACGAACACCGCGTCCCCGTGCGTCGTCACCGGGATCTCGATGCGGCTCTCGGCGAAGAGGCGCCGGCGCAGCGCGTCGGGGTCCTGCGGCGGGACGGGGATCGCCACCATCTGCGCCCAGTCGCCGTCGCCGGCGATCGGCGCGAGCCCGTGCCGCTGCGTGAGCGCGTGCAGCGCCTCGCGTGCCCATTCGTGGCAGCGGCGGCGCACCGCCGGCCAGTCGTGCCGCTGCTGGAACTCGATCGCGGCCGGCACGGCGAGCCACGCGCTCAGGTCGCGCGTGCCCTGCCACTGCAGGCGCCGCTCGAACTCCGTGTGCCCGAGGTAGGCGTCGTAGGCGGGGACGCCCGCGACGTTCTCCGCGTAGCCCCAGCTCGTCACCGTCGCGTGCAGCGCCGCCTGCCGCTCCGGCCGCGCGTGCAGGAACGCGGCGCCCTTCGGCGCGCACATCCACTTGTGGCAGTTGCCGACGTAGAAGTCGGCGCCGATGGTATCGAGTGCGAGGTCGATCTGCCCCGGCGCGTGCGCGCCGTCGACGAGCGTAGGCAGTCCGAGCCGCCGGGCCGCGGCGCACACCCCGGCCACCGGCAGCGTGAGCGCGGTCGTCGACGTGATGTGGCTCACGTACACGAGGCGCGTGGCGGGCGTCACGGCCGCGAGCAGGCGTGCGACGACTTCGTCGGCGCGGTACGGCAGCGGGATCGCGACCCGGCGATAGCTCGCCCCGGCCTCGGTGCACACGCGCCGCCACGTCGCGTCGCAGGCGCCGTACTCGAGGTCGGTGGTGAGCACCTCGTCGCCGGGCTGCAACGCCAACGAGCGCGCCACGATGTTGACGCCGGTGGTCGCGTTGGGCACGAAGACGAGGTCGTCGCCGCGTGCCCCGATGGCCTCGCCCAGCACGTTCCGCGCGCGGGCGAGCCGCTGCGCCGACTCGCGCCCGAGGAAGTCCACGGGATTGCGCTCCATCTCGTGCTGCCACGCGTGCTGCGCCGCGAGCACCTCGCGGGGGCAGGCGCCGTACGAGCCGTGGTTCAGGAAGACGACGTCGGGGTCGAGGAGGAAGAGGTCGCGCATGCCGGCATTGTGGGGCACGGGCCGTCAGCCCCGACCCGCGCCGGTTGCATGGCGCCCGCTGCGGCAGTCGCGCGGCGACGTGCCGCTCCAGCGCCGGAACGCGCGGCTGAAGGTGGCGGAATCGGCGTAGCCCAGCCGTTGCGCGATGTGCGCGATGGGCAGCGGCGAGCGGCGCAGCAGCGTGAGGGCGGACGCATGCCGCGCCTCGTCGAGGACCTCGCGATAGCTCGTGCCCTCGCGCGCGAGGCGCCGCGCCAGCGTGCGGCGGTCCACGCCGAACGCGGCCGCGGCGTCGTCGACGCCGAACTTGCCGCCGGCGACCAGCGAGCGCACGACGCGCCGGATGCGGTCGATGGCCGTCTCGCCGCTCTCGTCGAGTTCGGCCTGGACGCGCTCGCGCAGGACGGCGCGCAGGTACGGGTCCGCGTTGGGGATCGGCGCCTCCAGCCACCGCGCGGCGAACGCGACGGCGCTGCGCTCGGCACCGAAGCGCACGGGCGCCGCGAAGTACGACCGGAATTCCGACGTGCGCGCCGGCGCGGGGAAGGCGATGGACACGCCGTCCAGCGCGAAGCCCGCGCCGCAGAGTTCGCGCAGGAGGTTCGTCGCGATCGCGAGCGCACCGTACGTGACCTGCTCGGCGCCGGGTATGCCGGGTTCGAGGATCTCGTAGCCGAGCAAGGCCGTCGCGTCTTCCCGCGCGAAGAAGGGGGCGGCCGCCTGGTCGTGGACGTAGAGGTACTCCTGTAGGGCCGCGAGGCCGCGCTCGACCGTTTCGGAGTGCGCGACGAGGTAGCCGACCGTGCCGAGAGAGCGCAGTCCGGCCTGCGTACAGGCGCGGAGCCCGATGTCGGGCAGCCCCGTGCGCTCCGCGGCCAGCGCGGCGAGCCGGCACAGCGCGCGGAAAGGCACGACGTTGTCCGGATTCGCGAAGACCTGCGCCGAAAGTCCCACCTCCGCCGCGAGCGGCGCCGGGTCGATCCCGTGCTGGACGAGCAGTGGGAGGAGCGCCGCGGCGCCGCCGACGCGGATAACGCGTTCGGACGTCGAGGGGCGGACGTTGGCGGGGGCCATGGACGGGGCAAGGGAGGTGTGCACGTCACTCTGCCACGAGCCTGTCCCAAAATGCAAACTTGTCGCCCAAGATGCAAGGACGGCGTCAGCGCCGGCTGGTATCGTGCGCGCTTTGCCATGCTGGGACCGGACCCGGTGTCCGCGCCCCGACGATCTGGGGAGGTAATGCCGATGTTGCAAGCAACGAAACCGCTGGGATGGCTGGCTGCCGTCGCGCTGGCGATGACGATGGCCGCGTGCGGCAAGCAGGAAGCGCCGAAGGTGGAGCAGGCCGTGGACAAGGCCGCCACCGAGGCCAAGGCCGCCGCCGAGAACGCCGCCAAGGAACTCGCCGCGCGCGAGGCCGCCCTCGACGCCTACATCTACGCGTATCCGATGGTGACGATGGAATACACGCGGCGTGTGATGACCAACGTCGAGAAGCCGGAAGGCTCGAAGGCGCCGATGGGTCAGTGGGCGCGCCTGCGCAACTATCCCGCGGTTGACGACCACTCGGTCACGGCACCCAACGCCGACACCCTCTACACGCTCACGTGGCTCGACGTGTCGAAGGAGCCGTGGATCGTCAGCCTCCCCGACATGAAGGACCGCTATTTCCTGATCCCGATGCTCGACATGTGGACCAACGTGTTCCAGGTCCCGGGCAAGCGCACGACGGGCACCAAGGCGCAGAAGTACGCGATCACCGGTCCGGGGTGGTCGGGCACGCTGCCGGCCGGCGTCACCGAGTACAAGTCGCCGACGTCCATTGTCTGGATCCTCGGCCGCATCTACTGCACGGGCACCCCCGAGGACTACAAGGCGGTGCACGCGCTGCAGGACCAGGTGTCCGCCGTGCCGCTGTCCGCGTACGGCAAGCCGTACACGCCCGAGGCCGGCAAGGTGGACGCCGCCATCGACATGAAGACCGCGCCGCGCGACCAGGTGAACGCGCTCGACGGCGCCGCGTACTTCAAGGTGTTCGCGGAGTTGCTGAAGGCGAATCCGCCGGCGGCGGAAGACGCGCCGATCCTCGAGAAGCTCGCGAAGATCGGCATCGTGCCCGGCCAGCCGTTCGATGCGACCAAGCTCGATCCTGCCGTGGTCAAGGGGATCAACGCAGCGGTGAAGCCGGCGCAGGAGCGCATCGCCTCGCTGGCCGAAGCCGTGGTGCTGGGCAACGCCAAGCTCGAGCACGGTTGGCTCGTCTTCCCGAAGGCCGGCGTCTACGGCACGAACTACCTCAACCGCGCGCTGATCACGTACTACGGGCTCGGCGCGAACCGGCCGCAGGACGCGATCTACCCGACGTCCGAGGGGCCGGAGGCCGTGAAGAAGTACAGCGGCGCCAACAAGTACGTCGTGCACTTCGAGAAGGGCGGCCTGCCGCCGGTGAACGGCTTCTGGTCGCTCACGATGTACGACAAGGACTACTTCTTCGTGCCCAACCCGATCAACCGCTACACGGTCAGCAGCCGCAGCAAGTTCAAGGCGAATGCGGACGGCTCGATCGACCTGTACGTGCAGAACGAGTCGCCGGGCAAGGACAAGGAAGCCAACTGGCTCCCGGCGCCGAAGGACGACTTCGTGCTGATGATGCGGTTGTACTGGCCGAAGGAGAATCCGCCGTCCATCCTCGACGGCACGTGGAAGCTGCCCGAGGTCAAGCAGGCGTCCTGACGCCCGCGACCCGCGGCATGCGAACGCCCGGCACCGGTGTGCCGGGCGTTTGCCTTTGGGGACGCCGGCGCCGCCGATGAAGCGCCGCGCGTGCCATCGCCGGACGCTGGTGTAAATTCAGGCGGCCGCGCGCCTGGCGCGGCGCGGACGCAGCCACGACGAGGACGCGCATGACGCAGTGGATTCGCTTCGCCCACGAGGGCGTGACCGGCTTCGGCCGGCTGGACGGAGACGCGATCGAGGTGTGCAGCGGGGACATGTTCGCGTCGCCGCAATCCACCGGGCGCCGCGTGGCGCTCGCGGCGGTGACGGTGCTGACGCCGACGGTCGCCGGCAAGATGGTCGCGCTGTGGAACAACTACCGCGCGCTCGCGGAGAAGCTCGGCAACCCGGTGCCGCCCGAGCCGCTCTACTTCCTGAAGTCCCCGGGTTCGTACCTCGCCACCGGGCAGGTGATCCGCACGCCGCCCTCGTACACCGGCAAGGTGATCTACGAGGGCGAGCTCGGCATCGTGATCGGCCGCACCTGCCGCGGCGTCTCCGAGGCGGAGGCGGCCGCGGCGATCTTCGGCTACACGTGCATCAACGACGTGACGGCGGTCGACATCCTCAACCGCGACGCGACCTTCGCGCAGTGGACCCGCGCGAAGGGCTTCGACACCTTTGGCGTGTTCGGGCCGGTGGTGGCGACCGGCCTCGATCCGGCGCAGCTGCGCGTGCGCACGGTCCTCAACGGGCAGGAGCGGCAGAACTATCCGGTCGCCGACATGGTGTTCCCGCCGGCGCGGCTCGTGAGCCTCATCGCGCAGGACCTGACGCTCGAGCCGGGCGACGTGATCGCGTGCGGGACGTCGGTCGGCGTGGGTTCCATGAAGCCGGGCAGCACGGTGAGCGTTGCGATCGACGGCATCGGCGCGCTCGTGAACCGCTTCGAATAGCCGTGTCCGCCGACGCCTTCCGCGCGGCCGTCGCGCCGCTGATCGCCGAGATGCAGGCGTCGGCGAACGCGCACGACACCGCGCGCCACATGGCGCTGTACCGGCGCGATCCGGCGCTCGTCTTCATTTTCAACGGCGAGATCATCCGCGGCTACGACGCGCTGTACGAGAAGCAGCTCGCCTGGTGGGACCATGGCCGGGCGCGCGGGTCGTACGCGTACCAGGGCGAGCCGATGGTCGAGGCGCTGGGCGACGACGCGGGACTCACGACCGTGGTCATCGCGGCGCCGAAGCCGCAGGACGACGGGATCATCCTCCAGCGGACGCTGGTGCACTCGGCACTGTGGCGGCGGCTCCCCGAAGGGTGGCGCATCGTCTGGGCGCACGAGTCGAGCACCCGCTGATGCGCCGGCGGGCAGGTGGCTAGCCGGCGAGCGTGACCGCCGGCAGGTCGAGCGGCACGGTCCGGTCGGATGCGAACACGCGCCGCGCGGTGGCGGGCGCCTCCGCGGCGCGCAGCCGCCGGATCCACGTCGCGACGACGTCCTCGTCCACTGGCGCCGCGGCGAAGTCGAGACGGGCCGCGACCCGCGCGGCCACGCCGGCCGCGATGCCGGCGTCGATCAGAGCGGTGGTGAAGCGGCCGGCCGCGTCCCCCATGCGGAACGCGTCGACGTTCGCGGCCACGATGCGCGCACCCTTGTCGGCGAAGAGTTCCGGCAGCTGGCGCTCGACGAGCCCCGCCGGCAGCGGCAGCAGGGCCGCTGCCGCGCCGAGCATCACCATGTTGTGCGCCTTGATCGTGCCCGCCTTGTGCGCGAGGCGCCCGGCGTCGACCGCGATCACGCGCGGCAGCGAGAACAGCACGTCGAAGAGCTTGCCGGTGTCGGGGTAGGCGGCGACGTTCTTGAGCGGCGAGACGTCGGTCACGATCCAGCCGTCGGGGTCGAGCATCGCGGCGTAGCGCAGCGCCTCCATCGGCTCCACGGAGAGCACCATGCGTGCGGTGCCCTCGGGGATGAGGTCGCTCGCGATCGGCGCGTCCGAGATGCGCACCAGCGCCGACACGGCGCCGCCGCGCTGCGCCATCCCGTGTACCTCCGGCTGCTTGAGATGGAAGCCCGCCGCGAACGCCGCGTGGTCGATGGCCCACGCGATCGACAGCACGCCCTGGCCGCCGACCCCGCAGATGACGAGGTCGTAGTTCATGCCGGCGTCGTCTTGCGCTCGCGCCGGTGCTCCTTGATCACCCTGGCGTAGGTGACGCACGCGCGGCGGGCGATGATGACCGACAGGCCCGGCCGCTCGATCTCCTCGCGGATGAGGCGCGCATTCTCGGCGGCCTTCGCCGGCAGCGGCGCGATCACGCGGATGCGGTCGCGCGCGACGCCCAGGCCCGCGACGAGGTCGACCACCTGCTCGTCGGTGGCCATCGTCGGCTGCCCGCCGGTCATCGCGACGATGCTGTTGTCGAGGATCACCACCTTGACGTTGACGTCGGCGCGCGCCGCGTCGAGCAGCGGCGCCATGCCCGAGTGGGTGAACGTGCCGTCGCCGATCACGCACAGCGACGGGTTCATGCCGGCGTGCGCGGCGCCGATGGCCATGCCGATCGACGAGCCCATGCACACGCAGGAATGGATCGCCTGGTGCGGCTGCAGGTAGCCGAGCGCATAGCAGCCGATGTCGCCCATCACGCGCACGTCGTCGCCCATGCCGGCAATGGCCTCGTTGATCGCGGTGTAGGCGTCGCCGTGCGGGCACGCGTCGCACAGGCGCGGCGGGCGGCCGACCAGCACCTCGTCGAGGCCCGCGATGCGCAGCCCCTCGCGCACCGGCAGGCCGAACGCGCGGCGCAGCGCGTCGGGCGTGAGTTCGCCGCTGCGCGGCAGGTCGCCGGTCAGCTTGCCCCGGATCGGCGGCTCGCGCAGCAGCCCCTGCGCGCTCACGATGCGCTCGATGAAAGGATAACCTTCCTCGACCACGAACACCTCGGTGCTGGCATCGAGCAGCGAGCGCAGCTTGCCCACCGGCAGCGGGTAGCAGCCGATGCGCAGCGTGTGGTACTCGGCGAGCCGGTCCCCGAGCGCCTCCTGCAAGTAGTTCCACGCCACGCCGTTGGCGATGATCGCGGGCCGCCGGCCCTCGCGCAGCACGAGCGCGTTGGCGGGATGCGCTTCCGCGTAGGCCGCGAGCGCCGGCTGCTTGTCGAGGAGCTTCGCGTACGCGCGGCGCGCGTTGGACGGGATCAGCGTGAACAGGCTCGAGTCCGGCACGTAGTTCGCGGCGTTCTGCGCGCGCGGCGGGGCGGAAGCCACCTGCGCGCGGCTGTGCGCGAGCCGCGTCACGAGCCGCAGCAGCACCGGCACCCGCAGCCGCTCGGACAGCTCGAACGCCTCGCGCGTGAAGTCGTAGCACTCCTGCTGGTTGGCGGGCTCGAGGCACGGGACCTGCGCGAAATCGGAGAAGTAGCGCGAGTCCTGCTCGTTCTGCGAGCTGTGCATCGACGGGTCGTCGGCGACCGCGATCACGAGCCCGCCGTGGGCGCCCGATACGGCCGCGTTCATGAACGGGTCGGCGGCGACGTTCAGGCCCACGTGCTTCATCGCGACCAGCGCGCGCTTGCCCGCGTACGACACGCCGATGCCTTCCTCCAGCGCGACCTTCTCGTTGGTCGACCACAGGCCGCGGATCGGCGGATCCACCGTGTTCGCGTAGCGCTGGATGGTCGCGAAGATCTCCGTGGACGGCGTGCCCGGATAGGCGTACGCCGCACTGATCCCGGCGTCGACGGCGCCTTGGGCGACGGCCTCGTCGCCCAGCAGGATGCGTTCCATGATGCTTCTTCCTCCTCGCCGCCGCAGGCCGGACCGCCGGTCCGGCAGCCGTGCGTGGCCAACCCGATATCGTGACGGCGGGCGGCCGGGCGCGGCTTGCGCAAAGTCAACCGCGGCCGGGACCGCGGCGCAGCGTGCCCCGTCGCGCGCCGCTTCCGGCCGGCCCGTCGCGGCCGGGCGAGGCCAGGGAGTCGAGGATCGGGCACTGCGGGCGGTCGTCGCCGTGGCAGCACGCGACGAGCGTCTCCAGCGCGGCCTTCATCGCCTGCATCTGCGCGAGCCGCGCGTCGAGGTCGCGGATGTGGTCGAGCGCCAGCGCCTTCACGCGATGGCTGGGCCGCCGGCGGTCCTGCCAGAGGCCGAGGAGATCGGCGATGCGTTCGGTGGGAAAGCCCAAGTCGCGTGCCTGGCGCACGAAGCGCAGGCGTTGCACGTCGTCGTCGGTGTAGACGCGGTAGCCGGACTCGGTGCGCCGCGCCTTCGGGATGAGCCCGACGTCCTCGTAGTGGCGGATCATCTTCGCCGACACGCCGGACGCGGCGGCGGCCTCGCCGATGTTGCGCGAACCCATGGGGCACCCCCGATGCCGAGGCGGGGCTTGACCTTACCACGGTGGGAAGGTCGACAGTCTCGTCCGCACCGTCACTTCAACAGGAGAGGCAACATGACCGTGATGTCGACAGGGATTTCCGGGGAGTCCCCGGGGCCGGCCAGCCGGCGTGCCCCGCACGCGACGGCCTTCGCCATCGGCGCGATCGTCGCGACGATCGCCGCCCGCTGGCGCCGGCGCGTCGAGCGCCACGCGTGGCTGGTGCTCGAGCCGTTCCTGCCCGGTGCCACGCTGTTCCTGCTGCTGGTCGTCCTGGTGGCCGGCTACCTGCGGCACGGCTTCGCCACCGTGCGGCAGCACGCGCTGGCCCCGGACGGCGGGAAGTGGGCGCTGACCGCACCGGCCCGCCGTCGCTGGTGGTCGTGCCCGTGTGCCAGCCTGCGCGAGTGCCGCTGCCTGCAGCGATTGGCGGGGGCGGGGACGCGCTGGTTCCGCGCACTGTGCACGGCGTGCACCGCGGCGTGAGGCGGCGGGCGCGTGCGGACCCGGGGCCGGGGCGGCGCGGTAACGTGCTATCGTCGGCCGCATCGTTCCCCGTGCGACCGGACCCGCGGCGAATGCCGCGTCGCGCACCGGTCCGCACCTCATCGCCATGGCCCTCGACAAGCCCTATCGGGACGTTCCCGGCACCATCATCTTCGACGCCGACCAGGCGCGGCGCGGGTACTGGCTCAACCAGTTCTGCATGTCGCTCATGAAGGCGGAGAACCGCGCGCGGTTCAAGGCCGACGAGCGCGCCTACTTGGCCGAGTGGCCGATGACCGACGAGCAGAAGGAGGCGGTGCTCGCGCGGGACCTCAACTGGTGCATGCGCACCGGCGGCAACATCTACTTCCTCGCGAAGCTCGGCGCCACCGACGGCAAGAGCTTCCAGCAGATGGCAGGCAGCATGACCGGCCTCACCGAGGAGGCGTACCGCGACATGATGATCGCGGGCGGCCGGTCGATCGAGGGCAACCGCGTGGTCGGCGAGGACGGCGACGCGCAGGCGCACCGCCAGCCGCAGGGGAGGCGCTGATGGCGCGCATCACCGCGAGCGTGTACACGTCGCACGTGCCGGCGATCGGTGCGGCGCTCGACTTGGGCAAGGCAGAGGAGCCGTACTGGCAGAAGGTGTTCGCAGGTTACGAAGCGTCCCGCCAGTGGCTTCGCGACAACCCGCCGGATGTCGTCTTCCTCGTCTACAACGACCACGCGACCGCGTTCAGCCTGGAGATCGTGCCGACCTTTGCGATCGGCACGGCGGCGTCGTACGCGATCGCGGACGAAGGCTGGGGTCCGCGCCCGGTGCCGCCGGTCGTGGGCGATCCGGAGCTCGCGTCCCACATCGCGCAGAGCGTGATCCAGGAGGACTTCGACCTCACGATCGTCAACCGCATGGACGTCGACCACGGCCTCACCGTGCCGTTGTCGCTCCTGTGCGGGCAGCCGCAGGCGTGGCCGTTCCGCGTGATCCCGTTCGCGGTGAACGTCGTGCTCTATCCGGTGCCGTCGGGACGGCGCTGCTTCGCGCTCGGGCAGGCGATCCGGCGCGCAGTGGAGAGCTTCGACGCCGACCTCAACGTGCAGATCTGGGGCACGGGTGGCATGAGCCACCAGCTGCAGGGACCGCGCGCGGGACTCATCAACCGCGAGTGGGACAACGCGTTCCTCGACCGGCTGATCGCCGATCCGGCGGGCCAGGCGCAGGTGCCGCACATCGAGTACGTGCGCGAGGCGGGCAGCGAGGGCATCGAGCTCGTGATGTGGCTGATCGCGCGCGGCGCGATGGCCGACGTCGCGGGCGGGCCGCCGCCCGTCGTGCGGCACCGGTTCTACCACGTGCCCGCGTCGAACACGGCCGTCGGCCACCTCGTCCTCGAGAATCCGGCGCGGGGCTGAGCGACCGCGTGGCGCGGCGGCGCGACGCGGGCCGGTCGTCCGTGTCGGCGCTTCACGCTGCGTGGCCCTGCCGGTCGTGAAGCCTGCGTGCGCGGTGCCGCCGTTTCGGGGCATTCGCCGGGTGGTGGTCGCGTACAATTCGCCTGTCATGCCGAGCGCGGCCCCGGGCCAGCGGGTGCCGATCCGCGATTCGCACGGTCGCGACTGCGCGCCGTTCGGCCCGATCGCTGCCGCGCCCTCCGCCTGTCGCCTTCGAATCACCCACGCAAGAACCGCAAGGGAAACGGAATGAGAACGCACATTGCCTTGATCGGGCTCGTCGCCCTGGTCGCCACCGGCGCGCTCGCGCAGGCGCCGGCCGCGCCCGCGCCGGCGGCCGCTGCCGATGCCGCGGCGGCGCAGGCGCCGGCGGACCGCTGGCCGAAAAGCGCGACGCTCGACGGCGCGACGTACACGATGTACCAGCCGCAGCTCGACAGCTGGGACAACGTGACCGCGGCCGCGCACGCCGCGGTGTCCGTGCAGGCGCCCGGGAGCCAGGCGCCGACGTTCGGCGTGCTGAAGGTGACCGCGGCCACGCGCATCGACAAGCTCGCGCGCACCGTTTATCTCACCGACCTCAAGGTGGTCGACGCCAGCTTCCCGTCGGCGCCGACGTGGGCAGACGCCTGGCGGCAGGCCTTCCAGTCGCTGCTCGCGAAGTCGCTCTCCATCTCGCTCGACCGCATCGAGGCCGCGCTGGCGGTGCGCAAGGCGCAGGACCAGTCGCAGTCGGTGCCGGTGGCGAACCCGGTGCCGCAGTTCGTGTTCTCCGCGAAGCCGGCGGTCCTCGTCACCGTCGACGGCGATCCCGCGTGGCGCAAGGTCGCGGGCACGTCCTACGAGCGCGTGCTCAACACCCGGCCGCTGCTGCTGCGCGACGGCGCGACCGTGTACTTCCACCTGTTCGACGGGTTCCTGAAGGCGCCCGGCCTCGCGGGCCCGTGGTCGGTCGCGGCGGTGGTGCCCCCCGGCATCGCCAAGGCGGCGAGCGACCTCGGCGCCAGCGGCGCGGTCGACCTCATGGAAGGCCCGCCCAACGAGAGCAGCGGCAAGAAGCCGTCGCTCGCGAGCGGCGCGCCGGACGTCATCGTCGCGACCAAGCCGACCGAGCTCATCGTCACCGACGGCACGCCCGACTGGGTGGGCCTCGACGGCACCGGCTCGCTGCTCTACGTCAAGAACACCGACGCCAACGTGTTCCTCGACATGAACACGTCGCAGAACTTCGTGCTCGTCAGCGGGCGCTGGTTCACGGCCAAGAACCTGAACGGCCCATGGGCCAACGTCGCCGCGAAGGACCTGCCGCAGGGCTTCTTCAGCATCCCGGACAACAGCCCGAAGGAGAACGTGAAGGCCTCCATCCCCGGCACCGCGCAGGCGAAGGAGGCGATCATCGCCACCCAGATCCCGCAGATGGCGCAGGTGGACCGCAGCAAGGCGACCTTCGCGCCGCGCATCGCGGGCGCGCCGGACATCGCGGCGGTCACCGGCACGCCGCTCAAGTACGTGGTCAACGCGCCGGTCCCGATGATCCAGGTGCCGTCGGGCGCGTGGTACGCGGTGGAGAAGGCGGTGTGGTTCACCGCGCCGGCGCTGGCCGGGCCGTGGACCGTCGCGACCGCCGTTCCGGCCGAGATCTACGCGATCCCGCCCAGCTCGCCGCTCTACTACGCGACCTACGTGCGCATCTACGAGGTGACGCCGGCCACCGTGACCGTCGGCTACCTGCCGGGCTACACCGGCACGTACGTGAGCGACGGCACGCCGGTGTACGGCACCGGCTACGCGTATCCGGCGTACGTCGGCACCGACGCGTGGTACGCGCCGCCGGTGACCTACGGCTACGCGGCGAACCCGTCGTGGACGCCGTGGACCGGCTGGGGCTTCGGCTTCGGCATGGGCTGGGCGTACGGTGCGGGGTGGGGCGCCGGTGCGTGGGGCTGGGGCGCGGCGCCGTACTGGGGACCGTACTACGGTGCGGCCTGGGGCGCGGCGGGGGCCTACGGGGCGTGGGGCCCGGGCAGCTGGGCCGCGAGTTCGGGCAACGTGTACCACCAGTGGGGCAACACGCAGGCGGTGTCGCACTCGTCCGCCGGCTACAACGCGTGGACGGGCAACGCGTGGTCGGGCCAGACCGCGCACTCGTACAACTCGCAGACCGGGCAGATCTCGGCCGGCCAGCGGGGCACGGTCGGCAACGTGTACACCGGCAATTACGCGAGCGGCACGCGCGGGGCGACGTACAACCCGACGACGGGCGTGTCGGCGTCGGGCGCGCGCGGCACGGTGGGCAACGCGTACACCGGCCAGTCGACCAACGTCTCGCACGCGAACGTGAGCGGTCCCGGCGGCAACGACGTGCGCACCGCGACGGTGGGCAACGACCACTACGCGGACGTCAACGGGAACGTCTACAAGAACACCGGCAGCGGCTGGGAGCAGCACGACAGCGGCGGTGGCTGGAGCAACGCGAACAGCGAGAACGCGAGGTCGATGGAGTCGGAGGCGCAGGCGCGCAACATGGGCGAGGCGCGTTCCGCCGCGTCGTCGTACGGCGGCGGCGACCGCGGCTACGGCAGCGGTTTCCGCAGCAGCGGCAGCGAGCCCGAGTCGCACGGCGGGTTCGACCGCGGGGGCGGCGGCTACGGCGGCGGCGGATTCCGCGGCGGTGGCGGCGGCATGCGCGGGGGCCGGCGGTAGACACGGCGATGGACACGCGCTCCGGCGAACCCGCTGCCGCGTCCGGTCGGCGCAGGCCGCGCTGGCACTGGATCGTGGCGGGCCTCGCCGTGTGGGGCGTGGCCGCCTACCTGCTCGTACCGCGCCTGTGGCGGTACTACTACGAGCACGCGAAGCCGCTGCCCGACGTCGAGCGTGTCACCCACACCTCCGACGGCCATCCGGGCGATCCCGTCAACATCGCGCTGGAAGGCAGCGAGGAGGACGTGGTGAAGGCGATGCTCGCCGCCGGCTGGTATCCGGCCGATCCGGTCACCTTCAAGTCGAGCGTGCGCATCGCGGTGGACACGGCGCTGCGCAAGCCCGACGATTCGGCGCCCGTGAGCCCGCTGTTCCTCTTCGGGCGCGTGCAGGACCTCGCGTTCGAGCAGCCGGTGGCGGGCGGCCCGCGGCACCGGCACCACGTCCGATTCTGGAAGTGGAGCAAGGAGCGCGACGGTTTGCCGGTCTGGTTCGGCGCCGTCACCTACGACGAGCGCGCGGGGCTCTCGTACACGACCGGGCAGGTCACGCACCACATCGGCGAGGACGTCGACGCCGAGCGCAATCGCGTGGCCGACGAACTCGTCGCGGCGCGCTGGGCCGCCGGCATCGAGTGGATCCCGGACTTCCATCAGGAGCGCGAAGGCCGCAACGGGGGCGGCGACCGGTGGGTCACCGACGGCCGCCTCGCGGTCGTGCGCCTGAACCCGCCGCCGGCGGCGCCGCGATGACGCGGTCACGCGCGCGATGAGCGGCGAGCCCGCACCGTACCGCCGGGGCGATCCGGAGGCCCAGGAGCGCCGCCTGCGCCTGCGGCTGCTCATCCTCTCGCTTGCGCTGGTCGCCGCGGCCGCGTTCGGCGTGTGGCACGCGCAAAGCAAGATCCCGCGCAGCTTCGTGCTCGCGTCCGGGGTCGTCGACGGCAGCTACCACGCCGATGCGGCGGCGTACGCGCGCGTGCTGCAGCGGGACGGCATCACCGTCGTCGAGCGGATGACGCGGGGCGCCGGCGAGAACGCGGAGCTCCTGCGCGACCCGAAGTCCGGCGTGCAGGTCGCGTTCCTCGAAGGCGGGGTGGTGCCGCCCGACGCCCGCGACGGGATCGTCATGGTGGCGGCGCTTCGCTACGAGCCCGTGTGGGTGTTCTACCGCGGCGACGAGACGCCCCACCGGCTCGAGGACCTGCGCTACAAGCGGATCGCGATGGGCAACGCCGGCAACGGCGGCCGCGTGATCGTCGGCCCGATGCTCGAGGCGAGCAACGTGACCATCGCCAACTCGAAGCTCGTCTCGATGCCGAGCGCGGCGGCGCTGAAGGCGCTGCAGCAGGGCACGATCGACGTCGCGATCATGGTCGGCGCGACACGCTCGCCCGTCATCTGGCAGGCGCTGCACGACGAGAACGTGAAGCTCATGAGCATGGACGACGCCGAGCCGTACGCGCGCCGCTTCCCGTTCCTGACGCGGCTCACGCTGCCGGCGGGCACCATCGACATGAGCTACCGGCGCATCCCTGCGCACGACACCACGCTCGTCGCCACCAAGGCGATGCTCGCCGCGCGCAGCGACTTCCCTGGCGTGCTGATCGCGCCGCTGTACGACGCGGCGCGCGACCTGCATTCGCAGCAGGGCTTCTTCGAGGCCGCCAAGGAGTTCCCGAACACGACGCCGCTCGACCTGCCCGTGTCCGAGGACGCCGGGCGCCACGAGCGGTTCGGGGCGAGCTTCCTGCACCGGCACCTGCCGTTCTGGCTCGCGACGCTGCTGGAGCAGCTGATCGTCGTGGTGCTCCCGCTGCTGGTCGTGGTCGTGCCGCTCGTCAACCTGCTGCCGCGGCTGCTGCACTGGCGTGCGCGGTCGCGCATCTACCGCTGGTACGGCGAGCTGAAGCTGCTGGAGCGCGACGTCGAGCGGCGGCAGGGCAAGCTGCCGGTCGAGAGCTGGCTCGCGCACCTCGAGCGCATCGAGCGCGCGGCGGTGCGCATCCGCACGTCGGCGAGCGTGGCCAGCGAGGCCTACACGCTGCGCGAGCACATTAACCTGGTGCGCGACGCGATCGGACGGCGCGCGCGGCAGCAGGACGCGGCCCGGGGCGAGGCGCCGCGGGCTGCCGCTACCTGACCGGCGCGAACCACTTCGCGCGCAGCTGCTCGTAGGCGCCGTCGTCGTAGACCGCGAGCAGCGCCTCGTTGATGCGCTTGCGCAGCGGGCTGCCGTTGGGGACCGCGATCGCGAATTTCTCCGGCCGGAACAGCGGGCCGACGACCTGCACGGCGCCCTTGCCGTCGCGCGCGGCCCAGTATTCGAGGGTGGCCGTGTCGAACACGATCGCCTGCACGTCCCCGTCCGCCAGCATGCGCAGGCCCTCGGGGCCGTTCTTCACGGTGGCGAACGTGTAGCCGTGCTGGGTCAGCCACTCGCCGGCGACGCTGCCGGGCACGCTGCCGATCGACTTGCCCGGCAGGTCCTCGGGGCCGTTGATGCCGGACTGCAGCCGCTGCACGGTCTGCGACGACGTGACCGTCGCGGTGAGCTGCGCGACGAGCACGACGCCGATCAGCCACATCACGACCACCGCGACCCGCTTGACCACGTCCGGCGCATCGCGGTCGCCGTGCTCGCCCGTGGCGATGACCAGCATCGTGCCCCACAGGCTCTCGCCGATCGCGCGCAGGTACGGGCCGGTGCCGCGACCCTGCCGCCGCTCGACCAGCCAGAGCACGTTGGCGAGCGCGAACACGATCGCCGCCGCCACCGCGAAGAGCTGCGTGATCGCGAGCCACGGGATCGACTGCAGCGTGGCGAGGAACGAATTCTCCTGCTGCGCGCGGACCATGATGCGCAGGCCCGAGTCGAAGTAGGGGTGCGAGAAGTCGACCATGCGCTCGCGCCCGGACGTCATGCCGATCGCCGCGATGGCGACGTCGGCGCGACCGTCCGCCACCGCGGGCAGCAGTTCCGCCTGGCTGGGCACCACGATCCACGTGTACCCGGTGTTCATGCGCCGCGCGAGCTCCGTCCACAGGTCGATGCTGAAGCCCGCCGGACTCCCGGCCGGCCCGGCGAGCTGGGGCAGCACGAATGGGGCGGCACCGGCGGTGACCACGCGCAGCGGGGCGGCCGCGACGTCCGCCGCGTGCGCGACCGGCAGCGGGGTCCACGCCAGCAGCCCGAGGAGCATCGCGGCGAGGCGCGCGGCGCCGTGCGGTCGACGCGCCACGGTCACTGCGTCCACTTCGGGAGGTCGTGCCGGAAGAACAGCCGGAACACCCGGTCCTCGCCCAGCGCCCGGCCGAGCTCGCGGATCACGCAGTAGTTCAGGATGACCACGAACACCACGATCTGGATGCCGATGAAGTGCGGCCAGATGATCTTCTGCAGCAGGAGTTCGTTGCCGGCGGCGAGGCCGCCCGCTTCCTTGGCGGCGTCGTAGAGCCGCTCGAGGTAGTGGATCACCGTGGCGAGCGTGTAGTAGATCACGGTCTTCCACGCGATGTTGTAGATGAGCGGCTTTTCCGGGAAGCGGTTGATCATCGGCATGATGTCCGCCACCAGCACGGCCTTGCCGAGGATCAGCGCGGCGACCGTGATCTGCAGCGTGGAGTTCACCTCGAGCCCCGAGCCCTGCGTGAGCAGCCGGCGCACGAGGCCGACGATGTGCAGTGCGATGAAGAAGAAGAACGTCGGGGGGAGCATCCGCAGAAACTCCTCCTTGACCTTCTCCAGCGTGAACTTGCTCATGGTGGTGCCTTCGGGAAGCGGTGTCGGTACCCCGAGTTTGCCCGGGGCTGGGTCAGGATTCCAGCGTGCGGCCGTCGCCGGCGGGCACGGCCGGCGCCGCGGGCTGCCGCCCGAGCAGCGAGCCGGCGACGGTGGGGAACACCAGCACCGACAGCAGCGCGGCGGCCACCAGGGCCTGGGCCACGTCGGGATTCATCTTCTGCGTCGCCTTGCCGATCTCGGTGATGACGATCACGAGGCCGACGGAGGCGACGGACGACGAGAGCGCGAACGGCACCCGCTGGCCCGCCGGCAGCTCGTTGCGGTACAGGAGCGCCGGCGCGCCGCGCACCAGCAGCAGGAGGACGAGGAACGTGGGCAGGAGCACGAGCGTGGCAGTGCTGCGCCACAGCGCCGCGACGTCGAAGTGGAGCCCGGTGCCGACGAAGAAGAAGGGCACCAGCCAGCCGAAGATCACCGCCTCGAGCTTCATCCGGTAGTCCTCGCACTCCTCGCCGCGCGTGGCCACGCCGATGACCATGCCCGCGGCGAAGGCGCCGAGGATGCCCTCGAAGCCCCAAGCCTCGGACAGGACGAAGAAGGACGCGAGCAGCAGCAGCGAGATGCGGATCGGCGTCTGCGAGCTCGACTGCAGTGTGCGGGAGAGCCACGCGAGCAGCCGCGGCGCACGGGTGCGGGCACCGACGAAGCCGGTCGCCGCCACCACGCCCAGGAACGCGAGCAGCAGCGCGAACTCCTGCCACGTGCTGTAGAGCGTGGAGAGCGCGAGCGAGACGGCGACGATCGGGGCCAGCTCGCCGATGGTGCCCGCTGCGAGGAACTGGCGGCCGAAAGCGGAGTCGAGCACGCCCGCGTCGCGGAGCACGGGCAGCATCACCCCGAGGTTGGTGGTGGTCAGCGCGAGGACGACCATCATCGGCGCGTGCACGCCGGGCACGACGTGCAGCAGTCCGACGACCACGAAGGCGAGGACGGCGGACACGAACCAGCCGCCGATCCCGAGCCGGAGCGGGCGCCCGGCGATCGCGCGGAAGTCGATCTCGGTGCCCGCCATGAAGAGCATGGCTCCCAGGCCGGCGGTCTGCATCAGGTCGAGGAACGGGCCGGTCGCGATCCACCCGACGCCGTGCGGGCCGAAGAACGCGCCCAGCACCACCTCGATCACGACCACCGGCAGGCGCACGCCCAGCGGCAGTTCCGCAATCAGCGGCGCGGCGACCGCGATCGCGAGGACCGCGAAGATCGGATGCTGGACGCTCACCATGACGCGGGCGCGGCGGCCCCGCGCCCGGTGGCGGGGGACGCGCGGCGCTTCACGCCTCCGTCCGCGCCTCGATCCGTCCCTTCCGGATCGCGTCCATGAACGCGTTGTAGTCGCGCTCGGCCTGGTCGGCGTAAGCCTGCGAGAAGCGCGCGATCGCGCGGTCGAAGACGTCCTTGTTGCCGAGGTAACCCGCGATCATCGCGGCGTCGCCGGAGCGGGCGTGCGCCCGGGCGAGCGTCCAGCCGCAGAGCTTCGCGTAGTCCAGCATCGTCGCGCGGTTGAACACCTCGACCAGCGGCTTCATCTTCATGTCGCGCAATTGCCGCAGGTAGAACTGGCGCCCGCGCTGACCTTCCGTCCACCCGAGGAAGATGTCGCTCGCCGACTGCATGAGGCGCTGGCCGGTCACCACGCGCTGGCCGTGGTTCGCGTAGATGCTCCGGCCGACGTAGGGCTCGAGCACCGACGCACGCGACTCCTTGACCTGCAGGAACAGCGGGTCCCGGTCGTCGGCCATCAGCAGCAGGATCGCGCAGAACGTGCCCACGCTGCCCACGCCGACCACCTTCAGCGCGAAGTCAACCGGCAGGAAGCGGTCGAGCAGCACGCGGCGGTCGTCCTGCAGCGTGTTGCGGTAGCGGACGAACGTGTCGAGGATGTTCTTGCGCTCGGCCGTGAGGTTGACCTGCTGGTCGTGGTAGATGAGGGGCGGCGCGTCCTTGATCACGAAGTGCGAGCCGGTGTTCTCCGCGAGCTTGGGGAAGTCGCTGTCCGGCGCGTTGTGGGCGGCCGCCTTGGCGAGGCGCTTCCTGAAGCGCGCGGCCGTCACGGCGTCCGACAGCGAGTCGACGACCGCCTCCATGTCCACGCGCGAATACCACACGTCGAGCGCGTGCATTTCGGCGTACTCCCGCATGTGCTCGCGGTACGAGCGGGCGCTCGCCATCGCGGCTTCGCGCTCGTCGGCGGCGGAGAAGCCGTTCGAGCGCGCCGCGTGGACGAAGCTCGCGGCGAGCCGCTTCACGTCCCACTCCCACGGGCCGGGCAGCGTCTCGTCGAAGTCGTTGATGTCGAAGATCACGCGCCGCTCCGGCGTCGCGAAACCGCCGAAGTTCATCAGGTGGCAGTCGCCGCAGGCTTGCACGCGGATGCCGGTCGACGGCGTGTGCGCGAGGTCCGCCGCCATGTTGAGCGCCGTGCCCCGGTAGAAGGTGAACGGCGACGCCGACATGCGGCCGTAGCGGATCGGCACCAGGCTCTCGATGCGTCCCTTGCTCGACGCGACGACCAGCGCGACCGGGTCGTGCCGGCTGGCCGGCGGCTTCCACTCGGCGTGCGATTCGCGGGGCACGCGGTCGCGCAATGCCTTCCCGGCCGCGTAGCGCTCGGCGTAGTTCGGGGGCCGCTGCGGCGGCGGGGCGGCCTTGGCGGCGCGCGGTGGCGTCTTCGCGGCCGGCCGGGCCGGGCGCTTGCTGGCGGTGCGGGTGGCCATGCGTGGCTCCTGTGCGGTGTGCCCGCGTTGGAATCGGATGCGCGTTGCGGGCCGGCAGGCTCGCCTGCGCAGGCCCGCGCTGCATTGATGACCGAACGTCCGCGGGGCGCAGGAACGCGCAGGCGCGCGCCCCCGCATCCCGCGGCAGGTCGGGCTAGCCTCCGGCCGCCTTGACCTTGATCTCCCGGCCGTCGCGCATCGCCGGAACCGGGTTGTCCGGGTTCTTGAGGTTCGGCACGAGGTCGTTCGAGTCGCCGCCCGGGAAGCGCCGGGTGTTCGGGTACTTGATGATCGACTTGTTGAAATCCATCATCGCGAGGTAGGCGAGCGACAGCACCCAGCCGTTGTCCTGCCCGGACCACCGTCCGGGCGAGTTCGTCGGCTGCCGCGTCGACATCGCGCCGTTGAACAGCATGTCGTACTTCTCGAACGGGTCCATCGTCAGGTTGTACACCGCGCCCTGCGCGCCCAGGTTCATCTCGGGCCCGAGCCACGTGTCCTTGGCCGTGTAGAGGTACTTCCACGCGATCTTGAGGTCCGGGTTGGCCGGATCGTCGCCCATGTCGACGCGCACGCCCATGAACGACTCGCCGTCGATGTAGACCCACATGTTGCGGGCGGAATGCTTCGCCTTGCCGAGGATCCACGCGCTGTTGTCGATGCTGTCGAAGTAGATCGGCTTGCCGGCGTTGTCCAGCATCTCCCCGACCGGCGGCGCCTTTAGGCCCGACATCGTGGCGAGCGTGGACCAGAGGTCGATGTGCGACATCATCTCGTTCAGGACGACTCCCGAGGGAATCTGGCCCGGCCACCACATCACGCCCGGGACGCGCCAGCCGGCCTCGAACGCCGAGCTCTTGTCGCCGCGGAACGGCGTCGTGCCCGAGTCGGGATACGCGTCCTGCCACGCGCCGTTGTCGGACGTCAGCACCACGATGGTGTTCGGCGCCTCCTTGCGGATCGCGTCCATCACCCTGCCGATGTTCGAGTCGAGCTCGAGCATCGCGTCGGAGTAGCGCCCGAGCTTGGACTTGCCGACGAACGCCTTCGCCGGGTTGTTCGGGTTGTGCATCTTCATGAAGTTGATGTCCATGAAGAACGGCTTCGCGTCCTTGGCGTGCTTCTGGATGTACGCGACCGCCGAATCCGTCTGGCGGACGTCGAACTCGGCGAGGTGCGCCCAGCTGAACTCCGCGACCTTCTTCGCGGGCTGGCCGGCGACGCCTTCCCACTCGTACATGTTCACCGCGCTGAAGTACTCTTCCGCGTACTTCTTGTTGTACGACGGGAACCACGGGTGGAAGTCGTTGCTCGTGTCGCTGTAGGTGTAGACGCCCGGGTAGTACGCCCCGAAGTGCTTCATCTCGTCGAAGCCGTGCTCGATCGGGTAGGCCTCGGGCTTGTCGCCCATGTGCCACTTGCCCGAGTAGTACGTCTGGTAGCCGTTCTTCTTGAAGAACTCGGCGATGGTCGGCGTTTCCTTCCGGATCATGTTCTCGTCGCCCGGCACCACGACGATGGACATCGCCGTGCGGATCGGGATGCGGCCCGTCATGAACGAGGTGCGCCCGGCGGTGCAGCTCGCCTGTCCGTACCAGCTCGTGAAGTAGGTGCCTTCCTTCGCCATCCGGTCGATGCTCGGCGTCGCGTGGCCGAGTGCCGCGCCGCCACCGCTGATGTAGCCGAAGTCGCTCCAGCCCACGTCGTCGGTCATCAGCACCACCACGTTGGGCTTGTCGGCCGCCTGCGCGGTGCCGAAGCCCATGGTCGCCGCGACCGCGGCGACCACGAGCGCGGAACGCGCGACGCAGCCGCACTTCTGCAATGCCGTTCGAGCTTGGGTCACTTGCCTCTCCCTCTTTTGGTTGATCGTGTACTGCCTCGCTCCGGGCCACTTCTGCGTCGTCGTGGCAGCGCGGGCGGGGCCGCAATGCCGGACTGGGATGCGCCGCGCCGGCGTGGCGTGCCGGGCGCGCTGCGTGCGTAGTGCGGCCGCTAGCCTCCCGGCCGTCCCGCGAAGGCGGGTTGATTGCGCGCCTCGGCCGCGATGCGGTCGGCCGCCGCGCGCGCATGGGCGAAGAAGCGCTTGAGGCCCGGGCACAGGTAGTTGAGCCCGGGCTCGCCGTCCGGCGCCCGCAGCAGGCGGTTCTTCGGGCACTCGCCCCAGCAATCGCGCAGCGACGGACAGGCCTTGCAGTACCTGGGCAGGGTCTCGGACTTCGCGTAGCCGAAGCGGACCTGCGCCGGGTCGAATACCATGTCGCCGAGCGACGCCGCGCGCACGTTGCCGCGCCGGTACTCGGGGTACACGTAGTGGTCGCATGCGTAGACGCTGCCGTCGTGCTCGACGGCGACGTTCTTGCCGCAGAACTCGGAATGGACGCACACCTGCGACGGCAGGCCCATGTGCTGCGCCACCAGGGTCTCGGCGAAGCTCACCAGTACGCGGCCCAGGTCGCGGCGCAGCCACTCGTCCCACACCGAGCACAGGAAGCGCCCGTAGTCCTCGGCGTCCACCGACCACGGCGTGACGACCGACAGCGGGTGGTCGCGGCGGGTGCGCGGCGAGCCCACGATCGGCGCCTGCGCCGGATCGCCCGCGCCGGGGGCGGTCGTCTCGAAATTGCGCGGCTCGACGATCGGAATGAACTGCAGGTACGTGGAGCCTACCTCGCGGCGCAGGAACCGGTAGACGTCGAGCGGCCGCGACGCGTTGTAGCGGTGCACGCAGGTCAGCGTGTTGAACGGCACGCCGTGCCGGCGCAGGAGGTCGGCGCCGCGCATGACGTCGGCGAACGACGGCTGTCCGCGCTTGGTGGGTCGCATCGCGTCGTGCACGTCCTGCGGCCCGTCGATCGACAGTCCCACGAGGAACCCGTGCTGGCGCAGGAAGCGCACCCAGTCGTCGTCGAGCAGCGTGCCGTTGGTCTGCAGGTCGTTCTCGACGCGCTGACCCGGCTTCGCGTACCGGCGCTGCAGCGCCACCACCTTCTCGAAGAACGGCAGGCCGAGCAGCGTGGGCTCGCCGCCCTGCCACGAGAAGACGACCTCGTCGGCGGTGACGCTCGCGATGTAGTCGCGCACGAACCGCTCGAGCACCTCGTCGTCCATGTGCCCGAGGCCGATGCCTCCGTCGAGGTGCTCCTTCGACAGGTAGAAGCAGTAGCGGCAGCCGAGGTTGCAGGCGGAACCGGCGGGCTTGGCCATGACGTGGAAGCGGCGCGTCGCGCGGTCCCCGAGCCAGCGGGGCACCGAGTACTTGTCGGTCGGCGCGCCGGTGCTGTGGTGAGTCGCTTCCACGATGATCGTTACCGGATGGGGACTTGGAAGACGCGAGCGGGCACCTGTATTATTTCCGTGGCGCGAGTGTGGGTTGAATATGTGCGGCCACATAGGCCACGTACGTGGCGGCGCGCGCCCTTCCTCACCAACGCCCGCATCGGACACCCTTCCCCATGAGCCGGCCGGCCCGGACTGCTTCCGTCGCGTGGCGCGCAGCGTGGCGGCTGCTGGTCGTCGCGGCGCTGCTCCTGCCCCTGGCGGCGGGGGCGCGCAACGAGCCCTATCGCGTGCTCCTGCTGCACTCGTTCCGGACCGCGCTGCCGATCAACGCGAGCTTCACGGCGGGCATCTCCAAGGGCCTCGCCGCCAGCGCGATGGGCGGCGTCGAGATCGACAGCGAGAGCCTCGACCTCTCCCGCTTCGACGACGAGGTCTACGTCGGCAAGCTGAAGGAGGTCTTCCGGCTCAAGTACCGCGAGCGGCGCCCCGATCTCATCGTCCCGACCTACACGCCGGCGCTCCAGTTCCTGCTCGAACACGGCGAGGAGCTGTTTCCCGGGGTGCCGATCGTGTTCTGCGCGTCCGACGTCGAGTACGCCACGGCACGCCGCCTGCCGCCGAACGTCACCGGCGTCACCGTCAAGCGCGACTTCGCGCACACGATGGACGTGATGCTCCATATCGATCCGGACCTGCGCCACGTCGCGCTTGTGGTCGGCGCCGGCAATCTCGACCGGAGCTGGGAGGCCACGGCCCGCGCCGACCTCGCCCCGTACGCGGGGCGTGTCGAGTTCACGTGGATGCGCGGGCTGCCGATGCCGGAACTCGCGCGCCGTCTGCAGGCGCTGCCGCCCAACTCCGCGGTGCTCTACATCGTCCAGTTCGCCGACGCCAACGGCACGCCTTACGTGCCGCGCGCGGTGGCGGGGGCGGCCGCGGAAGCGGCGTCGGCGCCGGTATACGGCACGTGGGACACGTTGCTCGGCAGCGGCATCCTGGGCGGCTGGCTCGCCACCATCGAGGACGCGGGCGTCACGGCCGGGACGATGGCGGCACGCGTGCTGGCCGGCACGGCCCCGGCCGCCATCCCGGTGGCGAACAGCGAAGGCACGCCGACGTTCGACGGCCGGCAGCTCGCGCGCTGGAACATCGCCGAGAGCCGGCTGCCCCCGGGCAGCCGGGTGCTGTTCACGGAGCACTCGCTGTGGCGGGAGCATCCGGTCGCCGTGGTGGCGACGATCGTCGTCGTCGTGCTCCAGGCAGCACTCATCGTCGCGCTGCTCGTCAACCGCTTGCGCCTGCGCGGTGCCCGGGCCTCGCTGCAGCAGGAGTACGAGCAGCGCTCGCGCGCGGAGGATGTGTCGGCCGCGCTGCGGACGCGCCTCGCCAACTTCAGCAAGCAGAGCGCGCTCGGCGCGCTCGCCACCGGCATCGCGCACGAGGTCAACCAGCCGCTGGCTGCGATCAAGAACTACGCGCAGGCCGCCAAGCGCTACGTTGCGCGCGACACGCCCGATCGCGAGAAGATCACCGCGCTGATCTCCGAGATGGAGGGCGAGGCGGCGCGCGCCGGGGGCATCATCCAGAAGATCCGGGCGGTGGTGCGGACCGGGGAGGTGCAGAGCGAGCCCTGCTCGCTGCCCGCCGCGGTGCGCGTGGTCCTGCGCGAGATCGCCACCGAGGAGCCGGCTGCGGCGGACCGCATCGCGGCGCAGATCGACCGCGACCTGCCGCCGGTGCTCGCCGATCCGCTGCAACTGCAGGTCGTGCTGGTCAACCTGCTGCACAACGCGCTGGAGAGCGCCGGCCCCGGCGGGCCGCCGGCCGGCAGCGCGATCACCGTCCTCGCGAAGCGCGCCGGCGACGCCGACGTGGAGATACGGGTCGTCGACGACGGGCCGGGCATCTCGCCCGAGACCGCCGAGAGCATCTTCGATCCGCTGTTCTCCACCAAGCCGACGGGCATGGGGGTGGGGCTCGCCACGTGCAAGACCATCGTGGAGGCGCACGGGGGCCGCATCTGGTACACGCCGAACCCGGACGGCGGATCCGTCTTCCACTTCACGCTGCCGGTCGCGGGGGCCTAGGCCATGGACGAACCGACGGTCTTCATCATCGACGACGATGCCGGCGTTCGCAACTCGATCAGGGAGCTCGTGCTGTCCGTCGGCCTCGCGGCCGAGACGTTCGGCTCGGCGCACGCGTACCTCGCGGCGCACGACGGGACTCGCGCGGGATGCCTCGTGCTCGACGTGCGGATGGCGCGGATGAGCGGCCTCGCGCTGCAGGCGCGGCTGTCTGAACTGGGGTCGCACATCCCCATCGTGTTCATCAGCGGCCACGGCGACATCGGGATGGCCGTCGCCGCGATCAAGCGGGGCGCGGTCGACTTCGTGCAGAAGCCGTACCAGGAACAGGCGCTGCTCGACGCGATCAACGAGGCGCTGGCCCGCGATGCCGAGCAGCGTGCCGCGCATGCCGGCGCGGGCAACCGTGCCGAAATCGCGGCGCGCGTGGCCGAGCTCACTCCACGCGAGCGCGAGATCATGGACCTGGCACTGGCCGGGCAGCCGAGCAAGGTCATCGCGGTCCGGCTCGGCATCAGCTACCGGACCGTCGAGCTGCACCGCAGCCACCTGCTCGAGAAAATCGGCGTGCGGTCGATCGCCGAGCTGGCCCAGGTCCTCGCGCCGGCGCGCCGCTGAAGCACCCCGCGCAGGGCCCCACCTACGTGGGATACGTGGCCGCCCCTATGGCCGGCCGGCGGGCGACCCGCAATGATGCGGCTCTGGCCGCTGCACGACCGGTGCGGCCGTCACCGCCTGCTGCCTACCCCACGACGCCATGGCCCCGACGATCTACGTTGCGGATCCGGATCCGGCGGAACGCCAGTGGATCGCCGCGGCGCTGGCGCCGACGAACGCGCCGGTGCGCACGTTCGACAGCGCCGGTGCGCTGCTCGGCCTGCTGCACAGCGACGACGATGCGTGCCTGATCGTCGCAGTGGAGCCGGACGAGGCGGCCGCGGTCGCGCTCGTGCAGGAACTGCGCGACCTCGGCATCGCGATCCCCGTCATCGCCCTCGGCCCGGGCACGGCGTTTCGCACCGCGCGCGACCTCGCGCGCTTTGCACACACGGATTACCTGGAACGCCCGACGAGTGCCGGGCGGCTCGTCGCGGCGGTGCGGCGCGCGCGGGGCGGGTGACGCGGCCGCGCCCGAGTCTCACGCGGGCACGTGGCCCGCGATCCAGTCCCGCGCCTCGTCCAGCGTGCGGCCGACGTGGCCGACGTGGCGGATGGGGGCCACGTCGAGCACGCGCTGGAAGTGCGCCTGCGCGGCCTCGCCTTCGAGGACGTAGACCAGGAGCACGTCGGGGTTGACGCTCGCGAGCGTGCTGTTCATCAGCGACACCAGCGTCTCCATCTGCGAGTACGACATTGCGATGCCCGCCGCCCCGGTGAAGTCGATGATGACGTAGCGCGCGAGCGCGGTGCGCCGGTCGTCCAGCAGCACGGTGAGTCCGGCGAGCCGCTCTTCCCCGGAGACGTCACCGTAGAAGTGCTGCAGCACGCCGTGGGGCTCGAAGTCGGTCCAGTACATGGCATCCCCTAGGGTTGGTGGCGGCGCGCCTGGGCGAGCGGCGCGAAGTAGCGGCGGTCCTCGCGCAGTATGTGCATCGCCACCATGTCGCGGGCGAGGAAGGTCAGGAGCCTGTAGCCGTCGCCGCTCCCCTCGGCGAAGGAATCGCGCAGCGTCGTTGCCCGGTGGAGGAGCGCGGCGTGCAGCTTGGCGTGCCGCTCGAGTTCCGGGAACTGCAGCTGCCGCAGGACGTTCTCCTCGTCCGCGAAGTGGACGCGGCACTGCTCGATCAGGAGGTCGAACCGTCCCACGAGTTCGGCCTCGGGGTCTTCCAGCGCCAGCGCGAGGACCTCGTTGGCGGTGGTGAAGAGCCGCTCGTGCTCGGCGTCGATGTGCGGGTCGCCACTCTCGTAGTCGCTGCTCCACACGAGGCGCAGGAGCTTCGGCGCGACCGGGGCGACGACGATGGCGCCGACCGGGGGCTCGGCGACCACGACCCGGTTGCGGCCCGCGTTCTTGGCGGCGTACATCGCGGTGTCCGCGCGGTGCACCCAATCCTGCAGGGTCTCGCCGGCGACCGCCTGGGCGACGCCGAAGCTTGCGGTCACTTCGCCCGCCGGCGCGATGACGCTGCCGGCGACCGCGGCACGCAGGCGCTCGGCGATCAGCCGGGCGCCCACCTGGCCGGTGTTGGGCAGCAGCAACACGAATTCCTCGCCCCCGTAGCGGGCGGCGAGGTCGGCGGCGCGCAGCGAGGCGCGCAGGCGGTGGGCCACCTCGGCGAGCACCCGGTCGCCGGCGCCGTGGCCCCAGGTGTCGTTGACCGCCTTGAAGTGGTCGACGTCGCAGAAGATGAGCGAGACCGGGTGGCCGTAGCGGTCCTGCTCGTCGAGCGCGCGCAAGGCGGCGTCTTCGAACACCGGCTTGGTCGCGAAGTGCGTGAGCGGATCCTTCGCGGCGCGCTGCTGCACGTCGTCGAGGAGCCCCTGCAGCGCAGCCAGCATCGGCTTGCACGGACAGGCGTCCGGTACCTGGGACGGCTGGTCGCAGACCGCCGGCGGGAGACCGCAGGGCAGCGGAGCTTGATCGAGGGTCATGGACGGGCGAGGGGGATTCAGCCTCGTTTATCGGCCATGGCGGCGGCTTCTTGATGCCCGCGCCGCCGTTTCCTGTCGCCGGGGCTTGCCGGGGTCGCCATGGGGGCGGCGAACGGCGGCGGAGGCCGGGGATGACCGTCTGGCGTTACCGCCCACCCCGGCCATCGCCCCGCGGAGGGGGGAAGGGGAGGGGCGGCGCGGCGCCGATCAGGCGCGAACGGACGCTGCGGCCGTGGCGGCGAGCGCGTCCTCGCTGGCGTCGAGGATGCGCGCGAGGTACGCGAGCCAGCCAACGCCCCACACGGCCGCCATCAGTGCCGGTACCGCCGACGGTCGGTCGGGCGCTGCCTCGAACTCGACGACCACCTGCTCCAGCACGCGCGCGGCGGACTCGCCGTCGCCGCCGATGAGATCGAGGTCGAGGATGGCGTGGCGCAGGACCGGGTCGGGCGGGCGCTGCGGATCGGTGACCCGCGCGGCGAAGTCGAGGAACGCCGCGCGCACGTCGCCGGCCAGCGCGGCGATCGCCGCATCGGCAGGCGATCCGCCGATGCGCCGGTAGCCCGTGCGCTCCAGCGCCAGCACGGCGTCGGCCGCGAGGCGCATGTGCACCGGCAGCCGCGCGAGGTGGCCCCACACCGCAAGCGGGACCTGCTTCGCGCTGCGTTCCCCCATGTAGCTCGCGAGCGCCTCGTCGGCGCGCGAGCGCGCGGCGCGCGCCTTCGCCTCCGCGCGTGCGATCTTGTGCTCGCCCTCGCCGAGCAGCGCGGCGAACGCGGCGTCCACCAGCCGCTCGGCGGCGGCGAGGTGCGCGGCGATCTCGACGCGCAGCGCGGCCGTCGCGCCCCGCGGCCACATGAGGAGCGACGTGCCGAGGGCCACGGCGGCGCCGATGGCCACGGCCTCCAGCCGCACCACCCCCGTCATCCAGCCTTCCGGCTCGACGAGGTTGAAGAGCATCACCACCAGGCACGCGAACATCGCCTGGCCGGCGCCGAAGGAGATCGCGGCGTTCGCGTACGCGGCGAGGAAGACGAGCGGCGGCAGCGCGAGCCACATGAGCCAGGGATGCGGCGACAGCACGAGGATCGCGAGCGCGGCGACCAGCATGCCGGCGAAGGTGCCGGCCACCGCGTTGACGACCGTCGAGCCGGTGGTGGCGACGTTGGAGCGCAGCACCGCGAGGGTGGCGAGCACGATCCAGAAGCCGTGGGCGAGGTCGCTCGCCTTCGCCACCAGCATCGCGGCGGCGAGCGCCAGCGCGGCGCGCAGGCTGTTGTGCAGCCACACCGAGCGCGCGTGCAGGTGCGGGCGCAGCACGTCCGCGACGCGCGCGAGCAGCGGTTGCGGGCGCGGCGATTCGAGCACGGCGAAGTCGTCGTGCAGGCGCACGCCGTGGCGGGAGAGGACGCCCGCGTCGACCGCCATCGCGAGGGTCACGAACGACAGCACGCGCGCGGGAAAGGCGGCGGCGAAGCGCTCGACGATCGCGGCGCCGGGCACGTGCGCGGCGAGCGCGGCCTTGGCACCGGAATCGAGCCGTTCGCGATGGGCGTGGCGGGCCGCCGCGAGCGCGTCGACGCACACGTGCGGTCGCCGGCCGCCGGCGGCGCAGCCGGCCATGACGCGGGCGATGGCGTCGAAGGTGTCGGCGACCGCGCGCACGAGGTCGTGGTCGGAGGCGTCCTCGCGGTCGGCGGCCGCGGCCACCGACAGGAAGCGCCACCCCTGGCCGAGGGCGTCGATGATGCCCATCAGCGCCTGCTGGTGCTCCGGCGGCCCGATGGTGCGGAAGCCGAGGGCACGCTGCTCGTCGCGGACCGCGTCGATCGCCGCGAGCGAGCGCGACAGCGCGTCGCCCGCCGGCGCGCCGGCGGCGGTCGCGCGGGCGGCTTCCGCCATCGGGCGCAGCGCGTCGACGATGCGCAGGTAGAGGTCGCGCCGCTCGTTGCGCGGCCACAGAAGATTGCCCACGAGCATCGCGCACGCCATGGCGGTGAACCAGCCGGCCAGGCGCGAGGGGAGCGCCGCATCGCCGGACGGCACCATCGCGCAGACCACGAACGCGAGCAGCGCCGCGTTGTTGCCGAGCGCGAACTGGCCGCCGAGCGCCATCAGGAACTGCAGCGCGAGCGCGACCGCGAACATGACGATGACCGCGGGCCACAGCGTCTGCGACAGCGCGGTGCCGGCGGCGACGAGGAGGGCGCCGACGACGGTGAGTCCCGCCATCGCGCGCAGGCGCGAGCGCGTCGGTCCCATGAAGTCTGCCATCGCGAGGGCAGCGAACGCGCCGAACGCCGCCAGCAACGCGAAGTCGCGGTCGCCGCGCACGAGCACGCCGACCGCGTAGAGCGTGGGCATGACCAGCGCGACGCGCAGGGCGCGATGCAGCCCCGAGCGGTCCGCGTCGGTCAGGCGCTCACCGAAGAGCCATTCCAGCATCCGCGAAGGATGCCGTCTCGCAGCGCCGCGGTCGAGCGGCGCGGTGTCGCGGGGACGTTGATGCCGCCCGGACCTACGAGGTGTCAGACACCGATCGAGGCCACGGGGTCGGACCCGAAGCGGCGACCGGACGCGCCGGCGTCCTAGCGCGCCTGCCGCTCGCCGCCGGTCTCGGACACGACGATCGCCTCGCCCTGCACCTCGCGCTCGAGCGGGGACGACCGGCGTGCCGCGGCCGCGTCGAGGGCGCGCCGCAGGTCGCGCGTCTTCCACCAGAACCAGCCGCCGAACACCACGCCGGCGACCAGCAGGACGGAGAACAGCACGATGGACAGCGCGAACGCGGCCACGAGGCCCACGGCGCCGGCCACGACGCCGACGACGGTGCCGAGCGGTCCCCCGAGCGTCATGCGGAAGCCGCGACGGGGACCGGTGAGGCGCGGGTTGTCGAAGGGATCGGACATGGCGACAAGATGGGGGCTCGCGGCCGGCTTGGCAAGCGCGGTTCGTCGGCGCCGGTCGCGGTTCGTCGGCGAACGACGCCGGTCGTCGCGACACCGGGCGCCGAGGCGGCGCAGGCCGGTACGGGCGGTCCGGTGGTGCCGCGCGACCCGTGTCGATGCCTGAATCCGGCGGGTGGTACCAGCGCATCCAAGCGACATCTCCCCTCGTGATCGGAAACGCCATGGCAACCCCTGTCGCCCTCGTCGCGCGTCCCCTTGCGCTCGTCGCCCTCGCGTTCGCCCTCGGCCTTCCGCTGGGCGCGGCCGCCGAGCGCATCGCCGGCTCCGGCGTCACGACGACCGAGATGCGCAGCGTGCGCAGCTTCCACCGCCTCGCGGTCGAGATCACCGCCGAGGTCGAGGTGCGGCAGGGCGCGGAGGGAGCGCTCACGGTCACCGGGGACGACAACGTCGTCCCGCGCGTCGAGACGGTCGTCGAGAACGGCACTCTCCACCTCCGCTGGAAGGACCGCCGCACGGACGCGAGCTACGGCGAGTTGCGCATCGTCGTCCCGGTGCGCGACCTCGACGACGTCGCGCTGGCGGGCGCGGGCAGCGTGCGTGCGGCCGCGCTGCGTGCCGACCGCTTCCGGGTGACCCTCGGCGGTTCGGGGAACGTGACGATCGACGCGCTCGCTGCGCAGGACGTCGCGCTCACGCTGGCCGGCAGCGGCGACGCGCGGATCGGCGGGCAGGCGACGACGCTCGACGCCACGCTCGCCGGCTCGGGGGACCTGGCGGCAGACGCGCTGGCCACGCGCCGCGCGCGCGTCGCGCTTCACGGCTCCGGCCACGCGCAGGTGCGGGCGAGCGAGGCGCTCGACGTCGCGGTCAACGGGTCCGGCGACGTCGTCTACCACGGCACGCCGACGGTCCGGCAAGCCGTGCACGGCTCGGGCAGCGTGACCGCGGCCGCCCGCTGACGCCACGCCGCGGCCGGCGCATCGGTGTCTGACACGTCACAGGCGGTGTCAGACACCGATTCGACATCGAGTCGCGTCGCGCGACCGTTGGGCGACGTTGGGCCCGCGTTCGCCGTCCATGGGCGAACTTCGCGCCCGTTCGCACGGCGCGCAACGGTTACTGGGGGGTGAGCCACGAGTCCGCAAGCGCCGCGACCATCCGGTCCGCGGCGCCTTGCCGCACCACGGTTCGCTTGCTGCGCCGCGAAAGCTAGAATAGCGGGCTGACGGTCCCATCCGGTGGACCCACGACGAGGTGCGCCGTGCCCGACTCCGACTCCCCCAAGATTCCGTCCGTCACGCTCGCCGACTGGCAGCGCGCCGCGGCGAAGAGCGCCCCCGGCGGCGACGTCGGCAAGCTCACGTGGCGCACGCCGGACGGCATCGACGTCAAGCCGCTCTACACGGCGGCCGACCTTGCGGGGTTGCCCTACGCGGACACGCTGCCCGGCTTCGCGCCGTACGTCCGCGGCCCGCAGCCCACGATGTATGCGGTGCGGCCGTGGACCATCCGCCAGTACGCGGGCTTCTCGACCGCCCACGAATCCAATGCGTTCTACCGCCGCACGCTGGCCGGCGGCGGGCAGGGCGTGTCGGTCGCGTTCGACCTCGCGACCCACCGCGGCTACGACTCCGACCACCCGCGCGTCGTCGGCGACGTCGGCAAGGCCGGCGTGGCCATCGACTCCGTCGAGGACATGAAGATCCTGTTCGACGGCATCCCGCTCGACAAGGTCTCGGTGTCGATGACCATGAACGGCGCGGTGCTGCCGGTGCTCGCCGGCTACATCGTCGCGGCGGAGGAGCAGGGCGTCGCGCAGGACAAGCTGTCCGGGACCATCCAGAACGACATCCTCAAGGAGTTCATGGTCCGCAACACGTACATCTATCCGCCCGAGCCTTCGATGCGGATCGTGGCGGACATCATCGAGTACACCGCGGCGCACATGCCGAAGTTCAACTCGATCTCGATCTCCGGCTACCACATGCAGGAGGCGGGGGCCAACCAGGCGCTGGAACTCGCGTTCACGCTCGCCGACGGCCGCGAGTACGTGCGCACCGCGCTCGCGCGCGGCATGGACGTCGACGAGTTCGCGGGCCGCCTGTCGTTCTTCTTCGGCATCGGCATGAACTTCTACCTCGAGATCGCCAAGCTGCGTGCGGCGCGCCTCCTGTGGTGGCGGATCATGGCGTCGTTCAACCCGAAGAACCCGAAGTCGCTGATGCTGCGCACGCACTGCCAGACGTCGGGCTGGTCGCTCACCGAGCAGGATCCATACAACAACGTCGTGCGCACGACGATCGAGGCGATGGCCGCGGTCTTCGGCGGCACGCAGTCGCTGCACACCAACTCGTTCGACGAGGCGGTGGCGCTGCCCACCGACTTCTCCGCCCGCATCGCGCGCAACACGCAGGTGCTGCTGCAGGAGGAGACCCACATCGGCAACGTGATCGACCCGTGGGCCGGCTCGTACATGATGGAGCGCCTGACGCAGGACATGGCCGACAAGGCGTGGGCCATCCTCGAGGAAGTCGAGGCGATGGGCGGCATGACCAAGGCCGTCGAATCGGGCTGGGCCAAGCTCAAGATCGAGGCGGCCGCCGCGGAGAAGCAGGCGCGCATCGACAGCGGCGAGGACACGATCGTCGGCGTCAACAAGTTCAAGCTCGAGCACGAGGAGCCGATCCCCATCCGCGAGATCGACAACACGGCCGTGCGCGACGCGCAGGTGAAGCTGCTGGCGAAGATCCGCGCCAGCCGCGACGCCAAGACGGTGGAGGCGGCGCTCGCCGCGCTCACCGAGGCGGCCCGCTCCGGCAAGGGCAACCTCCTCGACCTTTCCGTGCAGGCGGTGCGCGCCCGCGCCACCGTCGGCGAGATCAGCAGCGCGCTGGAGGTCGTGTGGGGCCGGCACCGCGCGCACACGCAGAGCGTGTCCGGGGTATACGGCGGCCAGTTCGCGGAGGACGCCATGTGGGAGAAGATCAAGGCCGACGTCGCCGCGTTCGCGCAGGACGAGGGCCGGCGCCCGCGCATCATGGTCGCGAAGCTGGGGCAGGACGGCCACGACCGCGGCGCCAAGGTCGTCGCGTCCGCGTTCGCCGACGCCGGCTTCGACGTCGACATCGGTCCGCTCTTCCAGACGCCGGAGGAGGCCGCGCGGCAGGCCATCGAGAACGACGTCCACGCGGTGGGCGTGTCCACGCTCGCCGCCGGCCACAAGACGCTGGTGCCGGCGCTGATCGACGAACTGCGCCGGCAGGGCGCGCACGACATCGTCGTGTTCGTCGGCGGCGTGGTCCCGCAGCAGGACTACGCGATGCTGCACGCCGCCGGCGTGGCCGGCATCTACGGCCCGGGCACGGCGATCCCCGTGTGCGCGGCCGACGTGCTCGCGAAGATCCGCGCGGCGCTCGCCACCCCGGTCCAGGCGTAGTCCAAGAAGCGTGGACATGGCCACGCGCTCGCCGCGCCCCGATGCGCAGGAGGTCGCGCGCATCGCGCAGCGTATCCGCGACGGGGACCGGCGCACGCTCGCCAAGGCGATCACGCTCGCCGAGTCGACGCGCGCCGATCACCAGGCGACGGCGCGCGACGTCATGGCCGCGCTGCTCCCGCACACCGGCCACGCGCTGCGCATGGGCATCACCGGCGCGCCGGGTGTCGGCAAGTCGACGCTGATCGAGGCCCTCGGCCTGCACCTCGTCGGTGCCGGCCACCGCGTGGCCGTGCTCGCGGTCGACCCGTCGAGCTCGGTGTCGGGTGGCTCGGTGCTCGGCGACAAGACGCGCATGGAGGAGCTGTCGCGGCATCCGCGCGCGTTCATCCGGCCGTCGCCGTCCTCGGGCGCGCTGGGCGGCGTGGCGGCGCACACGCGCGAGGCGATGCTCTTCGTCGAGGCCGCGGGCCACGACGTCGTGATCGTCGAGACCGTGGGCGTGGGCCAGAGCGAGACCGACGTCGCGAACCTCACCGACGTCTTCGTGCTGATGCAGTTGCCCAACGCCGGCGACGACCTGCAGGCGCTGAAGAAGGGCGTCGTCGAACTGGCCGACCTCATCGTCTACAACAAGCGCGACCTCGACCCCGCGGCCGCCGATCGCGCGATGAGCCAGATGAAGGGCGCGCTGGGCCTGCTGCGCCCCGCGTTGGCCCACTGGCGGCCCAAGGTGCTGGGGGCGAGCGCGCTCACGCACGAGGGCATCGCCGCGTTCTGGCAGGAGGTCGTCGCCTGCCGCGACGCCTTCGCGAACTCCGGCGAGCTCACGGAAAAGCGCCGGCGGCAGGCGCTCGCCTGGACCTGGCACCTCATCGACGCGGGCCTGCGCGAGCGCTTCCACGCGAACGCCGACGTACAGGCGGCACTGCCCACGATCCTCGAACGAGTGGCGGCGGGGGCGCTCACGCCCACCGCCGCCGCGGCCCAACTGTTGGCGGCAGCATCCTAAGGAGAAGCACACCGTGCAGGACATCATCCGGCAGCTCGACCAGAAGCGCGCGCTCGCGGCCCTGGGTGGCGGCGAGAAGCGCATCGCGGCCCAGCACAAGAAGGGCAAGCTCACCGCGCGCGAGCGCATCGAGGTCCTCCTCGACGAAGGCTCGTTCGAGGAGTGGGACATGTTCGTCGAGCACCGCTGCCACGACTTCGGCATGGGCGAGGAGACGGTGCC